>JANXOF010000037.1 GCA_025353725.1 Polyangiaceae bacterium | reverse complement strand
CGCGTCTGGACCCCGGGGATAAGTCTCCGCAAGAGGTCGGATGCTTTCGTCACGCGCGGCGAAAGTTCTGGGAAGCGGCGGTCGTCACGAAGGACGCGCTCGCGCACTACGCGATTCTTCGCCTCCATGTCCTGTTCGAGTTCGAAAAGCAGTGGGCATCGCTCGCGCCCAAGCAACGGCACGAACGCAGGCAACTTGCCTCCCGTCCGCTCCTTGACGAGTTTTTCGGTTGGGCACCGCCACGTCTTCGAGCGCGTTCGTCAGGTGCGCGGTCCCGTGGCAAACGCGTTTGGGTACGCCCTCCGCCAGCGCGCCGCGCTCTGTCGCTTTCTCGACGATGGAAGGCTTCGCCTGGAAAACAACGCCAGTGAGCGCGCCCTGCGAGTCCTTGCAGTCGGGCGCAAAGCGTGGATGTTTTGCGGGTCGGGCGTTCACGCGCAAGCGGCGGCCGACCTGTTTTCCCTCATCGCGTCGTGCATGCTGCACGACCTCGACCCCGAGTCTTACCTCGAGGCGATGATTCGTGTCGTGCCGTATTGGCCGCGCGACCGGTATCTCGAGCTCGCGCCGAAGTACTGGTTGCGAACGCGGGCTCGCCTCGACGCGCAGCAGCTCGCGATGCCGCTCGGCTACATCACGGTGCCGCCCGCGGAACAACAGCCTGCGCCGAGCTAAGCCAACTTCCACGCTCGCGAGTCTCGGCCATCACGGGCTCCAAGTCGAGAACGTGTCTCCGTGGAGGGGATACCACCACTCTTCTCCTTGGTGGGCCTCATGGCCTCCGTGACTGTGTTGGTCGATGGGTGCAAAGCCTTCAAGCGGGGGACGAAATGCTCGAGGTTTGGTCACCCGTCATGTCCGCGGTCTTCGGGTCCGGCGTCCTTCCCGCCGTCCGGATGCGCGGTGTCCGCGGCGGAAGCATGAACCCCGGAATCGATCACCCCGGAGTCGTTGGCGGTCGAGCCGCCCTCAGCCAGGCCGGCGTCATGCGTGCCGTCCGAGGTTACGCCCCCAGTGCTGACGAAGCTTTGCGACGCTCGCGGGATGGCTTCCGCTTGCCCTCGGGATCGGTGCTGGCGCCGAGATGCAACGCCCTCTCGCGGTCGGCGAATCGGGACCTGGTGGCGCCGACGCGGGTGACGTTCGGTTCTGCCGCCATTTGAGGAACGCGCGCTCCATGACAGGCAAACGACCGAGTCAGGCGGCATCCTCGTCGCGCTTAAATGTCGCTAAATATTGGCATTTCATCCGCTTAGGAGGTGTCCGCGCGGCACGTGTGGGGCATAAGCGAGGGCGCCGAGGTGAACGCCATGCGCTGGATCGTTTTGTCCACGAAACCCCCTACGTGCTCCACCTCCGACACGTTGATCGAAGTCAATGTGAAGGCGATTCGCCCGGGCGCACAAAGTGTGCTCAAGAGCACGCGCGGGCAGGTGAAGAAGGGCACGTGGTGCACGAACGCGGCATCGCCGACCGAGTTCGGGAGCATGTTTGGCATCGCCGCTTTCAAGGACAAGGTCTACGGATTCTCTCGTAAGGGCGACCCGTTAGACAGTGAACCTTTGGAAATCCCTCGTCCCCCTCGCTCTTCCCGGTTGCTCTCGTGTCGACTCGACCACCGTGCCGAGCGAGTCGGATCTCTCGAGTCTCCCACCTCGCAACTAGACGAACCCTCCGGCGGTGCGTCCCACCCTCGGACCGCGGATGCACCGGCGACCACAGCTGGGCAGGGCGCTCCGTTGACGCACGCGTTTCCGCAAGACTGGCGCGACATCGCTGCGATCGCGCTCGTGGTGGCTGCCATTTTCCTTGGCTATCGGAGGAAGCAGGACGATCCGCCAGGTGGGGATCCGTGCGGCGAAGATTGGCTGAGTCGGGCCGGTGAGCGGCTCATGGCCGAAGATTGGATGGTGCTCGCATACCTCGGCGTTCTCTTCGGAGCGGTCGGTGCCGGGAGCGGGCCGCGACGACCGATGGCTCTCGGGGTGACCGGCGTAATCCTTGGCGCCTACGTTTTCCTGCAGAAGACCGCGCACGAGAGCTTAATCCGATCGCCCGGGCGCGAGCTCATTCGGCGCCTCGCCCTCGTCTTTGGCGTGCTGGGGTCATTTGCGGAGCTTCATTATGTCCTTCCGACGGCGACGGAGCGCGCAGTGGATGCGACGATCTACGGATTTGACCATGCGGTCTTCGGCATGGAGCCCGCCGAAGCCTGGGACCGGTTCGTGCGACCGGCAACGACCGAATGGTTTTCGTTGTTCTACTTCAACTACTACACCGTGATTTTGGTGTTCCTGGTTCCGTTCGTAATTTTTGGGCGGCCCGGACGCCTTCTTCAAGAATTTGCTTTCGGATTCTTGTTCATCTTTTGCGTCGGGCAAACCGTTTACATGCTCGTACCCGCCTATGGGCCCTACGCCTATTTGGCGGGTCACTTTCAGCACCCGCTGGACGGTCCATTCTGGTGGAAGCTTGTTACAAGGGCGGTGGACTCAGGTGAAGGCGCGGCTCGCAAGGACATCTTTCCCAGCCTCCATACCGCCGCGCCCACCTTCCTGACGCTGTTTTCACTTCGACACCGCCGGCTGCCGGTCTTCCGCTTCACGTGGCCGGTGATGGGCATGATTGCATCACAAATTGTGATCGCAACCATGTTCCTTCGCTGGCACTACCTCGTCGACGTCCTTGCGGGACTTGGACTGGCGGGGCTCGGCGTGTGGAGCGGACGAAAGGTCGCGGATCGCGCAGCGGTCAACGACCGCGTACGCGCTGCACGAGCCCCGTAAATAAACCCAATGCCTTACCAAAGCGTCAATCCATACAACGGAATAATCCTCCAGACTTTTGGTCGCAGAGCCCATCGGCCGAGAGCTCCGGCGTCGCGTCTGTTTGGGCCGCGGACGCGGCGCTTTCGCTCGGCGCAAACCGGTAAGGGCGGGGAAGGCCTACGCTCGGAGCGAATCCGCCGTGCCCGACTGACTCCAAAGCGTGAATGAGTCTATAAGGGGCTCCTATGAAGGAGTCTCTGACACGCTTCGGCGTTGCGATGGAATCAGACCTGCTCGCCAAGTTCGATCGCGTGGTGGCGGCTCGCGGATGTACCCGGTCCGAGGCGTTCCGGGATCTCGCCCGATCGGCGGTTGTCGAAGCGCAGGTTGAAAGAGGCGTTGAGTCCGTCGCGTCCTTAACCCTTGTGTACGACCATCACGTCCGTGCCCTTTCGGAGCGACTCACAGAAATTCAGCATGAACTCGGTGCGCGTGTCATCTCGACAATGCATGTGCACCTCGATCACGACAATTGCCTCGAGGTGATCGTGATGCGCGGACGGTCCGACGAACTCCGCGCAATCGCCGAACGCATTCTTGCGACGCGTGGCGTCAAACACGGAGGCATCGAAATCATTTCAAGGCCCAGCGAGGTCGATGAATCGTCGTCCGTTCCGCGGCCGCAGAAGCTCAAAAAATCGCCAGCGACGCGTACACGACCTACCCCGTAGGCACGTGTGTCCGAGGCTCGCACCCCACCGCCCGTAGTGGAACACCGTACGGCGGCGGCTGGCGCGACTCATCGCGTCGAGAACGCTTAAACGCGCCTCTCTAGGTGACCCTTCGACGAGGGCTGGGTGGTCTACGCGTGCACCAGCAGAGCCTTCGCACGGCCTCTTCGCTGTGCGCCGGTAGGAGGTCGAAATAAACACGTGAATGCGAAGCCATCCTATCGCCGCGACACTCCTGCGCAGAATGATCCGAGGCGACCGGGAAGGTCGCCTTAGAGTTGTGTGGCGGTGGTTCGTCGAACTTCGCACCTACCTTGAAGTCGCCCCATCACAGCCCGGAACAACGTTTGCACCCTTCCGAGCGCCATGTCCGAACCGCCGGCTCAACGCATATTCGTTTCTTTGCAAACGGCTGGCACACGACTGCGGACAGGTTTGGCAGCGTTCGGCGTTGCGTTTGCATTCGGAACAGGTTGCTCTGTCTCCGCCCCGAGCAACGACACTTCAACTGAAAAAGAAGCCTTCCCGATCCGTTTGCCTAAAGGTTTGGGTGGGGCTGAGATCTCGACCGGCGTGGCGCCGAACACCTCGCCCGCACACCCAAGATTTTTACCGCGAGTCAACGCGGCTGAGCTCGCCAAGGTACTTGACGAGACCTACGGAGCCGACACGAGCGCGCAATCGGAGCTCCTCGCGCCGGGCGGTGTTCCGCTCCTTCAGCCGGCCTACGGCGACGTCTCCGCGTGGGCACCAGCCGCGGGGAACCAAGGGCAAATGTACGGCTGTGCCGCGTGGGCTTTAGGCCACTCCGTCGCCGGCTGGCTCGCAAACAAAAACGAGCGGCAAGAAACGGCTTTTGCGCCGATGTTTCTCTACGCGCTCGAAGCAAAGGGAGTGTGCACGCGAGGGTTTTTTCCTGAGGTGCACCTGGCAAGACTCATGAAAGACGGTATTCCGCCAGCCTCTGCCTATCAGCCGATGGAAACGGACTATGACTGCGCAACTCAGCCTACTCCCGCTCACTTCGAGACGGCGAAAAGCTATACTTTTTCTGGCTACAGTAAAATTCAGCTCAGAGGAGACATCAAACAAGCACTATCGGCCCCCCTCGAGGCAGGAATGCCGATAGTCGTCGTATTCAACACGTTCGACGCGTTTCAAAATGTCACGAAAGAAGCCCTCATCGTGGGGCCGCCCCCGCCGGCCGCCGCGTCGCAGGGCTGGCACACGGTTGCCGCGTTTGCCGCGGACCCACGCGGCCTTTGGGTGCTCAACTCCTGGGGTGCCGACTGGGGATTGAACGGCTGGGGGATTCTGTCGTGGGATTTCTTAACGAGCTCCACGCTGAGTCAGCCGAATCTCTACCAGGCGCTCGCCATATCAAATTCGCAAAAGGCTCCCACGAAATAACCACGAATGCGAAGCCCGTTCACGGCCCGAGATCCCTAGAGAGAGGCGCATGCCCCAAAGGAGAGGCATGCTTCTCGGTTCGTGGGTTTAAAGCGACCCATAGCCGAACTTTGAGGTTTGGCGGAAGGTCGAGACCGCTTGGATGAGTCGCTTTAGCGCTCCCCGTGGAGATGCGTTTCGACGAACCACAGCCACTTGTCGACACCGCGCGAGACCTCGGTGAAGAGGTCCGCCGTACCCTTGTCGCCCGCCTTGTCGGACTCGTCGATGGCGACCCGTACGTTCTTCCCGAACGTCGCGAGCGCCGTCGACAAGGCGTCGGTATTCTCCCGACCGCCGGAGACGCGTGGGTAGTCCGCGAGGGTTGTTCGTTTCGCGCAGGTGCGAATGCTGCCGTCCGCGTAGCCACCGAACTGGACGATTCGCTCCGCGATGAGGTCCACGTACTCCTCGGCGTCTTCGTTGACCTTGTCGAAGAGCTCGTGGAGCGCGATGAAGCTCGGCCCCTTAACGTTCCAATGGGCCTGTTTGGTCTGCGTTTGGAGGTCGACGGCATCGGCAAGGCGAGCGCTAAGCAACTCGATCATCGTGGACCGCGTTTTCTCGGAGAGATCGTTTTTTGTCGTTGTCATGAGCGAAGTGATAACGGCGCACAGAACAACGCGCTACGTGCAAAACGCCGCACTTGTCCGACTCGTACGAGCAAGTGCGAAACCCGTCGTCGGCGCGCCGCTGCACTCGACGGCTACCGTGCACTTCAGGGCTGCACACGAAGTGCAGTGGGACGCGGTACGGCTCGTCGATCTTCGCTCAATATCGCCCAATCCAACCTGGCTCGGTGCGTGCTCAAGGGGGGTTGTCACCAAGGAGAACCACACGATGCGCCTACGCTCCGCTTCCCGATCGACTCTCGTTCTGTCTCTTTTAGGGGCTTCGTTAGTTGTCGGATGCGCGACCACCTCAGACGAAGTGCGCGTCGCACTTCGACAGTCCGATCTCTCGCCCCAAAGCGCCCTTCGCGGCGTCGGCGGCGGTGGCACGTTCGCCGGCGGCGGCGGCCAGTGGGGCGGCGGTGGCGGACTCTTCGCGGGCGGCGGAGGCTTCTGGAGCGGCGGTGGCGGTACGTGGAGCGGCGGTGGCGGCGCGTGGAGTGGCGGTGGTGGCCCGTGGGCCGGTGGCGGTGGCCAGTGGTCTGGCGGCGGCGACGTAGCGGGCGGCGGCGGCTGGTGGAGCGGAGGAGGAGGAAACTGGAACGGTGGCGGCGGTACGTGGGGCGGTGGAGGAAACTGGTGGAGCGGCGGTGGCGGCGCGTGGGGCGGTGGAGGAAGCTGGTGGAATGGTGGCGGCGGAAGCTTTGCCGGGGGAGGAGGAAACTTCGCGGGCGGTGGCGGCGCGTGGGGCGGTGGCGGCGGAATGTGGGGCGGAGGTTTTGCGACCGCCTTCCCGTTCGTCGGGTGGCACGGCTCTCGTAATTGGCAGTTCCGCGGCGTTCCGAAAGCCGGATACCAAGCCGCAGTGCTGAGCACATGGCCGACTTTTTCGGGTACGGCGGACGTGACCGCGTGCGCGGCTGGCACCGTCAGGCTCGGCGGATTCAATGCGAACTTCGACGCCGACGGATGGCCCGGTTTTCTCGCGCTTGGGTACACGAAAGCCCTCTGCATTCCAACACCTGGAGGCCAAGGTCTGCGCGTCCAGGCGACGGCCGGCGACGGCTCGATGACCGGAATCGGCGGCTACGTGATGAACGGGGTAGCACCGTCGGCGACGACCTCCAACGCGCAACGCGACGCGTACATGCTGACGAGTCTCGTCGGCCAAGGCACGAGCAACATTGCGACCCAATACGGCGGCGCTCTTTGCGCGAGCATCGGAACGCTCGCCGCGGCGAAACGAAGCTGCGCGGTCGGTATTGCCTTCTCCGACCCCAACACGGCGCGCGACGGTGTGACCGCCACAGTCCGCGGCGTCACCGTGAAAACCGGTGCGCAAAGCGGCGTGGCTTCTGAAAATACGCCCTTCGGACGCCCCGACGGTTTCGGTCTCTACGGCGAGCCGGCGGGCGACATGGAATCGTACGCGAGCCGCGTGATGCAAGAGCATACGGGCATCGCACTCCCGGTGGCAGCGTCGTCGATCGACGCATGGAACAATACGAACTTCAGTGCGAGCCTTTCGATGAAGGGCAGTGACTTTGCTCCTCGCGCACTCGGCGCGAATACGAACGCGACGGCGCTGCTCGCGAACATCAACCGCAGCGTCGCCGCGCCTCTGAATATGGTGCCGGTCGACACGATTGCGGCGGGTACGCCCATCCAAAACGAACGCATCGCGAACATGAGCAAGAGCGTGGCAGCTCAAAACGGCAAAGTGTACGCGCTGAACCTTCACTCCTTGGCGGAGCAGCAAAACCCACTTTACGGCAGCGGCGGCGGCCGCTGGTTTTTCGGTGACGCCGCGGCCACGACTAAGCCGCTTCTCGACGTTTCTTCGATTTATCAGGGTTCGATGCGCCTGCTCACGGGCAAGCTGGCCTACGGCACCGGGACGCTTACGAATACGTATGTCGCCGACACGTCGTTCGCGTATGCCGATTGGCGGGCGAATCCAACCGGTGCTTTTGGCATCGATCACGCGGGTCAATTCCCGCTCAGCGTTGCAAGCGACAGCGACCGCGCAGCCCGCTTACGAGGGGCGCTCGAGCTGCCGGCAAGTCTCCGGAGCGAGGCCCTCGGCATGTTTCATACATGCGCGATTTTGAGTGTTGGGGGCGGTGTTCAATGCTGGGGAGCCAATTGGAACGGTCAGCTCGGCAACAACGACTACAACCGAAGTACAACTCCTGTGCAAGTCGTTGGGCTCGAGGCGGGAGTCGTTGCGTTGGCCTCCGGTGTTAGCCACACGTGCGCGCTCCTCGGAAGCGGCGCAGTCAAGTGCTGGGGAGCCAACTGGAACGGCCAACTCGGCAACGGTGGCACCGCGGACGGCCTTACGCCGTCTCAGGTAACGGGGCTGACCAGCGGCGTCATCGCGATAGCGTCTGGCGGCGACGAAACCTGCGCCGTGCTCGCGTCTGGAGGAATCAAGTGTTGGGGGGCCAACGCGGCAGGTCAACTCGGCAACGGAACCGTCACGCCGATGAGCACGGTACCGGTGACGGTCAGCGGCATCGCGAACGCCACGAGCGTTGCCGTGGGCGCAGAGAGCTCGTCGTGCGCTGTACTTTCCAACGGCACACTCAAATGTTGGGGAGCCAACGATAGCGGCGAACTCGGAACCGGCACGACATCAGCCCCTGTCTCGACCCCCGTTCAAGTAGGGAGCCTCGCTGGCGTCGTCGGCGTCGGCATCGGTTGGAACCACACGTGCGCCCTTCTCGGAAGCGGCGCGGTCCACTGTTGGGGATTCAATTATCAAGGGGAACTCGGCGACGGAACGACAACCGATCGCTACATCCCTGCCGTGGTACCAGCGCTCGCCTCTGGAGTGACCTCAATCGCTGTCGGCTCCGCGCACACGTGCGCGCTGCTCGGGAGCGGCGTCATTAAGTGCTGGGGTAACAACGAGAATGGGGAGCTGGCCAACGGCACTCTGGTCAACAGCCCTACGCCTTCGACAGCCCTCTTTACGAACGCGACTTCCCTCGTAGCAGGGAACTTCGCCACGTGCGCGCGCACGTCCGCAGGCGAAGTGCGATGCTCAGGTAGGAACGATTTTAGCCAGATTGGCGTCCCGAACTTCTCGCGTACGCCTCAAGCTCCCGGGCTAACCGCCGTTCCCGCGGTCGTCGCCGGCGGCTGGGACCACACGTGTGCGCTCATGGCGACCGGCGCGGTGCAATGCTGGGGCGTGGGCAAGCAACTCGGTATCGGCGCGGCCGCCGACGGCTTCACGGACGTACCGGACAGCCTCACCCCCGTGCAGGTCGTCGGCCTCGGCTCAGGCGTGACCTCGCTTGCCACCGGCGGATATCATAGTTGTGCAGTGCAATCGGGCGCTGTCAAATGTTGGGGGCAAAACGGGATATACGCACCCACGGGCATGATTGGCGATGGCACTCCGGAAAATCGCTGGACGCCTGCACAGGTCTCCGGCCTCACCTCCGGCGCCACCTCCGTCGTCGCGGGCGCCGAGCACTCTTGCGCGCTCGTCAACGGCGGTGTGCAATGTTGGGGAACCAACCTACGCGGGCAGCTCGGAAATAGCTCCCCGACAGCGACGGTCAGCCTCGTGCCCATCGCTGTATCAGGTCTCACATCGGGAGTGAGCTCGATTGCGTCATCCGACTACTCGACGTGCGCAGTCCTCACGACGGGCAGCGTGAAGTGCTGGGGAGCTGGAACAGACGGACAACTCGGCGGAGCTGTCGACCAACCGACGCCCGTTGTGGTCGCAGGTCTCACGAGCGTGTCACAGCTCAGTCTAGGAAACTTTCACACGTGCGCGCTTTCTACGGCGGGTGCGGTCAAATGCCTTGGCAAAAACTGGCATAGCCGCCTGGGCGACGGAACGAACACGGACAGCTCGACGCCGGTGCAGGTCGTGGGACTCACCTCCGGCGTAACCTCGATAAGCGCGGGCGACTCGCACACGTGCGCGCGGCTTTCCACGGGCGCGGTCAAATGCTGGGGCCAAAATGAGTATGGCCAGGTCGGCGATAGCGCCTCCACCGCGCTCGAAATGGCAACTCCGACGCAAGTGACCGGAATGACGTCCGGCGTCACCGCCATCGTCACCGGCGGCAAACATACGTGCGCCATCCTTGCCTCGTCCGTCAAGTGCTGGGGACTCAACGCCTACGGCCAATTGGGCTACGGCCCGACCACCGGACGCACGTCAACGCCTGCCCTCTCTTCCTACGGCCTCACCAATGGCGCGCTCGTCGGCAGTCAAGCAAGCGTACTCGTACAGAAGTTCACCGCGGCGGCGGGAAGCACGATCTCCGGTCACGTCATGCCGCTCGCCTACACGATGGTCAACAATACGACCGGTAACCAGGCGCTGATGGTCACCTATGACCCTCTCGCCGCCGCCGCCGCCATGTTTATCGACCAGTATCAAGCTCATGTCACCGCGTGCAATGCGACGACAAGCGAGGTGATGACCGAACTCAACCAGCAAGCGGGCACGTACCTTTGGGCGTGCTCGAACGCGACCGCGAAGGCGGCGTACCTAAGCGGAATGGCGCAGTTCCTCCTCGGCGCGAAGTCTTACCTCTTCGGCCGGCCCGACGGCTCCGCCACCGCAGCGTGCACGGCGGCTCCGGCCATGGCCGGAACGCCTGCGT
This sequence comes from Polyangiaceae bacterium, assembly GCA_025353725.1. Taxonomy (GTDB): domain Bacteria; phylum Myxococcota_A; class Polyangia; order Polyangiales; family Polyangiaceae; genus Labilithrix. The sequence continues at coordinate 582,105 of JANXOF010000037.1, read as the reverse complement.
ACTGCATCGACACGACGCAGGCTCACCTGCCTTACACCTTCGTCGTCCCGAACTACGCCTCGAGCGCCTTCAACGGTGATCCCGCCGTGACAACCGGAGCCGGCACGTACTACTACAGCCAGCTCGACGCCGCGCTCGGTACTTACCGCACCGGGATCTTCGGAAGCACGGCGAGCGCGCTTCACAAGTCACTCCAGCTGGTCGGCATTGCCAAGTTCGATACGAACACGAGCGCCATCGTCACCACGCGGGTAAAGCGCTCTGGAGCCTACGGCACGACTTGCTCGACGCAGTAAGTTCGTAATAACGCCTTCCCGACGCGGCGACGCTCTTTCAAAGGGCGCCGCCGTTTCGGCGTTTAAACCAATTCTGACCCAGCCCCGAACGGCGACTTCGAATGCGACGTTCACGTGCCTCGCACCACCAGCGCGGCCTTTGTGGCTCGGTCGAAACGCGCGTTGACTTCGTCCCACTGGAGGTTCGCGAAAAAGGCATCCATGTAGCGTGGGACAGCCGCGCCAAAGTCCATTTGGTAGCTATGTTCGTACATATCCATCACGACGAGTGGTACGGACATCGCGAGGGCCTGCGCGTGGTTGGCCATCGCGACGGTCCGGAGCGCCGACGTCTCAAGCTCCAAAGCGAGAACCACCCAACCGCTGCCGCCGCCGAGCCCGAGCCCCGTCGCGCGGAAGTGTTCCTCCCAGCGTGCGCTTCCACCATAGGTCTGCGCGAGTGCAGTGTCGATCGCGCCCGCGCGGCGACCGTCACCGCCAAGGTTACCGAAGTACGCCTCGTGAAGCGTCTTCGAGTTTCGAAACGTAAGCTCACGCTCTCGCACGGCCGCGACAACGAACGGCGGGGTCTCGGCCGTCATGTGCGCCAACTCTTGTTCGGCTCGATTCAAGTTACGCACCGCACCCGCGTAGTTATTCTCATAATGCGAGAGCATCAGCCGCTCGGATAATCCGTGCAAACTACCTGCAGCAAAGGGAAGCGGGACCACGTGATGAGCACCCGCGAGGCCTGATCCGGAAGCTGTCGCGGCGGTCGGCACCGCGGCAGGTGTTGCTCGCGCGAGGCGCGGGGAAACACAGCCGGTCGCGAGAGCGGCACCAAAGCCTGCGCTACCAAGCAAAAAAGACGAAAGGGCGTCGCGCCGCGTAAGGCCGTTCATCCGTCGCAGTTTAGTACCCATCCATGTACAGGACTGGATCACATCCTCTGGTGCGAGCAGGATCCAACCGGACCACGACGCGTTTCCCGGGCCGGAGAAACGTCCATAAAAAGCGGTCTTGTAGGGGCAACGCGTCGCCGGTACGCCAGTTGCCTACGCTGCCTTATGTTCAAACGGAGCCTCCCACCCTGGCTTCCATCGCGGCGAGACGATCGTTCTCTTCGCGCGATTCGTCTGCCATTGCTCGCCCTAGCGATTCCCGCTCTCGTCGGCACGGCGACTCTCCTTTTCGGAACGCATGGCGCTCGTGCCGAAGGTGGAGAGGCCGATACTGCCGAACAAGCCGAACGCTGCGCCATTCGCCTTGCGATAGCGCTCCAAGGCAAAAGCGCGGACTCCACGTTGTTGGCTTCGGGCGACCCGCAAACCGAAGTCGACGCACTCATCGCGTCGCCGGAGTTCGCCGAAAGGTACGCTCGATTCATCAACGCAGAGTTCAATGGGGGCCCCGCGGACGCGAGAGAAGACCCGGTCTACTACCTCGCGAAACACGTCCTTTCGAAGAATAAACCGTGGTCAGAGCTCTTCGTGGGGGCTTACGCGGTCACCGCGACGGCGCCCGGCGTCGCGCCGCCGGCCATGGAAGTGAAGGCTGACGCGAACGGTCTTGGCTACTTTCGCTCTGCGGCGTGGATGAAGCGCTACGCCGGGAACGAAGACCAGGGCTACATGCTCTCGGGCGCGTTTCGAATCCTATCGAATACGACGGGGCTCGAGCTCGACGCCTCCGTCGGAAACCCGGGCGACGATCGCTCGGCGACCGGTCGCAAGGGCAGTGCCTGCAAAGGATGCCACTTCGACGCTTGGTATGCCCTCGACAAATTCGCGCGCCTTCTTCCCAAGAAGAAGGGTCAAGGCGACACGCTGGCCTTTCTTCCCCCGACCGACGGACCGCAAAAGCTTCTTGGGACAACGCTCGCGACGGACAAAGATCTCGTCACGTCACTCGTCGACTCCGACGCGTGGCGTTTTAGCCAGTGTCGAAGCGTGTTCAAGTTTCTCTACGGGCGACGCGAAAACCAATGCGAGGCGAACGTATTCGACGCCTGCGTAGAGTCTCTCAGCTCCAAGAAAACGCTCGCCTCGGCCGTTGCGGCCGTCGCCAAAGACCCCTCTTTTTGCGTGAAATGAACAAAAAGGTAGCCCGTGAAACGAACCACTTTCTTTAGACTTAGCGGTCTTTCAACGTTTGCGGTGGGCTCGGCTTACCTCCTCGCGTGCGGGGGTGATCCGAACGCCCTCACAGGTGGCCCCGGCACGGGCGCGAACCCCGATGACCCGAATGCCGCGCCCGGCGCGCTGGAATGCAGCGCCAAGCCCGAAGGTCGCGCGTACATTCTCTTCGACGGGTCAAGATTGGAAGGGAAACGGACCAACGAAAACGTTGGAGTGAACCGCGCACGCGTAAAGCCATTTGGAGTCCTGAAAGGCGAATACCAACGGGTGTTGGGACTCGTGCCGCCGAGCCTAGGCGCATCCGCGAGCTCGTTCGACGAGCCTCCACCCCGATGGTTTGCCGAGGCCGAGCAGTCAGGCGTTTCGCTCAACGCGGCGTTCTCGCTTTCGTTCGAAGGATGTAGTGCGTACGCGAAAACCCGCGCCGACATGGCCGAAGCTCCGACGTCTGTAACGGCCAGCGCCGTCTGCACCTCGCTCATGCGGAAAGCGTGGAGCAAGACTCCTTCGGTCGCCGAAGTCGATGCGTGCGTCATGCTCGCAACTACCAAGCTCGCTTCCGAGCCAGATCCGCAACGCCAATGGAGCTACGTCTGTGCCTCCGTTCTTTCGTCGAGCCCATTTCTCACCTTCTGACCGCGAGACTACTGCCATGAAGCACGATACTGAGCTCGAACGTCGACTCGCCTCTTCCGCTTCGGGCCTCACACGCCGAAGCCTTCTCAAAGCACTCGCCTCGGGCGTTGGGGCAGCGGCAGGTGCACGACTGGCGGGGCCGCTCATTCCCCATGCGATGGCGGCCGCCGCCGAACCTGCGCACTTCGTTCATATCTACTTTAATGGCGGATTGAATGCACTTTTTGCAGGGTGCGCAGACAAATATATCTCCGCAGGTACGTTCGGCGTCACAAGCACCAACGTCGTTCGCCTCGGCGCGAACTCAGATGTCTATACCGACAAAAGTACCTTCGGAACCTTTGCCTTCGATAATGACGGAAAGCCTAAGTTCGCGCACGACCACTGGGCCGCTATCGGCATGCGGCACGGCAACGCGCTCCACACGACTCCGCAAAATCTCAATTCGGGCGGCGAGCGCGCGATTCTCCGCGATGGGGGCAACTGCTACCTCACGCAGCTCGCTTACGCCATGGGGGGAGACTCGGCCTTCAAAGCGGTCTACTTCGGCGACAGAGCTCCCGCGTACCAAGCTCAGCCAGCTTTCCAGGGCGTATCGATTCAGCGTATCGTCAACCTCGCCGACGCCATCACGGCTGCGGGTTCTGACGTTCCCGACCCGAATGCGCCGAGTCGCACGCTCGCCGCCGCCGCCCTCGAAAGCGCGAAGGAGATGTCGACGCGACAACTCACCACGAATCCTGGCCGGCTTGGACCACTCAACGAGGCTTATACTTCGGCGACAGCTTCGCTCCGAAAGCCCTCCGCAAAACCCGTCACGCTCGCCGAGCTCAATGCCGCTTACGGGCTTGGAGGAAAGTCCGATGTAAAGACGTATGCCTCAATGATCGCGGGGGCTGAACTCATGATTCGCGCGGCGGGCAGCAACGTCATCAACATTACAGACTTTGGCCTCGTCCCTTGGGATTTTCATCAGACGGGGTCGGGTGGTTCGCAAAACGGGCTACTCACACGTCAAAAGCTTCTCGGAACAGACTATTTCGGCGAAGCGCGACTCACGCCCATCCGCACCTTCCTCGATCGCATGTTAAATTCTCCGGGGCGCAACGTGGTGGTTGTTCTGTCGGGCGATATGGTGCGTCTCAATGACGGCGACCACGGTGACGGAACGGTCGCGGTCATGCTTGGTAAGCACGTGAAACAAGGTGTCAGCTATCCGGTGTCGAGTCAGTCGCGCTTTGCATCCGACACGCCTGGCGTAAAGGCATTTTGGGCGTCGGCCGCCGCCGCCCTCAAAGTACCCGGCCAGCCATTCGGCGACAACCCTCACGCCGCGCGGATTGCCTAATGTCTTGGCCATTTTCATCGGGTAGCTGAGTTCGCAAACGCATCGAATCCGGAGGGCGTACCGGGCAACTCGGACGGCTTCCAAAGCTCGGCGCTTTCGCGGACGTACGCCGCGAGAGTGCGCGGCTTTCGCCCAAGAAGTCGCTCGAGCGTAGGGTCGAGTTTTTCTGTATGGCCGTAGCGAAGCCCGACGTGGAGAACCGTTTGCACCGCAATCTGCGCGAGTGGCAGCCCACGCCCATGGAGGTGCCGCACATACCCTGCAATCGTTGCAGCCTCATAACGAATAGGTCGACGAATGATGTCCGTCATCAGCCGTGCGGTCTCCTCGAACGACAAAGCCTCCGTCCCCGTGCACGTGTAGGCCGCCTCCGCGTGTGGCCTCGGATTTTTCAGAATAATCGCCGCAACCTCGGCGACATCGCGAATGTCGACGAACGCGACTCGACCTCGACCAGCTGGGAGGAAAAGTCGACCGTCTTCGGCGATGTCTTCGCGATACGCAACGCCGAGGTTTTGCGAAAAGAATCCCGGGCGAAGAAGCGTATAACTTGTATCGCCACCCTCGATGTATTTTTCGACGGCGTGGTGCGGGACCAGGTGATTCGTCGACGCACCGATGACGGACAAGAAGACGATGTGCTCGATGCCGCGCCTTCGGGCTATGTCGATAAAGGGTAAGAGCGTGGTTTCCATGCAGGCTATCGACGGCGGGCGAACGAGAAAGAGCGCGTTGCAACCGAGGAGCGCGGGCGTAAAGGTCTCGAACTTTTCGTAATCCAGGACAACGGCGTCGACAGAGTCACCGTGCATCGCGCGAATTTTTCTCACAGAGTCATCCGCGGCGCAAAGGTCCATCCCATTCGCTTGGAGCGCCCATACGACTTCCCTGCCGACGTTCCCTGCAGCACCTGTCACGAGAGTGCGCGGTCGAACATTGCCCATTCGGTGGCGCTTTGCATGCCGCATGCCGCTTCGTTCGCTCTCTCAGACCCTCTTGAGCCGCGCACGGCGCACGTCCGAATGGCCGCTCGACACCGCCGGACACCAGCGCTACCGAGGTCGTGCGAATGCGGCATACCGACCCAATTCCAGACGAGGCTATCGCTTGGGTGGAGCGGCTCCACACTGTGGTTGACGACCTCGTTGCGCCCGTCGTCGCCGCTCATGGCCCACGCCTTCGGTGCCGCTCAGGCTGCACGTCCTGCTGTGCAGACGGACTGTCCGTGTTCATCCTCGAGGCCGCGCTTATCACGAGACATTTTCCTGAGCTTCTTGCGGACGGCGTCGCGGGTGTTGAGGGAGCGTGCGCGTTTCTCGACGACGACGGCGCCTGCCGTGTTTACGCGAGTCGGCCCTATGTGTGCCGGACGCAGGGGCTTCCGTTGCGGTGGCTCGAGCACGACGCGGCCGGTGAGCCGGGCGAAGTTAGGTCCATTTGCCCGCTGAACGACGAAGGCGACCCTCCGATTGAGGAGCTCGCCGCAGAGGCCTGTTGGACGGTAGGTCCTTTCGAGGAGCGTCTCCGAGGGCGTCAAGCCCTGCTTGACGGCGGCACTGGCGAGCGCGTCGCCCTCCGTAGCCTTTTTGGAAGCAGCCGTACGCACCTTCCCATCGTTCGCTAACGCTATCGGTGTGCAGAAGGGCTGACGTACGGAGCCGTCGCTGCTGTGGCACCGTCTTTGCTGAGTTGGGTAACATGCTTGCGCTTCCGCACCTCTCCGCTGACGAGCTCGTGGCCACTCTCGAACGTCTCGGGTTCCGAACCGAGGCTCGTGCGAACGGTCTCGCGAGAATGTGCCGCCACGCTCAGTGTGTCGTCGTGCCCGAAACGGCAAACCTGAGTCCGTGCTTGCTCGGTGCCATTTTGCGTGCCGCACACATCGAGCCTTTCGACTTTCTCCATCAGCTCAACGTAAGACCGCCACAAGCTCGACCCACGCCGCCAAACGACCGGGTTGTCTGCTAACGTCCATATTGTGGACTACGCTGCACTTCAGAAGTGTACCGAGCTTCGTGACGTACACATCGTAAGCGCCGTTACCTCCTCCGTCGCGATGGAGGCCTTGCTCGCGCGATTTGCGGAGATCGCATCACCTGGGAAGGGCGCGCCCATTCTCCTCGCGGCACTCGCGCGGCTGGGGACGACGGCGTGCGATTGGATCGACGGCGAGCTCCGAATCGAGCTCACGGGCGGCCCTACACAAACCAAAATCGTAGTCTCGTCCACCCTCGGTGGTGGGTTCCGAGAAAAGCTTTTTGCGGACACGATTCTACGCGTCCCGTTAGACGAATTCGCGCGTGGCATCCAGCGCGCGCCTCGGCTCATCGAGCCGCTCGTCGCCGTCACGAGCGCCGGGCGAATTGTTTTCACCGTCACGCAGGAGATAAGGCGAACCTCGCTTCCGCCACCCCACGTTGAGATCGATGCGACGAGTTTGATGGTGCTGCCTCGCCTGACACTTCCAGGAGGCCTACAACGTGAAGTGGAAGCGTTGGCGCCAGCTTCGCCACCTTCGCCTGACCCTACACGCAAGCTGGTCTTGAAGAAACGCGTCAAGGCCGAAGGTTAGCGTCTCCTCGCGAGCCGTTCGTTGATGTGGGGAGTGTGCCCTCCAGGCGCGCGGCCGTCACCGCCGCCGACGCGGCACCGAGAAGGACACGAACGGCGACGGGCTTTTGAAGGACTCGCGTACCGGGCGGAACCTCGAGCCGGCCAGAGTTTGCCGTGTAAACGAGCCTACCGACGCGGCCAAGGAGGCCTTCGACCTCCGCAGCTCGAAGCATCGAGCAACCACTCCGGCCGGCGAGATTTTCATCGGTGATGACGACGTCGAACCCACCGGCGCGAAGTTCGGTCATCGCCGAATCGATCGTCGCCACGGCGGTCACTGCCCAGTCGGCGCGACGAAACAGTTCGGCGAGTAGCTCGCGGCCGTCCCAATCATCCTCCACGATAAGTAGTCGCATCCGTTCTCAGCTCCGACGCACTTCTGGGGCATAAGGCGTGCCGTCACCGCGCGTTCGAGCGAGCGAGCGGCTAAACGACGAAGAAGGGCGTTCGACGCTTTGGGAGCGCCCTTTTCAGCGGGCGCCGCTGTGGGCACAATTGTGTCCAGGTCTTACCTTGTCGCCACGCCCAGCGAGCCTTTTCGACCAGAGCGCGCCCGCATGGCCGAGCGCTGCCAGAACGTGGTCTTCTACGAGGGAGAGGGAGCGCGAACGCGCTTACGACGCCATGCGCGCTCTTCTTCCCGTCATCACGACACGGCGTTCTGACCGACGCGAACGGGGCTACCTCGCGTGGGTCGCCGTAGCGCGGGAGACAGCCCACCTTCCGCTCGAAACCGCACCGATCGACGCGAGTACGCACGTGCTCGAAATTTACGTCGACGGCATCGACGAGCCGTTGACCGTCCTTGCGGAACCCATGGGCGCACCGAACGAGCGAGGGGCCTTTCCGCTCAAACTCGCCCCGCTCGATGAGGCGCATGCGGCGCTTCTTCGCGAGGAGCTATTCGGTCCGTCCAAGGAGTCGGCGGAAACGACGCCCGCCCCGCCGCTCAAGCCTCCGACGTTGCGCCCGTTCGCGCCAGCTCAAGCAACCTCAAGTCTGCCGCCGCCTCTCACGACGAGTCACGTCGCCGCACTTCGACGGACCACGGGGCCTGTCGGTTCTTCGACCTTCTCGCGCCGTGCGCCAGGGCAACTCCGTTGTCGCGAGCTTTCCGGAGGCCGTTTTGTACTCGAAGACCTCCTAGGTAGCGGCGCGAGCGGCGAGGTCTATCGCGCACGGCACACCACGCTCAGGCGACCCGTCGCGGTCAAGGTACTGCATCCGACTCTCCAACATAGTGACGATTACTGCGCGCGATTCTACGCAGAGGCTCTCGCCGCAAGTCAGCTCGACCACCGAAACGTGCTCCGAATCCTTGACTACGGACAAGAGCCCGACGGCATTCTCTACATTGTCATGGAACTCCTCGACGGACTCAGTCTTCAGCAGATTCTCGATCAAGACGGCCCACTACCGCTTCCGAGGCTTGTAAGCCTTGTTTCGCAAGCCTGCGCCGGGCTCGCTCATGCGCACGACGCAGGCGTCATTCACCGAGACATTAAGCCCGAGAATGTCGTCATTGTCGCGCGCAAGGACGACGACGGAAATATCTCCGAACTCGCCAAGGTCTGCGACTTCGGAATAGCGCATTGGGTTTCGGACGACCCACGGGACAAATTAACGAGCATCGATTCTGCGCGAATCACACTTCCCGATGCTACCAAGGTAGTCGGCACGCCTGCGTATATGGCCCCCGAGCAGATTAGGAATGAGCCGGTCGACGCGCGTACCGATGTCTATGCGCTGGGCGTACTCCTCTATGAGCTCTCCACAGGACGACTCCCCTTCGAAAATCCTGATTCGACGGAGGTCTTCCGACTTCATGTCACGACGCAGCCGACGCCGCCATCGAAGGTCGTCGCGGGAACTTTCGACTCCGATCTCGAAGCGATGATTCTGAAAGCCCTCGAGAAAAATCCCGCGACGCGGTTCCCGGATGTACGTGCGTTTCGAGCCGCTCTACGTGAACTGGTGGATGACGACTGGGCTACAGGGAGCCGGCCCTACGCGCGGATTTCCTCTCGCGCAGTTCCCGCCGCGAGAGACTTCTCGACTCACCCGTCCCAAGCGTTTGCACGGGCGGCGTCAGGCGATGAAAAGGCGTTAGCGGCGCTACGTGACGCGCTCCGAACCGCCGTGTACGAAGGCAACCTACGTCTTGCGGGCGAGATCATACGTTGGCTCGAGGAACGCCTGGACGAGCCTCGACTTTGTGGCCACGAGCGCGACTTACTGGAGCGTGCGTTTCGAGGACTTCGCGATCCCGCGCCGATGCGGGCATTCACGAACCGATTGCTCAGCGGAAAGGTCGAAGCCGAAAGCGACGCGATAACCATCTTGGGTTTCGCCGGGCCGGTCGGCGCGCGGTCGCTTCTCGAGACTCGAAAATCTCAAATGCCGAGTCTTGAGCTGCGCGCTCGTTTCGTGCGTTTTCTGCAGGCTACCGGACCTGCCGCGTTACCGGTCGTACTCGGCGGTCTCGAGTCGATAGCGTCGCTCGCATCGCGATCTGACGAAGCGCTCGCCGAAGACCTGCTACGTGCGGCTCCCTCGGTGCGTTCGGACGTCGCGGGCGAGCTTGCCCTGCGCTTCGTCCTCCTCGAAAAACCGCCCATCGCCGTCGTCGCACTCAAAGCCGTGGTGAACTTTTGGGGCTCGCGCGCGCAGGCGCTGCTGCTCGGCGTGCTCGACAGCAGCATCGACCCCGTACGCGTCGCGGCCGTCGAGGCACTTCAGCAGCTGCAACCGATCGATGACTCGGCGATTGAAAGGCTCGGAAGAATCGTACTCGGCCACGGACTTCCAAGTCTAGAACTGCGGGTCGCAGCGGCGCTTACCCTTTCCCTCGCGCGTCCGGAGGCCCGAGCCCGCGTAGTGGCCTTTCTCGAGGAACGCCTTGTACCCGTCTCCCAAAACGCAAAAGGCTCGAGGCTGACCAAGGCCTTCGTATCGCCCGAAGAAGGGCCCGTCATCGTGGCACTCGCGCGCTCCTTCGCAGCGCTCGACCCGACCCGTGCGGCGCTCGCTTTTGAGGCAATTCTCGCATGGAGGCCGGAGCTACGAGTCGAGCTCGAATCGATCCTCGACGTTTGAAACGGCCAACTCGCGGGGGGGATCTCAGCGAAGGGCGATGAGGAACGCGTGGCCATCAGCGGCCGACTCTGCGCGGCCCGCAATCAGGCGGCGGGACAACATGGGAGAACTTGCGAAACGGCCCATGCGTCTTGTCAGCCCCGTCCGCCACGCACCCGAACGACTGGATCCGGAGATGGATCCGTCGTCCCCCCAACGAGAGCGCTCGACGTCTCTGCGACGCCACGCTTTTTCGCACGGTTCGGAGCAAACCTACGTGGCGTGACACTTGCGTCTATGTCGGTCGGCAACCGGCTCACGGCGTATCGCATGAGCCGATGCGCGGACTAGCTCCAACCGTCACGAAGGAATCCACACGATGCACTCCAGGCGCCAAGTCCTTCGCTATGCCGGCAGCCTTGCGGTTCTCGCAACGGGCTGCGCCAATCCCAACGGCTCCGAACGGACGGACCTAGAGTCGCTCGTCGATGACCCTTCCGCGTTCCCAGGCACGCTTCGCGCCGAAGGTCGACTCATCGTGCCGACGAGTGCTGAATACACCGCTGCGCGCACGGTCATTAATCCACGGATCGACGTTAAACCAACGTACATCGCGTACTGCAAAGACGAACGCGAGGTGGCGGCCACGATGAAGTGGGCGCGGGCGAACGGGCGACGTGTGACCGTCCGGAGCGGCGGACACAGCTACGAGGGAGCGTCGATGAACAATGACATCGTCATCGACATCTCGAACCTAAAGAGTTTCGCTCTCGGTACCGACACGATGGTAATCGGCGCCGGGTGGAAGCAAGGCGAACTCGCCAGGCGACTCTTCGACGCGCGCCCGAACACGGGGGCCGTCATGGGGAGTTGCAAAACCGTCGGACTCTCTGGGTTCTCGCTCGGAGGCGGCTTCGGATTTCTTTCTCGAAAGCATGGGTTAGGCGTCGACAACATTGTCTCGCTCACGCTGGTGAACGCCGCGGGCGAGATCGTCGTTGCGAACGACCGAGAAAACAAAGAACTCTTTTGGGCTCTCCGCGGAGGTGGCGCCGGTAATTTTGGAGTCGTTACATCCATGGAATACCGCGTTCACGCTGTTCCTCCCGTCGTCACTACATTTTATCACAAGTTTACCCTCGACGAGGCGTCACGCATCGTCCCGCTATGGTTTCAATGGATAAAAGACATGGCGCCAGAGATCGTCTCTATTATGTCTATAAGCGGTGGCGGTGGCTCGGGCAGCGTGGCCATCAGTGGACAGTTTCTCGGAACCGCAGATGCACTTATGGCAACCGCCCGACCCGATTGGGGAGTTCCCATGGAGGGCTGGCTTCGGGAACGTAGCTATCTCGACGCCATCGACTACTTCAACGGCGGAGCAAGCTCGTCCAAGGAATCGCGCTGGCGCGCCCGGTCGGACTACTACTTAAAACCACTTAACAACGAGGGAGTCGACACCATCGCGAAGGTCCTTCGAGCGGTCGGTAACCCGTGGGCGTTTGCGTTCCTCTTCGACAGCTATGGTCCCGTGATCCGCGCGGTCCCGTCAGACGCCATGGCGTTTGCACACCGAAAGGACATCCTTTGCTGCATGCAACTCTACATGTCGTGGGGAGGCACCGCCATGGGGCCAAACGCACAGGACGGTAATAGTGCGATTCGGCTCCGCGCCATCGGTGACGCTCTAAAAGCGTCAGGAAACGTGTCAGGCCGCGCGTATCCGAACTACGCAGACTCGACACGAGACGATTGGCCGAGCGCTTACTACGCTGACAACCTTGCAAGACTAAGTCGGGCAAAACAGCAGTTCGACCCGACTCATTTTTTCACGTTCGCGCAGAGTCTCCCGCCCGCTTGAGCGCCGCTCGGTGCTTTCGCGCAGCTAGCGGCTTGGAAAGTACACGCGTTGGAAGTTTCCGCCCATGACGGCGGCGGTCTCTTCAGGCGTGTACGCGTTATCGGTCATCGCTTGACGCAGAAGGCCGCTGTACTTCTTTACAGTACCTGCGCTCTGGGGGCCATCCGTGCCGAAAATCGTTTTGTCGATAAGGCCGCGAGCTTTAACTTGCGCGATGACGTACGGGTACTGCGGCTTTGACGGGTCGGGCGGAATCGCGTCGCCGTCGTCGTCGACGACGAGCGGCCTGTTGAGCGCGCTAATTTCGAGAAAAACGTTCGGGTACTTCGTGGCGAGCTGAAGGCAGTGCTCGACCGCAGTAGGGTCTCCTTGACCGACGTGGCCGAGGACGAACGTAACGTTTGGAAAGTTGATAATCGTATTTTCGAGTCCTTGAGGGTCGTAATACGCCGGGAGGTTCTTCCCGCCTGGAAATGGAGTGAACCCCGTATGCAAGTACACGGGAACCTGGCTTTTCGCAGCGACGTCGTAGACGCCAAGGTAGCGCGCGTCGTCGAACGCGACGCCCTGGTGCGCGTGCGCAAGTTTGATTCCAACGAACACGTCACGGCGTTGTTCGAAATATTCGGAGAGAGCCGCAAGCCTTCGGCGCGCCACCGCTTCGTCAACCGTACCGTCCTCCTTCACGTAGCCGTCGAAGAAGTTGATGCTCGCGAGAGCAAAGGCCCAAGGGAGACCGTCGGCCGCGCGATTGCGCGCGTCGGTGACGATCGCCTCGACCTCTTCATTCGTCATGTAACCCGTCGTCTTTTGAGTGTATACCGCAAACAAAACAGCGTGTCCAACCCCTGCGAGCTCCGTCTGCGCACGAATTCCGAGTTCGGGCGCCCAGGGGTCCAGTCCTTGGGCCGACACGGCCGGAACGTGAACCTTCAAGAACGGTGGGACGGAATTGACAATAAAGGGTTTGGTCGTTGCCGGAATGCGACCAAAAAACCCTGGATGAAGGTGCATATCGACGACGCCAAGGCTCTTCGCGCCTTTGGTACCACGTACGCCGAGATCGAGAGGCTCGCTTCGGCGAGGGAAGGAGGGAGACGTAGCCACGGGTCCTCGCATTTCCGGAACCCGAGTCTGAATACGGTACGCGGGGAAAACACTCACCGTTTTGGCGACAGCGTCTGCCGCGTCGGCGCTCGCGTAGCGAATGCCGAGGCCCGCCGAATAAAACACGGTATCTCCCGTGTTTTCGCCTTTTCCGAGACGCTGTTCAATGACATCTCGCCGCTCACCCGGAGCCGCGATACCGACAAATGGGATGCCCGCAGGCGTCGCGTTGAGCGCGCCTACCGAAAGGACCCGCGCATCGTCGGTCAGCGCCGCAGGTGCGGTCGACGCAAATACGATCTCGAGCCCGAGCGACGGATACGAAGCAAACACGACGTTGTTCGCGCCAAACGCCGGCGCCGTGCCCGTAGGGTCGAGCGTAGATTTGAGCGACCCGTAGGTCGCCCCGAGGCGCACGGGGCCGACCGAGCGACCCGGCCGAATCAGAGTCCCTGGGACAGAATCTTGAGTGAGCTCGAACTCCCCGGCTCCTGTACTGACCATGTTCGCCGTCGGCTCGCTGGAGCACCCCAGCGCACAGGCGCCCATCACGAGCGGCGCCGCAGCGAGCAACGAGGTGAAGGCAGCCCCTAAAACTCGTGCCGCCGGCCGCCGACAGACCCTATATTTTTCAGCGTTTTCAGGAACGAAGTGTGTGCGCGCGATTGTCATTTTGGACCTCCGGTCGAGCTCACCCGCTAACACACACCCACACATGCTCAAACGAAAACGTCCGATCGTCGTGGCTCTCGTTTAGAGTGGCGACGTGTTCGGGGGACGAATCGATGCGTCACGGGGAGTGCGGATGCGAACGGCCTGCGTCTGTCGACTTGCGTTTGCGTTTGCGTTTGCGTTTGCGGCTGTCGTCACGTCGGCGCCAAATGTCTTCGGCGACGATCTGCGCGCTCATGGGACACTCGGCGTTGCCCATGCGGTAAGCGCACCACAGAGTCGCGAATTCGGCTTCGGGGGTTCCGTGTCCGCGTCGCTCGAGGCGCCCATCGGTCGAAGCCTGGGTTTCGAGGGAAAAGTGGGCGCATTTGCGCTCGCGGAGGGGAATGCACCACGCGATCCGCGGCTCGAAAAGCACGGAACCGGTACCGCCGTGGTGGCGACGTTAGGGCTCCGTGTTCGCCCCTTCATAAGCGTCGCCGGACCGTGGGCGTCCGTCGGGCTTGGCGGTACGCAAACTGGAAATCGAACGCGCTTTGCACTCGACGCCGCCATCGGCTGGGATTTTCGTGTCACGCCTACGGGACGGCTCGACCTCGGACCGTTCCTCGGGTTGACCGACATCGTTCAAACGGAATCGCTTCGACCGGAGGACGCGTATCTCGTCTCTTTAGGCCTTCACGTCGGCCTCGGCGTCCGTGAAAAAACGCGTGTTCCAGACGGCGACCGAGACAGAGATGGCGTCGTCGACCCGACCGACGCTTGCCCCGACGTTCCTGGCCTCGTGACCACGAATCCGAAGACGAACGGGTGTCCGCCACCGCCCGACCGAGACCTCGATGCCGTCATCGACGCGGAAGACGCCTGCCCCGACGTCCCGGGACTCCGGACCACGGAGAAAACGACGAACGGGTGTCCGCCAAACGACCATGATCGAGACAAAGACGCCATTCTTGACGAAGTCGACGCTTGCCCTGAAGTGCCTGGAATTCCGACCCACGACCCCTCGACAAACGGTTGTCCGCTCGCAGATCGCGATCTCGACGGGATAGGCGATCTCGACGACGCATGTCCGGATCTCCCGGGCGTTCCCACGAGCGATCCGAAGACGACGGGATGCCCGCCCGCAGGCGAGAGCGTACACGTCGAAGACAATCGCATCTTGTTCGATGAGGTCATCTTGTTCGATGTCGACAGCGCCCGGGTGAAGCACGCGAGCTGGGGTATCGTCAAAAAGCTTGCCACGTTCATCATCGCAACACCCTCGATTCTCGAGGTTAAAATCGAGGGTCACGCGGACGCGACTGGCTCCGCCGACCACAACGTGACGCTTTCACGCGACCGCGCGGAGGCCGTGAAGCGACTCTTGGCTCGCTTCGGCGTCGCGGAGGATCGGGTCACCGCCGAAGCCTTTGGACGATCGCGACCAAAGGTGCAGACTGCACGCGCGGAAGCGAAAAATCGGAGGGTCGAATTCTGGATCACGCGCACCCCGACGTCGACGTCGCCGTCCGGCTCGAAAGACGCAGCCGCACCCGGCGGAGGAACGTGGTGAGGACTACATCCAGAAAGCGACCCTCGAAACAAAGGGTCCGCTCAACCCTCCTAGCGATAAGTCTGGCCACGGCCGGAGGCGCTTCGCTCGCCCAAGGGTGCGGCGAAGCAAACTCGCTCGTCGGCGGCGCGTGCGCCGTCGGGTACGTTGCCTGTGAGGGCCTGTGTACGGACACGACCACCGATCCGGATCATTGTGGCGGTTGCGTGGCGGCGACGTGTGCGGCCGGCGTCTCGTGCATCGATTCCCTATGCGGAGGCCCTCGCGACGGTGAGGCGGACGACTCCTCTGCTGAAGGAGGCCCCCATCGCGATGGCGATGGCGACAGCGACAGCGACAGCGACAGCGATGGCAGCCACGGCACGAACGGGGACGGAAGCGACGACGGAGGCGGAGTTCGAGACGCTTGCCCGCCGCCCCCGTACGTGACCCCTGCGGCTTGCGGGGCGTGCGGTGTGGTTTGCGTGGCTCCGTTGAGCACGTGCGTGCTCGACGCCTTCGGGCGCCCCGGGTGCGCCGCGCCCTGCGCCGGAACGCGGGTCTCCTGCGGCGGGAAATGTGTCGACCTCGTCACCGATCCGCGGAACTGCGGGGCGTGCGGAAAGTTTTGTCCGTCGAACATCTGCGCCGATTCGAAGTGCCAAGGAGGAACGCCGGGCGACATCGTCGTTATCGGACACGACTACCGAGATGCTGTCGCGTCGTCGTCTCAAGTGCGCGTGCTGGCGAATGCCATATTCATTCCGAATTCAAATCCGCTGCGTATTCTTTCTTACGAGCAATTCGCCGACGGCGCCGTCGTCGCCAACGTCAAATCGCTGCTTCAGGCCTCCGCCGCGGGTCGAACGCTCGCGTTTACCGTGGCCACCAATCCGGCCGCGATAGCGAGCGGCGCGCTCGCCCAGGTATACGACGTCGTGCTCATTCACGATCAGTCGAGCGGCGCTATTGCAACGCTTGAAGCTATCGGAGCCACGTGGGCTGCCGACGTCGCGAAGTTCGCCAAGGCAGGCGGCGTGGTTGTCGCGCTCGATGGCGCAGGCGGACAGGGCGGCATGCCGTCGCTTCTGACAGCGGCAGAGCTGCTCGGTCTCGCGAGCCATCGAACGATCGTGGCAGGCTCGCTCGTGAGCATCGTCGCCCCCGCAGACCGGATTGCGACGCTCGCGGTCAGTCCGTATGGGAGTTTTGATCGTTCCGTCGCGTTCCAGTCGGTCGAGCCGAACGGTGGGAATGTCGTTTACGTCGCCAAAGAGCTTGTCGTTGGCGTTCCGGGCGATCCCGTAGTCATCCACAAAGTAGTGCCTTAGCCGCGACGCCCAGGTTCTTCGGGCATCGTCGCACGGAGGTTGCAGCGACGGGCGGTCGGACCCCCAACCATCCGCGACGCGGAGGAGGTAACGCCAGTGAACCGTCGAAGTGAATTAGGAGGTGCGTCAGCGAACGTCGACGCGCTGGGACTCGAACTCGGGCTCGATGTTGCGCGGTTGCGCGAGATCGAATGGCTACATCCACGTCTCACGCACCTCAGTGACGAAGCGCGCCTGATCTATGCGTGCCTTGTCGACGGTCGCTCTGGGGCTGCGCAGGAAACACTAGAAAGCGTGGAGCTCGTGTGGACGAATCACTGTGACGCGAGGATGCGTTATCGAGACATCGCTTCGTTTCGCGACGCGCTCGACGAGATTTGTCTCGCGGTCGAGGAGCTTATCTCGAGCGGACTCCTCATTTTGCTAGACCCGAGGAGTATCTTTCACGGCTGGGTCATGAGGCCATGGGAGGGCTCCGCCTCCTAAGCAAAGGATGAACTATACCCCCAACGCACGTGGCACCAGCGCGCTACGGTTGTCGCGCCGTGACACGGAAGGAACTTCGATTTGGGCTTCGTTTCGTGCGTACAGACAATGGCACGAGCGTCGCTACAAGAGCTGTATTCGCACGATTCCGTGAAAGCTACCCAGAGGAGGTTCACCATGACGATCGCCGAGGAGACACACGCGAGCGGCGCCAAGCCGTTGCCCGCCGAACCGACAGACACGAAACACCGCACTCGACGTCGTGGGTTCGCAGCCATGCCGGCCGAACGCGTGCGAGAAATCGCAAGTAAAGGCGGCAAGGCGGCTCATGCCGCAGGAACGGCTCACCAATTCAATAGCGACGAAGCCCGGAACGCAGGTCGTAAGGGGGGTATGGCCCCCCACGTTCGGCGTGGCGGTATTCAACGGCACGTATCGCCAGGAGGCGAGCCGGTGCAATCACCCGACTCGGCGGACTCGAGCGCTCGTTCGAGCTAGATCCTGTGCCGCGAGCAGCGCGCAAGGCGAATCAAGCGGTAGGTCTCGCGCGAGAGCAAACAGCGACAGCGCGGCCAGTGCGGCGCGGCGACTGCGCACGCTCGACTCGACAGGAGCTACGACGAACGCGAGCAGCGCGTCCCTGTGAGACGGGTCGAGCTGTAAGAAGCTCGCTTGCAATCGCGGGCTCTCGCTCAATAGAGTGGCAAGTTCAGAGGGGGGTACGGCGTTGGGCATCACGCGCCGGAATTTGCCACTTCTCCCGCTAACGTACACCCTCCCTAGGGGGTACGAATCTCGCAATTATGAAAGATTGAATTGCAGAGCTGAAGGGCCCGGAGGGGTCGGCGGACGGAGGTGCGGGACGAAAAAAAAGAGCTTAAGAACTGGGGCTGGATCAAAGGACCCCCTGTCAGACATCTTCGGAGCCCCTCGAAGGGAGTTCGCAGCGCAAATTCAGTGATGTCATGACGGTGCAATGTATGCACCTGTAAGCGACATGAAACTTCCCCGAAGCTCGACCGTCTTCGCAAGCGCACCTACGGTTCGCCGGTTTGCGTCGCTTGTCTTGCTCGCGACTTCGGCGACGGTCGCGTGCTCGGACGGCGCAAACGATACCGCGGTCGCGGACTTTCATGACGAAGTCGAAGGAAGGCCACGCGCCGCGGCGTCCGGTCTCAACGCGAATGACACTGTCGCGACAGTGGCGGCGGCAAATGGATGCGCGACGAGCGCCGTCAAGGGTCTGTCAATTCAGCTGCTCGAAGAAATTCAATGCCTGAGGCCCAACGCACTTACGAGCCTCGCGACGGCGCCGGGCTTCAAGTTTGGCTCATCGGTGTTGCCCTATCTACAGACAAAGGCTGCCGAAAAGCTCATCGCGGCGCAGAAGACGCGCGGCATCGTTTTGTCCATTAACTCCATGACACGTTCGCTCGCGCAGCAATACCTTCTCTACAGATGGTACGAAACGAAGGCGTGCGACATCCCTCTCGCCGCCCGGCCGGGAACGAGCAACCACGAGAGTGCGACGGCCGTCGATGTGAACGACAGTGAAGGGTGGCGAACGACGCTCAAGGGCACCGACTTCCGTTGGCTCGGCGCGAGCGACGCAGTCCACTACGACTTCGTCGGCGCAGGCACCTTGGACTTGCGCGGCCTCTCCGTCGAAGCCTTCCAGCGCCTCTGGAACCGAAATAATCCCAAGGACACGATCAAAGAGGACGGCGTCTTCGGCAACAGCTCTTTGGCACGCCTCGCGCTATCACCTTCAGGCGGATTCCCTAAAGGTGCAGACTGCAGCCAAGCGAAGCCGGACGCGGGTGATAGGACGCCGACCGAGAGTCCGAAGGCTGTTCCGGATGCGCCCGAGCGTGAAGGCGAGCCGGTCACCGCGGCGGCAGAGCCAGAAGCTACGGGGTGCGCCTCGACACCTCGCGCGCCAACATCGCCATCTTCGCCCGTTCTAGCCATGCTCGCGCTCACGCTGGTGGGCGTCTTGCGTAGTCGTGCTCGTCGAAGCCAGCGCGCATAGACTCTGCCGCCGCCGTCGCGGCACTTGCGTCCACCCCACGAGCCGCCGTGGTAAGGGCCATATCATGAGTGCTTTTCGACGCGCATTGAGCGCCGCCCTGTCGTCGCAGCCCACTCCTACAAGGCGAGGCCAAGCCGTCGCTCCGAAGCGATGGCTTTTCGTCCCTTACGACCAACTCACGGACGGCGTGGGTCCGCTCTCTCGCGAGGACCCGAGCACGCTCGGTATCGTGCTCGTGGAGTGCCCCGGCAAAGCTTCGAGACGGCCGTATCACAAACAAAAGCTCGCTCTCGTGCTTACGAACCTGAGACATTTCGCACTCGAACAGGCCGCGCGAGGTGTCTCGGTTCGCCACGAAGTCGCCAGCTCCTACGCCGGCGCACTGAAGGTCGTGGCGAAAGAGACGGGGCCGCTTCGGATGATGCGGCCCGCGGAGCGGGAACTTCGCGCGGAACTGAGCGCGCTCGTGACGTCGGGCGACATCGAGGAAGTTCCACACGAAGGATGGCTCACGACCACGGCCGACTTCCAGGCAAGTCACGGTGCTCCGCCATGGCGCATGGATGCATTTTACAAACATGTCCGCGCGCGCCTCAGAATTCTCACCGACGCGAAGGGCATGCCGTCGGGAGGGAAGTGGAGCTTCGATAGCGAAAACCGAAAACGCTGGCCGGGCGTTCCCACCGCACCCGAGCCACCGAGGTTTGAAGTCGATGCGATCACGGCCGAGGTTTGCGACCTCATTCGCGAGCGATTTGCGCATCACCCCGGTCGACTCACGCCCACATCTCTACCCGCAACGAAAGAGGATGCCGAACGTCTCTGGGCCTTCGCTAAGGTCGCCTGCCTCCCTCACTTCGGACCTTTCGAAGACGCGATGTCGACCGCGTCGCGAAGCCTCTTTCATACCCGAATATCGCCTCTTCTCAACAACCTCAGGTTGCTCGCTACGCAAGTCGTGGAAGAGGCCTCCGCCATGGACTCGCTTCCCATCGCCAGCAAAGAGGGGTTCGTTCGCCAGATTCTCGGTTGGCGTGAATACATGCGCCATGTCCACGAAGCGACGGACGGCTTCCGCGTGATTGAGGGAAAGCGCCAAAGCCTCGCAAGCGAACCGGGCGACGGAGGCTGGTCACAATGGCAAGGTCGTCCCTTCGGCAAAACCAACAGCAACTCCAATGACACGAACGCCGACGACGCGAAGCGCGACGGAGGCTCGCTTACGTCGGTCCTTGGTGCCGATCGCCACGTGCCGCCCGCGTACTGGGGAAAGGCTTCGGGACTACGCTGCCTCGACGACGTCGTCACATCCGTCTGGGAAGACGGGCAGAGTCACCACATTACGCGCCTGATGGTTCTCGCGAACATCGCCACGCTGCTCGACGTGTCGCCACGAGAAATCACTGATTGGTTTTGGGTCGCCTACATCGATGCGTACGACTGGGTCGTGGAGCCGAATGTCCACGGCATGGGAACGTTTGGGCTTGGAAGCCTTTTCACAACAAAACCGTATATCGCAGGCTCTGCATACATCAACAAGATGAGCGACTACTGCAAAGGATGCCGCTTCGACCCCAAGACGACCTGCCCGCTGACGCCACTCTACTGGGCGTACCTTGGCCGGCACCGCGAAGCGCTCGCCAAGGTACCGCGCATGATGCTGCCTATCGCTTCTGAAGCTCGCCGAACGGGCGCCCAGCGCGACGCCGATGCGTCCATGTTCGAGCACGTCGCGCGCGAGCTCGCAGCAGGCCACGAGCTAAAGCCAACGAAAGCGTGACAGTGACGGCGCGGTCACTACCCGGCGCGCGAGACTCGGTAGTCAGACCAAGGCATATCGGCGGTAGACGAGGGTTTTGCTGGCGGAATGCTGCTGCCCGAAGGCGGGAGAGAAAGACGCGTCGCGCCTTCAACCGGCCAAACGACCTCTCGGAGCGAGGGCCCAAGGCGCGCAAGTTCGGTGCGGAACATGCGAATGCGCGTTCTGAGCGACGGGTTCGCGCGCAGCCCCCGCGACAAGATCTCCGCGAGCTTACGGAGCTCCGGTCGCGCCCGGAGCGAGGCGATGCCGGACGGCACGCCATCGTGCGCAAGGTGCTTTCGTATCACGCCAAAAAGTTCGTCGCCGTCGAACAGCGGTGACCCCGTTAGGAGCTCAAACGCGAGGCACGCGAAGGAGTACGCGTCGGCCGCGAACGCGCTTTCGGGCGCGCGATCATCGCTCCACACTTCGGGAGGCGCGTACATCGGATTTCCGCACTTCTTTCGGACGTGGCGCCCGCTCAAACCGAAGTCCACGAGCGTCGCGGCTCCCGTTCCCCGTCGCAGAATGACGTTGTCAGGCTTGATGTCGAGATGACCAACGCCTGTCGCATGCATAGCGTCGAGCCCCGCGAGGACGCCGTCGAGGATCTCGAGCGCGCGAGCCGTCGTCATCGCGCCTTCCGCAAGCTCCTCTTCGAGCGTCGGCCCCTCGACGAGCTCCATCACGAGAAACGGTTTCGGGTGTGCGGCCACGTCGAACGCCAAGATGCGCGCAAGGTTTGGGTGGACCGGAATCGCCGCCAGAGCCGATGCCTCGGCGCGAAACTGAGCGAGCAGCTCGCCTTCAGGGACGTAAGCCGCAAGCGCCGCCGCGTCATGAGGCACCTTGAGTACAACATCCTTCGCGAGGGGATCTCCGTCGTCCTCGACGCGTCGCGCAAGGAACAACGAACCAAGGCCTCCGCTGGCCATCGGCCTGACAAGACGAAATCCACCGAGAACGCCCCCCTCGGGCACCCAGGCGGGAAAAGCAAGCGATGGTGCCGCAACCAGATTGACCGGAAGTAGGCTTGGACGACCGAGCTTTAGCGGAGGAGGTCTGCTGCGTCGCTGCGGATCGAGAGCCTCCCGACCGCGGGTCACAAACGTGTAGAGCGCACACGATCGCGCGGCCACGTCTGCGCGCGAAGGCCTGGCCGCAACGTAGAGAGCCTGGAGTGCGCCGACGCGTTGCGGCGGCAAGTCAGATCCCTCGCGGTCGTCATCTGGAACGAGAGCGAGCACCGCATCGGCGATGCGATTGGCGCGCCCCCACGCCTGCGGGTCGCCTCGCTCGATCGCCGGCAGAAGCTCGCGCTCGAGTGTATTCAGAAGTCCCACTACGAGTGCGATGTTTCCCTCGTCCGCCACGGTTTCGCCTCCGTCCGCTTTCGGACGAACGGAAGGATGCATCCGGCGTTCCAGCGGGCCATCGAAGTTCCAAGGAACGAAGCCTTGACGCTAGGGCTGAACCAAAGGGCTCGCCATCGCTGGGCAAGCCAGCCTGGAGGGGTCGGCCGCGATCCAGGTGGGGTAAATCTCTTTCAGCGCCGGGGTGCGTAAGGCTCTTCGGATGGCGAAAAAGGTGGGATAAATCACCAACTGGCGGGATACTCCGCCGCGCATGCGCCGATCGCTCGAACTCCTCCCGCTGCTCGCCACCTCATCTTTTCTTGCCATC
Source organism: Polyangiaceae bacterium (assembly GCA_025353725.1). Taxonomy (GTDB): domain Bacteria; phylum Myxococcota_A; class Polyangia; order Polyangiales; family Polyangiaceae; genus Labilithrix. The sequence continues at coordinate 559,513 of JANXOF010000037.1, read as the reverse complement.
GCCCTGACGCTGTCGCCGCGCGGGGCCGCGGCACAGAGCCAAGCGAGCCCGCTTCCGCTTTCGCTGAAAGCGACCACCACGAAGCTCGCCAACGGGCTCGAAGTGATTTTCGATGAAGACCATCGAACGCCGATCGTGACGGCCAACGTTTGGTACCACGTCGGCTCGAAGGACGAGGCGCCTCACAGAAACGGGTTCGCGCACCTGTTCGAGCACGTCATGTTCCAAGGGAGCAAACACGTTCCCGAAGACACCTACTTTCGTTTTCTCGAGCAAGCCGGCGCGACGTCGATCAACGGAACGACGAACACCGACCGGACCAACTACTTCGAAACCGTCCCCAAGAATCGACTCGAACTCGCGCTCTGGCTCGAAAGCGACCGTATGGGGTTTCTTCTCGCCCACGCCGATGAAAAGACGTTTAAAAGTCAGCGCGAAGTCGTTAAAAACGAGCGCCGGCAGAACTATGAGAACCAAGCCTACGGCATGCTCCCGGCGTTCGTGAGTGCCGAGCTCTACCCGCCGAATCACCCTTATCGACTCCTCACGATTGGCACCCCCGAGGACCTCGACGCCGCGACGTTCGACGACGTCACGCAGTTTTTCAAAACGAACTACGTACCCAACAATGCGACGTTGGTTATTTCGGGTGATTTCGAGAGCACGAAGGCACTAGCCCTGGTTGAGAAGTGGTTTGGCCCGGTGACACGAGGAGCCGACGTTCTTCGAAAAATGCCACAGCGAGCTGTTCTCAGCGGTGAAACGCGTATCGAGGTCGAGGCAGGTGTGGAGCTCGCGCGCGTGATTGTGACGTGGCCAACACCCGAGCTGTTTGCGCCGGGCGACGCCGACCTGGACCTTGTCGCCCACGTCCTGACGGGGGGCAAAACGAGTCGCCTCTACAAGCGACTCGTCTACGACCTGCAGATCGCCCAGAACGTCACCGCCTCGCAGGACGGGAGCGAACTTGCGGGAGAGTTCGAGGTGACCGCGACGGCAAAGCCCGGACATTCGGGTGACGAGCTGCTCAAGGTCATTGACGAGGAGCTCGCGAAGCTGCGCACCGAGGGTGTCACGGAAGCCGAACTTACACGGGCGCGCACCGCGAACGTGACCAGCACGCTCTTTGACCTAGAGCGTAGCTCGTCGCGAGCGAACAGGCTCAATACGTATGCTCACTACGTGCATGATGCCAATTACCTTTCGAGAGACCTAGCTCGGACCACGAACGCAAACGTCGTCACGCTCGGGACGGCTGCACGCACATGGCTAAAGGAGAAAGAACGCGTGGTCACTTTGGTTACTCCCAAAACGGAAGCCCCCCTCGCCGGCCGCATTACGAAGACCACGCGAGGTGGTAAGTGAACCGCTCGGCACGGCTTCTTACCTCGTTGCTTTTGGGTCTCGGCTTTGGAATCGCCGGATGCGCAGAGGCGCCAGCCCCCTCCGTACCCACGAAGCCCAGCGTCACGACCGTCCCGCACGAAGCGGCCGTCGTGCCTCACAGTGAAACCCCCGACGCCCCCTTCCGTCAGCAAGCCCCGGCACCGAACGGGAAGCTCGCGTTCGTCGCGCCAAAGGTGGTCGAAGCCACGCTGAAGAACGGGCTGCGAGTGCTTATCGTTGAGCGGCACGAGCTTCCGATTGTCGGATTACGCCTCGTGGTTCGCGCGGGCGCCGGGGATCTCGAAGGCGCTCGCCCAGGCTCTCTCTCGTTCCTCGGTGGGATGCTCGAGCAAGGCACGAAAAAGCGTAACGCACTTCAAGTCAGCGACGACTTCGAGGCGCTCGGAGCGCAACACGGTGCGTGGTTGGATTGGGATTCGGGCGGCGTGAGCGTAAAAGTTATCGCAGACAAACTCGACGCGGCGCTCGAGTTGCTAAGCGACGTCGCGCTCCACCCTACGTTTCCCGACGCCGAAGTCGAACGTCTACGCGCGCGCCGAATCGCGGACATCGCGTCGCAAAAAAGCAGCCCCGCCACGATGGCACAAAACGCACTGGCCGCCTCGTTATTCGGGCGTGCTCACCCGTATGGCCACAGCCTCGGGGGCGAAGAACTGGACGCGAAAAAGCTCACTCGCGCCGAGCTCACACGCGCTTACGAACGTCTTTTCGTTCCCGCCAACGCGGCCATTGTCGTGTCGGGCGACGTCACGCGTGACGCTATCGTACCGAAGCTCGAAGCCGCGTTCGGAGGCTGGAAAGGCTCCCCCCTCGCGGTTTCGCACAAGGGACCTGCGGCTCCGTCGACGACCACCCTAGGAAAGCGCATCGTCGTCGTCGACCGCCCCGGGGCGCAGTCGCAAATACAGATCGTGCGGCCCGGAGTACCCTACGCGATACAGGGTCGTGAGACCCTTGCGGTGATGAATGCCATTCTCGGAGGTATGTTTTCAAGTCGCATCAACATCAATCTTCGCGAGAAGAACGCGTATACGTACGGCGCGCGATCGGGTTTCGCGATGCGGCACGGGGCAGGCCCGTTCGGGATCGGCGCGTCAGTTTTGGCCGCGAAAACGATACCGGCAGTCAAAGAGGTGTTCGTCGAGCTCGAGGGACTTCGTCGAGACGGCCCAACGAGCGAGGAGCTCGACCTCGCGAAGGAGAGTATCCGCCTTGCGATGCCCGGTCGCTTCGAGACGGCAGGAGACGTGGCTTCGGCGATAGCCGACCTCGTCGTGTACGATTTGCCGCTCGACGACTTCGACAAGCGACTTGCTCGCATTGAGGCCGTCACCGCCGCTGACGTGAAGCGTGCGGCAGGCGAATACCTGGGCGCCGAAACCATGAAACTCGTGGTCGTCGGCGACAAATCCGCACTTGCCAAGGAGCTCGACTCGCTAGGTATGGGGGCCTTCGAGGAGCGGGACGCGTATGGGAACTTAGTTCTCGAGGGCACGAGCAACCGCAATGCTGCCACAAGGCTGAAAGCCACTACCCCACGGTAAACGGCGCTCAACTCCGTTCGAGCGACCGCCTGCTACACCTGGCGTCAGCTCCTGCGTTCCGGTGCGTCACGGCACGCGTGCAACGCCACCGCTGGGATGACCGGTACAACGCGGTTCGCTCGCCGAGCCGTCACCCATGAGCAACCGAAGCGTCGTACATGTGGGCAAGGATCTTTCGCTGCACCGACAGCACGCGACCAGCTAGCTTACCGGAGGATGTTTAAGGCGAGTCCATCAGCGCGGATCGTCGGGCGTTATGCGCTCCACGGTGCCATCGCGGCGGGCGGAATGGCGACAGTGCATCTTGGTCGCTTGGTTGGGCCGGTCGGGTTTTCTCGTACCGTTGCCATCAAGAAACTGCACGCTCAATACGCTGCCGACGCAGAGTTTGTCGCGATGTTCCTCGACGAGGCACGTATCGCCGCGCGGGTAAGGCATCCCAATGTCATTCCCACACTGGACGTCATCGCGACAGACAACGAGTTGTTTCTCGTCATGGAGTACGTAGCCGGCGAATCGATAGCCCGATTGTCAAGGGTTCTAGGAGCCCATCAACGTCCCATTTCGACACGTGTACTCTGCAGCGTAATGGCGGGCGTACTGCACGGCCTGCATGCGGCACACGAGGCGACAGATGAGCATGGTCAACCGCTGAACATCGTTCATCGTGACGTATCCCCTCAAAACGTACTCGTTGGCGCAGATGGCGTGGCTCGCATTCTCGATTTCGGAGTCGCTAAAGCGGCTGGGCGCACGCACACGACGCGCGACGGAGACATCAAAGGCAAGCTCTCGTACATGCCCCCCGAACAGCTACGCGGCGGAGCCGTCAATCGCCAATCAGATATCTACTCGGCGGGAATTATGCTCTGGGAGCTCGTGACCGGCGAGCGGCTTTTCGCGGGTGACAATGAGGGCGCCGTCGTCGCGAAAGTCCTCGGGGGTCATGTTGCGCCTCCGAGCAAAGTCCTGATGGCAGGACCACGCCGCCACCACGTCGATGACGGGATGATGCGCGCGTTCGAGGACCTTGATCAGACGATTCTTCGCGCCCTCGCGATGGATCCTAAAGACCGCTTCGCGACAGCACGGCAAATGGCCGCAGAGGTCGAACGAAAGTTCCAAGCCGCCAATGCCTCGGAGGTCTCTGAATGGCTCGATTTCCTCGCGCACGATGTTCTCAAAGCCCGCGCGGCGATGGTGTCGGAAATCGAAAGTCATAGCGCAAGGGTCGCCACTTCCCCTCGTGAAATGATGCCCCAAGGCGCACCTCTCGCCGCACTCGAAACGCACGTGGCATCAGGCTATCCCCCCACGCCCTCCACGCCCTCCACGCCCTCAGCGCCTTCTGACGACCCCGAACGGCGACGTCGTCGAAAAATCAGTGTCGCGGCGTTTGGGTGCGTGGTGATTGGCTGCTTTGTCATCGGAGTTTTCGCGGCGGCGAACTCCCTCCGCAACCAAGGAGAGCCCAGCGTTGCACCTCGTGCGTCCGTTGCACCGTCGGTAAGCGCGAACGTCGACACTTTCGCAAACGTTGGCGCGGCTCCCGTCGTGCAAGCGTCGGGAAGCGTGGCGGGGGAAGGGCCGAGTAAGGGGCCGCCGAACAGCTCGAAAGATGCGACTGCGCTCACTCCGATCGCCCCGCTGAGACCGATCGAGAGACGAACGACGGCAATCTCCCCTCTTGCGGAGCCCAAGCCAGCCCGCACGAGCGTAGCTGACTGTATGACTCCGACGTGGTTCGACGCTCAAGGTGTGAAACACTACAAACCGCAATGTCTCAACAAGTAGTTTAGGCTTCGGTCATGTACGGGCGTCTTTGGTTCGCACTTTCTCTCGGCGCAGTGGGAATATCGAGTACAGCCATAGCAAGTGCGAACGTGCAGGAATGCCTCGACGCTTCCGAAAGCGGTCAGCGAGCGAGGGCGACGGGGAACTTCCGAGAAGCACAGGAGTACTTTCTTTTCTGCCGCACCGACAAATGTCCCGCGCTCGTACAGCGGGACTGCGCGCAATGGTACGGCGAGGTCGCACTCGAATTTCCAAGCGTCGTTTTCGGGGCCCGGGGCAAAGCCGGGCTTGACTTGTTCGACGTCACGGTGATGGTCGACGAGGCGCCCTTGCTCGAGCGACTCGACGGTCGTGCGGTCGCGGTCAACCCGGGCCCTCACACGTTTACGTTCGCAACGAAAGGCGCTTCTAGCGTCGTCGTTCGCGTGCTGGTGAAACAAGGCGAAAAAGCACGGCCGATCAGCGTGATTTTTGACGATAGTGACCTAGGCGCACGTCCGACGAGTGCAACGCACCCCCCGGATTCGCTCACTCGGCGCGCCGTTTCTACGAGTCCCGAAGGCAGTGAGTCGGCTCAGTCAACTGGACACACCGCGCTCCCGTGGGTCGTCGCAGGCGTAGGTCTCGCAGCCGTGGCTACCGGACTCGCCCTCGTATTGACGGCTCCCACTCGGCCCGAGGGCTGCGACGAGACGCGAAAAGTGTGCGCGGCCATTCCAGGTGAATCGGCGGCGGATCTCGCGAAGCGGCAGGCCGATGCGGGCACGTCCGACGCGCAGCCCACCCTCGGAATCGTGGTGGGGGCTATCGGAGTTGGCGCGCTTACGGGCGGGCTCCTCTGGCATTTTCTCGAGCCCAGCTCCCCCACAAGGGCGAGTACTCAACGCACAAGCTTGCATCTTACACCTTGGTGGGCTGGGCCGGGCAAGGCCGGTGCCACGCTCGACACCTCATTCTGAGCCCAATACGTTCGGGACTACATCGGAAGCGAAAGCGTTTCGGTCTACTGTGCAATAGGCACTTGCGTCTCGTTCGCGGCACGATACGCCTTAGGTATATGCGCATTGCCATTCCCGCTTTGACTCTGTGCGTGGTAACGACTGTGGGATGCGGCCTGATTCGACCCTACGACACGAGCGAGGTAAACGCGGCGCTCGACGGACGCACGGAACTCGACTCCGGGCTTCCCCTAGATCCGCGCTCCCTCGAAGGCCCGGACGCGAACACGAGCGTTGACCGCGAGGACGCGAGCACCTCTCCAGACAGCAGCGTCGCTCCGAGCTCGCGAGGATTCAGTCAGGCGTGTTTGCGTGCGCCTAATCTCACAGTAGCCAAGGGACTACACGTAGTGAGCGTGTATACTCCTGCAACCATTGATACGCCGGATGTCAAAGGACACGGAAAAGGTAGCATTACAGTAAACGTAGCCGCCGGTCCGGAACCCGTGACTCTCTATCTCAGCTCTTACCATCCTGTGGCGTGGAAGCTCGTTCCCGCGGTCGGCGCAACCATCGCAAAGGTGGTCACATCCTCTTTTTTTCCTGATGAAACTACGGTTTCGGGCACGGCGGCCCCTGTGGTCAACCGAACCTTTGAGGAGGCAGGCGGATGCAGCTACGGTTGGGAACCGAAACACAATTCGGGCGGCTGCACCTTCTCCAAAGTGATAAGCCAGGTTCGAGCGCGAGAACAAAACCTCGAGGCATCGTTTCAAGGCGAATACGCGGCAACGTCGTTCACGATTCCGCACGCAGAAGCGCCCACTTCGCACTACGAGAGTTCGGAGGCATGCTCAAACGCGTGCATTGTTCCCGCGGGCAGCGCTACCTGGAGCAGCATTGCACCGTCTTTTGCTGCGGCTATCGCGGGAACAAAGGCAACGTACAAGAGCGATTGGTCCATCGTCGAGGGAGCCCATGGCGCGGCGTGCGGGAAGCACTATTTCGAGCTCGAGTTCTCGGGTGAAGGCCATGCCGCCGATATGGACATGGTTCGTCGCGGAACAGTTGAAAGCCCACAGCTTGGCGGAGGCCAATCCGACAGCAGCTTTCTCTGGAATGTGACGGCAACGACTCTTGGCGTCGCGGTCGACCTCGACGCTATGACAGTGTCTTATCAAGAGAAGACAGGCGGGGTCGAAGGAGCCAAAATCACGAAGCCCATGAACGTTTGGACGTACGGTGAGGTCGTCCCAGGCGTCACTCTGCGACGAGGAAGCGTGACGTTCGTAGGCAGGCCCCCCTTCCAGCTTGCTGCCCCCGCCGGGTACGTCGCTGACTTCTAGCGCGAGGCAGACACCACGCCGCGTGGTGTTAGATAACCGCGCGGTTTCGGTTGCCCATACTGACGAGAAACATCACGAGGAGCGCACCTAGCAGACTTCCCAAGATACCAGCCGAGTGGAGCTCGAACACGCGCCCACCGTAAATGAGACTACCGACGAGCCCGCCGACAAAGGAGCCTGCCATTCCCAGAAGAGCGGTAGCGAAGAGGCCCATACTCTGCCGGCCAGGCATGACCGCCCGGGCGACGAGACCGATGACCAAACCGAAGAGGATGAATGCGAGGATTCCCATGGCCGAACGTCTCCTTGTGAGCGGCGCGGAGCCGCGTAGTGTTGAACGCCACGGAGCACGAGGCGAGCCAACGTTGGCGGAGTGTCGTTCTTGTCTTATTTATAGGGCTAAAGGATGTCTAGCGCGGTGCCCAGACGTACGTGACCGTCACGCGCGTGGCGGATTGCCTCAGGTCGTCTTTACGTAAACCAATCGGACGGAACTTCGCCCGTCAGGCACGTTACCGTGCGCGGTCTTCCCACGCCTGAAGCATGCGCCCGAAGCGGATTTTGCGGAGTACCCGCGACAATTCCCTCTTCCGGGCTCCAATCCGGAGTGTGCCCGGGGCGAAGGGCGCGCAAACCACTTTGAAGGGCGCCAATGACGAACGTGTGTCCAGCCACGCGAGCGCCGAACCCATCCGCAAGGCGCGCCGCAAACTCGAGGCCCGCGCACGCGCCAAACGCCTCGCACGTGCGCAACCAAATCTGCGCTTCGCCGTCAGGAATCAAACGCTCACGCACCGCGGCCACGCGCGAGGCAAGTGGATGACTGGACGCAAGCTTTCCGGCATCGAACGGGTCACCGCCGATGAGCACGCGGCCCCACTGACCATGTCCCCAGTATTGGATTTCAGCAATGCGTCGGTCCCTCTCTATCGTCGCTAACCATGCAAGTGCGTCGTCCCAGCTCATAGCGCCGTACGATGCGTCAAAACGCCCAAGCGCTCGATAAAGGACCGACCCAACACTCCATGCCGTCGACAGACCGACGCGGGCGCGGTTTGAAGTGCACGTCCGATCGTAAACCATGAGGCTCAATCCTCGCGCCCGGGGTGTGGCAACCATGAGACCCATGCTCGTCTGTGAACGGCTCGTTGGTCAATCCCGGGTGTTGTCTCAACGCGCTATAGCGCCAGCTGAATCAGACATCGTTCGCGTGAACGGTAAGAACCGGACACGGCGACATGCGAACCACCTTTTCAGCGACGCTGCCGAGGAGCGCGCGCGGCAGGCCATGTCGCCCGTGTGTCCCCATGACGATCATTTCCGCCCCACTCTCAGTCGCAGTGTCGACGATCGTGCGCCAGGTCGGACCTTGCTTGAGCAGCTTCGTGATGCGAACGCCCGACATGGAGAGGGCAGCGGCTGCCCGGTCAAGGCCCACCTGGGCTCCTTCTGAAACGCGCGAAGCGATTTCGGCAGTCGCGACGAGTGAGCCGTCAGGGAACCCGACCATCGGAATTTCGTAGGCGTGCATAAGAACAATTTCAGCGCCGAACGACTTCGCCAGCTCGGCCGCATAGGCCATCGCTCGATCCGAGCCGGGGCCGAAATCGGTGGGAACAAGGACTTTTTTAGGAAGTGCCATTCACTCCCCTCATGCAATTTCGGGGCCATGCGAGCGGCTACTCCACTCGAATGCAGGTTCCGGCGGCAACGTCCCACTTGGCTTCGGTATGACCGTCGTGCGAGCCAGGATGATTATGAATCATATCCATACAGGCCAAATTCATGGCCTGCATGTATACAGGGTCACTAGCGTCCGCCGGGCCGTGAGCTTTTCGAAATCGCGACCAGGCCTCGTCGAGCCACCCGTGCAGCTGCCAGAAATACTGTGATTCAAGGTTACGCGCGAAGTTTCCGGTGCGGACCACACTCTGCGGATCATTGAATCGCCCATGCAAGTAGTTGTGCAACCCCGACGAAAGATCATGAGATAGATTCCAGTCTGTACCCGGAATCGGTCGATGCTTGGTTTGGATGTAGAGGCCAAACGCATCATCCGTTCCGACGAGTGCGCCATCAGAAGTGAATGAGGCCATACTGGATTCAACCGTTGCTATCGTCTTGAGGTAACGTTCGTCGAACGGCCGCCGGCTGAGCCCAGGTACGGGCGCTATCGGGTCATCTACGTCTTTCGGGACATTGCCCCATGTGAAACCCTTTAGCGGGGCGTAAACCGCGTCGTTCAACTGCGCTGCGAAACGCGCTCGCAAGATCGCGAGCATGGCTCGGTGCATGGCCAAGAAGGCAATCCCGTTGCCAGCCTCACCCTCCTGCGGCCGAACGATTGTCCAGCTCGGATGGTACTTTGCAATGTACATGTTTTCGAGCCCAACCAAAAACGAGAGCTGACGCACATCGTGCCATTCTCGATGCATGCAATTCCAGCCGCTCGCGCGAATGAACGACAACATGGCATGCGGCATCGCCCGGTCCGCGGCGAGCACCTCGCGCTGCAAGGGGTTATCTTCGTCACAGGTCGCGGCCGGAAGCGCCCCCGTCAACGCAACGTTGAGTGCCACCGGTGCCTCCTGCAGCGTGCTCAGCGCGAGAAAAAATGTCGTACCGCGAGGAGGCAACGTCAGAGTGAGCGTGGCGCTGCGATCACCCGCAGGTGGCGCCGTCGCAGCGGCCCCGGAAAGCGGTTGCATCGCCTCGTCCAGAAACCAAACGAGCGGCGTTGTACCCGGCGGGCCTTGCACCGTGGCCGTCACCTGATCGCCAGGTCCACCTTGAAAGCGAAGCGTGCGGTAAAGCGGCGTCTTTGCGTACGCCACAGTCCGGTCGCTTTGGCCGTAGTCGATGCTGCCTGCCAGCAGGCTGTTTCTAGCGAAATCCAGATTCTGTGCGACGTCTGCGTTCGCCGTAGAGTCGAGGTCGCCCTGCGCACACCCGACTGCAAGGGTGGCCAAGGCGGTGCCCAACACTAAGGCGCCGACAAGTCCGGGCACGCGATGCGACTTCATGAAAGGCGGTAGGATGCAGCGGACATGCCACAAGGTACGACGTTCGAAACATCGCTAATCCCGCGCCCATCTGCAAAAAAACCTGGTGCTTGGCCGGCGACGGGAAGCCGTGGGCGGTCAACACGGCCTGGTCCTTTGTCTCACTCCGTTTCTACGACTACGCAGTAACGTCGCGACGCGATCCTGAGCGGCGAGGCTCTCAAGCAGGCTGTCACCGTCGTAGCGACGACCGGCGAACACATTGGCTCCTCTTACGTCACGCCGTTCGTCAGCGTTTTTGGCGCGGAGATAGTCGTGCCGTTGACCCTCAGGGAGTTCGAACTGGATAGGGCTTCCCGACATGAAAAGTATTGCCTAGTCTACTAGAGTGAGGTTGCCCTTTTGCGCCGCGTGGGTTGCGACCGCCGTGGCGCTCTGCAGCGTGACGATGTGTACGCCGTTTGGCGCCTCCAACGCAGACGTGAATGCAGTTCGCCCTTTAAACACCGATGCGGGCGATGACTTTGACGCAGCCCCCAACGTCCCCTCCCCGGCGCCTGCGGATGCGTTCGGCAATGGGAACGGCCATGACGGACCGTTCGTGCGCGCTCAAGGCGCGAAAGGTCGTATTAATACGTACTTCGCCGTCAGTGCGCCGCTCGAACGAGGCGCGTTGCGCATTACTTTGGAGACGGCTCCCGGCGTCTCAGGCTTGGGCGCAGGCGATCTCGTGATGATTTGGCAGGCTGCGGGAAACTCACCGAGGGCGGCGTGCGTTCCTTCCATGGGGCTCGCCGCATTCGCTGGAGCCGGACGCTACGAACTCGCGCGCGTGTCGAGCATTGATGGAAAAGTGGTTGTCGTCGGCGCCGCGCTCTCCAGCGCGTACTCGGGTCGAACCCAACTCGTGAGGGTACCCGAATACACGAATGTATCAATCGAAGGCGACGTCGAAGCCGACCCTTGGGACGGTAGAAAAGGCGGTATTGTCGCCTTGTTGGCTACGGGAGCCGTGCGAGGGAACGGCGCTTTTGTCGCCGACCAAGCCGGATTCGCCGGAGGCGCCGGAACGCTGCGACTCGCTAAGGATACTTCGAATTGTGGTGGAGAGAATCAAATCGCCACCGTCGTAGGGTACACGCAGAAAGGCGAAGGCATCTTCGGCGAGTCAGGGAGCCTGGGGGCTCCGTGCTTCGGAAGCGGCGGAGGGGGCGGCGCCTGTATCAACGCAGGGGGCGGCGGAGGCGGACACGGGGGCGCCGGGGGCTTAGGTGGCCGAACGTGGAGCAAGGATAGCGTTGACAAGAAAATGGGCCGGGCCGAGCCCTCCGGAAGAGGCGGTGCCGCGTTGGATGACTACGGCCCGGCGTTGAGGCTTTTGATGGGCGGAGGCGGAGGGGCAGGAGAAGCAGACGACGGAGACCCCCTACCAAGCGGAGGCGCCGGAGGAGGCGTCGTGTTCGTGCGAGCTTCGCAAATTGAAGAGTCGCTCTCCATCGACGTCAGCGGAGGCCCGGGGTTCTCGAACTCGGCGTCAGCCGGCGGCGGCGGCGGAGCTGGTGGGCTCATCGTCCTGCGCGCAACGACCGTCGCACTCGGCGACGCAAAAGCGAACGGAGGTAACGGAGGCGACTCCCTGAGCACTACGGAAAGCAACGGTCCGGGCGGAGGTGGCGGAGGTGGAGTGATCTGGATCGATTCGGCGGCGCGAAGTGTGGGCACGTACGCGGCGAAAGGAGGAGCGAGCGGGGTGCTGAAGACTACCGGTCGAGCAAACGACGCGTGGGGGGCGGCAGCGGGTCAACCTGGACGTGTGACGAAGCGCTAAACCCGAACTCGATAACCGTGGTCGACAGCCATAGAATAGGTGCGACAACTTCGACTCAGGCTTAGACGGCGCGCAGCTCGAGAGCCTCGTTGAACAATCTGTCCTCAGCTCGCGAGCGAAGGGCACCAGACGCCATGAAAGCCAGGGGGGTTGTGGTGCGGGAGCTCGACGCGGCATTCGGTGGCGAGGTCACTTGCCCGAAGGATGTAAAGGTCCGAGCGGTGGGCCTCGACGCGGTACACGAGAGAGAGAATCCAGCCTTCTCCTTCCTTCGCATCGGGCGATGTGGGCACGAAAAGAGGCTCGCCTGGAAAATCGACGCCAAAATCGCGCTCGGCGTGCGGCCCCTCGTGATCGAAGTGAAGGATACGATGTGCGAGCGGTGATGCGTTGCCGGCTTCACCCGCTACAGCCCAGAAATGCCGATTTTGGCGACCTACAAAGCGCGGATCGATCGTTGGCAAGTCAGCTGGAGTAGAGGTAAGCGCCGTCTCGGACACGGTTCGACCGACGGGATCAACGAGGTACCGTGTTGGCGTCGCGGAAGGAATATTGACGTCCTCTCCGTCGAGGAGTTTTTGAACGTCGGACGCCGATGGGAGTGACGGCATACGCATTCCGTCGAGAACCACGAACCCGCGCGCGTCTTCGTAGCCATTGGCAAAATGGAAGACGAAACCCGGCGCGGCCGGGACTGCGAACGAAGAGCGCCCGTCTCTCGGCACGACGAGAATCGAAGCCGCCGCGTCGCTCGCGCCAGAAAGTGAGCCTACCGGAGTCGCGAGACCGGCGAGCGTGGCTCCAACGCGAAATGAAACCGCAGAGAGAAAATAAACGCAATAGTGCTTAGTAAGCACAAAGTCGTGCACGAAGCAGAGACTCTCGAGGTTGGTGAAAGACGGCGCGCTCATCACGCCGTCCCTTCGCACTCGGTACGATACGAGGCGATTTTTAGCTCCCATCAAAGTACCAAAGTTTACGAGCTCACCAGAATCAAGGTCGAGCTTCGGATGCGCTGAGAAAGGAAGGTCCGGCGACATCCATCGACTTAACCGCCCTGTTCGATTCGCGAGTGCCCCGTCGAAGTCGTAGCGACCAAGAGTGTCGAGCGTAACCGGGTCCAACCGATGGGGTAGACCTCCCTCCCAGAGCGCGAGGAGCTTCCCCCCGTGAAGAATGACGCTCGTATTCGCTGCATTCTTGAAGCGGAGTCGCAGAAAGTTGCGAATCACCCCGCCGGGCAGGTTCGTGCCGAAGCTGCGGTAGAGCATACGCCGCGCCCTCTCCTCGGCGACGTACTCGTCCGTGCGCACGAACCGATTGCGATAACGGACGGCGTGACCGTCGAAAGCGAACCGAGCAACCATCCCGTCTCCGTCGAACGGATGCGAATATTTCGTGCCAAAAACCTCCACCTTACCCGGTCCGTTTCGATAGAGCACGCCGCGTAGCCGATCTGGCAGCGCGCCTTCACCGACGCGAAGTACGGTATCCAGCTCATCCCGGACCGAGTCATTCGAGCGCAGGTAGCTCCCCATACGGTTCGAGGCTTCCGGCATGAGCGCAACCTATGGGGCATCCGGGCGGCGTGGCAAGAGTCGCGAGCTGCGACCCCACGTTTGTTCGGGCGACTATCGGGCGGTTGATCAGGTAGATATCGGACGAGTGTCGGGGGCGCACTCGTTGACGTGCCCTAAAAACTTCTTACACGAGTCTCGACAGCGCATAACAGCCGAAGGAGCCAACCATGTATCTCGTGGACCTAACCGAAGGCTAATATCACTCGGTCTACAATATATTGTCGCTCGCGATCGCTGCGATGTTGGCGTCTTTCGTGTTTTTTGTACTCGCGCGACGACAGCTTGCGCTCTCCTACCGGCCGGCGATGATCATGTCGAGCTTGGTGGTCTTGATTGCAGGATACCACTACTTTCGAATCTTCAATGGATGGGGCGCGTCGTTCCACGCGGAAGGAAATCTGTACAAGCCCACAGGCGTGCCTTTTAACGACGCTTACCGCTACGTGGACTGGCTGCTCACCGTACCTCTTCTTTGTGCAGAGCTCGTCGCAGTGCTGAATCTGAAAAGGGGCGTCCGCGGCCCGATGTCTTGCGGGTCCTTGCGCGTCGCAGACTTCGGGATACGCTTCTCTGCATCCTTTGACGACGCCTGAGGATGGCAACATCGCGACATCGCGTTCGTATTGTCGGGGGGAGTTCGACGCAAAGACGCACGTATCAGGTGTATCTGCGGCGCGCCCCAGGGACAGCGCGCAAGTTTGTCCAACCCAGGTCAAGGCACCTTAAGAACTGTCGTGGGTCCAATTAATAAACTCGGCAACACCACTACTTTCTCTTCGCAGGGAATGACGGGAAGCGCTTGGACCTCTTGGGCCGCCCGAACGCCGTCCACAACCTTCTCGTCAACGAAGTTTCAAATAGAGACTAGCTGGACCCATTTTCTCAGCGTTCTGCGAGGCGCTACGCGGGGCTCGCCGACTGACGTTTTTGGAGCGAAGTGGGACAACCCTTCCAGTTGGGTACTCGTTAGGGCGGGGTATGGCCAGGAGAACTAGAACCCTACGTCGACCGCGAGTACGATAGAGGGCGTCTTCGATTCCCTCGAAGTTTTCGCACTAGGAACGTAGACCGCGCCAAGTCGCCTCTATGACCCGCGCGCCCGCGCGCCGATGCGCGTTTCACCTGAGCGTTGCCCGGCGTGATTCGTACGCGTAGTCTGCGAGAGGCGTGAACCCAACCGAAACGGCAGAGCCCGCGGCGGAACCGGTGAATCGCCTCGGCCAGGTGATCGCCGGTCGCTATCTGATTCAGCGGCTCCTCGGCGAAGGAGGCATGGGTGCGGTGTATCTCGCCGAGCACACGCAAATGAACAAGCTCGTGGCGCTCAAGCTCCTACACCAAGAACTGAGCGAAGATGCCGAGGTGGCCGCGCGGTTCGAGCGCGAGGCGATGGCCGCCGCCCACATTGTCCACCCGAATGTCGCGGGCGCGACGGACTTCGGAAAGACCGACGACGGAGTTCTGTTTCTCGTCCTCGAGTACGTCGAGGGCACCAGCCTGCGCGACGTACTTCTCGAAAAAGACGCGCCTCTTTCGGTCGCACGCAGTCTGCGAATTACAAGGCAAGTAGCGCGAGCCATCGAATGCGCGCACGAAGCCGGTATCGTGCACCGCGATCTCAAACCCGAGAACGTCATGCTCGTGAAGAAGGCCGACGAGCCAGACTTTGTCAAAGTACTCGACTTTGGGATCGCCAAGGTCCTCGAAGGCGCCGCCCAACAAGCTGCCGAAGCCATCGCCAAACGCAACGGGGGTGCCCCTCAGCAGCTTACGCGAATCGGTACGATTCTCGGAACTCCGGAATACATGGCGCCCGAACAAGCGCTGGGAGAGGCCATCACACCAGCAACCGATCTCTATGGCCTCGGCGTGATGTTCTACGAGATGCTTACGGGCAAACACCCGTTCGAGACCCCCGATCGAATGGCCATGATTTCGTATCATGTCGTCGCCCCTGTCCCGACGATGAGAGAGCGCGCGCCGAACCGCGATATCCCCGCGCAAGTCGAGGCGATCGCACGGTGCTTGCTCGAAAAGGACTCAAAGAAGCGTTACCCAACCTCGCGCGCGCTCATCGAAGCTATCGACGTCGCGGCTACGGCCCACGCCATCGACGTAGGCGCTTCGCCCAGCGCGATTCCTTCTCAGCCAGTCCCGAGCGGCGGGCAGCTCCCGAACGCGCCGAGGTTCTTACACATCGATTCACCCCTTCGCAGGTTCGTTGAAAAGGTTCTACGACTTCCACGCCCGGCGCTCGTCGGAATGGCCGCGGCTGCACCGCTCGGATTCGTCCTCGTGATGGTGGTTTCAGGTCTGCGTTCGCGCGGCGGTTCTGGTGCGGGCGCTGTCACTGACGAACTGGAGAGTGGCACGCAGAGCGTGCACACCGTCGCGTCGCCCGAACTGGTGAGCGCCGCGGCTGCGCTCGGTCCGGAAGCGCTCGAGGACCTGTCGAACAGCTTCCCGCGCGACGCATCTCTTCTCTCTACGCTTGCCGTAGCCTACGCCGCCGCCGGAAAAAGCGCCGACGCGCTGCGCGCGGTTCGCGCGGTCCTTGCTGCGAGCCCGGGCGCCATGTTGCGCGACGACGTTCTGCAGGTCGTCGTCGTCGCCGCGGCGGCCGGCCAGGGCGGCGCCGACAACGACGCGTTCGCGCTCCTCGAAGGACCGCTAGGAGAGAAAGGCGTCGACGTCCTCATCGAACTCTCCGCCAAGACGAGTGTTTCGGGCGGGCGGGAGCTGCGCGCGCGCGCGTCGAAAGCCCTCGCGAAGGTCGACGTCCGCGAACATGCTTCGCCAGCGGCGTTGATCGCGCTCGACATGAAGGCGGCTTCTTTGTGCTCCGGTAAACGGGATTTACTCGCGCGAGCCCGAGAGAGCGGGGACGCGCGCGTGTTGACACAGCTCAAGCTTTTGAAACAAACGACCGGATGCGGCGGTTGGACGCGGCGCGATTGCTGGGCATGTCTACGCAAAGACAGCATCCTCGACGAAAGCATCGCGGCGGTGGAGACTCGAGCCGCCGCGAAGTGATACCGGTTGCGTAGATCATGCGAAGATGCGCCCATGGCAAGCCTCGTTCGCTTAATTCACTCGGTCCGCGCCGCCGTCGTCGCTCGGGCGAACGCGTTGCCCGTTCTGCTTTTCGTTTTCACGTGGGCGAGCTCAGCTTCTGCGGCGCCCCGTTACGTCGACCGTCCGCTCACGCTTCCGCGTCTCGTGTTCGGAGGGGACGTCGGCATCGGAGTGGCTCACTCGCGCGCAGGCGGCCTCAACCTGACGGGCGCGGGCCTGAACCTCGAAGGCGCGTTGGGGATTACATCTTCCGTCGAGTTGGGGCTCCGCACGGGCATCCGCCTCGGCGACGACGCGAGGTTCCTCAAGGCGGACCAGGTCGGGCGGACGCTTGCAACGGAGACATACGGTACGGGTTTTGAGACCGTCGCCAACCCCGAGTTACGCGTGCGATGGGGAGCGTACCGAGGCCGTGTCGTCGAGGTCGGGCTTGACGGGCGGCTCTACCTTCCCATCGAGACGGCGACGCGGGCCGGGATTCTTTTTGGCGTGCCGCTCGCGTTCCACGTGGCAGACTTTCTCCGCATCGACACTGGACTTTACCTTCCCGTGATCTTTACGTCGCCCGCCTCGACCGTCATTAGCGTGCCCGCCTACTTCTGGTTTCAGGCGTCGAACAAGGTATGGCTCGGTCCGATGGTAGGCCTCCGTCACGTCGACCCTGGCGGACCTGTCTCCTCGCGCGACGACCTTCTCCTCGGTTTTGGACTGGGCTGGCAAGTCGCGTCGTCGGTCGACCTCAAGTGGATGCTTCTCGCGCCTCGCGTCAACGTCAACAGCAACGAGTCATTCGTCTTCGGCGGCGGGTTTGGCGTCCAGTTTCGTATTGGCGAGTAGTAAAAGTCTCTACACGTTTCACAGACTTGAGGAGGACATCATGGGTTTCTTAGGTGACTTCAAGAATAGCGGTAACGGTAGCGCTCTTCCTGGGCGGAGCGACCCCATCGTGGTCGCCGAAAAACATATCGTACTCGGACCGAACGCGCGGATGCGCGAGCCGTTCCCCGAGGGGATGAAACTGGCGATGTTCGGATTGGGGTGTTTTTGGGGCGCCGAAAAAGTGTTTTGGCAGCTCCCGGGCGTTTACAGCACGCAGGTCGGCTATTCGGGTGGCCAGACACCGAACGCGTCGTACCGCGAAGTGTGCTCAGGCCGCACCGGACACAACGAGGTCGTTCGTGTCGTTTACGATCCCGCCGTAACCTCTTACGAAGCGCTGTTGAAGGCGTTTTGGGAAAACCACAATCCGACGCAAGGAATGCGTCAGGGCAACGATGCAGGCACGCAGTACCGCTCCGGCGTGTACGTGTATGATACCGAGCAACGTGCCGCGGCCGAGGACTCTCGTAGCGCGTATCAAACCGTGTTGACTGCGGAGGGATATGAGGCGATCACGACCGAGATCATCGACGTCGGCCCGTTTTACTACGCTGAAGAGTACCACCAGCAGTACCTCGCAAAAAACCCGGAAGGCTATTGCGGACTCGGCGGACTCGGGATTTCATGTCCCGTTGGCTTGACAACCCGCTAAGGGGCCGTGTGTTTGAAATGCGGCCGACAGTCTATCGCATCGAAACGCCGCGCCTCATCCTTCGGTGTTGGAACCCGGAGGATGCCGCCGTCGCAAAGCGCGCGGAAGACGAAAGCCGAGAGCATCTCCGCCCTTTCATGCTTTGGGCGGACCGACACCCCGAAAGCTTCGCGGAGACTGTCGACAAGCTCCGGCTCTTTCGTTCGTGGTTTGACGCCGGCGGCGATTGCATGTTCGGAGTCTTCGCAAAGGGCGACGGCAGCTGCCTCGGCGGCGCGAGTCTCCACGCACGCGTCGGTAAGGGCGGAATCGAGATCGGCTATTGGACCCACGCAAACCACCTACGCCAAGGCGTCGCCACCGAGGTCACGGGCGGGCTTACGCGCGCCGCTTTCGAGGTAAGTCACCTGCGCTGGGTAGAGATCCGATGTGCGACCAGCAACGTCAGCAGCGCGGGAGTACCACCGAAGCTCGGCTTCACCCACGAAGCCACGTTAAGAGAACGACTTGTGCTCTCGAACGGAGCCGTTGACGACGCGCTCGTGTTCACATTGCTGGCGCGCGACTACGAGACGAGCGCCGCGAGGCGGCTCCCGTTCGCAGCCTTCGATGCCACTGGGCAGAAGCTCGCGTAACCGCTTCGTCGTCGAACGATTTACGTAGCAGGATGGGTGCTCGCCCGAGAGAACTCGACGCGCACCGCGACGACACGGCGCGCCGACGCTTCGACGACTTCCAGAATGAGGCCGGCTCCCACTGGCAACCGCAGACCCGCGCGGGGAAAAGTGCCCGCGAGTGACAGCGCAAGACCCGCGACAGTTAGCCACGTCGGTCTTTCAGGAAGACGAATACCCAGTTCGCGGTTTGCCTCGTGAACGGAAACGCCCCCCCGAATGATAACGCTCCCGTCAGTGAGTCTACGAAAACGCTCGACCGGCATCTCGTAATCGGAGAAAATTTCGCCCACCAACTCTTCGAGCAAGTCTTCGAGCGTTACAAGCCCTGCGACGGCGCCTTGTTCATCTACGACAAGCGCTAGATGTTGGTGTTTTAGCTGCATCTCCGTGAGCACGTCCGCGGCCCTACTCATCTCAGGCACGAACAACGCGGGCAGAATGTGATCGCGAACCGACCCCCCGTCGTCGACCGCGAGCAGGACAATAAGGTCTCGCATCGTCACGTAACCCACTATATTTTCGGGCGAGCCGTCGTGCACCGGAACGCGCGCATGTTCGTGTTTAATGAGCAGTTTGCGCACATCGCCTCTCGACGCGTCGTGCGCTATCGATACCATATCAGGCCGTGAAACCATCAACGCAGCAGCCGTCACGTCGCCAAATTCGAGGGCGCGATAGGCGATGTCGCCCGCTCGCGGATCCAAAACCCCACGGTCGCGGCTTTATCGACAAGCTGCTGGAGTTCTTCCTTCGAGAGGCGAGCTTCCGTAAACGTCGTTTGGTCATTGAAAAACCGAAGTAGCGCGTTCGAGCTAGCCGTCAGAAGCCACACGACAGGTCGCGCGACCCACGCCAGTCCATGAAGCGGGCGCCCGACGAGAAGCGCGTACCGCTCCGCGCTCCTCAACGCGAGCGACTTCGGCACGAGCTCGCCCAGAACAAGGGAGAGATAAGAGATGAGGCCGATGACGAGCGCGAGTCCAAGGTCGTCGGCCAGCTCGGCGCGCAGACCGAAGCGTACGAATGCAGAGGAGACCATGCGGCCGAGCGTCACTCCCCCGAAAGCGGCGGCTGTTGCGCCGATCACGGTAATGCCAATCTGTACCGTAGCGAGTAGTCTCTCAGGCTGACAGCGCATCTTCATAAGCGCTTGTGCTGAAGAATTACCTTCTTCCGCCAGTGCTCGGAGGCGAGTCTTGCGTACGGAGAGGATCGCGATTTCGGCACCCGCGAAGAGGCCATTAGCCAGGGTGAGCAGCACGATAACGAGCACCTCTTTCAAGATGGACATACCCCGCGGATTATCAGAGTGTGGCTCGACTCATCGCATTTTGGTCGTGCGGGGCCGCGGCGTACGCGACGGACATCGTCCGTCTGCACTGCGGCCTCATAGCAGTGCGGCAAACGGTTGCATCTCCGCCCGGTCGAACGCTCGCCTAGTCGACGATCCAGTGTTGAAGCTCGGTCGATCCACCAGGTGCAGCACGTTGGCAAACGATTCATGCGAATTTTGCGCTCGAGGCAGACGACGGAGCGACCGTAGGCAAACGGCACACACCGTGCACCGAGTCGGTATACCAGCGCAAATGACAGCGCCGGCAGGAAGAAAGCCGAATCCAATGAAAACCCTCTCCGTCTCCGCGTGTCTCATCGCCGTTGGCCTAGCGTCCGCATTCGGTTGCGCCGCTCCGAGCAGCGAGTCCGCTGACGGCACGAGTCAGGCGAGCCGCGAGCGTTACCCGGCATATCCGGACACCACGATCTGCGGCACGGTCTCGAAGTCCGGAGGGCAGCTTAGTGCGAACGTAACCCGCGCGACGGAGCGCTCACTCTCCGTCGACGGCCTGCGCGATCCCGAAGATGGGCAAAGCAGTAACGCCTCAGACGGACAGCGAAAATCGCTGAAGCTTTTCATGAGTCCGCTTGTGACGGGAGCTGCCTCACTCGCCTCAGGGTCCGTGGCGTGCGTCACGGGAGCCCTCGGTGACGACACGATGTACGTTCGTGCCGTAACCCATCCCGGCCCCGATACCGAGTACGAGAAATGCGGCGTCGTGCGCGTTCAAAGCGACTCGCAAGACGAATCAATCATTCTTTATGTCCACGACGGTCTCGGTCACGACCTGAGTGCGCAAGACGGGAGTTCACTAAACACGCTTAGAGGTCTCAACGGCAAACCTGCCTGCATCAAGGCTCAGTGGGGCACAGGCGGCGCGGTGGACTCCGACAAGACATCCGCGAGCGTCGCAAGCTCCGCGAAGGTTAGGGCGCTGCCCGACGTTGCAGGCCAGGAGATTCCGCAGAATTGAGCTTGCACTTTGCGCGCGAGAGGCACTCATTTTTAGCTCGTGTCACGAGATTCAGCGGAGCGCGTGAAGGAGGGTTTCGACCATCCCATGTGTCATGCCCCAAAGCACGTGCTGGCCGGGGTCGAGGCGTAGGCAAGGGACGCGGTGAGTTTGACCTCCCCGTTCGAACGCGTAAGTTCCCTTGCCCGCGCCGCCCAGAAGCGTTTCGACGGGAACCCAAAGCGTCTCCGCGACTTCATAGTTCGTGATAACTTCAACGTTTTCACGTAAAGCAAACACGTACGGCGTGACCACCAGGTTTCGGCGCCTCGTCCCCGTCAACGGGGTGACGCCAGGCAAGCGCGCGAGAAGTTCGGCGCGCGCGAGGTCGACGCCTACCTCCTCGCGCGTTTCGCGCACAGCGGTCGTTAGCAGGGAAGCGTCGCCTAACTCTCTTCTCCCGCCAGGAAACGCGACGTGGCCCGACCACGGATCGCCTTGCGCCTGCGCTCGCACGATGAAAAAGAGCTCGGCCCCAAAGCGGCCGTCACGCAAAATCGCAGCCACGGCTGCGTGTGAGAAAGCCTCGCCGTGAGCCACGAACTTATCGCAAACGAAGAATCGCGTGAGCTTCGCCGCAACAGCCTCGAGCGCGTACACGCGGGCGACTCTAATAGGCTTTCTTCGCGTCTTCGATTTCGGTCTGCGTAAGGCCGTAGACCGCGCCGATTTCTTGGTAGCCACTGTTGAATGCGACCATGCGCGCTGACGTGCGCGTCAAAAGCTGATAGGGAGTCGCGAAGCCTACCACTTGAAGGAGCTTGTCTATTTGTGCGTCTGTGATGAGTCTGCGATCTTGAGGAATACCCTTGAAGCTTTGCAGAAAGCCCAATGCTTCACCAAACGCGCGTAGCGCATCGGCGCCTTTCACGGGGTTTGCACTCGCACTCGTCGCGGCGGCGTTCAGAGAAAAGAGGGCAGTGAGATACGATGCTCTCTCCCACTCGCGAAAGTAAACGCCAAGCGCGGCATCGAGGTCGGCGCGACACTTCTCACCGCCCGCAGCCGCCGCTTTCGCGACAAGCAGCGCTCCCTTTATCTTGCGATACGGACCAAGCGGCGTGCCGGTTTTTGTATCGCGACGGGCAGCGTAAGCGGCAAGGAGGTCGTCCTTGTCGCCGGCGTTTGGGGAGGTGTCTGCCTCACTTCGATTCGCGAGCTTGGTGGTCGCGCCATACACGGCGAGCAAGCGGTCGACGGTGGCCTCGGTGACTGCACCTGTCGAAAGAGCGAGTGCGTGATTGTACAGCGAGCCACCAAGAAGCGTCTTCGCGATGACCTCTCGCAACGACAAGCCCACCGCACTCACGATGTCCGCGTTGTTATAGCGACCGCCCGACGGTGCTCCGCCCTCTACCTCGGCGGACCCGGGTGTCCAGGTCTTCCCGCCGACGACCGCCAGTTCACCGAACTGCGTGATGTATTCATCCACTTTCGCCTGCGTAGCTGCCGTGGCAATGCTCCGAAGGTTCGGGGCACCCGCCTTGAAAAGAGCCTGAAGTTCGGCGGCCGATACCTCGCCGGCAGCGTCCGCCTCCGCCGTCCTCATCTTCAAATCGAGCTCGATCACGTGGCGCTTGAGATCGAGTTCGTCTTTCGCGTTGGCTGCGAAGTTAGGACTTTCGTAGACAGGCGGGACGCTCACGCCGCAACCGAGCGTACCTGGTCCCGTTCCGCCACCCGCCTCTAGCGTGGCCGCGGCACCTGCGTCAGGACGAGTTCGCACCACGTTTTCATCCTCACCACACGCGGCCGTTCCCGCCACGAACGCGAGAACAAGCGCCTGCGCAGGTGTGAAAACGCGAGCGAAACTTCTGAGTTTTTGCATGGCCGTGCCTCCGGGGCAGGGCCCCATCTCTCTCTACTACGAGCCTATCCGATCGCGCAAAGCGGTCATTTTTTCCCGCCACCGCCACCGCCACCGCCACCGCCACCGCCACCGCCACCGCCGGTCCCCTTCCCGCCGCCGCCGCCGGTGTTCGCCCCACCACCGTTGACCGCTTTGGCAGGTGTACCAACAACTGCAGAGGTCGTGGTCGGCTTTGCCGACATGACGCCGGCTGGAGCGGCCTGCGAACGCGGGATGTTGCCAACTGCAGGTACATTGAAAAGTCCAAGCTGCTGCTGCATCTCGAGACTATTTTGGTACGTCCAGGCGCGCGCGATCCTACCTTCTCGGAGTTTGAATACATCGACCAGGTGTACCTCAATCTTCTTGTTGGTCGGGCGTATCGCGCCGAGTGCGCCCTTTTGAGTTCCTCGAAGCGTGCTCTCGATGATCGCGTATTCGCCAATCGCGAGCGAATTTGTAATCTCGAACGTTGCGTCGGGGAAAGCCGAGGTGAAACTCCTAAAGAAGCGTGTAGCCCCCTCCCTTCCTTTCGAGGTTTCGATATGGAAGAGCCCATCTTGCTCGACATCATCCGTAAGCACAGCGGCGAATTCAGCCTCTTTCTTATTTTGAAGCGCGAGCAGGGCCGCCGTAGCCACGTCCACGTTCTTGCCCTCATCGCCCCTCGTCGCGAACGTCTCGGGAGCCGACGGAATTTCAGGAACGGGACGCGCTTTCGCCTTCCCGCCCATGGCTCCAAGTTGAGCCATCACAGTACCGAGCTCACCATATCGGTTTTCGTGAACGACTTTCCCATCGGGTGCAAACTGCACAACGCTGAGTCCCGAGTGACCGATAGACTGCTCTGTACCCTTCACGCCAAACAGCTCACCATGATGCGTTCCGTTGATGACCCATTCGAGGACCATCGTGTCGCCCTTCACCCAAACGCGTGAGAAACCGAGCTTCGCCTTGGCAAAGACCTCAAACCATTCGCCCATGTTGCGGGTGATAGCGTCACGGCCCTTCACCTCGTTGAGACCAGCCATCGTAATCACCGCGTCCTCGGCGTAGACACTCGCGAAGGTCGTCGGGTCGTGCCCGTTCAGGCCAACGAGCGCCGTTTCGACACCGGATTTCTGCATTTCCATAAGCGATTTCGTAGGCGCGGGTGGCTGCGTCGTTGGCTGGACCGACGGCCGCGGTAGAGGCGCCATCGCGGTAGCTTGAGGGGAAACGGGCGCGGGTTCGTCGCCCCCGCATGCCACGAGGGGTGACATCGCGAAGCTAAGCAGCGCGAGCGGCAGAGCGCGTGGGAATCGAGGGGTGAGCATACGGCAAACGTCTCGTGAAACCCGGATCACGTCAACCGCGGCACTCGTGTCGCGCTCAATTCTCACCGAGAGCCGCTCATGAGGACACGAGCCAAAGCCCCTCGATCAAGGACCAGGTCGAACTCTTATCCGTTGGTGCGGGCGGAGGGACTTGAACCCCCACACCTTGCGATGCCAGAACCTAAATCTGGTGCGTCTGCCAGTTCCGCCACGCCCGCGCCGCGTCACTATCGCTCAAGTCGCACCGAGATGCGACTTGAACATGGAGGGAAGTGCGAGTTTCACACGGGCACGTACCCGTAGGCGTCATCGCTCGTGCGGTGCTCGTGACCCACGCGTTCGACACAGCAGGGCGCATTTGCATCTGGCCACCACGGCGTAGCGCCGCAGACGACGGCCTTAGACCGACGTGGAAACGCATCCTTGAGGCCACGAACGTCGACCCGCGGCGAACCATCAACGCTTCGTCGACTCTTGGCGCGGCGTTGACGTTCGACGAGCCCCTGGCTCAACGCGTGCACCTGCGGGCGCCGAGCACCCATCGGTGCCACGAGGGAGGACAACGCCATGGCAGACATTCAAGTGAAGAGGAACGGTCCGTTGACGTCGCAGCTCACGCAGTCGCGCGCGCTCGACCCATCGCAATGGCTTTCACGCGTCATGGGCTTTGACCCATTCCGCGAGATGATGCCACTCGTCGGCGAAAGCCGCGCCGCGTTTGACCCCGATTTCGAGGTGAAGGAGACGAAAGACGGCTATCTTTTTCGCGCAGACTTACCGGGCGTGAAGCTGTCAGACATTGAGGTCTCGGTCACCGATAACCGGATTCAACTCAGCGGACATCGCGAAGCCGAGAAAGAAGACAGGGGCGATAGCTTTTATACTTACGAGCGAAGCTACGGTAGTTTTACCCGAGCGTTCACGATGCCTGACGGCATCGAAGCGTCTCAAATTCATGCCGACCTCCGCGACGGGGTTCTCACCGTGCTCGTGCCCAAGAAGGCTGAGTCCGTGCCAAAGAAAATCACGATAGGGACGGCGACCCCCGAAGCAAAGAAAGCATGAATCGCGCGCGCACCACGGCGACTCGCGGAGCATCGAGCAGAGTCAACGTGGTGCGCTTTCCTTCGGGCGCATCACTTCTTGAAACAGAACGGACCGCTGGTGAACGTCTATCCAACGGTGCACGTCCGGCAGGGGAACTGAGCGGAACCAAGCCGTGTCGTGCGCCGCGAACTGCCTAACAAATGGATAGATCGCGAAGTCTGCGAGCGATGGCAAAGGGCCGACGAGGTGAGCATGACGGCGAAGCTGCAGCTCCAACCGCTCGAGGAAACCCAAGCAAGCTGCACGGTGAACTTCCGCGTTCGACCCCTGGAACCTATGGGCATACTTATAGCGATCGAGGTTCCACTTAAACGGCCCGTCGTTCTCGGCCACTAACGCGATTGCCTCAGAGGAGAGGGATGCGCGGCTCTCACATCCTCCCTCTGCCAGTGACCACTGCATGATCGCAAGGCTTTCTTCGAGCACCGTGCCGTCTGCGAGAACGAGAACCGGTACAGTTCCCTTTGGAGAAACGTCAAAAAGGGCCTTGGGCTTGGCGCGCAACGATACTTCGCAGACTTCGTACGCAATACCGCTTAGCGCAAGCGCGATGCGCGCACGGATGGCATAGGGACACCGACGAAAGCTGAAGAGCTTCGGCAAGGCGAGTCGTCTCGCGGGTGCTGATGGCGAAGAGTCCGTGGCTTCACAGCCTCCTGCTACGCGGGCCGCGCTCGGGCGTTCGCCCGCGAGGGCTCGCTGGCGAGTCCGTTCGGCAAAACGGTTTCGCTGGGCATCCGTCTGATGGCCGAAACACCGCGGGCAGTGGAGGCCCCGAGCGTAATACGGAGATTGACGCTCGTTCAGACTTAGCGGGATGCCACACGGTTCACACGTTTCGTAGTCTCCCTCGAACAGTCCGTGACCCACCGCTACCCGCTTGTCGAAGAGGAAGCATTCTCCGCCAAATTGGTTGTCGTCAGGAGGCACGTCCTCGATGTACTTGAGGATACCGCCACGAAGGTGAACGACGTCATCAAACCCGAGTGACTTAACGAACGCTGTCGCCTTCTCGCAGCGAATGCCGCCCGTACAAAACATCGCGATTTTCTGGCTCCGTACACGGTCAAGGGAGGCCGCGAACGTACGAAACCAGTCAGGAAAGTCCCGAAATGTTTTGGTCTGCGGGTCGACAGCGCCAGGAAAGCTACCTAGCGCTACTTCGTAATGATTACGGGTGTCAATGACGAGCGTATTGGGGTCGGCGACGAGCGCGTTCCACTCGTGCGCGTCGACACGCACGCCAGCGTCACGCGCGCCATGGATACCTGGCACGCCCATCGATACGATTTCTGCCCTCACTCGGACCTTGAGCCGCGTGAAGGGCAAGCTGCGGGCGCTCGAAAGCTTCACATCAAGATGTCCACAGCTAGGCAGACGGCGCACATGAGCTACGACGGAATCGATAGCCGATGGCGTGCCGGAAATTGTGCCGTTGATCCCCTCGCTTGCCAGCAGAAGTGTGCCTCGGACGCCGGCCGCCCTGCACACCTCCAAAAGTGGGCCACGCAACGCCGACGGGTCTGCGAACTCCACAAAGTGATAGAGCGCGGCGACGGCAAAGACAAACCCAACGGCCTTGACTTCGTCGGCGCTTTTTGCGCTATTTGCGCTTTTTGAAAGGCACTCTGTCATTTTTTTCGGGTGCACGAGGTTATCATAAGGGGGGGAAAACGCTACACCTCATGCGCATTGCACTTGAACGCAACCCTTGCACACGAAGGTTGCACACGAAGCGCAACGACATGACGTTCAAAGCCTGCGCGCATCGAATTCGAGGAAGGCGAAGCCTGGCATCGCTCGTGCTCTCACGAAGGTCGTTACCCGCGGCGAAGCCGGATTCGCGTGCGTTCCTGCTCTGAGCGTTTCAACTCTTTCGATGTTTCGTCTAGCCCTTTTTACCGACATAAGCACCAGCGGCGCGCGGACACACATAACTGAACATTCCTCTAGTCAGCCACACTTGCGAGGCTTCACGACATGTAAAAGCTTAACAGCATAAAAAGCGCGATTGACTAAATGCAAGCAAACCAAGACGATTCAAGCGCGCTTCGCGACGCATCGCGGGAGGGAACCTGTACTTGCAACGAAACTCCGCCACAATTCCCTGCCCGCCATTCACCGCGACCGCTGGGTCGATGGTGTTACTCTTCTTCGACGATACGGTTCGGCGTCACGCGCTCCGGACGGGCGAACATCGTATCGGCCGGCAGAGCACCTGCGAGCTTGTCGTCTCGAATCCGCGAATCTCTCGCGAGCACGCGATGATCGTCGTGGACGACCAGTCGGTCCGCATCCAAGACTTAGGCAGTCAAAACGGCACCCGACTGAACGGAAGGCCTGTCTCGCCCCATGTATTTGTGCCGATTGAAAACGGGACGGTTATCGAACTGGGCGGAATTACTTTCTTTGTCCGCTCCGAGAGCACTGCACCCGAGGCCTACCTTGATGAGCCTTCCCAAAAGGCATGGGCGGAAGAGACGCTCACCCTCGTACAGCCAACGAAATCCGTTCGTTCGACAAGCAGTGTCGTTACGCGTGACCCGAAGATGGTCGCTCTTTACGAGACCGCAGACCGCGTCGCAAAAAGTGACTTAAGCATTTTGATTACAGGAGAAACGGGCGTCGGAAAGGAGTTGATGGCCACGCGTATCCATCAAGCTTCAGCTCGGCGTAATGGGCCGTTCGTCGTACTCAATTGTGCGGCGATTCCAGAGGCGCTTCTCGAGAGCGAGCTCTTCGGTCACGAGCGAGGTGCGTTTACCGGTGCCGACAGGGCAAAAGCCGGTCTCCTTCAAGCCGCGAGCGGGGGTTCACTTTTTCTCGACGAGATTGGAGAGCTGCCCCTCACCATGCAGGCAAAACTGTTGCGCGCGGTCGAGGGCGGTGAAATCCTAGCGGTCGGAGCCTCGAGGCCGCGGAAGATTGACGTGCGGTTCATAGCCGCAACGAATCGAGACTTACGACAAGCGGTTAGCCAAGGACGATTTCGTGAAGACGTCTACCATCGGCTCAATGGAGTGTCACTCCGGATACCGCCGCTTCGGGAGCGCTCCGCCGACATTCTTCCTCTCGCCGAGATGTTTGCCCGGAAGTTCGCGGCCGCCCTCAACGGGAGCGACGAGCCCCCGCGATTCGACGAACCTACGTCGAATCGACTCCTCGCGCACGAGTGGTCGGGCAACGTACGAGAGCTAAAAAACGTGATCGAGGGCGCTCTTCTACTCGGAGCGGGCGTGATCTCCGCGGAGGCGCTTCCCCTCGAGACGACCTCCATGCGACCTGTGTTCGACTCGACAACCAGCGACTTTCGGCCGGAAGTAAAGAGCCTGCGGTCGGGCCCTCCAAACGAAGTTCGCCGCGAAGAAATCGTGACAGCCCTCGCAGCCTCAGGAGGCAACCAGGCCGACGCCGCGAAGCGCCTAGGCGTGTCACGAAGGACGCTTATCAATTGGCTCGATGCGCACGAACTGCCGCGCCCACGGAAACGAAGATCAAGCAGCGACTGAACCACGCTCGTCGCTCACGAATTCAGCACTTGAATGAACGGAAGAAGGCAAAGATGGTAATTCGATACTCTTCGATCTGCGCTCTTGGCATCGCGGGTCTCGCATCGTCGGTTGGTGCGTGTACGGGTGACCCAGGCCCAGCCGGCGCCACCGGAGGTACCGGCGCTGCCGGCTTTTCTACACAAGACGATAGGAAACAAGACGCCGGAGTAGCGTCCGACTCCGGTTCAGCCCCTGCCTTCCTACTCGCCCCGAACTGGTCTTATCTCGAAAGAACCAGCGCCCCCATTGTACTCACCGCCATCGACGATTCAGTCAATTTCACCGTCTCACCGCCAAAATTCGTGAGCTTCGGCAACGAAATTACGGTGACGAACGTAACCGTATTGAACGCCAAATCGATCTCCGTCACCGTCTCACCGACAAAGAACGCCGCGACCGGAAGCCGCGCAGTGGCGGTGATCACGGACGCAGGCGCCTTTACTGCGCCGAACAGCTTCGCCGTACGTTCGCCGATTGCCGTCGCAGCAACCGGAACGCCGACGCAAGGCGGCCGCGTACAGGTGACGCTGAAGAACGCCGACTCGCTCCCCTTCGACCGCGACACGGTCCGACTCCTACCAACTCCCGAGCCGGCATTCGTCAGCCTTAGCGCAACGCCAAGTGGGCTATCGGGAAAGGGCCCCGGAGTCGTCCAGTTCACCGCACTCGTTGACGCACTCGCGCCTGTCGGCGGCATGCAATTTGGCCTGGGCAACTTCAGCCTGAACCCGGCAAAGGCTGACACCGTATATTTCTCCGATCCGCTGGCGATGCCCGTCGCTGCGGCGAACCTTCGAGCTATCTCGCCGGGCAGTGTCCTCGCCACGGTCGATGCCGACGTCGCGACAGCGCTCGGTACGGTCGTCTACAAGCTCGCCTCGGGAGCGACGCCGGAAGCAGGTAAACTTTGGAATGTTAAAGTCGCCCCGACCGGAACGGCAGCGAAACCCGCTCTTTGGCTCACGGCACGGTCGGGCCGTGCCCGCGATCTTCTGCGAGTCGCGGGGGTCACGGGTGTATACGCGCCACCCCCCGCTATGCTGATCCCATTCGACGGCTTGACCGGCGATCTCTACATGATTGTCGGCGACGCGGACGCGCGCGGCGGCAAGGCGCCCGATCTGGGTTGGAGCGTTACCGCGGAAGCCATCACGACCCAAACCATCACGGAGCAGGCAACAGATCACGCGACGGGTGCAGCACAAAGCATCACGGCGGCGCCCGGTTCGGCGGTGGTCATTTCGGGCAAGATTGCGAGCGCCGCTGAGGTCGATGTTTATGAGATCAAGCTTCCCGCGGTCGGTCGGCTCACGACCTCGATCACGCGACGGAATTTTCTTGGCGCGGTCGACGTTTCCGCTGACTCGTCCTTTGCTACCTTCACGCGATTGCCTTCGACAGGCGCAACCTGGAACGCCCAAGCCACGACGGGGAGCACGGCCAGCACATGGTATGTGCGCGTAGCGGGAACCGATACGGAGGACCTTACGAGCTACGTCCTAGGGGCGAGGCCGGAATGATGTCCTCGCGCGCCGTCATCTCAACTTTAGTAGGCCTACAATGAGTTCAAAAAATTATACGATTCGAAATACTTACAGCAGTGTCGCCGCGCTGATGGGTGCACTCACCATCGGCTTAGTGGCGTGCAGCGACAGCGCCGTCCTTCTTCCCGGGTCGGCCGGCCCCGGCGCCTCGGCGTCAACCAATGGCGCGGACGCGAGTGTTCCCTCGACTGGTGAGATCGGCGCCGTCAGTCCCGTTGCTCAGTCACTCACGGACGTAACCTGCGAGCCGGGTGAACCGACGTCGTGCTGCTTGGCTGCGAAGCGGTACGGAGGGAGAGCCGGAGCCGACAAGACGTGCGGCGTGAACGGCGACGAGGACTGCTGCAAGTACGACGACATTCCTGGTGGCTCGTTCAACCGGATGAATAATGCCGGATTGCCCGCTACAATGCCTGGGTTCAAGCTTGGTCGTTACCTAATCACCACGGCGCGCTTCAAGGTGTGGATGGAAGAAGGCGGCGGTCTTTTGGCGAAAGCACCTGCAGAGGGGGCCGGCGCACACCCAACGCTGCCGTATCCGGCCACGGGCTGGAACCCTGAATGGAACAAGCTCCTCGCCAA
Source organism: Polyangiaceae bacterium (assembly GCA_025353725.1). GTDB lineage: Bacteria > Myxococcota_A > Polyangia > Polyangiales > Polyangiaceae > Labilithrix. The sequence goes on along the minus strand of JANXOF010000037.1, from coordinate 528,494 downwards.
GACGAATGACGAATTAGCCGTCAAGGTTTACAAAGATCCGGCGTCCGAAGGGTGGGGATGTACGTTGGACTACTATCCACAGAGTCCTCGGTATCCTGTAAACTGCATCGATTACTACCTCATGCAGTCGTACTGCGCCTGGGACGGCGGCTACGCGATCACGGAAGCGATGTGGGAGTACGCGGCTCGCGGGGGCTCCGAGCAACGGACTTACGCCTGGGGTGCCGAGCCACCGAACTCGCTTGACCGCTCAGTCTACTGCCTCAACGGAGGCGGAGAGTGGAACGTCGACCTCTGGTGCAATAATCCCGTGAATCCGGTTCCTCTGGACGTCGGCCGCGCGAGCAAGGGCCAAGGAAAATGGGGCACGCACGACCTTATGGGCAATCTGCTCAACATGACGGTTGACGACCAAAACGATATCAGCCCACCCACTTCATGCACGAACGACTGCGTGAGTCGTGTAACGCCAACGCCGAACCGGGCCGTCGCGCGAGGAACCTCGTTCGTTTATCCGGAGAACCTCGCGCCCGCGAAGTACAGTAATCTCATGACGAGCCGGAACATTACGGTCAGGAAAAACTTCAACGGCGCAGCCTTCGGTTTCCGTTGCGCGTATCCGAATTCTTGGCCCACGAAGTAGTGGCGGGCGCGGCGGAGATCTGAAACCATCGCGCATGGAAAGCGATCGTCGAAAACGCCTGCGCACGCCGGGACGCAGGCCGTCCTGCGCTCAGGCGTCGCTGGTGCTCGCGGCTTGTTTGGTCGTGTCAACCGCAGGCTGCCGCTACATTATCGGCCTGACGGACCGTTCCGAAAGCACCCTCGAACTAGCCCCGACAGATGCGAGCGGCCTTACGCCGGACGCCGAAGCGGGTTCTCAGGTTCGGTGCTTCGGGCCGGGCTGCCTCGCGACGAGCTGCGCACGCGGGGACGCAGGCGCCGGAACGGGCCAAACGTGTGGGCGACAAGGCAATGAAGATTGCTGTGAGAGCATTGCTGTCGCCGAGGACGGCGGCGCCGTGCGTCTGCACGGACCGACTACCTCGCCTACGCCCGTTGGGGCATTTCGGCTGGACAAGTTCGAAGTCACGGTCGGCCGAATGCGCGCGTTCGTAGAGTCCGGGGCTGGAACGCAGCGCAGTCCCCCGTCCGACGGGACTGGGAATCATCCACGAATCCCGTTCACGGGTTGGGACAGCAAGTGGAACGGGCAGCTTCAAGTCTCGACCAACGACCTCAATAGCTCTTATGGAAGTTGCGCTCAAAAGTACGGAACGTGGAACGCAGAAGATCAGCGAAGTCCGATGACATGCGCGACATGGTACGAGGCGTTTGCCTTTTGTATCTGGGACGGCGGCCGTTTGCCCACGGAGGCAGAGTGGGTGTACGCCGCCTCGGGCGGAGCTGAGAACTGGAAGTACCCATTCTCGAAAGAGGAGCTCGACGGAGGCTTCGGAACGGCCACCGATGCTTCCGCGCTTGCAAACTACTGCACCTCCTGGCGAACGAAGTCCGACGCCGCCCCGCCCACGATAACGAATCTTCTCTGCACCGACACCTCGACCATAGCGCCCGTCGGACAGGTAGGTCCCCCTGGGCCTTTCGGCCACTTCAACCTCGGCGGAAACGCCTTCGAGCAAGTACTCGACTGGTTCGTTGAGCCGCGACCGCCCGCGTGCGCTGGAGAATGCGCCCAAGTCGTGCAAGGCTCGGCCACCGACCGCGTGCTTCACGGCGGAAGTTTCCGTTTTTCTGAGTACCACCTGCTCAATCAGACGCGAGACCACTTCAGGCCTGGGGAGAAGCAAGATTCTACGGGAATTCGATGCGCGCGGGACTGACAGGTCACCTCGCGCGAACCGCGCGAGCCGTAGGCGCAGTCGCCTCTTTCGCGGCCGTTGCGGCCTTTAGCGCCCCTCTCGCGTGCACGCTTGCCCCCGACGGCGCGCCTCCCCCAAACCTACGTTCAGTCTCCCAACGACTCGAAGGAGCCTCGCTCGATGACCAAGCGCCGTGGGTCGTGGGGATCGTCAACGAACACTTTCGGTCGGTGTGCTCGGGCGCACTCCTCGCCCCGAACCTGGTGCTCACGACCCGTCACTGCCTGGACCTCGATTCTGCAGCTCGCATTGCTTGCGATAGTCATCTAGCTCCCCAAGTCCGTGCGGAGGAGATGATCCTCTCCACCTGTTTAGACGTGAGGCAGCTCGGCGGTGCCGCTTCATGCGTTTGGCATCGCGGTGCGAAAGTCCTTCGGCCGCCGGACAGCGCGTTTTGCGGCTCCGACATAGCGCTCATCATTTTAGCACAACCGATTGCCGCGTCGGATGCGCGGCCCGCCGCACCTCAGCTGGATGCCGCGAAGTTCAGCAAAGTGGAATCCTTTACTGTCGTCGGATTCGGCTCGACGAGCCCGGCTGGAACCGAATGGGGTATTAGGCGACGGCGAAGCGCACTACCGCTTTCGTGCTTTGGCGGCGGAAGTGAGTGCTCTCGGTTTATTTTTGGCGCTACCGTAGATACTCGGGAGTTCGTGTCTGCCGGCGACGGCGTGTGCGACGGCGACTCTGGAGGGCCGGCTACGATTATCGATGAACACGGCAATTCCATCGTTCTAGGAGTGGCCTCGCGCGCGGGCGTTGAGGGAGACCGCTGTACGGGCTCCGTATTCAGTAGGACAGACTCATGGGCTGCGTTTCTTAGAGAAGGCGCACGCGAGGCTGCAACATACAATCAATCCGAGCTCGCCACGTGGGCGACCGCGCCCACTGACGCTAGCGCGTGCCCGGCAGGCTCGACCGGACCGACCTGCGCCGAAAGTCTCTCTCCGTCGGGCTGTTCGGCCGCAGCGACGCTATCGTGGAAGGGCAGCGCGAGTCGAACGCTCGGGCTGTGTCTGCTAGTCATCGCGTTCGGACGTCGACGCTCTCGCGACTCCCTTCACCAAGAAGTTTGAACGACGGCTCCTCGCGAGGTTCGGTCGATGACCGGCAAAATCATGGCACTCATAGCCGTCGCTCGCCGAGGCGTGCTTGCCATCGTGGGCACGCGCGACGTCAATGCGAGATAAGCGCCGACCCCGCCCGCGACAAGAGCGCCTGCGAACGCGGCCGTAGAGACCCACGAATAAGTTATTGCACTATCGTTGAGGCGTACCCCAGCGCTTCCAGGCACACATCCAGAAGCTCCGGAACAGAACTTATCGCTCTCACCGCGCTTCGATATGGCGAGTATACCAAAGCCAGTCCCTATGCCGAGGCCTGCCAAGCCAACCCCCATCAGGGAAACTCCAACCAGTTTGCGCGTGGGGGTAGCGTTCTCCCCGCGCCGTGGCGGGAGCTCCACGAGGACGGGCACTTTATCCAAAGCGGGAATACGAACGGAGATCGAAGCATCGTTTACGCCGAGCACGACATTCTCTGTCCAATCGAGGTACCCCATCGCAGTCGCACGAACGACATGCGTGCCCGGATCCATCGGAGTTGGAAAGCCCCACGTAGGACTTCCAACTAACACCTCGTCCACAAAAATCTTCAATCCAGGCGTGGTCGGAGTCGTGGGTTCGAGCTTTACGCGGCTCAATCGAGGCTCGAGGTCTGCGATATGCGCTCTCGCGAGTTTTATGCGCGCTTCGCGGCCATCGCGGACGCCGAGCGAATAGCTCTCTTTAAATTCAGCCCAAGCGGTCGCCGTACGGCCCAGCTTTTCGTGGCAGAGAGCCAAGTTCATGAGCGTCCCTCCGCCCGGGTCAAGCCGCTGACTCTCCTCGAGTTTTGGACAGGCCGCAGCGAAATCGCCTTCGTTCATCAAGCGACGTCCTTCATCAAAAAGCGATTCTGCAGTCGCAGTCTGTCCGAAGGCTATTTCCGCAGGGAGCATAAGCGCCGCAATCGCGACGACGACCGCCGTCGACCGAAAGCAAAAACGTCGTTTATTTACGGGTCGAGAGGCCATCATCTGTCTCGTGGGGTGGCAGCGCGGGTGGTTTCGGAGTCCCTGACGAGGCGCTGACCGTCGCGCCGGGATTCGGCACAACGAGCGGCTGGACGGCATTTCGAGGCGACGCTGCGCTTTGCGCTCCCCGAACGACTTTGACGGGAACGTTGAGCGGGCTCGACGTCGGTGGAGCAAGTGTCAAGGCGCTTGGGGTTCCGCGCGTCAACGCCTCGACGCTCCCCGTAGCGCCCTCTGCGGTAGCCGCCGGTACGACGTTGGGAACAGTCGAGGCGGGGGCCGAGGGTAAGTACGACTCCGAGCGGGCAGGCATCCGCCGGATCGCGAAGAAGATCGCTACCGCGAGGATCGCAAGAAAGCCGCCTGCGAAGACCGCCACCGGAACTCTCGACTTCGTACGAGCGCGCGCGCCAGGAGACGTGGGGTCAAACGTGATCTCCGAAGCCTCCAGCGTGCGTGTCGGTTCAGACGACCGCAGTTCCCTTCCCCCCGCGGCCGAAGCCGCCGCTTCTCGCTGTCCGACGCTTTCCTCACGCGCCGCTAGGGCGATAGCACGCTCGCGGACAAATCGGGCCTTCGACATATTTTGCGAAGAACCAGATTCCGACGATTCGACCACCGAGGTAATCGACGCGAGCTTGTAGTTCGAGTCCGGAGACGCAAGCTCTGTCAGCTTATGTTCGACAATATCGCGAACATCAGCGCGCTCTTTCGCAAAGAGAGTACTTACAAGCGACCCGACGTTACGAGCCGCAGGCTTACCACCCGACGCCGCAAGATAAGATTCGATTTCCGATTGCATCTCAAACGCTGTTGCATAGCGACCCAACGGGTCGCCACACAAGGCTCGCTTGCAAATTCTATCAACTTCCTCGGGAACTTCCGGCCGAACCGCGCGCGGGGAACCGGGTATATCGCGCCCAATGAGGCGCGTAATAATAGCTATTTCGTCGAGTCCATTCCAGAAGCGCTCGCCCGTCGCAGCCGTCCAAAGCAAGACGCCAACCGAAAAAATGTCAGCCCGCCTGTCAACATCGTGCCCGAGTGCTTGTTCGGGCGCCATGTAGCGCATCTTCCCTTTGACGACCCCCTCTCGCGTTGCCGCGCTTATTCGCCCCGCTGCTTTTGCAATACCGAAGTCTACAACCTTGACCTGCCCGTCATAGGTCACAAAAATATTGTGAGGGGATATGTCACGATGGACAATGGCAAGTGGCGCACCATCATAATCGGCTAGCTCGTGAGCATGATGAAGCCCTGCAAGAACGTCGGCAATAATACCGTACTGCATCTGCGAATCATAAGAAGCTTTCTCAATCGAACGCCGAATTAGCCGATGCAAGGGCTGCCCTTCCAGGTACTCCATCGCGATAAAGTATTCGCCGTCGACGCTTCCTACCTCGTACGTCTGAACCACGTTCGGATGATTCAAGCGGGCCGCGATGCGGGCCTCGTCCAAAAGCATGGAGACAAACTCGGGGTCGTCCGCGAGCGTTGCACGTAACTTCTTGACAACAAGGAGCTTACGAAAGCCGGCAGGCCCATGGGTGGCCGAGAGATAGACATCCGCCATGCCGCCGCGACCCAACTCTGCGATCGGCATATACTTGCCAATCTGAAGCGGCGGGGATTTTGAAGCCATCATCGGGTGAGCGTTCAGCATACGGGGCGAGCCCCCAGGTCGTCCACGTGATCGTTGTGCACTTGATAGCCGCGAGCCGACGACGTGGTTCGGCAGCGCATGTGGGTTTACCTGCAACGGCTGGACGCCCCTGCACACTGGCCCCGACCGAAGCGTAAGACCGAGGAGCGGCAGGATGTGCAAGTGCACAGCACGTCAAGCGCACGTGCACTAAGTGACCTTCGGTTCGAGCGACGACGAACGAGCGAAAAGCCCTACTCGCAGGCCTTCTTCTGGAAGAGCTGGTCCGAGGCACGGATCTTCCATCAGACTTCGTGAACGTTCATCGTCAACCCTCACCACGAGTCCACCCAAATGAAGAGGCTTTCAGGACCTGCTCTTACCCCCTGCCGCATACGCGCGGGCTTGGGCAAAGGAGGCAGCGCTTTGCGCTGCGCGAGCCCATGATGGTCGAACCCGGCGTCGCACCGTTCACGCCACCTATCCCGGCGCGCTACCGACTCCGCTTTCTCCTTCAGGAGTTCGACCTTTGCCAAGGCTCGACAACCGTCGGCCGAGGCGCAGAATGTCATGTAACGCTCACCGACGCGCTCGTATCTCGATGTCATGCGCGGATCGATGTCATCGGCGAGCTCGCCGTACTCTACGATTTGGGTAGTCGAAATGGCGTGAAGGTCAATGGTCGCACAATAAGGCAGCCGACAGGACTTCGGGACCGCGACAGACTCCGCCTTGGACTCCAAGAGCTTGTTTTCTGCAACGTCTCGGCGACTCGGCCGCCGGCCGCGCGGACGACAGGTTTCTTACGGCACTGCGGACTTTGCGAAGTGCCCTATCCGAGGGAAGCCGCGGCTTGCCCAAAGTGTGGTGACGCCGGAGGGCGTGATGAGGAAACGAGTCCGGACCAATTCTGCACGGAGGCTCAGGGGTCCACTGAGCTCGAGCCCTTCCTGAGCGTACTTGAGGCGGCGGTCGCACAGCACAGGTTTGACGACGCAGACCAGCTGCTCAAACATTTAGCGCGTAAAGTCGACGAATCCGTCGGAAAGGGTGAGCGGACCGACCCCGCGCTTCTTTCCCGACTCGCGGACTGCGCCGCGCACACAAGCCTCGCCCTGGCCGACGCGCGATGGAGCCTTTGGCTAACGCTCGTGTATTGTCGACTATCCCTTCCGATGCCTTCGTCGGTCTGCGCACTCGTCGCGAAGTGCTCAGTCGACTTGACAGCTCGAAGCGATTCCCCTGCAAGGGACGCGTGCACATTGCCGGTCGCTGCGGACTGAAAGCTACGCGGCTCTTCCGCTAGGAAGCGCCCTCAGCGCGAGCGTCTCACGAAAAAATCACGCAGCACTATCGCTGAATCGAGCAGGCCGCTGGGCCGGAAGCGACCCAGCGCATACCCGTTTGGGCGCGCAATCTCGTGTCTGAGCGCTCGCGCTTTCGTACGTCTAAAGCCCCGCCTGGGGCTCCTCTGGCGGCGAGGTCACATAGGGTGTCGCAGAATCAGGCGTAGGCACGGCGTTGGTGCTCGCGCGCTTTTCGGCAGGCGTCGTATACCCGATAGTCAGACCGAGGATATTCACGAGGCCGCCGTACTCACCCGGAAACTGAGGCGCCGTACTGGTTTTCGACGTGACGATGACGCACTGATAGCCCGCGTCGAAGTGAAAGCCACTCTCCGTCTTGTACGTGCCGCCGACCGCGAGGTTCACGCGCGTCGCGTCTGGCAGGTCGGGCGTAAGCGTGCTCCCAGGCGACGGACTTGGGTCGACGAGGATTCCGCCGCGGAGCATCCAGTGATCGTTCACGACTCCCTCCGCACCGAGGTGGACGTTGACGGTGTTGTGCCAGTTTTTCGCCTCTGAGCTATCGAGCGAACCGGTGGCGTCGTTTGGATAGTGAAGGTCGATCGACCGGAATTTGCCCCAGCCGACCCAGACCGCGTCGAGGTCGATGACGAGGTTTTTGATCGGATGGCTCGCAACGCCGAACGCGAGTGAATCTGGCTGCGTTACGGAGCCCGTCACGGCCTGGTCGCGCAACGTGTCAGCGAACCCGCGCGGGACGCCGCTAAAGTGTACTTTCGCGTTATCGAAGGTGAGCCCGACCGCGCTTCGGTAGTGGACGCCGAACGACAAGTATCGTTTGACGGCTTCGACCTGAACGCCAAGGTTCGCACCCACGCCCCAGGTGCTCCCGCCGAGGTCGGCAGCGCCGTACTGATCACCAAAGTTGATATCTTTTTTCAACTCGAGTGTCGCGCGAACGAACTGGAGACCCGCACCGAATCGCACCGGGCCGACTTTGTAGGCGGCTGTAGGATTGATGTAGAACGTACGGAGTGAGGACTCCGTACTTTGGCTTCGGCCCGCCCACTTATCCGGCCACTTAACAGTGAGCCCATACGGAGTAAAAACGCCTAAACCCAGGGAGAGATCGTCGGTAATTCCGCCCGCGACGTAGGCCTGAAAGGGCGTGATAATACGAAAAGGCATCGTCGTCTTCTCGCCGGACTTGGCCGTATAGCTGAACGACGGCGCGACAAGATTCACGCCAATTTCAGCCGCGAGGATCTTTCCCTGCGCGATTCCAGCAGGGTTGTAGAAGATCGCCGAGGCATCGTCGATCATCGCGGTCGTGGCGGCCGCCATGCCCGTCGCGCGCCCCGATTGCACGTCGAGAGCCGTGCCGGCGGCGGAGGCGTCGCTCGCATAGAGCGTAGCTAGGGCGCCGAGAGTCGCGGCGCCCGTGAGGCCGAGGAACTTCGTTTTCATGGTCGTTTCCTCGTTCACGGAAGTGCGCCGGTAGCGAGAAAGGTCGCCACCTGATTTTGAGCTTTGATCGTAATGTCTATACCGGCCTGCGTCCCACTTGGAAAAGCGAGCAGGAAGCCGTGCCGGTTCGGAAGAGGCGCGTTCGTGGCGTTGAGTCCATCTCCGGCTTCCGTAAATTCGTAACAGAAGAGCGGTGACACGCAGCCGAAGCGCGGAGGAGTTGGCACGAAGGTCCGATTCGCGCCGGCAACCAGCGCGAAGTTCGCGTTGTTCGGGACAACCTCGTCGCCTTCGATGAACTGAATAAACGCTTTTCGATTGGCGGGGGGCGCGGTTTTCCCTCCTACGACGTCCACCGGATGGGTGAGGCGATATCCCATGTTCGTGGGGTCCGCGGGGTCGAGAATCCACTGCGCGATTCCGAGGAACTGGTCGAACGCCGGAGTCCCCGGCTTCAACCCTTGCTGCGCGAGCGTGCCGAGCAGCGCGGCCTTTTGTCCGACGAACGCCGGTGCCGTGAGAATGATCGAGACGAGTCGACCGCCAGGAACATTGAGTACGACGTTCGTGGTGTCAGGCGACACGCTATTGAAGAGCGTACCCATGATCCCACCGAGGCTCTGGCCCACATAGCCAAGCTTTGTGGTGTCGAACAGAATCGATGATGGTGTGCCCGGAACGCCATTCGCGACGGCTATTTGATTGCCAATATTCTTCGAGTCCGTGCTTTTCAAAACAGCGACGAGCTGCGACAGGTCAATGACCTGCTGACGAAAATTGTCGCGTGTGGCAAAAAAGTTCGTGAGGCTAAAGATGTTCCAGCCGCTGTCGACAGGTAGACCCGTAGCATCGAGGACAAGGCCAGCGCCCGTTCCTTGACACTTCGAGTCCGCCGCGCACCTTCCCTGCCCGGCAAGCGCGCAAACGCCGTCACCGAGTGGGTCTGCGGCGCTCGGGGCACATGCGTTGCGGGGCCCGGCTCGCATGACGCACAAACCCTGTAGCGCCCCTTCATCGCACGCCATCGTCGCCGCATTGGAACAAGCGTTGTCATCACTGGGGGGCTTTGGCGGAATGCGCGCGATAGCCTTGGTGCCCGTGCACGACGTACGATCACCGTGGAACAACACGTCCGTCGCGATTACGGCTTGACCGGCCGCTGCGAGCGAATTCGCAAGGGCGAGAAAGTCATTCCGAGAACGAGTAAACCCGTGACCGAAAACGGTTACAGGCCAGCCCCCTGCGGGCGCCACACCGGCAGGCACCGAGAGTACAAACTGCACCGGCTGCGCCTTTATCCCTTTCGGGTCCGGGTTAAGCGTTCCGCCCGGCCCCGTCACGGCAACCGGCGTAAGCCACATGCCGGTAAAGAACTTACCAATCTTATCCCTAGGAATTCCCGCCGCCTGTGTCACTCCCTGATAGAAGGCCGTAGCGTCCTGAACCCCGAGTGGGTAGTCGGGAAAACCGCTCGCCTTCGCTTGCGCGGGTATCTGGTAAAGCTTGTCGAGGATTGTCGCCTCCGACTGCGTTGTGAAAGGAAAGGCAAGCGCGAGATCCGCGCGCTTGAGGCCGGCTTTCTCGAGGCCGTCAAACGCGGGCGCCAAGGCCGCGCGAAGCGGTTCGAGGCGTAAAGCTTGCTCGTCACTCAAGACGCTCACGGTTGCTTTACCATTCTCGACGAGCGGCGAACTCGAGCGAAGGAGAGCGAACGTAGGGCTCGCCACGACCCCCTTTCCCTTGTCGTCCTTCACGCTCGTCGTGACGAACCCGAAGTAGGTCGTTTTCTCGTCGAGCGGGGCCTCGAGCTTCCACTGAAGCTGCTGCGGCGCGACGGCGTCTTTCCCGTCGGCATCTTTGCTCGAAACGCAATTGAGGCACGGCGTGTAACGAGGCGCGGTGCGCTCGGCCGTAGGCGCATCCGACTTGAGCGGGATAAGTCCAACCGATTTTGCGTCGAGCGTTTTCGCGTCGATCGTCCCCTGCCCGAGGGCTCCCTCTTTGTCGGAGTTTTCGCTCACGGGCGCGACCGTCGTAGAAAACCCGTCGAGCGTATTGAGACCGCAGACGAGCAGCACACTCGAATCGGTCGAAGCACAGTCCTCCGCGGTGAGCGGCTTTCCCGTCTTCGGGTTGGGGAGCGCGACAGTCCCGTTCGGCCCCGTGCGAACGACATCGTTCGGAAACGGAATGACATTGCCGGCAGGGTCGAATGTCATCTCGCCTGAATCGACAATCGAAAACGTCCAGAGAATGGGAATGCTCGTGCGCTCTACCGAAAGGGGCGGCGCCGCGAGCGCGTCGATAAGTGGCGCGTAACCACGACGAAGCTGCTCGAGCCGGAGCGCGCTCGCGGTTTGGTCCTGCAGCTTTTCGGCGGGGTCCGCCTTGTTCGACGGGATGATATCGACGGTCGGGCGACAGTCGGCCGCCTTCAGGTCCGTGCACGTCACGAGCGAATTTCGCCCCGAGACGAGCGACCACGTCGACGACCCAATCACGTCCTGATTCTGCGCGCCGCGCAATCCATTCGCCCCGCCCACCATCGCGATGGCATACCGATGCCCGCGTAGCCAATTGCCCACGGGAGGCGGTATCGTCACTTTTTTATTGGCATACGTCGGCGCAATGGCGACGGGTTTCGGCTCGGCCGTGATGTCTATCGCGAGTACGTTTTTTGCGTTCACAGTGTCCGCGAGCAACTCGCCGGAAACCAAAACAGAGGCCGTGCTTTCAAACGGAAACCCATCGAGCGCTCCGAGGTATTCCTCGTTGAATTGCTTTTGAGCAGGAGAGTCCGTCGGGGACGACGGCACCTTGATCTTCCCGGTTACGGGGTCCTTAGCGAGGTCGTTGGGCAAGGGCACCACAGGCACCGCAGCCCCCGGCGCGAACTCGACGACGATAACGTCGGGCGCGGCGTCTTCCGCGATATCCGGCGTGCATGATGCAAGCACGGAGACGGCGGGCACATGAAGAGCGACCAAGGCAAGGATCGGAAAGACTTTGTTCACAACGTATCCCCTTCCGGAAAGCACGACCGGTGGACGCTAGTCTGAGCGTTCGTGGGTTGGCTATCTTTGCGGAACGTTTTGTTTGCTGCGAACGCGACTTCGCTGTGACCGTCTCTCCCGACGGGACCAAAGCATCACGGTCAAAGCTAGGCGGCGACGCGAAGAAGGATGCGCGCAACCTGCGTTTTTTGCAGAGGCGCGCCCGTCCGACCCACAATCCCTTGCGCGCCGAGACGTTCAACAATCTCCCTTTGCGACAGCCCTGCCGACGAGAGCTCACGCACGCGAAGGAGCACAGCCTGCTCCGCCGCATCGGCCTCGAGATGCAAGCCGTCCGTCGCCAAGGAGTACCCGTACGGCACCGCTCCGAGGCGCTCGCCCCGAGCGCGCTTCATCGAAAGCGCTTCACGCGTGCGCGCGCGGATCACCGCGCGCTGATAGGCCACGAACAGGTCAATCGCCCCGCGGGTCCAGGCCTGCTCACCACCCTCGGACGCTACCGGCCATGACTCCTGGAGTTCCGCCTCGGCCGAAACGTACTCATCACCTGAATCAGCATCCGCGGTAACGAGCATCGCTCCTCTCGCGCGCGCGGCCTGCTCCACGAGTCCTGCCACAAAAGCGTCAGACGCAAACGTATGGCGATGGGCCGCGACGAGCACGCCCGCGCCCACCTCACGCAAAGCAAGATAGGCCGCAACGAGACCGGGTCGCTCGGCAATCGGAGTAGAGCCGCTTATCCCCTCATCGCTTTTCCAAGACGCGAGCGCAACGCCTCGGCGTACCCCCCAGGCCTCGATGGCTGCGCGTTGACTCTGCAGACTCGTATCCGTATCGTGCCCGTGCCCAAGTCCGTGATCGTGCCCGTGTTCGTCACCGCGCGAGACTCGCATGTAGGCGACGGCTACGCACGTCTGGACGGAAGGCATGAAGATACGTGTATCTATGCGAAACTTTCGTGATGTTCGTCAACCCCCATAAACCATTCGCCGAACGATTCGTCGATGACGCGCGTTACGGCCGAAGAAAGATTGACCCCACACCGAACGTCGGTGGAAACTCGTAATGCAACCGACCGCGGGCGTGGTGCATGGCGTGCCGGTCGCACCAAAGCGTCGCGCGCTCCGTGTCTTTCTGCACCAGAGCGCAATCTGGACACGGTGCCTCGATTTCAGGAACGGCTTCTCCCGACATGTTCTTCGGACGTGCCACGAGGACCGGACAGTTCGCGTGCCGGACGACCTTTTCCGCCACCGAACCGAGCGCGAAGCGAGCGAGCCCGGTTTTGCCAGACGAACCGACGATCAGCAGATCCGCGGACAGGTTTAACGCAAGTTGCGTAACTTCGCGCCACGGCTCGCCGGCCGCAAGGTGTCCCTTCACGGCACCCTTGAAATCTGTCATCGCCAGGGCGCACGCTTGATTGAGCACGTCGCGCCCGGCCTCGAGCGATTCGAGAGAGGTGATTTGAGGGTCCATGCCCATGGTCGCGACGGAGGGCGCCAAGCTCAAGACATGAACGACGTTCAACTCCGCCATGCCCGAAGGCGCGAGCGCCGTTACGAGGCCGCCGGCCATGTGAAGCACGAAAGCGTCGGAGGGAGTTCCGTCAATCGCGACCAGGTACGTGGTGGACGGGTTCGGCTTGCTTGCGGTCGAGGCTTCGAGGGTCATGGGGTGCTCCACAGGAGGTCCGCACAGCAAGCATCACGCCAAACGTTGGAGGGCGCTTGCGCTCGCCGCCGGTGGGTCACACTCGCCGGCGTCTCCGCAGGACAACACCGAGCGCTGCGGCGACGAGCCACGCGAACGGGCGGGCCGCCGTGCGTCTCGACACGGCCATTCCGCACCCCTCGGAGGAAGCGGGACTAGGTGCTTCAAAGGTCGCGGTGGCCGCGTCGGCTTGGGTCAACGTGGAGGGCGTTTCGCTCGGCTTGGAGACCGCAAGCCCGGCGTCTTCCTCTGTCGAACGAGGCGTCGCCACGCCCGCCTCTGCTGCCGCGCGAGGGCTTGCCGTTCGGCCGGCGTCCACGGGCGTCACAGACGTGGCCGGGACAGCCGGTGGATTCGGGTCGACAAGCTCTGCGCACGTCCCCTTCACGACGCCCGTGGCCTTCCACGCGCAATCGACGATGTTCTGCTCGTTCGTCGTGAACGAAAGGTCTTTGGCCGACTGCATGACACCCTGCGCGGCCTGCGCGAAGTTGGTCATCTCCAGGAAGTATTTCGTATTCGCGCGATACCAGACTTTTTCACTTTTCTCCCAGCCAATACCGAACTTTAGCTCGATCTTTGACACAGGATTGATGCCGCCGACCGTCATGAGGAACGCTGCGTTGTTAATAATCCCGCTGTTGATATGTACCCCGCCGGCGTCTTTGCTCAGCGGCCAATTGACAAAGTTTTTCATGTTCGAGGGCTGTTGACCGACCTCGGGAGCCTTGAAGTCGCGGAGTACGAACGCGCCCTTCGCGATATTCTCCCCCATAACCCAATTCTTTTTTGGGTCAGGCGCGACCGAATGCTCGATAAAGACACCAAAAATATCGCTTATCGCCTCGTTGAGCGCGCCGGATTGGTTCTCGTAACGAAGCCCCGACGTCCGCTCCGTGACGCCGTGTGTGAACTCGTGCCCCACGACGTCAAGTGCGGCTGAAAGCGGGCGCAAAAGCTCGCCGCCGTCGCCGTAGGTCATCCCCGTTCCGTCCCAAAACGCATTTTCGAACGCCACATCGAAATGAACCGTCGAGAGCATCGCCCCACCGACGCCATCAATCGCGTTCCGTCCGTGCACCTTCTTGTAGTAGTCAAACACCACGCCCGCGTACGTGTGAGCGTCGACGGCCGCCCCCGCGAAGGCGTCGGTATCCCAGCTTGTTAACGACGTCGACGTCACGAGCTTCGCACCTTCCGCGGGACCTATCTTTTTCGCACCCGCCGTATAGGTACGAACTTGCACCGCGCGCGAGTCCTCGCTCATCTGATACCCCGTGCCCTTCGCCGATACCTCGAACGTTTGCGCGTTCCCGAGGACACCTTTACCGCTGGCTACGAGAGTTTGAAGGCTATTATAGCGATGAATCACCACCCCGGTCGTCGCATCGACCGTAAGGACCCAAATCGCGGGCTCGGTACCCGCGATCGCCCGCACGGTGTATTCGTAGGCGAGCGTCGCCGGGATGTGCCCCAACGCGAACACGACGAGCTTGCCTTCGGCGACCTGAGGCGTCGGGTAGGCCGACGCGTCGGTCCGCGCCACGACATCAGCGAGCGCCAGCGCGCGTCCCGCCGTCTCAGACAACGTTGGCTCGAGAGCCACATCCGTGATGCCCGGGATGTAGTTTGCATCGATAGACGTGAGCCGTCCTTCCGCGTCGTAGTGCGCCGCCAGCTCCGCTCCGACCACTGGGATGCCGTGGGTAACCTGCCCGAAGCGAACGTGCGCCATAGCCTCGGAATCGACCTCCGACGCTTTGAGCGCCAGTTCAAGGTTCGGATCACGCATTTTGAAAAGATCGCGGACCTGAACGAGCACGGCGCGCGTCGCCGCCTCCGCGCCCAGACGTCCGGTAAGCAGAGGCATGCCGTTTCGTGACGCGTGCAGGTGCATGGGCGTCGCTTGCGCCTCGTGCAACCTCCACGTCCACGACGTCGCGGTGCAGGCCTCGAGGTACGCAAAGGCACGCACCTGCGAAGGTGTCACTCCCTCCGTTAGGAGGGTCGGGTTGGCTTCATCGACGGGCCCTTCCGCAACGCGTGCCGCGTGCTCGGCCTCCGCGCTGCATCCGACGGTCAGCGCCACGAGGCCAAAAAGCCCGAGTCTTTTCATCCGACCGGGGTACGCGAGCATCTCCAGATTCGCAAGATCTCTCCCACATCGAGACGCTTCGGCGACGGCTAGAGGGAGGAAAATAACAGTCTCATAGGACAGATGGCCTACATCGTAGGCAGCAGGCGCCGCTTCCCACGCGCCAAGGCAAGCGAAGTCGCGCCCCCTCGCGAGCCGTCGCGTAGGCCCGCGAGCCCGCCCGCCGTGCCGCGAGCACCGTCGGCCTGGGCGACCCTCAACGGGCGCCGATACACTCAAAATCTTCGGTTTTCACCGACGCCGCGGTCGTCAAAACGTGGGCCCGCGACGTCGCGGAAGAATGGCCCGTGCGGTGCACGACGTAGCGGCATGGCCGCCCATCGCGTTGCGCTCTCTGCTCTTCTTTTCGCCGTCACGATGTCGCCTCTCGCGTGCGGCGGTGAGCGCGAGGACGCCGACGTGCTCGCCTCCCACGGCGAGAGCGACGGCGACGGCGACGTGGGCAAAGTGACCTCAACGCTGTTGCCAAACGACACCGTGGCCGCGGCCATCGCGTCCGAGGCCTGCGCGACGAGTGTAGTGAGAGGCCTTTCCGTACAGCTCGTCGAGGAGATTCAGTGTCTCCGCCCTGCGACGTTCACGAAAATCGACAAGCTGTTAGGCTTTTCCCTCGGCTCGTCGGTGGTTCCCTACATGCAAACGGCAGCGGCTCAGGCGCTGGCGCGCGCACAGAAGACGCGCGGAGTTCCGATGGTGATCAACTCTGCACTTCGGACTCTCCCGCAGCAGTTCCTGCTTTATGGTTGGTATCAAACCGGTCGCTGCGGCATCGGCCTTGCGGCGTCGCCGGGCACGAGCAACCACGAGGGCGCTATCGCCGTTGATGTCAACGACACTTCGGCATGGCGCGCGGCCATGCAAAACAGCGGGTTCCGCTGGCTCGGCGACAATGACGCCGTTCACTACGACTTCGTGGGAGGCGGCAACGTCGACCTTCGTGGCCTATCGGTGCGAGCGTTTCAGCGCCTTTGGAACCGCAACAGGCCGAACGACCCCATCGAGGAGGATGGTACGTACGGGCCGAGTACGGCCACGCGGCTCGAACAATCGCCCATCGGGGGCTTCGCGAAAGGTGCAATTTGCAACACATCCACGGAGACAGGTCCCACGGGCGGACCTCCTCCAGCAAAGCCAACGCCCAGCGCCACTCCCTCGAGTACCGTCCCGGGAGGCCCAGTCCCGTCTGACCTCAGTGAGCCGAAAAATGAGGCCCAAGTGACTCAACCGCCACCCGGCCGAGGCGTGGCAATCGAGTCCGCCAGCGCGAGCTCGCAAGCCACGGGTTGCGCGCTCGCCTTTTCAGGAGCTCCCACGCGAGAGCGCTCACCAAGCGATGCTCCCCACGCACTCGGGCTGAGCCTCGCCGCCGCGTTGGCTCTCAAGGGCCGAAGGCGGCGCGCCTAATCGCGTCCGGAGATGGTACGATTGCCATGTGGCGGCGCCGCATGTTGTAGGTCCCGGGGGAGCGATCGACTCATCACTCGAACCACTCGAGAGGTCTCTCGATTTGAATTCCCTCGATTCGCTTGGGTCGCTGGGCGAGGCTCCGCCCGTAGGCTGGGCACGCGAACGGTGGGCGTTCGAGGCTCTCGCAGGAATGGCCGAGGGAATGCTCATCGCGGACGAACGTGGCGCACTCGTCTACGCGAATCCTTCAGCCATTCGACTCGTAGGCGCGGAAACGCTCGCCCCGCGACTGCCCGAGAGCCAAAGCCCGCGTGAAGCTCCGGGACTTTTTTGCACCGATGGGCGCACCGCCTTCGACGTGCGGGAGCTCCCCCTCGCGCGGGCACTCGCGGGACATCCGACGAGCGACGTCGAAATATTCGTTCTAAACGCGACTTCACCGGACGGGCTCTACGTCGTTTGCATGGGGTGGCCACTTCGCGACGCCGCGGGCGCGATTTGCGGCGCCGCCACGACATTCCGAGACATCACAATGCAACGCGCTCGGCAGCTAAAACTGCTCGAGGGCGGACGGCAGACGCGAACGATCCTCGATAACATTCCCGACATCGCGTGGCTGAAAGATCGTGACGGTCACTTCATCGCCGCCAACATGCCTCTGGCTATTGCGGCAGGCAGGTCCAAGCCCGACGAGCTTATCGGGCTCACCGACCTCGAGCTTTGGCCACTTCAGCTCGCGCTCGGCTACCGCGCTGACGATGACGAAGTCATGCAAACGGGAGTTCAGAAGCGGGTGGAAGAGCCTATCGTCGGCACGAACGGCGTCACGCGTTGGCTCGAGACGTTCAAGTCACCCATTCTAAGCGAGACGGGTGATGTCATTGGCACGACCGGAATCGGGCGTGACGTTACGGCCTGGAAGCGCGTCGAACAGCTGCTGCGCAAGGCGAACGATGAGCTCGAAAGCCGCGTCTCACAGCGGACTTCAGAACTCAAAGCGGCTCAAGAAGCGCTCGTTCGAAAGGAGCGACTCGCCGTCCTCGGACACCTCGCAGGCGGAGTCGCTCACCAGATTCGAAACCCCCTCGCCGCAATCATGAACGCTGCGTATGTCCTCAGGCTTCACCTCCGTGAAGATCCCCACGCGAACGTCGTTGATGCGATACGAATTATCCACGATGAAGTAAGGCACGCGAACGTCATCATCACGGGACTCCTCGACTACGCGCGAATGCGCAGCCCTACGCGGCAATTAGCGAGCGTGCTCGACATTCTTGAAGAAGTGCTCTCGTCGGATTTGATACCCGCTGAGGTCACCGTTCAACGCAACTACGACGAGGTCCCGCGACTCTCTATCGATAGTGACCAAATCCACGGTGCGTTTTTCAATATCATTCGCAATGCCATTGACGCAATGCCGTATGGCGGGAAGCTCTGCATCGAGACGCGCATTGAAAGCACGAACGCGAGTCACACGGTTCTCATCGCGTTTACCGATACGGGAGAGGGCCTTTCGGAGGAGGTACGCGGCCACCTCTTTGAACCGCTGCGCAGTACAAAACCGATGGGTATTGGGCTAGGGCTCATTACAGCCCGCACCGTCATTGAAGCGCACGGCGGGCGAATCGAACACGTAGCGACAGCGTTAGGCGCCCGCTTCGAGGTGAGACTGCCGATAGCGCTCACCTTTCCGCTTCCCGCTCCTTGAAACACGCTCCGCCCAAAACGCCGTCCTTTATGCGTGGTAGTCTCGCTCGATGACTTCCTCTGATGTCCTTCGCCGAAGGCTCCGCGCGGCACGCGGTCTCGACACGTGCGACCTCGTCCTTCGCAACGTCCGCTACCTCGACGTATTCAGCTGCACGTTCGTCGCCGGCGACGTCGCGATCAAAGACGGATACGTCGTGGGGCTGGAAGCCGGACTTCGCGGAGACCGAGAAATCGATACCAAGGGCGCGCATCTCGTGCCGGGCCTTATCGACGCACACGTGCACTTGGAGAGCTCACTTCTCGAGCCGGAGGGTTTCCAGCGCGCCGTACTTCCCAAGGGCACGACCACGGCGATCTGCGACCCGCACGAACTGGCCAATGTGCTCGGAGTGCCTGGAATCCAGTACTTCCTCGATGCGTCTCAACATCTCAAGCTCGATTTACGGGTCATGGTGAGCTCGTGCGTGCCGGCGACAGAGTTCGAGACGAACGGCGGAGGAACCCTCGACGCCGCCATGCTCGCGCCGCTTCTTTCCCACCAAAAGACCCTCGGTTTGGCCGAGGTCATGAATGTTCCAGGCGTGCTCGATGGCGACGCCCTCGTCCTCGACAAGCTTATGGCTTTCGACGGTCGACCGATCGACGGTCATGCCCCGCAAGTGACGGGAAGGGCGCTGTCCGCTTACGCAAGTGCCGGGATAACGTCGTGTCACGAGAGCTCCGAACTCGAAGAGGCGAAAGAGAAGCTGCGCAACGGTATTGCCGTTTGGATCCGCGAAGGGAGCGTCGCTAAAGATCTCGATGCGCTCGCGCCTTTATTGACACTGGCCACGTCGACCTCCATTGGCTTTTGCACAGATGATCGGAATCCGCTCGACATCGAGCGCGAAGGTCATGTCGACTACCTCGTCCGCATGGCCATCGCGAAAGGCGTACCTGTCGAAGTTGCCTACCGCGCGTCTTCGTGGTCCGTGGCGCGTCATTACGGACTTGCGGGTCCCGCACGCGCGCTCTCACGAGTCGGGGCCATTGCGCCGGGGTATCGCGCCGATCTGCTGATTCTCGACGACGCCGCGACATGCGCCATTCGCGATGTCCTCGTGGCGGGAGAGTTCGTCCGTGAATTAGAGCTCCCGCGAACGCACCGCGCCAAGCCCGCAAACACTGTGCGGGCAGCGATTCCCGAGGAGGTCGATCTCGTGGGCCCCGCGGGCCGCGTACACGTCATCGGGGTACGCGCAGGGCGCATCTTGACCGATCGCCACGTGCTGGACAGCACCGCACCAGGGGTAAGGCGCCTTTCCGTCCTCGAGCGACACGGGCGCGGGAGCAAGCCGGCCAACGGGTACGCACTCGGGTTCGGCCACCTCGAAGGCGCCATCGCTTCAAGCGTGGGTCACGACAGCCACAATCTCTGCGTGGTCGGAAAGGAACCCCGTGACATGCGTGCGGCGCTCGCAGCGCTCGCGGCGTCGGGGGGAGGATTCTGCGTCGTGCGTGGGGGCACCGTGATGGCACACCTTCCGCTGCCGCTCGGCGGGCTGATGTCGCTCGAGGAACCGCACGCGATAGCGAGGGTGCTCGAGACGCTGCACGCGGCGAGCGCTTCGATCGGCTGCGAACTACCCGAGCCTTTTCTTCAACTCGCCTTCCTCAGCCTACCTGTGATCCCGAGTCTAAAGCTCACCGATCGCGGACTGATGGACGTCGATGCGTTCAAGCTTATCGACGTGCGCGCGGCCTAGACGTCTCAGCGAGCATCCGACGGACGCTTGAAGATGGTACGCGCACACCTTGACCTAGCTCCTCATTCCGTCGATTCTCAGCCGACTATCGTGGGCGTGAAATGGATGCTTCATGCGGCCGCGAAGCCCGAATTGTTTCTGACACGCGGACTCGCGCGATTCATGAGCGCGCGGGCGTTGCGACCGCCACCAAAGAGCGATTCCGCAAGCGCTTTTTCGCGCGCACCTCGCGACAGCTTCTCGGTCGAACTACCGCTCGATCTCGTTCGGTTTTTCGAGGTTAGCGGCGGCCAGCCACTCGGCGACTACGCGCCTAGCGTCGTGCGGGCGTCGCCACACGCGCGCATCACGAAAGGTCCGCAGCGGGCGGACACCTTCACGAAGTTGGAAGCAGCCGCAAGACAAACGGCCCTCGGGCGCGCGCGCCTCTGTGCCTACCTCGCGGGCGCTCTGCCGTTCGGACTCTCGCGGAGTGGCGCGCTTTGGCTGTACGTCCTCGGCGAAGAGATGAGCCCGGCACGGGGTGTGATCGTAAGACTCGAACCCGCGAGCGTGAACGCGGCGCGCGTCATATTCCGGGGTGCTTCGACCTTCGCTTTTGCATGCGCGCTCGACGAAAGCCGAGTGTCTGGAGACGACGCGCTTGACGACGTCGCCGCTTCTCTCAAAGAGCATCTGCCAGCTCCGACGGTCGCCGAACAAGAGGGCGTTCGCGCCGCTTTCGAGCGCGCGCGCATGCTCCTCGATCTTCTTGAGGCGAGCGATCCGTTGGTGAGGAGATCTGCAAAAAAGCTCGTCTCGCGCCCGTTCGAGCCACCCCATCCGCCTTCTACCGATCGAAGCGGCCGGCGGCCCGCGAGCTCAAAACGCGACCGAACGACGCCTCTTGCGCTCGGACCGCTCGTCGAAGCTTTTTTCCGCGAAAGCAACGATGATCTCAACGGCATCCTCGCCGCGCAGCTCACGTCGCAAGACGCTCTCGTCCGTGACGCAGCCGTAGTCTTTTCCGAGGCAACGCGCACGGATACGCAACCGCGTACGAAGCTTGCGCAGGAGCTTTTGAGGCGCCGTGGGATCGCACAACGCGCGGCGATGGGCTCGACTGCGACGCTGGAAACTTCAACCGGCGCGAGCGAAGCTCTCACGCAACGGCTCGTGGAAATCGTCGACGCGTCGACGCTCACGACCGAGCCACTCGCGACCACGGAGGTTCGCGAAGAAGCCCTACGCGCACTCGGAGAGTTGGGCTCGCGCAGCGCGTTACCAGGCTTGCTCACGCGCGCATCGAAAGGAGATCTCGCAGCGGTCGACATGCTCGCGGCGATAGGTGACCCCGACGCCATCGCGCCGCTCACCGACCTCTTGCGTCGTGAACCGCAGCGCTATCGACTCCTCGAAGCTGGGGTCGTGCGCGCGCTCGCGGGGCTCGATGCCCGATGCGCCTCGGCTACACTCCGCGAGCTTCTCAAAGACAACCCTATGCCTACCTGGCGTGAGGGGATTGAGCGCGGCGTGCTCGTGAGGGAGCTCGTGGCGGCGCTGGGTGTCCTCCGTGACGAGAGCGCTGGGCCAGGCCTGCTTGAAGTGTTGGAGTCGACAAGCCAGGAGTACCGCGCCATTCTGCCGGTAGCCGCCTGGGCGCTCGGACGGATTCGCTATCTTCCGGCGCTCACGACGTTGGCGCGAATCCTCGCTTCGCACAAAGACCAGGCGACGTGCGAGGCGGTTTGGGCCGTCGGTGAAATCGCAGGCACACACCCGTGCGCCCGGGCGGAAGCGGGTGAAATCCTCGATCGACTCGACGATCAGTCGCGTCTCGAGCCCGATGCTGAGCTCGTACGTCTTACGGCGCTCGGAAAAGTCCGCCCGACGCCAGGCCGAGGACCGCGCCCTGCGGAGCTTCGTCACGCGCTCGATCGGGCGATTCGAGAGCCCGCGTTTCGCCAAGAAGAGAGCTCGCGCCGCTTGACGTGGGCGCTTCGCTCGCTCGAAGAGCTCGCCAGCGCGCGCTCCGCGGCAAGCTACGCGACGTTCCTCAGCCACGAGACCGTGCGCTTCTTCGTGACGCGCGACGATCATCGCGTGCGCCAAGCGGCCATCGCGGCTTTCACAGCTTGGGGCGTTCCAGTCCCCGCGACGCGCCGCTACTACCTGCCGGTGATTGACGACCTCGAAACACGTGGTGGGCTCGACGCGCTTCATGATGCGCTGCGTGATTCTCTCGGCATCTTTCGGCACAACGTAGCCACACGCCTGGCCGACCGCGCGCACCCCTCGTCCGTGCGGCCGCTCGCAGAAGCGACGGCGAAGCTATTCACAGAGCCTCCGACGTCGACCTACGAATACGACGACGCCCCACGTCACCTCGTCGCGTTCGTGAGGGCGGTCGCGAAGCTCAATCAGCGTGAGAGCAATGACGTTCTCATCGACGGCCTCCGAGGCGGCCATCATCAGGTCCGTGCCGTCGTCGCCGAGAACGCGCCCGATGATCCCCGCTTCGTCCCCGAGCTCACGCTGATGCTCGGCGACCCGCGGAGCTTCTTGCGCTCCCGAGCCGAGCGGTCACTTGCGTTACTCGGCGTGCCGTTTCATCAAGGTGCCTAAGCGTACCTTTGGTCTCGTCGTGTAGGCTGCGGCGGCCATGACCAAACGACACCAGAGCCAACCGCGGCGGCCTCGACCTAAGTTCGACGGCGCGCTGGCGTCGATGCCGCAGGTCAAAGTCAACGGTCATACGCTGGCGCCGTACGAGGATTTTTATCACTGGATTCTCACGCAAACCTGGCTCGCGTTCTTCGGCTGGGTCACGGTCGCTTACGGCGCGACGAATGCGCTCTTCGCGTGCGCGTACGTGGCCGTGCCCGGGTCGGTCGCGAACGCGAGTGGTTTCGTCGAAAGCTTCTTTTTTAGCGTCGAGACGTTTGCCACGATCGGCTACGGCGTGATGGCTCCGCAGAGTCGGTATGCGCACATGCTCGTGTCACTCGAGGCGCTGGTGAGCATTCTTGCCACGGCCACGATCACGGGCATCACCTTTGCGCGGCTCGCGCGTCCCACGGCGAGGGTTATCTTCTCGAGCAAGGCCGTGATGTCGAACCGCAACGGCGTGCCGCATCTTCAGTTTCGAATGGCCAACTGGAGACGCAATCGAATCGCGGAGGCGCAGCTCAATGTGATGGTTCTCGTGGTCGAAACGACCCGCGAGGGCGAGACGCTTCGACGGCCCGTTCCGCTTCGGCTCCTGCGCGACAAAAACCCAATGTTTATGCTTACTTGGACGGCAATGCACGCCATCGAATCGGACAGTCCTTTCTTCGGGCCCGACGCTTTCGAGACGCTCGGCGCGATGAAAGCCGAGCTCTTTTTGACCCTGACGGGCATCGATGAAACGTTCGGCCAGACGATTCACACGCGCTACCGCTATCACCTCGACGAAATTGTGCATAATGCACGCTTCGCAGACATTTTGCGGACGAGCGAAGATGGCGTTCGGACCATCGACTTCGATAAATTCCACGACCTTGAGAAGGTAGAAGGCACCGCGCAATGAACGAATCGAAAACTCCTGAACAGCGTGCCGACGGCTTTCTGCATCGAAGGGTCGCGGTCAATGGCGACGTCACACTTCACGTCGTCGAGGCTCGACCCGCGGTCATGAACGACGCCGTGCCACTCGTGATCTTCATCCACGGGTTTCCTGAATTTTGGTGGTCGTGGCGTCATCAACTACGAGCCTTCGCGGGCGCGGGATTTTGGGCCATTGCACCGGATATGCGCGGCTACAACGAATCCGACAAGCCCGACGGGGTGGAGGCCTATCACGTCGAGAGGCTCGCCGACGATGTCGCCGGATTGATTCGCGCGCTCGGCCGAACGACCGCCATCGTGGTCGGCCACGATTGGGGCGCTGTCGTCGCGTGGACACTCGCGCAGAACTCGCCCGAAGTCGTGAGTCGCCTTGCCATTCTCAACGTGCCTCATCCGCTCCAAATGATTCGAGGTCTAAAGACGATAAAGCAGCTCAAAAAGAGCTGGTACATGTTCTTTTTTCAGCTTCCGTTCGGCCTTCCAGAGCGCGCGCTCGAAGCCGCAAACTACGCGGCGCTTCGCTGGGCTTTCGCGGCCGACGGCTTTCCAACGTCGGAGATAGAGCCTTATGTCGACGCCATGAGGCAACCGGGCGCTGTCACCGGCGCCATGAACTACTACCGCGCGGCGCTCCGGCGTGGCGCTCTTGGTCGGTCGCCAAGGACCAAGCGAATCGACTGCCCAGTCCTCGTGATTTGGGGAGACCAAGACCGGCACCTCGGCAAGGAGTTAGCGACGCCGCCCGCGCGCTTCGTTCCCCACGCGCGCGTCGAGCACATCCCCGAAGCTACACACTGGGTCCAAAACTCAGCGCCGGAGCGCGTGAACGAGTTACTCGTCGCCTTTGCGCGCGAGCCTCAACGCGAGCAGCAGTAGAAGAGCACCACGAAAGCTGCACGCACCGTCGCGCGTAGGCACGGCATGCACCGAGCTCAAAAATGAGCTAAGGAGGCGGCGTCTTGCACCCGAACCTCGCCCGCCTTCGTGAGCTCTACAGCACCAAGCCCGTGATCCTCGCCCCGATGGAGGACGTGACGGACATGGTTTTTCGCCGGCTTTGTCGCACGGTCGGCAGCGAGGTTGGCATGACCGAATTCGTCAACGTCGAGGGGCTCCTTCGGGGCTGCCGCAACGCAAAGCGCAAAATTCGGCTCGCGGAGGACGACCAACTGACGGCGATCCAAATCTACGGAGCCGACCCCGAGCGCCTCGCCGAGGCGGCGCGCTTCGCCGAAGAGGCCGAGCCTCTTTTTCTCGACATCAATTGCGGGTGTTGGGTTCCGAAGATCTGCGGGCGCGGGGCAGGCGCAGGCTGGCTCCGCGAACCCGAAGCGATGGTCGCGATGGTCAAAATGGTCGTTTCGAGTGTCGCTGTTCCCGTCACCGTGAAAACGCGAATTGGCCTCGGTCCCGAGTCGCATATGCCCATTGTGGACTTAGCGCGTCGCCTCGAAGACGCGGGCGCCGCGGCGCTCACGATCCACTGCCGCACGGCCAGTATGGGTCACAGCGGCGCGGCCGATTGGACATGGGCCGCGAAAGCTCGCGAGGTCGTCTCGATTCCGGTCATCGTCAACGGCGACGTGAAATCCGCGGATGACGCGAAGCGCGCGCTCGACGAAACCGGCTGCGCGGGCGTCATGGTGGGTCGGCGGGCGATCGAACACCCGTGGATTTTCCGCGAGGCAAACGCGCTCCTTCGTGAGGGCAAGACGCTCGCGCCACCGACCGACGAGGAGCGCCTGGAGCTCTGTCGCTCGCACCTCCGCTTGAACGTCGAGGAGCGCACGGAGCCTTACGGGGTGCGCGTCACGCGAAGGCACCTGAGCGGCTACCTCGCAGGACTGCGAGGCGCGTCGCAACTCCGCCAACAACTCAACAAGTGCGACACTCTCGAAGGCTGCCTCGGCATCCTCGATACGGCGACGACCCGCATCGCGGCGTGACAGCGTAACGCTCGTGAGGACTATCCGCGCGAAGCTCCTGCTCGATGCCGACCACCACGATGAGCTCATCGCGATGACGGGCGCCATCGCGCGCGCCGAAGTGAGCGTTTGGATCGCGACAGCGAACCTAAAAACGATGATGGTGGAGGCACCAATTGGCAGCCGTGCACGCGCGAGAGGTCGCTACCTTTCGTTTTTCGAAACCCTCAGCGATCTTGCCGCTCGGGGCGTCGACGTATGCATTTTACACGCTTCGCCTCCTTCGGGCCCACTCCAGCGTGAGCTCGGCAGGCTTGCCAAACGTGCGTCCGGCGTGAACATGCGCCGCTGTCCGCGCGTGCACCTCAAGATTATCGTGGTGGACGGCAAGTTGCTTTACCTCGGAAGCGCCAACCTCACGGGTGCCGGGTTAGGCGCGAAAGGAGCGGGCCGACGTAACTTCGAGCTCGGTATCGTGACCGACAGCGAATTCATGCTCGATGCCGCACAAGGCCGCTTTGATAAAATCTGGCGAGGCCGAGAATGCGGCGCCTGCACGATGCGTGCACTTTGCGATAAGCCGCTGGACACGATCGTCAGGGTCGTCGCCCGACCGCGTACCCGTTTGCCCGTTTTATCCCGCGTGCCGCGCTTGCCGCGTCCGCCGCATCAGTTGAGCATGCCGAGCGCCACGGCCGTGACGGGCGCCGCGAACGGAAACCGCCGGCCGGCCGCGTCGATGAATTCGAGCGTAGCGGCGTCGATGTCGCCAAAGGGCACGGCGAAAGCTTCGTCGGACGCGTCAGGACCCGCCGACATCACAAGAGCTTCGCACTCGCCGACCTCGACGACCCAACCCTCGAAACAGCGGCCGTCCCGGAAGCGAAACGCATGACGTTCTCCCAGGTCGGAGAACGTCTCGAGGTGCGTACGGAGTGAGGAGTCGGTTTCAGTAGGTGTCACGATAGCTAACGGTTTATCGCACTCCGGCTCGCCGCGCGAGTCGCCTGTTAAGGCTAGACGTCGTCGGGGTCGACGCCAAGCTCACGGAGCCGAGCCGCAAGACGCAGCACGCGCTGATCGCTCAGTTCGCGCGCTCTATCGCTCACCGCGAGGGCGTGTTCGCTCGCTTCGCGGGCTTGGTCGCCGGCTTTGCGCGCGCGCTCGGCCTCTTCTTTGCGTGCTGAGAGGTCATCCATCCTTCCTTCGAGTCGCTGAATCAGCTCGGACGCCTCGGGGAGTGAGGCCCAGCCGTGGAAGAACCGAACGCGCCTGTTTTCGAGCGCTAAGTCCAAGCTCAAAACGCGCGAGGCCCATCGGCCCCCTTGCTTAAGTCAGGCGCGAAAATCCGCTCTCCTGGTTAGTAGACGGGGAGCTCTGACCCCGAGTGCCACCTGCGTCCGATCCGCCGAAAGTATTCGCCGAGAGCCTCAAGTGCGCGGGTTTTCGGGATGCGGTGCGGGTCGCCCTCGGGCGGCGACGTGCGTGGAAACTCGGAGGGGAGCGACGCATAAACCGACGCGCGCTCTTGTTCGGAGAGCGTCTCCCACACGTCGACGGGAGGCGCGCGCGGATCGGTCGGATCGACAGGCCAACGCTTCATGGTCATGGGCCGATTCTAGCGCGAACGCAGCCTTAGGCTCACCGATTCCAGGCTCACGAACGTCGTGGTAGAGACGAGCGCATGAAGATCTCCGCATGGGCGTCGCTCACGGCTGTCGTGCTCGGAACCGTAGTGAGCGCAGGGGCATGCAACAAGCCGCCAGAGCCCCTTCCGCCGCCGGAGAAGACCGCAGACAAGGCGTCGCCCTCCACGCCTGCAATACCGACTAGCTCGTCCGAGTTGCCCGCGATGCCGCCGGGGCATCCTCCGATTGGCAGCGCGGCCGCGCAAAGTGCCGCCAGCGCGAGTGCTACGGCCGGCTCTGACGACATCGCATACGACGCACCCGCAGCGTGGACCAGCGCGCCCAACCCAAGCCCTATGCGAAAGGCGACCTTCAAGATTGCGAAATCCGGCGGCGACGCGGACGACGCCGAGCTCGCGATTTCGTCCGCAGCTGGCGGCGTCGAGGCAAACATCAAGCGCTGGGAGGGCCAGTTCGGCCCCGAGGCGAAAGCAAAAACGGAGGCGCGGACCGTTCACGGTCTCAAGGTCACCGTCGTCGAAATCAAGGGAAAGGTCGCGGGCGGCGGCATGATGGGTATGCCCGCGACCGCCGCGAAGGACAACCAAATGCTTCTCGGCGCCGTGGTCGACGCCGGGGATCGGCAACACTTCTTCAAAATGGTCGGCGGCGAAAAGACAGTCACGGCAGCGAAAAAGGACTTCGACAAGTTTGTGAGTTCGTTCCGCGGCAAGTAGCCGAGACGCGGTCGTCCGTCGACTTCAGGGCGCGGGCGTATACGTGACCGTGAGCGTCGCGTCGCACGCGGCGTAAGCGTAGACAAGCAGGTAGACGCTCTCACCTCCTCCGGGCACGCGTCGCCTGCAACGCTCCTCGGCCGCTGGACCGTCCGACAAGCAGTCGTACGCCGTGGGCCTCACGGTCGGAGGGCTGCCGAAGCGCAAGAAGAGGTCCGGATCACCAGAACCCGTCATTCGCGCCTCGAACGAGGTGCCTGCCGGCGCCTTGAACGGACCGAACGCTTGCTGCGCATCTTCGGCAAGCGTCACGGGAAACGTCGTCGTGACGGGCGCAGAAGCTTCGGTGCCAGCGCCTGAATCAACCGCCGCATCCATCGGTGGCTCGACAGCGTCGCTCGCGTCCTCCGGAACCTTAGTTTTTGCGTACGCGTCTTTGGCCGTGCTCGCGTCGAGTCTCGAGCCTCCGCCGGTGTCGCCGTCGGCGTTCACTCGCGCTGCGACATCCGATGAGCCAGCCTCGGAGCCAACGCTAAGGGACGCGGCACCACTCAGCAGTGTGCAGCCCGTAAGCACGAGCGGCGCGAATCGAACGAGGTTGCGCGGCACCACCCGCCTAATGCTACGTGCGCGACGCGCCTTACGCCAACGCGGAGGCGCGAACGCGACGACGAAAAACAAGGACAAACGTAAGAAGCTGTCGCGCCAGCAGCGACGACGTAGGCCTCGGACACAACCCGTGGGTGCGAGCGACGGCCGCCACGATCACCGTGCGGGCAGGTGTACTACCGTAGTCGCCCCATGCTTTTTTCCGCTCGAACCGCACAGTCCTACGCGCCAAACGCTTTCACGTTGGCCGTCGCGCGTGCGCGTGCTCGCGCGCGAAACGGCGGCCAAAGCGTTCTCGATCTGACCGGAGGGAACCCTACGACCGTCGGCCTCCGCTACGAGTCGCAAGCGATTCTCCGCGCACTTTCGGACCCACGAGCGCTCGAATATGCGCCATCTCCGCTCGGCCTTGGCGAGGCAAGAGAGGCTGTCGCGCTTGATTGGACGTCGCGCGGCACGCCCATCGACGCGTCGAACATCGCGCTCACGGCGAGCACGAGTGAGGCTTTCGCGGTGTTGTTCAAGATCCTTTGCGATCCGTTGGATGAGATCCTCGTCCCCGCGCCGAGCTACCCGCTGCTCGCATTCTTGGCGGCCTTCGAAGGCATAAGGGTGAAAGCATACCCGCTGGTCTACGCCGGACGCTGGAACGTTGACACGCAGTCGCTACGCGCGGCCGTAACGCCTCGCACCAAGGCCATCGTGGTCGTAAGCCCGAACAACCCGACCGGTTCTTACCTTGGCGCAGACGAGCTCGAAGCCATGTTGGACCTGGGCGTTCCGATCGTGAGCGACGAAGTGTTCGCCACCTATCCGCTCACATCGAACGCGTCGGTCCCGGAGGGGCGCCTTGCGAGTGTGGCTGGCGCGCGGCGCGGATTGGTTTTCGCCCTCTCGGGCCTCTCGAAGCTCGCGGCACTTCCGCAACTAAAGCTCGGCTGGATAGGCGTCTCCGGCGCACCGGCTTTCGTCGCCGACGCCATGACGCGGCTCGAGCTCGTCCTCGACACCTACCTTTCCGTCGCGACGCCCGTTCAACTGGCTTTACCCGCGCTCCTCGCGGCTCGAAGCACGACAGAGCAAGCCGTTCGCGAGCGAACGCGCGGAAACTTAGCCGTCATCCGCGACATTATCAAACGCGCGCCCGCGGCGACCGTGCTCGATGTGGAAGGCGGGTGGTACGCAACCCTTCGCCTACCGGAAGTGCGGACCGACGAGGCCTGGGCCGTTCGGTTCGCCGACGAAGACGACGCTATCCTTCAACCGGGTTACCTGTTCGATATGAGCCACGGCGCGCACCTCGTCGTAAGTCTGCTCACGCCCGAACACGTGCTCGCCGAAGGAATTTTTCGGGTCGCGCGGCGAATCGCTTCAGAGGGCGACGCGTAAGTGTGGATATGGAAAGTGGTCACGTGCTACCGCGCGCCCGCAGCCCCGCCGGAGTCGCTTGCGCCCAGTGAGAAAAGCTTTACGCTCTGTTCCGCGCCGTGCGCACGACGTTCGTGACATCGAAGCTCGTAACCCTACCGCCCTATGAAACCCTGAGGAGCTGACTATGAACTATCCCCCTCCCCCGCCCGGTGGCGGCGGTCCCCCCGGCGGCGGTGGTCCCCCCGGTGGCTACGGCGGTCCTCCGCCCGGTGGTTACGGCGGCCCGCCTCCCGGTGGTTACGGCGGCCCGCCTCCCGGAGGTTATGGCGCCCCGCCTCCCGGAGGTTATGGTCCGCCTCCCGTTGGCTACGGCGCTCCCCCTCAGGTACCGGGAATGGGCGGCCCGATGATGGGCGGCATGGGCATGATGCAACCGCACGCTCCGTACGGCGTCGACCCGATGACGGGAATGCCCTTTTCCGACAAGTCGAAGCTCGTCGCGGGGCTCCTCCAAATCTTCCTCGGGGGCTTCGGTGCAGGTCGGTTTTATACGGGCCATATGGGCCTCGCGATCGCGCAAATCGCGGTCACCTGGCTCACGTGCGGCGCCGGCGCGCTCTGGCCGCTCATCGACGGCATCATGATGCTCACGGGCAAAGTCCCCGACGCCCAGGGTCGCCCCCTGCGCGACTAGCGTTTGCGCCGCTCGACTGGTCGAAACCGGTTGCAAGTGCAACCGGTGGGCGGATGCATCGGCTCGGCCTGCCTGCATCCCTGTGAAGGTTTGTTGCTGAGACTATTTGCCGAGAAGCAGCTTTAACGCGAAGTCAATCTTCGCGCCATACGGCGGCTTGAGAAGCGACGAGCCGTTGATGCGGCTCTGATAAAAGACGGGTTTCTTCTTCGTGAAGGTCTCGAACCCCTCGCGCGCATGGTAAGCGCCCATTCCGCTGGCGCCGACGCCTCCGAAAGGCAAATCGTCCTGCGCGATGTGCATCATCGTTTCATTGATGGACACGCCGCCCGAGACCGTTTCGCGGAGAACTTGGTCAATTCGTTTTTGGTCGTGCTCGAAAAAGTATAAGGCGAGCGGACGCGGATGATCGTTCACGTAGGCTATCGCCTCGTCGAGCGTTTCGTAGGTGCGAATCGGGAGAATCGGGCCGAAAATCTCCTCCTGCATGAGCACGGAGTCGTCTTTGGCGTGCAAGACAAGCTGCGGCGCAAGCTTCCGCGCGTTCGGGTCGAGGTGCTCTTTCAAGGGGTTTAGCTCGATAATTTTGGCTCCGCGTTGGCGCGCGTCGTCGAGCGCCTGCTGGAGTCGCGCGTACTGGCGATCATTGATAATCGCGGTGTAATCGGGGTTCGTCTCGATACGCGGATACATCGTGGCAAACGCCGCGCGGCACTCCTCGACAAACGCATCGGCGCGGCCCTTGGGCACCATCACGTAATCAGGCGCGATGCACGTTTGGCCTGCGTTGAAGCACTTACCCATCATGATCTTCTGGGCGGCTTGGGCGATGGAGAAGCCTTCGCCAACGATAGCCGGCGATTTCCCGCCAAGTTCAAGCGTCACGGGCGTGAGGTGCTCGGCCGCGGCCCTCATGATGATCTTACCTACACGCGTGGAACCCGTAAAAACCAGGTGATCAAGCGGGAGTTGCGAGAGGGCTTCGGATACATCGACTCCGCCCGTGACGACGAAGACGTGGTCGGGCGCGAACGTCTCGCTCAGCATTTTTTTGAGCAAATCGGCCGTGTCGGGCACGAGCTCGGAGGGCTTTAGTATGGCGCGATTACCCGCGGCGAGCGCGCCGACGAGCGGACCGAGCGCGAGCTGCACGGGGTAGTTCCACGGCGAAATAATGCCAACGACACCGAGCGGCTGCATGATCACCTCGGCTCGGCCGGGCATGAACATCCACGACACTTCGCGCGGCTCCGTCTCCATCCACTCGTGAAGGTGCTCGCGGGCGTACTTGATCGCGTTCACCACAATCATGACCTCAGCGACAAGGCTCTCGTGTTTCGAGCGCCCTCCGAAGTCCATCCCAACGGCTTTGGCGATGTCGTGCTTCCGCGCGATGACCGCGCGTTCGAGCTTTCCGAGATGCACCATGCGGGTGTCGTAGTCCGGTGACCCCGACTTCCGCTGAGCGGCCTTCATGGTCGCCAGCAAGGAGCTCAGCTGTTCAACCGCGCCGTCCCCACTTAGTACGTCGAACTCGCGCGAAAGCCGCGGATTCGAACCACGACCCACCGGCGCGTTTTGCGCGACGTTTTCCATCAGCGACATGGCTTTCGTTCTCTCCCCGAGTCGTGGCGTTCCGTGCGTTTCGGCACGAGCTGGACAGCATACCAAACCACGCCGGTAACCGCACGCCTGCTAGCCTCGAGTTCTCATGTGGACATGCGGCTATCGGGACCAGATCTGGAGTCGGCTCGCGGCAACCGGAGGCGGCGAGGCGCCTTGGGACTTGCTCATCATTGGCGGCGGCATCACGGGCGCCGGCATTCTCGGTGAGGCCGCACGCCACGGAATAAAAGCGCTTTTGGTCGAGGCGCGGGACTTTTCGTCCGGCACGTCGAGCCGCTCTACGAAGCTCGTTCACGGAGGCCTGCGCTACCTGCGACAAGGGCAGTTTCTTGTCACGCGGAAATCCGTGAAAGAACGCGAACGCCTGATGGCCGAAGGCAAAGGCCTTGTCGACCCGCTCGGGTTTTCGCTCGCGGCGTTCCCGGGCGACCAAATGCCGAAGTGGATGTACGGCGTAGGTCTCGCCATGTACGACGCGCTCGCGTGGAAGTGGGCACACGAAGCGCAGTCGAAGGCGGAAATGGTTCATCGCATTCCGCCGCTGGGCAGCTCCGCCGTGCAAGGAGGCTATCGCTACTTCGACGCCCAAACAGACGACTCACGCCTCGTCTTGCGCGTCCTCCGCGAGGCCGTAAAACACGGAGGAACCGCCATCAATTACGTGCGCGCTGACAAGCTGCTTCGCACCGCGGACGGCAAGGTGCGCGGCGTCGTTCTCAAAGACATGGCGCCCGACGGTAACGCGCGAACGAAAGAGGTCTTAGCCAAGGTCGTCATCAACGCGACAGGGGCGTGGGCCGACGAGCTGCGCGGTGAGCTAGGCCGAGAAAAACGCCTGCGCAAGATTCGAGGCAGCCACTTAACCTTCCGCGCGTACAGGCTTCCATTGCCGGAGGCCGTGAGCCTGCTTCACCCACGCGACCGGCGCGCCGTATTTGCCATTCCGTGGGAGGGCGTAACCATCTTCGGTACCACGGATGTCGACCACGGCGACCTGAGCGAAGAGCCGTGTATTAGCCAATCTGAAACCGAGTACTTGCTCGAGGCGGCGACCAAAGCGTTCCCGGGGCTCGAGCTCACCGAAAAAGATATTATTTCGACGTGGTCGGGCGTTCGTCCGGTCATTGACACGGGCAAGCGCGACCCGTCGAAAGAATCGCGCGAGCACGCGATCTGGAAGGAGGACGGTCTTCTCACGATTAGCGGCGGGAAGCTCACTACGTTCGTCGTGATGGCACGCGACGCTCTCGCCGCCGTCGCAGAAGAACTCGGAGAGCTCGGCCCGCGCACTCGCATCTTCGACGAAGAGCCGTCCGACATTGCGTGGCCCTCGTCGATCGACGCCGCGGCGCGCCTGCGGCTGACTGGGCGTTTTGGAAGCGAAGTAGGCGACATTGCGAAGGACACGGAGCTCGCGCACGCCATTCCGGGCTCAATTGCGTTATGGAGCGAGCTACGCATGGCCGCGCGCGCCGAGGCCGTCGTCACCCTCGATGACCTTCTGCTCCGGCGCGTACGTCTGGGTCTTTTGCTGCCGAACGCGGGACTCGACCATATCGATACGATACGCAAAATCGCACAGCCAGAGCTCGGCTGGGACGATGCCAAGTGGGAGCGCCAACTCGCGGCTTATAAGACAGTATGGAAGAAGGCCTATTCGTCACCGAAGTAGCCGCGCGCCGTCAGAGTGAGCCACTCACTCGATTGGATTGATGACTACCTCTCGGCGTGCTCGGCGGGTCTACAGGCGCTCAGCGACCAGTGCCTGCGTTGCGCGACGCTCGCGAATGCGAAGCGTCCACTCGGCGCGATTGATCTCTCGTTAGCTGATAGTGTTCAGGTCCGCCCACATCAGGGCGAACCCGGTAGGCCGGACCCGACATTTCTGCCGGGGCCAAACCCGACATTTTCATCTGGGGCCTGCAGGACTACATTTCGGACTCGAGTTGCTCCGTGCTTGGCTACGGCATTCCGATAAACCGGGTTCGTGCACGTACGTGAGCTGTGCCTGCTCAGGTCGCGTTGGCTTCCATACCCCGCTGGAAACACACTGCTCGTAATCAGCTACGTCTTCTTCGCAGCGCCTTCGGAGTTCAGCATCCAGAGAGTGCCGAATTTATCTTCCAGCATTCCGAATCGCGCGTCCCAAAATTGCTCGGTTATTGGCATCAGCGCCTTGCCACCCTCGAGCAGTGCAGTCCACACCCGGTCTTGCTCTTTCGCGTCTGGAAAGTTCAGTGACAGAGAAACGTTGCTACCTCGAACATATGGCTGGCCGGGCGGGCAGTCCGACGCCATGATGGCAAAAGTAGGCGTTTTAATTGCAATGTGCATGATACACGTTTTGTGCTCGTCGGAGCACGGCATCGGGCTTTCGCCGAATGTCATTTTCATTGCGACTTCTGCGTGGAGCGCCTTGGCGTAGAACGCCATCGCCTCCGCACATGTGCCGTCGGGAAAGTTCAGGTATGGGTTGAGCTGGGTAGTCATGGGCTAGAGAGTTAACGTATTCGTTCTTGCTCGACAAGCACATCACGGCGGCAAACCGAGCCCGCGTGTCGACGTCGCCTTGCGCGCCCTCCTCGATCGAAGGTGGAGCCTGCGTGCTTTGCTTGGTCTTGTTCGCGTCATAACTCATTTAAAGTTTTTAATCGATTCAACAAGAGCATGGGATGATCCAACGGGACGTGTCAGCTGACGCGAGGGCGAGGTCGAGGTCGCGGCCGGCGACACGGGAGTCCAAATGGGTAGGCAAGTCCGTTACGGACGGACGGGTCTGGGCGAGATCTCATCATTGAGCGTTATGTCGCCTCCGTACCCACACCTACCCCGCTTGGACGACCCATCGAGTCGTCACGTATGGGGTGTCAAATGCTTGAAAGTGCGTGGCTCGCGCATCGCGTTTATGGCCCATGGAGCCCCCAGTGCCAACGTGACGTGAGACAGCTTCTTCTCGAATTCTATGTACCTAGGGTGGCAAAGTGGATGCTCGATCGTGCCCAAGCCTTCGCCTCTTTTAGTTTCTACCGTGACGTCTTCCCGCGTGGAAAGTGTGGGTGCCCCTGCAGTGAGGGGTGCGCGCCTTGAGTCGGACTCCCCGCGTCGTCGGCGTCGTGTGTTCACCGCGCAGGAGAAGCTTTGCATCCTGAAGCACGCCGACGCGGCGATAGCGTCCGGCGAGCGTGGTGCGCTCGAAGCGCTCATGCGCCAACGTGGCCTTTACAGTCCCGATTTCGTTCGCCACGCGCACGCTGCAATGCCCTAGCCCAAGTCGCGCAACGGCTATAAATCGCATTACCGTTGCACGCTCGCCGGTCCGCCGACCAAGCCGTACCCACTCGCATCGCATCAGCCGGTTCATCGCCGTATCATGGTCATGCGCGCGGTCCCTCGAGTCCCGGGCATTTTCGTCTATCTCAACAAGCTTGATCGAGGATCACGCTCGGTGACCTAGCGCGGCAAGTCAGTCCCCATCAGTGATTGGCTTATCCAATCCGATCCGAACAAGGAGTTTTTCTGTGAACAGCTTAAACTCATGATAAGCAGACTGAACGGCCTTGCCGTGTGAACCTAAAGCGCCGTCCGCAGCTCGAAGCAAAAACACCGGTTTGTGAGCCTCGTGAGCCATTGGCATCAGGCTCCGATAGTGCTTGAACATCGCGAGGCATTCAGGGTCTTCAGCTACATTGACGCCCGCGAACGAAGACTTTCCGAGCCCCGAGCTCCGGTACTCAGAGGGAATGCGGTCCATCCAGCGCGTGTACGCACGGACGGGCCGGTTCAAACGAACTTCATGCTGTTGAACGACATATCCGGCGGGCTCCATCAGACCCTGCGGAAGGTCGAGTTCTCGAGCTTTGTAGTTACTGACGCGCTGCTCCCAGCCGTCTCGCCACTCCTTGAGTGTCGGTCCGAGATTTCGTAATCCTTGAATCGAAAACATATCACCAGCCAGCGGTACGACGACGTAGTCGGTCGCAAGGAGAGCGGCGCGGTTGCTTGCTCCCAAATTTGGCCCCACGTCGAAAAGAATCAGCCCGGCTTGCATGGCTTTTGCGGCCTCTTGGGCAATCGCCCAGAATGCTGTCGTCCCCTGAAACGCTCGATAAACTTCTTGACCACCGAGGCATTTGCCCCACTGCTCAGCGAGCGCGTCCTCAAACCGAGCGAGCGCGAGGTAGCCTGGAACCAGACCGAGGTTGGCGGTGACGTTCACCGTGCTTGGCGTCCCTAAGTCACCTACCTTCAGAAACGGCTTTACCGCTTGGAAGATGCTTCGAAGGCTTGCATCACTCGTCTCAAATAATTGTCCGAGCTGCAGCTCAGAGAGAAACGCCGCGGTCAGGTTCGCCTGCGGATCAAGATCTACGACGAGCACCCTTCGCTGCAGTTCGGAGAGCATCCACGCCGTGTGATAGACGAGAGATGTTTTGCCAACGCCTCCCTCGGTATTGAAAAAAGTAACGATAGGAACGGTCATGTTCGACCTCGCACCGTGACTGCAACGTACGCGTCTTCGACTTGCCACTCCATGTCAGGATTTCCATTGGCTTCGAGCGCACGCGCAGCAGTCGCAATCCCCACGCCAAATCTTTGCACGAAGCCGAGCGTCTTCATCGCTTCGGCGATGGATGGATTTCGGTAGTCCGTGACGCCCGCCGTTCCCCAATTTTTCTTCGTGACAATACCAAAAGGGCCAGCGGGGCTCGTAATCTCAATTCGATCCTCAAACCAAGTGACGCGAACGGGCGAATTTGTCCCCTCGTACGTGCGATGCATAATCGCGTTTCTCGTGAGCTGAAAAAGCGCCGCCAATGGGTAGTTTACGAACCTCACCTCCTGCGACGCGGTCGTGATGTCCACGAAGGTTCTCGTGTGAGACGCGAGTTTCTCGTCAAGTCGACGAATGAGCTGCGCGAGTGGTCCATCAATCGTTGACTCATCGACGATAGGATCCGAAAGCTCCGTCCCCTGAATGCGAAGAAACTGCACGTACGCACCGGGTACAAACTCGCGTACTCGCGAGCAAAGGACGAGCACTCCGAGCAGCGTGGGTACGGGGTCATCTACGGCGGTGACCATTCGGAGCGAAGCAAGCTGCTCTTGGTAAGAGCGACCGTTTTCGGCAATGACTTCGGGAGAAACCGCGGACGCTAAATATTCGTCGTCAAATAAACACTTTTCAAAATCGAGAGTCGTTGAGGAGAAAATAGGTTGAATATCGCAAGGAAGGTCATTAGCTCTTTGACGCTCACGGAGCACTCGCTCCTCTTGGGCGGATGCAATCGCGCGGCGGGGCCCGACGCGAACGTACGCGGTACCCTTAAAACGAACAGGCGGAGCGTCCGCAGGCATTACTGTCACCACGGCGAAGGAGTTGCCGTCCAACGTACGCTTCTCCACCGACATCATCGGGATCGGTAGGATATTGCCATTTGAACGAAAATCGCTCAACGTGAGGATTGTGCGATCATCGACGGGCTTGTTCGCGCACGTCCCATCATCTTTGGCATTGATGAAAAGCACTCCCGCACGCCGATGATTCGGCATGTCATTCGCGAAAGCGCAGATGGCTTGCGCGATTTTCTCGCCGTCAGTTACCGCCTGCTTGCGCTCAGCACGGTCGGACTCGGTGTCGGCCAGAAGCGCGCGAAGTTCTTCGTCCGAGATTGGTTCCAAGTCACAATTCCGCTCGTCAAGCAGCGCAGTGTCGCTATTCCTAGCCGGTTTTATCGTATATCGCGAGTGAATCCGCGTCACCCGACCCCCTTGTGCACTCGCCGTCGCACGCAGATCGGTACCGCTTCAGCCCTTTCGTTTCTTCGGGGCGGCGACGTTATCGCGTGAAACTTCTGTTTTCAGCTCAGGCGGCTTGAGCGGTCCTTTTAGACGATGGATGTGAAGTCGGAACGACGCCGAGGGGCGAAGCGCCGCTCCACTGGAGGTTGCTCACGAACCACCCTATCGGTACCGCCTCCGACGTCGATGCCATCCTGCAGGGGTATGCCCATCGCTGGAAAATCGAAGAGCCCCATCGCTTCTGGAAGTCTGGCACTTGCCGCGTTGAAGAATCGCAACTCCGCTCGGTGGAACGCGTCATTGTGTGGGCGATTTTGACGGTCGTGACCGCCGCGCGAATCGAACGACTCCGCGTTCTCGCGCGAACACGACCCGATGCGCCCGCAAGCGTTGAGCTCAGCGAGTACGAGCTGCATGCGCTCACCTTGATGAAACGCAAATATGCAAAACGCACGGAGTCGATTCCGGACACCACGCCGACCGTGGCCGACGCCGTCCGCTGGCTCGCAGAACTGGGAGGTCACGCCGGCAGACCCTCCAGCGGGCGTCCGGGGGCCGTCACTCTTCGACGTGGGTTGGAGTTGATTACTCCAGTCGCAATCGCGCTCGAACTCTTGAAAAGAGAAGGAAAATGGTGACGAATGCCCAGACCAAATCGGGGGAGTTCCACTACTCCTCGAATTCGGACGACTCGCGGCTCAGGTATCGCGGGATTCTACTTCAACTTACTACATGTGTCATTTGCTCCACCTAGCAGCGCTTTGGCCTGAGTGCCCAAGGGCTCTGTCCGAAGCACGAATGTTTAGAGCTTGCAAATGACGCTAAAGAGACTCTGCGCGTTCGTCTTTTCAAGGAGGCAAGCAATCGGACTTAGATATCCACGCTCACAAGCCTATTCAACAATTCCGCTCCCACGTCGGTCGCTCCAATCGCGGCAAGCTCGGGGTCGCGTTCGGGAGCCATCGCGTACATCGTGGGAAGGATGCTCGCGAACGCATCGGCGACCGTCACCTCCCGCAATCGCGCGAGTCGCTCGGCCGTGAAACCTCCCGCCGCGAGCACCTCGATGGGCCCTGCCGGGTCGAGCTGCCCAGCCGTGCGGCGTGCGAGAATAGGCACGAGGCCAAGTGTCCAGCCGGACGTGGGAAGGCCGCGCACGTGGCGCGCCCACGACGCGAGCCCTCGCTCTTCGAGCGCGGCCGCGAAGGGGCTTTGCATTCCCGGCAGGTAGCCTATTTGGCGAATGCCACCGAGACACTTGAAGGCGCGCGCGAACGTCAACACGAGAAAGATCACGAAGAGCGAAGGAAGCAGTGTCCCTGCGGCCAGACCTTCGAGCAAGGCCTCGGGCGTCAAGGGGACTGAGAATGGATGTCCGGAAGGGTCGATTCCTTTCAAAATAGGGATGCCCGAACCGCCCTCGCTCAAGGCTAGGTGAATACCCCGCCCGCGCCTGTTCACGCCCCAGAAGAACGCAGAGCCCGCCGCCCCACTCAGCTTTTCGCGTTCCCGAGGGTCGATCGCCGGATCACTCATAAGCCCGAGTCGTTCGGCATGCCAGCAGCCGGTCGAGCCATCGAGATGACGCAGCACCGACGCGCGCGTTTCACTGTCGAAGAGCACGCGATGAAGGAGCGACGTGGCGTCGAGCAGGTCTTTGGCGAGAACCCTGTTGACGACACGCTCGAGCTCCAAGCAGACGAGATCCGGTCCGAGGCCGGCGCGTGAAGGATGAAGCCGCTCCCATAGCCTGTAGTTGATAACGGTCGACTGGGCAGAGAATGTCGGCAATCCGAGGACGCGCGGATCATCGAAGTCTTCCAGCAAAATGGACTCGAGCTCGCGGCGCTGACCTTCGCCAACGTCTTGTTTCAGCGCCGCCGAACGAAGCTGCGCGCAGGCGCGCGTGATCGAAGCGTGGTCAAGCGCGGGCGCAGCCGACAAGAGCATGGCGCGATCGGAGCCCGGAAAGAACGTCACGACAGCCCCGCCCGCGAGCCGCAAGCCGCACGGGTAGCTACGATCTGAAAGCCGCCCCCTGGCCGTCCCGAATACCGGAACAACGTCACCTGCCGCAATGCCTAATCCGAAGATGGAGACAGCCTGAAAGAACGGAGGAAAGACGAGCGGCCCATGGTGGCTCGCCGTCTCAATCACGGGATGCGCCGAAAGTTGACGCGCGAGTCTAGCGGCAACCTCGTCGCCGAGGAGCTCTCGACACTCGACGCGCGCGGCCTCTACAACGTCGTCGGGTGCTTGAATGGGCTCTTCATGACGCCTGTAGTCGAGGAGCGCCTCCGCGTGCTCGCCCAGTCGAAGGGCGCCGTGCGCCGCAACGGCCGCATCCACCGCGGGGCTGCCTGCTCGCACGGCCCGTTCGAGCCGCGCCCGCGCCGATTCGAGGCTCGCCGAGGCCATCATGCCAGCCCAATCCCTTGCGGGTCCGCGGAATCGAGGTGGCGCGAAAGCGCATGAACCGCACGAAGGGCGGACTCTACGGAACCCTCCATCCACGCCATCTTTTCGGAGCAGTGTTCGCCCGCGAAGAAGAGCCTCTTCTGCGGCCGCGCGGCTCGCTCACGCGCGACGATGAGCTGCTGATTGCCCGCGAAGCGGCGCTCCGACTCCGTCGGTTCTCCGACGCCCCATCCGACAGCGCATGCTCCTTGCGTCCACTTGTAGCTGCCCCACGCGATGCTGGTCGCGCCCAGAAGAACGTCGGGTCGATCCAACTCGGGGTGAAACTTGCACAATGCGAGCCTGACTGCCTCGATTCGTGCCGATTCGGACATGCGTTGCAATCGTTCCGCGTCATTGCCAATCGTGTAGCTCGCGAGGAGAACGCTCTCCGTTGAGCGAGGGCTTGGACTCGGTGGAAAGAGTGACCCGTTTGGCGGATAGAGTGAGCTCGATGGGTAATAGACTTGCCGTGCGCAGTCGTCAGTGAACGAGCCGCCACCTCGAATCCCAGCGTCTTGCCAGAACGGGCGAGCGCAGTGAAAGAGCACCTTCGTTGCAGAACAGTAAGATGTTTTCGCGATGATGTCGCGTTTGTCGTCGTCGACGCCCTCGAGCGTTAGATTACGCATGATGGAAAAGGGTAGGGTGGAGAGCACGTATTCGCATTCCTCTGTATGCAGCGCTTCGGCGTCGCGCCAGGAGACCTCGACGCCCCGCTCCCGCACGCGCAACGCGACGACCTCGCGATTCACTTCGATCCCGCACCTGAGCGACCGACGAAGCTGCTCGATCAAACCGTCCGTCCCGCCACGGATTCGATAAAGGTCCGAGCTCGTCTCTGTGAGTACGTCATCAAAGAAGAGGGCGAGCGACTCGTCGAGCCGAAATCGGAAGGCGGGATATGCCGTAACGAATTTATGCAAGGATACGTCTCTGCGTTCGACGTCTACAAACGGTTCTAAATCCAATCGAGCGAGGTCGACGAGCAGGTGTGAGACGAGGTCGCGCTCGAGCCGTAAGCGAAGTTGGCCGGGACTCACGGCGTCGACGAGGAGCTGCAGCCAACCGGCGAAGAGAAGCGTGCGCTCCGACGCACCGCGCGCCGCATACTTGTCGCGATTGATCTGCACGATCGACTCGAGTGCGTCCGCGACGCGTAAGACGCGGCCGCCAATACTTACGAAGGCATTCTTGTCCTCGAAGATCGTCGTGAATTTTGTTAGTTGCCCCGCGAGACCGAGCTTGTGCACGTAATGCAGCACGTGCGTGTGCCGGCTCGGGATTCGCATCGCTCCGAGCTCGCCGTGGGGCGCGCGCTCGCCGGTGCCGAAGCGGTGCGTCCAGACGCGGCCGCCCACGCGCGCGGACCCTTCGAGAATGCGCACGCTGTGCCCGAGGCGTTCGAGTTCGTAGGCTGCGACCAACCCCGCGATTCCCGCGCCCAGGATTGTGACGCGCCTGCAGCCGGCCGCGCCGCCGTTTCGGCATTCGTTCACAAGGTTCATGGTTCTCTCACTCCGCGTATCGTCACGGTCTCGAACGGAATAGCGAGGCTACGGATCGTGACTCGAATGTCTAGTGCCGCGGGACGTTTCGAGTCGTCCTTGTGTGTTGTCGTGTGTGCCCGTCACACGCGAAAATGACGACGGTGGTTCCCATTGGAGAATGCAGACGGCGAGCCTAGGAATCAGGTTTGGCGCTCTCCCTCCCGAAGTTTTTCACGAAACTTCGGCGACCGGCGACCGGCGACCGGCCCGCTGACGCGCGCCCCGTCAACGCCGCATTCGCCACGACTAACGCGAAGAGTGCCGCGGTGCCTGGGTAGAAACGCCAGGTCAATCGTTCCTCGTTCGGCCAGAACAGATATGCAAAGAAGATGCTGTAGACAGGCTCGAAGGCGACCGAAATGGCAAGTGTGTAGGGCGAGA
Source organism: Polyangiaceae bacterium (assembly GCA_025353725.1). Taxonomy (GTDB): domain Bacteria; phylum Myxococcota_A; class Polyangia; order Polyangiales; family Polyangiaceae; genus Labilithrix. The sequence goes on along the minus strand of JANXOF010000037.1, from coordinate 486,012 downwards.
GCGTCTTGAGTACGCGGAGTGTCCACATCCACGGGAGCGCCGTGCGCGCGACGGCGAGGAAGATGAGAAGTCCCCAATCGTGTGCGCGTACCTCCCAGGGCGCGACGAACCCGCCGACCACCACGAATGCGAGCGCGCTCACCATAGCCGCCGCAGAGAGCTCGTAGAAGGTGACGCGCTCGGCGCACTCACGCTGGATTAGGCTGCCATTTCACGTCCCGAATGCGGCGGAAAAGAACGCGGAGCCGAGCCCCAATCCGTATCCCGTCGCGCTCACGTGCGGTGAGTGTCAAAGTAGTTCTCGCTTTTTGTGATGTGCTACGAGTCTGATTCTTTCGCGAGTTTGCTATCTAGGGTGTCTTGACTTCGCTTCGGATTGAGGAAGACCGCGAGAGCGCGCGACCAGTTCCTCGTCCTGCGTGACCAACGGTTGGGGTGGAGCCGACGTGCACGCTCGTAGACGCGCACACGGTTCGCACGCACGGCCTGCTCGCGGCCTTCATGCCGCTCATCGGGCGTGACAAGGCGGATCCCGCTGTGCCGGCGTTCGGTGTTGTACCCTACAACGAACGCAGTCACCCGTGCGCGCGCAGGTTCGAGGGCTGCAAAAGGCTTTTTGGGGTACTCGGGCCGGTACTCTAGCGTACGGAAAAGAGCCTCGCTGAAGGGGTTGTCGTCGCTCACGCTCGGGCGACTTAAAGAAGCTACAATTCCGAGATGCTGGAGCGTAGCGAGTATGGTCGAGCCCTTCATCGGTCCGCCGTTGTCGTTCTGCCCAGTCGCGCGCAGAATGCGATAAAGGGTGGACTCCGAACCTAGGTAGCGCCCTTCGTCGACGAGACGCGGAATGACCTGTTTTGGCGGTGGATTGCAATACTTAGGGGAGTTGACTACCTCAAGCATTTTCACGCGCTCTGCCGTCGTGAAGGCATTAGCCGGTCGTGTCTTCGGGCCTGCTCGGCGGTCGTCCCCCACGTCGACGCTCCGCCAGCGTTGCATACAACGCTCGGTGAGCCCGAGTTGGAGGCACGCACGCTCGCGGCGAACGGCTTCGTCGACCAGGCGGAGAATCACTTCGCGTTCCCCTCGCCAGTGCCGTCGTCCCCGTCCCCCCAATTTCGTGGACTTTTTTCGAGGCACAAGCAACGCGGAGGTCTCCGCGAGTGCCCGGTCTTTGCGCCGAAGCTCACGTTTGAGTTCCTTGATTCGCCGCGTGTCGGCGCCACGCGACAAGGGCCGCGCCGTGCCGCTCTGCAGCGCCAGGGTTGCTTCTTTAGCAAAGATGGCGCCGTGGCGGGCGACAGCGGTGCCACTTTTGACGCGGCCGTCCCGCGCGACGCAAGCATTCTGCCCGATGGGGGTGACGCATCCGATCCGCCGGACAGTGGCGCAGTCACGACGTTCTCGCCTCCCAGTTGCGGCGGGGGCAGCAGCGACGCGGGTAGTCCAGGCCTATCGAATTGCGGCCCTGTGCGCAATGAAAGCTGCTGCGCGAGTCCACTTGTGCCTGGCGGTACGTATTACCGAAGCTACGACGGCGTGACGAACAGGGACACGACCGCACCTGCGACGGTAAGCAGCTTTCGTCTCGACAGATTCGAAGCCACGGTGGGCCGCTTTCGCAAGTTCGTGGCGGCCTCCTCCGCAGGCTGGGTCCCGGCGGAAAGCTCCGGCAAGCACACGCACCTCAACGGCGGTCGAGGGCTTTCACAAGGCAGCTCGAATGTCCAAGAGCCCGGGTGGGACAGCACATGGAACGTCAACTTGGCAAAGTCCCAAGCCGTGTGGACGGGCAATCTCTCGTGCGAGCCGACGTACCAAACGTGGACAAGCGCGGCAGGCGCGAATGAAGAGCGCCCCATCGTGTGCGAAACATGGTTTGAGGCCGCGGCCTTCTGCATTTGGGACGGCGGCTTTCTCCCGACGGAAGCCGAATGGAACTACGCGGCGTCGGGCGGCGATGAGCAACGCGCCTACCCGTGGTCGAAAAACCCTCCAACGTCAACGAATGTTGACTGCGGGTATGCGAACTACGCAGGTTGCGCAGGCACTACATCAAAAGTAGGCGGCATACCGCAAGGCGACGGACGTTGGGGCCACGCGGATTTGGCCGGCAATGTGTGGGAATGGAATACCGATTGGAATCAAGCGTATCCAACGCCAAGCGTGGATTGCGCAAGCTTCGCGCAGACCTCCGCCCGGGTGATTCGGGGGGGTAGTTTCTACTTTGAACCGTCGCACCTGCTTGCCTCGACGCGCTACAGCGTCCCGCCTGCGAACCGCTACGGCGCTGTCGGTTTTCGGTGCGCCAGGACTCCCTAAACGCGCCCCGCGCGCACCATAAGAAAAAAGTAGGCCGAAGTGCCTTCTCGTCCGCCCGCGGTGACCGCCAAATCGACGGGGAAGCACGCCGGTACGCCCGGGGAATTCCTATGTACGGCTGTAAAAGCCGTCGGTACGCCCGGGGGACCCCCGTGTACGGAAGTACGGTCGGCAACGAGGCATGTCACGCACGCTCCGAATGGATCCGCGCGCAAACCACGAATGAGTGGCATGACAGAGTGCCCAGCAGCAAGCAGCCTAAACGTAAGCTCAAGGCCTACAAAACGCAGCCCCGCCGATCACAAGAACGCGCGTGAGAGTCACCTAATCTTGGCAACGTACGATTACTACACGGGCTCACATGATCACCGAATACGCGCGGCCCCTCGTCGCGGCCCCCCCCGAACGCGGTGGCAAAATTCCCCACTGGGCGAAAACCGAAGCGGCTTAGTAGCGGGTGTAGCAGCACGACAATCGCCGGCGAAAAAAGGTGCTGACAGTGTACGACGTGCGGTTTAATTCGAGGCACGCGATTCGCATCCAGCCGCTCAGTCATGCGCCCCGCTGACGCTACCGACGGCTCGTGCAACCTTTGCCTTGGATAGGACCTAATTAGTGAAAACCATTTCTAATGGCTCGCGCCTGCAAAATCTGACAGTCGTCGTGGCGGCAGCGATGAGCACTTTCGCCTGCAATCCGTCGGAGGTCACCAGCAGCGAAGCCAGCAACTCGGAAATCATTGGTGGCTCAGCTAGCCAAAACCTATCTATCGTCAAAATATTAGCTATTAGCAAATCAACGAAAAACGGAACCTTGTGTACCGGCACGCTGATCTCGCCCACCACCGTATTGACTGCTGCGCATTGCATTTATGCACCTTCACACCCGGCTGACGTCGAATATACCGTTTATTTCGAGGGACAGGCCGGCGGCATCCCTGCATCTGGCGCTTTTGCGCACCCCGGATACGACCCAAAGAAAGACCGGCCGACCTTATCGGTAACGGACGCCAACGGGGCAACGAAGAAAACATTCGATTTTAAGAATGATCCACTAAATGATGTCGGCATCATCAAGCTCGCGACACCTCAGAAGACGGCATGGGTTCCTATCAATACATCTTCCCTCGACAATGCTGCGGGGAGCAGCATCCACATTGTTGGGTATGGTCAAACTGACCATACGGGCACAGGCGCAACCGCTGGCTCACAAAAAGAGGCAGACACAAAAATCAACCAAGTCGTGAGCGGCGCAGACCTGTTCGCTTTAGGCACAAGTGATACCTCTACTTGCCACGGGGACTCTGGTGGACCGGGTATCCAACAAATTAGCGGCGTCAATACCGTCGTCGGGATCACTTCCCTAGGTTTTTATCTCGATGTAGCGGGTGACGTATGCGAGGGTGGGACCTATCAAATTAGGGTTGACAAGCACTTGGATTTTATTGCGCCCTACATCACCGACATCGGAGCTCAGAAACCCACGGCTACGACGACGCCGGGTCAACCTGACAGCGCGCAACGATGTGAGAACAGGTGCGCAATTATCGACTGCAATGCAGACAGGTCTCTTTGCTCCGAGACCTCAAGTAGTCAAAACGGACAATGTTTGGATGCGAATCAAAAACCAACCGGAGTTAGCTGCATCCAGTAACCAATTGGGTGGGCAGTTTTGCTACGGACGGGCCTAGGCGAGATCGTAGAATCGAGCATTATGTCTCCTTCCTGCTCGCAACTACCCCGCTTGGACGACCCATCCACCGTACCGGGAGTGCAAATCTTTCCTCCTCCGCCGAAAGAAGCCGAACGGCGTCCAACGGTTGTGGGCCGTGAGCGCAGCGGTCGGCGAATTGCCAGGCGTACCGATTTAGTATTACCGAGGTCTCAAGGACTGGGGGAGACGGGGCCACGGCCCGTCTCCGACGGACCGCACACGACTCGAGGACGACAACGAACATGTGTGCGACAAGCGACGGGATCTAGGCTCTGCTGCATGGAGTGAGGGAACTAGCGCAAGAGCTAGCGGTTAGACCATTGAATCGTGGTCCCGAGGAGATGGACGGGGCGACCCGAGCAGGACGAATCGGTTCTCTTGCGTCCGACCCCAGTCTTCGGACCAAAATGGCGCCAAGTCACATGAGAGCCTGCGCGACTTATCTAGGACTTTTGCGGATCGCAAATCATTTTGAATTTGCCATCGCAAGACGACGGCGTGCGGTCCCAAGCGGCACGTCGCATGATGCAAAGCCTAGGTCGCGGCCGGGCACTCCTTCATCGGGGATCTACGCGAGGTCGGTCGCCCACACTTGACTTGCTCGGCAAATGGGTCGGCGTCGAAGCAAACAAAGGCACTTTGCGTGGTCTGGATGAGGCTTGCTCGTGGTCGGCCTTGGGCTGTTGATTCGATTCCCATGATCCGCAGAAGTCGCTGAACGCGCTTTCGGAAGGCCAGCCTGCTTTCGCGGCGAAGCGTAAACGAAAGCATCCGGCTGCCGCAGAGCGGGTGCTTCAAGCGAAGCCCGTCGATCCAGCGCATCAGGGCCAACTCCTCCGCATCGGGCGCCACGGGCGAGTAAGCAGGACCCTAACGCGATACGCGCAGAAGCTCGTACTGCCGACGAAGTTGGGACGTCTACGAACTTGTGCGCCAGCGCGCTAACGCTGGCCTAACCCCGTCGCGGAAGGGGACATGCCTTCACGGTACGTGGGGTATACACACGTTACACCGAATTTCGCGAGCGTTCGTGAGGCATCGACGCGGCGGTCGGCTCGAAGCGATTCGTGCACGCTTTCAAGGGGCACAAAAGGAGGCATCGGCGCGTTGTAGGTTGCACATAAAAAGCGCACGACATCGATATGTGTTGCTGGCTCGCAGTCTCCGACAACGAACGTCTCATCCGCCACGACGCCGGCGGATGCGAGAACGCACTGCGCAAGGTCGTCGACGTGGATGCGGGAGAGGTAGCGCGTTCCGTCGCCCGGAATCGAATGCTCGCCGCGGAGCACGCGCATATGCAAACCGCGGGTGCGACCATAGAGCGCTGGGCATCGGAAGACCACGCCGCCCACCGCTCGGTACGCAGCTTCCGCCGCAAGGAGCATGGCCGACCTCGGACTCTTCGAGGCAGGCAGCGGCGTCGCGTCGTCAACGACGCCGCGATGGTCGCCATACACCCCCGTGCTCGAAAGATACGTGACGGCGCCCGCGTGCGCGATGGCAGCCGCGGCACGCGCGTCCGTCGCGCCATCTGGAGGGAAAGCCACGACCACGTGGGTGTTCGCGTCGACGTGCTCCGCCACCTGGGCGTCCACGGCGCTCAGCTGAAGCACGTCGAACCCCTCTGCGCGGAGCACGCCCGCGTTGGCGTCGCTCCGAACACTCGCGAGCACCAACGCGCCCCTGAGACGCGCCAGACGCGCCACTGCAGCACCCGCATATCCGCAACCAAGGACAAGCACTCGCTTCACATGGCGTAGACTACGACCTTCGTCCCTCGAATGCAGCGCTCACGACACGTCGTGGCTCCTCGACGCACAAGAACTAGAACAGCGCGTCTGCATTCCGGTTGCACGTGGGCGTCGCCACGCACGCCTTGCCACCTTTGTTGGTAGCGCACTTCGTGAGCGCTCCGAGCTCGCAGCTCACCGTGCCCGACCCCTTGCAGTACTTCGCCACGCACGCTCCGCCGCCGCCGCCGGTGACGTTCGTGGTCCCCGGGGAAAGGCACGCCAAAAGCCTATCGTAGTCGCAGTTGCCGTTCGACGCCGTGTTGTTCGCTGACGTCCTGCCGCTGCTTAGACCACAGCCGCCAAGGTCGCGGTTCGTCACCGCCGTGAACCCGAGTGTCTGCCCTGCTTTGCCTTTGATCACCGAGGTGACGGCGTCGCTTCCCGTGAACTGCGAGGTATACTCACTCGCACCATATTTCGTTTTCGCGCTGAAGGTCACGATGCCGATATCGGTCGAGACGGTCGCCGGGTACTTCACGCCGCCCACCTTGACCCAACCCGCCTTCGCGTTGGTCGCATTGCACACGAGGACCACGCTGTTATTGCTTTCGTCGCTCGCCGTTACGTACATGCCCTCGGAGTTCGTCCGGGCCGTTGTCCCGCAGTTGTCGCCCGCAACGTTCATCGTCGTGCTCCGCCCGCCGCGCGCGGCGACTCCAAGCGGCTGATCAAGCACGCGGAGACTCGTCGGAGTCACTCCACCCGCCGCCACATCCGAGCCCTCCGTGCCAGCATCTTCAGTCGTGTCGTCTTCTTGGATATCAAAGCTATTAACAAGCAAGCTTAGCGATTGAGAAATGAGCGCAATGTCGTTACCCGTAAGCAGACTCGACGCCTCCCCGCTGCTCGAACTCCTATCCTCGTTCGTCGTACCCTTGCCATCCGCGCTGGCAATCGCACACTGGGGGCGAATCGAGGGTGTGCCGAGGTTGAGGCTCTGAACGCGCAGCGCGGCGGCCTTCGTCGTACCGCCCTGCGGCGTCGCGCTCTGCGCGTCGACCGCGAAGGCGAGTGAGTCTGTCAGCCCATCGTGGGTAAGTCTGAGTCGGTTGCTGCGCGCATCGAAGATATACGTGCCTGCGATGGCGCAACCGCCGCTACAATTGGCCTTTACGCCGGCGAACTTGTCCGAGCCATCCGTAAAGCTGAGCGAAGCGAACTTAGTAAACGAGGTCGTCGAAGAAGCACTGTAGGTTCCCGCCAGGTGATACGCGGGTGACGCCTCTTCGGCCGTCGCTGTGTCGGAGGGGCTCCCACACGCCACAAGCACCAGAGCCGCTGCCGCGTAGCCGATAGGCTGGCTGACTTTCGTAGACTTAATCAATGGTCACTCCTCTGTCGCGGTGTCGTTCTGTCGCGGCGCCGACGTCTCCTAAGCACGGCAAGTGCCAGCCAGAAATCAAGCGAATGTTCGACGATTTTGCCGCTGCGGGTAGAAACGACGGAGCCGTTAGTTCCGCGCGCGGAACAAAGAGATCCGCGCGCGAGGCGACGCCGCCAAAAGCTGAAACCAAGGTTGCGGATCGCATCGCTTGCTCATAGCCTCGCCATCGGTCCTGCGCTCTTGTGTGTCCGAGGATGCCTGACGACGGAGGTTTCGCACCATGCGCCTTTGCTTCTCTCTTTCTCTTCCCCGCGTCGTGGTCGCTCACTCGCTCGTACTTCTGGCGGCGTGCAGCGCCTCGGTCAACGATGAGGCGTCCCCTCCCCCGACCACAAACGACAACGCCAAAGCCTCGTCCACCGTGACGGAGCCGCCTGCACCACCGCCCAGAGTCTCGCCCCCCGTCGTGGCGCCCGCCAAACCTGAAGAACCTTCCGTAGAGGGAGCGTTTCCTGAGGTGGTGTACGTGCTGATGCGCGACACGCAGAATGGTGGCTGGTTCTGCACGGGCACGCTCATCTCCGAAACGATCGTGGTCACGGCCGCGCACTGCCTCGATACGACCATGTTTGTGAGCTACGAGATCGTGGCGCCACTCGCCGCGAACAAGCCACGCGTGAAGGCGACAAAGACCAGCTCGTTTAGCTCGAAATTCGCCGATGTCGCGAATCCAGACATCGGATTTCTCACCTTGAGCAACCCTGTATCGATATCCGCTTATGCAGAGCTCACCGACGTAACCGCGCGCGTCGAAGCCCGTGAGCCTCTCACCGTCGCAGCCGTCGTCCGCACGGCCGAACGCTCGCAGGCTCCGCTTTACCAAGCGGCCACGCTCGACCTTTTTTCAACGGTCGAATTCGGTTACGAGCACGGTTTCGGCACCAAGCTTTTCTCCAACGGAGGAGACTCAGGCGCTGGCCTCTTTCTCGTTGAGAAAGGTGTGCGAACGCACAAGCTCGTCGGGGTCGCCAGGCAACCCGATCCTGCCCGAGGTATCGATCACTTTTCGCGCATCGATGCCTCGTTCCTCGCGTGGTACGCCGACCAAAACCCGACCGTCGACAGGAACTAGTTCCCTATCCGCAAATCTCTCGTCGTAACTGATCGAGATACATATCTAGAAAAGCGACGCGCGGTTCTGCCATGGCTCGCGCGGTCGCCGTATGAAGTCGCGCGGGAATCATGCGCAGTTTTCTGAAGACGTGATCGAGACCCCAGGATTTATCGTCGGGGACGCGTAACTCGCAAAACGGATCGTCAGGCGAATAAAATGGGCGTTTCATATCAGCACATGTCGCCCACATCCGTGCGAGTCCAATCGCGCCTATCGCGTCGAGTCGGTCGGCGTCTTGAAGCACGCGACTTATGGGAGCGTCCGGCACTACGCCTTTTGAAAACGAATGGTCGCGTATCGCCGACGACACGGCCGTAACGAGCCACCCCGGGGCCAGCTCGCGCTCAAGAAGTGCGCGAGCGTGGTCGGCACACGTATCGCCCGCACGCGACGAATCTGGATGGCTCTTCGGAAGCGCGAAAAGCTCATGCAAAAGCGCAGACGTGGCCGCGGCGACCACCGCCTTCGCGCCAAGATGCTCACCCCTCGCAATAGCGACGGCGCTCGCGACCACTCGCTCTACGTGAAAAAAGTCATGCGCGGGATCGCAAGAGCCCGCCCGTGCAGTCTCCGCCGCCGCCCGCGTCAAACCATTCCAAAGTGAGGCGTCAGCCTCGTGCGGAGTCTCTATCATCAAAGCCCGACCACACGTAGCACAGCGGGCCTGCGCTAGAAGGGTGCAGAGCGCATCGATAGCTTCGCGGTCTTGGCCTTCGCAGCGACCGCAGCCGCCCTTTTTGCAGCCGACCCCTTCTTCCCCGACGCGGCGTGAGGCTCCGCAGGAAAGTCGATCTCTTCGACGGCCGGCATCGGCGAAGCCGTCGGCCCGCTTACCGTACCGCCGGGCGACGGAACCGCAGGCGAGACAGAGACCATGGCGCCCGTCGTCGACGCCTCGACGTGCAGGGGAGGCTCGGAAGCCGCCGCACGCATCGCCATCGCAGAACTTCGTGGCTTGAGGTCATCGGTCAATTCGGCAGCCGTAAGCACGGCGAAAAGCAACGTAAGTGACGCGCCAAGGACAATGCCGGCCCGCACGCCAACACGCTTCCAATCGACATCGCGCGGTGGCAGCGGCGTCGCGGCAGCGCGCGGCGATCGAAGAGATACGGGCGCATCACTACGCCGCTCAAGCTCGGCAAGCGTATAGGCTTTGAAGGTGAGCGCGGGCTCAGGCACCTCAATCGGCGCCGGCGGAAGGACGGCAGGAAGCGCGTGTTCCGTTTCGCTCTTACAAACGCTCGGCGGCGACGCGATCGAAGGCGCCGAAGTTTGCTCACGAGACTCAACGTCCGACGTCTGCCGTGTGCGCGCGGGTAGCGCTCCCCAGTTGGAACTCGCATTGGCTGCTTCTTGAGCTTCGAGGGCCTTCTGCGCCGTTCGGTCCAAGACCGTCGGAGGCCCCGCCATAGAGACGGGAACCTTTCCCTTCCTCAGCTTGTCTTGAAGCACCTGCCAGGGCGGGAGAATTTCACGCACTGTACGGTCCGCGGTTCCTCTCTTTGACGAAGGAGATGCCGCAACACCGGAGGACGGCGGCGGAGTCATCACGACGGCGGCGGGCCCCGGACCTGCGGACGCGCGAAACGGCAGAGGAGCGCTAGGTGCGAAGGGAGCTTTGGGTTTCACGGATTGAAGGAGGGGGCGCAAAGGTTCAGCGTCCTTGAGCAGACGCTCAACACCAACCACACGGGCCGCGTGGCCTGCAGTTCGTCCCATGCCTCCCTAGCAGCAAAGGACGAGCCAAGACCATTGCGACGGAGGCACACCCAAATTCGTCGACGTTGCCGCTTGCGCTAGAAGGTTTAGAGGCGAGCGGATGGGTAACCGCGGATCCACGTGATGGATGTCATAGGCAGCAGGCCCCACCCCGACTTAGGCCTTAGCGTCGCTTCTTCAAAGGGCCTATCGCGGCACGTTTCTTCTCCGCTTTCGGCCGCGACTTGGCGACCGCAACGGCTTTTGAAGTCGTGCGCAGTGGAATCGCGTCCTTCGCAGGTTCCTTGAGACGCGCCTCCATGCGACTGAGCCGAGCTTTCAAGTCGACCTGCTCGTTTTGGAGCTTTTCGACCTCCTCTTTCAGCTGCTCGCTTTGCTTTCGATCACCACCGAGATCCCGTAGCGCCTCCTTGATGCGCCGCCGTACACGGGCGTCGAGGTCAACCTCACCCCGCGCACGTAGCGCACCGCGTGAGCGGGCATCGCCGAGGTCCGCGAGTGCGCGAACGACGTCCATACGTAGGATAGGATCAGAGTCTTCGAGTAGCTCCTCGAGATGCTCTCGCGCGCGACGGTCCGTCGCTAACTTCGGTATCGCGAGCGCGGCGGCGCGACGAACACGCGAGGAGTGTCCGTAACGCGTGCGCGCATAGAGGTGCGGAAGCGCGCGGTCGTCACGAAGCGCCGCAAGGCCGTCGATAGCGCCCGCGGCAATGACGTCCGACCACGACGCTCGATCCATCACGTCGAGGAGCACCTCGAAGGCTTCTTCTCTCCTCGTCTTTCCGAGCGATCGTGCCGCCTCGGCCTCGACAAGGTAGCTCTCGTCACGCAGCGCACGCGGCTTCAGCGCGACCACGGCCGCGGTCGTCCGAAAGCGGCCAAGCGCGGCGACCACCGCACGGCGAACTTTCGGGTGGCTCGTAGTAACCGCCGCGGCGAGGACATTAAACGCCTCTTGCGCGCGGATGCGCCCGAGCGCCTCGGCGCACTCTGCCCGCACGCCCCAAAATTCGTCCTCCTTCGCAAGTTGCGTCGCGAGCGACGCTATCGTGACTGGATCATCGCTCGTGGAAAGGGACGCGGACGCAAGCCAGCGACCGCGCGCCGACGATGCCTCGGCAAGCTGGTGATGGAGCATGTCGGCGGGCGCCTTCACGCGGAGATCGCCGAGCACACGAAGGTCGGGATCCACCACGACGAACCGCGGACGCTCGGCGCACGGAATCGCGAAGCTCTCTGCACGCGCGGAGAGCGTCATCCTCTCTCTTCGCGAGGATCCATTCGCTCCCATAACGTCGAGCCAAAGCGGAACATGAAACACCGCCGGAACGCCGTCTGTTGCACTCTGCACTTGCTTGACAGCGCACGTCAGAACGCCCGCATCCCATGAAACTTTGACCTCGATCTCCGGATGCCCGGGCTTGTGCACCATCTCGTCGAAACGGCGTCCGAGGCTACGGCCGGACACCTCTTCGAGAGCCCGCAAAAGATCGCGGGTCTCGACGATTCCGCGCGCATGACGCGCGAGGTAGAGAGATATGCCTTTCCAAAACAGGCTATCTCCGAGCTCGGTCCGTAGGACGTGAAGGACGAGACCGCCCTTCTCGTAGAGATGGCGGTCGAAGAGGTCGAGCGGCGCGTCGTAGTCCTGACACACGATAGGACGCCGATAACGGGCGTGAGCCTCACCCACGTACGACGCGAGATCACGCCGCACGCCGTACGCGTACTCGTCTTGCCCGAGCGCTTTCTCGCACCAGACGTGCTCCATGAAGGTCGCGAATCCCTCGTTGAGCCAACCCTCCGACCAATCGCGGCACGTCACGTAGTCGCCAAACCACTGGTGCGCGAGCTCGTGAGCAATTAGGTCGTCACTTGTGACGTCGAGCGCCGCGCGCGCGTCGAGCAGGATGGGCTCGTACATCGTGGTCGCGGTTGTGTTTTCCATCCCGCCAAAGAAAAAATCGCTCACCACGACCTGGGCGTATTTGTTCCACGGATACGGCACGCCCGTGAGCTCGGAGAAGTAGCTCACCATCTCGGGTGTGCGCCCGAACGTGCGGCGCCCGTCCTCCTCGCGTCCCTTCGGAACGAGGTAGGTGAGAGGGACCTCGCGGCCGACCGTACCGCCAGGAGGCGGTGCGAGCTTCACGCGATCGCCAAACACCGCGAACTCACCGGCTACGATCGTCATCAGGTAGCTCGGGTGCGGATCATTCATGCGCCAGTGGAACGTTTCGGTCGCGTCGCTCTTGTCCTCTTCGCGACTGGCGAGCTCACCGTTCGAGAGCACGGAGAACCCGGTGGGCACGCGAATCCGCGCCTCGGTGGTCATCTTGACGTGGGGTTTGTCGTGGCACGGGAAGATGTGGCGTGCGTCCTCCTCCTGACACTGCGTCCACGCCTGCCTTGGCCGTTGAGGCACGTGCTCATCGGGCTCGAGAAAGTAGATCCCTTTGCGAGGCGTCGCCGCATACCGCACGACAAGCTTACCGTGCTCGAGCCCCAAGGCCACATTCACCACCAGCAAGCGCCCGTCGTACGTGTATTTCGCATCCTTCTCGTCGATCGAGACCGACTCGATCGTGAACCCGACCGCATCGAGTTCGATGGTTGACGCCTCAGGGTCCACGCGTCGCAAGGTCAGCGAGGCGGACCCGTGAAGGCTCTTTGTCGCGAAGTCGAGCGCGAGATCGAGCGCCAGATGCTGAATGGCGAAAGGCCTGTCGCGCTCGAAGTGGCGCGGGCTGGAAGCGAACGCGAAAGGACGCGCGGCCCCTCCCCCGCTCGCCTCGACGGCGAATTCGTGTTCGGAGCCGTGGGCGCGGCCACAGCAGGCGTGTTCGTGACGCGTTCGGGCGGGCATTTGGGGCCTAAGCTTACACGCCCGCCGAGCGAGTTCCTCTCTTGCTTTGGGGGGCCTATCTCAGCGTCCCAAAGCTTCCGAGCGGTTGACAATGCGGGGCGTGAGGAAAATCACGAGTTCGGCGCGGACGTCGCTCGCGCGGCGGCGTTGAAAGAGGAGCCCAAGGATAGGGATATCCCCGAAAAAAGGAACCTGGTCGAGGTTACGACCTGTGTTCCGCGTGTAGATTCCGCCGATGACCGCCGTATGGCCGTCCATCACGAGCAGATCGGTCTCCGCCTCGCGCTTGATGATCGTGGGATCGCCTCGCGCCGAGGTTTGGTTGAAGTCCGGCTCATCGCGGCTGATTTTCACGTGCATCGAAACAGAGCCGTCCGCGGTCACATGGGGCCGCACGAGAAGCTGCAACTTCGCTTCTTGGAAGGTCGTTTGCACGCCTTGCGCGGAGATCTGCGAGAACGGAATGAGCGTCCCTGAGCTAATCCGAGCATCGCGGTTGTCGAGCGTAAGAATCCGAGGACTCGACACAATACGAAGCAACCCACTCGCTTCGGCGGCAGAGAGGCGAAGCCCGACATTGAAGTTGTTGTCAACCGAGCCGAGCGAGAACCCGATAGCGCCACCTTGTCCGGTACCCGTTGCGGCCGGAAGGTTGACCGCGAAGTTTGGTTGCGGAACGTTGCCTTGGAACGGCGACAGACCGCGGGAGTTCGTATTTTGATCGTAGCTGCCTCCGGCGACGCCCACGCGCGACGGAAAGGCGATGCCTGTGGGGTTCCCGGTAGCCTCCGAGAACGTCGCGTCGCCGCCCCACTGAATACCAATGTCGCGGGTGTAGCGACTCGTCGCCTCGACAATGCGAGCCTCGACGAGCACCTGGGGAGTCTGCGTGTCGAGCGACCGCACCAACTCTTCGATATTGTTCAAGTTTCCGCTAATGTCGCGCGCAATAAGCACGTTCGTGCGCTCGTCGACGGCGACAGAGCCGCGCGGCGAGAGGAGATCTTTCGCCCGAGCCTGAAGCTCCTCAGCCTGCGCGTAGCTCACCGGAATAAGGCGCGTCTCGAGCGGCGTAAGTTCGTATTCCTGTTTCGCGGCCGCGAGCCGAAGCTCACGCTCTTTTTGAAGCGTCGCAAGTGGCGCCACGCGAATGAGGTTTCCTCCGCGCACCATGCCGAGGCCTTTCGCTTGCAGCACGACGTCGAGCGCTTGATCCCACGGCACATTGCGCATGCGGATCGTCACGTTGCCGGTGACGTCGTCAGCCGTCACGATGTTCACGCGGCCCACGTCTGCAAGGAGACGAAGGATGTTGTGAATATCAGCGTCTTTCAAATCGAGGTCGATGCGTCGACCGTTGAAGCGCCCGGCGGCTTGACCGTTGAGCGTCGCGGCGAAACCCGCGGTCTCCGTCGCGCCGCCCACTTCGACTTTCACATCTTCGCCGTGGATCGACGTCTCGATGGCGGGCCCTCCCGCAGACACTCGCTCGCGCGCCACGGTCACGCTTTTACGTGAAGGCGCCGTCGCGCCCATCGCGCCTACCTTCGGCGCGTCGAAAGCCCAGAGAATCGACGTGCCCTCAACGGCGACCGAGCCCTGCGCCATGCCGTCACGGTCAATTTCGATGATCGTCGACTCGGACGCGGCATCGAAAAACGTCGCGACGCTCTTCACGGGACCGCGCTGCTCGGCAAGGTCGAGCGTCTTCGCAAGGGCCTTCGGAAGCTTTGTCTTTTTGAGCTCGAGCCGAACCCGGCCCCCCGGCGTCGTACCGAGCGAGTAGGCCGGCACCGTCGTCGTCTTGATCCGAACGCGGTCGGCGCCCGCTTTGCCCTTCTCGAAGCTCACCTCTGCGAGCTCGGACGTCCCGAGCGACGCCGCCGCGACCGCCGACGTGGGCGAAGCGAGTCCCGGAAGCGTGGCCGCCGAGCTGACCTTCACGTCGGCCGCGCCGGCCGCCGCCGTAGACGTGTCGGACGGACTGAGCATGATTCGAAGCGTCGTGCCCTCTGCGCGAACGCGGTAGGTCGCTTGCTTCAAAAGGCTTACGGACAACCGGGTCATCGTGCCCGTGTCCGTCGTGAAGCCTTGCGTGAGCACGCCGCCCACCACGCCCACGGGCGCAGTGACCGCCTCTTTCGCGGATGTGACGTCGGCGTTGGCGATATCGACGAGGAGGCGTTTGCCGCCACTCTCGACGCGAACGCTGAACACGGGCGCAGAGGTGCCGACCACCTCGATTTCGGTCGCCCCCGCAGAATCTGCCGGACGGATCTTCACGTCGCGAACGTGGTTTGGGGCTCCGTCGGCCCAGCTCAAGGTAGCCGAGAGCACGACGGCCTGAGCGCCGAGCACCGACACGACCCTTTTGTGAAGCAAGCCCCTCATACGCCGTTGCATCCCTTCGGTTCCTCGCATGGTCGGCGGCTGTTGCACGACGTTGCGGCGGGAACGGTAGGATGCTCGGGGGAATCATGCCCAATTTATGGCTCTTTTTAACCCCAACAAAACGACAAAGCCCGCGTAAAGCGGGCCTTGCGTGAAGAAAGCGGAGAGCGCTGAACGCGCGTTAGCAAACCGCTCAGTCGATCTTTTCTCGCGTTTCTTGCGCCTCCGGGTGCAACGTCACCACACGCGTGGCAGGCGGAATTCCAGGCTGAGCAGGGTCTTCGCGGAGGAACACGAGGTCCCCATCACGCACTTTGTCGACGCGCCAATTGAGCTGATAGTCAGCCCCGTTCGACCCCCCGATGTGAACAACCTCGGGCCGACCCACATAGTCGCCGCGCTTCAAGATCCACCCTTTACCGGTCGGGTCGACCACCATCGCGCGAGGGTATTCGCCACCGGTCACGATAGCGACCAGCTTGAGCTCGTCGATCGCGAACTGTGGAAGCGTAACCGCGCGCTGGTTTTGGGTAACGCGCCTATTTTCCGTCGGCGCAAACGTCGCGATGAACGCGCGAAAGGGATCGCGGTTGCGATCGCTCTCCACGAAGTCATTTTCGGCAAACTCTACGTGTGCGATCGGTGGCATAGACAGAGCAGAACCCGCGTCGACGACCGCCCCCCCACCCGCGTCCGGCTTCGTTGCGCCTGTGTTGGCGAGTTGAAGCGCCTTGTCTGCGGTACAACCGACCGTCAAGAGAGCGCCTATCGCGGCTGTCACGACGAAGAGCGCGAACGCGGAGAAACGAGAGAGCACGAAGCAACGCGCGTTCATTTCTTTCCTTTGGGCGCGGGCACGGCGGGAGGAGCCACCACGGGGGGAGCCACCACGGGAACCTCGACCTTCTTCGCCATCAGGTGAAACGTCGTCGCGAGACAACTGGCTTTGAGAACTACGTCCTCACCCTCGACCTTCGGGTCGGAGAGCTCGAGATTCTCCATATTGATGATCCGATCTTGCTTTCCGACCTCATAAACGAACTTGGCAATCTGAAGAAAGCGACCGGTGAGCTGCAGGCGCATCGGCACTTTGGCGAAAAAGACCTGCGGGACCTCTTCGAGGGGGGTCCATGCTTTGAGGTCGATACCACTGAGGTTCGAGACCGCCTGAAGAGCTGAAAGAAACGTCGCCGCATCCGTGTCGGTCGGGAGCACCTTGTTCTGCTCGCGTTGCTTTTGTTGACGCATCGCGAGCTCATCGCGATCGGCAAAGTAAGTCGCCTGTGACTGCCTTTGCCGCGCGAGTTCCGCGTCGAGTTCACCCGTCTGGTGCGTTTCGCTGTCGATTCGCGCCGCGACGTCCGTGTGGAGCAAAACGTAATACGCTGCCCCGAGAACGGCACATAGGAGCGCGCCGACTCCGACTTTTCCCGCGAGGGGGAGCCGATTCAAACTTGGCGAGGCCATCTCAGTACCTCACCTTTGCACTCATCTCGAACTTCAGCAGCTCGAGCTTTGTGACAGGGTCGACCGCTTTCGTAGCAGGGAGGAGGCGCACTTCGTAGAAGTAGTCACTGAGGGAGAGGCGACGGAGAAATTCCGAGACATCTTCGCCGTCGCGAGCCATGCCCGAGACTCGCATGGTGCGATCGTTTTCTTTATAGTTTGAAAGCCAGAGCCTCCGCGAATCCCAATTCGCGTTCGGAACGGCGGTAGGATTATCGCGTTTGAGTTGCTCCAGCTTATCGCGGTCGACCGTGGGCCCCCGCCCCTGCGTCATGATGCGAGAAAGCTCGAGCATCGTAGCCGTGGGCCCCGTGCGCGCGCTTTGAAGCTTTTGAATCGCCTCCTCGCGGTCGCGAAGTTCCTTGAGCTGCGCTTTGATTTCGGCGTGATTCGAGATCTCGCGTTTGATGGCGTCGACGTTGGCGGTCAGTTCTTGGTTATGTTTGCGAACCTGCGTGAGCTGGTCCTGCTTTGTCTTGTAGACAAAAAGCAAGACAATCACCTCGAGCAGAACGGCCGCAAGGACGAACGCGAGCCACGCCTGGCTTTCACCGCCAGCGGAGGCTTCCGCCGATCCGGCCTCGCCGCGACGACGCATCGTCGTCCGCTTTTGCGGCATGAGATTGATGCGAATCATGACGACTGCTTCCTTCGTGTAACTCTTGTCGTCACGGCCGACGTTCCTTGTCTTGGCGCAAACTGAGACCTAGCGCGACCACGAGCTGCGCCGCGCGAAGACGCATATTTTGCTCGTTGACGTACTTCGGGTCGCACGTCAGGTTCGACATCGGGTCGAAGACCTGGACGGGGACGTGCGCGCGCTTTTCAATCGACTGGCAAAGAGGCGACAGGTACGCACTCCCACCAGAAACGAAGATCCGGGTGATTTCCGACTCACCGCTCGTCGCGAGGTAAAAGTCGAGGCTTCGCTGGATTTCACCCGCGAGTCCGTCACACGCGCTCTGCACGATTTGGAGGACTTCCTGCGGGACAATGTCCGTCGGACCACCGCCACACTTGTACGCCTCAGCCTGCTCAAAGGGGACGTTGCACTGCTTTTGAATTTCTTCGGTAATCGAATTGCCAGCGTTCGCGATTTCGCGCGTGAACGCGGAGACGCCCTTCGACACAATATTGAGCGACGAAACCGCGGCGCCGACGTTCAGCAGCGCGATAGTACCGTCCTCCGGCAAGCCTTGCTGATACTCGAAGATATTTTGAATCGTAAACGCGTTGATATCGACGATGACCGGCTTCAGCTTGGCCTCTCGTAGGATCGCGGCGTAGTCGTTGATTTCGTCTTTCTTCGCGGCGACAAGGAGCAAATCCATCTGACCGGCGTCAGGACGCCGCCGCAACACTTCATAGTCAATCGACATGACTTTGATATCGAAGGGGATATGCTGTTCGGCCTCCCACCCAATCTGCTCGCCGAGCTCCTCGTTCGTCATCATCGGAACGGTGATTTTCCGCACGATCACGGATTGGCCGTAGACGCCTACGGCTACCTCTTTTTGCGTGATCTTCGAGTCGTGGAAGATCTTCATGAGAGTCTCGACGACGGCGCCCGCGTTCATGACGTGACCGTCGATAATCGACTGCGGCGGAAGCGGCGCGAATCCGTAGCGGACCACCTGGAGCTTCTTCCGAGCCTCTTTCAGCTGCACCACTTTGATGGCGCTGGCGCCGATGTCGACTCCAACCAGGTTCTTACCTTCTCCGAGCATGTAGCCGCAAAGTGTTGCAGTCCGCGTAGGTCCGCGTCAAAAACTCGGTGGGCCGACCTGTCGATTGCGATGTGAACTGCGCGTTTTTGTCTACATCGTGCGCCAAGCAAAGGACCAAGACTTCGCTAAGTGCCTTCGAGAACGCGATGCACGCGCATCAAACTCTCCTCCGCCGGCACTCCAAGGCGGAGGGGGAACCCGTAGTGCCCGGTGCCCCGGTGGACGTACATGCGGTCGGTGCCGCGCGCCCAAAACCCATGGTCGGGAATGCGAACTCCAAAGAGGCGCAAAAACGTCCATGAAAGACCAAGACTCAAGAGACCCACCTGCCCACCATGGGTATGGCCCGAAAGGACGAGGTCGCCCTCACCGGGAGGCAAATCCTTGAACGCGCTCGGGTCGTGAAGGAGCACGACGCGTGTACTCCCTGGAGTTCGCGGGTGCTCAGCGCAGACGCGCTGGAGGTGCGCCTTTCGGTCCTTCCACACAAAGTCGACGCCGACGATCTGGACGGAGCCGGCGTCGGTTTCAATCTCCCTTGCATCATCCACCAACAGCTCGATGCCATTGAGCGCCATGGCCCGAGCGACCAACGCCGGCGCCTCGTGGTCGTGGTTTCCGTGGCAAGCAAACACCCGGCCTGGTAGCCCACGAAACGGCGAAAGCGCATCACGGAGTAGGTCGGGATCCGTGCGAGACTCCATGGTGAGGAAATCGCCCGTGAGAAGCACGAGGTCAGGCCGTGCGTCGACAGCTCGTTGCGCGATGCGCCGGAGCCTCGCAACCGACATAAAAGGGCCAAGATGTGGGTCGGAAAGCTGAACCAGCCGAAGTGGACGCGGCTCACGTGCGCTACCACGCGGATGCGGCGCGAGCTTTAAAGCACTCGGTCCTGAGAGGCCTCCGATCACGACGTCGATTTCATCCCGGCGGGTCGTCAGGGATTGAACCATGCCGACCGCGGCCAAAGCGTACGGTAGCCAGGGCGCCCACGGCTCAAACCCGAGCGAGGCGACGACCCCCCAGGGCAGCGAAAAAAGCGTGCCCGCGGAGAAGAACGCACCGGGCCAGCTGACGACAAGCCGGTAGGCGAGAGAGCGCATGCGCGGGCGCGAGAGGCCTAGAAAATTCGCGTACACCAGGCCATGCAGCACCGCAAAGCCTGGCAACACGGCAGGAAACGACGGCGCGATGGCGACGGCCGCGAGCGAATAGATTCCTACGACCACGCCCACAAACGTCGCGAACGCACGGTTCCGGCCGAGTGCGGCGACCGCGACCACGGAGACCCATCCGCCCAGCGTTAGCGCTCCGAACCAAGTCATAATGAAGAACTCCGATGCCCCGGCACATCGCGAGGGGTCTCGGCCTCATCGTACCGAACTCTTCGCGCCGTCTCGTCTTCCCGTGAAATCTTCGGTCAATACGCCTATCGTCGCCGTCGTGGGATCGCCGGTTATTCAAGTGTTCGGAAGGAAGAAGGACCAAGAAACGCGCAAAGCCGAGCGCTGGTTCAAAGAGCGCGGCATCAAGGTGCAGAGCGTCGAGCTCACCGAAAAGGCGATGTCTCCAGGCGAGCTCCGGAGCGTCGCCGCGCGGCTTGGCGGCATGGAGTCGCTGATCGATCGCGAAGGAAAGCGGTACGTCGACAAGGGCCTCAAGTACTCGGCGCCGACGGGGCCGCGTATCGAGGCGCTCTTGATCGACGACCCGCTCTTGCTCAAGACGCCGATTGTTCGGCGCGGCACGGAGGCAACGCTCGGCTTCGCCCCCGAGACATGGGAAACTTGGCGCTAGCCGCGCGCCTTGGCGTTCGTGACCCGGCGTCAGCTACTCGGCGTCCGCGAGTGTAGGCGAAGAGAGAGCAGGCGCCTCGACGGCGATGTCCCGTGTCCCTCGTGCGGCGCTCGGACGCGAGCCTGTTCGCCTTGAAGAGTCACGCTGCATGCCAACGTCGCCGTCGATGGTCTCTTGCGTCGGAACATGAAGGTCCCAGACGAGCCCGACCAAAGCGAGGCCGCGTAGGACGTAATAGGTGATGTCGACCTGCCACCAATGGAACCCTTGGCGGACGGAGCGCGGGTAGTAGTGGTGATTGTTGTGCCAGCCCTCACCGAGCGTCACGAGAGCGAGAACAAAGTTATTCTTGCTATCGTCGGTCGTCGCATAACGCCTGCCTCCCCAGATGTGAGAAAGCGAATTAATGGTAAAAACGCCGTGCCAGAGCAACGACGTCGATACGAAAAAGCCCCACACGAGCGCCTCCCACCCTCCGAAGACACGCAGCGCGACCGCAAGCGTCAAGGCAGGAACCAAATGGTAGTTGTTTAGCCAGCGGAGCTCTGGGTACCGCGCCATATCGGAGATACGCGCGTAGTCGGTCGCCTCCGTCTCGGTCGAAAGAATCCACCCGACGTGCGAGTACCAGAACCCATAATCGCGATACGAGTGCGGGTCGCTCGGCGTATCGGAGTGCTTATGATGGTCGCGGTGATGAGCCGCCCACCAGAGAACGCCTTTTTGAATGCTCGATTGCGCGAGCACGGCGAGAACGAACTGAAAGGCCCGGCTCGTTCGGTAGGTTCGGTGGGCGAAGTAGCGGTGGTAGCCGCCCGTCACGCCGAACATGCGGACGGCGTAGAGCGCGGCCGCAAGGCCCACGCCTCTCCACGAGAAGCCGACGAGGGCCACGCCAACGACAGCCGCCACGTGCACGCCGTAAAACGGAAGGCATGTGAGCCAGCCGAAGTCGCGTTTTTTCATCCTGCCACCTTAGGCGACGTCGTGTCACGGATCCGTCAGGACTTGGACACATCTCTTTGGCTGCCTGCATGACGCCGACGTAGGTAGAGTGCGCGCGGATCGCGCTTTCCCATGGCCCAAGGCGAACTTCGCACACTTCTGTCAAACCGGCGCTTCGCGTTTTATCTCGCGTCGCGCGTGTCGCTCATCATCGCGGCGCAGATGCTCTCGGTTGCGGTGGCTTGGCAAGTCTATGAAATTACTGGCAAAGCGCTAGCACTCGGCCTCTCGGGGCTCGCGCTCTTTCTACCCGGGTGCCTCCTGGCGCTCCCCGGAGGCCACCTCGCGGACCGACGCGACAGGCGAACGATCCTCCTTCTGAGCCACGTAGGCGTCGCGGCGTGCGCGGCCACGCTTACTCTCCTTTCGTTCGCCGGCGCGCGGACCCTGGCTCCGATTTACGCGGTACTCGGGCTGCTCGGGACCATTCGCGCCTTCAGTGGTCCTGCCGGCCAAGCGCTCATGCCGAGTCTCGTCGAGCGCAAAGACCTGGAGCGCGCCGTAGCGTTAGGCTCCTCGACGTGGCAGCTCGCGATGATCGCGGGGCCCTCGCTCGGAGGCGCTTTGTACGCGGCGACAGGGCGCCCGGGCGTGGTGTACGCGACGTGCACGCTCATGGCCGTCGTCGCGTTCGCGTGCGTGTGGGCGATCGAGCCCGCCGCGGCGGCGACAGAGGCTCGGTCCCGCGAACCTGCGACGTGGAGCACGCTCCTCGCGGGGCTTCGCTATGTGTGGTCGAACAAGCCTATTTTAGGCGCTATTTCGCTCGACCTCTTCGCCGTACTGCTCGGCGGAGCCGTGGCGCTTCTCCCGATTTTCGCGCGCGATCTTCTGCATATTGGGCCGTGGGGCCTCGGCATTCTGCGCAGCGCGCCCGCGGTAGGAGCAGCCACCACGGCGCTGCTCATCGCGAGGTTCCCGCTTCGTGCGAAAGCGGGCGTCTTTATGCTCGCGTGCGTCTTGATTTTCGGCCTCGCGACGATCGTGTTTGGGCTCTCGTCGAGCTTTCCGGTCTCGCTCGTGGCGCTCTTGGTGCTTGGCGCCTCTGACATGATCAGCGTGGTGGTTCGCTCGACGCTCATTCAAACCCGTACGCCCGATGCGATGCGCGGACGCGTCGGCGCGGTCAACCTCGTCTTCATCGGAGCCTCGAACGAGCTCGGTGAATTCGAATCAGGCGTCACGGCTGAATGGCTTGGCCCCCGCGCCGCCGTCCTCGTGGGCGGCATCGGAACGTGCCTCGTCGTCGTCGTGTGGTCCCTCCTCTTCCCCGCCCTCCGCAAAGTCAACCGCCTCGACGGTGACGAGTCGGCGTGACGTCGCAACTAGCATAGGGGAGCCTTAGCAAGTCGGCCGCCTACGATATCGTTTCAACTCCCGATCTTTTTTCCAAAGATTACATCGACATTGTAGAGCGGCTTACCTTCGCTGCCGAACATGCGAGACCACTGGGCGGCCCAGTCTGAGAGCGACGAGACCTTTGGCTCCCATCCTTGGTTGTTGATATGGAACAACCGCCCCTTCACTTTTGCGACTAACGTTGAATGACCAGGTTCTCCAGCGAAACTAGTGAGCAGGGCGATCTCTCCTTCCTTCATCTGCTCTTGCAGGACGACTTCCAAGGTGTCGACTCGGCCAAACTTTACAGACGCGACGGATGTTTTTCTGCCCCCGAGAACTGAAATACCATCCGCAATCTGCAGGGCCACGCTCCCATCATTCGAGTTAGTTTTATACGCCAACGCGCACACCCAATTACCCGTGGCTAGTCGAACGGCTTGAGTTAGGGCGTCGCTACCGCAGTTGCCTCCTCCAACCTTGTTCATTCCAGATAGTGGATTGGTTCCGCGCACGGCCTTATCTAAATTTTTTAGCGCGGTCTGCTCGTTCTGTGCCGTAAGAATTTTGGGCACAGAATACCTTGCCATCACCTGCTCGCTTGCGACCCGCTTTAGCTTAAGTAGGATAATTCCAGCATTTTTTGCTACCTGAGCGAGCCCGCCGCCCGCGGCCGATTTTGCGACTCGCACCAAAACGCCCGTTCCTGCACTCGCCACGGTCTCAATGAGAAAGTCACCGAACTCGTCGTTCTCGGTTACTCCCGTCCAGATGCATCGACCATTGACGAGGGTCGTCGGCCCCTCACAACTCAAGCTGCAGAAGCCGTTTTCTTTGCTTACGGTCTTGTTGATGCGGTGATCCACCACTTGAATCGACCGCGTGCCGTCGCTCTTCGGGACGAGCTTGACGGTGTACTTTTGGTTGTCCGACCACTGGTTGGTATTCGCCTTGGCAAGCCGCGTGGTCGCTAGCTTTTCGCCCGTTGAGCCGCCCATTCCGGGGTCGAGCAGTTTCTCACGGCTGCGCACTGACGCTGGCACCGTAGCCTTGAGATCGATAATCGACCGCGGGCCGCCATTGTTAAAGTGATTTACCTCGTAGTCCAGCTTCTCACCGTCGAAGACCGTCGACGTTTTGCAGGTGTAGTACGCATAGGCTGCGATACCTCCGCCGTCCGCCGCGTTCCTCGCAATGAGACACCCTTGCGTCGACCGAATCTGGTCCGCGCTGCACACAGGAGCTGTCAGAAGCTGTGAGCACTCTCCGTTGAGCAGTGAGCTCTGACCGCTCACGAGCGATGTGCTCTCGCCCACCAACGGCGAGCCCCCGTCGTCACCGCTGCCACTCAACAGGGCGCCCTCTTCGCGCGTTGCGACCTCGCTAAGCTTCGGCGCACGAAATGAGGCCGTCTCCGCGTTCGCGCCGGCCGTTGAAGTCGCTATCGGCACGGAGGCACCGTTGACCGTCACCTTTTCCGGCGTCGCGGCGACCGTCACGCAGGGCCCGTCCGTGCCGTCGGCCGGCGTCAGTGTCAGACCTGAACTCTCACCTTCCGCGTCAGCGGACGGCGTTTCCGGCTCGCCCGGTACGGGCGCCATATCGAGGAAACGCAACGCCTTCGGCGTCAGCGTCGTCGCCGTGGCGCCCGTTGTGCTGACGCCGTCCGACGAAAACGGCTCCTCGGCCAGTGGTTCGTCGCTGGCCGGCACAAACGGAAAGTTTTGAGCGATGCGTACCACGTAAGGAAACCCGGTCGCGTTCGGTCGGACCGTCAACACACCCGCACTCGTCGCGTCCAGCCGAAGACCCGCGACGTCTGCCGTCGACCGCGCCTCGAGACGAAACGGCTCACTCGCGCCACCCTCGGTCGACACGGTTCCGATGTACCCGGCTTCGAGACCTTCGGCAAAGGGCTGAAGCGCGATATTATAGTCAACCGTGATGCGTTTACCGCCGGCCTCAACGCGAATGCGCTTGTCGAACCGGAAGACATCCGCCGAAACTTTCACCTCAGCGCTCGTCGAGTCGCCTCGCCGGAGCTCCAATTGGTACCCCCCCTCTTGGCCAACCACGCTCACGCGGACGTCTTTTGACTTCTCGCCGCATCCGAGCCCCGACGACATCATTCCTAGTCCGAGACTGGCAAAGATCACCAGTGAGCGAGACATGTTCGGTCGTTTAAAAATCGACATACATAACTTCCTTACGCAGGTGTTCCATCCAGAAGATGCCACCGGTACGCGCACGCGCACACGGCCCGCGAGACCGCTTCGATCCGGGCTGGTGCTTCAAAGTTCCGCCGCTGCGGCATCCCCTCCGAGCGATTCCGAACCCTTGGCCTCCGCGACTACGTGCATGCTCCCGAGAACTGCAAGCCGCACGCCGTGAGCTTCGCGAGCGGCACCACGCTTTACGATGGAATCAGCGAGAACGACGCAAAGCTTGCTCGCGCTCCGGCTCACCGTCCTCTTCGAGAGGCTCGCCGCGAGAGGCATCATCGCCAGACGACACGCGCGGCTCGGCGCGGCCAAAAGCTGATTGAGGTGGTGGCGGAACCGAGACCCGTGAGCGAACGAAGGGACCCGCGTTCGGCGCCATGTGCGCAGACTGCGGCACGGCATAACCCGTTTCCGCAACGCCGATGGCTTGCCAATACGCAGAAGCGAAGCGGTACACCATAGTGCCCTGCTCATCGACTTCGATGCTTACCTGGTCGGGATTCTCTTTGGCCATCGCGGTGAGGTGGTCGTCGGCCTCTTTCGGGGTCGTGCCGACGGCGTGGGCGAGATCTCCAGGGGTCACGTTGCCGCCGCGGGTGTTCGCAAGGGCTCGCACGGCCCGTGTACGCATCGCGGTCTGGGAATTCAATCCGGCGGTCGCAAGCTGGTTACCGCTTTTGAAAAGCGCGTAGCTTAGAACCCACGCCAGCGCGGCTATCGGCACCGCAAACAAGTACGGGGCCGCCGCCGCCACGCCCACCAAGGCGCTACACGCCGCGAACGTGCCTGTCGCGAGGAGGGTTCCGAACACCAACACAAGCCAGCCGAAAACTCGCGCGACGCCCCCGGTGGCCTTCGAGGGCTGCCCGGCGAGAGTGACGGACGCACCTGAAAGCGGAACGCGCGGCGCGCCGCACGCCGTACAAAAGGCGTTGAAGCCCCGGTAAACGAGGGGAGCGTTTTGATGGCAGCGGGGACACACGTGGCGGCGTAAGATGCGCCCTTCGCGCAGCGCGTCAAGTCCGGTCGAGAAATCGGACCGCAGAAGCCCGAGCTAGCCTGCCCGCGCGCGTGTCAGTGACAGCGTCGCCAGGGCGCGCAGACGGGGTGAAACCGATCGCCGAAACGGCACCACAACCCCGACCAGAGACGCATCGAGCGTGCGGGGAAGCGCAAGCAATAAGTCTTCGGCACACGCGACCTGCCCTTGCCCGTCGGCTATGACCGCTCGGCGAGAAATCTGCCCGAGAGCCACGCGGAGCAGGTCCTCCGCGGGAGCACCGATACGGAGGAGCAACGCCACGAACCGCCTTCGTCGCTCCTCCGTCGGGGGTCTGCGGATCCGCGCCGCCCAGAGCGCTCGAGCCGCCGCGAGCCCTGCGCGTCGCAGCAGTCGCTCGAGATACGGAGTGAAGAGCACGTCGTCCGCGAGGAGGATCTCGGCGAGCGGGCCAAGCCGCGAAGGGTCATCGACGAGCGCGAGCGCGCGTAACGCAGACGAATCTTCACGCGTCGCAAGTCGCGCGACGCGCGCGGCGATGGCTTCGGCGTGACCGAGCACGAGAAGTGCGGCGAGCGCGTTCTTCTCCGTGTCGCCCACCAACGCGCGGGCGGCGAGAAATTGCCTCACGGAGTTCGTACCCTCGCATCCCTTCCGCAATGGCGCGGTCGGCGTCAGTTTCCGCAGCGAGCGGACCTCACGAATTTCCGAGACGCTCGGCGTTGGTGTCACGGCCACGAGCGAGGTCGACTGCGCATCCGCGCTGCCGCGTCCCGACACCGGCAGACAAGCGCCGAGGTCAATCAACAAGTCGCGGATCGCATGGCGGAACTCGCGCATGCTCGCAAACCGGTCGTCTGGCGCTTTGGCAAGTGCCTTCATAATCACGCCGTCGGCACGCGCGTCGAGCTCGGGCCATCGCTCGGAAGGCGGCTTCGCGTCGACAAGCAGGTGTTTCCGTAGGAGCGCTTGCGTGTCGTCCTCGACAAAGGGGGGCGCCCCCGTGACGAGCTCGTAAAACATGGCGCCGCACCCGTAAACGTCGCTCCGGCCGTCCAGTGGTTCTCCGAGGCATTGCTCGGGTGACATGTATGCGGGCGTGCCGAGCAGCGGCGACGTCGAGCCCGCGTCACTCACGCTACGGACGACGCCAAAGTCACACACCTTGACGTGCTCGCGCCGTACGCCTTCGTCATCCGCGCGATGGATGAGGATGACGTTGGATGGCTTTACGTCACCGTGCACGATGTCGTGAGAGTGCGCGTGCACCAACCCGCCCGTCACCTGAAGCATCAGATCGGCGGCGTGCTGGAGACCGAGACGGCGAGCGCCTTTCAGCAACGCTGCGAGCTCGATTCCCTCAATCAGCTCCATCGCCAGCCACAAGAGGCCGTCCGCCTCCGCTCCGAAGTCGAGCACACGAACGAGGTTGGGGTGGTCGAGAAGACTCGCGGCGCGGCCTTCGGCGTGAAATCGCGCGCGCACCAACGGATCTTGCTGGAGGCCCGCGTGCAGAACCTTCACGGCCACGAGCTTGGCGAGGTGCTGATGGCGCGCCCTGTAGACCACGCCGAACGCACCTTTACCGACGCACTCGACCAGCGACAGACGACCCCCGAGCGTGCGGCCGATCATCGGATCTAGAGCAGACTGCGGCGGCACCGGCCCGGGAGCGCCGTCGCGAAACGTTACGCCTCCGAGCGCGGCGAGTCGCTGCGCCGCGCTCTTGCCGACGGCGCGCGCTCCAGACAGAGACCGTTCACCCACGTTCGCCCCGCTCAACTCATTCGGCCCCACCATGCTCGGGCAGTCCGTAGCAAGCGATTTCGAAACGCGCCACTCGGTTTCGAGCGAAATCTCACGCTGGCGGAGGTGTCCCGTCCTCCGCTAACGTCGCGCGAAGCATGCCCAATTCTAGCGCCGCGACGTCCTTCCCGAAGAACCAGATCAAGGTCCTCCTCCTCGAGAACGTTCACGAAAGCGCCCACGAGCTCTTCCGGGCTCAAGGCTTCGAGCTCGAGACGATGCCGAGAGCGCTGAAAGAAGACGAGCTCGTCGCCAAGCTCGAAGAGGGCGTTCACATTCTTGGCATCCGCAGCAAAACTCAAGTGACGCGGCGCGCGCTTACGTCGGGGAAGAGACTGCTCTCCGTCGGCGCTTTTTGCATCGGGACGAATCAAATCGACCTTAGAGCCGCGAACGAGGCCGGCATTCCCGTCTTCAACGCGCCCTTCAGCAACACACGAAGCGTCGCGGAGCTCGTCATTGCGGAGATTGTCATGCTGGCGCGTCAGCTAGGCGATCGTTCACGCGAGGTCCACGAGGGGAAATGGCGAAAAGTGGCAACGGCCTCTTTCGAGGTCCGAGGGAAGACGCTTGGCATCATCGGCTATGGTCACATCGGTTCGCAGGTCGGTGTGCTCGCTGAGGCGATGGGCATGCGCGTGCTTTCCTACGACGTCCGAACGACGCTCCCGATGGGCAATAACAAGGCTGTCGGTTCGCTCGACGCGCTCCTCGAGGCGAGCGACTTTGTCACGCTTCACGTTCCCGAAACGCCACAGACGAAGCTCATGATTGGCGGGCCGCAGCTCGCCCTCATGAAGCAAGGGTCCTATCTCGTTAACCTAAGCCGAGGCACCGTGGTGGACCTCAACGCACTCGCGTCCGCCGTCAAAGCCAAAAAGCTAGGAGGTGCGGCGCTCGACGTTTACCCCGACGAACCCGAGAGCAACTCAGACGGATTCGCGTGCGAGATGCGCGGACTCGACAACGTAATTTTAACTCCCCACATCGGAGGCTCGACCCTCGAGGCTCAAGAGTCGATCGGGCGCGAGGTCGGGGCGTCACTTATCAAGTTCATGAACTCGGGAGCGACCGTGGGGTCTGTGAACTTTCCACACGTCGAATTGGCGCCGCTCGAAGGCACGCACCGCGTCCTCAACGTGCACAAAAACGTGCCGGGTGTTCTCCGTGACATTAACCGACTCGTCTCCGACCGCAACGCGAACGTGCTCGGCCAAATCCTGGCGACGGACCCGAGCATCGGGTACCTCGTGATGGATCTCGATAAAGACGTCGCCAACGACGTCCGCAAGGCGATTGCCGAGCTGTCGTCCTCTATTAAGACTAGAATTCTGTACTGATTCGCGAAAGATCGTGGTCGTGCTATGCGTCCGGCGTCGTTCGTTTCATCGCCTGGAGGCACAAATGCGCACTCTTACCTACAAGCATATCGGCGCCATCGCCGCGACCACGCTCGGCTTCGTTCAAGGTTGCAGTAGTGACTCAAGCGTCGCGGGTCGCGCCGGCCAGGCGGGCAGTAGCGACCCCGAAAGCCCCACGGCCGCAAATACGGCGACCGGCAGGGGCGAGGCTCCCGTCGTACAGGTCGAACTCACCACGACGCTTGCACCACGAGCGTCAATTTCCCCCGCTTCGAGTGCGGGTTCTTCGAACGCAGCGAACGAAGCCGTTGTTGCGAAGGTAACGCTTACGAAAAGCGCGATCTTCGGGCGCGACTTTTTGTACGGCGCCGACCTTCAGTACTCCGCAAAGCGCGACGCCGAATTCGACCTCACGCTTCAGAGTCTTGCTCTCGGACACGACATCGCTCGGTTTCACGTCGTCGGTAAAGATCTCCAGCTCGTGGCGACGCAAAACCACTTGTTCGAGTCGGACGTCAATCACCCCGAGCGGCTCATTCACGCCTTCAAGATTGTGCGCGAGACAGCATCGACGCTAACTATCGAAGTGTCGCGCGGTTCCGACACCCTCGCCTCGGTCGTCGAGGGCGCCGCCGCCGCGCCCGAGCGCACGTCGTGGGTGCGGAACGTTTCGTATGTCCCGGCAAGTCAGCTCTTCATGTTTGCTTCAAGCATCGAGTCGGGCAAGGGCGACCTCTATGAATTCATGGAGAGCCTGTCGCCGCGCGACGCGCTCGTTCCTTCGTCGTATACGCCGCTATCGGCCAATCCGGACGATGAGCCGCTCGCGGCGCGGTTCGGCTTTCTTTCGGCGGGCGCCGTGTTTACGGGAGAACCCGGCACGCGCACGAAGACGCAATTTGCAACGCGCTTCCTCGCGGACAGCGCATCGGCCGCACCTGTCGCCTGGTACGTCACGCCGAATATCCAAGAGCAATACCTCGCGGACGTGAAGACGGGAGTCGAGGCTTGGAACCGGTACTCGCAGGCGATGTGGGGGAAAGACCTGCTGTCGTTCAAAGGGCGACTTCCCGCAGGCATCTCCATCGGAGATCCGCGTTACAACGTTATCAACTGGGATAACGTCGCTGACGCTGGCGCCGCGTACGAATCGCAGGCGTCCGACCCGCTCACGGGTATCCAAAGCCACTCGCTTATCTACATGCCGCTCGCGTGGGTTAACATCGGCAAAACGTACTGGGAGCGCGGCGAGCTTAGCGAGGCCTTGACCGGTTCCGCTACGACGATCCAAAACCAGCTCAAGGGAAAGCAATTTTTAGGGCGTGACGTTCACCTCAACTGCCTCCGGGGCGTGGCTTCTCGAGTGTCACTCGAAGCCCGGGAGTCGCCCGAGGAGTTCGCTCGTGGTCTGCTGAAGGGCGTCGTGTTCCACGAGGTAGGACATGCGCTCGGTCTCGCGCACAACTTCAAGGGCTCTCTTTCGATGGACGGCACGAAGGACTCCCAGTTTAGCTCGTCGATCATGGACTACAATTCGTATGCACTCGAGCGTGCTGCATTTACGAGCGTGCCGTCGGCAAGTGGGCCGCTTCTCGAGTACGACCGACAGGCGATCTCTGCGCTCTACAACGAAGCGAAGGACATCAAACCGACGGACCCCGTCTTGCCGACGTGCGAAGACGCCGTCGCGGACGACGTCGCAGGCGGCGTCGACCCGCTGTGTATTCGCTACGACGAAGGCTCTAACCCGGCCGCGCGCGCCCTAGCGACGACGCGATTGCTCACCGACGAGAGCTTCACCCTTGGCACGACGCTGAGCCTCGCCAAGGCGCTGCGCCAGTCTTCCTCGAAGCTCCCCTCGCAAGCGGGGATCGCGACAGTCAAAGACGGCCAGGACGCACTGACCAAGTTCGCGACAACCGTGCGCGGCGTTGTTCGGTATTACGTTCTCACCAACACGAACGGTCTCGTTGCCGACACTGCGAAGTTGCTCTACGTGTACAAGCCCGACACCTTGCCCGAGACGCTAAACGAGGCGGCGCTCCGTGAGACTCAGTTTGCGGCCGTCGAATTTACAGCAAGCCTAGAGACCTTGCCCGCGGCCTCAAGCGACGCGCTCAACAGCGCCGTCGCTGCGGCCAAGGCATGGTTCGAGGGAACGCCCGGGTTTGTCGGACTCCCCGTCGGCGCGCAAGACGCCGCCAAAACGGCCGCCTACGCAGCGCTCGACGGCCTGAGGCCTGCCATTGAAGGCGCGACCAACCTGGCCGTCCTTTCCAGGCTGCGACGCGGTGTTCTCGGCGCGCTCGTGCGCATTCCAACGGCCCCTTTCGCGTACAGCGCGGCCGCTGGCGTCGACTACGAGGCGAAGGCGCTCGCGCTTCTTGAGCGCGGCCTGTTGACTCAACTCGGCGGCAAACCGCGTCCCGATCTGGAACGGGCAACCTACATTGCGACGATGCGCTCGTTCTTGGATACCCCAGGCGGTCAGGCGGCTCGCAGTCGCGTGGATACGCAGCTCCAAGCTGAATTGAATGCAGCGCCTGACGCGGCCTCGCGCGAGACACTCCGCTCGCTCCTGAAAGACCTCCGCGCCGACTGAGCCTACACGGTACGAAACGTACTCCAGCCTACAACCGAGACGAACCCGGCTCCTCTCGGTAGTAGGCGTCAGACGTCGAAGACTTTGCCCGGGTTCAGTATGTTCCTTGGATCCAGGGCGAGCTTCACTTGCCGCATCACGGCGAGTTCAGCGGCGCTTCGCGAGTAGGAAAGGTACGGCTTTTTAAGAAGGCCGATGCCGTGCTCGGCCGAGATGCTTCCGTGGTGGCGTTTCACGACCTCGAAGAGGTCAACGTCGGCCGCTTTCGTCTTCGAGAAAAACTCGTCGCGACTCATAGCCTCGGGCTTCATGATGTTGATGTGCAGGTTACCGTCACCGACGTGACCGAAAACGCATATCTCCCAGCCAGGGTAGCGACGCGCGAAAACCTCCTCGAGCTCATTGCAGAATGCACCGAGCTGAGCAATGGGCAGGGCGACGTCGTTTTTGTGTGGCAGCCCAGTCGCGCTGAGGCTTTCGCTGATGCCTTCGCGGAGAGCCCAGAGTTCGCGCGCCTGCGAGCCGTGCTGGGCGAGCGTACCGTCTTTTGCCAGTCCCGACTCAAAGACGCTCGTGACCCAAGGCTCGATGCGCTCGCGCAAGCGTGTCGCGTCGGCGTCGCTCGCCCCCTCCCCCTCGGCCTCAATGAGCACATAATACGGGCACGGCTCACTCACTGGAGCGCGGAGCTTTCGATGGCCCAGAAGCCTGTCAAGGCATCGCTGAGAAAAGAACTCGTAGGCGGCGAGCGTAAACGGTCCGCGGCGGGCTTGCTCGAAGAGCGAGAGCACCGCGGCGACGTCGTGGACGCCGAGCAGCATCACGGAGGTCGCGCCCGGCAACCGTGCGAGTTTCAGCGTCGCCTCCGTCACGACGCCAAGCGTTCCCTCAGTGCCGATGAAGAGCTGCCGCAAGTCGAGGCCCGTATTGTTTTTCTCGAGTGCGCCGCCAATCTCGAGAACCTGCCCCGACGCGAGAACGACCTCGAGGCCCAAGACCCATTGACGCGTCAGGCCATAACGAATCACGCGGACGCCTCCGGCGTTGGTCGCGATGTTTCCTCCGACCGTGCTTGAGCCCTTAGACGCGAAGTCTACCGGCCACGTAAAACCGTCAACTTCGCAATGTTGATGAATCGCTTCCGTAATCGCTCCCGCCTGGACGCGGAGCGTGCCGCCTAACCGATCCGTCTCGCCCACGCGGCGCATCTGAGCGAGGGACAGCACGATCTCGCCCCTGGCCGCAACCGCGCCTCCGGACAACCCGGTCCGCCCGCCCGAAGGCACGACCGCCACGCGCTCGTCGTCGCAAATCGCGAGAAGCCTCGAAACCTCGGCCGTTGACCGGGGAAACACAATCGCGCTTGGGCAAGGCGCGAGGACTCGGGTCCAATCACGCCCGTATTCGACGAGTTCGGAGGGCTCCTGCGACGCGATGTCCGTTCGTATCGATGCGCGAATTCGCGCCAGAGCCGACAAGGCAGCGCTTTTTTCGCGGAAAACTAGCCCCGGGGCAGGAGGCAACGTCGACGACATGACCGTTCCGGTTAGTCCGCTCGCTCATCGACCGCAATCGAGATAGGAGTTTCGTATGGATCATTCGCCTCGTTTTTTGAAGCTTTCGGAAGAAGCCCGAGCACGCACCGTCGAGGTCACGGCCGACGACATCGCGGCTCGCCGAGCGCGCGGCGAGAAGTTCGAACTCGTCGACGTTCGTGAAGAAAGCGAATTCGCCGCGGGGCGCATCGAAGGTGCACGTCACCTCGGAAAGGGAGTCATCGAACGTGACATCGAGAAAACGATTCCGAAGTTCGATACCGAAATCGTTCTTTACTGCGGCGGAGGATTCCGCTCGGCGTTGGCAGCCGAAAGCCTCGTTCGCATGGGCTACGTAAACGTAAAATCAATGGCAGGCGGCTTCCGTGCTTGGCGCGAAAAGCAACTTCCCACTGAATCGTGAAGAGCGACAATGAGAACGTGTGTATTGTAGGGTTTTCGGCTCAGCACGAAGAGTGCCTTACGCGCTGACTTGTCGCGAATTTCACGGCGGTCACGCCTAGGCGCTTACGCGCACGCACGCGCCTAGATTCACGCAGCGTGCGCAGGATGTGCCGACGAACGACCCTTGGGGGACATCGCACGCCCACGAAACGTGACGTGAAAGTCGACGGCGTGGACGCGGGGCGGCATACTCTAGGAGCGGAAGCGCATCGTGCGCCCTGACGCTTCTATCTACCTATCCATCTATCTATCTATCTATCTATGTGTCGTTTTCTAGCTATTGTCGCTTCAGAGCTCACGGAATTCGGTCTTGTCCTGACCGACGCACCGCGCTGTCTCGCGACGCTGTCCCGAGAGCACCCGGACGGTTGGGGAATGGCCATTCACGGAACCACGACAGATGCGGCCGCCCCGTCGTCGCCCTGGCGTCTGCACAAGGGTACGGTTCCAGCAGAACTCGATGTTCGCTTCCACGCCCTTGCCGCCAGTTGCCGTGGCGATCTGCTCGTCGCGCACATTCGCCAAAAGACCGTTGGCCCAACGCGCCTCGAAAATACCCATCCTTTCGCCCGTGACGGGTGGGTGTTCGCGCACAACGGAACCGTCGGCAAGCAGGATTTTCTCCGCGCGGGTTGCTCATCGAAACGCCTTCATGAAGTCACCGGTGATACCGACAGCGAGCTCTTCTTCGCCTATCTTCTGACACGCCTCGACGAACGAGGGCTGCTGGCGGCCTCTGGCGTAGAGGCGAACGTTCGCTCGGCCGACGTCAACGCGCTCCTCCTCGACGTCACCGCGGAGCTACGCGCGGCGAGGATCGGGGCACTCAACTTTTTGCTTTCCGATGGCCGCACGACGCACGCACACCGGTTTGGCAGGTCGCTGTTCGTGCTCGAGCGAGGCCCGGACGACCCTATTCGCGAGCGGCGCTCGGTGGGACCCGGGGCCGCCATCACAACGCGGTGGACCCCCCGGCGCCAGGCCGTCTTCGTAGCCTCGGAACGCATTACGGACGAACCGTGGCGCGAAGTACCGGATGAAACGCTCTTGTGTATCGAGCGCCTCCCGCTGCCGCGTATCGTCATCCTGACGTCGTAGCCTTGCCCTTGCGAGCGCACGTGGCTTGACTGGCCTTGCCGTTCGGGTAAAACGCTTTTGCAACTCAATGGCGTTAGTACATCAGTCTTTCATTCGATGAAGCGTGCAACGACGCACCGCGCGTTGCGAGCGGGCTTTACCGCACTCGCCGTACTGCCCGCATACGTCGCGCTGCCGGGGTTCGCGACAACACGCGCTTTCGCACAACCGGCCTCACCCGCGGGCACGACTGTGACTCCCCCGTCCGTCATCACGCATGTCGACGCGCAGTATCCGCCGTCGGCGCGGGAAGCGCGCAAGCACGACGACGTGATGCTCGCCCTCACGGTCGACGCGGATGGCCACGTATCGAAAGTCGATGTCCTCCAATCAGGTGGGGCCGACCTCGACGAAGCAGCCGTCATCGCCGCGCGTCAGTGGACGTTCGTGCCTGCGAAGAAGAATGGCAAATCGCTCGCGAGCCGCATTCGCGTACCCTTTCACTTCGCGCCGCCCGCGCCTCCGCCCGAACTCGTCGAGCCTGTCGCGAAGCCCCACGATGACGCGGTGCTGGAGCCACACGCCGCGTCCACGGAGAGTGACGGCGCTGCGGCGGAAAAAGGGTCGACCACTGCGGAAGTACGCGTGACGGGTCGACCAAACCCACCGAGCCGCGGCGTGTCCGATTTTCGAGTCTCACGCCCACTTTTGACCGCGGCGCCACACGGGTCTGGTGCAGATCTACTTGCGACGGCTCCGGGCGTGTACATCGCTCATCCCGAGGGCGAGGCCATCGCTCAGCGCATTTACCTTCGCGGCTTCGACGCCGATCACGGGCAAGACGTCGAGCTGCGCGTCGCGGGTATTCCGATGAACCAGCCTTCGCATATCCACGGCCAGGGTTATGCCGACCTCAATCTCGTGATCCCCGAAACCGTTAGGCAAATTCGCGTCATCGAGGGCGTGTACGACCCGCGGCAAGGCGACTTCGCGGTCGCGGGCAGCGCCTCGTACGACCTGGGCGTAGAGGAACGGCGCTCGCGCGTGAAACTCACCTACGGCTCGTTTGATACCAAGCGCATCGTCGCCGTTTGGGCACCAAGCGACCAACCCGAGGAAACCTTCGGCGCCGCGACGTTCCGCCAAACGGAGGGTTTCGGCAACGGCACGCGCGGAGGCATTTCAGGCGGCGCCGTAGGCCAGTACCGATTCAACCTTCCGTATGACGTTGCCGCCGTGTTGCATCTCGGGGCGTACGCGGCGCGCTCGAACATCGCCGGCGTCGTGCGGCGAGACGACATCGAGGCCGGCCGTTTAGGCCTTTACGACGCCTACGCAGACCCTTCGGCTCGCGCTCAGTCCGCAGGCACGTCACGCACGCAGCTCGGTCTCACGCTCGACCGACACGCAAGTGAAGATGGCTCGCACACGAGCGCCGCGCTGTGGGTGACATTGGCGAGCTTTCGTTCGCGGACGAACTTCACCGGATTCACGGAACGCTCACGCTTCGAACCCACATGGGTGGGCCGCGGCGACCTCATCGAGCAATCAAACGACGACTTCGGTCTCGGTGGCTCTACCTCGTATTCGAGCGCGCGATTCGAGCCGTCAAAGCAGATTAGAGCTCACTACGAGCTCGGCTCCGAAGTGAGTACGCACCGCGTACGGCAAGCTCAGAATCTCCTTCAATCGCCTCAAAACGAGACGTGGGACATGCGCGATGACGCAGAGCTAAAGATGACGGACGTAGGCGTTTTCGGCGACGCGCACGTCGACATCTCACGTTTCGTGCGAGTCAAGGCCGGTGCGCGCGCCGACCTTCTGTTTTTCGATATCGACGACAAGCTCGGGAACTTTATCCCCGCTTTCCAGAAGAAAAATCACATCCCTGGATTTCGCCGAACGGCCAGCGGCATCGCGTTTGGGCCGCGCGCTACGGTCGACGCTCACCCCACCACGTGGCTTCGCGTTTCAGCTTCGTACGGTGAGGGATACCGGTCTCCGCAGGCTCGCCAACTCGATGAGGGAGAGCAGGCCCCGTTCGCCAAAGTCAAAAGCTACGAAGTTGGGGTCACCGTGCGTGATGGCGACGCTCTTTCGCTTAGCGCGGTCGCCTACGAGACGGATCTCTCCTACGACCTCGCGTTTTCACCCCAGGAAGGTCGCCTCGCCCGCATCGGCCCGACGACGCGGCGCGGACTCGTAGGTCACGTATTGGCCAATCCCGCCGATTGGGCCACGGTATCGCTAAGTGCGACGTACGTGAACGCGACCCTCGACTCTCCCCCCGCGGCAACGCCCGCAAACCCCTCGCCCGCGTTCGTATCGGGTCAATCACTGCCTTATGTTCCACCGCTTTTGGTGCGCAGCGACGTCGCGCTGACCCGAACCGCAGGCCGCGCGTTCGGAAAGTCGCTAAACTGGAAAGCCGGCTACGGGACGACGTTCCTTTCGTCTCGGCCGCTGCCGTACGGACAAACCTCGCAGCCGGTCTTCTTGTTCGATGTCGCCGCGTCGGTGAGGAGAGATTGGCTCGAAGTGTCGTTCGACGCTATGAACTTGCTCGATTCTCGCTACGCCGACACGGAGTACGCGTTCGTTTCCAATTGGCAATCCACGGCCGTACCGTCGCGTATCCCCGCGCGTCATGTCAGCGCGGGAGCGCCTCGGACACTACTCGCGAGCGTCACACTTTACCTATGAACGTATCTCCACTCACCGCCTTTGCACTCCTCGCGCTTACGGCTTGCATCGATGCGTCGCAAGCTCCGATAGCCTATGACGCCGTCGCCGTCGCGCGCGGTAACGGCGTCGCGGCGGCCGGCGCGTGGTCCATCACGCTGACTCGCGCGGACGTCGCGCTTGGCCCGTTCTACTTTTGCGCGGCGGCGTCGGGTTCCTCTACGCTCTGCGAAAGCTCCGTCGCCGAAGTTCGCGGCGTCACCGTCGTCAATGCACTCGCATCGACTCCGCAATTTCTCGGTCGCGTCCATGGCTTTTCAGGCGCCATCCAAAGCGTGTCTTATGATTTGGGTATTTCCTGGTTCGATACGCAACGTGCGGCCACGCCCGCACCTGCGCTTCCGGGGGGGCACTCGATACAACTCGAGGGCGTTGCGAAACGGGGCGCTGTGAGCGTGACGTTCCGCGCCGACATCGACGTTGTACCTCAATTTCAAGGACAGAACGCGATCTCTACCGCCCCGGCGAAGGCTGCGGTTCAACCCGCCAACGGACGTCTCGCAATCGTCCTCGAGCCAGCAGCCTGGCTCAAACAGGTAGACTTTGACGCCGTCGCTTTGACCGGAGAGCGAGACCTCGTGATAGCTCCCGGGTCGAGCGCGCACAATGCCATCCTCGTCGGACTCAAGAATCTTTCGCCGATCACGTTCGCGTGGTCCGAAAGCCAAGACCCAGTCGCTACGCCCTAGGAGCTACCTCAATGATGAGTCGAACAAAAACGATAAGTGCGATAACTGCGCTTTTCGTCATCGCGGCGTGTGCCTCAAAAACTGACGGTGGGACAGGCACCGGCGCTACGGGCGCTGTCCAAATCTTCGTTCTCCCCGAGGATTCGATAGCGAATGGCCTCGAACCGGGCAATGGACCTGAAAATGTTCAAGACGGTTGGACGGTCAGATACAGTCGATACCTCGTCGCGATAGGTAACTTTCGCGCGAGGCGAACAGACAACGGAGACGCGGTCACAGACCCGACCGTCTACATCTTGGACCTCAAGTCCGCTCCAACAAGCGGTTACGTCGCGAAGGAGTTCACGGGACTCGCGGCCGTCCGCTGGGACAAGTTTGGCTACGATATTCCTAACGCGAAAGCGGGGGCAAAAGCGCTTGCACCGACCGCGCAAGCCGACGCCGATTTTATGATAGCGAACGGCTATTCTGTCTACTTTGAGGGTTCTGGCGCAAAGAGCGGAAAGACGGTCGCCTTTAAGTGGGGCTTCAAAGCCGGAACGTCGTTCGATGACTGCTCGAGTCCGGACGGCATTTCTGGCTTCGCCGTACCGGCCGGAGGTACCGTCCAGGTCAAACCGACGCTGCACGGGGACCATCAGTACTTCGACAACGTCACGCAAGGCGTCGAAATAACGAAGCGCCTCGCGCAGTGGCTGCAAATCTGCGACAAGGACGCGAACAACGACCTAACGCTCGAAGAGCTCAAAGGGTGCGACGTCGTCACGGCCCTTCCCCAGCCCCCCTACGACTTAACGTCCGTAACCGACCAAGACATGGACGGCAAGATTACCGTTTACGACTACGTCGATACGCAATTGCGAACGTTCGGCGACTATCAAGGGGATGGCGAGTGCCCGACCCGCGCGTCTCTACGTTAGATAAAACCCTTTGGACGCTCGACGTCGCCACGCGCGCGTCTCGATTCAGTGAAACGATATGCCGACGTTCAAGGTCAAAGGCACAACGTACCCTCGACTATTGTTGAATTCAAACAACGGGAAGGCAGCTCGAACCGAAGCGGCGACGCCGACCTTATTCGTACGAAAACCCGCGATTCCGATCTCCGCAAACGTGCCGATACCAGAGGCTTGCGTAGACTCCCCGGCAATGCTGTAGCTCACGACCTGAAAGCCTCCTCCGGCGAACGGAGACAAGTCTTCTTCGTTCAGATACGCGTGGCCACCGATCCCCAGCGAAGCCTCCACAAGCTTCTTCGATGCGCTACCGATCCCACCCAGTCGACCTTCCGTGAAAACTCCAAAACGCGGCGTCCGGTAGTTGAATCCGAGGCCAACCCCCGACGATACTCCGGTCGAAGCAAAGGCCGTGGTCGCCCCGAAGAGCGTAAGCGCCAGGGAGAGTTGACCAGGCTTATTGCGCGGCGTGGTGGCCTCGAGCGCAAGGACCGAGTTGACACCCTCCGTGTCGGCCAACGTCTTGTGCTGCACAAGCGCCGCCACGACGCGCGGCGTCGCCACCGCCACCTCGTCAATTCCGCCGAGCCAGACTTCGCGTTCATCGGCATCATTGGCAACGACCAAACGCGTTCGGCTACCGAGGCGTCCGAAACGAATCGTGTATCGCCCGACGGGGGCTTTCTGTTTCGCAAGCTCCTGACAGACGATTTCCGCGGTCGTTCGGAGATCGTTTTCATCTACTCCACCGCGATCGGTGACGGCACACGCATAGCCGCCTCGGGCTTTTACGATTTGCGCCTCCGCCGTCAACGGGACGAGCGGTGGCGGAGTAACCGCTGCTGAGGGACCCACGGGGACCGCGTGCGGCGACGGAAGCGCGGGCGATGCCGGGTCTTGCGCGTAAGCCACGTGAGGAAGGAGCGTGGCGATCGACGCGGCGATCATGAAAGCGGAGAGGTGCGTGCGACTCATAGGGACTCTTCGAGCAAGGAGTGGACCGTCGCGCTTTGACGACAAAACACCTACAATCATGGCTCCTCGCCGCGCGTCACGCGTTCGAATCACGACATCGACGCCATACGAGAAGCGATGCCGAGCCGCTCGAGGAGGGCCGCCACGTCCGGCTCGCGACCGAGAAATGCACGATAGAGAGCCGCGGGGTCGTCGGTGTCGCCGCGCGCGAGAATCGTGCGACGAAAGCGGTCGCCCACCTCACGGCTGAGGATTCCGCCCTCGCGAAACTTGCCGAACGCATCGGCCTCGAGCACCTCCGACCATTGGTAGGAATAATACCCGGCGGCGTAGCCATACGCCGAACCGAAAAGGTGAGAGAACGACGCCAGCATCGCGTACTCCGGCGGCGCTGAGACGGGCGAGAAGTCGGCAGAAACGGCACGGGCGTAAGCCATCACGTCGCCGTCCTTCGCAGAATCGTAGGACGTATGGAGCAGCAGATCGAGCGTCGAGAAGCCCAACTGGCGCATGAGCGCGTTGGCCGCACGGTACGTTCGCGCTTCGAGCATGCGCTTCTTCACATCAAAAGGAATGGACGCACCGGACTCGAAATGGCCCGCAAACCGGTCGAGAGCTTCGGGCTGCCAGCACCAGTTTTCCATGATCATCGAAGGGAGTTCGACGAAGTCGCTGGCCACACGCGTGCCCGCCAGACCGCGAATCGCCACGTCCGACAGAACGTGATGCATCATGTGACCGAACTCGTGAAAGAGTGTCTCGACTTCGCGATGATTGAGGAGTGCGGCCTTTCCGGGCGTGCGCGACGGCGTCATATTGCCAACGACGATCGCGATATTCTCGAGCTCCTGATGAGTCCCGGGCATCCTGTCGACCACGCCGGCCATCCACGCGCCGTCGCGTTTCGTTTCGCGCGGGAAGAGGTCGAGATAGAAACCACCTAGTCGAGCCCCGCTTTCGTCGGTCACTGACCAACCGGTCACCTCCTCGTGCCAAACCTTCAAGGTGGGGTCGCGCTCAATGCGCACACCGTAGAGGCTCGTCGCTATCTCGAAGAGTCCGCGCGTCACGCGATCGAGAGGAAAGTATGGACGAAGCGTTTCTTCATCGAAGTCAAAAAGCGCGCGGCGCTGCGCCTCGGCCCAAAACGTCAGGTCCCACGGCTCGAGCGGGCCCTCGTGGCCGCCACGCTGCGCAAACGCCGTGAGCTCGGCGTTCTCGCGCGCGAAACCCGCAGTCAGCCGGTCGCGAAGCATGGAGACAAATGCCAAGGCGGCCTCGCCCGTTTTTGCCATGCGGTCGTCAATGGCAAGATCGGCAAAGTGCGCGAACCCGAGCAAATGCGCCTTCTCACGGCGAAGGGCGAGCACATCCTGGATGATTCCTCGATTGTCGCGCTCGGGTCCGCCCGGACCTGACCCCGACGCGCGCGTGACGTGCGCGCGGTAGAGCGTCTCGCGGAGACCTCTGTCACGAACGAACGTCATCACGGGCCCATAACTCGGCGCTTGGAGAGTAAGTCGGAAGCCAGTTTTCCCCTTCTCTTGAGCGCTTTTTCGCGCGCCATCGAGTGCGCCCTCGGGCAGGCCGTCCAAACGTGCGGCGTCGCTCTCCTCAAGGAGAAGTTCGAACGCGGACGTCGAATCAACGACGTTTTGAGCGAATTTAAGGGTGAGTTCGGACAGGGCGACGTCGATTTCAGCGAGTCTTTTCTTTCCCGCAGAGCCGAGTTCGGCACCGTTGCGGCGAAAGTCGGCGAGCGTTTTCGTAAGATGCCGGCGCCGGGGTGCGTCCAACGTCGACGCTTCGGCCGTGTCGGCGAAGTCGCGTACCGCTTTGTAGAGCGGCTCGGAAAGCAGAATTTGGCTGTAGAATGCAGTAATTTTGGGTACCGCGGCCGCGAAGGCGGCTCTGAACTCCGGCGAGCCGATGACCGACTCGAGATGGCTCGCGAGCGTTGTCGCATAATCGAGTTCGTGCGTTGCGCGGTCCAACGCCTCGAGCGTGTTCGCGTACGTTCTCGGAGTAGGCGACGCCGTACCTAACGCATCAAGCGATTTTTGCGCGATCTCGACGAGCGCGTCGACAGCCGGTCCGATGTGTTCGGCACGTACCTCGTGAAAAGGCACGGGTACGTGCACGACGAGCAGCGGGTTAGAAGCGAGGGCAGCAGGACTCATCGTGCACGAGACTATCAGAGCCCGCCGCGCTCGATCAGGTCTCCTTGTGGCCTCGAAGCGCGAGCTCCAACACGCCAGGAAGCAGGAACATCGTCAGGAAAGTCGAAAACAAGATTCCACTAATGACGACCGTGGCCAACGGCCGCTGAACCTCGGCACCGGCACCGGTCGCGAGAGCCATCGGTAGAAATCCGAAGGCCGCCACTGCGCCCGTTGACAACACGGCTCGCATCGTGTGGACGGCGCCGCCTTCGATGGCTTGGTCGAGCGGAATGCCTTTTTCGGCCCTTGTTTTTATGTCGTTGGCCATCACGACGCCGTTCAATACCGAAACTCCCGCGAGAGCAATAAAGCCGACCGCGGCCGGAATGCTAAACGAGAGCCCACGCAGTACGAGTCCTAAAATTCCTCCAACAAGCGCGAACGGAACAACAGCGAATACAGCGAGAGCATAACGAGAATTGCCAAACATCCACATCAGCATGGCGAAAATAATGGCTAAGCTCATAGGGACGACCATCGCGAGGCGTTTTTTTGCGCGCTCGAAATTCTCGAATTGACCGCCCCACGAGATTTCATATCCCGTCGGGAGCTTCACCTGCGCACCGACTCGCGCGCGAGCCTCGGCGACCCAAGAGACGAGGTCTCGCCCGCGCAAGTTGACCTCGACGCGGACTGTGCGCGTAAGAGCCTCACGGCGAATTTGGGTCGGGCCCTCGGATTCCTCGATTTTCGCTATTTCGGAGAGCGGAATGCTCTTGCCGCCGGACGCTGAAACGAACAGCTCGCCCAAACCTGCGCTCGTCGGGGAGCGCGGTGGAACAAGCAGTCGCAGCTCGAACCGACGGTGCTCCTCGTAGATAAAACCCAATGGAATACCGACGCGCGCCGCCTCGACCGCCTCGAGCGCGTCTTCCATCGTTACGCCGTAACGCGCAAGGCGACTTCGGTCCGGCCGAACGGTGAGCGTCGGAGCGCCGAGTAGCTTTTCGATACGCACATCACCCGCGCCGCGAACGCCTTTGACCGCGGCGCCGACCTCGTCGCTCAAGCGACGGAGTTGATTGAGGTCGCTTCCAAAGAGTGCAATCTGCACGTCCGCGCGGGAGCCGCTAATGAGCTCGTTGGTTTTGTCTTCGATAGGTTGCGAGATCGACACGAAGGTACCTGGCACCTCGCTCTCGATCGCATTCTTCATAAGGACGGAAAGCGCATCGAGGTCGTGCGCGCTCTTCCACTCGCGCTTCGGCTTCAGGTGAACGAAGACGTCGGTATTATCGTTTCCGACGGGGTCGATAGCGACTTCTGCGCGTCCCGTCATTCCCAAGCTCGTCACGACTTCAGGAAATCGCTTGAGTACGCGCTCGACTT
Organism: Polyangiaceae bacterium; assembly: GCA_025353725.1. Classification (GTDB taxonomy): domain Bacteria; phylum Myxococcota_A; class Polyangia; order Polyangiales; family Polyangiaceae; genus Labilithrix. The sequence goes on along the minus strand of JANXOF010000037.1, from coordinate 442,350 downwards.
TCAGGTCTAGGTCGCGCGCTTGGGCGAGACTTATCGACGGAGGTCGGCGAATCGTGACAACGGCATCCCCTTCATCAATGCGGGGGACAAAGTCAGCGCCTGCGCCCGACAGGAGAAAAAAACTCCCGACAAGGGAAACCGCGGCCCCAATCGCGAGAATGCCCTTCGCGCGCATCGCTCGCGGAAGGAGTCGCTGATAGGCGCGCTCGAGGGCTCCTATCCACTTCGGCCCTTGCGTCTTCGGTGGAGGCATTACCGTTACGAGAAGCGCGGGAAAAAAAAGCACGGAGTAAACGAGAGCGCCGAAGAGCGCACACGCCATCGTTACGGCCATTGGCCTAAACATCTTCCCTTCGATTCCCTCGAGGGAGAGAAGCGGGAGGTAGACAAGCATGATAATGGCCACGGAAAAGGCGACCGGCCGCGCCACGGCCGCCGAGATTTCGCCATACGTCCGCGCACGCGCGCTCCCGGCGAGTTGCCGCCCGGCGGCAGCCGTAATCACGGCCTCCAAAACCACAATCGGCCCGTCGACGAGAAACCCAAAGTCGATCGCGCCTAGGCTCATCAGATCGCCGGTAATCCCAAAAATGTGCATACCGAAGAGGGCCATGGCCATCGACGCAGGGATACCGAGCACAACGGCAAAAGCCCCACGAAAAGAGCCAAGAAACAGAGCCAAAACCACCGTCACGACGACCGCGCCCTCGACGAGGTTCGAGAGCACGGTCTTTAGCGTGCGCCCCACGAAATCCGAACGATCGTAGATAGGCTCCACGATGACGCCCGCGGGAAGGGCAGACTGCACCTCCACGAGCTTCTTCTTCACGGAGTTCACCACGTCACGACTGTTGGCACCGACGAGCATCATCACAACGCCCGTCACGGCCTCGCCCTCGCCGTCGCGTGTGATCACTCCGTGCCGCAGCGCCGCACCTACGCGGACCTGCCCGACGTGTCTCACGAGCAACGGAGTACCGTCGGGATCAGTCCGCAAAACGACGTTCGCTATCTCGTCTTCGTTCCGCAGCAGCCCAACCCCGATCAGCGCGAACGACTCATCGGGTCGATCGATGTACCCTCCACCCACGCTGATATTCGCGCGCTCGAGTGCTTCTTTGACGTTTTTGAGACTCATCTCGTGCGCATGCAGTCGTCCCCGGTCGATGACCACCTCATACTGCTTGAGATCTCCGCCCATCGTGTTGACTTCGATGATGCCCGGAACACTTCGAAGCTCCGGAAGAATCTCCCAGTCAAGGATGGTGCGCAGCTGTGTCGGCGAATGGTGATCCGAGCGAACTACGAATTGGTAGATCTCCCCAAGTCCTCCAGACACGGGTGACAACTCAGGCCTTGCGGCGCTCTTTGGCAAAGAGGGCTCAACGCCGCGCACACGCTCAAGGACAATTTGGCGGGCAAACCAGATATTGGTTCCCTCTTTGAAGACGACCGTCACGGCCGATAGTCCCGAGCGCGAGACCGAACGGAGCTCGGCCAAATTTGGCGTCCCGTTTAACGCGGCCTCCATCGGGAACGTCACGGTTCTCTCGATTTCGACGGGGGAAAATCCGGGAGCTTCCGTCAAGATCGAGACTTGCACCGTGGAAACGTCGGGCACCGCGTCGATCGGCAGGTAGCGTGCGGCGACTCCTCCCCCGACGAGGAGCACCGCGAGGAGAAGCAGGACCGTTCCACGAAAGCGAATCGAGAGGTCGACGATTTTGGCGAGCATCGAACTACCTAAAAACCTCTGCTTTGAGGGCAAATACGCCGCTCACCACGACGCGTTCGCCGGGCTGCAAGCCGCTCGCAACAAGCACATGAGTCACATCTCTGGCGCCAAGGACCACAGTCCGTGGCTCCACCGATGTCTCGTCGTGGGAAACGAAAACGGTCGACTTGCCGTCGATGCTCGTGAGGGCGTCTAGCGGAATCATAGGCTGAGCAACCGTCGTAGGTGCCGTATGGATTTTCGCGACGACGGATTGCCCCGGCCGCAACGACTCGTCGTTGTTTTCGACGACGACGCGTACCGGTGCACTGCGCGTATCGAGGTCGATGACGTCACCGATGTGCGCAATTTTTCCGGGTATGGTGATCGTCGAATTTGTCTGCGGAGAGATCTCGACGGCGTCCCCCGTTCGGAGGTGACCGAGTTCGCGTTCAAAAACGGCGAGGTCGATCCACACGCGACTCAAGTCGGCCACGCGGAGTGCCGTGAGCGTTGGCTCGACGGACTGCCCACGCGAGATATGAAGTTCGATGACCTTGCCCGCGATAGGTGTAGTGAGCTGGAGAATGCCTACTTCCCCGGCGTTCGAGCCACCTATCGCACGCAGCTTTTGCTCCGCCGCGACCAGATCTGCCTTCGCCGCAGAAGCCGTCGCACGGGCAAGCTCGGCGTCACGCTGCGACGAAACACGTTGTTCAGCGAGTTGATCTTCCCGCCTCTGATTGGCTATCGCGGCTTCCGCGTGGGCTCGCGCAGAGACGAGAGCGGCCTGCGTTTGGCCGAGATCGGCACTCTCCAGTTCGGCGACTGTCTCGCCGGATTTAACGAGATCGCCGGGAAACTTTAGGACGCGCCGGACCCGCCCAGGGATTCGCGCCCCAATGGCGGCCACGAGCTGAGGGTCAAAGGCGACTGTGCCCGTCACAATCACCACCGGAGAGAGCACGCCACTTTCGCACGGCGCAAAGGCCACCTTCGACCGCGCGGCAAATTGCGGCGAAAATCGTATCCACGTGCCGTCGAGCCGCGGCACATCGCGCGCAGGTTCCCCCGCGTGGTCCGCTGCGGCCGACCTCCAGTAGGTGAAGGCGCCCGCAAGAAGGCAGGCCGTCGCGGCGGCCGCGGCGAGCGAGACCTTCCAGCCCCCTCGCGACAGTGAAGGCGCCGTCGCCAAAGGGTTCTTTTCTTCCGTGTCAGTCATAGGTCCATTCCACCGACCGAACGGTCGATTGCGATTCTTTCGGTCCACGCGGCTTCGAGCGCATCGAGCCTCTGCTCGCGAATTTTTGCGACCTCGCGCGCGGCCGTCGTGACGCGAAAGACGTCGAAGCGTCCGGCTCGCCAGCCGATTTCGATAAGTTCGAGCGTGCGAAGCGCCTGGGGCAAAGCCGAGTCGCCAAGCAAGCGCAGCTCTTCGAGGCGCGCTTCATAAGCGTCGCGTGATTGAAGGACCTCGCGCGCGATCTGACGCGCGAGCAGCTCATCGCGCTGAATTTCGCCTGCTCTCGCCGCTTCGACGCGGGCCCGCGGCCCGACATTTCGCTGTGCGACGGGAAGCTCTACGCTGACGCCAACCACACCAAAGATCGATGATTGAGGCGAAGCATCGACGCCTACGTAGACGCCAAGCCGCGGAAAGAGCTCTTTTCGCAGGCGTTCGCCCGTCGCATCCAAAAGCATCAAGCGCTGCTTGACAACAGCTAGCTCTGGCCGCGCCGCGAGCGCACGGGAAACGAGAACGGCCTCACTCGGCACGGACCGTGGCTCCTCAGCCGGCGTGAGGAGAGCGAGCGATTGGGACGCGGGAAGGTCAAGCGCCGCTTTGAGGTCCATGAGATGGGCTCGCTGCGACAGAGAGGCCCGCTGCATGCTCACTTGAAGCTGGGCGACCTCCGTTCCGGCAAGCGACGTCTCAATGTCTGCTGACGCGCCCGCGACCGCACGCTGCTTCGAGGCCGCGAAAACACGCTCTGCAATCTCGAGCGAAAGTGCGAGCTCCTTCACCCTTTGGTCAGCCACTTGTGCGCGCATGTACGAACTCCACGCGACGGTTCGCGCGCGGCCCCGTTCGACGCCAAGTTCAGCCCGAAAGGTCGTCGCCGTGCGTTCGGCTTCGCGCACGCGCGCGGAGGGAGCTCCGCCCAGCTCGAACGGGACCTCCAGGCTTGCTCCGTAACCCATGTCCGCGAGCGCCGCTCCGCCCGTGATGGGCGGGCGACCATCGATCGAAAGCCTCGGATTTGAGGGAAAAACAACGCCAGCCCCCGCTCGCGCGGCCATCGCCTCGCGCACGGCTGCACGAGCGATGACGACGCCTGGCGCGCGAGCGTCCGCGGATGCAAGCGCTTGGGCCAACGTCATCGACATCGACAGGGGTCGATCGTTACTCGCCACTCCTCCTTCGTTGGCCGCCGCGCCCGAAAGCGTGGCCGTTGACATGGAAAAACAGGAAGCGAACGCAACAAGCGCAAGCCGTACCGAGCAATGCTCAGCAACCCTAGCCACCATAAAACTCCCTTCGAAACGAGAACCAAACGCTCTCGACGCGTAGGCCTCTGAACAACCGACGAACTGCGATTACAAGATCGCTTATGCTCGGGGCGGTCGTTCAGTGTCGTTGCCGTGCCCGCGCGGACCCACCGCCGACGGATCGACGGTTACAAAGCGCGAGGCGCAACGGCTCAACGACGTCGTGCGCCACGTCCGCGAAGGCGAAAGCCCAAGGTCGTCAACGTCATCGAGGTCATCCGGCGCATCGAGGTCATCGAGCGCATCACGCTCATCGGGCGGGCCGCGCCAGATTCCGTCAGCGACGGGCATGCCCTCGCGGGGCGGCGCAGCCTCGGAGGAGCTCTCTGTAACGTCAGCGTAACGCTTGCCGCTCTCGACCGCGGTGTCCGCGGCAAGTGTCGCGGCGAAGCGACCGACGTGCGCGACGTGCGCGACTTGCGCCGTGAGCAAAAAGCTTAACGCGGTGAGCGCCGTCAACCAGCGCATCGCAAGTAGGCAAGTCCCACGTAGCACGGAGAGAAGCTGCCAGTTTCTTCTCGACTTTGTCAAGAAGGAACAGGCCGTTTGCTGAACCGGTTGGACCTTATATCCCGACGCAAAAGCGTCATTCACGATTCGTCGCGCGGAAGCTCGTCAGCAAGCGCGAGAATTCCGGAATGTGTAATGCGGTAGACCACCGCAGACGCGCCAGCATCACGTTCATCCTCCTCGCCGTCGGGGGCCTCCCCGTACTCCCCCAAGGCCTCGACGAGCCCCAAGGAACAGAGACGGCTCATCGCCTCCCATTCGTCGGTCTCGAGCTCATCGCCGCTCAGACCACCGTGGTCTTCGTCTGAAAGACGGACCTCGCGTAAAAGCGCATGTTCCGACGGAGTGAGCGCGAAGCGAAGCATTTCAGAGGCGCAACTTCGCTTTGCCTTGGCTCGCAAGCGTAAACCCAATGAGTTTGTAGAGCATGCGTGCGCCGACATTCCCGTCCCACTCATCGCTCTCATCGGCCTGATTTGGAGCGACTTCGTTGAGGTCAAACCCCACGATGCGCCTACCCGACGTGACGACGCCGCGCAGAATGGCGACGACATCGTGCGTATCGAGCCCACCTGGAACGGGCGTTCCGGTGTGCGGGCAAAAGCGCGGGTCGAGGCCGTCAATATCGAAGGAGACCCAAACCTCGTTAGGTAACTCGCGCACGATGTCTTGAACGGACTTGGCGAACGGCTCACCCGCGTGGCGGCGCATGACGAGCTCGCGATCGGTAAACATACGGACTCGGCTGCCACGGCTTGCGCAGTAGTCCATCTCCTCTTCGCACACGTCTCGGATACCTACCTGGACCACTTTACTGACTTGAGGAATCGTCTCGAGGACATTGAACAAGATGGATGCGTGAGAGTGAACAAACCCTTCGTACGCACGCCTCGTATCCGAGTGAGCGTCAAAATGGAGAATCCCGAAGCTCGGACACACTGCCGCGAGCGCCGTGAATGCCCCGTAAGGCACAGAGTGATCGCCGCCCACGAGGCCCACTATTTTCCCGAGGTTCAGGAGCCGCGCCGTTTCGGTGTGGACCCACGTGTTGACCCTTTCGGAGAGAGCGTTGACGCGCGCAAGCGCTCGTTCGATCTCGGGGGACGCAAGCGTGCCGCCCGCCTCGATCACCGTCGCCGCAAGAGCCTTTCCTTCGGCATTGGCCTCGAGGATCTCGGCAGCCTCCGGTGTCATGTAAAGCCCAGCGCTATAAGGCTTTTCGACGTCGAGGTCGAAGAGGTCGACCTGCGCGCTTGCCGCTCGAATCGCGCGTGGCCCGGAAGACGCACCACCCCCGTAGGAGGTCGTGGCCTCCCACGGAACGGGGATCAGAACAACGGCAGCGTCACCCTCCGTGTACGGGAGCCCGAAGACTCCGGATCCTTTTCTGGCGGGTGCGTTGGCGTCGAACGGCATCACGCGGCATCTTTACCATTTAACAGCGAAGTTGTTCGCGCCGGCGGCCGCCCCGCGCCGGCGCTTCGGTCAAACCGTCGCGATGGCCTCGCTTAGAGGCACTCGTGGTACCAGGTCTTTGCGGCGTTTTTGCAATCGGTGCCGACGGCGCTCACGCACGCCTCGAAGGCGGAGGCTGAGCGCGCCTTGCGCAAGCAAGCTAGGAGCTTCACGGCGCTCCCGCCGCAGTGATACGTGACCTTTGCAGAGGCTTTTGTGCACGCCCACCAACCCTGAGGCGCGACCCCTCCGACAACTGCGCCCGCGGCGGGCCTACCGTCAGCGTCGCCAGAGTCGCCTGCGAGCGCTTCGAGGTCTTGCCCCATGGCATCGTAGAGCGCCTGCGTCGACGCGCTCACGTTGAGGCCTTCGATGACCGCACCGTTGACGATGCGAAGCGTACTGCGCTCGGGCAATAGCGTTTCGACGACGAGCGAGGCTCCCGCGCCATCGCCGCTGAAGTCCGGCCTAAACGTGAAGTCTGCAAGGGTCTCACCTTCGGCCGTGACGCCGCGCACGCGGAATGCGCTCGTACCGGTGAGGAACGTTTGCCAGCTGTCGACGGCTCGGCCATCCGCGACGGTCGGACGAAGGTTCGAGGACACAACAGAGAGCGCGTGCTCCGTGGTGTCGACGGCGGCGACGGACGCGGGTTCCGTAGGCGCGACGTCCACGGGCGCGGCGGAGCAACCGCCGACCGCGGCGGCGAGCGACAACGAAACCAACGAAATTCCGCAAACAATGGCGAGTTTCATGACAAATCTCCGTGTCCTCGAAAAGGAGGACGGCATGCGTTGAGAGCCAGCAATCCGGTTCTTTTCCCGTCTGCGTCGGACTCACCTGCAGCAGGCATCGTGCCAACCCATAGCGCCCGCAAATCGGTGATTTGAACTCGAAAGCGGCGTCAATGTCCGGCCGATCGTGCCGAGTCGGCCATCGTTGCCGTGAATGGGAGCGAGCCTTGCGGTACAGTCGCGTCCGTGAACGACGGAACACCGCGACCGGTAGCCCAAACCCAAACGCTAGACGCACTCTCCCGCGGCGAAAGCGAGCGGCGCTACCTGTTGGTCATCACGGGTCAATCGTCGAGCGTCTTTCCGCTGCCCGCGCTCGGAGCCGTGGTCGTCGGACGTGGCGGCGGCGACGGACAAATCTCGCTCGACGATCCGGCAGCCTCGCGAAGGCACGCGCAGTTTCTCGTCGACGCAAACGACGTATCCATCGAAGACTTGGGGAGTCACAACGGCACCTACGTGGACGGCGTCCGCACGTCAGGGGTCAAGCTCCTCGGCCGAAGCAGCGTCGTCACCATCGGCGCCGTCTCGATGATCTTGCACCGCGAAGGCCGCGGCGCGGAAGGCCGCGTCGTCGCAGTTCCAGAATTTCACCGGCGCGCGACCGAAGAGGTGGCACGCCTCCTACGGCGAAAGTCTCAGCTCGCGCTCGTGACGGTGCGTGCCGCGGTTCCCGCGCTCCTTCAAACCTGCGTAGAGAATTCGCTGGCGAGAGACCTCGGCCCGGCCGACGTCGCCACGTGGTCAGCGGAGGGAGACTTGCTCGTTCTCTTTCCCGATGCCGACGAAGACGATCCCGCGGAGCTGGCAGAGCGCGTTCGCGGTCACGTTGCGAACTATGTGCACAGCGCACGAGCCGGCGTGGCTGCGTGCCCTACCGACGGCGCCGACATCGAGACGCTGCTCGCGACGAGCCGCGCGGCCTGCGAGCAAGCGACCGCAGGAACGGCCATTTTGGCGTCGGAGCTCCTTTGGACACGAGACGTAGGAGGGCGCACCGTCGTGTTGGTCGAGCCTTCGATGGTTCGCTTGTATGCGCTCATCGAACGACTGGCAAAGAGCGATTTGCCGGTTCTCGTAGAGGGAGAAACCGGTACCGGAAAGGAGCACGCGGCGTCGGCGCTTCACGCGTGGTCGCCCCGAGCCAAGGGACCACTCGTCACCGTCAATTGTGCCGCCTTGCCCGAGAGCCTCGCAGAGAGTGAGCTTTTTGGTCATGACAAAGGAGCCTTTTCCGGCGCCGTCTCCGCCAAAATCGGCCTCCTCGAAGCGGCGCACGGCGGAACGCTCTTTTTGGATGAAGTCGGCGAGCTAAGTCTCAGCGTTCAGTCGAAGTTGCTTCGTGCCCTTGAGACGAGAAGTATCGTTCGCATTGGCGAAACGCGCGTACGCCCCGTGGACGTACGGTTCGTCACGGCGACGCATCGCGACTTGCACGCCGACGTCGCCGCGGGCCGATTCCGACAAGACTTGCTCTACCGCGTAGGAGCCGCCTCCGTGGTTCTTCCACCACTCCGGGACCGACGCCGAGAAATCCCCGTTTTGGCGCGCGCGTTCCTCACCGCAGCGTGCGTCCGACTTGCCAGGGAGCCGCTTACGCTGGATCCGCAGATTATGCAGCACCTGCTCGAGCATGCGTGGCCGGGCAACGTGCGCGAACTTCGCAACGTCATGGATTTTCTCGCAGCGACCGCGCTCGGACCTATCGCACAACCGTGGGAGCTTCCGTCGCTCGTGCAGGGACACAACCGCGAATCCATCCGCGCGACACCCCTCGAATCCACCGAGGCGGTGTCGGCCATGGCAGCTCGGCCGAGCGCCGAAAGCGGACATGAAACGCCGTCGTTTCGAACGCTTGCAGAAGAGATTCGTGTTCTCGAGCGGACGCGCATCCGCGAGGCCCTGAGCCTTGCTCGTGGCGTACAAACGCGCGCCGCAGAACTTTTGGGTATGCCGGTACGAACGCTCTTCGCGAAACTTCGCGTTCACGGACTCGACGCGCGAGATGCCCGGCATGTCGGTGCCAGAAGTCAGCCTCCGGCTCCCTCCTCCACGTAACGACCTACCTTGCTCTTTCCGCGCGAGCGGCCACGAGGAGAAGCGCCGACCCCATAGCCCGCGCGGAGGCTTCATCGGCATCAAGTGCGGCGTCCACGTTGCCTCCACGCGCACGGGCGGTCGCGATTCGTGTTTCGAGGAGAAGTCGTCGGTCTTCGGGCATGCGCTGGGCCGCAGAGATCGCTTGCGAGGCTTCTTCCTTCGCCTCTTTCGTATGGCCTTGCGCCAGCCAAAGACGAGCGCGAATCGCATGGGTACGCGCCAACGCCGGCGCTTTTGCGACACCACGTGCGTCGCGAGCGAGAACCGCGAGCGCTTGGCGGACATAGTCTTCGGCCGCACGCGTCTCGGAGCCCATCATCGCGCCTTCCGCCAACTTGGCGTAGGTCGCGGCAAGCCCCGGTGACCCCAACGCCGTAAAAAGAGTCGCGGCGTCTTCAAGTTTTCTTCGACTCTCTGGCCATTGCTTTTGTCTCACCAAAAACGAGCCAAATTCGTAGAGCGTGAGCGGGAGTTCGCCCGCGAGTCCCTCCTCACGCAGCGCCGCTTCCGACGCGACGAGCGCACGTTCCGCCCCGTCGCCATCACCGAGGTCAGCCAAAGACATGGCCAGCGCGCGCGACGCGACCCCAGTAACGTAGGCACTATGTAAGTGTTCGGAGCTCACAAGTGCGCGCTGAAAATAGCGATGTGCGTCCTCTCGTTCACCTTCGCGAATACGCACTTCGCCAAGACTCACGAGTGCAATGGCTTGATCCATCGGAGCGCCCACATCCTCCGCGAGCTCGCAAGAGCGCTCGTACGCAAGTGCTGCCCGCTTCAAAAATCCAAGGTCCGCGAGACCGTTGCCGTAGCAGTTTGTGCTCCACGCTTCCCAGAGATGGTTGCCCGAGGCTCGAATGGCCTCGAGGGCTTTCTCTTCGCGCGCTACGCCCTCCTCGATAGCGCCTCGAAGGAGCAGAAGGTTCCCTTGGCTATGAAGCGACTTGCCGACGCCCCCGCGGTAACCGACCCGTTGAAAGAGCTGCTGCGCCATCAGGAACTCACTCATCGCGTCGTCGAAACGACCTTGATGCACGAGCGCCCAACCGAGCTGGTCGCGCGCCTCCGCTTCGAGGTGCACCGCCCCGCGCGCACGCGCCTTTTCCACCGCGCGCCGCGCGGCCGCCTCTTTGCGTCGATGGTCACCGAGGACGTTCGCAGCCCAGCCTTCTTCGAGATCAACGCGCGGATCGGACGCGGCAGCGCCCACCAGACGAACGGCGTCCAACGTCACGATCGCCGCGCGCGCGTCGCCCTCGCCCCGTTGCGTGCGAGCAAGCGCGAGGCCGGCCTCGACGTCCGCGGGGCTCTTTTGATAGCTCGCCTTTCGTAGCAAAAGGGCAGCGGGCCACTCTTTACTCGCTTCGCGGTACGTCGCTTCCGCAGCCGCTCGGATCGCACTTGGCGACCCTGCCGAGGCCTCCCATGCGCGCTTTGCCTCTCGCGCCGCTCGCGGGTCGTCGCCGAGCGTCGCGTAAACCTGCGCCAACGCCACGTGCACCTCAGCGACGCCAGGTTCGAGCACCGCGGATTGCGAGAGGAGCTCCTTTGCGTCCATAAATTCGAACCGACGCGCGCGAGCAAGCCCCTCGACGTAGAGACGCGCAGCGCGTGGACCTTTCGGAAACCGAGGCTGCAGCGTCAAGCCTGCGTCCGGTGATTCCGCACCGGCAAAAACGCGAATCCCGCGACTAAGGCGCGCGACGAGGTCGAACCACTCGCCGTCATGAAGGCTTTCGTCCACGGCGCCGAGGAGGTCGCCCGTGCGCCCGTCGCGGAGGTCCAAGGTCACGCGTAGCGGCTGGATCCCTTCTGCGCCCACGGCCCCAGCCGTGTAGGTTCCCAAAACGACGTAGCGCGCTCCGAGGTTGGCCCCGACGCGTTTCGCAAGCGCCGGCTTATCCCTCGCATCGGAGCTCGCATCGTCGTGTCCCAAAGGCACGAAGGGCCCAACGGTTTCGGACGTCAACGCCCGCAGCGTGCCCGTCGAGGCGACGTGTACGGCTAACACCTCGGCAAGTCCGATGCCGAGCCATTGCGCTTGCTCGTTCGCGATCGTGGATTGCGGCGTGAACACGGCGACCAGGTCGCGCACCGGTGCGACGACATCGCTCGACATCGCCGACAGCCCTGGGGAGCTACGAGCCGCCATGGCTTGCTTATAAGCGTCGTCCGCGCGGCGCTTTGCGGCAAAGGCCAAGGCGAATAGCCCAAGCGTTCCGATGGCCAAAACCGCGCGCCAGAATCGTGCGCGCGAAGTCACACGGGAGGTTGAGGTAAGGTCGGCGAAAGCCGCTTCGGGGGAAGCGTAACGCGCGTGAGGATCCTGCTCGAGGCACCGCGCGATCACGCGATCCCACGTCCGCGCGAGATCGGGTAGCCGCGCACGCGCGGACGGGACGTAGAGCGTCCGGTCCTGCATGACGGGCGTAAGCGCCGCATCGTTCGCAAACGGGAGCACCCCTGTCACCATTTCAAAGAGCAAGACGCCGAACGCGTAAACGTCCGTTTGAGCCGTGATCGGACCGCCAGTGCGCTGTTCCGGTGCCATATAAGCGGGCGTGCCGCGTGGCCGCACGTCCACCGCCGCGCCTTTAGGCACGTGCATGAGAACCGCAATCCCGAAGTCGGTGATAACTGCACGCATCGAACCGTCGGCTTCGGTGACCAACAAAACGTTGTCGCCTTTGAGATCTCTGTGAACGACGCCGCACGCGTGTGCCCGACCAAGGCCTGCCGCGATCTGCCGCGCGAGGTTCAAGGCGTCGCTTTCGGGGAGTGCACCGTGAGCCTGGAGATGCGCGCGTAAGGTCTCTCCGGCGAGGAGTTCCATGCTCAGAAAAGGGACGCGGTCACCTCCGTCTCTCTCGTGAAAACCCACGTCGAAAAGACGGCAGACATTCGGGTGGGTAACCCGACGAGCCAACTGCGTCTCTTGAAAAATGGGTGCGGAGTGGTGCGCTCGCTCGGGCCGTAACACTTTGAGTGCAACGGCTGCGTCGAGCATCTCATCGCGCGCCTCGAACACGTCACCCATCCCACCGCGGGCGATAAAACGAACGATACGGTACCGCCCCGCCACCAAGTCTCGAGCTCGGAACGCCGCGTCTTCGCTTCGTGAGCCAACGGGCGCCGTGACCTCGCCCTCTCCATCAACGAGACTCTCCGTTCGTAAGAAAGGCGGGCCGGAGGGCGCGCTGTCGAGCGTAAGGGTCGCAGTGCCACGTAGGCGTGCCTCCCCATCAAGCTTTGGCCCGCCCACGCCTCTCGTTTACCTGTTTTTCAATCGACGCGCGCCACGAACGACTTCACGCCCGTCACCGTAAGCGGTCTCAGAGACCGACCGGAAGCGCGTAGTTCGCGCCGCCGTTGTTGTCCCACACGTCTTTCAGCAGAATGCGTGCGCCCGGCGCATACCTTGGGTTGATGATCGAGCGACTCTCGGGCACTTGCAGGAATGCTCGCACGTGAAAGGCCACGACGAGCTGAGGACCCGCGTTCTCGGGCACTTGCGTCTGCCCCTCCAACGTAAACCGAAATCCATCCGTGGTGAGCACCTGGGGCTCCGTGTTCTTGCGGAGGGCAGCCGTCTGAAAAGTCTGCCCGCCATCGGTGGAGAAGACCGCGTCGACTTCGTAGTCCACCGCGCCATTGAGGTCGACGATCGTTGGGCCGAAGCGGTTACCGCTGTACTGCTGCCCGACCCTCACATCGAGGTCGGACCTCTTGACGATAGACTCGAGACGCCAATCCGACACCGCGAACGTAGCGCGCGCCCCCTTCACGAGCGCGCCGCCCTCGATCACCCGCGTCCGTACACTCCCTCCGATGCTATCGAAGAGCGCTAGTTTGTTCGGCAAAAAGGCGCCGAACACGGGCGTTGGGCGGGGTCCATTCGACCCGCCTTGAAACACCTGCAGGCGAGTCGAACCGGAACCGCCGTCGGGCATCTTGTACGTCCCACCAATCGACGGATTTAGGAGCTTGACGCCTGCCGGAATGACGAACGGCTCGCTCTTCGTCGCGAAGGATCCGCTCTCGGGGCGCCACGTCATCGGAACGCGGACCGTCACTTTTTGGTCGTCCGCCTTCACATAAACGACCTCCGTCTCGAGCGTGATGCGGCTCGCGTCCGCGAGGAGAAACGCACGCAGGTCCTCACGCCCCTCTGAGATGCGCGCGACCACATCCCAAAGTGTGGCGGAGACGGTCAGCGTCTGCCCAACTCGCACGAACTCGTCGGTACCGAAGTAGGATTGGCTGTAGCCGTTCAGCCGAAGCTCGCCGGATCCAGCGTTCGCCTCATTGAGCTCGAGCGCATCTCGAGCCGTGGACGCGGCGCTATCTGCAGCGCAGCCGGCCAACGCAGGGATGGAAAGGGCGGCCGTGCCGGCGATGGTGAGACCACGAACGATGCGAACGTTGACCATTTGAGAACTCCTTACGGACGTCCTAGCGCGCCCTGCGCACTTGTCCACACATGCGCCCAATTCGGCGACCACTTTTCTCCTCCGCGGTGTGCGCGACGATGCGTATCGCTTTCCTGACATGGCCCGCAGGCCGCCCTGGACTGCACGACTACGGCTTGACCAACTTCTGGGCGTTGGAAGCCGAACCCGCGGCATCGACAATTGTGGCGAATACGCCGTTTGTCCTGAAGGCTTCCGCGGCCGACGTCACGCGCAGTGTGAGAAGCGTTTCACCTGACGCGAGCTGTTTAGTGACGGGCGTGGCCTCGTCTTGCACGAGTGCTCCCTCCGCATTTCTTAGAGCAACATGCGGCCGTTCGGGCACTCCCGTGCCGATAAGCCAGAGGCACTCGCGATCGTCGCAGCCTACGCCCGAACTCCGAAGCACAAGGCTCGGAGCATTCTCGCGAGCTCGGACGTATGCGCCGTACGATTCGGCAAAGTCCATCGTGAAATGGCGGGCGGTCTTGTTCGGCTTTACTGGCCATTGCATCAACGTTCGAATGCTGAGATTCGTAGTCGTTGCAACCTTCACCCATGCGCGCGCTGTCTCGGCGTCGTCAGCGTAGGTCTCCTGGACGTAAATCGCAGGGGTTTTGACGCCCGCCGCGGCAAACTCTTTCGCCACTTCACCCATGCGAAGTTCGATATCGTCGTACGTGTCGAACGCCCATTCACTCGGGCGCGCGCCCGTTTCGTCGTAGACCTCGATCATCTTTCGGACTCGGCCGGGGGAGGTCGCAAAGCTAAAGCCGACCGTGTTGCTGACTCCAAAGGTATGAACCCAATCGCTCCACAAACGTTTGGTAAATGAGCGGTTTTGCCCTAATTCCACCAGCCCGGCGTATTCGACGCCGAGATCGTAACGGCGGCCAACCGCGGAGCCGGAAAGGCCGCTCTCTAGCGTTGCACGGGTGCTCACCATGAAATTCCACGTTTCTTGGTAGAGCGTTTCATCCCATCCCGACCACCCCATCGGGTCGCTCGAGCCTTGGCTTGCGAAACGCAGTTGGACCTCTTCGAACCCTTCCGCACGCACGTCGGCAATCCAGGCTCTGAAGTTCTCTTCGTGCTGCGGCGTCAGGCGACGGCTGTTGCTGCGCACGACGTGACCATACACATCGCCATCGACGGCAGGCCCAAAGTTCATCGACCACAGGACTATCGCTACTTTTCGTTGCCCGGCGAGCCGCATGGCATGCAGTTGGGCGCGACCTTTACCTGGGAATTGATGATACGTCCCGATGACCGGCTTGATCCCATTTGGGCCGTACCATGCGGCATCCGTCTGGGTGGTCAGATAGTCACCTGCACTGAGGATGGAATGGTTGGACCCTCCGCCCTCTGCCCACAGGGGCCCTGGATCGCTGGTACGCGCGACTGCGCTATTTTCCGCGGCTGAGGCACGAGCAGAAGTGTCAGCGCTCTCGCCTTCAAGTGGCGCGCACGCGAGGCAAGCAAGAGTCAGGACCGCGAGAGTGCGCATGTGCGTCGTCGAGCATGCCGCGTGCCAGTTGCGATCCGTGACTCGCGAGAAACACGGGCATCGACCGCGTGGTTCACGAACGTCCAGCAAGAAACGTGCTGTGGGAGTGGGGATTGAGGGCGGCGCTTGCGGCGCGGGCCGAGTCGTGGTTTTCGAGCGCTGTCTTCGAATGCACGAGGGAGCCTCGTTTAACGTAACGGGCGTGAATCACCCGCAGATAACCGACTTGAGGAACCTATGAAACGAACCTCGCGCCTTCACGTTCCCGCTCATCAAGCGCTGTCGCTCGGCATTCTACTCGCGGGTGGGTGCGCGGCGAGCGATGCGTCGCGCTCCTCCTTCGAAGCGCCAACAGAAATTGCCCCCGACCAAGCGGTACCTGGCTTTGGCCGAACGGTAACGCCCGACGCACCTCGAGCAACGCCACCAAGGGCGACGTGTGGCAACTCCGCGAAAGACATGTCCGAGGAGTGTGATGACGGCAATGCTCAAGGGGGCGACGGGTGCTCGGCAACGTGCACCGTTGAACCTGCTTTTTCATGCCCGGTCTTGGGAGCGGCGTGCCGAGCGGCGGCATGCGGCGATGGCTTCGCCGTGGCCGAAGAGGAGTGCGACGACGGGAACGCACGCGCAGGCGACGGGTGCACCGAGGCCTGTACGCTCGAACCTGGTTACGCGTGCGGAACTCCGAATCAGCCCTGCGCCAAGACGACATGCGGCGACGGCCGCCGCGAAGGCACCGAGCAATGCGACGACGGGAACGTGCGTCCTTACGACGGCTGCAGCGCGGCGTGCACCCTCGAGCCAACGTGCGCTGGCGGCGCGTGTGCGTCGATCTGCGGGGACGGATTCAAACTCGGCTCCGAGGCATGCGACGACGGTAACGTGCGAAACGGCGATGGCTGCAGTGCCACGTGCACGCGTGAGCCCGGTTTCGAGTGCGAGGTCCTTTCCGAGGCCGCCCCCGAAACGCTCGATGTGCCGATTGTTTATCGCGACTTCACGCCGCAACATCCCGATTTCGAGGCGTTTACCGGCGACGGGAAGACCACCGGGCTCGTGGCCTCAAGACTCGGAGCCGACGGTTTTCCGATGTTTCAATCGGCCACCGGCGAAAGCGGTTCGCGTCGTCAGCTGAGCGGTCCGGAAGCGTTTAAGCAGTGGTGGAGCGACGACCCCGCGGTCTCAAAAACAATCAGCAATCAGGTGCTGCGCCTTCAAAAGCAACGGGACGGTGCCTACGTATTTGACAGCCCCGCTTTCTTTCCAATCGATGGTCTCGGGTGGGGCAATTTTCAAAACGGTCACAACTTCCACTTTACCAGCGAACTTCGTTATTACTTCACCTTTCAAGGAGGCGAAAACCTAGTTTTCCGCGGCGATGACGACGTCTGGGTGTTTCTCAACGGGCGGCTCGCCGTGGACCTCGGCGGGTTGCACCCTCCCACAGAGGGCGCGGTGACGCTCGACGCCGCGTTTGCAACAGCGTTCGGGCTGACGGCTGGAAGCGTTTATGAGGTCGATGTCTTTCAAGCCGAGCGGCATACCGACCGCTCGAACTACCGACTAACGCTCCGCGGTTTCGCGAAAGAGCGTACGCGCTGCCGACCGACGTGCGGCGATGGGATCAAAACCCGGTTCGAGGCGTGCGATGACGGCTCCAACTTAGGCGGCTACGGCCGATGCAATCCGGGGTGTCTGCTCGGGGCGCGCTGCGGCGACGGCGTAATCCAGCGTGATGCGGGTGAGGCGTGTGACGACGGAAATAAAAGCGGCGGCGACGGCTGTTCCGCCACGTGCCAAAACGAGCAAGTGGTTCCTCGCTAGGTCGAATCAGAGCGGCGAGAGCGGCGAGAAAGGAGCAGCCTGAAGAGCGGATTCAATCACGGCCTGGCCCGACCTCAACGCAGCCGCCCGGGCGGGCATACTCACTTGACGCAAGAACTCTCGAATTCCTTCGGGCTCATTTCCGTTCCCGTGAACGAGAACCACAGACCACGGGCGAATGGGCTGCCCGAGGGCAATCCACGCGTCTGCGTCGAGGGGCATGAGCGAGAGCCGCCCGAGTTGCTTCAGGCGATTGGCATCGTGAACAAGCCCAGGAAACCTGAAAAGTGTCGACGGGGTCATGCCGCGCGCCAAGATCGTGCGCTCTTCTCCGAGCACCTCCTCATCGAAGTCAACGCTTGACGCCGTGAGAAATTCCCCTCGAATACACGACCTATCAAAGCAGTGCAGCGGATGCGTGCTTGAGTGATTAATCCACGTGATGGCTAGCTTCCCAGCACGCTCCCAGGCGATCAATTCATCGAGCTCGGTCGGATGCGCCTTCGCCCACACCCCGGTCATCGCTATTCCAACAGGAACGGGTTTGCCGAGGTCGTCGGAAAGCACTTTGGCCCACCTAAAAAGACCTGCTTCCCACGGCCTGTTCGATTGACACATATCAATCGTGAGGGCGAAGCGTTCGACAGAATCGACAGAGCGCGCGGCGGGAGCGAGATGCTGAAGCGCTACGCCGCGACGCGCGATATCCGCAAGACTGCGCACGTAAGGAGTATTCTCGATGCCGTCGACCGCCGTTGCGACCCGCGAGCCTGCGGCAAGCGCGGAAGCCGCGACGAGAGAAACCGCGTACGATTCGGTGTCGACGACGAGTCGAGCTTCCTCAGTCTGGTAGGTCCCGGTACGAATCACCGCGATCTTGCGCCCGGCCGGTAGCGCTGGCCCAACGAGGCCAGGAAGCGGCGCCCTCGTTACGCGATACTCAGGAGGTGAAACTGCGGCGTAAGCGGTCACTTCCCGACGCGTGAAGTCGGTCGACCCTTCGTATGAAGCGCCTTGGTCGATCCCCCCCGAACAACCGATATTTGCGCTCAGCACTCCGCTGAAAATCGCCAAACCCAACGCACGCACGCAACTCATGCGCACAGTGTGAGCAAGTGTTGTTCCGCGCTGTTTGGGCTACGCGAAGGCTGTAAAACCGTGGGGTTTATCCGGTATGTGGCGAACCCCGCAGTCAGCATGAGTGGATCCGCCGATCCACGCCGAGGCCGCGACGTCGCCAGAGACCCGGAACCTCACTTTCAGACGGGGACGACCATGTGCTTCTTCGCCGGGCGCGCTTCAACTTTTTGGTCGTAACGACGAAACCGGACCGCGAGCTCCGCACGGAGCCGAGACCCCGGGATGACGGCGTCAATCGCGAGCTCGTTCGCGAGCTTCATGAGATCGATGTCCGCACGATACTCATCGCGCAACTTCGCGACGTAGGCGTCACGCTCGGGCCCCGCCGGCACCTCTTGAATTTTATTGTAAAATACAGCGTTTACGGCGGCCTGCGGTCCCATGACGGCGATCGAAGCCGAAGGCAAGGCAATCACGGCATCAGGCTCGAAGGCCGGCCCGCACATCGCGTAGAGCCCCGCTCCGTAGGCTTTGCGGACGATGACACTTATCTTAGGAACAGTCGCCTCGCTCACAGCCGCTATCATCTTCGCGCCGGCGCGAATAATGCCCTGGCGTTCAACCTTCGTGCCGATCATAAACCCTGGCACGTCAGCCAGGTACAGAAGTGGAACGTTAAACGAATCACACAGCCAGATGAAGCGCGCCGCCTTATCGGCGGAATCGACGAAAAGAACGCCGCCAAGGTGTTTCGGCTGGTTGGCGACAATCCCGACGACACGGCCCTCGATGCGCGCAAAGCCCGTCAGAATTTCGCGCGCGAAGAGCGGCTTGACCTCGCACCAAGAGCCCTCGTCAATGAGCTCTCCTATGACCGCCATCATATCGAAAAACTTGTTTTCGTCGGCGGGGATAATTTGCTCGAACGTCTTCCCGCTAAGTTTGGCGGCGCGGGGCTCAGCAACGGGGGGCTTTTGTGTGTAATTTACAGGCAGGTAGCCGATATACCGCTTCGCCCACGCAATCGCGTCCTCTTCGGTTTTCACGAGGACATCGCCGCATCCAGAAACGGCGCAATGCATTTTCGCGCCGCCCATCTCCTCAAGCGTCACCTTCTCACCGATGACCATTTCGGCCATGCGCGGCGAACCCAGGTACATGCTCGCGTTTCCATCCACCATGATGACGACGTCGCAAAACGCGGGAATGTACGCGCCCCCCGCGGCCGACGGCCCGAAGAGCAAGCAAATCTGGGGAATCTGGCCTGAGAGCTGTACCTGATTGTAGAAAATTCGGCCGGCTCCGCGCCTGCCGGGAAACATCTCAATCTGGTCGGTGATCCGCGCGCCCGCGGAATCAACGAGGTAAAAGAGAGGCACTTGGAGCTCGCGCGCGGTCTCTTGGATACGCAGGATCTTTTCGACGGTTCGCCGACCCCACGAGCCCGCTTTGACCGTGGAATCGTTCGCCATGATGCAAACGGTTCGGCCCTCGATCGTAGCCGAGCCGGTCACGACGCCGTCGGCAGGGAGATCGGAGTCCAGGTTATTGGCTAACGCGGCGTCTTCGACGAACGACTCGGCGTCAACCAGCTTGCGGATGCGATCACGGGCGAAGAACTTCCCGGCTTCGGCGTTCTTCTGGTGGTACTTTGGGGCGCCGCCTTTTTCGATGCGGGCCAGCGTTTCGGATATTTTTGAATCTACGGACACGACGACTGCGATACTGGTCCCCGACGTCCGCTTCAAGAGCCACGATCGACGCGCTTCGCGTCTTCCGCGCGCTGAATCGTTTATTTGCCGTAAAAGATGGGTTTGCGCTTCTCCGCAAACGCCGCGAGCGCCTCGCGGCGATCCGCGCTCACGAGGACTTTCTCGTAGCTCACCTTTTCGAGCTCTAACCCTATGGCAAGCGGTACGTCGAAGGACCGATCGATGGCCTCGAGAGCCGCGGCTTGCGCGACAGGAGCGCCATTCGTAACGGGCTCCAAAAAGGCGAGCACATCGTCGATAAGATTCGTCCCGGCTGGAGTTACGCGGTTGACGAGGCCCCACGAAAGCGCCGTAGGCGCGTCGAGGCGGCGCCCGAGAAGGATCATCTCTTTCGCGCGTGCCTCACCCACGATTCGCCCAAGGCGCTGCGTGCCGCCCGCCCCTGGAATGATGCCGAGCGTCGTTTCAGGAAGCCCAATCTGGACGTGCGCCGCGGCAACACGCAGATCGCACGCGAGCGCAAGCTCAAGACCCCCGCCAAACGCCACGCCGTTGAGTGCCGCAAGCACGGGTTTCGGCGAGCGATCGAGCGGGCCGAGCTCCGAGCGATAAAGCTCGACTTGCGCACGGATATCGTTTTCCGTCATGCCTTGGCGCTCTTTCAAGTCGGCGCCTGCGCAAAACGCCTTGTCGCCGCGACCGGTCACGACAATCGCTCGCACCGAGTCGTTCGATATTGCTTCGCGGGCAAGTTTACCGAACGCGAGAAGCGTCGCGCGGGACAAACTATTCATCCGCGCTTCGCGGTCAATCGTCCAAAGGACGACATGACCACGTTGCTCGACCTCGATAGGGAACGAATCGTCAGACATTCAGCAGGCCTACCATCAACGCCTCCAAGGTTGAAGACCGCCCGGTGGGCCGTCGTGTCTCCGTTCAGGCGGCTCGGTCCAGCTCCGCTATCATGCCATCGCCGTCGAGACGATCGGCTGCAAGTCCGGTCATGTACTGCAGAAGCCCGACCTTCTCGTACCGCGGGAGAAGGCGCGGAGTCACGAGACCTATCTCACGAAGGTTTGGTACGAGGCGACTAAACATGGTCTGCCGAAACTCATGCATGCCGGGCGTGTGAGTCACAAATTCGCGCCACTTGTCGCGAGGGAGAACGCCCTCGAACCACTCCTCATAGACTTCATAAGCGAGAAAACGATTTCGCATTAGGAGGGCAACCTCGAACGCCCAGTCTTCGCGCTCGCGCTTTTCAGAGTCGGTCAAGAGCTTGAAATGATCACGCAGCGCAAGCACGCCATAGTGAACGTGGCGTGCTTCGTCTTGAATGATGTATTTGAGGAGATTCTTAAGGAGTGGCTCTTTGGTCTGCTTGTAAAGCGTACCGAAAGCGCCGAGCGCGAGCCCTTCGACCATAATCTGCATACCGAGGAACTTCATGTCCCACCGCGCGTCTGCCATGAGCGCGTCGATAATCACGAAGAGGTTATCGTTTACTTGGTAGAGCTTCTCGAGCTTCGTATCGAGATAGCGATGAAAGACTTCGACGTGACGCCCCTCATCCATCACCTGCGTGGCGCCATAGAGCTTGCCGTCGAAGAATTGCACGGCCTCGGTGACTTGCGCTGCGGCGAAAAGAGCCCCTTGCTCGCCATGGAGGAACTGACTGAGCATCCATGAAGCAACGCTATGAATCAGACCTTGACGCTCTTTCGTATCAAGTTTGATTCCGTGACGCTCGAGAGCGTCGAAATCGAGAAAGCCGTCGGGCAACAGTGGCGTGGCAGGGTCGAACGGGTCGACGGAAGTATTCCACGCAAGCGCCGTATCGCTGTTCCACTGGCCAGTTTTGGCGCGACTGTAAAGTTCGCGCATCTCGCTGTTGTCGGACGGGTACGACCAATCGAAGTGTGCGGAATGAGAGGCTCGGGTCTTCGTCGGCATTCCCTGTTTGCCGCGCTGGAGTACGAGGCCACGGACTCCCGAGGGAGCGAGCGAGGCGAGGACGCGTGGATCACGCACCTCGAGAAGCAACTTCGTGGACTCGAACCAGGCATCCATCTGGTTCTGCATGCGGAGCGGGAGCAAGGACGTGAGCTTTTTCGTATTCGTACCAAACATCTGCGAACTCCTCACTCTACTTCCAGGACTTCAACGACGCACGACCCACTCGGACGACCAATGCAAGCGAGGACGTAACCCGCCTCGCGCTCGTCCGCGCTTAGACAATTCGGTTCCTCCAGCTCCACGTTTCCTTCCACAAGCTTCACGCGGCACGCGCCGCAGCCGCCGACGGCACATGAGAACGGCATCGGCGCTCCGGCGGCGAGCCCCGCCTCGAGCACAGTCGCCCCCGGAACGACATTCGCGCGGTACGTGCGCTTGTTGAATCGAAGCGAGATGAACTCAGCCTCAGTCCCGCGCAATTCGGTGGGGTTCCCGTCGGACCCCCCATGTGGCGTCGGTGCGTGCGGCCGTGGGCCTATGGCGAACCGTTCGATGAAGATCGACGTGGCCGCCGCTCCTCGGTCCTCAAGCGCTGCGAGCACTTCGTCGCGCATTCCGTCTGGTCCGCAAATGTAAAAGCAGACCCCCGGGCGCGACGCGAGTGGCAGATCCGCAAGGACAAGCGTCGACGTCTCGCGATCGAGGCGACCGCGCACACCGACCCAGCCCGGAACGGCCTCTTCGAGGACATGAACGAGCGAAAGGCGCGAGCCGTACGTGACCACGAGTCTGTCGAGTTCTGCGGCGAGGATCACGTCTTCGGAGCGACGGTTCGCGTAAACGAGCGCGATTTCGCTTTCCGGCTCGGTGGCGAGGATCGTACGAGCGATCGACGCAAGAGGCGTAATCCCGCCGCCGCCCGCGACGAGGACAAGTGCGCGCGCGCTCGCATCGGACGCAGGCGCAGAGGGCACGACGAACGAACCAAACGGTCCGAGGACGCACACCTGCGCACCGGGCTGCATCGCGCAGAGAAGCGGGGAAACCTTCCCCCCCGCTTTCCTTTTGATGGTCAGGTGAAGCTCGTCGCCGCCCGGAACGTTCGACGCGGAGTAGTTGCGCGGTACCGCTTCGCCATCGACCGTGGTGAGCACGGTGAAAAATTGGCCCGGCGCAAAGTCGAACGTCTTGGCGCCTTGGTCGCGAAGGTCGCGAAGGACAAGCGTCACGGCGTCTTCCGTCTCGCGCACCACACGGACAGCGGAAAGCGCACGCGCGTTGCCTCGAGCGCCAGCAGCCTGGTCACTCGCGCGGACCCCGAGAGCGGCAGGTACTTTCGGCTTCGACGGCGTATCTGGAGTGCGCACGGCACGCGCGCTTTGACGAGCGTGCTCCCTGCCAGTTACGCCCTTCACGAGGGGTGAAGGACCGTTCCCCGTAAGCCGCCGCCCCACAGAGCGAGCGTCGCGTCGCATCTGCTCGATCGCGGAAGACCATGAGCGCGGAAGCCGTAGGGCCAGCATCGTAATTACCTACCGATCGGTCGGTTACCTGTCAAGCCGAGCCACGCAGAATTTCTTGCCGGATAGAGCTGCCTGCGCGGACCTAACCTTGAGTCTACCTCGCGAGAAGCACTCGTGGGCATGCAACGTGTAACTCTTTTTCGCATTCACAGGCGTCTACCTAAGCCGATATGCGCGCCTTCGTGCGTAGAGGTCGCTTTCGACGTGAATCTCGAATGCGTAGGCCACGGCGCTGCGCAATGACAGGTTTTTAGTATTTATTTTCGACGCGCGGCGGGATAGGCGGCGCGCGTTCCGCCGTCAGGCTTGTCGACTACCTGCGTCGCGCGGTGAGCCAAGAATACGACGCCATAAACTGCCAAGACGATCGCTAACGTTTCGAACGAGGTCATCTTCGGTCTCCTTTATTGGTCCTTCGATGCTGAACCCGCCGTGTACCGGACTGACGAGCACAACGTGCCAAAACGGAAAACTCGAGTGGGCGCGAGCACGTGACGGCCCTAGCCGAGGGCGGTTGGCGCGTGCGGTTTCCAAGGGTTGACGCAAGACGTCAACGCCCCCACAAGCGCACGGCACTATGGAAGCGAAGCGAAAGCGTGTGGTGATTGTCGGCGGCGGGTTCGGTGGTCTCGAGACCGCCAAGGCACTCGCCCACGAACCGGTGGACATCACGCTCATCGACCGCGCGAATTATCACCTTTTTCAGCCACTGCTGTACCAGGTGGCGATGGCGGGATTGTCGCCCGCAGAAATTGCATCGCCCATACGCGGCATTCTCTCCGCTCAAAAAAATGTCCGCGTGATGCTTGGCGAGGTCACGCACGTCGACCTCGAGGCGCGCGAAGTCCGAGTCGATAACGAATCTCTTGCCTACGATTGGCTCGTCGTCGCCGTCGGCGCGCGGACCTCGTACTTTGGTCATGACACGTGGGAGACCCACGCGCCCGGGTTAAAGCACCTCGAAGACGCGCTGGAGATCCGTCGACGCGTGCTTCTCGCGTTTGAACGCGCCGAGCGCGAGCCCGACTCCCGCGAACGGCGCAAGTACCTCACGTTTGTCGTGATTGGTGGCGGCCCGACCGGCGTCGAACTCGCCGGCGCGATAGCGGAACTCGCTCGCTACGTGCTCGGCGAGGACTTTCGCTCGATTGATCCGAGGGAAGCGAAGGTTGTACTTATCGAGGCAGGTCCGCGAATTCTTCCTTCGTTTGCTTCTTCACTCGGGCAACGTGCGGTCGAGCAACTCCAAGAGATCGGCGCGGAAGTCCGCACGGGCATGCGCGTCGTAGGAATTGATGCGCTCGGCGTCGAGCTTGAAGACAACGCCCAGGCTGACGAGCTCCCGGGCCTCGGCTCCGGCCGCGAGCGCGAGCGTATTAGCTCGGCGACGGTCGTTTGGGCTGCGGGAGTAAAAGCCAATTCACTTGCCTCCAAGCTTGGCGTGCCGTCGGACAAGCAAGGTCGCGTCATCGTCGAGCAGGACTGTTCTCTTCCTGGTCACCCGGAGGCCTTCGCGATTGGCGACATGGCTCGCTTCGAGGCAAACGGCAGCGTGCTGCCCGGCGTGAGTCCGGTCGCGATGCAGCAAGCTCGCTACGTCGCGAAGACGATCCGTTGGGAGCTTCAGAGCGAGGGGCACCCGCCGCGCGCACCGTTCGCCTACTTCGATAAAGGGTCGATGGCCACGATCGGCCGCTCTCGCGCCATCGCGGAGGCCCGAGGGCTGAAGATGCACGGGTTCATCGCCTGGCTGGCTTGGCTCTTTATCCACATCTGGTACCTCGTGGGCTTCAAGAACCGCGTTATCGTTTTGCTCAATTGGACGTGGTCCTATCTGTCTTATAAACGCGGTGCGCGACTCGTTACGTCGACCGGTTGGGTGACGAGCCTTGAGGCCGTGCCCGCGGCGTCCTCAACGTCCTCACCAGCGCCGGCGCCACAGTGACGTCAGCCGCTACCTTCGACGACGAACCCGGCGACCGCGACCGGGTCGAGGCGGGCGCGACTAGGGCGACATGCACTCAGGCTTGTAGTGACGGTATCCCACATCGTCGACCACAAACGACGGGTCGCATGAGGGCAGCGTCACGGTCCTGCTGCTGTCCGGAGTGGCTGACGCCGCTTGCGGCACCGGTGACGGATGCATGACGGCGCCCGCTGCGACAGGCTTTGAAGAGGCGCGCGCGCCTGACAAGGACTCCGCCGCGGTGGCGCCACCGCCGGCTCGTTCGTCCGCGTTGACGACGTCGGTTGCGCGGGTCGCCGTCAACGCGGGCGCGGCTGTCACCGCGCGAGAGGGAGTTTGTTGGTCGGAATTTTGACCTTTATCCGGAATCGTCGTTGCACTCGGTGCAACCTTGGCCGAGGTGCCGCGTAAAAGTGCGTAGCCACCTAGGGTAATCCCACTTAGCGCGAGCCCACACGATACGGCTACGACGGCGAGCGTTATTTTATCCATCCGGAGCAGCTCTCGTCGCTGCACCGAACCGTCCGGCGAGGGCTGTGCGTGGGCGAATACCGCAGAACTACTCGGCACTTCGCCGCTTCCGGTCATGAACACGTCGAGATGAACCGGAAGACCCTCGAATTTTAGGCTCTTTTGCTCGCCCAAGTCCGCCGAAGCGGGAGGCGGATTCGTGGCAACCGCCACCAGATCGCCCGCGACACGCTCCATCGCGGACACCATGTCGCGTCGCGCTTGCAGCACATCGTGCCCGAGGCGCTCGACCCACTCGCTCACCTCGGTCGTCGACGCCAGCCCAACATGGCGTTCAAGTTCGACAGAGAGAGCGCGCGCTGTCGGAAACCGCACGTCGGGATCCGCGGCGAGGCCGCGCATAACAATCGCGTCAAGTGCTGGGGAGAGGCCTTTCGTAAACTCGCTCGGGGCCGTGAAATTCCCGTCAATAATTCGACCGACAATGTCGACGTCCGAAGCGCCCTCATGAATACGACGCCCCGCGAGCATTTCCCAAAGTACGACGGCGGCGGCGAAGACGTCCGTTCGCCTGTCGACTTGACCCCGAATCTGTTCGGGCGCCATGTAAGCAAGCTTTCCCTTAATCTGACCCTCGCGCGTTACCTGAGCTCGCCCTGCAGCCTTAGCGATGCCGAAATCGAGGACGCGCGCGGTGCCGTCAGCGCCGACGATCACGTTTTGAGGTGAAACATCTCGATGCACGACTTCGAGGAGTTCGCCGTCGGCGCCCCTGGTGCCGTGAGCAGAATGCAGGCCAAGCAGCACGCCGGACATGATGGACGCGACGATTTTGGGCGGGATAGCCTCGCCGCGCTTTTGCGCAGTGCGCATGAGTCGAGACAACGACTCGCCGTGCACGTACTCCATCACCAAGAAAAATCCGAGATGGGACTGAACGACGTCGACCATCGGGACCACATTCGGGTGACGTATGCGAGCGACGATACTCGCCTCATCCATAAACATCGTAATGAATTCGGGATCCTGGAGAAAGTGCTTGTGAAGACGCTTCACCGCGACGGTTCGTCCGAATCCTTCGGGACCAAGTAAGCGCCCAAGATGGACCGTGGCCATGCCGCCTGCGGCGAGCTCTTCAAACAACGCGTACCGCCCAATAATGAGCGGTGCGGTCGCGATGGCAGCGTCGACTTGGGACACGTGGACTGAGAGCTTATCAGAGCTGTGCGCGTGCACCAGATAACCTCAGGCTTTCTTTCGGGCGCGATTCGCTAGAGTACACAAAAGAAAAACGCGCTACGCCCGCGTGTTATGGGATAGCGCGCCTTTACATAGGCTTCAGCAGATCGCAGCGCGCTATCGCGTGCTGGCGTCGGCCCATGCCCGTTCAGTCGTTCACGGAGCTTTAGCGATGTCGTTCAAGTCGGCCGCGAATGCGTAAAGGAAAAGGAAGAGGTACACCACAAGGCCACGCGGAGCGCTCTGCACGCCGCGCATTTGTTTTCCCCTCGCGATCTCGGCCGGGACAAGAACGAGCGCCCAGTAGAGGTTGTAAAAAGGGACGAAAAATGGCCACCAGGCAAACGTGGCGTTTCCGGTAACGCCCTTCAGTTCGCTGACCATTTTGACCACCGTCATGACCGTGAATGCAAAGCCGCCCAGGCTGACTAGCGATCCGATGAATGCAAGCGCCTGAATATCCGTGACTGCGACGAGCACCGAACTCACGATATTGCCGATGACAGAAGCTACGACGGGGATAAGAAATACCATCAACGGGTTTCGAATCGTCGGACGGCCTCCCGCTTGAGCCCCTCCCGCCCCTACCATCGCACCTTGTACCGCGCCGAAGGCGCCGCCGAGGGCGCCACCGAATCCGCCCGCAGGCGGCTGGCCGTAGCCCGCCGGCCGGCCGTACCCAGGCGCCTGTTGACCGTAGGCTCCCGGTCCTCCCCCCGGCGCTTGCCCGTACGGCGGCTGGCCTCCCTGAGGCTGACCGTACGGCGGCTGGCCCCCCTGAGGCTGACCGTACTGTGGTTCGGGCGGTTGCCCGTACTGCGGTTGACCTCCCGGAGGCTGGCCGTAGGGCGGTTGCTGAGGCGGCTGACCGTAGGGCGGCGGCTGGCCGTAACCTTGCTGCGCGGCGCCCGGGTCGACAGGCTGCGGCTGGCCGTAGCCGCCTTGTACGGGTTGTTGAGGCTGGCCGTAGCCCCCTTGTACGGGTTGTTGAGGCTGGCCGTAGCCCCCTTGCGGAGGGGGCGGCTGGCCGGGATAACCCGGGGGATATCCGGGAGGGTAATTGCCACCAGGGGGTTGGTTCATGCCTCCGATCCTATCCACTCGGAGCACTCCCGAGCAGCCTTTTGTCGTGTGACGATCGCGACCCCTTGAAAGCCGAGGAAAACGTCGGCTAGACGTCCTGATGACACGTCGTCCAGCGGACCCGCGCACCTACGATGGGGCACCGCCGAGGGCCGAAGAGCTACCAGCCACACTGCTCTCCCTTGTTTTGCTCTTTAAGATACGCGCGGAGCGGCACGAAATATTCGATCATCGCAGAAGCGTCGGCCTTGGTCTCACCGGAAAGCATCGCGAGCGCCTCGGGCCACGGTTTGCTTTGACCGAGCTGCAGCATCGCACGCAACTTCGCGCCGGCCTCCTTGTTGCCAAAGATGCTGCACGTGTCGAGCGACCCCTTATGCCCTGCGGCTTTGCATAGCGCCCGGTGGAACTGGAACTGATAAATACGCGCGAGAAAGTACCGCACGTAGGGCGTTGATGCGGGAACGTGGAACTTTGCGCCTGGGTCGAAATCGGCTTCACTGCGCACCAAAGGCGCGGCGATTCCCTGGTACTTCGTGCGAAGCGCCCACCAGGCGTCGTTGTAGCTTCCCTTTTGGGTTTTTCCCGAAAAAACGTCCCAGCGCCACTTGTCGATGAGCAAACCGAAGGGCAGAAAAGCGACTTTATCGAGTGCCATCTTCATTTGCACGTTGAGACGGCCCTTCTCACTACTTGGCAACTGATCGAGGAGACCGAGGCTCTTCAAATACTGAGGGGTCACGCTAAGGGCGATGGTGTCACCGATTCCTTCGTGAAATCCATCGTTAGCGCCGGCTTGAAACAGAATCGGAAGCTTGTAGTACGAGTGGAAGTAGTAATCGTGCCCGAGCTCGTGATGAATCGTAATCAGGTCTTCTTCTGTCGGCTCGATACACATCTTGATGCGAAGGTCGTCGTTCCATCCCACGTCCCAGGCGCTCGCGTGGCAAACGACCTCTCGGTCCTTCGGTCGGGCGAAGAGCGAACGCTCCCAGAACGTCTTAGGCAGCGGGTCTAGGCCAAGCGAAGTGAAGAAAGACTCTCCGAGTCGGGCCATCTTCATCGGCTCAAGCTTTTTTTCCCTAAGTTTTTTATCGACGTCGAGCGAGCCTTGTCCCGGATAGGGCTCGACGATGTCATAAATGCCATCCCACTGCTGCGCCCACATGTTTCCGAGTAGGTGCGCGGGGATGGGCGCTTTCTCTGGAATCTTATCTTTGCCATACTTTGTACGGAGCTTCTTGCGCGCGTAGCAATGCAGTTCGTCGTAGAGGGGCTTCACGTCCTGCCATAGGCGCTCGATGTCCGCCTCGAACGCTTCGGGTGTCATGTCGTATCCAGAGCGCCACAGCACCCCAACGTCCGGAAAACCTACTTCCTTCGCGCCTTTGTTGCCTAGTTCGACATAGCGCACAAACTTGTCCTTCATGACGGGCGCTATGGCGTGCCACGCCTTCCAGGCCTCAAGCAGTTCGTCGTACTTGCGACTTTTCTTCAGCACACGCGATAAGTCATCGAGTTTGAGACACTTTGGCGACGCCGGCCCCCCTTTCAGCTCCGCGCTGGGCGCCGAAAGTGGATCGCCTTTCGGCGCAAGCGGACTGCCTGGTGGCGGGCAGAATTGACCCTTCCCATAAAGTGCTGTCATGCCGCTCATCAACTCGGCGACCTCGCGGCGCTCATCGGCATTGGACGGCGCAGGTACGATTTGAGTGAGCTTTAGGAGGAGCAACTGACGCGCAACCTCCGCCGTAATTCCGTTCACGCCATCGAAGCGGCGCGCTTTCGAGATAGCCTCGGAAATGTACCCAGACGTGGCCTCTTCGCCGGCTGCGGAGAGTGCTTCCGTGTCGTCAGTGATGAAGTTTTGATTCACCCACCCCGCGCGATCACGCTGAACCCACAAGCGCCGCAAGTCCTTGTCGACTTGCTCTACGAATCGCTTAGCTCCTTCGGCGGTGGCAGGGGTCGTCGCGTCGGGTAACGATTCAGCCGAGTGGGCAGACCGCTTGGCGCCTCCGCACGCAGCGCTAGAAACCGGAAGGGCGGACAGAAACAGGCCCCCCAGCAGACAAGGGGAGAGCACGCGCCACGATTCTCGCGCCCGGAAAGCGTTAGCAGAGCGAGCGACCAAGCTTGAAAGACGGTTCACGGGTGCCGTTTTACCCTGGCGCGGCACCAAAACCAACGCCTGTGACAGGTGGATCGCAGCCGCACTCAGGGTCGTCTGCGCGCCACGCGAAGGGCGAACGCACTTGGTTACTCGTCGCGAAACATGCAGCGGCCACGCAGCGATCGGACAGAGCACGGCGTTTGCAGACACCGAAGTATCCCAGGAGGCTTCATGTTCAACGGTTACGGAAGGTGGATCTGGTCGTTAGGTGTCGTGGTCTTTTGCGCGTCTTCTGCGGCCTGCGGAGGGGCCGCGTCGGAAGACGAGCCGTCGGGAGTCTCGGCATCTCCCCTTGACGCCGTCTCAACGGTCTACGTGGGGAGCGTTTGCACGGTCATCGAAAACTCACGAGAGTGCGACGTAAAAAATGACGCCGCAACCGTCACCCGGGCATCGAGCTCCGCATCTACCCCTTCCACTTCAGTCGAATTCTCGTTCAGCGCACGAGGGGGCTACGTCTGCGCGATCGCGGCCGATCTCGTCCGGAGCGCGCAGAGTGGTCGCTGGGTCGGAGAAGCCATGCCAGGCTCGCGCTGCACCAAGAATGGCCGACCTCTCGCGATTCAAGAAGGCGGAGTCAGTCTAACTTTCGACCGGGAAAGCGCTGACTTTCTCGTATTTTTGGTCGGCGGCACGATGCTCGGATCGTCCACGCTGCATCGACACTAGGACGACTCTAGAATCCGAACGCGAGGCCCACATCGGGCCCGAAGCTCGGCGCGAACGAACGGCCGAAGGCGAAGTTGGCGCGCGCTCCAACCATGAAGGCGACCCGCTCGGCTAGGCTTAGGCGCACGCCCCCGCCAAACGTCACGAAGCCTGGCCCGGCCAAGTGCCAAGCGTTGACATCCTTCGCCGTCCGCACATTTCCCGTGCTGGTTTCGACGACGCTGACCTTCACTGAAGTCTCGAAGGTACTCGCTCCTCCACCCAGCATCACGAACGGGGCGACCGTTTGAAGCAACGCGTCTTTCCCAATCAGTAGCGTTCCTCGAAGTTCGAGGTGAAGTGGAGGAAACGACTTTCCGTCGTCTGTCGCGGCCTGTCCTGGATAGGTGTTCAACACGTAGCCGAGACGCGCACCGAGCAAGAAGTTGACGCTCAGGGCGTAGTCTATCGATGCCATGAGGCGAACATTGCCGAACGCCCCTCCGCCCGAAACTCGGTCTGAAGCACCGGCGCCGAACGCTAACCTGTCATTCTCTTTACCAAGCGGGTTAGCATTCGCATCCGTGGCATTTAAGGGCCTATAGGGGTAGTCGCTTCCGCCTGTTGTCGTGCAGTAATAGCCACTCGAATTTGCGGGCTGGAGAGGTGCCGTCGGGCTGCTCGGTGGGTACAGCTTGCAAACGTCGTCCGCACTGGGCACGAGCGTGTAGTCGAAGCTCGCAGAGACACCGAGCCATACCCGTCGGAACGAACGTCCGCCCCCTTCAAACGCGGCGCACTTGGCGTTCTTGCAATCCTTACTTTTGCACTCGGTGTCCTCCTCACAAAACTCGCCGCCGTCCTTCCCGCTCGTGTCAACAGTGGCGGAAACCACGTCGGGCTTCTTGCAGCCAGGAAAGTTAGGCGGACAGTCCCCTGCATCAGCGCACTGCGTCGGAACTGCTTGGCCCGGAAGGTGGGGAGGGTCCGTAACCTTGTCGCGCGTGACCTTAACTTTGTAGGGGTTATTCCGGTCGCCGGCGCCCGCCACGGGATCATTGGCGGCGTTAAAGCCCTGCAGGTAGTACTGCGATGTTCCCTGCTGGACGTCGACGCAAGGCAGCACGCCGCTCCAGCCCTTTTCGCCGGTCTTCTTTAGTTCGACGGTCTTCCAATCGGGCATACCAAAGCCCTTGTAGCGGGCAATCACTTTCATGAGTTGCTCCTCGCCATTGTATTCAGCGTAAACCGGAATCGCCGTGCGTATCTGTTGCGCGACCGCGGGCTCGTGAGCAAAGTCGCCCGCAGGTTGACCCATCGGCGGGGCCCCAACGACGACCGAACCAGCTGTCGCTCCTATCCCCGCTCGCTTCTTGGCCTCGGCGAATGCAGCATCCAGGTCCTTTGTTCGAAGGTCCGAGTCGAGCGCTAAGTTCGGGTCGACTCGAAGCGCCTCCACGAAGTTTCCTATGCCCTTCTCACGATCGAGCTGCCCGCCGACTTGGACGACGGCGAGGTCCCGACGAAGCTGCGAGCGCAACGTCACGCTGCACTTGTCTGAACCGCAAGAGGCGACGGCTTTTTCGAGTTTGTCTTGAGCCTTGCTGAACTCGCTCGCAAGATAATCGTCCTCGATCGCTCTTTTCTGCAGCGCGCGCGCGGCCCCTTCAACTTTTGAGGCTTGCGCGAAGCTCGCTCGCGGCGCGAGCAAAACCAGAAAAATGAGAGCGTGAGCGAGAGGTACGGCGAACGCGCTCAGGAGAACGACGGCAGACGCTTTGCGGTTCTTCACGTTGTCGGTGTTACAACGGTTTCCGCTGATATCGTCCAGAAAGTGGCGAGATTCGAAACGAAGCCTTGGTCTAGAGCCTCCGAAAAACACCGACTACGACACCGAGGAGCATCGTCGGCTTGAAGTCGATCGCCCGCACTAAGATGGGCGCCATCGCTTTGTTCGCAGGCTGGAAGCGGACGTAATCTTTTTCTGGAAAGTAAAACTTCACCGTAGCCTCATCGCCGATGAGAGCGACGACGATGTCGCCGCGACTGGCCGTCAGCTGCTTGCGAACGAAGATGTAATCGCCGTTGAGGATACCGGCGTCGATCATCGAATCTCCGTGCACACGAAGGCCGAACACCTCCCGTCCGCCTTTGAGGAGGCCGCGGTCGACGCGCACCGTATCGATAACGTGCTCTTCGGCGAAAAGAGGAAGGCCCGCCGCCACCCGGCCGAGGACTTGAATCTCGACAATGTCCGATTCCTCCGGCCGGCCAGGCGACCGAAGACCTTCCACGTCCGCCGAATCATTACTGGCGAAAGCCCCGGAGCCGCCAACGCCACCCAACTGCTCGGCGACGTCGTGGGTGGTGGTCGGCCGCAGGGCGCGCGACTTCATGTCCTCCCGTGTCAGATAGCCTTTGCGCTCAAGCGCACGGAGATGGTCATTCACTCCGTTCGTCGAGCGAATGCCCATCCGAGCTCCAATTTCGCGCAACGTCGGAGGATACCCTCGGTCGGAAATCGATAGCCGAATGAAGTCTAAGACCATCTGCTGCCGCTGAGTTAGACCTTGCACGTTGTTCAGGCTACTGAACACGTGTACCCGAGTCAACTGCGCCGCAAAAATCTAGCAAAATCCCTACAAACGAGTGCGGTGCGGGAGCAGCATTTGCGGCTTACCGATGCGCTCACTACTTCGCCTTCTCCCAAATCGCTAGAAACCGCGGTTCAAACGGGTCGCCGTGGCATGTCTCGCAGCCGTGGTCGTTCTGGTCGGACCGCTTAAGCTTAGATACGTAGTTCGCGTCCATCCATCCCGACAGCGCTTTTTTGTCGTGTCTTTCGAGGAATTCGCTTTTTCCGGAGTGGCACGAGTCGCAGTAGAGCGGTCCTCCGTCTTCGAGCGCGAGCTTCACGACAAACTCATCCCACATCTTGGATGCGACGCGCTTGTGCGGCGTCCATGCCTTGAAGTTATTTTTATCGTGGCAGAATTCGCATTTCACCCCGAGCGACTTGGAAAAGGTCGGCATCAACTTCCGAATGACATCGGGCGGGAGCTTGCTCAGCGGTTGCAGCTTGTGCGGGTCAAGTCCAAGCCTCTCCAAGTCAGCGCCAAACGCGCTCGCGTGCACGGCGGCGATGGCGGCGGTGGACGCTGGCGCGACGCCCGAAGCACTTCCCGACGCAGAAGCGGGGGCCGCGGTAGCTACCGGCGAAGCCCCAGAAGCACTCGGCGCTACAGGAGGGCGCGGCCCTTGACTCTCACTCCCGGCGCCACAGGCTGCGGCCGCTGCAACGGCGAGGGCCGCAAGCACCGTAGCGACTTTGGTTGTGGGCGGAAAAGAGTGTTCAGGTGCCTCCGGTCGCATAGTGACGACGCTAGCGTCAGAACCGCCCAGTCGTCGACAAGAACGTGAGCTTGTCGTTCGTGTCACGTAGCCGGGAAGTGAGCATGCGCACGCAGCTCCACAGGACTTCGTACGCAAGGTCCTTGTGGAGATAGAGGAGGTCGTCGAACGAATCTTTCGTAATCACGAGCAACGTGCACGCCTCGTGCGCGAGAGCGCCGGCAGACCTCAACGACTCATCGAGCAGGGCCATCTCACCGAATACTTCGCCACTGCCGAGGACGGCGAGGGCCTCTTCGCCAAGCGCCCCCACATCACGGGAGATACGAACCTTACCGGAGGCGACGAAGTACAGCTTGTCGCCGGGGTCGCCGTACTTGAAAATACGGGCCCCAGCAGAGAACGATTCTTCCCGCGTGACGGACGCGACGAGCTGAAGGGCCTCCACCGTCAAGCCGTCGAAAAAAGCGATTTTCGCGAGCTGACCTTCCACCGCGGCGCAACTGGAGGCCCCCGCTACTCCTGTCGCAGGCTCCACTGTTCCCTTTGACGCGGAAACCGCGAACGCCGAGTCCTCAGCGGACTCGGCTCCCACTCGACCGGTCACCTCCATCGGCGCATCTCAGTGCGTGCCATTCGCCGCTAGCCAGCGCTCGGCTTCGAGGGCCGCCATGCATCCAGACCCCGCCGCCGTCACGGCCTGCCGATAGACAAAATCCTGGACGTCACCCGAGGCAAAGACTCCGGGCACGTTCGTCTGCGTGGTACCAGGCTTGGTTTTCACATAACCATTGTCGTGGAGCTCGAGAAAGTCTTTGAACAGCTCCGAATTCGGCGTGTGCCCAATGGCGACAAAGTAGCCCGTGACCGTGAGGGTCGATGTCTCGCTCGTCTTGTTGTTACGAATCTTAACTCCCGTCACCTCTCCTTTCGACACATCGAGAATTTCATCGACCTCGGTATTGTAGAGAATTTTAATCTTCGGGTTCTTTCGCACGCGCTCCTGCATCGTGATGCTGGCGCGAAACTCTTCGCGGCGATGAATGAGCGTCACAGACCTGCAAAGGCCAGAGAGATACATCGACTCTTCCATCGCTGTATCACCGCCGCCAACGACGGCGACATCTTGATTCCGGAAAAATGCGCCGTCGCATACGGCACACGCGCTCACTCCCCGCCCCTGGAGCGCCGTCTCGCTTGGTAGACCGAGCCACTTCGCCTGCGCGCCGGTGGAAATGATGACCGTCCGAGCGCTCGAAACGACGTTGTCGTCACCCGCCCAAACCCGGAACGGATGTGTCCTAAAGTCTACCTTGTTCACGTCTTCCGTGCGAATTTCGACTCCTTGATGGAGGCCCTGCGCCCGGAACGCCCCCATCAGGTCCGGGCCCGTAATCTTCTCGGGGAAGCCCGGGTAATTTTCTACGTCGTTGGTGATCATTAATTGGCCACCCGGGATGCCACCGCGGGCAAGGCCTTCAAACATAAGGGGCTTGAGGTTGGCACGCGCCGCGTAGATGCCTGCGGTGTGGCCCGCAGGACCGGAGCCGATAATGATGACGTTGCGGGGTTCGCTCATGGATTTGAGCTTATCGTCCTGCCGT
Organism: Polyangiaceae bacterium; assembly: GCA_025353725.1. Taxonomy (GTDB): domain Bacteria; phylum Myxococcota_A; class Polyangia; order Polyangiales; family Polyangiaceae; genus Labilithrix. Next base: position 406,639 of record JANXOF010000037.1, on the reverse strand, counting down.
TGAGGCGTCGATACTGATAGTTCAATCGCGAACGGGGGTCGCTTTGAGTGAAGCGCGACCTTCTTTCACGTACACGGCAAACTTTACGCGCTTGCAACCGTGACGCTGCATCAAGGCATCGCGATTTTTCTTCAGCGTCTGCTGGAATTTTTCGAACGTGAGACCCTCGATGGGCTCCTTGCAGTCATGTTTTGTCTTGAGGAACTCTTGATACACCTGGGGCCAATCCGCCGTGGGGTCCTCCGCGGCAAGAACACTGCTCGTCGCTGCAATAAGGTCGGCCGACGGCTGATGAACCATCGTCTGCTCTTCTTCGTCTTTGCCAAAACTGCCTTGCGGAGCCACCTGGGCGAGCGCCGCACCGCCGGCCGGCACCACGGGCACGAACGCGGGTGTCGTCGCGGGCTGAGTCGAAGTCGGAACCGCGAAGGGCACGCCGTGATTTGGTGATCCGCTTGGCATCGCCATCGTCCGATCGAGCGCCGGCGGGAGCCGGACACCACTCTGGCTCGCGGCCGCCGGAACGCCTGGTCCTGGCGTCCCGGGACGCGCGTTCGGCGGCGGCGGCGGCCCGCCCGGACGCGAAGGCGGGAGCGCAGGGCCGGTTGCGCCCGGAAAGCGATGCGGGGTCTGCGGGGACTCTCCCCCTGCGGCGGGGCTCAGAGGAAAGGCAAAAGCGCTCATGCTCGGCTGGGCAGGCACCGGTCCTAGAATTGACTCGAGGTCGGCAGGCTTGCGGCCGGCGCCTCCCCCTTTTTCAATGACGCGCTGCATCCCCTGGTTGAGGTCGCCTGCGATTAGGCGATAACCAGCTCGAAAGCGTGGGAGCTGTAGGACATCGAGTTCTCCCTTTTTCAACTTCTCGGCCTGGCGCTTTAACTCGCTCATCGGCAACGAATGCTCGAGGAACGAAAAGAGAATGCCAAAGAGCGAGGCGCCGACAACGATAGCGAGCACCGCCCAAAGTTTTACGTTTCGCTTGTCCTGATCGTCGGCGCCGCTTACGAAGCCGAGTGGCCCGGCGATCGAGACTTTCGGACGCGCGACGGCAAAGCCTGCTCCGAGCTCCCATCCGTCACCGGGAAGGCGTACGAAAATGACCCCGCCCCGGTCGCCCGCGCCAAGGTCGCGAACCTCGGTGCGTCCGAGCTCTTTGAAGCCCTTGTCTTGCGCGACAGCGGCGAGATCTCCCCCGAGCGCCTCGAGAGATTGCTCCTCGAACCCTTCGGTCGTCGCCGCCGAAGCAACCCCCTGTCCGAGCGCAAAAAAAGCGATGTTCGTGCGCGTTCGCTTGCCAATGTCTTTTGCGAAACCTTTATCAACCCACCGCAAGGCAACCACCGCACCAATCGGCGCCTGTCCAACCTCGTCCTCGACGGGACGAGTGACCACGCGTGCGATTCGCCCCCCGAGAACCCACGTGTCGTCGCGAAGGAATCCGTGCAGGGCATCGAAAACCGCGGCGTAACCGCCGAGCTCGAACTCCGGGTACGCCGCCAACTGGTCGTAGCCGACCTGCGAGACTAAGCGACCTTCGCGGTCGGCTAAAAAAACGACGTCATTCTTGTATTCCGCATGTAGTTTATCATTGAAGGCGCGCAGCCCCTTCGCGCCTTCCTCTTTCGAGGCTGGCGGAATTTGCTCTTTCCCGTTCGCGCCTTTGAGTGCCTTTCCGACGGCCGGATCAGCCGCAGCGAGAAGAAGAACGTCAAGGCGGCGACGGGCATCGACCTGCATCGCCCAGCTGACAACTTGACTATCAGCCTTGAGGGTTTCGTCCATCGCGGCGTGATTGCGACGGTTGTACTGACCGACTGCGAGCGACACGACGTAGTACGCGGCCGCAAGAAACAGCGCGAGGATGACGTACCAGATGCGGGAGAGGATCATCATTTCTGGTCCTGCTTCTCGTCACCTTGCGCGGTCGCGACGCTGAGCGGTTCTTTCAACTCGACCGTCGCCTTCTCTTTCGCATTCACGGTGATCGGCCTGCCCACCTGTTTTCCGCCGAAGAAGGCCTTGAGTACATACTCACCGGCGGGAAGCGAAAGGCCAAAGGCGCCATCGCGGCCGGGGTAGGCCACCTGCACGACCTGCGGGTCGACGATCACGAAGGTGCGAACGCTTGGGAAGAGCTCGTCGCGAATTTCGTATCTCCCAGGGCCTGAGGCAGACCACGCGCGAACTTGGTTTGGGGCCATGTCTTCGGGCTTAAAGTTTGCGTTGCCGACAACATAAATTCGATGTTTGAAAGGGTCGAAGTTTTTGAACGCGAGCGGTGTACCCGGTGAAACGACGATCGTCGTGGGGAACACGCGCCCTCCCGTAACGGTCATGCGGATGGCCTCTTGAGGACCTGCCGTGCCGCTCGTCGTTGCGGCGATGCAGAGGTCGCGCGACGGATTGGCCGAAAGTGTCCGAAACTGCGTCGAAACCGAGGGTGACGGCTCGCGCCACGTCCAACGCCGTGATTCGGGTTTCGCCGCCTCGGCGTAAACGTCGGGGATCAATCGATCTTGTCCGGCGATCTTACCCTTTACATTCGGACCGCCGGCGGAGCCGACGACAGAAATCAGGGTTACGAGGGGAAATACGGCGAACAAACAGGGGACGGCTCGCTTACGCATGGAGAACTCGCCGAGCGTAACTCAAAACAGCTAGACTCTTTCAAGTGCCGCTCGACGCTGAGCCGCTGCCGCTCGAACCTCCCACATCGCCTTCACCCACGGCTTCCGTCGAAGGTGACGCTCGCGCCCTCGAAAGCGCGCCAGGCTTCGCGGGGGAGACCGAGGTGGGGCCGAGTGCGCTCACTCTCGAGCCGCATGGTAACCGACCAGGACCCCTCGTTTTTCGCCGCGGGGCGCATCCGCCCTTCGGAATTCGCTGGTATGGGGTCACCTCGCTCTTCGGGCACTTGAGGAACTTCACCGCTCGTGCGATCGCAACGGAATCGGTCGACCCGCGTGACTGGATGCGCCCGAGTGCCCCCGGCGAGCTTCTTCGTACATCGCTCGATGTGCTCGGCGTGCAGAGCGTAGGTGACACCGAAGACGCCTCAGACGCCTGCACGCTCGTGTCTGCGCTCGGCCGGCCCGTGTGGGTCGATTTTGTGGCTGATACGGGGGACGATCGGGACGTTAGCGCAGCGGTTGGCGCCATGCTTGCGGGCACCTATGTCGTGGGCGATGCGGCGGGCGGTACGCGAACGCTTCCGCGCGGAGATGTGCTCGTTTTTGGTGGTGATATTGCCTATCCTGTCGCTACGGCAGACGAGATTTACAAGCGCCTTGTGCACCCGTGGAACGAGCAGCTCCGCAGCGCACGGGCGAGCTCGCGCAAACGCGTGGTGCTCGGCGTTCCTGGAAATCATGATTGGTACGACGGTCTCGACGGCTTCGGCCGCCTTTTTCGTAGGAGCCTCGACGAGCCGTTTCGCGCCGACGATAAAGACACGACCCCACGGTTAGGAAAAAAGCTGCGCGAGCGGGCCGGGCGAAACGTCGGTCTCGTCGCGCGGCAGCTTCACCTCGACGAAGTCGGGGGCATGTACGGGTTATTCATCGGCTTCATCACCGCGGTCCGCGCCTTTTTCAAAGGTGTCGGTATCAAGCGACGCCGCCGCCTCGTGCTCCGAGGCTACGTGCCCGTTCAAGAGTCGAGCTACTTCGCCTTGCCGCTCGCGCCGGGGCTCGACCTCTTCGGCGCCGACAGGCAGCTCGGCCGCGTCGACTTCCGGCAGCGCTCGTATTTCTCGAAGTGGCGAAAGAAGCATCCCCATCGGGCCGTGCTTTTTGTCGCCGGTGACCCCGTAAGTGCTTATGGGGTTCGAAACGATCCTGGCTGGCGCATGTTAAACGCCTGCCGGCTAAGCCTGGAGCGCGACCGCGTTTTCTACCTGTCTGGCGACTTCCATCACTACGAGCGACGCACCATCAATCGCTCGGTCCACGTCATTGCAGGAGGTGGCGGCGCATTCTTGCATGGCACACGCATTGGTCCCTATCCCGTCGCAACGGGCGAGCCCGACGCGGCCTATCCAAACGGAGCGGCCTCGCGAAAGCTGGTCGCTCAGGTTCCTCTGAAGCTTGCCGTGGGGAGCGCCGGGTGGCTCGTGCACGTCGCCCTCGGCGTCCTTGCGGCAGCGGAGCTTGCGGCAGGGAGAGAAGGCGCTAACGCGTTGCTTCTTACGTCGCTCACGCTCGCGGCGCTCCTCTCCCTGGCTCTCTACTTCATTGCCCACGAGGGAGTCGGGAAGCGAAAAATAGCCATGCTCGCAGTGCCGTTTGGCGCCTCCCTGGGTCTCTTGCCCATGGCACTCCGACTGTCGGTGGCGCGGCTGCCGGCGATGGCCGGTGACACGGCAGTCATTGTTGCCTCCGCCTTCGCCGGCGCCTTTCTTTTTGGCGTCTACCTCATGCTTCTTGCGCTCTTAGGGCTCGAGCATCAGCAAGCGTTTACGGTGCTCGGGCATCCCGGCTACAAGCACTTTGTTCGTCTCTGCGTGCACCCCGACGGACGTGTCGAGGCGTGGGCCATCGGAAAAGACGACATGCTCGACGAAACGCCGGCGACTCAGATCGATCACTTCGAGTGGAACGGATAATTACTGTACGGGGAACGTGAGTACGAATCTCGCGCCGCACGCACCGTTGCGTTCGGCGTGAATGGCAGCGCAATGATCATCCATGATATTCTTCACGATGGAGAGACCTAGGCCGGTACCTCGACCGTCGACTTTCGTGGTGAAGAAAGGCGCGAAAATCTGAGCAAAATGCTCGGGTGCAATACCGTGACCGTTGTCCTCTACATAAATGGCGAGACTGTGACCCCCAAGCAAAAGCTCAGTTCGTACAGCGAGCGTGCCGCCCGTCGCGGGCATCGCGTGACACGCATTCGTAAACAGGTTGACGAACACTTGAACGAGTTGCTCGTGCATGCCGCGCACGGGCGGCACGCCCTCGGCGAAGACTCGCTCCACCTTCGCGCTGTGCTGGGCGAGGACGTGCTCGCAAAACGCGAGCGCCTTGTCGATGACCGTATGCAACGATACGGGAAGTGAATTCTCGGTCGACGGACGAGCATAGGTTACGAGGTCGCGGGTGAACCTCAGAATTCGACTCGCGGATTCGCCAATACGCCGCAATCTCTCGAGACTGTCAGGGTCGCCCGAGGGACCTTGTTTCCTGATTAACCAATCGGTATAGGCCACAATCGACGTAAGCGGATTGTTTAGTTCATGAACCACGCCGGCCGCGATTTGGCCAAGGCTCGCAAGGCGCGAAGCCTGCGTCATATGCGAGTTCATTGCACGCAAATCACGAGCGTCGGCGGTCGCTTTCACGTGGCTCCGCGCAAGACCAAGCCCGCGGCCCATCGCGAGCGCGGCCCGCCGCACGACGTGCATCATCGGTGAATCGTCGTCGTCGAGCACGGCGTCATCACTTGCGATGTGAAGCGTCGACCCCGGCTCGACGTCGAGCACGCGCTCGCACGAAAACCCTGGAAATAGCCGCGCTTTCGCCAGGCCGTCGCAGCGGTGTTCGTGTCCCGGCGGTACGTATTTGAAGATCTTTTGCTCGACGGGCGAAGTGGACAGCCGCACGTGCGAAGACGACGAGGGAGCTTCGGGAACAACCGAACCAAGGCACACACCGACGCCGCAGCTAGGAAAAATCTCGCTGAGCGACCGCACGACAAACTCGGCAACCGCAGTCTCCCCGTCAGCCACGGGCATCTCGCACGCGGCGACGACGAGGCGATCTAGCCACGCGGCCTCAACATCGATCGTTCCGCTCAAAGCCACGACGGAGTCGCGACCTATCGGGACCGACGAAACCATCACGCGAGCCGACACATCACTCGGGGGTGGGGGCATCACAGACGTCTCCAAGAGCCCCCTGGCATCGTAGTCCACCATGACCTTAGGGGTCATTGGTCGCTGCCACGTTCGGCGGGAGGGGGCATCGGCTGCGATGCGCGCAAAGTACCTGTTGTCGGGTCAGAGACCTCGGAGCCGTCCTCACTTGCACGGTCGAGGTCGAGGATCTTTTGCTTCCCCACATAGGTCTTCGTTTCGTATTTCGTAATCTTGCCAATCTTACGGACAATTTCGGCCATACGCTCGGCTTCTCCCTCGATAATTTCGGCCGCGGACGATGCCGGCGTGCCCGACGTCAAAAGTCGCTTCAGCAAGGTGGCGTAGTTCAACACACTCGTAAGTGGCTGATTCAGCTCGTGCGCTGCAGCTCCCGCGAGCTCGGCAACAATCGCATGACGTTCCTGCGCTAAAATCTGGTCTTGTGCCTGCTGGAGCCGTTGCTCCATACGGACTTTTTCGCGCAGGTCGGTGAAGATACCGACGCTACCCACCGGTGCGTCTCCCTCGAAAATCAACGCTCCGGAGAGAGCGACAGGGACGGCTGCTCCGGTCGCGGCCACAACATCTACCTTAAGGCCCTCGATACGGCCTCCCCCTGCACGAATAAGTCGCATTATTTTCTGCGCCGTACCTTCCGTGTAAAGTGCACGAACATCGGTTCCGACCACGTCGCGAGCGGGACGCCCACAGATACGCTCTGCGGCGCGATTGAAGAGGACGACTCTGCCCTGCAGGTCCGCGCTGATGATCGCGTCGACCGAAGAGTCAATGACGCGCTGGAGAAAATCTTTCGTTTTCAGCAGCTCGGCCTCGACCGCGCGTTGCTTCGTGACGTCTCGGAAAGAGCAGAGCACGGCGCCGTCTTCACGCAAAACGCTGGCAAAGCTAACGTTGACGATTAGGTCGCGTTTGTCGCGTGTCGTGAGCGCAATATCGACGTCCTTCGGGAAGTGTCCCTTGCGGAACCCGGCGCGAAGCTCGAGAGCGAGGTTGTCCGAGTTTGAAACGAGCACGTCTCCGAGGCGACGACCGCGAAGGTCTTGCTCGTCGTAACCCGTGATTTCGCGAGCCTTCGGATTGGAGAACAGCAGGTGACCATCGGCATCAATCACGACAATCCCGTCGGCGGAACTGTCGAAGAAGTCGGCGTAACGCTGGAGCGAACGCATTCGCCGCTCGGCTTCGACGCGCGCGACGGTGACTTGCTGCGTCTCATCGCGGAGCGACTGGAGAACACGCGCATTGCGCAGCGCGATAGCCATTGCGCTGGCGATCGTCCGGCAGAGCGCGACCTCTCGCTCGGCAAAGGCACCGGCGCGGCGCGACCGTAAGAAGAGTACGCCCATAGGCTTGCCGTCGTAAAGAATGGGCACGATCGACAGCGACGCGAAGTTCGTCTTTCCCTGCGCGGTCGTGCGCGCAATTTCCATGAGCGGATGGGTCACCGCATCTTCGACTACGAGAGGCTCACCGTGCGTGAGCACCTCCTGAATCTCAGGATACTTGGTAATGTCGATGGGCAAATCGCGAAGCTGCTCATCGTCCGACGCCGCGACGACGTAGCCTACATTTTTCTGTTCGTGGACGAGCACAATCGAGACGCGGTCGACGTTTGCGACATCGGCGATGCGCTGAACGACCATGAATAGGATGCCGCGAAAATCGAGATTCGAGGCCAACGCCTGCGTCACTTCGAGGACGACGCCCGCGTCCTTCTCCTTCCGCGCGAGTGCCTCCATCGCAGCGCGTAGCCTGAGCTGCCCTCGCACGCGGGCGACGAGCTCAACGGGTTTGAACGGCTTTCTCACAAAGTCGTCGGCGCCTGCTTCGAACGCTTTGGCGATTTCGTCTTCTCCGTCGAGGGCTGTGAGCACCACCACGGGTAAATCTCGCGTCTCGGGGCGGGCTCGAAGGATACGGAGCACCTGATAGCCGTCAGGTGCGGGCATCACGAGGTCGAGCAACACGATCGCGGGATGAATCTTGTCTACCTGAGCAAGCGCCTCCGCCCCCGATCCGACGGCCACGTAATCGAGCTTCGCACTGGCGAGCGCCTGCCCGAGGACATGGCGACTCACCATGTCGTCATCGACCACTAAGACCACTCCGCCGCTCACATCAAGGAGACTATCGGCCCGGAGGCGCCACGCGCAACGGAAAGGCCGCTCTGTTTACGTCCCGACGGGACTGTGGCCTGTTCGCGCGGCAACCTCAGGACCAAAGTCCGAAATCCGCGGGCCGCTCGAGCGCTCTGGCTCATCCTGCGAAGGATGACCGCTGCCCAGCGACGCCCCTACTCGACCCGCGCTTCGGTGGTCACGTGCGATAAGAACATACACCGACGGCACGACGAACAGCGTGAAGAATGTCCCAATCGTCATTCCGCCCACGAGAACGATACCAATCGAGTTCCGAGCGATGGCACCTGGCCCGGTCACGAGCGTGAGCGGAAAGTGGCCCACGACAGTTGCCACTGTGGTCATCAAGATAGGACGGAGGCGTGTGGTAGCGGCGGTGCGCACGGCTTCGAGCTTGCTCGCGCCTTTCTCTTGCTCGGCATTCGCAAATTCGACAATAAGAATGCCGTTTTTCGCAACGAGTCCCACGAGGGTCACGAGACCGACTTGGGAGTAGATGTTGAGGGTCGTGGTCCACCCGTCCGTAAGGGCAAAGCTCATGCCCGGTGGTCCGGCGAACTTCAAAAACGTGAAGATCATCGCGCCAAACATCGCGAGCGGAACGGACCCGGCGAGAATGACGAACGGATCGCGGAAGGAATTGAACTGCGCCGCGAGCACGAGGAAAATCAGGACGATCGCGAGGCCCATCGCCGGCAAAAACTTCCCGCCCTCTTGTCGAAGCTGGCGCGACTCACCCGTGTAGTCGACGCGGTAGCCAGGAGGCAGAATCTTCGCGGCGGAGTCCTCGAGCACACGCAAGCCGGCTTCGAGCGACCGAGGGGCAACGCCAGAGATTTTTACGGAGTTGAGTTGCTGGAATCGGTTCAGCGTTCGGGGCTCAACACCTTGCCTCATCGTGGCCACGGCACTAAGCGGCATTAACTTGCCATTCGGACCGGTAATCTGAATGCGCGTGAGCTGCTCGGGAGTCAGACGCTCGGAACGCGCAATCTGAGGGATAACCTTATAGCTTCGTCCGTCAATATTGAAACGGTTTACGAAGTTGCCGCCGATCATGGAGGAAAGGTCGCTGCCGATCTGCTGCATGCTTAGACCCATCGACGCGGCCTTATCGCGATCGATGACGATCTCAGACTTCTCTTGGTCGATGCGAACGTCGACGATGGGAGGGAACGCAAACTGACCGCTTTTCAACGCATCTTGAACGATGAGGTCTGTGAACTTGAGCAGCTCCTCGTGGCTTGCCGTCGATGCGATGACGAACTCCACCGGAAACGTGCCGGCGCTCGGCAGTGCGGAAGGCAGGAACGCCGGGGCGCGAACTCCGGCAACCTTCATCAGCTTGCCGAACACTTCTTGTTGAATCGGGAAAATACTTCGCTTTCGCTCCTCCCACGGCTTGGCCAACATGCCTCCAAAACCGCCCGTCGGGAACGTAAGCTGAAAGCTATGATCGAACTCCGGAAGCGTCTTCCAGATATCGAAGACTTGATTCGTATACGGCTCGAGCTGCTCTAATGTCGCATTCGCCGGGACATCAATGGCCCCGAAGACGACGCCTTGGTCTTCGTTTGGCGCGAGCTCAGCCGGCGAAAACATGTACATCGGCACGACGAGCAGCGAGAGCACGACCCAAACCGTGTAGACGGGTCCGCGGTTGCGAAGCGTGAGATTCAGCCCGCGCGTGTAGGCGCGCCTCACGGCGTCGAACCCGGCGTCGACCTTTTTTGCCATCCAACCCTGCTCGCTATGAGGTTTGAGCAGCTTTGACGACATCATCGGTGAGAGCGTGAGCGCGACGACACCCGAGATGAAGACTGCCCCCGCGAGCGTGAAGGCAAACTCACGAAACAGGGCTCCCGTGAGACCGCCTTGGAAGCCTATCGGGGCGTAAACGGCCGCGAGCGTAATCGTCATTGCGACGATCGGCCCTACGAGCTCACGGGCTCCGAGCAGAGCGGCCTCGAGCGGCGTTTTCCCGTCGCGCATCTGCCGTTCAACGTTTTCAACGACGACGATGGCGTCGTCGACCACGAGACCGACCGCGAGCACAACGGCGAGCAACGTGAGCAGATTCACCGTGAACCCGAAAACCTGCATCAGAAACACGGCACCGATGAGGGAAACGGGAATCGCAACGAGCGGCACAAGGACCGATCGGAGCGAGCCAAGAAAGAGGAAGATGACGACAGCGACGATGAGGACCGTCTCGAAGAGCGTTTTTTCGACCTCGTGAACGGCGTCTTCGATGTACTTCGTGGAGTCGAAAGCCACGCTGGCGTCGAGGCCCGTGGGGAGTTCGGCTTTGATGATGTCCATCTCTTTTCGCACGCGTGCAATCACGTCGAGCGAATTCGCATTCGGGAGCACCCATACCCCCATGAAGGTCGCGCGCTTGCCCGAGAATCGAATGTCCTGGTCGTATTGGTCGGCGCCGAGGACAACGTCGGCCACGTCTTCGAGGCGCACCAGAGCGCCGCCCTCTTGACGAATTACGAGGTGCTTGAACTCATCGAGTGACTTGAGATCCGTGGTGGCCGTGAGGTTGACTTGAACAAGAGCGCCCTTGGTCTGGCCCACCGCCGAGAGAAAGTTGTTTGCGCCAATCGCCTGGCGAACTTGCGCGGGGCTTACGTTGAGCGAAGCCATGCGATCCGGCTTGAGCCACGCCCGAATCGCAAACGTCCGGCCGCCTAAAATATCCGCACGCTGCACGCCCTCGAGGGCCGACAAGCGCGGCTGAACGACGCGAATGAGATAGTCGGTGACTTGATTTTCTTCGAGGATTTGCGAGCCAAAGCTCAAGTACATCGACGCTATCTGGGCGTCTGACGGTTCGATGTTGATCGCGGGAACCTCCGCCTCTGGAGGCAAGTCGGCACGAACCTGATTCACCCGCGCGCTGATGTTCGCGAGCGCGTTTCCGGCGCTAAAGTTCAGCTTGAGGCGAACGTTGATCGTAGAGAGTCCTTGAACGCTTTGCGATTCGATGTAGTCAATTCCGTCGGCCGCCGCGATGGCGCGCTCCAGCGGCGTCGTAATGAACCCGCGGACGAGATCGGCGCTTGCTCCGACGTAGGCCGTTCGAACCGTCACCGTCGCGCTTTCGAGCTTCGGGTATTGACGGACGTTAAGGGTACGCACCGCCTGCAACCCGGCAATGACAATGACGAGGCTAACGACGATCGCGAGGACCGGCCGACGAACGAAGATGTCTGTAAACTTCATGGAAATGGGCGGCTCAGTGGTTCGCGGGCGTCGGCGCGAGCTTCGACTCGGGAACGACCTCGTTGTTGACGACGACACCCGCGCCATTGCGCAGCTTGAACGCGCCTCCAACCACGATCTCTTGGCCAGGTTTCACGCCATCAACAATCGCGACAAAGTCGCCGCGACGCGTTCCGGTCCGCACGAACTGCTGGCGCGCGATACGTGACGGCTTCCCATCCGGCCCTTTCACCGTCGTACCCGACGCGTCCTTTTTGTCCTCCACGATGAAGAGGGAGTCGCCGTAAGACGCATGCACGATGGCGGGTGACGGAACGCTTACCAGGTGCTTTTGCTGAGGCAAAACGACGCTGACGTTCGCGAACATCCCAGGGCGAAGTTTGTCGTCTTGGTTACCAACGCTGGCCCGCACGCGGAGCGAACGCGTCGCGGCGTCGAGCGCAGGGTCCACGGCGGTGACCACCCCCTCAAGCCCCGCTCCGGCGTCTCCCTCGAGCGACACTCGGATTTTGGTGCCGACCACGACGTCGCCCACGTTTTGCTGCGGGAGCGCGAAGTCGACGTACACAGACTCCATAGCTTCGAGCGAACTTATTGTGGTGCCGGGGGCAAGGTACTGACCGACATTGATCGCACGAATGCCGAGCTTGCCGCTAAACGGCGCGCGCACGACTTTTCGCGCAATTTGCGCCTGCAGCGCTCCGAGATCCGACTGCGACGACTTCACGAGCGCCTCGTCCGTGTCGAGTTGCGCTTTGGGTATGCTGTCGCTGGCTACGAGGGCGCGAGATCGCCCGGCATTGAGCTGCGCCAGCTCCCGCCTGGCCTCAGCGGAAGCGATTTGGGCCCGCTCGACGTTGCTGTCGAGCTCAACAAGGACGTCACCTTGCTTGACGACGGCGCCCGAATCGAAGCGAATGGCAGAGACGACACCTGCCGCGTCATTGCTGAGGGAGACCCCCTTCACCGGAGCGATCGTGCCGACGGCTCGGAGAGTGCTCTCCCACTCATCTTCTTTTGAAGATGCGGTCGCTACAGTCTCGGGCGGAGGTCCCGATTTCTCCATTTCTTTGCCCATCTTGATGAGCGAACCGATCTGCGTGCCCTTGACAGCCACCAGACCCCCGACGAGCACAACCAAAGCGACAATAATAACGGCGTAACGCATCGAGCCCCTCCGATGCCATACCTGGGGCGAAGCGTGCGCACTAATCGGAGGCCTGACGAAAAGAGTCGGTCATCGGCAAGCGACCGTGAACGCGCCTGCGACAAAATGCGTTCGTTTACTCGTCGAAGAGGTCACTCTGCGTCGTGATCGTCGCGAGCAAGGCTCCCGCAAAAGGAAGTCCTAAGTGCTCATAGGCTTTGCGGGTCGCGACCCGACCGCGTGTCGTCCGCCCGAGGTAGCCCTGTTGCAAAAGGTAAGGCTCGTAGACGTCTTCGACCGTGTCGCGCGGCTCGCCGAGCGCAGCCGCGAGCGTTTCGACGCCGACGGGTCCGCCTTCGTAGTCGACAATGATGATTCGAAGCAGGCGGCGGTCCATTTCGTCAAACCCGGCACGGTCGATATCAAGACGTTCGCCAGATTCCAGGACGATCGCTTCGTCGATTTTTCCGGACCCAAGGACCTCGGCGAAATCACGAACCCGACGCAGGAGGCGGTTCGCGATGCGGGGCGTTCCGCGGGCTCGAGCTGCAAGTGCGAGCGCGGCATTTTTGGCAATTTCGACGCCGAGAAGATGCGCACTTCGTTCAACAATGCGCGCGAGGTCCTCGACGGAATAGAAATCGAGCCGGATAATCTGTCCAAACCGCGAATGCAGGGGTGCAGTCAGCATGCCGGTACGGGTCGTCGCACCGATCAACGTGAAGGGCTGCACGGGGATCTGGATGGAGGAGGCGAACGCACCATCGCCTGTCATGACGTCAATTCGGAAGTCCTCCATCGCCGGGTAGAGACTCTCTTCAACCACCGGATTGAGTCGATGAATCTCGTCGATAAAAAGGATGTCGTTCTTTCCGAGCTTCGTCAGCAGCCCGGCGAGCGCGCCCTTGTGTTCGACCACCGGACCATTGGTCATGTGAAGCTCGACGCCCATCTCGTGCGCGAGGATCTGCGCGAGCGTCGTTTTACCAAGGCCTGGCGGGCCGGAGAGAAGCACGTGGTCGAGCGGTTCACCGCGGCGGCGGGATGCCTCGACAAACACGCGCAAATTGTCTTTGTGCTTCGTTTGGCCAATGTAGTCGTCAAGTGATTTCGGCCGGAGCGAGCGCTCGAACCGAACTTCGTCGCTGCCGTTCTCGACGTCGACGGCGGAGTTGAGCTCGCGAGAGCGAGCCGCGGGCGTTGGCGTTGGGTCGAGGCTTGGCTCCTTACGTTTCGCCATCCCAGGTAAGTGCTACGGCCGCGCGGTCGCGTAAAGGCGAGACCCGAAGGGGCCGCGCGACGCCGTCACGCCGTGGCAAGGCAACGAAGGCGATGCGCCCACGACAGTTTGGCCTTTGCAGCGTCAAAGGAAGGGACATGTAGCCTTTAGGTCGCGTAGCCTCATGCGCGATGAACCAACCACCGCCCTACGGCAGCCCTTATGGCGCTCCCCCCGGTCCCTACCCGCAGTACGGACCGCCGCCTGGCGGCATGATGCCGCAAGGGCCACCGGTAAAAAAGCGTTCGCCCTTGCCGTTTATCCTGGGTGGCGCCTTCGGTTTTCTGGTTCTGGTCGCGGCGGGCGCCTTCGGTTTTTTCTTCCTTAAAGGCCACTCGAAGGCTGTCGCACTTCCGATCGAGGCGAAGCTTTTGCCCTCGAACACGTCGGAGATTTCGACGCAAGTCATCGAATCGACACGAGAAACGGACCCGCGCGTAAAGCGTGTTTACCTCGCCGCCGAGCTCGGCACCGAAATGTGCAAGCCAGGCTCCTCAAACCCGGCGAGACGTATCGAGGGAATGGGAAGCGGCAGCTCAAAATCCGCGAAAGAGTTCTTCTTCGACGCGAAAAACCTCGATGACGTCCGATCCGTCCTTGACTGCGGCTCGGTTCTTGAAGAATCGCTCGAGAGCCCCTTTCGCGCAGTTATCACGCTTGAGGACCCCGACGGCAAGCGATCGCAACGTATTGGCGTTGGTCACTTCAAGGTCGCGGAGCTCCCGAAAAAGAACGGCTATACCGCGTTCTCGTTTAAGGGCTTGCCTGGCTATTGTCGGACCATCGGTGACGACCGCGGGACGTTCGGCGCGCCCGCCCCCGCGGCCGGCGTGTGTGACGACTCGAGCTTCGGAGCCTTCGCCCAAGGTACGACGTGGTTCCTCGGGAACAAGACCGCGCTCGAGACGATGGCCTCGTCGGTGAAAAATCCGAAGGAGGACCTGAACGCACGGCTCGAGGCGATTAAAGACGCTGCGGCCGAAACCGAGGGACTCGCCGTCACTCGTCTGACTGCACAGCCAAAGAGCTCGCGCGAGTTTTTCGTCGCGCCATGCCTGTTCGGTGCCTCGAACAGCTCGGCCGGATTCACCGCGTTCATCGACGGCTGCTTCCCTGGGAAGGGCGTCGAGAAGCTTCTCGAGCAGGTCGACTCGAAACTCAAAGCGGCAGCGTTCGAGACCGACGGCGATCCCGCGAAAGCGGGCGCTCTCCAGGGCAACGTGATTTTCGTCGCGCGCGACGACAGTGCCGCGAAGGCCGTGGAGGTCGACGTCAACGAAATCGTCAGCGAGTGGAAGAGCCACCTCGAGCAAAACGAGGCCAAACTCACGATTCAATCAAACGAAGCGACCGCAAGCGCGAGGCAGAAAAAGTTCGCCGGACTCGTCGACAACTACATCAAGGCGCTCCGGGGCTCGAAGGTCACGCGCAAGGGTCGTACAATCCGTATCGCCTATAAAGAGGTTTTGTCGAAGGCGGACCTCGTGGCGATGGAAGAGGCCGACAAGGTCTCCGCCGACAAGAAGGTCGCCACCGCCGAAATTCTCGAAGCGATCAAAGCAAAGAAAGCGATTCCTCAGCCCGCGCTCGCCAAGCTTGTGGGTCCCGCGTGGGCCACGTTTCTCGCGGCCCCGGCGCCAGTCGAGCAGCCACCGAGCGCCAAAGTCGCCATGTCGGTAGTCGACTGTAAGAAGCTTCAGTCGCGTCTGGCACCGTTCTCGGTCGCGAGCTTTCCGACGACGAACGCGCGCGTGATGTTCCTCGGTCACAAGTTTGCCAAGTGCGGCGTGCGCTCACCCGAACTCGATGACGTCCAACGAGCGTGCATCGCGGCGTTCAAAACGCCGGCCGAGTACGCGCAATGCGCATCACCGGACGTCGGCGCGACCGTGCCTCATGGGCAACCCGCCGAAGAAGAGTTCGGAGAGCGCAAGAAGAAGTAGCCCGTTTTGCCTCCACGTCGCGCGCAGCTAGAGTTCCATGTCAATGGCGTCGCTTCGCTCTACTGGGGGTTACATCCTCGGCCCTTCACTCGCAGAAGGCGGAATGGGCGCGGTCTATCTAGGTCGTTTGTACGGCGCGGGGGGGTTCGACCGCCTGGTCGCGGTCAAGCAAATGGCGGCGCGACTTGCCGGCGACCCTCAGAGCGCCTCGATGTTTTTAGACGAGGCGCGGACGGCTGCTCGAGTGCACCACGTCAACGTTGTCCAAACGCTCGATGTCCTCCGCTCCCACGACGGAACGATGTCGATCGTGATGGAATACGTAGCGGGGCTGTCGCTCGATCGGGTTCTCTTGGCAGGGCGACCTCCCGCGCCTGTCGCACTCGCGATTCTCACCGATGCCCTCGCCGGCCTCGACGCCGCCCACCGCGCGACGGACCTTGACGGTGAGCCGCTCGGCCTCGTTCATCGTGACCTCTCGCCACAAAATCTCCTCGTGGGCGTCGACGGCTTCTGTCGCGTGGCTGACTTTGGCATCGCCAAGGCGAAGCGAAGACTGAGCGCCACGCAGGTCGGGCACGCGGCAAAGGGAAAGACCGCCTACAATGCGCCGGAAGTGTTGCGCGGTGAACCTGCGACGGTGCGCTCCGACGTCTGGTCGCTCGGGGTGACGCTTTGGGAGGCGCTCGTCGGTGCCCCGCTTTTCGACGGGGAGAACGACGGTGTCGTTCTGTACGCGGTACTCGAGACCGTGCCAGCGAAGCCGAGTGCCCGCGTGCCCGCCCTTGGGACTAGCTTCGACGACGTCTTCGACCGCGCCGTCTCGCACGATCCGAACAAACGCTTTGAGAGCGCGCAAGCCATGGCCGAAGCACTCGAAGCGTGTGGGCCCAAGGCCTCGACGCGCGAAGTCGCCGCCTACTTAGAGCACGTAGGTGGTTCTGAGCTCACAAATCGTCGTGCACTGGTGGAGGCGTTCGAGCGTCAAGGCCGTGAGGGCGTTGCGGTCTCGATCGGCATCCCGTTCGTCGCGCAGAGCGTGGCGGTCGCTAGTGCGCCCGCACCGGTGGAACTGGCGCTCCCTCTTCCCACCACCATCTCCGCGGCCCGCGCGCGGCGGATTTTGGCGTCGCCCCTCGCGGTCGTTGGGCTGCTCGCCGTGGGTGTCCTTTTCGGTCGTCGCGGGAGTCGCCAGGGCAACACTTCGCCTCCTGTCGTCGCGAGTGCCACGTCGAACGCGCTCCAGCCGATGCCCGTCGAGACAGCGGCCGCAAAGAACCTGCTGCCAAGCGCAAACCTCGACCAAGTCGAGACGGCCGCGGCGGTGCCCCAGGCCATATCCACGACGAGCGCGTCACACACAGAGGGGCGCCCCCGTCGCTCGCTCCGCAGTGTTGCGAGCGCCGAGCGCTCGCGCGAACCATCAACGCTGCCGGAGCCACGCGCTACTCCGGAGATGGTGAGCGCCCGCGCGGGCGCGGAGGCCGCAACCCCCTCCTGCGAGCCTCCGTTCAGACTCGGACCCGACGGGGAAAAGCATTATAAGGTCGAATGCTTCCGAGATCGCGGCGGTCGTTCATGGGCGCCCCGCTAATGGGAGGCGGAGCAAGCGTCTGGCCGCGTCGGGTGGCCGCTCTTTTTGTGTTCGTGGTGCTCGCCGGCTCACTTTCGAGCGCCCGCGCAGATGTGGTCGAGGTGTGTGTTAAGGCCGCCGACGACGGCCAAGCCGCACGAAAAAGCGCGCTCCTTTCGGCCGCACGGCGCGAATTCATCGCGTGCGCGAACGAAGCATGCCCGGGGCCCATCCGCGTCGACTGCCTTCGCTGGCTGGACAACGTCGAGGCTCGTCTTCCCTTCGTTTCGCTTCGTATCGTCTCGCCCAACGGCCGCGATGTTCGCGCAACGACGTTCGTGGATGGCGAGCGGAGGCCGGAGGCTGAGGCTGGTCGCCTGGTGCCGCTCGACCCCGGGCAACACACGTTTCGCGTCGAGGCTCCGGGCTTCGATCGCGCTGCGGCGGAGGTGATGCTCGTGGAAGGCGACCGTGCCCGTGTCGTGACCCTCTCGCTCGCCCCGGTCGGGCGGGAGGCACCGACCGCGAGGTCCTTGTCGCGAGCAACATCCAAAACGGGCCCCGTCGTATGGACGTCTGCGGCGGTCTCCGCCGTCGGGCTGGGGTCCTTCGCATACTTCAGCCTCACGGGAGATGCGCGGGGCTCGGAGCTCGAGAACGGCTGCGGCCGAATGCAGACGTGTGATCCGCAGGACGTCGGCCGCGTTCGGACGCGCTACCTCCTCGCCGACCTGTCCTTGGGCGTGTCCGTCATCGGGCTGGGCGTCGCGCTCGCGACGTGGCTCTTCCGATCCAACGCCCCCGTCGTGAGCTCATGGTGAGGGCGATGGGACCAAAGCGGGAGACGAAGGTTCGGTCCGAGCGTGACGGCGACCCAAGCGTCGCGTTTGCCATCACGTCGACGTCGAAGGACGGAACGACGCCCCCGCCGTGGGTCGTGCGTGCGGACGCGGCCTCTCGCACGTACGTTGGCTCGAGCGAAGTGTGCGATATCGCCCTCGTCGATCCACACATCTCCCGACGACACGCGGCGCTCCTGGTGACCCCACGAGGCCTCGAACTCGAAGACCTCGATTCAACGAACGGAACATTCGTCAACGGGCTGCGAACGCTACGCGCGATCCTCGTCGGCGGAGAGACGATAGCGCTCGGCGACCACACACTGCGCGTGGCGAAGGCAACGACCGCGGTACCCCCGGAACCGGCGGGCATCGTCCGCTTCGGCACGGTGCTCGGCGCGAGTTTGCCGATGCGTCGGCTTTATCCGCTCTGTAAGCGCATCGCGAGTTCTGACGTACCGCTCCTCATCGAGGGGGAAACGGGTACGGGCAAAGAAGTGCTCGCCGAATCGATTCACGCGGCGAGCGCGCGCGCCTCGGGGCCCTTCGTGGTTTTCGACTGCACAACTGTCAGCCCGACGCTCCTCGAAGCGACGCTCTTCGGTCACGAGAAGGGCGCGTTCACGGGTGCGGTGAGCGCGCGACCCGGCGTATTCGAACTCGCGGACGGCGGGACGCTCTTCATCGACGAGATCGGCGACCTCGACACAAGCCTCCAGGCGAAGCTCCTGCGTGCGCTCCAGAGCTCACAGGTGCAGCGCATCGGCGCTTCGCGCTGGACCCGCACGAACGTCCGAATCATTAGCGCGACTCGGCGCGATCTCGAGCGCGAGATTCAGCTGGGACGCTTTCGCGACGACCTTTACTTTCGGCTGGTTGTGGCCCGAATTGAGCTTCCACCGTTGCGTCAACGCCGGGATGACGTGCCCTTGCTCGCCCGAGCATTTTGGAACGCCCTCGGCGGCGCGGCCAGCGACTATTCGTCGGCTATCCTGGCGGGGCGCGAGGACTACCCGTGGCCAGGCAACGTCCGCGAGCTGCACAATTTCGTCGCCCATCGGCTCGCACTCGGTGACCTTGCCGATGCTCCTGCGTGTCGTGATGACGCTACCAACGTGCCCGCCCTGAGCGCAGCGGCGCCAGCGACCACAGCCGAAGATGTGATGAGTCGTGTCATCCGCGAGCGCGTAGCGTTTGCGCGAGCGCGCGAGCAGGTGATCGTCGAGTTCGAGCGTCGCTATACCGACTGGGTTCTCGCCGAGCACGGTGGCAACGTGACCAAAGCCGCCGAAGCATGCGGCATCAGTCGGCGCTACTTCTACGTCATGCGTTCTCGGATCGGCGCGTGAACAAGGAACCGCCGATCGTGGCAGGATTGGGCACCCTGGGACGTCTACGGACCGGACGCGTGCTCCTCGCGCTGTTCTTAGCGTCGTGCACGCTCGTTCGCTCGTTGGACGGCCTCTCCGATCGGTACGGCGCTTTTGCTGATGCTGGCCCTGACGCGACTGCGGACGTGGCCAACGTACCAGACGCGGGCCCGGTCTGCGACCCGGCGAGCAACTTTGGCGCGCCCATGCTGCTGCGGTCAATTTCGACGCCCTCCGACGAGGGATCCGCGCGCTTGAGTGAGGACGAACGAACGGTCTTCTTCGACGCCCAGCGAAACGCGAGCGGGGGCGCTCCCGCGGAGAACGATTCTTGGGACATCTTCACGGCAACGCGTTCGGACGACGGCGATACCTTCGGCCCCGTAGCGCGCGTCGAAGGACCGAACACGACGGGATCGCAGGAATTTTCGCCCGCGCTTACGAGCGATGAGCGAAAGCTCTTTTTCGAGCGCAAGAGCGGCCCGAACAGCGACATCATGTTCGTTGCACGTGACAAGCGAGGCGGACCGTGGGGCGCCGCGCAGATCGCTCCGGGTATCGCGACAACCCTCTACGAGGCCAATCCATTCGTCCGCACCGACGACTCTCAAGTTTGGTTCGTAGCGAATGGTCACGACGCCGGAACGGATATTTTTCTCGCGCGCCTGACGCCTGGCGGTTACGCGCCGGATTCGGTACCCGAGCTCAACACCGAGGACCAGGAGTTTACGCCCGTCATCTCCAACGACGGCCTCACGATTTACTTCTCGTCGGATAGGCCGCTCTCGCGCTCGTTGGGCCTCAACGTATGGGTCGCGTCGCGTCGGTCGACGTCAGTGCCGTTTTCTCGCGCGGCGCCAGTCGATACCGTCAACTCAGACGCCGACGACAACCCGACGTGGATCTCGGCGGACGGCTGCCGGCTCTACATGTCGTCCACGCGTGATGGATTGGGCGGGCAAGATATCTACCTAGCAAAGCGCTCGCCGGCGCTCCGTTGATGGACGAGGCCGCACAGGTCGCTTTGCAGTCACTCAGGCGCGCGGTTTCTCGCTACAAGCGCCGAGCGCCGGTCGCAAAATCGACAGAAATGAGCTGCTGCGTGCCCGGCCCGTTCACGAGCGGACTGGTCTCCATCAGGACGTAGCCCGGCATCGGAGAAATCGTGGGCTGGCCAGCATGAGGGACGGCCGCGATGAAGTGCGCACCACCGCGGTCGGGAATGCTTCCCCTCCCCAAAAGAGCCTCACCCTGACATGCGCCGCCGCTCTTTCGGATGTGGTAGCTGAGGGTCGGAGGCCCGACGCGACTTGCGTTCGTGCTGCGTACGAGAGAAACCGTGTAGGGCGTTCCGTTTGCCGTTCCCATCGGAGAACGCTCCCGTAATTGTACCGTATCCAAAATCACCTCGTCTGGTAACGCGCTCGTAGGCGTGTAAGCGCAGTCAGACGCGCGGATCGCATCGAGGGCTTGGTCGTTTCGATCCGTCTCGTCGGCGGCGGCGGCGGCACATCCTGGGAGCAAGGCGAAAACACAGAAGGCCGAGATAATCTTACTTGTCATACAGAATGGTGAAGCAGGGTGCGTGCCACGCGGTACATCCCACGTGAGACTGACCCTATGGCGCGTGCTCGAAGGCAACCACCTCGCGATTCTCAGGGGCGCAGCCGCTTCGCACGCCGCCGGCGTGAGCCGCAGTCCAGACCGCTTCTGTGATCTCCAGCTTCTCAGTGATCGCGAGTGCACGCTTCGGCGAGTACCCTCAGATCACATAACGAGCCGGACGCGAGCGACGTAGCGGCCGATGGCTGGCAAGCGAGCTACCCCGGTGCGGCGAGCAAGGCGTGCGGGCTGCGATCCCGCATGGTCCTTGCTCAGGTTTCGAGCACGTTTAGAGGGCGGCCAGCACGGTGAGGGCGGCGAGGCGAACTCGGAGCTCCCGGTTCGCCTCGAGGAGCCTGCCGCGGAGCGTGAACGACCCGTCCTGTTCGAGCTTGCTGCCGTGGATTTTGACTTTCACCGCGGTCGACGCATCGACCGTGAGCGTCGCCTCAAGACGCGAGCCCGGTGGTGCGGGAATCGATGACCGCAGCGTGACGGTGTCGTCGTCGATCGTCACGAGCGAAGCCGTTCCGCCTTTCAACCACGTGAGATGCGCGCGCTCGCTTTCGACGTGGAGCATCACTGGCCTCGCTCCTTCCGTGCGCGCCCGATTTCGGCTTTCGCCTCGCGATCGGCTGTTTTTTCTTTGATAGCGGCGCGCTTGTCGTGGCTCTTTTTGCCTTTGGCGAGACCGAGTTCGACCTTAACGTGCCCGCGCTTCCAGTACAGACGAAGCGGCACGAGCGTGTAGCCCTCGCGCGAGATAGCGCGATCGATTTTCGCGATTTCGGAGTTTCGCACGAGCACCTTGCGAGAGCGGCGCGGCTCATGGGGAAACGCCTTCGCTTGCTCAAACGGCGCGACGTAGAGCTGCTTCAACCAAAGCTCGCCGCGTTCGACGGTCGCGTACGCGTCAACCATTTCGACCTTCCCGGCGCGCATCGACTTCACTTCGCTGCCGACCAAGACGAGGCCTCCCTCGAACTTCTCTTCCACCGTGTAGTCAAACGTCGCCCGACGGTTGTTCACGATGATCTTCTCGATCGCCGTATCTTTATCGACCTTTGCCGTTGCCATGTCAGCCTCCGTCCGCGGGGGGCAGCTCTTCCACGTTCCAGGAGAGCGCCGTCGAAGAGTCGTCTTCACGACCGGCATGAGCGGTCTGCGCCGGATCGAAGCCGAGTGCGGTTTCGAGAGACGCGACGCGCGAACGGAGCTTTTCGTTTTGAGCCAGCAGCATCCGCATCAGATCCATGACGGGGTCGGGTAGGTTTGCATGGTCGAGTGCGGCGTCGAAGTCGAGGCGATGGCGTGCGGGCACAATCACCCGTGCGGGCACACCTACCACGGTCGCGCCCGGAGGTACGGAGCGCACGACCACGCTGCCCGAACCGATGCGGGCTTCGGCCCCGACTTCAATCGCTCCAAGGATGCAAGCGTTCGAACCCACCACCACTCCGCGGCCGAGCTGCGGGTGACGCGTGCCGCGGCTATGCGAAGTACCGCCAAGCACGACGCCTTTGTAGAGAAGGCAATCATCGCCCACCGTCGCCGTCTCACCAATCACGATCCCCATGCCGTGGTCGATGAAGACGCGACGACCGATCGTCGCGCCTGGATGAATTTCAATGCCCGTGACGAACCGGTTCGCATGGCTCACGGCACGGGCGGAAAACGATGCGCCGTGTGTCCATAGGTCGTTCGCGATGCGATGGAGCCAGAGCGCGTGAATCCCTGGATAAAGCAGGATAACCTCAGCCATGGACCGCGCGGCGGGGTCGTTGCGGCGCACCGCTTCAATGTCCTCGCGCGCCCGCGCGATCGCCGCAGGTCCCTGCTTCACCCAGCGAAGCGTCCCCTTGAGAAGCGTCATTCGCTGAGCCCTGCCCGCGGGGCGAGCGTGCGGTCGCTCGCGATGGTGCAGGCGGCTATCAAAGCGATGCAGTAAAGACGCCTCATGACGCGAGACTGGCGGGAGTGTGGGTGCTCGGAGGACAAGGTCGGTCGATGGTAGTCGCTCCGTCACCACGACTACACCTCTTCGTATGCGCGAACCGACGCGAGGGCTCGCCCCTTGGCCCAGGCTGCGGCGACCGCGGTGAAGCCCTTTACGAGGCCTTGAAGGTCGAGGTCGCGGCACGCCGAAAGTTCAATGAAGTCTGGGTGACAAAGACTCATTGCCTTGGCATTTGCCCAAAGCACGGGGCGACGGTCGCGCGGTATCCAGGATCCCAACCGATTCTGTCCGACGTTGAAGTCAGCGACGTCGCACGTCTTCTTTCGTCAGCCGATGCGCTGTTCGAAGCGCCCGAGCTAAGATGACGACCCATGCCGAAAAAGAAGAAGGCCGTCAAAAAGGCAGAAGAAAACCCCGCGCTGCCAGCCTTCGGTGGCTTCAACTCACTCGCCGGCGGGCTTGAAGGCTTCAAACAGAAACTCGAGGCTGAGAAAAAATCCGCGGACAACCCCCAAACCTTAGCGACCGCAAAAAGCCCGTCGCTCGCGACCTCGCGGGCGACACCGCCCTCGCGGTCTCCCGAACCCGTGCGACCCGGGTCGCGCGACATCGACGATACGATGAGCTTTCACCGCATGATGTCCGGCGTAACGCCACTCGCTCCCTCGTCGAAAAATCGCGTCTCGTCGAGGGCTGAGATCGAGGCCGACGCACCACGTCTGAATGCGGTCGACATGCAAGCCAGAGCAGCAACCGAAGCCTTGGAGGCACTCGCTCATCTCCACTCGATCGTGGATGAAGTCGCTCGTTTCGAGGTGTCGGACGACGGTAAGCGCGTCGAAGGCCGACGTGCAGACGTGTCTCCAGAGCTGCTTCGGAGCCTGCGACGCGGATTGTTACCGGTCGATGCGCGCCTCGACCTGCACGGGCTCACCGCACCCCAAGCACAGGACAAATTGGCAGAGTTCCTGCGCGCGATGCGCACTCGTCACGAGCGTTGTGTGCTCGTCATCCATGGCAAGGGCGAGAAGATCCAAGGGGCAGGCGTGCTTCGCGGCGAGATTGCGGCCTGGCTATCGCAAGGAAAGGCGCGCGAGCACGTCGCGGCGTTTTCGACCGCGCGGGACGACGATGGCGGCGAAGGGGCGGTGTACGTCGCGCTGCGGCGCTAGGCAGGGAAACTCATCAACGGTCATTGCGCTAGCCGGAACGCAGCTCCCCGACTATCGTGGCGGCCCAATGGTTGACAAGGTTCAGAAGATCTGGCTCGACGGCGAGATGGTCGCCTGGGAAAACGCTCAGGTTCACATCCTCACGCACTCGCTCCACTACGGTCTCGGGGCCTTCGAGGGCATCCGAGCCTACAAGCGCGCGAACGGCAAGACCTCTGTGTTCAAGCTGCGCGAGCACATCGACCGGCTGTTCGACACGTGCAAGCTCACGCTTCTTGTGCCGCGCGTCACGCGCGAAGAGATGATGACCGCTTGCCTCGAAACCTTGCGCGTGAACGGTATGCCGGAGGGTTACCTCCGCCCGATGGTGTTCCTCGGCGAAGGCGACATGGGAATCTACGCGCCGAACAACCCGGTGCGAAGCACGGTGATTGCGTGGAAGTGGGGCGCGTACCTTGGTGACGAGGCCCTCAGAAGCGGAATTCGTTGCAAAATTAGCTCGTTCGCTCGGCACCACATCAACGTCAGCCTGGCGAAGGGAAAGATCATGGGCCAGTACACCAACAGCGTACTCGCGAAGCGCGAGGCGAAGTTTGGTGGGTACGACGAGGCCATTCTTCTCGATACCAATGGATTTGTGTCCGAGGGATCGGGCGAGAACATTTTCATCGTCAAGAAGGGCGTTCTTCACACACCCGACCTCTCGTCCTCGATTCTTGAGGGAATCACGCGCGACACGGTCATGACACTCGCGCGCGAGTTGGGCATCGAGGTTCGCGAAGGTCGCATCACGCGAGACCAATTGTGGCTCGCGGACGAATGCTTCTTCACGGGAACGGCCGCCGAAATTACCCCGGTTCGCGAAGTCGACAACCGACCGATTGGTGATGGCGTCGTGGGCCCCGTCACGAAAAAGCTGCAAGAGCGATTCTTCGATATCGTCAAAGGCAGCGACACGACCCACCGCGAGTGGCTCACCGAAGTCTGACTCGTCCAGGGAGCTTCCCGGCCAAGACCCGTACTGCATTCCGCGCTGGGGAGTTGGCCTCTCCACGCACGGTCGCTTGTCGAGCTTTACCGCGCTCTTGCGGTAGCCGGTTGCGCGACTATTTTTAGAAGTTTTCGACCGTATTTCTGCGTAAGAGCCGCCGCCACCCCGGCAACGTCGAGCAGCTCCTCTTCATTCTTAGGACGCGCACTCGCGATGGCCTGAAGCGCTCGGTCCGTGAGAATGCGGAACGCCGGCACGCGGCGCGCCTTCGACTCCGACGCTCGCCAGGCCCGCAGCGCATCCGCGATGGCACTCCCCTCGTCCGTACGCACTGAAGCACTCGAACCGCCCTTACCACGCGCGGGCAACTTGGCGACCTTGGTTCGCTTTTTCACGCTACCGCGAACGCGCGACGACTGCGCATCGGGCACCTCGCTTATCGCCAACTCCCGCGCCCTCACTTGTGCGTTGTCGGCTCGACCGTCAGGCAAAAGGTAGACGCGCTGAAAGGTAATCGTCACGCCGTCTTTGACAAACTCGTCGTGGGCGAGCTTCACCTCTCCTGCGCGCACGAGTCCCCCCAGTACGTGCTCCAGCGCACGCCTGTCGACGTCGCTGCCTGCGAAGAGATCGCGGTGCATTTGACCTACGGCGCGGCCGTCGCGCAGGCGAAGCGCCGCGACAATCTGAGCTGCGGCCCGCACTTCGCCTACGCTCGGACCACGAAAGACTTGCGCCACGCAAGTGACGGGCGAGCAAACGTCGCAAATACCGCACGCAAGGCCGCTATCGTTCTGATCACCAAAGTGAGTAATCAGTTGAAGCATGCGGCATGACGGCGTCTCCGCGTAGCGTCGCATCCGGTTCATTTGGTCGCGTTTATGCGCACGCTGCCGCTCATAGGCGGGTCTCCACGCACGCGAACCCAGACGCACCACGTCGTCGACGTCTATGATGACGCCACCGTGCACCCAAAGCTTCTCGAGCGCCTTTTCAAACACATCAGAGGGAACCCCGGAACGCGTACCGAGGTCCGACGTCGAGGTGCCGCATGCCGGGATGGCCTCTTGGATGGCTTTGAGGACGTCCTCATGTGGGTAGTCACGCTCGAGAAAGAACTCGTGCGTCTTCGTGTCGACGAACGAGTGAAGCAAGATGGCTCGTGACGGTGCGCTGTCACGACCGGCGCGCCCGATTTCTTGGTAATAGCCCTCAAGCGTAGCCGGAAGCGCAGTGTGGATGACCGTCCGCACATCCGCCTTGTCGATTCCCATACCAAACGCCGTCGTCGCGACAATCACCTCGAGCTTCCCGGCGAGAAACGCAGACTGCACCTCGTCGCGCACGTTTGCCCTTAATCCTGCATGATACGCGGCCGCGGGCAGGCGCTTGGACAGGTCCGTCGCCAGCGCTTCGGCCTCTTTACGCGTGGGCGCGTAGACAATGGCGGGCCGCTGCGCTTTTGTGGCAAGGAGACGCCTCACGACGTCGGCGCGTTGGCCGGGGCTTCGCTCGATGACTTCAACGCCAATGTTGATTCGACGGAATCCATGAATGAAGCGCGTCGCGGTCTCGAGGCGAAGCTCCTTTACGATGTCATCTTGCACCGCAGGCGTCGCCGTCGCGGTAAGGGCCACGATGGGTGCCGGGCGAAGAAGAGGCAAGCGCTCGCCAAGCATTCGGTAATCCGGGCGAAAATCGTGTCCCCACTGAGAGATGCAGTGAGCTTCATCAATCGCAATGAGTGTTGGTTTCCGGCGCGCGAGCATTTCGGGAAATCCAGGGACCTTGAGCCGCTCTGGGGCAATAAAGAGAAAGTCTAGGCGCCCCTCCAGGTACTCCTTGCAAGCATTCCTCGAATCCAGTCGATCGCGACCGGAGTGGATACGATCGGCCACAAAGCCACGCCGAACGAGCTGCGCCACTTGGTCCTCCATCAGCGCAATGAGCGGACTCACAACGAGCGTCGTACCGCCGCGCGCGAAGCCAGGAAGTTGATAGCAAAGCGATTTTCCGGCCCCCGTAGGCATCACGAGGAGTACGTCACGTCCAGACGCGGCCGCGCGGCAAACCTCTTCTTGGTATGGGCGGAACGAGGGAAAGCCGAACGACGTGCGCAAGACGCTCGCAAGGTCGTCCGATGGCTTTCGAGCCTTCGCGTTTGGTACGGAGGGAGTCGCCGTCGGGTTCGACTCCGCCCGTGACGAAAATGAGCTCGATTTCGAGTGGGCGACGGCATTCGACGTGTTGGCGAGAGGCTCCGTGGTCGTTTTTCCCAAACCGCTGGCCGAAGGACCTCGAACGCTGGCCGTGGCCACGTTGCCGATGACCTCCGTCACGTAACGCTCGATTTCGCTCATGAACGCAGCGAGCTTCACCTCTCCACGTTCGATACGCGCGAGCTTCGCCTCCCACTCGCCAGTCATGGCGGGACTCTTCACATGTTCGTGAACGACCCCAATCAGCGCGACTCCTTTGTCCGTCGCTTGCAATGCCTTTGCGTCACGGATGACGTATTCACGGCGCAGCAACGTCTCGAGGATCGAGGCACGCGTTGCGGGCGTCCCGAGACCGCAGTCTTGCATGGCCTTCGAGAGCTCCCTCTCGTCAAGCGTACGCCCGGCGGTCTCCATGGCGGTAAGAAGCGTGCCGTCTGTCAATCGCGCGGGCGGTTGCGTCTTTTTCGCGACGGCTTTGGCGGCGGTCACACGCCTTGGCTCGCCTTTCGTGAGCCCACCGGGAAGCGTCGATTCGACGGCGGGACGGCCCAAGTCGAGGACCTTCCAGCCCACGGTCTCGATGCTCGTGCCCGAACTCGCAAACCTATCGAGCGTGCTTTCACACGCGACGACCGTAGCCACCGTCGTCACGGCGTAGACGTGGTCACCGTGCCACGCAGAAAGCAGTCTTCGGCATACAAGATCGTAGATGGATCGCTCGTCGGACGTAAGGTCAGCGGGCGCCTGCGTCTCGGTAGGGACAATCGCGTGGTGGTCAGAGACCTTCGCGTCATCGACGAAACGCGGCCCGAGCTCTTTTTCGCCGGTGCCCGCCGCAATCTTCCCCGCGTAACGATCCTTGATGGCGCGCGTAATCGACGGAAGCGTGGCCGCAACGCTCTGCGAAAGGTAGCGGCTGTCCGTCCGTGGGTAGCTTAGGAGCTTTCGTCGCTCGTAAAGCTTTTGGGCGATTTCCAGCGTACGCGCCGCCGTGAAACCGAAAATTCGATTGGCGTGCCGTTGCAATTCGGTGAGGTCGTACAGCTGAGGCGGCGGAAGTCGCCGCGACTGGCGATCGATGGATTCGATCCGCGCCGTACCGCGTTTCGCACGGTTGAGGATCGCGTTGGCTTCGACCCCATCGTCCGGCAGGCGCTTCGCCTCGGGCCCACGCACATTGGGTCGCACGTACGTGCCGTCGTACGGCTCGTCAGGCGGCGCCATGGACCCAAACGTGGCCACGACCTCGAGGTAGTCTTCGGGAACGAAGGCTCGGATCTCGAGCTCGCGCGCCACGAGGATAGCAAGCGTAGGCGTCTGAACTCGACCGACGGAAAGGTTGTCATCGTGGAGAACGCTGTACGCGCGGGAGAGATTCATCCCGACGAGCCAGTCGGCTCGGCTCCGTGCACGCGCGGCATCGGCCAATCGATCAAACGACTTAGCATCCTGGAGAGTACGAAACCCCGCAGCAATAGCGTCCGGCGTGAGCGACGAAATCCATAAGCGCTTTACGGGCTTCTTAGAGCGCGCAGCCTCGTAGATATAGCGAAAGATAAGCTCGCCCTCGCGGCCGGCGTCCGTCGCGCAAACCACCGTTCGGACCTCAGCCGAAACAAGCAGCCGACGGACGATATCGAACTGGCCGCGCGTGCTTTCGGTAACGGTCAGCGGCCACGTCGCGGGAAGCAGCGGCAGGGCCTCGAGCCGCCACTTCTTCCAGGCAGGGTTCATTTCATGAGGCTCAGCAAGAGCAACCAAATGCCCGATGGCCCATGTGACGAGCTTCCCCTCGCCCCGAAAGTAGCCGTCTCCCCGGGAGCGAGCTCCGAGAACATGCGCAATGTCGCGCGCGACGCTCGGTTTTTCGGCAATGACAAGCACGGTCATGGAGGCGCGAACTCTACCGCCCATTTTCGAGGAAGGTGGCATCCTACCGCGCACGAAACGGGATCGCGGCGAACGGTAGGGGTAGTGTAGGCCGCGGTGCTCCCTCCCTCGCCTGTCGCCTTTACTCTCGTCCGTTTGATGACCGTTCTCGCCATCCCGTGCGCGGCGTGCAGAGGTTCAGAGCCAGGCGTCGCTCGAACCGTGCCAGGGCCTTCGCGTCCGGTAGAGGCTCAGCGCTCCCCGACGACGGAAGCAGGATGGGGCCGCTACCATTCGAACCGATTTCAACTTTCTTTTCCTCTCCCCGACGGTAAGACTTGGCGGATCGACGACCACTCGCGCCCCGAGCTCGTCGCGCTTCAGGAGGCGACGCAATCGCGGCTCGAGATCGTCACGACGCAGGAAGACGAGCTCGTGAATCGCGCGACCTGTGAGGCACGAGCGCGAGCTACCGGCTGGGTAACCTCAAAAACACTTACGACGGTGGACGACCAGGCGCTCAAAGGCCCTGACGCCTACGACTCCCGCGTGTGGGTTTCCGTCGACGCGGGTCGTGCTGGCGGCGCGCTCGACGGTCACGTGTATGTTTTTGGCGCGTTCCTTCGGCGCTGCCTGATCCTGCACTTCGCGACGACCGTGGCTTCGGCGAGAGGCGAATCCGTTTTATCCGAACGACTTGCGCTGGCGCGGACACGGATCGTAAGCGGCCTTGTGTTCGACGCTTTGAGAGTCACGGGCGGCGCGACGGTGCCCCGCGCGGCGCCGTCCTCGCGACGAGATTAGAAGGCGCCAATAACGCCAAGTGCGGCGTGAGTCGGCCCGACATCTGGCGTGAGATGAGCGGTCACGTTCCTGCTTAGCGCGGCGTTCTTCGACAGTGCGGTCGGAGACGTCGCGGTCGCGTAGAGAATCGCGCCGAGTGCGATGGCGCCCGTGCCCGCCGCAAGGCCCGCAAGACCGGACGCGAGCGACGACTTAGCGCCGGCGCGAGCTTCGCTTGCGTCAATCGAGCATTGGGGCGTGAGCGCCGAATTGCATGACCTCCGTGCGTCGGCCGACTGCGCTAGCGCGCGGGCTCCGAAGTAGCCGCCCACGCCGAGTCCACCCACGCCCAAACCAATCACCACCACGCCGATCGTGCGCTGGAAGCCACCCTTGCGCTCGTTTTCAGGCCCATCGGCCGGCACTGCGTCCGCCGAATTTAGAGAAGCCAAGGAAAGCGACGACGGAGCTCGTACCCTTGGTCCGATCGGAACTGCCGGAGCCGCGGGCATCGCGGTTCCCGAAGCAAACGGCGCGCGAGCAGCGTCCTCTAACTTATCCGCGACGATTTCGACGGCGCCCGCGCCGAGCAGCCGAACGATGTAGCTGCGGGCGACTTTTCCTTTCGCCGACACGTCAATCCGATGCTCACCGGGATCCACGGGAACCGGGGTGCCGACCTGCGCGGCATCCATCGGAACGCCGTCATACGCCACGCTGTAGGGAACCACCTCGCCACGCGGCAACCGAACGACGACGCGCGCGAGGAGCGGCGAGAGAACGGCTGCGCGCTTGCGAGCCCCCAACGCAAGCGCGTCGCGCCCCACGCGCGAGGCTAGGGCTGCCGCGTCGTTGAGCTCCGACCACGCCGTCGCAAGGTTGCCCTGCCCTTCGTGGCAGAGCGCGAGAGCAAGAAGCGTTCCGGCTCCTGGTTCCTCTTTTTGGCTCTCGGCGAGCTTCGGGCAAGCCTCGTCGTAATTTTTCGCGTCGAGAAGCGAGCGACCTTCGCGGAAAAGCGTGTCGGCATGGGACCCTACGCCCGCAGGCCCTTCCGCTCGAGCCTCGCTCGCACACGTCAACGTTACCGCGGACAACGCGAGAACGAGAGCCGCGGAAGCCCTAGCCGCACTCATCGGCGGTCCTCGAGGAAACGTCGCAGGTCGTCATCGGAGGCCTTAGGCTTTCGTGGAAGAGGTGGCGAAAGAGGTCGCGACGCTCGAGGGGGCTGAACCGCCACCGGCGCCGGCGGGATCGTCCGCACGGCTTGAACAGGTGCCTCCGCACTCGGCGACGCGACCGGTGCGGACACTTCGGGGGCCTTGGGCGCAGAAAGAAGCTCAGCCGCTTCAGGCGCGACAAAAACGCTCGCCGCGACACGCGACCCCTCCGCTCCGTCAACCTTCGCGAACGACGGGTGGGAGGCTCTCGAAACGAACACCCCAACGAGAAGGGCTGCTAACGCAGCTCCCCCTAACGCTAGGACCAAGAGCGGGCGTGACGCGCGAGCCTTTCGTAAAGCGGGCACCGGCTGAAGATTCGCGGCGGACGACCGGTCCATCCCGGGCGCCACGCGCTCCCGCGCATACGTCACCACGGTCGGGATCGGCGTTACGTCCGCCACGGTAACGAACTCACCCGCGAATTTAGAACGCGGAGACACGTCGTTCGAGACTTGATCCGCCGTCGCACGTCCGCCGACGTCGCTGTCTTCCACGAGTACGAGCGCCCTCTTTTGAACCACCGGATACGTACCAAACCGACCGAGCTTCGACGCTAGAAAAGCCGCCGTTTGAGGACGTTGCGCGGGGTCACGCGCGAGGCATGAGTCGACGATGTCGGCGAGATCATCAGGCACACCGGCGAGAAGCGATGGCTCGTCCAGCACGGCGGCGATGTTCATCGTGGACGGAGAAGCTGCGAACGGCGGCGCGCCTACGAGCATCGTGTAGAGAAGTGCGCCGACTCCCCAAATGTCCGCACGCCCGTCGATTTCCTCGTCGGAACGGAGCTCCGGCGCTCGGCATGCCGAGGATGCGAACGAACGACCATCGTGCGGGAGCATCGCGAGCGCGCGCGACGTTCCAAGGCCGGTCACCTTGACGTGTGCGGGGCCGCGCTGCGACCACTCGAGGCGGATGCTGCTTGCGTCGATATCTCCATGAATCACGCCGTAGGCATGCGCCGTATCAAGCGCCTCACACACGGCAAGAGCGACATCGACAGCGTCCTCCGTGGAAAGTGAGCCGACTTTCTTTAGTAAGTCTGCAAGGACCTCTCCACGCGAAGCCTCGCGGACGACAAACGGATGACCGTCGCTCGTCACTCCAACCTGCAAAATGCGCTGAATGGCTTCCGACTTTAGCGACGCCGCCCTTCGCGCGTCCGAGAGAAACCGAAAGTGGATCGGTTCGATAGAGTCATCCATTGCAAGGAGCAATTGAACCTCTACGGGCGTGTTCGACATCTCCTGGACGGCCGCGAAGTGCCCGCACGCTCGGTCGGCCCGGAGCAACGACACGACGCGCGTACGGCCGGCGATAGCATCGCCCGCGCGGAGCGCGAGACCGGGAAGGAGCCGAGGTCGGCTCAACGATTTGGGCGTGCTTCGGTGGGTATGGGACATCATGGGTGGACGGCTGTGGGCTAGCACACGTCGGCGAGTGTGCGAGTCCACATGACCGAATTGTTCCGAGTCGACCGCGGAGGAACGATGAGGACCGGCTTTTCCATGAGCTCTGGCTTCTATCCGCGCGCACCGGCAGTGATAACGTTGAACTTATGGCGAGTTCATCCGTCGCGGCGACCCGTTCGTTCGCAAGGAAACTCCTTGCCGCGGGGGTCCTCGCAACGACTGCAAGCTGCACCCTTCTTGTAGGCATCGACGGCCTCGCCGGACCGTGGAAAGGGACCCGCGAGGGGGGCGCCGAGGAGGATGACGTCATGTCCACGGGAGACGGCAGCGCCACGAATGCCGACGGTTCGCTAAACGACGCAGGCGACGTCAACGATGGCGCGAGCAGACCTTTTTGCTCCGGACTTCAAGAGGCGCCGACGTTCTGTGAAGACTTCGACCACACGCCGTTTGGTGCCGGGTGGGTCTCCGAGGTGGAAGGCGAAGGAACGCTTGCCATGGACGACGCGTCCGCCGTGTCGCGCCCGTCGTCCCGTCGCGTAACTGTCGCCGGAGCGCCAAGAGGAACGCCATGCCGGTACATCAACGAGCAGCATTCCGTAGGTAAAGTGTACGCAACCCGCGTGCGCGTCGAACACGATCTTCTCTTGGGACACCTCGACGACACGACCGGATTTCCGCTTGGTACAGCTCTCAACAGCATCACGGTCTCCGCGCCAGACGGCACGGGTCCCTGCCAGGTCTATTTCGATGTCCGACCGGGGGGCTCAAATCTCATTTTTGATTCGGAAACGGACCGAACGAAGACGAAAGCGTTTCCGCTGTCAGTCTTGGTTCAAGCGCGAACATGGACGCACGTGGCTCTCGAGATCAGAAGCCCGATGGGCTCGCCTCCGCAAGTCAATGTCGTGATCGACGGCAACGTCGCGCTCGCGAACGCTCCGATTC
This sequence comes from Polyangiaceae bacterium, assembly GCA_025353725.1. GTDB lineage: Bacteria > Myxococcota_A > Polyangia > Polyangiales > Polyangiaceae > Labilithrix. The sequence continues at coordinate 373,068 of JANXOF010000037.1, read as the reverse complement.
CTGCTTCCCTGCTATGCAAGTACGGCCGCCTTCAAACCGTCACCGTCGGATTTTTCTGCTTCGGGGGTACGAGCGACGTGGAACTCCGAGTGGACAACCTCGCTGCCTGGACAGAGTAGCGACTAGAGGGGGAGAGCCGCGACGAGCCCGCGCGCTTCGACGATGTTGTCTTCGATACTGCAATACGTCCATCCACCATATCGGCCGATCGAGTAAATACCCCGAGCGCGAAGGTCGGCAGTGATACGCGCGTGCTCCGCCAGCGAGCGTTTTGTAATGTGCACATACGCGGGATCCATCACCACGAAATGCTCCGCGATCAAGCGATGGTCGGCGACAATACCGACGCGCTTCAGGTCTTCGAGGACTCGTGCGCGAACGGCGGGCACGTCAATCACGGCATCCTTCGCAAAGCCCACTTCGACGTAGAGACTGAGACGCGGAGCGTCATAGATAGTGTCGTAGAAGCCTACGCGATAGAACGAGACATCGCGGTCGGGGTAGTACATCCAGTGAACGTCTTTTTTTCCTTGTTTGTCGAAGCCAAGGTTAAAAACGAGAACCTGGTTCCACGAGAAAATGTCGTCGTCATGGGGAATCCGAGCCATCGCGAGCAACCGATTGAAGGGCGCCGAGGAAACGAATCGCTCGAAGTGAATCTCACGCGTTGACGTGCGTGCGACTCGTCGCTCGATGTCGAGAGCAAGCACGGGCTCGTTCAAGCCGATGGCCGAGCCTCGGACCGCACTCGCGAGGGCGTTGACGTAACGGATGGCGCCGCCTTGCGGATACGTAAAGGTGGCGTTGTAGCTCGCGTTGTTCGCGAGCTTCATGTTGCGGACAATGTCGAGCAGGTTCGCGTGGGGAAAAAACCGCCCCATGGCCTCTTTATCGAGCGTGGCAAGGTCCGTCGCGTAGAGCTTTTCGTTGTACGGCACGAGAAAGCGCTCGGCGATTGCACGTCCGAAGCGCGCGTAGAGCATCCCTTTGAAGCTCTCTTCCGCCGCAGCTTCAGATGAGGTCGCCGTCCGTTGACCATCCGGCACTAAGGCCACGACCAGATCGTGGAGGCATTCGATAAAGTCCTCACGAAGGAGCTGGTGGATGTTCTTTTGAAACGGAAAGTCGATGATCTGTCGCTTGAAGTCGACGCGCGACACTTTCTCAACCGTGCGAATTTGTTCCCCGCGCATACGATCGCGAAGCCAAGCCTCGATTTCGGGATGCTTGAAGTGGAAGAAGTGACCTGAGTAATCCCAGACAAATCCTTCTCGCTCAACCGTCTTGCAGTAGCCGCCGATGGCCGAGTCGGCCTCCAGGACAAGGTAATCGTCGTCGCCACGCTCCGCGAGCGCGGCGGCCGTCGCTAGCCCCGTAATTCCAGCCCCAACGACAAGCGTTCGCACCTGATCCATCCAGAGGACTGTATCAGATGCGATGCCCTCGGCTCCGACTCAGAGACTTACTTGCTTGGCGTAATGTTCCGCTTTTGAAGCAAGTCCGCGAGGGTCCCGAACTTCGCTTCTCGCTTCACCTGGGCGCGATACTGCTGATAGGCATTGCGCTCGGTCTCCTCCGCGAGGGCCTTTATCGAAAGCTTGATTTCACCGCGGCGGGGATCCATCTCGACGACCTTCGCCTCGAGCTCTTTTCCGACAGGGAAGAGCTTACGCAACTCAGTTCCGCGCGCGGTGCCTGTCGCAGACGCCGTGATGAAACCGCGAGCATGACGGCCCGTAGCTCCGCGCACGCGCACCGTGAGCCCTCCGGTCTCGGCAAGCACCACAACAACCTTGAGCATCTTTCCGAGCTGAACGCGCTGAACCTCTTCGTTGGCCGCGTCACCCGTCGGTGCCGGGTGAAGCGCGATGCGGTGCTGACTCGAGTCGACGCTCGCGACGACAAGTTCGAGCTCGTCTCCAAGTTTCACTACCTCTTCGGCATGCTCAATGCGCTTGATCGACAAGTCGATCGAATGAATGAGCCCGTCGATTCCGGGTTCGAGCTCGACGAACGCGCCGAAAGGCTGAAGCCGCACAACTTTGCCCGTATGCCTCGTTCCCTGGGCATACTTTTGAGCTACGGCGGCCCAGGGATCTTCAATTGCGGCTCGCCGAGATAGCCAGAGCTTGCCGCGCTCGTCCACGCGCTGAATCTTGACCCTGACGGTGTCATTGATGGCGAAGACATCTCTCGGGCCGTCCGCTCGGTTGTGGCTCATTTCACTGAGCGGAACGAGACCTTCGATGCCGCCGATGTCGATGAACGCACCGAACGGCACAACCGTCCGAACGATGCCGTCGACGACTTCGCCGAACTTGATGTTTTTCAGTGCCTCTTCACGCTTAATCTTGGCTTCCGCCTCGAGAAGCGACCGACGTGACACGACCACATCGCGCCCGCGCTTGGTGTACTGCGTGACGGCAAAGGCAAGGCGCTTGCCCACGAGGGCGGAAAGATCGGCCCCTGGACGAAGCTCAACGTGAGACGCCGGCGCGAAGGCGCGAAGGCCGTCGATGTCGACCTCGACGCCGCCTTTGATCGTTCCCGTGACAAGACCGAAGACAAGCGCGCCCGAGCGCGAGGCCTCGCCGACCATGGGCTTGGTTTTCGACACGCGCTTCGGGTGGTGCGTGAGAACAACGAGACCACCGCGGCCTCCGTCGTTGTGCACGAGACCGACGAACGGCGCGCCAGGCTCGAGAATCACGCGAGGAAGCTGCGGGCCCTTTTCGTCAAGTGCGACTGCACTTTCGGCGGCGGGTGGAACCGCGGCCGTCGCTTCGTCGCTTTCCGACTTCGCTACCGTGGGTTCGACGGGTGCCGCTTCGCCATCGGCTTCAGCCGACACGGTCGCGCCCACCACGTCCGCCGTCGCGCTCTCGCCTTCAGCAACCACGTGCTCCGCAAGTGTCGACGCGACGTCGGCAGGTGCGGCGTCGGTCTCAGGGGTGTCGCTCGGCTCAGCCTGAGCGGCCTTACGGTCGGCCTTGTGCGCGCGGTTATATTCCTCTGCCTCCTCCTCCGTAATCAGGAGCTCGCGAAGGTCGAAGATGGCCGTTGCCTTCCCGGAAAGGTCGGCAAAAAGGCAATCTTCAGTGACCTGAAGCACTTTACCGAACACGACATCGCCGACGTTGAACGCCGGTCGCTCGCGCTCTGGACGATCCTTCTTCGCGTGCTGGGGTCGCTGCCGCTGGCCGCCGCCTCCCGGTGCCACGACGCCATCGGCACCCGCAGGAGCGTCGCCGCTCGCCGTGGCTTCGGTCGCCCCATCGATGCCTTCGCCGCTCTTCTTCTTGCGACGACGACGGCGCTTGCGCTTGAGCGCGCCCCCGTCTTCGCCAGACGCCTCTGTGCCTCCGCCTCCCGTGGTGACCTCGGAGCCAGCTTCGGCTTCGTCGCCACCGTCGTCGGAATCGGCAACCGCCGTCGGTGCGCCAGGTTCCGCCGCTGCCGCGTCGGACGTTTGGCGAGCTGACGACGCCGGCGCGTGTCCTGCGTGGGCCACGTCAGCTGCGGCGGCCGGTGAAGCATCCGGCAGTGCGTGCGGAGTCGCACCTGTCACGGATGTGGGTTCGGCGGCCTCAGAAAAGGTGCCCGCGGAAGAGAGTGAGACTGAGGAGTCGGAAGGTTGGTTCATGACGGCTCGAAAGGGCGGGCACGATAGCGCATGGATTGCAGGGCGCGCCACCCCCAACGGTCATTAGTTGACGACAGGGTCGTCTGCGACGGCCGGGGTAGCCTTGAGCGTCCTCGCCGCGGGCGCTCGTTTTGGGGCCGTGACGTCGAACCCGAGCCCGTGAGCCGAGAGCCTGTTTTGATAGTAAAAGAGCAGTCGCGTGTCGCGAAGCACGAGCTGGCTTCCGCGTGGCGCAAGGACCTCTTGCGTGTGATAGCCCGCAAACGCACGCAGCGCCTCATCGAGAACTGTCTCGCCCTTTTTTCCACGAAGCCCTGGCGCCATGACGATCTCGCCACGGTCTTCGAGCGCGGCCACCCGACTGAGCATCACTTCGACGTCCTCGGCAAGCTCCTCCCGCGGGACGGCCACGTCGTCGCGATGACGAAGCACGGCGAATAAATCTGCCTCGCCCACGGCCCTGCGAAGGCGTTCGAAGGCGCACGCGGCCACCACGTGCGTCGTCATCACGACGGTGTCGCGCTTGAACGCGTCCACGATTCGCTCGCCTAGCTCACGCGTGTACTCCGCGTCGCGCACACTATCGACGGCCGGCTTTCCGTCGCGTCCGCTCACATAGGTGGTGGCGTCAACGATGCGGCCTTGGTTGTCGTGGCTGCGCCCCTCGTCGTCGACGTAGTTGCCAAAACAATCGAGAGGCCGCGAAAATCGAACCACGCAGGCGCCGTCGAGGCCGAGGAGCTTGTTGGCGAAGGTCGCGACCCGCGCCCAGCGCGTCGATTCGTCATCCTCGATGATGTAGCGAGCTTTCCCCTCCTCTTGGAGAAAGTCGTCGATAAGAGTCTCGGCCTCGAGTGTGAGGAGGTAATTGATCGTGGCGGGGACGAAGAACACGGGCTGCGAACGTCCTCTCACCGTCGTCCGAACGAACGCCTCGATGCCGGTTCCGGCGAGCCCGAGCTTTAGCTTTCGCTCAACTCCGCCCGAGCGCGAGCGTGTTCCGCCGGCGAAAAAGAGTGAGTGGTAGCCGCGCTCGAGCATGACCGTCGAGTACGTCTTGAGAACGTCTTTATAGAGCGAATGGCGAAGGCGTCGGTCGACGCGGTAGGCGCCGAGGTTGTGCATGAAAAAGCTCAGCACGGGATTGGTGAACAGATTCTTTCCTGCGCCATAAACGGCAGGTGGGAGGCCCGCGCGCTCCATCGCAAAGCCGAAGACGACGGAATCGAAGTTCGATAAGTGCGTGGGCGTGTAGACCACGGTTCCGATCTCGGAGAGCTTTCGAATGTGCTCGCGTGGTCCTTGGACAAGAACGCGCCCGTCAAGCGCGGTTAAGTCAAACGAGTGCGTGAAATTCTTGAGCGTCGCGCGCGGCGAAATGAGAGCGCCGATAAGAGGAGCTATCGCTTTCGAGGCGAACTTGTAGACGCGCGTATCGAAGTTCCCTGCGACGTCCCACGCATAGCGCTCCGCATAAGCGCGCAGTTTCTCGCGCAGCTCGGCGTCGGTCATCCGACCCAGGTGTCCGGCGAGCCCGCGCCACTCGGAGAGCTCAGCGCTGCTCGAGCCCTGGAGACGACGCGTTTCGAGATAAGCTGCCTCGTTCAGCACGAAAAGTGGGTCGCGCGTATGCGACGTTACGCGATGCACGACCTCCGCCACAATCGAGGAGCGAGCCGCGTTGAAGTCGAAAATCGGTGCAGGCACGTGTCTATGAGAACCCTTTGCGGGCGCCCACGTAAAGCCTTGCGAGAACGAATGCCGGTCTTGCCTCGTCCGTGAGGCGCAACACGAGTCGAAAGCGACGCCGCCTAACGCCGGCATCCACCACCGCCCGCTGGCTCCAGGGCACGGGTGGATCGCGAGGCGTTCACGGTTCGAGGCCGATGCTCAGGCAGTGCAACGCTTGTCGCCACAAATGCTTACATGGGGCGATATGAAAGGACGGCTCGGACCTTGCTACCTTCTGAATCATGCGAATCTCCCCTCGCCTGATGGTCCCGTTTCTCATCCAGACCGCTCTTCTGCTCGACGGCTGCTCGAGCGCGGGCGGTGACCCTGTCGAAACTGCGCCGGTCGCCCCGGCCTCACCCGGCGGAGGTCAGGAGAAACCAGAAACGGCAACGGCCGAGACACCGCCTCCCGTCATCGACGATAGCCCGCCTCCCGCGCTTGCGGCAGACGGCAGCAAGGCGGACCGCCCCGCGCCCAACGCCGACAAACGTGTTCGAGAGTGCGGACGCGCGATCGGCACGGCGAAGCCGCTCCGCATCTCGAAAGCAATCCCGCGCGTCAATTCGGTGACCCTCGGAGCGGCATTCCTAAACGGCGCGCCAAGCTCGCAAAGGTGGGTCGAGGGCAGTCCTGAACTGTTAGGAAACGGCCTTACAGGGAGCGGAACGGTGGGACCGGACTTGAACCTCGCGGGCGGCCTTAGTGCCGCTACCGAGCTTGGAAACCAACAGCGCGATAACTTTCAGGTACACGTGGGAGACAAGAGCGCACTTCAACTGTGGGTCGATGCGACGCAGCCCTCGGCCAAACGTCTTAGCTACGGAGGATCGGTCGCGCACCGAAGCATGGGCTGGTCGCTCGCGTCGGAAACCCGGATGGCGTCGGCCCCCAACGACAAGGCATCCTTGTTCGTGTTCCATATTCCAGCGTCGCGGTTCGCAGCTTTTCAAATGACGGCGACCTTCCCTGACGATTGCGCGGTCGGGGCCGTAGCCGACATTTTAGGCGTTCCCGCGATTCTTCGGAACCCGAAACTGGGCAACAGGCCGGGGCTTGCTGACTCCATCTTCGACGACGCGAAGCGAGCAGAAATTCAGCGACTTTTGATTCGTGAGGGCGTCGAGCTTAGAGTCGATGTGCTTTCGAACAAAGCGTGGTCCGTCGTCGACAGCTTGCTCGGGGCTACAAAGTGTAGCCCGAGTGACCTTGGCGCCTGCGCCGCGTTGACCGACGCTCTCCAGAGCAGCTTGTCGGCTGCACCGGGCGCGATGGGAGTCGCGGCGACTATTTTTGCCGACAAAGACCCGACGTGGAGCGTGAGCGAATTCTCCGTACGGTCTATGTTTTCGGTGCCTTGAGCGTCGGTGAATCTAAAGCGGATCCGCCGCGCCGCGTCTGTCCGCTCGAAATAAAGTGACGACCGCCATGCCCCAAACGCCTCCTCGCGTTCCTAAAGGGTCAGACAATCGCCGGGCAATCCGGCAAAGTCACTTCGGCAGGAACAAGCCGGGAATGCCTTGCATTGACTTCGCCGCGACTTCCGCAAGCTGCCGCTCCGTGAGCGTGCCGGCGAACTTGAACGGTACGTCCAGGTTAAGACTCTCACCGCCCACCGTCGCCGTTCCGTCGATGGCATAAGGCACGGAACGCCGAGCCGCGGCGAGGCTCGCGAGCGTGCCGAGACTGGTCCACTTGACCGCGAGGGGCACATCAAGTGCCGTGTGTGAGTTCGCGGCGAGGCTCATCGGCGACGACACGGTCACCAGGCCGAGGTCCTGAGTACCATCAATGACGACGCGCGCCGAGATCGCACGCACCGAGAGTGCGAAGCTGTTGGGGTTGAACGCGTCCATCTTCACGCGGAGGTTGAAGCCGGCGAGATCGATGGAGCTGAATGTCGCCTCCTTCGGAGTGAGCTGCGGCGCTTTCGGTTTCGCGCAGGAAGGCGAACCCACGAGCAGGAACGTCAGACCGAGGGCACCAAAGGCGCGGCGAAGCGTCATAGCCAATCCCATAGCACTGTCACGTCGCCTCGCTGAGAGCGTTGAGCTCAGCTAGTCCCTCACGAACCTCGGTCACGACCATCGTGACGAGCTTCTCGAAGAGCGCGTAGCCCTCGTCACGTGTCGCTTCGCTCGGGGCTCCCGTGTAGGCGCGGTCCATGCCGATTTCGCTAAACGTGGTTTTACCGTCGCGAATGGCCGCCGATAGACTCAGAGAAAGAGAGGGAAGCGCTTCAAACGAGGCGCGCACGGGCAAACCCGCGGCAAGGACGAGCGACGTCTCGTAACGACCTGCATGGCACTCACCACGCTTGAACTCATCGCTAAGCGTGCGACCCCAACGACGCGTCAGCGGGCAAGCGACCGAAGCCGAACCCGTCGGGAAACACGTGGTCGCCGCGCGTACGGCCGCATCGTGCGCAGGTTCCAAATGATTGTTGATAAAACACACGTGGGAAATCCCCGTCTCGTACAAGCTCGACGCAATTGCACGTAGCAACGCGGTAAGCACGTCGGCCGGCACTCCGACCGCGCCTGCGAAGCCGCTCGCATAATCGGTCACGCCATACGAAACGGAGGGCGCGACCACGGCAGAGACGCCTTCGCTCGAAAGCCTCTCGGCCGCACGCAAGGCACACGTCACGCTAATGGCCGTATCGGTACTGAGGGGTAGATGTGGGCCGTGCGGCTCAACGCTTCCCACGGGAACGAGGGCAACCACACGCCTCGTGGCGAGGAGCGACGCGAGCTCGTCGTAGGTCATTCCGGCAAGTTCGTACGTCACGTTACGGGCTCACGTGAACGCGCGCGCGGAGCGCCTTCTTGTCGACCTTGCCGCGGTCGTTCTTCGGCAAATCGTCGACAAATTCGACCACGCGCGGGTACTTGTATTTAGCAAGATTTTCGCGCACGTACTCTTGCAGCGCGACGCTCATCGAAGAGGTTTTCGCGTAGCCCGCCCTGAGCACGACGAACGCTTTCGACTTCACGAGACCGTCGTGTTCAACGCCGATCACGGCGCACGCGGCAACAGCGGGATGCCCGAAGAGACACTCCTCGACCTGCAGCGGAGCGACCCATTGCCCACCCACTTTGAGGAGATCGTCATTCCGACCTGCAAAGTACAAGTAACCGTCCTCATCGACGTGAAAGAGGTCGCCCGTACGGCACCAGGAACCATGAAACGTCCTAAAGCTTCTCTCGCGATCAAGCCAATAGCCCTGACTAATGCTGTCTCCCCTCACCCAGAGAATGCCAATCTCCCCGGGCGCGCAGGGCGTGGCCCCAGCGCTGTCGGCCTCTTCGGGCAGCACGCGTAATTCATAGCCCTCAACGGCTTTACCGAGAGAACCGACCTTGACGTCGCCAGGCCGGTTCGAGGCATAGATATGAAACATCTCCGCCGAGCCGATTCCGTCGTAAACGTCGCTGCGGAAGCGCGTGAGCCAGCGCGAAAGCAACGGTCCGGGAAGAGCCTCGCCCGCGGAGAGCGAAAACCGCACGCTCGAAAGGTCGAGGCCGGACGCCCCCGCGCGCGTGAGCTCCGCGTCGTACTCCAGCAGCTTTCCCAGCATCGTCGGTACGTTCGTTATCACCGTTGGGCGGTGCTTCGTGATCGCGTTCGCGAGACTCTGCGGCGTCGGTCGCTCGCTGAAAAGCGCAACGGTGGCTCCTACGGCAAAAGGAAACATCAGATTGGTGCCTGTCGCATAACCAAAGAAGAGGCGCGGCACACTTACAGTCACGTCGTCACGTCGATAACCGACCGTGCGCTTGGCGTAGGCCTCGGTGCTCGACGCAAAGTCACACGCGGAGTGGACGTTCGCTTTGGGCTCGCCGGTCGAACCGCTCGTAAAAAGCCAGATCGCAGGCTCGTCACGGTGGGTAACCGTAATCTCCGCGGGGGCCGCACCCTCGAGTTCGAGGGAGAGGTCTACAAAATCGCTACCCCAACCGCCAACGGGAACGTCCAAGCGCTGCGCGGGGTCGTCGCCCGTCGCAAGGTCCGCGACAACGAAGACGACCTGCACCTCGCTGCCCGCCGACTCGACATACGCACGCAGGCCTTCCGCAACGAACGGAGTCGTGATGATCGCCGTCGCACGCGTATACGCAACAAGGTACGCGAGGCTTTCGAGAGGCGCGTGAGGATTTCCCATCGCGACCACGGCACCGCGCGTAAGTACTCCGAAAAACGTCCACACAAAGGGCGGAGCGTCGGGGAGTATCAGGAGCACGCGTTCGCCTCGACGCACGCCGCGAGATGCCAGGAGACTCGCGACGCGTCGGGCGTTTTCCGCGACGACGTCGTACGTCCAGACGCGGTCACCGAAACGAACCGCGGCTTTTGCGCCGAGCCCCTCGCGCTGGCGATCGAACAAGAAGTAGCGCGCGAGATTGAGGTCGTCGGGGAAGGCGATCACGCCACGTGTTTTACCTGGAAAGCGTTCTCCCTGTCAGTAAGTGCAACGCACGCCGATGCCGTAGTACCCGTCCGGCGTCTCTGGCGCCTGGTCCACCCAGTTTGACGTTGTCGGCTTCTTTTCGTGCTTTTCCCACGACTGCGTCCACGAGAAGGCGCGGTCTTTGTCGCGCACCCACGGCATCAAGTTGCCCGCCGCGTCCTGGATACCGTGCACATTTGCGCCTTTCGGACGGCTACCCGGCCGCGCTATATAGAACGCGTGGTCGAGGGGGTAGGCGCTGTCCCCACTGCCCACAAGGCGCATATCATTCGGCGGATTGGGCGTCGCATAGCTGAACATATGCACGACGCGCTCATCCTGCATAGCTGGGTTGTAGGGGGTGGTGTCGGCGAACTGCCATGGGTAGTTCGTTTTCTTCGAGCCATTTCTGAAGACCCATTGAATCTCTGCGGAACTAGCAAGGTGACCGCCATCGAACGAGCAGACGGCGGCAGCCAGATTCCACGGCACGCAATTGAGGGCTTTCTCGTCGAGGACATCTTTGGAAAAATCGGACCTTTCCGCCGAATCGCCGCCGACAGGAGCCTGAAAAAATGTTCTTCCGCCTTGCTCCTTCACACTACAGCCTCTCTTACCGTTCGGACCGAGCAGCGCATTCACGTCTTCCATCGTCTCTGGCAACGAATCGGTGAGAGACTCATCCCATCCCTTTGGCTTTTCCGACGCCCACGTTTTTAAGTTGCCTTGGTACCGCTCCGCGAAGGCGCGCATTCGGCCAGCGGTGACATGGTACTTATCCATCTTGAAACCGCCGCCGGGCGCACCTTGTTCCGCGATGTCTATCACCGTGCAGCAGCTTTCATGCTTTTCGTCGGGTGCGCCGGCTTCTCCAGCACCGCACGTGTCACCGCCGAAGTGAGCCGTACACCCCTTCGCCGTGACGCACTTCTTGTCATAGGAGCAGGCGTCAGAGGCGCAATCGCCATTCGTCGAGCAGCCTTTCGTCGGTGGGCACTTTGGAGCCTTTGTTCCGCCGCAGTCGACATCAGTCTCGTCGGCATTCTTGGCGCCATCTGTCGGTGAGGGCAAAGTACACGTACCGGCTGCGCAGACGGCGTTCGCGCAATCGCCTCCAACCGAGCACTTTTTCCCGTCGGCGCACTTGGCGGCGCGTGTCCCCCCGCAATCGACGTCGGTCTCATCACCCGATTTTTTTCCGTCGGTGGGAGTAGCGGTGAGAACGAGCGCCTCGTCGGGCGTAACCTCCGTCGCACTCGAACACGCCGCGAAGACAGCGACGGTCAGTGCACCTGCGGCGACAAGAACGAACGATACCGAAGCGCGCGAGCGAACCAAGTTGGATCCCATAGGACCAAGGTTAGCTGCACCAATCGCACCGATTCACCCCGAGAAATACGCGCGACAAAGCATGACGTGTAGGCGCAAACCGAGGTCCCCGATAACATCGGACGAAGCCGCGAAACCAAACTCGCCCGCGCAAACTCGCACCTTTCGCGCATCACCCGGAGACGGCTCGTTCACGACGGCTGGAAACGAGTAACCATGGATCCCTTTACCACCACGGTAGGGTCGCACTTCAGTCGCGTGAGGTCGCCAATACCGCGGGAGCAACGAGCGCTGCACCGATAATAAGTTTTTGAATCTCGGTCGTGCCCTCATAAATCCTGAGTGGGCGAATCTCTCGGTAAAGCCTATCAACGATGCATCGATCGGTAACGCCGAGGCCGCCAAAAAGCTGCACCGCGCGATCAATAATCCGCTGCGCGGCCTCGGTCGCGTACATCTTTGCCATGGCGACGCTGACAGCACTCGCTCGTCGTGCAGCGTCGGTCTCCGCACCGGGCTGATCTTTCTCCCAAGCTGCACGATAGACAAGTAACCGCGAAGCATCGAGCTCCGTCGCCATGTCTGCAAGTGCCGCCTGCGTAAGCTGGAATTCTGCGAGGGGCTTGCCAAACTGGACGCGCGTTTTTGTACGCGCCAAGGCCTCATCAAGCGCACGACGAGCCATACCAACTGCTGCGGCCCCCACAGAGGTGCGAAACATATCGAGTGTACCAAGCGCAAGGCGAAGTCCGTGTCCGACCTCACCGACAAGGCTACTTCCAGGCACGCGGCATCCATCCATTCGAATGCGCCCGAGCGGGTGATCTACGCTCATCGCAATAGGTTCGGTGGTGAGGCCTTCCGTTTTCGCGTCGACAAGGAAAGCCGTAATTCCCTTCTTACCTTTTTCGGGGGCAGCATTGGCGAAAACGATATAGGAATCGGCAATCCCGACGTTTGAGATGTAGACTTTTTCACCGTCGAGCACCCACGCTTCGCCATCGCGGAACGCCGTCGTGCGTAACGATGCCACGTCGGTGCCCGCCTCAGGCTCCGTAAGCGCGAACGCGCAAACGCGCGAACCTCGCACGACCTCGTCAAGAAACGCCCTACGTTGGACGGCTTCGCCTGCAAGAAGAAGGGGGTAGGACCCAAGCCCTTGCACTGCGAAAATTGAATCTGCGAGCGGAGATACGTAGGCAAGTGATTCGCGTGCGATCGAAAGCGCGCGAACATCGATACGAGGTGCAACAGGCTTGCGAGTGAGACTAACGTAGCTGTCGGGAACCAAAACCCTGAGAAGCCCGAGTTCTGCTAGGCGAGGAATAACTCGCGCGGGCTCGTGCAAGGCTACGTCGCCATCTGTCAGAACGCGACTACACAGCGCTCCGAGGTCGCGGTGGGAATCATTGAAAAACATCGGCAGCGCCGACCAGGATGCGGGCGTATGCGGGTGAACCATTTAAACCTTCGCAGTCGAGGAGCTGAGTGCTAAACCTTCAGGCGGCGTCTTGAGGAACGGACGGCCTGCCCCCTTGAATGTACAGGGTGCTTTTTCTTTCCATGCGTCATACGCGACCCGAAAGTCCGAATGCTGCATGCACAGGGCTTGTGCCTGCGCCTCGGCTTCGATCGCTTGATCGAGCGTCATGGTGTGCTCCGATTCAAGCATTTGCTTCGTCATCGCGTGCGCGAAGGCGGGTCCCGAAGCAAGTCGCTCCGCGAGCGCGCGCGCTTCCTGGACGCACGTTTCGGGCGAAACGACTTTGTTGGCAAGGCCGATTCGGTAGGCTTCGTCAGAGTCGATAACGTCTCCGAGGAAGAGAAGCTCGCTTGCGCGCGCAAGCCCCACGACGCGCGGTAGCAAGTACGTTGCTCCCATGTCGGCTCCGCAGAGCCCCACGCGCGGGAAGATGAATCCGAATTTCGCCGAGGAGCTCACCACGCGAAAATCACAAGCGAGCGCAAGAACGGCCCCGGCGCCGACGGCAAGGCCGTTGACCGCAGCCACGACAGGGCGGCGCAGCGCTCGCATGTTTCGGATAAGTGAGCCGGTCACGCGCGTGAACGCGACGAGCCCTTCCATGTCGCGAGCGAACAGCTCGCCGATAATCGTGTCTACGTCACCTCCGGAGCAAAATGCCCGGCCTTCTCCCGTAATGACGACGGCGCGGACCGCGGCATCATGGTCGAGCGCGGCAAACGTGTCGCGCAGCTCTTCGTAAATCTCGAAGGTCAGCGAATTTAGAGTCTCTGGACGACGAAGCGTGATTTCCGCCACACCAAAAGTAGAAAGCGCGAAGTCAAACGTCTTGGGAGCGATGGGGGGGCGCGCCATCGTTATACGGCCGGCAAAATCGCAACGCCTTCAATCTCGACAAGCGCGCCGGGCTCGAGAAGCCCCGCTACTTTCACGAGACTCATCGCCGGATAGTAGGTTCCAAGGCGCTCGCGCCATCCCTCGCCGATAGCGCCGGTGGACGCACGATAGGCCTCGAGATCCGTTACGTAGGTCACGAGTTTGACAATGTGCCTTGTGGCTCCGCCGGCCTCGCGCACAACGTCAATGACGTTGTCTAGTGCCTGGAGGAACTGGACTGCGAAGTCGGGGCTGACGATGCGAGCGTCCTTGTCCCACGCGATCTGACCCGAAATATGCAACGGACGGCCACCCGGGATCTCGGCAAGAATGCCGTTCGCGTAGCCGCGCGACCTCGGAAAGTGAGAAGGATGAATGACTCTGTGATCCATGAACCGCCTCCGACGCGCGCGACGTTAAGCGCGAACCTTCGACAGGTAAAGCCCGCGGTGCAATACGCCGGCTACGTCTCGGCAGCCCGACGCAGGCGATCTTGGATGGCCCACCAAGCAGGGTCACTCGGCACGTCCTCGACGATGAGTACATCCAGCTTGGCATCGTCCGCGTCGTGCAGTGCCGCGAAGATCTCAGGGCCGTAGCCTTCGGCGGTGTTCGGTAGGCGCGCAAACGTCGCGAGCGTGAGCGCTTTGGCTTTCAGTGCCGCATCGACCGCGCGTTTTGCCTCGTCACTCCAGGCGATGACACCAATCCGCGCCGAAGGCCCCGCAACTACACGAATACATTCAATAAACCCAGCTTCACGGGGTCCTACAGTGACCCGCGTATGCGGAGCATAATGCTTCGACGCAAGGCCCGGGGAGGCACGCGCGCCGTCTCCTGAGACAGTCATTGCGCCATAGCTCACGCCAGGTACGACATGGCGAAGTGCGTCGAGGCTTGTCGCACCGGCGCGGAGAACGCGCGGTAACTCGCGGGCGACGTCGATGACGGTCGATTCAATGCCGTGTGCGCAGGGTCCCGCATCGATGACGAGGTCCACGCGGTCGCCGAGCGACCGCACAACGTGCGCCGCCGTCGTCGGCGAAACGTGCGTGTGTGCGTTCGCGCTCGGGGCGGCCAGCGGTTCGCCGACCGCTCGGATCAACGCCATCGCGACAGGATGACGCGGCGCGCGCAAGCCGACCGTCCCAAGTCCGCCCGTCACCTCGAGAGGAACGTGCGCCGCGCGCTCAACAACGAGCGTGAGCGGTCCAGGCCAAAACGCGCGTGCAAGCGTCGCGGCCGTTTCTGACCACACGCTCGCGTGCCCTTTCGCCATAGCCTCATTTTCCACGTGAAGAATAAGCGGGTGCCCGTGCGGTCGCCCCTTTGCCTCGAAGATCCGAAGGACATCCGCCGAACGAAGCCCACGCGCGCCAAGGCCGTAAACGGTTTCCGTCGGAAAGGCTACGAGGCCGCCAGCCGTAAGGACCGCCGCGGCCTCAGCTATCCGCTCGGGCTCGGGGTTCGTCGCAGAGATATGTAACACGCGCGGCATAGCGAGACGTTAGCCGAAGACCATCACGACCGGTTCGCCCACAGATAAAGTCGGAGCCATCCCGAGCGTTTCCAGTCATCGAGTGATTGCGGTAGGTGCGGTCACGCGGGCTCACGCGGCGCAGTTTTCGACGTGCTGAACGGACGAGCGACGTGTCTCACTCGTGTCGAAGCGCGACGATCGGGTCTAGCTTCGCCGCACGACGAGCCGGAAAGAACCCGAAAGCAATCCCGGTCGCGGCGCTGGTGGCTACCGCGACGCCAAGCGCGATGGGGTCGAGTTTCATGGGCCAGCCTAATGTTCCACCGAGGACAGCGATAGCGGCGATGCCAGTCAATGCCCCCGCAACCCCTCCGATCAACGCAAGCACGACAGCCTCGACCAGAAACTGCATCATGATGTCGGCAGCGCGGGCGCCGATCGCCATACGAATCCCTATCTCGCGGGTCCGCTCCGTGACACTCACAAGCATGATGTTCATCACGCCGATACCGCCGACGATAAGGCTTACCGCCGCTACGCAGACAAGGAGCACCGTGAGCAAGGAGTAGATAGCGCCTTGCGTCGCCTGAAACTCTTGCTGCGTACGAATCCAAAAATCGGGCTCGCGATCTTCGGCGATACGATGGCGCTGACGAAGGATGCTTTCGATTTGCTTCACTGCCCGCTGCGTCGTGTCTGCCGACGTAGCCGAAGTCAGGAGCACACCGGCAAAGCCCGGAGCCGTTCTCATGATACGGCCGCGCATCGTTCCGATGGGCATGAGAACCATGTTGTCTTGGTCACCGCCAAATGGCGCTTCACCTTTCGACTCGAGGACCCCAAGGACGCGAAACGTATAACGGCCCGTGCGCACGGTGCGGCCCACGGGGTCTTGATCACCGAAAAGCTTGGTCGCCACTGTCGAGCCAAGGAGGCACACCTTCGATTTCGTCGCTTCGTCGTGGTCATCCCACTCTGCGCCGCTTCGCACGCCCCAGTTGCGAACCGTAAAGAATGAACGATTGGAGCCAATCACCTGCGCTGACCAATTTCGCTCGCCAGCGACGAATTGAGCACGAGCGCGCAATGCAGGCGCGACAGCGGCGACGCTCACCGCCTCGCGGACGATCGACTTTCCGTCATCTTCCGTAAGACGTGCGCCCGCACCAAGCGCACCGCGAGCGCCGGAAGCAGCTGCGCTCTGCGGCGCGACCATAATGACGTTGGACCCCATACCTTGAATTTGGTCCGACACCTGGTCACGCGCGCCGGCACCGAGGGCTGTCACCGTGACGACCGCAGCCACCCCAATCAGAATGCCAAGGATCGTGAGCGACGCGCGAAGCGTGCTCCGCACAATCGACCGGATGGCGAGCCGAGCCCCGGTGAGAAACGCGCCAAGCATCGCTATTCTTGCCTCAGTGCTTCGATGGGGTCGAGCTTCGCAGCGCGGCGCGCGGGTAAGAACCCAAAAATGACGCCGATAATGGCGCTTGTCGCCACCGCGACACCGACGGACTCGGCACTCGGCACGGCGTTCCAGCCGAGCGCGCGCCCGAGCCCGTAGGTTGCCCCCGACCCGACGACGATGCCAAGCAATCCGCCCACCAAGCTTAGGACAATAGCTTCGACGAGAAACTGAGTAAGAATATCTCGCTCGCGGGCGCCGATCGAAAGGCGAATCCCAATTTCGCGAGTCCGCTCGGCGACGCTCACAAGCATGATGTTCATCACGCCAATACCGCCGACAACTAGACTAACCGCGGCAACAGAAAGTAGCAGTGCTGAGAGCACGCCCGTAATGGCACGCTGCGCTTCTCGAAATTCGGCTTGCGTGTTGACAACAAAATCAGCGTCCTTTCCCTCGGCGATACGATGGCGCTGACGAAGAATCGACGTAATTTGGTCTTGTGCGCGCGAGGTGGTTTGGTCCGACGTGGAGCTCGCCATAAACATATCCACGCGCCCAGGCGCCGTGTGAACGATACGCGCCCGGAAGCTGCCAATCGGCATGAGAATACGGTCGTCTTGGTCCTCGCCGAACGGCGAATTACCCTTGGGCTCGAGCATTCCAACGATGCGGTACGGCGATCGATTAATGCGAATCGTGCGACCGATGGGGTCGTCCGTCCCGAAAAGCTTTTCAGCAACTGTCGTGCCCACCACGCAGACTTTGGTTTTAAGCGTCTCGTCAGCTTCCGTCCAAACCTCACCTTTGCTGACGAGGAAGCGACGAATAGGAAAGTAAGGAACGGTCGTGCCCGCCACCATGGTCGATGCGTTTTTGTCACCGTAGACGACCTGCGCGGATGTCGAGAGAAACGGCGCTACGCGCTCAACACTTACAGCCTCACGCGCGACCGCCTTCGCGTCGTTTTCCGTGAGCCGTCCGGTTACTTTACCGCGAGCCCCCGAAGACTGAACGCTCTCGGGATTAATGAAGAGTAGATTCGCCCCAAAGCTGTCAATCTGGCTGCCGACGCTCTCCGAAGCGCCACCCGCCAAGGCCGTCACGATGACGACCGCGGTCACGCCAATAAGGATACCGAGCACCGTAAGCGCGGCCCGCAGCTTGTTCCGCACAATCGCGGACAGTGCGAGGCGAACCGCACTGAGCAAGAGGGCAAATCCGCTCACGCGTGACCCCCTGCAGCTCCAGGTTTTGACGGCACCGCAACAGGCGCGACGAGCGGTGAAACGAGAGAAATCAGGAGGTACCGCGCGAGTGCCACGGCGGCGAGACCGAACGCCGTCACGCCGAGCGCCGCAAGCACGCCGCCCGACGAGAGTTCAGCGAGTCGATTGAGCAGCGGCTTGCTTCCGGGCAGCACTCCGACGGCGAACATGGGTCCGAGCACGCACGCCGCAAGGAGCGTGTACGTAAGTGCGACCCGTGTTCGTTGGTCACTGGTCAGTGGTCGACCAAAGCGTTTCCCTCCGAACCACGCGCCGAAGACGGTCTCGAGCGCGAAGCCGAAGCCCGCGGGCACCCACGTAGACGGGACGCCCAAAACCAGGCTCGCGTAAGCGACGCCGAGACCGACGCCGCCGATTCCGGCAACCGCCATCGTGACATAAAGGACTGCCGGGATGGGTCCGCCGAGCCGACGCCGCGCCGCGAGCGCTGGGTCAGCATCCTCCGACCCCTGAGCACCACCCTGGTCGGGCGGTGGCAGCGCCTTGAGTTCAACAGCGGCGTCAAGAGGAACCGTCTGCACAACGTCGGTAACGATCCGCCCGTCGCGGAACGTGATGACCCGTGACGCGCACGCGGCGATATCGTGCTCGTGTGTAACGAGGATGATAGTAATCCCTCGCTCTCGATTAAGGTTCTGGAGCAGCGCGAGCACTTCGAGGCTCGTTCGCGTATCCAGGTTGCCCGTAGGCTCGTCGGCGAGGAGCATGGGGGGCCGCGTGACAAGCGCGCGCGCGATGGCGACACGCTGCTGCTGTCCACCGGAAAGCTGATTTGGTGTATGATGCACGCGATCGCCGAGCCCGACAGCCGCCAGCGCCTCTGTCGCCCACTGACGGCGTTCTCGCGTTCCAACCCCTCGATAAACGAGAGGCAGTTCGACGTTCTCGAGCGCGGTAGTACGCGGCAGAAGGTTAAACCCTTGAAAGATGAAGCCGATCAACCGATTGCGCAGGATGGCACGGGCGTCGCTCCCCCTCGCGCCGACATCAAATCCCCCAAGCTCGTAGACGCCCCGTGTCGGGCGGTCGAGGCAACCGAGAATGTTCATCAGCGTGCTCTTGCCGGACCCGCTCGTCCCGACAATGGCGACGAACTCGCCCTGCTTAATCTCGAGATCGACCTCGCGCAGCGCGCGCACGGTACCCGCGCCTGACTCGTAGTCCTTCTCCACACGTCGCAAGGTGATGAGCGCTGACTCCATGGCGCTAAAACATCTTTCCCTTCTTCTTTTTCTCCGTGTCATCCAACTCGTCCGTGACGATCTTCGCGGAGACCGCAAGCCCACCGATGATTTCGGTCGTTAATCCGTCGGTAATGCCGATCTGGACAACACGGGGCTCCGACTTTTCGTCGCCAAGCTTCTCGCTTGTGACGACATACACGCGGCCGGTGCCCTTCGTGAGTGGCGCTTCGGGCGCCTGCGGAACGGGCTTGCCGTTCGGCCCCATCGGCGGCGTCGGCTTGTAACGGAGTGCCGCATTCGGAACGCGAATGGCGTCTTTGACCTCGCGCGTTTTGATCGTGACGGTAGCCGTCATCCCAGGTCTCAACTTCGCGTCCGGATTTTCAACCTCGACGACCGCGGAATACGTCACGACCCCCTGCACGTTGTTCGGGCTGAACCGAACCTGCTCGACTTTGCCTCGGAACGACTCGCCCGGAAACGCGTCAACGACAGCTTCAGCCTCCATCGTCTCTTTCAACTTCCCGACGTCGGCTTCATCGACATCCGCCATCACGCGCATTTTTCGTAGGTCCTGCGCGATGATAAAAAGGACCGCGGACTGAAAGCTTGCCACGACCGTTGCGCCTGGGTCGATGGCGCGGGAGACGACAACGCCATCGACGGGCGAATAAATCTTCGTCCACCCAACGTTGGTCTGGGATTGCGAAAGCTGCGCTTGAATCGCCCCTATCTGCGCTTCGGCCGCGGAGACCTGCGCTTTCGCAACCTCGAACTGACCCGAGAGGGTATCGAGCTCGCCCTTGCTTGCTAGATTTTGCTGGAACAGCCTCTGTGCGCGCTCAAAGGCAGCTTTTGCGGCCGTCGCGTTCGCTTTCGAACTTTCGAGGTTCGCCCGTTGCCCCGCAACTTGAGCGGAGGCTTGCGTCACTTGGGCGCCGTACTGAATCGGGTCTAGCTCAGCAAGCAAGTCTCCCTTCTTCACAGTTGAGTTGAAGTCGACGTAGACCTTGGCCACGCGCCCGTTGACCTGCGATCCGACATTCACCTGAAGGACCGGCTGCACGGCGCCAGTCGCCTGGACCTTCTCGGCGACATCGCCCATCGTTGGAGAAGTGGTGACGTAGCGCGCAGGAGGAGGAGGTCGATTCTTTGCTCGAAAGACGAGCCCTCCTCCGACGAGCGAAGCGACGACTCCCAAAGCCGCCGCTCGCCGTAGCCAACGACGGCCTCCCTCTTCGGCCGCGAGGGCTCGCCGGACATCTTCCGTGATCGCTGCGTGTTCGCTCATTTGGGCAGGTGCTCCAAGGTCGGAGGGAGCATAGGTATTCCCCGCCATCGGGCAAACGCCCGCACGACGATTCCTACGCGGATTCGATTCGGCACTTCTCTCCGAGTTGCACCCAAGGATGCGCAACACCGTTGGTCGAAGAAGCGTGGTCGCGGTATTGTCACGTGGGTCATTCGGAGTTGGTATCGCCTTCGCTGACAGTTCGCACGACACGCAGGGCGCACGCAAGCGAGGACCCGAGTTCGTGACGCCTTCGCTGCAAAAGCCTGACGACGATGAGCTTGTCGACCGCGCATGCGGTGGTGACAAGTCCGCGTTTCGTGAGCTCGTGCGGCGCCATGAGAAGCGCATTCAAGGGCTTGCGCTGCACATGCTTCGCAGCCGAACCGACGCCGAGGACGTGACGCAGGAGACGTTTTTGCGCGCTTTCCGCTCTCTCTCGCGATTTGACGGACGCAGCGAGTTTTACACGTGGATCTATCGGATCGCAGTAAATCTCTGCCTGAATCGCATCCGTTCGCGGAAGAGTTCACGCATCTCTCACGATACGGATGATCCACGACTCGGGAGCCAACTCGCTGACGATCGACCGGCGACATGCAACCCTGCGAGCGCCGCGCAGCGTCGTGAGCTCTACCTACTTTTGTGCAAAGGGGTCGACAGCCTCAGCGAAACGCTCCGCACCACGCTCATCCTGGTTTGCATCGACGGCCGCTCCCATGAAGATGTGGCCGTGATTTTAGGTGCCCCGGAGGGAACAATCGCGTGGCGGATCCACGAAGCTCGGCGCAAGCTTAGAGAGTTTTTGAGCGATCGGGGTTTTGACTCCGCAGGAGATGGGACGTGAGTGAGACACGGAAGCTCCTGAACCTCGACGCCGTCCTGCGTGATTGGCCGCAACCGGAAGCGCCGCTCAAGGAAACAAGCCTAGCGAGCGACCCCTGGCCGGAACACTTCGAGGATCGCCTACGTCACGGACTGGTCGAATCTTCCTTTTGCGCGCTGTCCGATGAGGAGCTTCTCGTAGCCCCCCTTGGACAGAGTGCAGGCGAAGGTAGTATTTCCAAGGGCTTGGAGGACGTCCGAGGGCAAGCCCAAGGAACCCCCATTGCGAAGGGTAATGCCATGACGACGCCGGTGAACCGTGAGCGGGACCGAAAGAGCCTCCAAGACCTCGCCAAACTCGCGCGGGGTCCACTGAGCGGACAACTTCCGGGGCCCCCCGAGTCGCGCGGCGCGCCTTCACGGGAGCAGAACATGCCACGGGCCGCTGGCCGTGAACGCGAAGATTCAGGACTTATCGACCTCGCGCGGGCTCTTCGCGAGGATGCCGCGCCTCCTCCCCAAGGCAGGTCGACGCTCCGCGCGGCGATGTCAGCGCTCGACGATGACGCTCACTCGGAGGCGATTCCGCACCTTTTGTTGGCAGAGGTCCGGCAGCCTGCGCCGTCCATTCCTACGATCGACGCGTTGGCGGCGGCGAGAGTGCTGACGGGCACGGGGCAACGCGTGCCCGCGACGACCGGCCGCAGTCGAGCGAGCCTGTTGGTACTAGGCGGGTTGTTCGTCGCGGTTACAGCGACACTGGGTGGGATTTTAGCCTCCAAAACTAGTCCGTTGAACACAGGCCCAACGGCCGTAACAACGCTACCGAAGGACTCGCTAGCAGCGCCCGTTCTGGCCGAGGGTGCCCACGCGAGCGCCCTCCCGCCGGTTGCCGAAAGCCTCGTCGGCACCCACGCTCTTCCGGAGACGACGACAGATTCAGTCGTCACACCGAAACGGCCAGCTGCTCTGGTAGCCCCGATTTTGCAAATCGCGAAGGCTGTGCCCGTTCCAAAGGCGGAGGTCACGACACTTTCCGCGAAAGACTTGCCAACGTCGTCGCAAGAATCCGGTCTCGGCAAAGCGATGGGTGCTGCCGTCGGCGAGAATGGAGACGTGGTTCAAGTCGCGCCCGCGGCCGGTCCCGGGGGGCTTCAATTTTCAGCCGGGAGCGTGCCTCAAAAGCCATCACAGGGCGCGGTTACCGGCGCCATTGGGGTAGCCTTGCCTGGCGCACGCGCATGTCTCGGTCCGGACGACCCCGTGTCGCGCGCTTCAATCACATTCGTCTCGGCGGGGACGGTCGAAAGCGTCACCGTAAGCGGAGGCGCCGCAGGCAAACCTGCAGAGGCGTGTATTCGGTCTGCGCTAAGCAAAGCCAAGGTCACGCCGTTCGCAGAGCCAACCTTCTCGGCCACCGTCACGGTTCGTCACTGAGCTGACTTCCGGGAGACGCGTCTTGACTTGGGCGCGTTCTTTCGCCATGTTGCGCGGCTTCGCGAGGAAAAAATGGTCTCTTCTACCCAGCAGTTCGATCGGATTCGTAAGCGCAAGGCGACGACGGCAGGCAAGCGCAACAAACGCGACAAACGCCGCCTCGGAACCCCGGTTTTTCCCATTCACCAGGACGGTTACGACCTCAAAGCTGCCGACGCGAAGAAGTCTGACGTTTGAGACTGATTCCGTGATGACGTGAGGATAGCGAAAGCGAAACGCACTTCACGTCTTCACGTCTTCACGCCTGTACGCCTGTACGCCTGTACGCCTGTACGCTGTAGAGTGTGCAGGAGAGTGCCTGATTAGGCGTTTGAGCGAGGAAAACCTCGTCGACACAGCTGGTCGAGACAGCTGGCTGCTTAGCTCGTGAGCAGGGTTACTTGCCGAGCCCTAAGTTTCATTGCTCTCCGTCTCGGTCAGGGTGCGGAGCCAGCGTCGTAAGCTGCCGGCGACAACCATGGCGATGCATGCGAGCAAGAGGCTCGTAACCGTCACGTTGACGATTCCAAGCGTCCTAGTCGTAGGGTTTTTGACAAGGGGCAGGAAGATGAGCCGAATGCTCTCGGCGCCGGCAGCCACCGTCGTGCCCGTCACGAAGACTAGCGGAAGCGCCGTGACAAGCGCGTAACGCTTGTTCGTTGCCTCTCGAAGAAGGATGGTTGTGGCGACACACAGCGCAGTGCACGCCAAGAGCTGATTCGCAATTCCAAACATTGGCCATAACGTGGATATATTGCCTGTCAGGATGAAATAGCTCCATCCGGCAACGATAATCGTCGTCGCGATGAACGCGCCAGCCTTGCTGCTTGGTTTGCCAAGCTGCGGTGACACTCGGCCGATGAATTCCTGTACCAAAAATCGGCCGATGCGCGTTCCCGTATCGATGGTCGTAAGGATAAACAGCGCCTCGAACATAATCGCGAAGTGATACCAGTACGCGAGCAGCGTACTCATTCCTGGTAGTCCGCTGAACACGCGAGCCATACCGACTGCAAGCGACACGCCGCCCCCGGTTCGAGCTGCGACGACCTCGTTGGCTTGACTCTGCATGGAGGGTAGCTCTTTCACGTGTACGCCCAAACGAGCAAAGTCTGAGTCATCGAGCATCGTCGCGCGCGGAGCCGTGAGGTCTACGTGATAGCCCAATGCGGCAAGAGTCCCGTTCGACAGTGCGAGCGCATGTCCCAACGCGACCTTATAACCGCCGCGAGAGGACACATGGTCACTGGATTCTACGCCCAACAGTTCGCGGTCATGCGCGGTGAGAATGGCATCTATCGAAGCAAGCTGTGCCGCATCACGGGCAAGTCCTTCCCCGTGCGTGCTCTCAGTCGCGACAATCGCGACTTGTGGGTTTGTGTTGATCGCGACGTAATCCTCCTGCGGCATCGCGCACGCAGCAATGAGTGCGGTGATGCCGACGAGGCCCTCCATAAGCATCGCCCCATAACCAATGGAGCGACAGTCGCGCTCTCTATCGACCATCTTCGGCGTCGTCCCGCTCGACACGAGCGCGTGAAAGCCGCTAATCGCTCCGCATGCGATCGTAATAAAAATGAATGGAAAGAGCGGACCTTTGACGATGGGGCCGCCGCCGTGAATTCCTCGAATCGAACCACGGCGAACATGATGCGTATAGAGACCCATCACGAAGGCGATGGGGATCGACGCGCTGACAGTGAAGACTCCCCATGCACTCTCCGCGAGGGCACTTACGACGACGTTGCCGAGGCCCGCGAGCGCGATAATCACGATAAAGAGAACCGCGACTGCGGTTACGACACCGAGCGTCGGACCAAGCTCGTCACGCGCGATCTCCGCGAGTGAGCGACCGTCACGCCGCGTGCTCGCGACGAGGATCACAAAATCATGGACTCCCCCAGCAAGCACGACGCCGAACAAGATCCAGAGGAAACCAGGGTAAAAGCCGAACTGTGCCGCAAGCACAGGCCCTATCAGAGGCCCGGCCCCCGTAATGGCGGCAAAATGGTGACCGAAGAGAACCACCCTGTTCGTGGGGTGGAAGTTTTGTCCGTCTTCCAAGCGATGCGCAGGAGTCACACGCCGATCATCGAGACAGAGCACTTTCGCAGCGAGAAACGCCGAGTAGTAGCGATACGCGATCGCGAGGACCGCAAGCGCTCCGAGCATCCACCAAGCTGCGTGCATCGAGCTCTTCTACCGCAAGTACCGCAAAGCACGCGATCGGCTCGGGGACAAACCTCCAGCCTGTTCAACGTGAGCGAAAACCCCTCAGAAAGCTTTACGGGAGTTAGCCCGCGCGTAACCTTCGGGATGTGCGCAACGAATTTCTTCCCGTAGGCGCGCTCGCCATCGGACTCCTTGCAGGCTTAGGTGTAACGATACCGCTCGCCCGCGGCGACGCGAAGCCGTCCACGATTTCGGTGGAGGAGATCAAAGACGGGATGAAAGGCTACGGCCTCACCGTGTTCAAAGGAACGCTCCCCGAGCGATTCGACGTCGAGGTCGTGGGCGTTCTTCGGAACTTCCGGCCGTCGCAGGATCTCATCCTCGTCAAAACGCCGCATCCAAGGTTGAACGTGACAAAGAACGTGCGCGGTATGAGCGGGAGCCCGATCTACCTCGACGGTCGACTAGCCGGGGCTTACGCGTACTCGTGGGCCGCGTTTCAGGTGGAGCCGGTGGCCGGTGTGACCCCCATAGCTCCTATGCTCTCCGAGATGCGACGGCCGATTCCGTCGGGCTTTTGGCCACTCGAAGGCGCCACACCGCTCCCTGGTGCAAGCCTGAGGGCAGAGCACGCGGCGTACGTGCCACGCGGTCCGGGAAGCGGAGCGACCGCCTTCGACGGTTTGCCGGGCGCCTATGACCTCACGACCCATGCGGCGCAGGTCGCGTCGCGCCTCGCGATGGGCACCGACCCGACGAAACCCCTGCGACCGGCCGCGACGCCGCTTCTCCTTTCCGGAATGAGCGATCGTTCCATGGCACTCGTCCAAAAGCTGTTTGGACCACTCGGGCTCGAGCCTGTGCAGGCGGGCGGAGGTGGCGATGGCACGCAAGACCCGAACGCTCCGACGCACTACGTCGACGGCGGCGCGCTGGGTGTGCAGATGGCGAGCGGTGACGTGTCGTTCATGGGTCTGGGGACGGTGACCCACGTCGAGGGAAGCAAGCTCTGCGGATTCGGGCATCCAATGATGGAGGCAGGCGTCAGCGCGCTTCCCGCCGCGATCGGGAAAGTGCATTGGATTTTCGCGAGTGATCAGCACTCATCGAAGATTGGCGAGGCCGCTCGACCGCTCGGCACGCTAGTGCAAGATCGGCAAAGCGCGGTCGTCATTGACACGTCGAAAATTGCACCGATGTTCCCGATGTCTTTGGAGATTCGCGGAGCACCGGGCCTTTTGAAGACAGCTTGGAACGTGAAAATCGCAGACGACCGCTTCATGAGCGCCTCGCTCGTGGCATCGGTCATTGGGTCCGTGGTCGACGCATCCGTCAACGAACGCCGAGACGTAACGTGGCACTTGAGAACCAAGCTTTCAGTGAGAGGACACGGCACCATTGCTCTCGAGGACTTCGGCGTGGCCGTCGGGGGAATGCCGGATGCGGGCGACTTCGCTCAATCGAAGATTGGTCGCGCGGTCGGCGAGGTCTTAAACAACCCCTGGGAACCTACGCATATCGAGAAAATTGAGGGAACCATCACCGTCGATTACAAACGCGAGCTGTGGAAGCTCCGAGGCGTTGATGTCCTCGATCCGATCGTCGACGTAGGCGACCCCGCCCGCCTTCGAGTGCACCTCGTTCCCTTCGCAGGACCTGAAGTCACTCAAGTTCTCGAGGTTCGTTTCCCGGCAGACCTCGCAGGGAAAGATGTGGAAGTGGAGATCTCTCCTGGGTATATGGTTCTTTCAGAACTAGCAGCGCCACAAAGTCTGGACGATCTTCTCACCAATTCGATCAAGCAAACCGTTCTTCCGAAAAGTCTCGTCGCCCAGTATCGGATCCGTGCGCAAGGAGTCGCTTTCCTCGGCCACGTGGCCGACCGATTGCCGTCATTCGCACTCGACGCACTTCGCCCTTGGAGTTCAGACGTCGCTCCCGATGCCTTTCTCGCCTACTCGCGCGTCGTTGCAGCGCTTGAGCGGTACGTCGAGGGTTCCGACCGGGTGCACGTAAGAGTCAGAAGCGTGCTGCGTTGACATAAGACCAACGATGGCGCCTGCTGGAACGGCGAAAAGCACTTGGAGTTTCGCTCAATTGAAGTCTGTCGCGCGACGCATGAGCATTTCGATAGTAACAGTTTCGAGCGCACGCTCGTGGGTTGCCGCGAGGCGAACGCAAGGTGCAACTCCAAACTCGTAAGCCTCCTTCCAGCGGCTAACGCAAAGGCACCACATATCACCCTCGCGGAGGCCATGGAAGGCATCCTCCGGCCTCGCCGTTGTTAGGTCATTACCGCGAAGCTTTGAAAATGCGAGAAATTCAGTGGTCATCCGCGCACACAGGGTGTGCGACCCCCAGTCTTCAGTGACGGTGTGACAGCAACCATCTCTGAAAAATCCAGTCAATGGGTCGCGACCGCATTCCTCCAGCTTGCCGCCGAGAACATTTTTTGCCGATCGGGTCGGAAGAGCTTGTTTGTTATCGAATTTCATTAAAAACAGTTCTTACGCCGTCGCCCTCTCTGTGAGGAATTAATCTTCAACGCAAGAACCGTTACGCTGTCTATCGATTCAGTAGTCTAGTCAGCCAGGCGGAAGAATGACTGCGTCCAAAACGTGAATGACGCCGTTCGTGCACTCGATGTCGGTTTTCACGACGTTTGATGTACCATTGAGCTTGACGCCGCCTTTGGTACTGATCTTCACGTCGGCACCGTTTACCGTCTTGGCGGACTTTCCGTCCATGCTAACCACGTCTGCTGCCATCACTTTGCCAGACACGACGTGGTACGTCAGAATAGCGGTCAACTTTGGAATGTCCTTCAAGAGAGCGTCGACCGTGCCCGGTGGAAGCTTCGCGAAAGCCTCATCCGTGGGCGCGAAAACGGTGAATGGTCCGTTGCCTTTAAGCGTGGGAACTAAGCCAGCGGCAGTCGCTGCAGCAGCGAGCGTCTTGAACGAACCTGCAGCAACAGCGGTATCGATAATATCATGCATTTGAAAGGTTCCCTACTCGTTGGTTTTGCAGGCAGAAGCGAGCCGACCAGCACAGGCATTCCCTCTACTGAGAACGCCTCGACCGGCTTTACGTTTCGCCCACGCTCGGTTGATGGGGTCGAAGATTCAATTGTCCAGTCCTTGCGGGGACGCGGCCGAACAGTCCGCGAGAACGCGGCGCGCTACCGCGCAAACTCGACGCGGTAACGCGGTCGGGATGTCAGCATCGCTGAGTCTTACCTCAGCCCGTACTCCGCGATGCCTTCGAGCCCAGCCTTTCGTTACGAATCGATTGCATACGCTTCCGATGTAGCGAGGAGGCTCTGCGCTCGTACGAGCATTGACGCGAAACATCCGTGGCCAGGGAGGAAATTAAATTTCGTCGATATAGCTTACCCAGTCCGCGCGCTTGTCGAGCGAGAGCCCTATGCAATCAGACAAACCCCAATACCCACCGTCTTCAATGTACAGCGTAGACTCTTGGATTATCCACTTTCCCTCGGCTACGTAGTACTCGGAAGCGTACGTATGGTAACCT
Source organism: Polyangiaceae bacterium (assembly GCA_025353725.1). GTDB lineage: Bacteria > Myxococcota_A > Polyangia > Polyangiales > Polyangiaceae > Labilithrix. The sequence goes on along the minus strand of JANXOF010000037.1, from coordinate 344,894 downwards.
GATAGGGAGTAGTAAAACCTTGAATACGCCCATGACGGGTCGACCTTACACGACGCAATCGCCTTCTGTTTCGGAACGTAGGTTCCGTGGTAAAGAACGAGTCGCACAACATTCGAATAGGTTTTTGCGAGTCCCGCTCCCCAGACTCCCTGCGATCGACCATACGGAGGCTGATACGAAGGCAAAACCTCGACGATTCGAGTCTGGTTCCACGCGAGTGCACCAGCGGAGAGATACGCGTCGCCGGCAAGATTCTGTCGTCGTACAGACAAACCGTACTTTTCGGCCGTGGTCCCCGTGCCCCCAGGTCGGGGCAGCCCGCCCGGAGCTGACCATGCTAGCCCGTCGTTTCCAGAAAGATAATTTCCGTAACCAAGTGCGACTGATGGTTTACATTGGTCGTTGGCAAGATAGTCACCAACTTCGGTAAAACTCTTGTCTTCACCGAGAAAAAGCTGCGCATAGGTTGTCACACAACCTGCATTGTACCCCTTGGACCAAACGTAGAGATCTCCAGGATTTCCTAACGTAAAAAGGCTTCCATACATGGATTGAAAGGCGTCGTTCGCAGGAAAGTAGGAGTACGTAGAGTAGCTACTTGCGTCCGCGCGCCGGTGCGCGGTCGTCAACGCTTCTTTAGGGAAGTACAAGCGAAGATCAATGGGTGAGGTTGTGTCTGCTAGCGTCGCTCGGGGACCTTCGGCGGTGGTGGCCGATACTGTCTTTTCATTTTCAGCTCGAGGGCGACTCGCCGATTGCTGTTCGCCACCACTCTGAATATCTTCGCTGGCGCGATTGGCGCAAGCCGGGCACGAGAGCGAGATCGCGCACGCTACGACCGTAATGTTCACCGTTTGCCAGGGCGTGTGCTTCATGAAAGCGCTCCTCAGTATGCGTTCGATCCGTCGGGTTTCTGAGACCGCCGGTTGTCGTCCGGCAACAGATGACGTCACCGTTCGCGGATGGTCTCAAAATATGTAAGACATGTAAGCACGCAGCCGACCTCGCGCACCTCGCGGCACTCGTGCTTCGCTCGAGCAACGTGGGTCGAGCCTTAGAAATCGCTTCTTACGCCTTTGCTCGACGAAGGGATGTTGCGCAATCGTAACGTTTCAATGCTTGCCAGAATCCAAGCCGCGAGTACGGTGCCCGTGTTCAGCGGGGGGGCTTGAACTTCGTTTCTTAGACATCGGTTGACTAGGAATCTTCGCCTTATGAGCCCATTCAAATTGCGTCGTGCAGCTGTCGGTCAGATCACCAAGCTCCCTTACTCTTTGTCCTGCATCGCTCTCGTGGTTCTCGCTGGCTGTTTCAGCGAAGAAGCGGCGACCGTCGGTTCGACAGCGGTCGAAAGTACGGCCTCCCTATCCGTGAACGGACAATGTACGAGCGCGCTCGGAAACGCGATCTCGGGCGGCTTCGGCAGACTTGACGGAACTGTATTCGCTCTTGTGCCTGCGAAAACCCATGTGTGTAACAGTGACTCATCGCACCTGCACGTTCAAATTCAGAGCAATGGCGCGGTTTACGACGCGGCCGTCAATCTCGATGGGCAATCCCTTTCCCTGAGCGCACCGCTCAAGGCAGGCGCGTGGAGTGAAGGCTGGCACGGCGCCTCGTCGCTCGACTACGTCCGTGACCTGAGCGTCCACTCAAACCTGTTCAGGCCAACCTCGGAGACGGCTCTCGAGCGCGAACTGAACGTAGGACAACGAGTGTCGGTTTTTATGTCGCCCTTTAGTCATTCTGGTGGCCACCTAATTCACCGAGGGCACAGCGGGGGTCATGATGGGGCCATCGTCATCGACGCTGACACGTCATCTCCGAAATACTTGCTTTTCACGTTTACTCAACTTTCTTTCTAATCACGTTTCGTCGAGCGATGGCAGGGACGTTATGGAATGCGCATTGGCGTTTCCATGACGCTTCCCTGCTGCTTCCTGTTCGGTTTTCGTCAAAGTCCGCTGCTGGCTGATGTTACGGCCACTGTTCCGTGTAGCCCGATGTCAGACCGACGTTTCGATTGAGCCGACCTTGGGCGAAAAATCTACCAACTCGATTCCGAGGGTCTGGGAAACATCAAAAATCTTTTCGTCGCGATAAAATTCGCCGAAAACGATACGTACGATTCCCCCATTCGCGATAAGGCGAAAACACCCCCAGCACGGGGACGCGGTAACGTAGATTCCTGCGCCCTCGATGCGGACGCCGTTGCGAGCCGCCTGCACGATAGCGTTCGCTTCGGCGTGAACGGTCCGTACGCAGTGACCATCCTCCATGAGGTGACCGTCATCGTCGCAGTGGCCAAGCCCCTTTACCGACCCGTTGTAGCCCGTTGCGAGGATCGATCTATCGCGAACAACAACGGCGCCTACGTGCTTACGGTCGCACGTGGATCGCGTAGAGACCTCACCTGCGATATTCATGAAGTACTCGTCCCAGGAAGCGCGGGCTCTCATCATGGCAAGCGTTTAAAACGCCACCGCCTCCGACGCAATCGGAGATAGAGCGACTTCGGAGATTCTCGCTTAGCAGAGCGAACGCAGAACGCGAACCAAGCGCTCGCGGCTCAACGAGGAGCCATGGCGCCCTAAACGTCGGCCTATTGGCGCGCCTTCGCGGAGACCGAGCTCGGAGGCGACAGCTAGATCATAGCTGTAACCCACTCGTTTCTTCCAACCACGGCGTTTCGAATCAAATAAGATCTGGCACGGGCACTGCATCTGCATGTCAATTATGAAGCCAAGGTCTCTCCTGGAGAGCGTAGCTCCTGCGTTTTTCACATTCGCGTGTGGGTGCAGCAACATTTCAGCGGAAGGCACGCTCGCCGCGGGAAGGGCTGCTCCGAGCGCGAACGATGAATCCGGACCTGAGACGGCTGGCGGTGCCGCCCCGGCCGAGGCGACCCCCGAACGAGAAGTAGAATCAGACTATGGGGCGCCCGTCGCTACAGGAAACTTCGTTTGGATCACAAATCCAAAAAGCGGCCAGGTCGCTTTCGTTGATGCTACAACACTCCGCGTTAAAACCGTAGAGGCAGGAAATGGACCTACGTTCCTTGGGCGCGTTCCGGGACAGGGAGTCGACACGACGCTTGTCTTAAACGTTCTTTCAAACGACGCCACACTGCTCCGTGTTTCGAAAGCTGAAATCACCACGACAACGTTCAAGGTTGCTCCTCTCGCAAATAGCTTGGTCTTCTCCGCAGACGGTCACTTCGCTATAGCCTGGGGAGACTCGCGCAAAGTACCAAAAGCCCCGAAGCCTGACGGCTTTCAAGACCTCACGGTGATGAACCTTGTTACCGGGACGTCCACCGTTCTCGCGGTGGGCTACCGCCCTGTCGCAGTTGGGTTTGCCGCAGGTCAGGCGCGCGCTTTTGCCATAAGCCAAGATGGAATTGCGATTCTCGACCTGACGAGCGATCCTCAAGTCATAAAGAACGTTGCGGTATCGGACACACCGAACGACGACCCAGGGTCGCGCGACGTCTCAGTGACACCGAATGGCAACGTCGCGTTGATAAGGCGTGACGGCTCGTCGACAATTACCGCGGTCGCACTCGACACCGGCCTGCGCTCCAGCATCGTCCTACCCGGTCCGGTAACCGATCTCGACTTGAACGAGGCAGGGGACCAAGCCGTCGCCGTGGTGCGCGCGACGTCCCAAGTCGCCGTGCTCCCCATCCCCGCCATTCTCATCGCGCCGACGACCTTCGCGACGGTCACGGTTTCCGGAGAAACGATAGGGTCAGTCTCTCTCGCGCCCGGAGGCCAACGAGGACTTCTTTATACCAATGCGTCGGACGTGCAGCGGGTCAGCATCCTCGATCTTTTGCCCGCTCCGCCAACCGTTCGCGCCGTCCGACTGTACTCACCTGTACTTGCCGTCTTTAGCGCGCCCGACGCACGCCACGCGGTAATTTTGCACGAGAAAACGGCCGGGACCGCTGGGGAACCGGGGAGCCCCGGCGCCTTCAGCATTCTTCCGGTCGCGAAGGCGCTTCCACCAAAAATCGTCGCGACATTCGCGCCACCGTTTGCGGTAGCCGTCACGAATGACCGTGCGATCGTCGCCGAGCGCGATGACAAGACGAACGTGTTCGGCGCTTACCTCGCGCGCATGCCCCAACTGATGGTGGAACGCTACCCACTGGCAAGTCCGCCCCTGGCGGTCGGCATCGTCGACGGCGCTAAGCGCGCGTTTATCGCACAGCAGCACCCCGAGGGGCGACTGACGTTCATTGATCTCGAAACCGGGTTAGCACGCACGTTGACGGGATTCGAGCTTTCGTCTCGCGTCGTGGATGGGAGCAAGCCATGACTCGCGGAGCCTTCGTTGCGGTGTGCGTTTTTTCATCGCTCGTCGCATGCGGCGCGCGCCCGAGCATCTACGACGCCTCCATCGGCCAGGTCCGCGCCTACGGCCTCAGCGAATCTGTGGTCGTAGTGGATGACAACGCACATCGCGCGGTCGTGCTCTCCGCTCTCACGGACCAGGGCCTCGGCCGAAGCGCACTTCCGCTTGGAAAGGGCGTCCTCAAGGCCGAAGCGTCGGCGGACGGGCAGCGCCTCTTCGTCCTTTCCAGGGGCGACACGACGCGTAAGCGAGAGAGCGACGAAAAGCCAAGTCTAACGGTCATCGAAAACGGGGCCGCGCGCATTTTTCCCCTTGAGTCCCCGCATTCAGGGCTCTCGATAGACCCTCTCGGGCGCTGGGTGGCTATCTTTGCAGCACCCGTCGTGACCAGCGCCCCCGTCCAGGCTTCGTTCGTCGAAAACCCGAACGAGATCGTCTTGGTCGACCTCACAGCTCCCGGCGAAACGGCGGTTACTCCCCGGACTTTGCGAAGCTTCGGGGGATTGCCGCAACGCGTTTCGTTCACTCCGCAACTACTCTTGCCTGGTGGCCCGCGACGCTTGATGGTCGTAGAGACCGACCAAGACGTAGCGCTTCTCGACCTCGATAACGTTCGCGCAACGCCGCGGCGTCCGGAAATTACCGTGCGCCTCGCAGGCGGGACGAGCGCGATCCCAAACAGGCCGGGCGGCTTCGTTGTCGACGACGGTGACCCGACGCGAAACGACGACGCACGCCTTGGAATTCGCCTTGAAAATAGCCCGAACGTGGTTTCGCTTACGCTCGTAGCAAGCGCGCTTGGCGCCACGACAGAAGATCCGAGCCAAGTCCCCAATGACTTTCGAGCCGACGTCAATCTCGCCGACGTCGGCGGCATTCCTGGCGACATTGTCTTCGTGCGCACCAACGCCGGCCTTCGCCTAGCAGCCGTCGTGCCGAGCATGAAGAGAGCCGTGCTCGTCGACCTCGACACGAGCGTGACGACGACGGTCGACTTACCGGAAGCTTACGCGAAGTTCGCGCTCATCACCAATGTCGTAGGCGGCAGCGGAGGTGACACGGCACTCCTCTACGGTTCTGGCGGCGCGCGAGGAGTTGCGTTTTGGTCGCTTGGTCGCGCAGCTGGACAACCGTACCGCTCCGTAGAGGTCATCTCGCTTGCTACGCCGGTCGCCAGCGTGCTCGACGTTCCTCCTCCACGCCCCGAACTCAAGATCCTTCAAGGCACGACGGCAAACTCATTTTACGGATTAAACCTCGTCACTAGAACCGCATCGCCGCTCACTACGCTCGCAGCAGCCTCGCTTGTCGTCTCACGCGACGGTGAACGCCTTTGGGCTTTCGAACGCGGGCGAACGAGCCTCGCTCAAGTGAGTCTCTCGGACCTGCATCCGCTCCCGGTGCCGCTCGATCGACCTATCGATGCGGTGTTCGACGTCGCGCGTATCGGAGGTGGGCGCTCGCTCATTGCCCTTGATGCTCGCGGCGCCGTCGGTGCCACGGTGCTAGACGCAGGGGCACCCGATACGGCTGCGTCGCGCTCCTACTATGGCCTTCTCCTCGAGGACCTCTGACATGTCAGCTTTCTTGTCCTCGTTCGTGGCGCCCATAGTTTTAGCGTCATCATCGCTTGCAGACGCCACATCCGAACCGGCTAGACCCGCAACAGAGCCGCAAATCGTAGAGCAACGAGAGTCAGATGTCATCGATTCGGAGCGAATGCCTGCGTTGACGCTTGCGCCTCGATTTGATTCGCTTCGCGTCGGCGCAGGTGTTCGTTTGAACCGTGTCGATAGCGCCGGCTTCGACGCATTCGCCGATAACGATTGGCTCGCTCAGCTGTCGCTCGACGCGACCTATGCGTTTTACACCCCTGGGAGACTCGCCGTCGCGTCCGGGATCGCATGGGACTTCGGAGAACGTTCGTCGAACGCCCGTGGGCAATCGACACGTCTTGCAGTCCATCGATTGAGCATCCCGATCGAGGCTCGCTGGTACTTCGCACCTTGGCTCCATGTGTCCGGAAAAGTTGCTCCAGGTGCCGTGGCCTACAAGGTTCGCGTCGACGACGCGTCGTCGACGCAACCGCTAACGCGCGCGCCTTGGGGACTTGCGGTCGATATCAGCGTAGGCGCCGGTGTCCGTTTGTTGGGTGGAGGTAAGGACTACGATCCACGCCGAGGGCGGATCTGGCTCACTACGGAGTTAGGTTACGGTGCCACCTCGAGTGCAGACCCTAGTCCGGCTCCAAACCGCGACGCGAGCGACGTGCTGGGGTCGGACGAACCGACGCAACTTCGAAGGCTTTCGGTCGGGGGCGCTTTTTTGCGCACGGGGCTCGCACTTTCCTTTTAGCCAGCAGCGCAGCCGAGCGCGGCCGAAACTTGGTGAGGGCCAGCCGCACTTCGTTTTCTATGGCGCCCGCGAGTTGAGAGGTAAGCTCCGGACTATGAGTTTCTCGCGCGCGCGCGCGGCCATCGTGGCTGCCGTCGTCTCTCTCTCTCTGGCCGTGGTGAGCGATGCCACCGCGGTCGGCGCACGCACTTTTGTACTCGATACGCTAGAAAAGCTTTCGGGCGGCGACCTAAGCGGAGTTGCCGTGAGCTCCGATGGTTCGGTTCGCGCGGGCCTCACGCTCTCAAACGTCCCTATTCCCGACGCGGGGGCATCCTTCTCGGCACTCGCACTCACCGATGGCTCGATGCTCGTCGGAACCAGCCCTCAAGGGCGAATCTACAAACTCGTCGGAGAAACGCTCTCGCTTTTTGCCGAGACTGGCGCCCTCGCCGTGACCTCGATGGTGCAAGCGAAAAACGGCGCCGTTTTCGCGGCCACAATTCCCGACGGCAAGGTCTTCAAACTCGTTGCGGGAAAGGCCGAGCTCTTCACGACGTTGCCAGAAGCGAGTCACGTATGGGCACTTGTGCTTAATAGGCAAAACGCTGGCCTCTTTGCGGCCACCGGCCCCGGAGGAAAAGTGTTTCGAATCGAGCCTACTGGCGCGAATTCGGTCTACTACCGCACGTCCGAAAGCCATCTCGTGTCGCTCGCCATTGCCGAAAACGGAGACCTCCTTGCGGGCTCAAGCGGGACGGGAAATCTCTATCGGATTTCGGGCCCCGGTCGGGCCACCGTACTCGCGACCCTTCCCGGCGAAGAGGTCAAATCCATCGCGGTATCGAAGGGCATGATTTGGGCCATCGGGAACGAATACGCCGAGCCTCCCGAGCCTCCAAAGCGGACCTCTGCCACTAGCCGAACGCCAGCAGGCCCAGCCTCAAACACGCATGCAAAGGCCGGCAAGGGTGTCGTTTATCGGTTCGACGCTGAGGGCCGCCCCGAACGGATGATGAAGCACGACGATACCCACTACATGTCCCTCGCCGTCGACGAACTCGGGCGAGCCTATGTGGGTACCGGCGCGGATGGACGTGTTTATACGGTTGACGACGCTCACGTGGTGACGCTCCTCGCAGACACAGATGAACGACAAGTTGGTGCGCTCGTCGTCGCTGCGGGGGGAGGCTTCGTTGCCACGAGCGATCCCCCCGTGGTTCACCGCATCGTCGGCCATGGCGGCCCCAATGCCATCTGGACGAGCAAGGTCCTCGACACGAGCTTACGAGCACGCTTCGGCACGCTGACTTGGCGCGCGACAGGACAGCTCGAACTGTCCACAAGGGTCGGACATACCGCCGTCCCGGATGGGACGTGGACCGCGTGGAGTCCCCCACTGACATCAGCCGGTGCACTTCCGAGCGCGACAGGGCGCTTCGTTCAAGTGCGAGCTCGATGGACGCGCGATCCGAATACCGTGCTTAGCGAAGTTACGCTCCCGTTCGTTACGGAAAACCTTCGGCCCGTCGTCACCGAGGTTAGTGCCATCCCGAAGGGCGCGGCGAGCAAGGAACCTCTAGCCGCCGGCACGATACCGCCGAGCGGTGGTGACGTCGGCAAGCACGAGAGCGTTGTGAAACTCAGCTGGAAGGTCGACAACCCCGACAGCGACTCACTTCGCTACCGCGTCGCTTTCAAACGTGAGGGTCAGACGCACTGGCGAGACTTGCTGAAGCCCGACGAAGTCCAAGCGAAAACCGAAATGGACTGGGACACCGCCGCCCTACCTGAGGGGAAGTACCGTATTCGCGTTGAGGCGAGCGACGAGTCGTCGAATACGCCCGAGCAGGTACAGAGGCATGCCCGTGAATCGGAGACTGTTGTCGTTGACAACACACCGCCACGAATCGAAACGCTAGAGGTCAACGGTCGACGTCTCAGGGCTCACGTGGTCGATTCGACGTCGCCCATTTCCCAGGTAGAGATTGCTATCGACGGCAAGCTCGAATGGAGACCCCTCGGCCCCGCAGACGGAGTGTTCGACACGCGGGACGAACACGTCGATTCCGAAATCAGCAGCCTCGTTCCTCCTGGATCACACATTGTCGTGGTGCGCGCCTTTGATGCGGCAGGCAACGCGTCTACGCGGGACATCGAAACGAGGTAGGTCCTGGCGGCGCACGGTTCTGGCTCACCGCGACACCGCAGTCATGGCGGACCCAGCATTGTCGCGCTTTGGCGAGAGTTTAATGTGGAGTTATAGGCACATTTACAAGCCATGCTAAAGTCCGCGATTGTTGGCATAACGTGTGAAAAGCAGGAGCACGGATCGGCGACCGCGTTCGGCCTTTTCTCCTTCGCCTTGGCGGCCTTCCTTGTTGCTGCTTAAAAACCGTACCCACACAGCCATCGTTCTGAGGCTCGCAGCGCTTTTGGGTCTTGTCGGCCCGCTATCCAGTGGCGGTTGCTCGAGTCATGGCGCGGTGGGCGACGAAAAGAGCGAGCGGCCCAACTCTCCAGGCGACACAAGCGGAGGCTCGCCAACCACCCAGCTTACCGACTCGGGAGCCACTCTTCCGTCTCTGTATCGAGGCAATCCGTTGTGCCGCGTGCGTGAAACCTGCATGCCGGATGACGATCGGCGCACGCAAACGACCGGTGCATTCGAATGCGCGTCGGCCTCGAGCGAGCCTGACGCGGGCGAGGGCACGGCGCGGAACGCTTGCCGCATCGTCCAGAAGGACGGCCAACGAATCGCAACATGCGAGGTAAACGGAGCCGGGAAGGCCGGCGGGAGCGACGCATGTGAAGTAAGTGCCGACTGTGGGGCCGGACTGGATTGCATTCTGGAAGAGAGCGGGGCGAAGAGATGCCGCCACTATTGCTGCAACGGAACTTGCAAAGCGCAGACATCAGGCTCCGGCGGTGCGACGTTTTGCGACATCCAAACGCTGGCGGGCAGTGGCACCACAGCGCCCGTATGCATGCCGTTAAAACCTTGCGAGCTACTTCGAGAAGGTGACTGCGGGGCCAACGAAACGTGCGCTGTCGTCACGGAAACGGGTACTACGGGGTGCGTTGGCCTCGGCGACAGGCAGGCGGGTAGCGCCTGCGACGACGTTCGCTGTTCGAATCGGCTCACGTGCCTCGGCCAGCCTGGTAATAGAAAATGCTTTGCGCTTTGCAAAGCGGACGGAACGGCATGCGGGCCTATGCAGGTTTGCCGGACCAGTACAGTTTTCAGCGATCCCAAGTTCGGAATCTGCCTGGACCTCTAGCCAAGTACGGTGAACGGTTGTGCGTGGCCAAGGGCGGCGGTGTCCGAGACACGTGGGTCACTCGCGAGGCTACGTGAAATTACGAGCCGTCGGTTAGCGGCACACGGATTGCTCCAGCGCTAACATGATAAATTCCGCTGTCGATCTTGATAATTGGCCGAGCGAACGGCTTCTCGCCGCACTGCTCGACGCGGCTCCAACCCGCGGACCAAGGGAGGTCGGCACGACGGAGGTAGGCGCGTCCCTTCTTAGCGGCCTAGGCGGAATCGGCGGCGTCGCGCGAGCAACCCTCGATGAACTCGAAGAACGGCTTACGAGCGCGCGCCGCTTGCGACTTACGCCGAACGCTTGCGCACGACGGGTCGCGGCAGCTTTCGAGCTTGGACGGCGCGCGGCGTGCGACACCGCAGCCCCGGTGTCCATTGCGAACAGCGCGGACGTTGCCCTCTGGGCGTCCAATCGATTGTCAGCGCTTGACCACGAAGAACTTTGGTTGCTTGCGCTCGACGGGCGAAGTCGCCTTCGCGCGGTACGGTGCGTCGCCAAGGGAGGCCTTCACGGAATGGGCGTGCGCCCGGCCGATCCGCTGCGCCTTGCGTTACGTGCTTCCGCGAGCGCGTTCGTCCTCGTACACAACCATCCGAGTGGCGACTCAACGCCTAGCGTAGAAGACATCGAATTTACCCGACGCGTAGCGTTGGCTGCAGCAGTCGTCGGAATGCCGCTACTCGATCACGTCGTTGTCGCACGTGAGGGATTTTCTTCCGTCCCATTCTCCGAAGGCTCTTCACGAATCCCCGCGAGGACTGTGGACGCATGACAGCGGCCGATAAATCCGCAGTGAATCGACGCGCAGCGATCGAGCGGAACGCGCGGGAAGGTGTCCTCCCACCTCGCACGCACGAGGCGATCCCCAAGCGAAGCGAGCCTCGCCGCAACGACCCGTTCATCGGGCAAGATGCGCCACATCGGGTCGCCCGTAGCCCCTTCTCCGCCAAGGTAGATCAGACCAGCACGGAGCCTTGCGGAGCTCGGAAACATCTCGCGCATCGCCCGCGCGTAAACGTCGAGCTGAAATGCGTAGGCCTCGTCTGCTCCGCGGCGCGCGCTTTTATAGTCGACGACATCGACGGCGCCATCGGGCCACGCGACAACCAAGTCCACACTCCCGCGCAAGACGACCTGTCGCCCCTCCGCGTCGCCTTGCGAAAGGACGAACGCGACCTCACGCCGAACCTCGGCCCCGACTCGGGCAATGGACTGCGCGTACGAACTACCGAGAAATCGAGCCACACGCGCGACGATGAGGGCATGAGAAGAGTGCTCCACCGGCACCCCCTCTGCGACGAGGGCTCGGCTCGCGGCGGCCTCTGCGTCGTGTCCACCAAAGGCGCTTGCGTCAACGCGTTCGAGCACGGCGTGCGCAAGGGTTCCTTGAGTGCGGGCGTCGAGTGTACTCGCGATCCGGATAGCGCCCACCGCGCGCGCACCACGAACGTGTTCGGGAAGTCCGAGGAGGTGAACGAGTTCAAAGCGCCGAGCACAGTGACTGAAATCGGCAAGCGCGGTCGGAGCGATCGAAAGGTGTCGCCAGGCAGGAACGAACGAAGGCCGCGGCACGTGGGCAATGGCGAGTTCATCGAACGTCGGCTCACCGCCGCGGAGGGTCGGCGCAGGCACGTCGACATCCTCCACTGCGAGCGATGCCAACGCGAGCGCGCCCGCGTCGAGAGCGATGTCATCGAGGACGGCGAGCGTCGACGAGCCCACGTCGCTCTTGCTGACACGGGCCTTCCCGCCGACCAAAAACATGGCGTCAGCGGCCCGCGTAATGGCAACGTACGCCAGCCGCTGACGTTCCGCGCGGTCACGCCTCCGTGCAGTCGCGTACGCATGCGCGAACGAGGGGGACTCGAGGACAATTCCAGTCGCGTCGGCGGCGCGCACGGTGACGACGTTCGCGTCATTTCCAGCCCCGAGCAAAATCCGCACGGCGCCTTTCGACGAACGCGGCAGCGCAGCCCCGATCTCGGGCACGAACACGACTGGAAAGTCCAAGCCCTTGCTCGCGTGCACCGTGAGCAACCTCACGGCGTCATCGTCCTTCGAAAAAGTCGCCGCCTCCGATTCGGCGAGCTCTTGCTCGGACGCATCGACCAACCACTTCCGGAAGGCGCGAGCGTCATGGTGGCTGTCGGCGATAGCAAGGAGCTTGCGCACGTTCGCGACGCGCTGCGCGCCGCGCGGAAGCAACGCAAGGACTTCCTCGAATCCGCTCGCGCGGACGGCCTCGCGCAAGATTGCACCCGGCCCGATACGGCTGGCGCATCGAGCGAGCTCGGTGACGAGAGACGCCATCTCGTTGAGCCTCGCGCGGTCCTCGACCCGCACCAAGTCGGGCTGAGGCGGGGCGGACCACGCATAGGGCGGGACGATTCCGGCGCCGGCGAGTGTCAAACCAAGAAGTGTTTCGTCGTGAACACCCACCCACGGCCCACGCAAAACTTCGAGCATGGCGAGTCTATCGGACGGCTCGAGCACGAACGAGAGCATCGCAGCGAGATCTCGGACCTCACGCGTGAGAAAGAAGCTCTTGCCAGCAACGACATAGGGGATATCCGCCTGAGCGAGAGCGAACGCGACGGCATCGAGCATTCCGTTCGTCGTGGCGAGGACGGCGACGTCGCGCCAGAGGACAGGCCTGAGCTCGTCGCCGATTCGGAGCGTTCCCATGCAAATTGCACGAATGCGCTCGGAGATGACCAGGGCCTCCTCCAATCGAGACGACGAAGCCCCCTTCGAGCGAATGCGCAGCCAAGTCGTGTGTGCCTCGGAGGCACCAGCTGCAGCGCTCTCACGTTCGGGTGGCGTAAGGAGGTCCTCCGTCGATGGAACGTAGACTATTTCGTAGAGTTCGGCGGAAGTGGCACCTGGGCAAAACCTTCGCGGGCTAAAGGCGTTCGCGAAAGCCAGCACTTCGGGAACGCTCCGTCGGTTGTGGCGAAGTGCGCAGAAGTCGGCGAGCGGTTCTCGGGGCTCCCACGTGATGCCGTCCGGAATTCCGAGTGCCTCGCGCGCGGGTGCTCCTGCAAGACCGACCGCGAGCTCCGCAAAGACACCGACATCCGCCCCACGAAAGCCGTAGATCGATTGCTTGCGGTCGCCGACAACGAGAAGGCCGCCATCGCGCACGGCCGCGAGAGAAGGAATCACTCCGACCTTTCGTTCATCGCTTCTCGCCCAGAGGAGCTGAACGAGGTCGCGCTGAACGCGCGACGTATCTTGGAACTCGTCGACCAAAAGCGCATCAACGGAAGCACCGATTTCCTCTGCGACGTCAGGTCGATCGCGGAGGAGCTCACGCGCTGCGCGCAAGACCTCGCCAAAGCCTACCGAAGCCTCAGCACGACTGGCTCGTTCGATTTCGGTCTCGGCAGCACCAAGAACGTCACGAACGACGCTTGCATGAGCGACAAAAGAGTGGCGGATACCAAAGGCACGAGCGAGGCGGCGGCCCTTTTCGTCGTTCGTAGTGCCGACGAGCGCCCTGCGGAATTCGGCGAACGCATCGAGTTCGGGGGACTTCTTTCCCGTCGCAGGCAACGAACAGAAAGCGACAGCAGCAAGCTCGACGGCAGCTTCGTCGCCGCGATGCCAAGCCGCGACGAGATCTCGCGCTGCGGCCTCAAAGCGCGGTGTCGACGCGAGTGACCTCGCGTGCTCCGTGAGCGTAGTCATCGACGCCTCGAGTTGCTCCACATCCGTGGTGGGGAGCGCGAGGTCTTTCGCCGCGCGACCGTCCTCTTCGAGTCGCGAGAGAATCCAGCGGAGCTGATCGACGAGCGCTCCAATTCCGCCGGCGGCCTCGGCGAGGCTGCGGACCACGAAGGGCGAGGCTACGAGCGAAGCCTCGAGGGCGCGCGCTATCGCGTCGTCGGCACGCGCGCGAGCATCAGCCTCACTCGCAAGCTCGAACCCTGGTCCGAGACCGAGCTCGATCGCGTGAGCCCGCACGATGCCGGTCGCGAAGCTATGAAGCGTACCTATCCGAGCTGACCGAAGACCCGTTAGCGCACGTCCGGCGCGCAGACGTATCTCCTCCGATGAAAGGGTGGTCACTCCAAGGTTCGCCGGGATGCCGTCGCCGCGAAGACTGGCCGCGTAGGCAGACGTCTCAGGCGCCAGCGCAAGCCGCTCGAGCTCCTGCGTTACGCGCGTCCGGATCTCTGCGGCCGCCTTACGACTGAACGTGGTCGCCACAATGCGGGATGGATCGAGAGGTGTGGCCGGATCGCGATCGCTCAGTTTGAGAGGTCGATCTCGGATAACAAGATTCACGACAACGCCCACAAGCGCGTGCGTCTTTCCGGTCCCGGCACTCGCAGCGAGCACAAGGTTTCGGGGCATGGCGTAGACTCTGTCCTGATCGAGAATCACGGGTGCTTGCTATACCACCGTTGAGCCTCAGGACGCCGAGGGAGCCGAACCTTGCCCATCTCCGTCATCCAAGTCGTCGTCGAGCGGCGACATGGCAAAGCGCGGCTTACGGCAGGCCCCGCTTATCGCGCACAAACGGCATTGACCTTCCTGCGCCGGGACAGGCGCGAGAGCGCCGGAGCGAGCGCTTGCGACGATCGCGAGAGCGCGGCGCTCAATCTCCGAGAGCCCACTTCCACGACATGCCACTAAATCATTCATACGTTGGGCCGCTTGCTTGCTTGGCTTCACGTCGAGGCCAACGTCGCTTGCTTGCGTCGGCCTGTAGGCCCCCGTCGCAGATAACCCGAGCGCGGTAGCGGCGACCCGTGCGTAGAGTGGGACCTGTAAGGCGGTCTCGCCGAGAGAACGACCGGCGTCGGCGACGGTGGTCTTTCGGAGTTTATAGTCAATAACGCGAACACGCTGCCCGTCGTGCTCGCGATCGACGCGATCGATGGACCCACGCAGGGACAGGAAAACGTCGTCACTGACGATATCCAAAGCTCTCCAAGCGCCAAGACTCTTCGCCCCGAACGGCTGCTCAGCAAAGGCGAAGTCCCACGATTCGTCCTCAATGGCGACTCTGAGGACCGCGCGCATCGAGTCAAAAACACGAAGCCGGACCATCGCACGCAGTGGCGCATGCCCCTGCCAGCGGTCGAGAACCCCATTCGCCGCCAACGTTCCGCGGGAAAGGATGTCGTCACCAGGGCGCGGACGACGGTGCCAAAGGTCGACGCTTGCGAGGAACGCCGCGGCAAGTGTTTCGTGAACCAGCGTGCCTTCTTCGCGAGCATCAGGAAGCTCGTGCCGTTGGTCGGTCTCGCGAACGCCCAAAACGACCTGCGCAAAGCCCATGAACGCGCATCGCGCGAAACGTTCGAGGCTCGTCACGGCGAGCGCTCGACCCGCACCGCCGGTTTCGCTCGCGAGCAGCTGGGCCGCTCGACTTCTGAGCACCAGGTCACCCACGACTTCGGTTCGCGGACGCAAAGGGTTGAGGAAAAAACCCTCGCGTTCACGCTCTCGCGCCACACGCAAGGAAAGCTCAAGGCCGGACGCCTTCAGGGGAGAGCCGAATGCAGTCTCCACGACGACTCCTCCGCGTTCGAGAGCATCAATGACCATGGAGGGTGCGAGCGGTGCGCCGGTCTCATCTTCACGAGCGAAAACAAGGGTTACTGCGCTCGCGTCCGAGGCTGCCATCGCGAGAGCGGTAAGCTCGCGGTGCCTCCGCACGTGGGCGACAGGGACGATAAAGGCGCCGCCACTGGCGATTGCGATCCTGTCGAAGAGCGTCTCCGACACGAGCGCATTGTGTGAGTCATCACGAGGCAATACGCCTTCGCTCGCGTCGACCACGACAAGAAAATCGGTGAGCTCACCAACGACATCGCTCAAGCGCGCGATGCGCACGGACCCAGCGCGTCCCGCATTCGGGGTCGGCGCTATCGCGTCAATAAGCTCGATAAGCTCGACGCGAAACGCGGCCGCGTCGAGCGCGTCGTCGAGCGCGTCCACGCGATCCGCAGTGCTCTCGTAGAGGTCGAGCGCGAAATCAAGGGCTTCCCAAGCGCGTGCGTCGCGCGCAACCGCAAGTCGCTCCGCGCGTAAAACGCCTGTCGGAGCAGAATCACTGGTGAACGAAGCGAGCGCACCGCGTCCGGCGCGCGCACGTAGGCCCAAATCCGACCACAGGAGGCGAGCAGCACGAATGTGCTCGATGCGCGTCGACGCGCATCGAGCACCGGCAAGCATCGACAAAAGTTGCGAAGCCATGGCGGCGTCGCGCGCGCGATCTTCGTCGGTGTCGTCAAGCCTGCGACCAGCGCCCCCCTCGCCCGTCTGCGCTGTACGGAGAAATCGTTCCTCTGCGTCTGCCCCCGCGGCGGTCACCGACATCTCGAGCGTGCGGGCCATCTTCAAGACGCGCCGTTCAGCTTCGCGGCGCTCGCCTCCCGCAACGCGCGCCGCGTCAATCCAACCACTTCGGAGAAGCTTCGCGACAGCGTGACGGTCGAGCGAGACGGCCGCTTGGAGCGCATCAAAAGCCGCCGTGACCACCGGCGTGTGAGAAGGAACCGCCCCGTGCGGCTCGTGCCAGACGATACCCTCCTCATCCAGAGCGCGGCGGAGGGGCGCCAGGGTACGAGGGGCCATCGTCGGAAGGGCGATCACGACCTTCTCCACGCAAGCTCCTTGTGCAAGCGCCTCCGAAACCGCGTGAGCGACGAACCGTGCCTGGCCCAACGGATCACTCGCGACGACGACCCGGACTCTATCCGTATCGATAGGCGGCCCACCGTCCGCCGGAGCTGCCCCCGTCAGGTCGCCGAGCACCGGCGTGATTGGTTCAGTCTCGGCAGGCGCATCGAGAAGGCGCGTCAGGTCGTCCGCAAGCGCCTCAAGCGGATCGCGCGCGCGGCCGGCGGCAAGCGGTGCGTCAAACGTCGGCAACACGACCCTTGCGCCACCGCCACGAGGCGCAAGTTTGTCGTCAAGCGCTCGCCACCATGCAACGTCAGACGGCTCCCACGCGAGCAACCATCTCGCTTGCAGAAGGCGAGCGCCGACGAGGGCTTCGATCTCTCCCGGCGCGGCTTCAGCAAGCGCTCCGGCAAGCAGGGAGCCGAGGAGCCGAGCGTCGCAAACGCCCGCCCTCGCAAGGGTTGCGTCGAGCGAACGCATGGCTGTCGCCAGAGTACGTGCGCGCGCGCCAAGGAAGCCATTCGACCCCGCCACGCGGTCGAGGTGCTCCGCCGTAGCCCCCCTCGCGCGGAGAAGTGCGAGCGCCTCATCGAGCGCGGAAATAACCCTCCCCCACGATGCGCCTCCACGCTGCCGTAGCGCTGCCAACAGAGTATCGTTCGCGGCGTCCACGACGACCGTGCCAGAGAGACCGAGTTGGCCAGTAGCCTCGGGTCTTCCCTCCTTCGCGAGAGCGATGCCAAGCACCAGCCGACACGTTTGCGCATCGACAAAGACAACATCGGGCAGCAGCGCGGATGCTAAGCGCGTTCGCAGCGAAGTTCGCGTCTCGGCGCGCCGACAATCAAGAGACAAACGCTCGACTTGGCGCTCGCTCGGAACCACAAAAAGTTCGAGATCTTTCACGTGCGACAGCTCGCTCAGCGCCCGAGTCGCACGGCTAGGCCGAGAGGCTCTTTGAGTGCGTCGGGATCGTAGAGGTAGGCATATGCTCCCTGACTCGACAATACTCGTTTGATGTAGTTGCGAGTCTCGTCATACGGAACGAGCTCGATGAAGAGGTCTGTGTCGTCGGTGGTGCGCGCAGCCACCCACCTCTCAACAGCGCCCCCACCGCCGTTATAGGCACCGATCGCCAAAGCCGGATGCCCATGAGTCGCGCGGAGCTTTGCAAGGAGGCGCGTTCCCAACTCGATCGACACCTCAGGGCGCTTGAGTGAAGCGTCATCCGAAGGAAAACCCGTGCCTGCAGCGACCCATTTAGCCGTAGGTGGGATGAGCTGCATCAGCCCGATAGCGTTCGCGTGACTCCGGACATCCGCGACGAAGCTCGACTCTTCACGCATGATGGCCCAAGCGAGAGGAGTCGGAAGCCCATTTTCCGCGCACGCCCTAACCACAAACGCGTCGAACGCGCGCGGATACGCGACTTGCCATGGGAGACGCCATTTTCCTTCCGGGTAGTGAGCGAGGTGATCTGTGAGTCTTCCACGCGAAAACGCGTGCCCTAACTCGGGGAGCCCAGCCTGGTTATAGAGGGAGCCAACCGCCCACAAGACCTCGCTGTCGACGCCGTCCGCGAGCGCACCGGACATCGCGATCTCGCGCCGCGCGGCGTCGCTCTCACCAACCTCGAGAAGAAGCCTCGCCCTCACAATCGGAGTCGAGCTTAAAAGTGCGTGCACTTTTGAGGGAAACGCCCCGTCGGCGTCGCCCGATGCGGCGTCTCTAAGAGTCCGTTTGGCCAGAGCGGGATCCTCCTCGGCCAGGCGGGACTGCGCGAGAAGCATATAAAACGAGAGGGGGTAGTGTTGAATCACGCGGACGAGCCGCTCGCGCGCACCGATGCGATCGCCAGTCGCCGCGGCCGCTCGCGCTCCAAAATATTCGGCGCGGCCAGACGTCGCCCAGTGATGATCGTCAGGTGAACGCGAGGCGATACGTTCGAGGAGCGGCATTGCGGCTGTCCATTCGGCGTGCTGCATGCGACGGAGCGCGAGCTGAAACAGCGCCTCCGTGCCCATATCACCGGCGGGATAGTCATCCGGTAGCGAACGCAGCATCTGCTCGGCATGGGCTTCGTGACCGACTTCAGCGGAGTTCGCTACAACGAGCGCGCCACGATAGCGCGCGTCATCCGCAAGGCGGTGGAGAGGAAAGCGTCGCTCGACTTGCGCGAACCAATCGATCGCGAGGGTTGGGTCCTTGCCCGCGTACGACTTCGCTCCAGAGTAGAGGGCCACAACCAGCTGATCATCGTTCGCGCACGCGACTACGGCGTCTGGCCAGCCGTTCAGCTTGACGCCTTTCGCTTTCACGGCCGCGTTCGCCCGCGTGATCGCGGCCCGACAAGCGACCTCGCCGGTCTTTTTCGACGCTAGGATGGTGCTTGCGCTCTCGAACGCCTTGTTCGGCTCATTAACCTCGAGCCATGCCTGCGCTTGCCTCGCTCGCTCAGAGTCCGACAGTTCGTCCCTAAGGGAAGCATCACGTAAACGCAGAAGCGCCATGGCTCGGCCACGAGCGAGCGCGGCCCCTGAAGTCTCGGCGAGTTTTGGTGCCTCGACAATGACCTTCGTGACGACGTCGCAGGCCACGCGTGCATGAGCCTCAGGCAGGCCATCAACGCCATCGAGGAGCGCGTTCGCGATCCTTACCGAAGTGTCAACCCAGCGGCTTCCGTAAGGATTCGCCGCGAGCCACAAGCGCCACAGCGGAAGAGCACTCGCACGGTCGTTCTTCGCCGCGAGCACCTCGGCTGTGACTAACGTGCCGTCATCACAAGCCGCGATGTCCTCAGGAACCGCGCTCGCAACCGCGAGCGCCTCGTCCGCGCGACCGGCTCGGGCGAGCACTTGAGCCAAGCGCAAAGTCGCGTAACCCATAAGCGGACAGGGAGGCTTACGAGCCTCTTCGAACGCTATTTTCGCGCTGTCGAGCGTCCCCGCGGCGAGCGCGAGTCGACCCTCGAGATAGTCCCATGCGCACCTTTCCGACGCGGGCAAATCGGGGGACTGAGTTCGAGCCTCGTGAACGACGCGAAGTGCGCCCGTAAAGTCCTTGGCTCGCTCAAGCTCGCGCGCGCCGGCGACCTTCGGGTCATCGAACACGACGCGAAGCGCGGGAAGCGCTGTTAGAGGACTCTCCAAAGGCTCGTTGGTTTCGAGTCTTGGCACGTGGGTCACCACCAAAGGTGGCGCCTTGGAGCCACCACGACATCCACCGACGACGAGTCCGCAGAAAAGCGCCCCTATGGCGAAGCGTGATCGACTAAGCCTATTCATCTTTGGCTCCAGCGCGCGGCAAAGGCCTCCTCAGCAGCGTCGTCGGCGCTCGCCTCGTTCGCGCGGTGCGCGCTGGTCTCGAAACGATCTTCGTCTTTTGCGAGAACATCGCGGTCCGCCTTTTTCTGTAACCACACAGCGCGGGCCTCTTCTTCCGCGCCCCGCGCTCTCATGAGTTGCGCTTCGGCTTGGTGCACGTCGCGCAGACGGTCCGAAAATTCGAGCATCACGGCGTCTTCCCACGCTTGTGCACGCACAAGGTCTCCGGCGCGAAGCTCACCTTTACCGAGCCGGCACGCCTCCGCACGCCGAACGGCCCTCGCGCGGGACTGAACCTCGAGATGAGCCTTTTGGGCGAGGCTTTTCGCCAGGCTTGCGGCCTCACGCTCGCGAATGGCGTCTCCAAACCGGCCGAGCGCAGAAGAAGCCTGACACTCTCGGTGCTTCCGTAGAGACTCGAGCGGGTACTTCGGAGAACGCGGCATTTCTTGCGATGGTGCGCCTTGAGCAACGAGCCGTGGACCTTAGCCCATCCCAGAGCGAAGCCACACGCCAAGCACTTCCGACGCCCTGCATGTGTGCCCGGGAGGACGATGAGCCGACCACACTTGCGGCTGGGCCGACGTCTCGTATCCTCACAAGGAATGCGGGTTGCGTTCTCCGACCCCGAAGGTAAGCGACTTTGGCGCATGATCCCCTATGGGGGACCCCTAGCGCTGTTTCTTTTTGCGTGCGCTGGGCCGCTCGAGGGTGCCGAGTCCGCGCTCACTGCGGTCCTGGCGGTCGCCCTCTTTCACCTTGTGGGGGTGATGCCGATTCGCCAAGTGAGCGCACGTGCCGCGGAGCTCACGCTAAAGCCCGGGGTCATCGAAGTGAGCGGCGCGGGCACTCGTTCGCAGCGCATCGAGGCTCGGTCGATCGTTGGAGGGACGACCGCGCGGACCAAGTCTGGGGTACTTTTCACGCTTTCCCACGCGAATCGAGACCAGCCGCTGACGATCGAAGTCGCGACCGACGCCGACGCCGACGCCGTGCGCCAGGCTCTCGGAATCGGCCACGGGGGATTTGGCCAAGTCTCGTGGCGAACGATGCCGTCGTCGTCCGCCAAGGCCGGCTTTTGGGGCCGTCTCCTCACCTTCGCGATGGGCGTCGTCATCGCGGGCACGGGCTTCTTCGGGAGTCACACCGCCGCCGCCATTGTGGGCGTATTGCTTGGACAATTCGCCCTCATCACCATGGTTTTAAGCCTGGTCGGCTACGTCGGACGGGACGCGCCACCGAACATCGTCATGGCCGCTGAGGGACTCAGATTAAACACGAAGCTCGGGTGGTTCTCGGTTCCTTACGATCACGTCCTCGGCATTGAGACGATAGAAACCACGCTACGTTTCAAGGTGCCTCCGCCGTACGGATACGTTGACGTCGAGACGTCCGCGTCGCTCATCGGTACGGGCCTCGGCTCCGACGAACGCAAGGCGCTCGTCACGCAGATCATGTCGGCCGCCGACCGAGCGCGTGGCCTAGGAACGTCGAAGAACGACGTCACGGGAAGGGTCGATGTTCTTCGTCGCAACGGCGAGGCGCCCCGAGTGTGGCTTGCTCGGCTCGACATGGCGGGACAGATGCTCGAATCAGAGACATCCGGCTATCGCGGGAGCACCATAGACTCCGAGGACCTCTGGACCGTCCTCGAAGACCCCGAGGCCGACGCGGATCTAAGAGCCGCCGCCGCTCGCGTCCTCCGCCATTCGCAAAAACCTGCAACGCGAACGCGTATCGACGCGGCCGTCGCAGCCGTGCGCAATCTGTCGACCCATCGTCGGCTTCGGATCGCGATTCGGGACGACATCGAAAACGCGAGCGAGGAACTCGCTATGCTCGACGCCCAGGAGCAGATTTCACCCGACGCGCGACGCATGCAGCAGCGCTAAAAAGCAGCCGATCGAGAGGGCGGCAGGTTCCCGCCGAGTTGCGACGCCGTAAGGCGCTGCTAGTACGACATGTATGCAAGTTCGATTCTACGACCCTCACGGGCCGCGCGCTTGGCGAGCGGCCCCATACGCGTTGCCTATGGCCCTCGTGCTGAGTGCGTGGTTCGCGCCGTTCAGTGGTACAAATGGCTTGCTCGTCTTGACATCGCAGGAAGGATGGTCCGGGCGGCCCACGGTGGTTACCGCGGCGGAACTTTTGATCTGGATGATTTGTGGTCTCTTCTCGAAGATCCAGAGGTAGAAGCCGATCTGAGAACTGCGGCAGTTCGTGTGCTTGTTCGTTCGGGAGATACAGAGACACATGCCCGTATCGGCGCCGCCATCGCTACAGTTCGCGACGAGGCTACGCTGCGAATGATGCGCGTCGCCGACATTGAAGAGTCCGACTTGTCGAGCGACGAGCTTGAGGCATTCGATATCCGTAAGACTCGGTCGCGGCGAAAGACCCTTGCACCTCCCGGCATCGGCTAAGAATCCAGCCAGGGTCGCGTTCGGACGCTCCAGCGCAAAACTCCGAATGCCCTACGAGCTTGAAATCGGCTAACGCTCTAAACCGGCGCGTCGGAGGCGGGGGACTCAGGGCTCGCCGTGGAAGCCAGGGCAGGCGCGTCGGAAGGCACTGGCGAGACTGACGCGGCCGATGCTGCGGACGCTTTGGCCGCCTTCGGCAGAACTCGTTCCTTGAACTGATAGCCCGGCCGACCACCTTTTTGCTTCGCCAAGTTTTGTTGCATCACCCAAATATTTGCACGTGCATGCTTGCCATCGTGTTTCGCAGCCACTTCCTCTTCTCCTCTTTCTCGCGTCGCGCGATGTCGTGTCGAGCCGTCCACGTCTTGGTAGGTCTCGAGCGAACTAGCAAGCTCGACCATGCAATCTATTGGGAGCCGTGACTATGCCGTGCCCCACTCCTGAAGCGATCGAACGCGAATGGTGCCGCCGTCGCCACGCGCGACCTCGATGGCGTCGCAGGCGGCCATCGCCGCGGCGATAGTCGTAAAGTAAGGGATATTCGCGAGGAGTGTTTGGCGCCGAAGCGAATAGCTATCGCGTACCTCGCGCGCGCCAATCGTCGTGTTGATGACCATCGCGACAGTGCCGCCTCGCACGGCATCGACCACGTGCGGAGCCCCCTCAAGGACCTTGTTGATAATCTCTGCCGGGATGCGGGCGCGCTGAAGTGCCGCGGCTGTTCCGCGCGTCGCAAGGATCTCGTAGCCCGCCGCGCGCATACGACGCGCGATGATGCACGCCACCGGCTTATCGTCGTCCTTCACGCTGATGAACACGCGGGGGCGGTCCGCCGGTGAGGCCCCCTCCCCGCTCGACAAAGGAATCTTCACATGGAGACCCGCGGCGATCATGCTCTTGTAGAAGGCACGCGCGAACGTGTCGGCGATCCCCATCACCTCGCCTGTCGAGCGCATCTCCGGACCCAAAATCGTGTCGACGCCAGGGAATTTCGCGAACGGAAAGACGCTCTGCTTCACGGCTACATGGCGGGGCACTTCGACGTCCGTAGCGCCCAACTCCTCGAGCGTTTTGCCCGCCATGACCTTCGCGGCGATCTTCGCAAGTGGCCTGCCCGTCGCTTTCGAAACGAACGGCACGGTTCGACTCGCGCGCGGGTTCACCTCGAGCACGTAGACCGTGACGCCTTTCACTGCAAATTGCACGTTCATCAACCCGACAACACCGAGCTCGAGAGCGAGCATGCGCGTTTGCTCCTCGATCGACGCGACGATCTCAGGGCTGAGAGAGTGTGGCGGGAGCACGCTCGAAGAGTCACCCGAGTGAACGCCTGCCTCCTCGATGTGCTGCATCACACCACCAATAATGGCTCGCTTCCCGTCGGCGACGCAGTCAACATCGACCTCGATGGCGTCCTTCAGAAACTCGTCAATCAAGATAGATTGCGTTCCGGCATCGCGCGCAGCCTCGACCGCGAGTGCGACGTAGGCCTCGAGCTCCTGACGGGTGTAAGCGATAGTCATGGCGCGCCCGCCGAGCACGTAGCTTGGCCTTACCAAGACGGGATACCCGATCTCCTCAGCAATCACGTACGCGCCGTCGATTCCCGTCGCGATGCCGCTTCGCGGTCGCCGCAGGGAGAGCTTCGTGAGCAATTCGTCGAATCGTCCGCGATCTTCGGCTCGGTCGATGGCGTCAGCCGTCGTCCCGAGGAGCTTCACGCCGGCCTTTTCGAGCGATACGGCGAGCTTCAGCGGCGTCTGCCCGCCGAATTGCACAATCACACCTAAAGGTGTCTCCTCCTCGCAAATAGCGAGGACATCTTCGAGCGTAAGCGGCTCAAAGTATAGACGATCGGAGATATCGTAATCCGTCGACACCGTCTCAGGATTGCAATTGACCATGATGGTCTCGAACCCCAGCTCGCGAAGCGCCTGCACGGCGTGGACACAGCAGTAGTCGAACTCGATGCCTTGGCCGATACGGTTGGGTCCACCGCCCAGAATGACGACTTTCCTCTTGGTCGAATCAGGCTTGGCCTCGCTCGACGTCTCGTACGTCGAATAGAGATAAGGCGTGTGCGCCTCGAACTCGGCCGCGCATGTATCAACACGCGCAAAAACCGGCGACACACCAGTTGCCTTCCGCCGCGCGCGCGCCTCTTGGGTGGTCGTTCCCGTGAGCTTGCCGAGCTGTGCGTCCGAAAACCCGAGCCGCTTGAACTCGCGAATCGAGGCGGGCCCGCTCTCACCATGCGCGATGCGCGACTCGGCCGTCACGATGCGCGACATTTGGGCGAGAAACCAAGGGTCTATCTTCGTAAGCTCGTGGATCTCGTCATTTCCAAGCCCGGCACGCATGGCATCGGCGACGTAGAAAAGGCGATCGGCGACGGGAATCGGGAGAAGCGTGCGCAAGGCTCGCACAAGGTCTTCGTGACTCGGGGGCGGAAGGGTCCGTGGCGCCTCGAATTCCAACGCCTCCATGCCGAGGTCGCGTTTCTTCTTCGGCTCCGCAAGCAAACGATAATCCACGCGGGAAACAAGCGACTCGAGACCATCACGGGCGGTCTCGAGCGATCGCGCGGCCTTCTGCAAAGCTTCGCAGAACGTGCGGCCCATGCTCATCACCTCGCCGACGCTCTTCATCTGGGTCCCGAGCGTGTTGTCTGCGCCGGGGAACTTCTCAAACGCGAACCGCGGCCACTTCACAACGACGTAGTCGATGACGGGCTCGAACGCCGCGCTTGTTCCGGTGATATCGTTCTTGAGCTCGTCGAGCGTATACCCAATAGCGAGCTTTGCGGCGATCTTGGCGATGGGATATCCCGTGGCCTTCGACGCAAGCGCACTTGAGCGCGAAACACGCGGGTTCATTTCGATGACGTGCACCGTACCGTCATAAGGACTCACAGCGAATTGCACGTTCGAACCGCCAGTTTCGACGCCGATCTCGGTCATCACCGCCTTTGCGGCATCGCGGAGGCGCTGGTACTCCTTGTCCGTGAGTGTCATCGCGGGCGCGACAGTAATCGAATCCCCCGTATGCACGCCCATCGGGTCGATGTTCTCGATCGAACAGACAACAATGAAGTTGTCAGCCTTATCGCGGATAACCTCGAGTTCGAACTCCTTCCACCCAAGCACGCTCTCCTCAATGAGGACCTCGCGCGTCGGTGACTGAGCAAGCGCCCATGACACTTTCGCCTCGAACTCGGAGGCATCCTTCGCGATGCCTCCACCAGACCCTCCCATCGTGAAAGAAGGCCTAAGGATCGCTGGAAATCCAGTAGTTTTGACGATTGCCCAAGCCTCCGCCACCGAGTGTGCGGCACCCGCTTTTGGGCACGTGAGCCCAATTTTTTCCATCGCTGCTTTGAAGAGCGCGCGGTCTTCGGCCTTCGCTATCGATTCAGGCCGCGCGCCTAGCATTTCGACGCCGTACTTCTTCAAAACACCGTTCGCATCCAGCGCAAGAGCCAAATTCAGCGCAGTTTGGCCGCCCAGTGTTGGAAGAATCGCATCCGGGCGTTCACGTGCGATGATGGCCTCGAGCGTTTTTGGCTCGAGCGGCTCGACGTAGGTTCGAAACGCGAGCTCCGGGTCGGTCATAATCGTCGCCGGGTTCGAGTTGACGAGGATAACCTCGTAGCCCTCTTGGCGAAGCGCCTTTGCGCCCTGCGTTCCCGAGTAGTCAAACTCGCACGCTTGGCCAATAACGATAGGCCCAGCGCCTATAATGAGGATCTTCTTCAGGTCATCACGGCGCGGCACGAGGCGCGAGTTAGCAGGGCTCGCGGCGGAGCGGAAGAGGCAGCGCGAAGAGCCTACCCACGGCCCGCAGGCCCGAAACTTGGCCCTCGCTTTCGTCCATCTTTATTCCATCAACATGGGCGAAGCCGACCGAGCTCCCGCGAGCGTGATGGATCAGGCGACACGGACGACGTCCGCTGGGAGCGGATTGTCGTCCGAGGCACTAACGCTCGCGCTTCCGCGAACGTTCGGAAGACTGCTTTTGCTCAAACTGCTCGCACGCGGCGGGATGGGCGAAGTTTATCTCGCGGCCACGACGGGCATCGAGGGGGCTGAACGCCCGATCGTCGTCAAAACCGTTCGCCGCGATCACATCCACGACGGGTCGTTTCTCGCGCGCTTTCTAGACGAAGCACGCGTTCAATCGCAGCTCAACCATCCCGGAGTGGCGCAGGTCCTTGAAGCGTCGACCGATGAGAATGGCGAACCGTACACGATCGTCGAACACGTCGAAGGTCGCTCGCTCGCGGACGTCCGAAGCCGCGCAGTTCAAGTCGGCGCGCGCATCGGTTGGCCCGAAGCGTGTGCGCTCACGATCGAGATGGGGATGGCCCTCGCGCACGTTCACGAACGCGCGGGGGCGGACGGCACGCCGCTCGGCATTGTTCACCGCGACCTTTCTCCGCAAAACGTAATGATTGGCTTTGCGGGGGAGGTGAAGCTCATCGACTTTGGCACGGCACGTGGCCACAACCGTCGCTGCCACACGGTAGCCGGTGTCGTCTTCGCCAAGCCGGGCTACGTCGCCCCCGAGGTCGCGCGCCAACAAGTGGGCGACGGGCGCATCGACGTTTACGCCATCGGCGTGATGCTTTGGGAGCTTTGCGCGGGGAAGCGTTTGCTCTCAGGCGAGCCTCAGAAACATTTGGAAGACGTCGCCGCGGGTGATTTCGACATCCCGCTCCTTGCGCCCATTCGCGGAATTCCCGTCGAACTCGACGCCATCATCCAAAAGCTGTGCGCGAACGACCCAGACCAGCGTTACGTCAACGCAGCGACCGCTTCGACCGAGCTCGCGCGCGTCCTTGCTCAAGCTCCCGCCGGCAAGAGCGGCGAACGCAGCGTCCGCGCTCGCGTCGGAGTGCTCATGAAGACGTTGTGGCCGCATGAGCCGGCACGCTCACGCGCCGACTTTGCGAAGCTTCTTAAGCAAGCGCGCGAACTACGCAAGGAGCACGAGACGTCTCCGTCGAACGGCCTGTTAGAGGCGCACGCGGCTCATATGGCACAAGATCCCGCGATCCTTGCGGGAACGAACTATCGCATGCTCCGAAAGATTGGAGAAGGCGCGAGTGGCGAAGTCTTCGAGGCCGAGCACATCGAGCTCGGTCGACGCTACGCGGTGAAAGTACTCACGTCCGCGCACGCCGCGGCCCACGATGCGGTCGACCGATTCCGAAAAGAAGCGCGCGCGGTCGCTAAGCTCTCGCATCCGAATCTCGTGCAGCTGCACGATTTCGGAAAATCGCTCGACGGGCGCGTATTCCTCGTCATGGAGCTCTTGTCGGGGAAGACGCTCGACGTTCACGCCGAAAAAGGCTTGGGATGGCGGGAATCGGTCAGGCTCGCCATCCAAGCGACCCGCGCGCTCGAAGCGGCGCACGACGCCGGCGTCGTGCATCGCGATCTCAAGCCTCAAAACTTGTTTCTGACGACGGATGGTGAGCTAAAGCTGCTCGACTTCGGCGTCGCTATGGCCCTCGCAGACACGGGCGAAGGCGAACAAAAACAGAAGGGTTTCGCGGTCTTTGGGACACCAGAATACATGGCTCCCGAACAAGTCGCGGGCGAAACGGTCGACGCCCGTTGCGACCTTTACGCCCTCGGATGCGTGCTTTATGAGTTGGTGACGGGAACGCTTCCGTTCGAGGGCTCCCCCGTCGTCGTGATGGGCAAGCAGCTCCGAGAGGAGGCCGAGCGGCCGCGAACGCGCGCGCCGACTGCGTTCATTCCGGGTGAGCTCGAGGGGGTCATCATGAAGGCCCTCCAAAAGGCGAAAGAGAGTCGATTTCCGTCCGCTCGTGCGATGCGAGAAGCCCTCGAGTCCGCGATGGTCGCACGAGATCGCAGGCAAGCGCGTGCGCGGATTTTCGTAAGTGCGGCCTGTATCGCGTCCCTTGCCGTCATCGCGACCGCAAGCCTCAAACAGACTCACCCGAGTGCGACCGCACCCGCGGCTATCGCTGAGGCGCGAGCGTTCGCGGAACGACCGACGGAAATCGTCACTCTCGCAGTATCTTCAAAAACAGAGCGAACCGCTGCGAGCGTTACGGAAAGTGACCTCATCGCGAAGACGGCGACGCTCGTCGTCGAAGAAGCTCGTACGAACGAAAAACAAGATTCACGCGGCGGCGGGACTCGTGCGGGCGACGCTGTCACGGCCTTGAAAAGACCGAACTCACTCCTCGTTCAGGCAAGCGTTCGGTCAACCGACCACGAAGGCGAATCCAGCGCAGGACTGACAAGTGCGCGGCACATGGCTCGCGAGCATGGCACGGACCCTCGTGCGCTACGCGCTTGGGCAACCGCGGCTCGCGGGGCAGGCGACGCACGCGAGACTCGGCGCGCCGCCGAAGCTTGGGCCCTTCACGACACTGGCGTGGAGCCAAGACTCTTTCTCGCGAGCGTGCTCGACCACGCGGGACGAAAACGTGAGGCGCGGTCTGTGCTCGAAGAATGGCTCACGACCCACCCCGACTCGTCCGACGCACGCCGCGCGCTCTCGCGCCTAGGCTTAGTGTCAGGAGCGGTCATCGACCGAGGCTCACGCATCCGAAGCGGACGCGTTCCAAGCCACGGCGAATCACCGAGCGGCGCTGAAGTCCCGCGAGAGTAGCAACGCCCGCGAGAATTACGGTGACAGCGAAGTTACTGCGGCGCGCACAACCCGGGCGAACTCTTACCGATTTGATCGATTTTCGCTTTGGCATCGAGGCCAATCTTGTCTTTAGCAAACCGTTTCTCGCAGGCGTCGTAGGCGACCTTGGCGTTCACGCAATCGTGCATGAGAAGGTACGCGTCACCGATCGCGTAAAGCGTTCGGTCGAGAACGTTTGAACGTGGGAAGAGCTTAAGTAGTCGATTGTAGTGCCCGAGCGCAGAGCTCGGGCGACCGTCGCGGAGATCGGCTGTGCCTACGTAAAAAATAGCCTCGTCGGCCTTTTCATCGGCCGGGTAGCGGTTGACGTACTCCGGGCCGAGCGCGCGCACGACGGCCCAATCGCTCTTTGCAAAGGCCTCTTCGAGCTGCTTGTAATGTGCAGCCTTGTCCGCTGGCGCAGCGATGGGGGTAGGGTTAGCCGCGACCGGCGCCTGTTGCGCTCGCTTCACCTCGTCAAGCCTCGCGTAAAGTTCGGTGCGCGACGCGCCTACGTCACGTCGAAGTTCGTCGACACCATGACTGACCTCCTCGACTCGTCCGGCGAGGTCGTTGATGCGATGCTTGGACGCCAGCGTGTCGCCGCTCGAGTCCGCGTTCGCGCGAAGCGCATTATCAAGGCGCTGCCGTGTCGCCTCGAGCTCGGCACGGAGCGCAACAACGTCGGCACGTGCCTGCGCAGCCTCTTTCGCGACTTCGCCCGTCTTCGCGTCGAGCGCATCGTGTTCGCGCTTGGTGACCACGCACCCCGAGAGTGCTCCGACGACGGCCACAAGCGCCACCGCCGCGCTCGGCACTAAAAAACCGGGCACTCGAAAAGCCGAACCGCGAAAAGCGGCGCCGGAGAAAGCGGAACCCAAGAAAAAACGAACAGCAAGCCTATTTCTCATCGAGCCTCGAAGCGTTTAAAGCTCATCACGCCGCGCTTTCCCAGCGAATTGCAAGCGAACGACACGTGCCGTGGGCACGCGAGTGCTTGCCATGGGCCGCTGCGTCGCCTACTCACTCCAAAGCTTCGATGGCGACTGCGACGGGCGACGTCAACTTGGAGCTCATTTCGGGCCCTCCCTACAGGACGATCTTGCGGCTTGCGATGCCGACGGTCATCGCGATGCTCTCGCAGAGCCTCGTGAACGAGATTGACGTTTTTTTCTTCTCGCGTTTGCCGCACCCCGAAGACTCAAACGCGCAAGCGGCGCTGCTTCCCTCGCTGCTCATCGTGTGGCTGTTCGGCGGATCCCTCAGCGCCATAAGTGTCGGCACGCAAGCTTTCACCGCGCGCCGTTTCGCCGAACGTCGCTACGAAGCCGCAGGAGCCGTGCTCGCGAATGCCGCGTTCTTCTGTCTAATCGCGGGCGTCGCGCTAAGCGTCGTCGGATTCCTCACGATCGATAGTTTGCTTCGCGTGATGCTGCCAGTGCCACAAGCGCACGCGATTGCATACTCGTACTCCACGTGGCGGCTTCTCGGAGTCGTGTCGATGGGAATGACGATGGCGCTCAAAGCGTTTTTCGACGGCATCGGAAAAACGTGGGTGCACCTTGTGTCGGCGCTCGTGATGAACGTGTTCAACATCCTCTTTTGTTGGCTCTTCATCTTTGGCAATCCGGCGCTTGGGATCCGAGCGATGGGCGCGCCGGGCGCGGGGTTTGCCGCTTTTGTAGCGACTTGGATCGGACTCGGGATCATGATCTTCTACGCCTCACGCGAGCGCTCGAAATTCCAACCCGTTCGGTGGAGCAATCTCTCGCGGAGCCTGACGTGGGACATTCTCAAGCTCTCGATTCCCGCGGCGCTCGCGACCATCGTGATGATGGTGGGTTTCGGCCTTTTCGCGAAAGTCGCAGGGCGACTGGATGCCGCAGCGGCGCTCGGGTCAACGGGCGAGCGCGAATCGGTCAACGGTGCCGCGACTACGGATATTGTTGAGATTCTAAAGCTCACGTTCACCGCGTGCCTCGGATTTGGCACCGCCACCGCTACCCTCGTCGCGCAGTCGCTCGCCGCGAAACGGCCGGAGGTCGCGTCCGGGTTTGGCTGGGCGAGCGTTCGCCTTGGCCTCGTCGTGTTCGGAGTCGTCGGGTTCCTCGAAGGCGTCGTTTTCCCTGAACAAATCGTTCACCTCATTTCGCACTCCGAGGCCGTCCGTACGGCCGCTCTCATGCCGATGAAAATGATGGCGTGGGTAACCCCGATCATCGCGGTCGCCATGATTCTGAGCGAGGCTCTCTTCGGTGCTGGCGACACGAAGTTCGTCGCCGCAGCTCAATTTTGCCTCGTTTTCCTGCTGCTCGTTCCGGTCGCATGGGTGCT
Source organism: Polyangiaceae bacterium (assembly GCA_025353725.1). Classification (GTDB taxonomy): domain Bacteria; phylum Myxococcota_A; class Polyangia; order Polyangiales; family Polyangiaceae; genus Labilithrix. Next base: position 313,484 of record JANXOF010000037.1, on the reverse strand, counting down.
CGGCGTCACGACGCAAAACGGTCTTACCGGGATGTGGGTCGGAGCCGTCGTCTACGCGATAGGTGCCGCGGCCGTGATGTCGCTGAAGTTTCGCGGCGGCTCCTGGAAAAAGATCGTTCTCTAACGCTTAAGGCTCAGGACTCTGGCCGGCAGTCGAAGGGTCCAGGGCTGCGTCGATCGCGCTCAGCGATGCGTCGACCTGTTCCGGCGTGGCGTGCAGCGTCGCCGTCGCCTTCCCATTCGCTGTATGCAGCGCCAGACCGCCAAGCACGTTGCCGGTCGCAAGGCGAACAAGGAACGTGTTAGCGCGGCGAACGGCGCCGGCGAGCGTCGTGACCGCCTCGGCACATGAGCTAGGTTTCGCGCAGGTAGCGTGGGCGCTTACGTCGAGTCCACCGTCGGGCGACGCCGTTACCGAGAGCGTAACTCCTGCGAAGTCGGCCGCCAAAGCCCCAGCGACCTTCCACGGCTGAGCCACGAAGACTCGAGCGAGTTCGTCCGGCTTCAACCCGGTCTCGAGTGCCCGAGCGAGAACAGGCACGAATTCACGGGCGCGGCCCGCGGGGACGAACGCGAGTAAGCCCGGCTGAGGTCGCAGCAGTACCTCCCTTGCGCCGTAGAGATCGCCGCTGGTGGCTCCCGAACTGCCGCCCACCGCGGGCGGTCCAACATCCCACGGCTCGAATCCACGTTCGGCGATCAGGGTCGCGAGCACACGTTCGGGGAGATGATGCTTTACGACGCACGCGTTTGGCCCTGGGAAGGCAACACGCGGCCCGTAAACAAGTAGCCAATCCGCCTCCGCAGCGAGCGAGGCACCGATCTGTACCTTGAAGTGGTCCGATGCTCTGTGAAGTAAGGCGAGCAGCTTCGCGCCACTAGGACTCGCGCGCATCGTGCTCAGCGAGGCCGCAAGTCGGAAACCGTGAGGGTCAGCAGGCTTCACAGACTCCGTGGCTGCGTCGTCGATCCGAAATCTTTCGGCGTCGTTCGGCCTCGGCAAGTTCCCGCCGCGCGGGGCCACGACGGCGTCGCCTCGCCTGAGGTGCGACGATGCCGTCTCAGCGCGCGCAGTGGCCGAGGACGGTGCAAACCACGCCCAAGCGGGTATCATACCGACCAAGAGCGCAGCGGCGAGGAGCGAATGAAAACGCATGATTTGCGCTTACTCCCGTCAGATGGCTTTGTCGATTTTCCGTCCGGGGCAAACGGGTCGCGAACTACCCCGCGTCTTTCCCTTTCCCGAGAATGAGCCTTTCGATCTCGTCGTCGCTCTCCTTCCCCGTCGGTGACGGCGGCGGACGGTCCTTCCGCTTTCCCATGATGAGATTGTCGAGGTCGTCACTACTGAGCTCAGGGCTAGGCTTAGAGGGCAAAACTCCGCCGTCTCTCCCTTGAATGAGCGCGTCAAGGGCGTCCTCTTCGCTCATCGAAGCCGGCGACCCCGCGTGCTCGTCGACTTTCTTCTCCGCAGCGTCGGGCATTCGGCCTTGAGGATAGGCCGCCTTGTCCGATGCGGAGCAGGGCAACGGATTCGAATTATCGTGCTGCACGCACTCGAGTCTCCATGCCTCTCGCGGCGTGCGCCCATCCCTCCCGGCTTTGGCACGCCATTCTGCGATGTCACCAAGAACAAGGACATTCGAAATCCTTGGGACGTACGTCACGACGAGCAACGCTATCGCAAGCAAGCCAATAAATGGCAGCACAAGGCGATAAAGGCTCACAACGGGTCGGTTGAACCGAAAGCTCGAAATGAAAAGATTGAGCCCGAGAGGCGGACACGAGAACGCGAGTTCGAGGTTCAACACGAACATAATTGCGACGTGGAAGGGTCCGAGTCCAAAGTGTGCCGCAAAGGGAAGCACGAGTGGAATAGCGACGAGGATCGCGCTAAATCCATCCATCACCATGCCCAAGACGAGCAAGAAAACGTTCATGACAATCAAGAACTGCCAGGTCTTGTCGAGTCCCAGCTTGAGCATCGCCTCGATGAGACGCTCTGGAATATGCTTGTCTACGATGTAGTACGTAAGCGCGTTAGCCATCGCAAGAATAAGAATGACCGCGCCCGCGAGAGCCATCGCCCCTTTCGCCACGCGCACGAGATCCTTCTTGAACGAAAGGTCCTTGTAGACAAAGCACTCGATGCCGAGCGTGTAGAGAGCAACAAGCGCCGCAGCTTCATCGATGTCCGTCATGTTCGTCTTAATGCCAAGAACGAGCAACACGAAGACCCCGAGCTCCCATTTAAAGGCCCAGGTCGCAAGCGCCGCCTCTTTCAAGGCAAAGGGCTGACGCGGAATTTTTTCCTTCACGCCGATGTACCCGGCGTACCCGACAAAAAGCGCGAGAACGAGGCCTCCGGGCGCGAGCACGGCTTTGTTAACGAGCTGAAAGTCGAGTCCTGTCACCATCGCGTAAACAAGGAGCGGCAGCGCGTACGGCAGGAGCAACCCTAGCGACCCGCCCGTCGTGACCAGCCCGAGCGCGAAGTTGTCGGAATAGCCCTTTTGCTTCAAGGCTGGCAAAAGTAGTCCGCCGACGGCAATAATGGTGACGCCGCTTCCGCCGGTGAAAAGCGTAAAAACAGCGCTCGCGAGGACGCAAACGATCGCAAGACCGCCGGGTAGCCAACCGACCCAAGAGTTCGCGGCGCGAACGAGCCGCTCGGGCGTTTTGGACTCGGCCATCGTGTAGCCAACAAACGTGAAGAGTGGAATCGTCGTGAGGATCGGCGATCCCGCGAAGCGCGAACCAAAAACCTCGGGCGCGAGTCGCCTTAAGAATTGCTGGCTCGGGTCCGCGTCCGTCAGCCAAGCGAGCTCGGAAACACCTCCCATCACCGCGAAAAGGGGAGTGCCAAGCAACGCAAGCAGCGCGACGACGCCGACGAGGAGGCCACCTGTAGCGCTGAGCAGCAGCACCGCTCCTCCAATAAGGCCGAACGTCAGGCGCGCAGCCTTCGCATCCGTCGCTTCCAAACCGCTTGGGACGCTCACGAGAGCTCCGTCGGGCTCACGCCTTCATGAGCGTGCTCGAGATCTTCGTCGCCGTGCGCGGCATCGGGGTCGACGTTAATCCATCCTGCAATAGCAAGTAAGGAACGTAAGACGAAACGAAGACCGATGACGAGAAGGCCAAACGCAAAAATAAAGTTGCACTCCCGAACGAGCAGCTGGAACACGCGCTCCCCAGCGCCCGGAATCGCCGTTACAGCAGGGGTGCGAAACGCACTTTCGGTTTCGTCCATTTCCATCGCTCGGATATCCGCTTTCGCAAAGTACGTCTCCCACGTCCCCTCGTGGACCCAGGTATTCCACTCGCGTGCCGTAAGCCACTGCGCATACGGCACTCCGGAGAGAACCTTCGGTAAGCTCTTCCAATCGAGCGCGATTTGGCGACCGGCGAGAAAGAGATCGCGCTTCGTTTCGTTCCTCACGAATTCAATTTTAGATCCCGGCGACGCTTGACACTCTTTAGCCGGCTTGTCCGGACACGGCACAGTCACTGGCGCCTTGTAGTCGACGACCGCGACGTGGTCGAAAAAGCCCCACACGCCGGCAAAGGCTACGACGGCTGCGACCATCCACCCGAGCACGGCGACGGGGACACGCGCACGCGGCGAAAGAAACCGCATCACCACATCCACGTTGATGTGCTTTCCTTGTCCGGTGGCGACCGAAGCGCCAAGAAGAGCGAGCCAAAGCGTGAGGCGCTTCGCGACGTCGCTAGCTCCGCCGAAAAAGACCAAAAAAGACGCGTTTTGCAGCCAAGCGAGGACGTTACCGAAGTAGCTAACGCCGAATTCGCCCCACTGCGTACCGACGAGCATTCCCAACACGACAGCGCCCGTCGTAACTCTCTCGTGGCGAGCTACCCGCTTGCGCGCCATCGCGTGGGCAAGGCCACCGAGGACCAGCGCTGAAACCAGACAGCGGAACACGCGACCTGCGCCGCCGCTGCCGGTACTCGCAAGCGATTTTAGCGAAATCCATGTGACAAGCGTTGCGGCGTCCGCGAGGAGAACCACCGCACAGAGCCGTGCGTCGAGCGTCGTCCACGCCTTGTCGAGTCGGTCGAGTGGCGCCGCCCAGGCCGCCTTGCGAGCGCGGGGCGCGCCGGCCGGCACCTCCGGCGAACGCACGGCCGTTGGCACTTCGGACTTCCGTGCGCTTGGCCATGGTGAAGAAGCCTCCTTTTTCCGTGCTTCCTCGTCTTCGCTCATGGCCGCGCAGGGTACCGCACCCTACCGTGGCCCCACAAACACGAATCCCCCGGCGACGCCATTCGGTGACGAATGACATCCCGCGGGGGATAGAAAACCAAAACATCGGACCGAACCTCGCAAAGCGGAAGGCTAGCCCTCGACGAACTCCTACTTGCCAGCGGCCTTGGTCACGGCATCGAATACATCCGCCTTGACCTTGCCCTCGGTTTTGAGAACTTTGCGCACATCGCTAAACTTCGTTTGCCACTGAGCTTTTTCGGCATCGGTAAGCTTGACGACTTTCTTAGTCCTCAAAAGTTCGTTCCAGGCTTCTTGATCTTTATTTCGGATTGCAGTGGTAAGAAGTTCGCTTGTATTCTTTCCCGTATCTTCAACGATTTTGCGAATGTTGTCGGGCAGTTCAGCGAAGAACTTCTTGTTTATCACGAGCGCGCCAATCCCGAAGCCGACGGGCATGTCGACCACGTGCGTGACGTGCGGCGCCCACTGAAGCTGCTCAGCCGCAATCGCTGGTGTCGTAATCACGTCGATGGAGGAGGCTTCGCGTCCAGCCAGCGCCGGAAGGATCGCCGGAACGCTCAACGCTCGCGGTGACGAGACTCCAAGCGCCTCGAGGAACTTCGACCCAATCGCATCGCCAGAGATATAAAAGGTATTGTAGGCCTTGAGGTCCGCGGGCGTTCGAATCTCAGGCTTCGCGAAACCCTTCGCTGAGTCGTTTGGATCCTTTTGCGGATCACGGAACATGACGTGGCCGATACCGACATCGCCCCATCCGAGAATCTTAAAGCCGGCAGCTTCAAACGCGGTATCGAAACTTCCTTTGGCGTCGTTGCGCACCTTGTCGAGCTGCGCCCAACTGTCAACCAGACCGGGCATCTGCAGCGCGACCACACTCGGGAAAATGCTCGAGAGGCCAGTCGCCGTAAGCGCACCTCCGTGGAGCGCACCTGAGCGCATTCCTCCGATCATCCCAGCTTCGTCGCCAGCCGACCCGTTGTAAGCCCAATCGAGTTCGTAGGCGCCGTTGGTTTCCTTTTTCACTGCGCGCGCCCATGCCGTGAAATACTTGCCCCACTCCGAGTTTTTCGGAGCAAGCGTGCCGACCTTTATTTTCTTCGCTTCGCCGCTCGCGGCAGGCTCGGCTCCTGCAATCCCCGTGACCGCTGGCCCGGCGAGTGCCGCGAAGGTAACGACCGCGCTAACAAAAAGCTTACAAATCATGATCCAAAACCTCCTCGCAACGCTGAAAAACTAGCCCGCAGAGCGCAAAAAAGACTCCGTTTGGACGGCCCTACGCGCCCTCAATTCACGGAATTCGCCGGCTTTTGCGGCGTCGCAGAATTCACCGGAGGAGGCGCGACGGCAGGGGCTGCGGGAAGCCGGAATCCGCACTCCTCAATCGCGGCTTTGGAGAGCGCGCGTAGAGCCCGACGCTTGGCGACCGTATTTTGCAACCGCAGCTCGGGGTCGGGGTCGTCCGTCGTGACGATCTCGTTGAGCATTTTCTCGTAGAGCGCTTGGTCGTTCTTCGCGCAAGCGTACTTCGCGTAATTCAGCTGAACGCCCAGTGACTTCCGGGCAGTTTTTGCGAGCGCCTCATCGAGAAGTTTCTTGGCCAGATCAAGCTCCGCCATTGGCGTTCGCGCATGGTAAGAGGCCAAAATAGAGTTGGCTCCCCACGAAAGGTAAGCCGGATCGAGCTCTCGGCTGCGCTCGACAAGTGCGACGCCGACGAACAGCTTTGCGACGTAGTGGCGCTGATCCTTGAGTAAGTTTACGCGGGCGAGCCACGCCGAGCCCGTCCAGAAGAGCACCGGGGCGTCGTCTCTCTCGACAAAATGTCTTTTCAGCCAAGCTTGGATGGTGTCGGCATCTTTGTCGGCGGCGGCGTCGAATCCTTCCGCCTCTTTGCTCATAAGCTCCGCGCCGTAAGCAATGCTCCTGTCGAACGCGAGCTTGGCACGCTTTTGATGATACGCCGCCGCAACCGTGTCCTCGACGAGCTCAGCGGCCTCGAAGTCGTCCGACGCAAACGCATAGCCGTAACCAGCCCACCCTTTCATAAGCAGAAAGAGAGCATCCTCGTTGTCGGGGGCCAGACGGTGCATTCCCTCGAATTGGAGAAGTCCGGCCGATGCGGCCGAGCGCGCCAGCTCATAGTCACCGATAGAATCAGCTGCACCGGCTCCAACCCGGGTGGAGGCGATGGTGCTGTTGAGGATCATGCTCTTCACGCAGCCGCCATTCGCCGCCGCGAGAATTGCCACGAAGAATGCCGAAGCCAGCTTTTTTTTCATCGCTCGCTCGAGTCGTACAAGCGGTGAAGCGGACGTGTCAACGACGCGACGCGACAAGGATGGTACACGCCGCTCGCATGCGGACGCTGGGGTCTGCGTCGACTAAGAGCATCACGGCGCGTGCGGGGAGTCCTAGCGCCGCGAGCGACGACGCCGCACCTCGCCGAAGGTCTGCGTCAGGCGAGTTGAGGTCCTGCTCAATCCACGCCTGCACGCGTCGATCGCCTGCTCGTGCGAGCACGGACCGAGCAAGCAAAGCCGCAGCGCGAACGCTCGGATCGTCCACGGCAGGGCCAGGCCTAACCCCCTGCCCCGCCATCGCAAGGAGGTCCGCAGTTGCAGACTCGCGGTCTCCGGATGAGTCGCGGAGCCGCGCGAGGGCGGCGATCCGAATTTCACGATCCCCGTCCGTTGCGGCCTTCCGCAGTCCATCAAGCTCCACGCCGAGAGGGCGCGCGAAACGAATCGCGTGCAAGCGATCGCGACGCGAGCCCTCCGCGACATGTCGTGAAACGAGCGCGCTCGCGGCGGACAACAGCTCTGCGTCGCGCCAGGCCGCGCTTAACACAACCCCGGCAGCGGCGATCGCACCGGAACCGTTCCCGAGAGCGATTCGAACCAGAAGCGCCTCACGACCGCCGTTCGTAAAAAACGGCGGAAGGGCCAAGGTCACGGCAACATCCGCCTTTACCGCGTCATCGCCACTTATCCAGAGGTCTTGCAGCCGATTGACTGACCCAGGCGCGAGGGCGTTCGCGCGGTCACCGCGCAAAATTTCGCGAATCGCGCGCACGGCTTCATTGCGAAGAAGGAGGTCTGGATCGACGCGCGCGGTTTCGAAAAGGAGATCGAGATCCGCCACGTCTTTCGCGTCGGATGAGGCGCGAAGAGCACTTCGCCTCACGCGTGGGCTAGCGTCTAGTACCGCGGACTGACGTAGCTTTCGGTCGCCTATCCGCGTCCCCTGAAGCGCGCGCACCCCCACCGCATGCCATCGCTCGTCACCTTCGGAGAGAAACGCACGCGCCTCATCCGTGTCGAATCGGCCGCTTTCGAGGCGCTCGAGGGCAGCTAACGCGCCAGCGCCATCATGCTTTTTCATCCGCTCGGAGAGTGCGTCGTCGAGCTCGGCCGCGCAGGCTTCCGACTCCTGAAGACGCATGAAGCCTTCGGCTTCAGACTTCGTCGCAAGCAACTCCCGCGAGGCCACCGAACGAGCGAGACAGGCCGCGTCTTCGTTCGACACGGCCCCCCGCTGGTGCTTCGAGGCAAGCGCGCGTTGCCACAACGAAGAGTCCGCGCCATCGGGCAGGCGGCACACGCTGTTTGCGCACGAAAGTGCTCCCACGGACGACACAGCGGTGGCGAGGAACAAGCCGAGAAGCCACGCCGGGGTCGCCACAACCGAAAACGTCATCCGGGAACATTGCGCGAGCGAGCCCGTCACCCTTGAGCCGTGCCTCATTGCAGCGCGGTTGGGATAGCGTGTTTTTCGTCGCGATGCTTCACTCGTCTTTCCTCACTGCCGTAGGCCCTTAGCCGGACCGAGCCGACATCTGCCTTACATGCCGCGACGGCGGCGACTGGCGACGGCGACGCCTAAGGCCGCTATAAGTCCGACCCAGCGATTTCCGGCATTTGACGTATTCGACGCGCCGAGTGGAGCAGCCGAACACGAACTCGAAGGCGGGTCTGCGGGCGTACCGGGACTCCCAGGGTCGGCGCCTCCGGAGCTCGTCGATCCCAGCGCTGCTGGCGCGGGGGATTGAACGAGAACCTCGACAGTGCTGCTCGCGGACTGTTTGGAATTCGCAACCACCAATCGGAAGACCAGCTTCGTGTCGGCGGCGACCCGCGGCGCGGTGAAGGTAGCTTTCGCATCGGACTTGTCCGATTTGGTAAACGCGAGCGCGACTGAAGGTCCGTCGAGCTGCTCCCACGTGAACGTCAGGGCGTTCTTGTCGGGGTCTGAGCTACCTGACGCGTCAAGAGTCACGGCCGCCCCTGACGCTACAGTCTGTGCAGGTCCTGCCAAGGCCGTGGGTACATGAGTGCAGCTTCCAGCGTTGTCCACCAGCGTCGGGAACGGCGTGTTTGACAGCCCCGCGAAGGCGAAGTCGTCGATGTCCCAACCGCCGTCACCAACCCCGCTGTCAGAGCCCACGCGGAAACGGACTTGTATGGTCTTCCCGGCAAGTTGGGTTCCGAGGTCAAGCGTCACCGGTGTCCACTCGGCCAGGAGCCCCGCATAAGCGCGGCGCCCGGTAAGCGGGTTGTCTTCCTCCGACGGCGTCGCTGCGACGTAGATTGACTGGGTGTACCCCGGGTCTGCAAACGTCGCGAGATCCGTCCAGGTCGCGCCCGCATCTGAGGAGACTTCAATGACGCCGCCATCGAAGTAGACAGGCGGATTGCCCGGCGCGTCGGGGCCGCTCTCGAACGCGTATTTGTGTTTAAACGAGATCTTCAGCCGCTCGCTCGAGCTTACGACGAGCGGCGGCGAAACGAGGCTCTCATCACTGCGGCGCGGGAGGTCTTTCCCGTGCCAATGAAAGTCCGGCGGACTCACGAGTTTTCCGGCGACATCGCTTTTCGCGAGGCGCGACCACGCGTCGCTCGGCGTGACCGCACCGTGCGCCAAAACCCATGGCGTTTTTGAGCTCTCCACGTCATCGGCGGCGGAGGACGCCGGCAACACATCGAGGTTGGCTCGAGGCTCGATTTCGCCGGCTACGGTCGCGACGATTGAATCGGGATTAGCGAGTGTCACCAAGACGGGAATCGTCATCGGCTTCCGCGCCCCAGCCCCCAGCGAAAGCCCGACGCGAAGCTTGACGACTCCGAACGGGTCAAGACTTTCGACGGTCGCATTGCCCCCGTTCGCGAAGGTGACATCGGGCGCGGGGCTCGTCACGGTGACGCGGGTGTTGGCGAGGCTTACCCACCCTGCGTTCTTGATGCGAATCGTGACCTCGCCCTTTTCGTCGGCGTCGAGGAAGCCGTCGTTGTCACACGAGCGTACGGAATCGTCGATGACGCTATCGACGTAAGCAAGCTTTCCTTTGAAGGAATTATCCTCGACAGCCTCGTTCAAGTCCTTGGATTCAACGGGTGGCGCAACCGCGCCGACACCGAGCCCGCGCTTCGCGAAACCGTTCGCAAGGGCCTTGAAGTCCGCCGGATCGCGCGCGAGAGCCACGGCAAGCAAAGCGTCTCGTTGGTCGACGAAGCTTGGCTCCGGCGGCGCCGCCTTCATTCCCGCAACCACGTAGTCAGCCATGCGGCGTTTGGCCTGTTCGAACGTGAGGCGCGCATTCGGGCCTTTCGTGTCACGCAGGAGATTGACGTAGGCGTCGAAAAGCGTCTGCGCCCACACCTCACCGACATTGTGGGACTCGCTCAAGTCGGGGCTCGCAGGCGCAAGAGGCGCGCCTTGCGGGAGCGTTTCGCCCTTACGGATATGCTTGAAGGAAAACGGATTCTTCGCGAGGTCCGACGAATACGGAGCTCGTCGAATACCGAAGTAAGAACTCGACGACGAAAGTGCACCACCGGCGTACTGCGTCAGCGGGAATGTCGTACCTTCCAAAACGTCTTCCGGCTTGATAATCATCATAAGCGCGTTGAAATCTGCCCACCCCTCGCTCATGCCACTGCACGACAGGCCGCCGCATTGAACGAGACGGTGATGGAGATAGTGACCCCACTCATGAGCCACGACGCCGTTATCGATGGTGCCGTCGCGTTGTACCGTCTCCCCGCGCCGCATCGTGACGTCGACGGCGCCCGCCCCCACACTGGCTTTGAGGGGCGCACCATCCTCGAGGCTCATTCCGAAAAACGGAATCGTGATATCCGGGAACGGGAAAGGCGAAATCGGCGCGACGTGACCGAGCACATTATTCACGATGATAATACCGAGAGCGCCCGCTGCTTGGCAGTTGCGTGTTTTGATAACAAAGTTGCAGGCACCGCGGTCGACAATGGCAATCTTCCCCGCGACGTTTGCGGGCGCACTGCACGCGTCAGCGGGTGACGCGAGAGCGGCCGTCCCCGTCAGGATAAACGCTTCCGGCCCGTAGGCTGCAACGCCGAGGCCATCGGCAAAAGGCAGCGCAGGAACCGAGCTAATCGACGTATTCTGAACTCCGTCCCAAACATACATCTGCATGCGCGGCGACTTGCCATCGCTGAACGTACTCATATTCGCGTTGTTGGATTGGCCGACGTCGGCTCCGTCCTGCGCTTCGGCAAGGAGAGGATCACCGTCTTTTCCGCCTCGTCCGTAGTTGTTCGCTTGCGCGTTGCCTGACCGCTCGTCGAATCCTGAGTCGTACCAAAAGTCGTGCATCCAGTTGGTGACGTAGAAAATCTGCGTAATCGCGGCTTTAACTTGGTCGGGGCTGCTGTTTGGCGCACGCGTCGGGTCGTACGCTCGGTCGAACGTCTGAGGACCCGTCACATCCGCTCGACTATCGGCGCCGTCAAAACCATCGCCCGGCCCGTTCGGATCACTGTTGCGGTCGCTGTACGCGTCGACGTTGTTTCCCTTCGTCTCCGTGGCACCTGTAGGCAGCCAGGGGTCGAACGTGCCGTTCGCGTTCTTGTTAAACCCATCCACGGAGACGAGGACCGGAGCCGTGAACGCGGCCTCCTTGCTTTGCGATGGCCCCGTGGAGAGTGGCGTGGTGTCGGCGAGCGGACCGTCGGTAGGAATCCCGTGCTGCGACGTCTCCGCCCACACGCGGTAGGCGAACGTTTCGTGAGCCGTTAGGTTGTCTCGAACCAGCGTGCGACCGTCATCGGCGGCGATGGCATAAAGCCAGCCGTCATTGCTCTTCGACCCCACCTCGCGCGCGAGAAATTCGGCGTGGTAAGCCGCGACGAGGCGGCCTTTTTGCGTGACGTAAACCTTGCGGACGCGCGCCGTGTCGACCACCGACGGGACGCCCGGGAGCGTCACGACGCGAAACGTTCGGTATTCGCCGTTCGAGTCCAGGGCGACCTGCTGAACCGCGGAGGTCGGAAGGGCGAGCCCAAACCTGTCGAGATAAGCGCGCGCGAGGGCTTGCTCGGGGGTAAGCGTGAACGATTTCGCCGTCGTTGAGAGAAAGGCAGGCGCACGCAACGTGCCTGAAATCGCGACCAGGTGGTTGCTCGCATCAAGAACGACGCTGGCACGCGTTCGAAACAATTCAACGCCCTCGATGCGCTGCGAAAACGAGACGACGTTTCCACCACCGGGCACGGCGTGCTCGCTCGCGAGTCCGGCGGTCTTGGCGACGCCGGCATCAAACCCTAACGCGGACGCATACTGACTGAGGTGTGCGCGCGCGATAACGCTGACCGAGCCGCGAAGAGGCGCCGTTTGTGCCGCCTTCCCGGCCCAAAGAAACTTCGGAGCTCCGTTCGCGTCGCGCGAAACGACGACCGCCGCGTTCGAATCCGCGCCCGGCGCGAGCTCACTCGCAGCGGGCGAAGGCGTAGCTTCAGGGCCGCTGCACGCCGCCAGAAGCGCCGTGCCCATCGCGAAAACAAGCGCGCGTTGGCTCACCGAGGACGTGAGCAGGGACGATGACGTGACGCGGAGATTGGAACGAGAGAATCGACGAACACGAAGGCGCATCTGGTAGTCATCTCCACGGGGCGTTGAAGTTGGCGGCTAAGGCAACATGCGTGCCGGCCATTTATCCCCGTAAGGACGGATTAACCTTCTAGTTTCTCGCTTCCGTTACGCTTCGCGCGCGCGAGATGTGAACAAATTGACGAGCCCCCCGCGCCCCCACACCTCAACGCACGCTCCCGGCCCCTCTGTGCGTGTGGTGGTCCTCGCGAACCGGCGGGCGCGTGGTCTCTCAACGTCGAGTGCCTCTGGCTCCAACGCGTTGCTCGACGTACTCCGATCGCGGCGAGCCGGGGTAAACGTCGTGGAAACCTGCTCTGTCACCGAGCTGGAAGTCGCGGCGAAAGAGATAGCGCGCGCGATCCCCGAGGCTATTGTGCTCGCAGGTGGCGACGGCTCCCACATGGCGGGTGCTAGCGCACTCGTTCGCGCCTTCGCCTCGGAAGGCCTTAGCGTTGATGCGCTGCCTCCCATCGCGCTCGTTCCTGGTGGAACCGTAAACACGGTAGCGCGCAACTGGGGGTTCCGAGGTGCCTTCCTGGAGGGCGGCACCGCCGCCTACACCGCCCGATTGCTCGATGCCGTGGCCTCACAGCGCGCGACGGTGACGCGTCGCCCTACGCTCCGTTGCGAAGACGATAGCGCTTCGCGTATCGGTTTCATCGTGGGCGCGGGTCTCGTTTCGCGATTTTTCGAAACTTACAACGCGCAAGGCGCCGGCGGGCACGGTCACGCGGCGAGCCTGATGTTGCGCGTCTTCGCAGGCTGTTTTACGAACGGCGCACTTGCCAAACACGTCCTCGCACCGATGCCTTGCGTGATCACGGTCGACAGCGTGAGAGCGCCGTTCGTCCGCACGAGTCTCGTCTGCGCAAGCGTCGTACGTAACCTCGGGTTGGGCATTCGGCTTCTCTATCGCGCGGCAGAAGAGGAACAGCGTTTCCACGTTGTGGCGACGCCGCTCCGCGCATCCAAACTAGGTCCTCAATTGCCACTCGTGCTCGCAGGTCGCGGGTTGCTTGGGTCAGACACTATCGACAAGATCGCGACACACGTGACCCTCGGGTTCGGTGACAAGAGTGCCTATGTGCTCGACGGAGAACTCCTCCTCACGCGATCCTTGCGTGTCACGGCTGGGCCGGTCCTGCGTATTCTTTCGTGTTAGCGTTTCGGGCGCAACCTCAAGGCGAATGACGACGTCGGCTATCGCGAGCGGCTCCGTGCGATGCGTCACGATGACGACCGTGCGCTTTCCACGTAATCCTTCGAGTGCGCGGAGCAATCGAACTTGTGCGGCCGGATCGAGAGCGCTCGTCGGCTCGTCGAGCAAGAGCACAGGCAAACGCGTCGCTAGCGCGCGCGCCACGGCAATCCACTGACGTTCGCCCCCCGACACTGCGCGGTGGGTGACGAGCACCGCGTCGCCTATCGAAGCCGCGAGGCCGCGGGCCCCAAGATCTTCGAGCAAAGAGGCCACGATTTCTGAATGGTTCTGGGCACTGAGGGTGCCAGCGGCATTGAGCGCCACGTTGACCTCGAGCGTCTCGCCGAGGACGGGCGCATCCTGAGGAACCCAGGCAAATGGGCGCGCGCTCGGTCCGACGCCTTGTTGAGTGAGGTCCTCGTCGCCCCACACGACGGTTCCAGCACGGAGCGCGTCCAGCCCGAGAAGAGCGCGAAGAAGGGATGTCTTTCCAACTCCTGTAGGTCCGACAATCGCCACGATTTGGCCGGGCAAGACGTGCATATCGAGCGGCGAGTGCTGACCGCCCTGACTCACGAGTCCCCGCACCATCAACGGCGCGAGAGGCCACTCACGCCTAGCGGACCCCGTCGCGCCCGGTTGCCACGCATCATCACCAGCGAATGCGCGCATAGCCCGGTCGACGCTGCCAAGTGGCGCGCGAGCGAGAGCGGCTTCGCCCCGCGCGCGCTCGAGACGCCCTTCGACCCCCTCGCGCAGTGGCTTGTACGTCATAAAAAATGCGATGGCGAAGGGCACGATAGACGCTCGGTCGACGCCACCAATAGCGCCTGAGCTCAAAAAGCCGACGGTAACGACGAGCGCGAGCGCTCCGAGGACCTCGCTCGTTCCGGAGAGCATGGCCGCGCGTGCCCGAAGCTGTGCGGACGTAGACACGAGCGTGCGCCCGAGAGCGGCAACGTGCGCCCGGATCACGCCCTCTGCGCCGTACGTGGCCCAAAGGTCCGCGTGCGTCACCGCTTCATCCGCGGCTCCGAGAAGCGCGTCGTTTTCAATCTCGGCGCGCACATAGTTTCTCCTGAGTGCACGACGCCCGTACATGACGAGCACTGCAAAAGCGCCGAGAGCAAGCGCGGATGTCGCGGCAAGACGCGGCGCCAAGCACGCGAGAAGCGCGACGAGCGGTACGAGCGTCAGGAACGCACGCGCCTCGACGAACAGCCCCTCCGCCACGCCCCTCTCAATGTCGGAGACGCGCACGGTAAGTGCCGCGAGTTTTGTAGTCTCCGGGGAGATTCGAGACGACACGGACGCCGACGGCGAAAGTGATGAAGACTGGGCACGGCGATCTCCATGACCGGCATGACCTGGCGCACGCAAGGATGTGACGGTGAAAATGCCGTCCAACACCTCCAAACGAAGCGCGGCGCCTACCTCGCCCGCCACGCGAGCCTCCGCCCATCCCGCGAACACGCGGCCGAACATCTTCGCCGAAGCGGCAAGGAAGCCAGCTATCGCGAGGCCAAAGAGTGCGTCTCCGTGACCGAACCAGCGGAGCACGGTGCTGGATCGCCCGCCCACCAGATCTGCGCTGCCCGCGAGCGTGCGTACGAGAACCCCGGCTGCGGCGGCAAGAACGGCGTGGCCGAATGCGTGCAACGAAGATCCGACAACAATGGCAAACCCCAACGACGGCGCCCCACGGACTGCCCGCCAAGCGCGCGCGTATAGCGATCGAGTCTTCACACATACGGACGTACATCCGCTCCGTGGGGGAACGCAAATGGCTAGTTTTTCGAGCGCACGCGAACGAAAGGACTCGGTACGATGAGTCGTCGACCCGCTTCAGTCGGCACGGTCTTTCTCTTTTCGTCAGCGAGATCTGCACGATCTAGCGAGAGGCCGGTGCCCACGAGAAAGAACGCCTTACCGTTTGATATGACCTCGAAATCTTCGCTTGTCAAACCGACGGTCTACCATCTCTCGCCGCAGATCCTTTCGCCCGTGCCGCGCCGCCCGCCACAGAAACCCGAAAAGAGTGAGACTTTCATGAGCAAGAAGAGCAGCGCCGCGCGGATCGAACCCGCCGCCACCTCGCGTGTTCGGGCACTCAAGGCAGATGACGACAGCTCTGCGCGCTCGGCCCCGGCGAATACCGAGGACGACGAAAGCGAGGACGTCGTCGCGAGCGAAGCTACGAGTCGACCAAGTAGCGCCGCGGTGAACGAGGCCGAAGAAGAATTCGACTTCGAGGACGCGGCGGCCGAAGTCGAGGAAGCCGAGGAGGCACCCGAACCTGCGGCGAAAAAGAAGACAGCCTCCGAGGAGGGCGGTGGTGACACGATGCTCGCCCGGTACTTCCGAGAGATGGCGACACACTCGGTGATGGGCGCGGACGAAGAGCTCGGAACAGCCATCGATGTAGAGCGCGCCGAGGTCGAGCAGTGGTGCTCCATTCTTGCCTATCTTCCCGCGGCGGAGTTCGCGCTCGATACACTCGAGGCGGACCTACCAAAAGACGAAGAGGCGATTGAGCTCCCGCAAGTCCCGGAACTGCGCAAGCACTGCAAGGCTTACAAGAAGCAGCGAAATAAGCTCACGCGCGAGCAAGAGAAGAAATACCGAGCGACCTGCGAAAGCCTCGCTCGAGCCATTCGCCTCGCCGACTCGGATAGGCTGTGGATAGCTCACGCCGAAGAAGTCGTTCGCAAGCTTGGCGAATCCATCGCGATCGAAGACCGCGAGGACGAGGGCATTGCAGTGCCCACCCCCGCGGCGACCGCGAACGATGCGTCGCTAGCCAACACGCTCGGCTACAAAAAGTACCTCGATCGAATCAGCGAAATGAACCGCGTCGCGAAGCGCGTGAAAAACAAGTTTGTAAAAGCGAATTTGCGCCTCGTGGTCTCTATCGCTCGTCGCTACAACCGGG
The DNA here is from genome assembly GCA_025353725.1 of Polyangiaceae bacterium. Lineage (GTDB taxonomy): Bacteria > Myxococcota_A > Polyangia > Polyangiales > Polyangiaceae > Labilithrix. Next base: position 297,194 of record JANXOF010000037.1, on the reverse strand, counting down.
GCCGACTCCCTCTGATTGACCTTATCCAAGAAGGCAACATCGGCCTCATGAAAGCCGTCGAACGGTTCGACCACGCCCGTGGATATCGATTTTCGACCTACGCGTCTTGGTGGATTCGACATGCCATAAGTCGCGCGCTCGCAGACAAGGGGCGCGCCGTACGTATCCCCGTTCACATGCTTGATACACACAACCGCGTACAGCGAGCGACCCAGGCGGTCATCGCGCGCACGGGGCGCGACCCTACGCTCGACGAGCTCGAGAAAGAAACAGGGATACCGCAGGAGAAGCTCGACAAAGTAAAGGGCTCTTGGGCGGAGACTCCATTCTCGCTCGACCGACCCGTGGGCGATGAAGACGGTCGAAAGTTCATCGATTTTCTTCAAGACGACAACTCGCAGTCGCCCTACGAAACGCTCGTTTCTCAAAAGTGGGGCGAAGAAGTTCGCCGTCTCCTCGGTCACCTCACGCCGATTGAGTCACGCATCATTCGGTGGCGTTTCGGGCTTGACGACGAAGACGAGCTCACGCTCAAGGAGATCGGCGACAAATACAATTTGTCGCGCGAACGAATTCGGCAGTTACAAGAACAGGCGCTTGGGAAGATCCGCAAGCAAATGAGGGACTAACGCGTTCACGCACCGCAAGCCGCTCTTTGGAAGTCCACGCTTCAAGCGCGTGGGCTTCCTCCGTCGAAAGCCTCAGCAGCTTCGCGAGCCTCGGTAAGCTTGTCGGACGGAACCATGACTCGGACGCCCGCGACGCCAGGAAGAACGCCGGACGAGAACGCGCCCTCCACGCTCGCCTGGATTCCTTCACGACCCAAAAATTCTCCCATGAGCTCGGCTTGCGAGCGATCGCTGAACGAACGAAGGAGCACCCACTCAACGTCTGCCGGATCTGCCACGATGGCAGCTTACGCGGGAATGAACCGAGCGCACGCATAGTTGCGTACGCGATGATTTCGTCCAAGAGCAGCTTCTGCCGCACTTCGCTACAAATTGCCTCCGCGGCGGCGGTCGCGCTCACCGCACGCGCGTCACTTGCCGATCATTACCGTGTCCCTACTGGCTCGATGGAGCCCACGGTGCACGTCGGCGACCACATCGTGGTTTCGAAGGCGGCCTACGGGCTGCGACTCCCGCTGACCGATACGTACGTTTTGCATTTCAAGGCACCTGCGCGTGGCGACGTCGTGGTCCTTCAGCCGCCAGAGTCTGACACTGAATCATCGCGCGCGGTGTCGGACGGCGCTCTCGGCTCCGTGCTACTAAAACGCGTCGTGGCGACAGAAGGCGATCTGGTCGAAGTGAAAAGCGGCCATGTCCACATCGACGGTCATGAGGTACCCGAAGCTCAAATTTCGCTCGACTTCGGCGGCGGCCCGGACCTCGGCCCCGTACGCGTGCCGACCGGCAAAGTGCTTCTTCTAGGGGACAACCGAGGGAACAGCCGTGACGGCCGGACGTTCGGATGGGTCGACCGCGATCGCGTGCTGGGCCGAGCGCTGCGCGTCATCGCTCGCGAGGGACGCATCACGATGATGCCGCTTTAGCTAAGGCTCTCGCGACGAGACTACCGGCGGGCGAGGAGCGGCGAGCACTTGCGCCCACGCGAGTGGTAGCGATTCGACATCGAGCTTGAGCACCTGAACGATCTCTTGGAGACGCTTCCGCTCGACGTCGGAAATCACCCCATCCGCCATCGTGATCTTCCATGTAGTTTGCACAAAATCGTAGAAGACTTGCTTGACCTCGGCAACCGAGAGCGGACACGAAGCGAGGTAAGCCGTAAGCTCCGTGCGCTCGGACTCCTCCGCGGTGGCGTCGGAGAAGATGCGCGCGAGCATGCCCTTGAGCTTTCGCTTGTCGTCCATCGTCCTTCAAACATACCAGCGCTCGAGGGAAGGCTCGGCGACTTCTTACTTCCACTGGCGATCGTGAATGAGTTCGACGAGTTTGTCCGCCGCGGCACGCGCCGAACCGCCGCGTCCGGACACCTTGTTAAAAAGGATGGCAAACGCGATCGTTCCCTTCCCCGGTGGGCCAAGCACGTAACCCGAGAGCGCAATCGCGTCGTCGAGGGTTCCGGTCTTCGCGCGGATCGCTCGGTGCGACCGATCCTCTCGAAAGCGCTTGTGCAGCGTTCCATCCACGCCGCCTATCGACAGCTGCGCCACAAACTCGTTGCGAATACTCGAGTCTTGCCACGCCCACCGCAAAAGCCTTGTCATGCTGTGAGCTGTCGTGCGGTTGGCGTCGAAGAGACCCGAGCCGTTCTTCACGATGAGCCCTGCATCGCTCAAGTCGTTTCGCTGAAGCCACGTCGTGACGATCTCGGCGGATTCTTGGCTCTTCGCTGGACGCGCCTTTGTTTCGGCCGCGAGCGACTTGAAAATCATCTCCGCGTAGAAGTTATCGCTACTCTTGCCGAGTGCGTAAAGCAGCGTAGACAACGGCTCAGAGTCGTGCCGCGCGAGGACGTTTCCCTTTACGTCTGCCGCCTTGCCGGTGGCGCCGAGTTTAACGGCCCCCGAAACCTTGACGCCGCTTTCCTCGAAAATGGCCTTCAGGGCATACCCCGCGAGGAGCTGCGGGTCGTCGACGCGCCTCGTGTACCGAACGAGGCGCGAATCCGCCGCGACTGCCCCCGACACCTTCGCCGCGAGACGGCGCCCTCCCTCCCCTGTCTTGGTGAGCTCGAGCCCTACGGTGTCCGCCCCTGAATCCGAGGTCTTCACGGTGCCCTCGACGTCGACGAAACCTGGGGGATCAAACCTAACATTCGCGTTCGAGCCCGCCGACTGCGGCCGCACGGTCATCGTGATCGTGTTTTCGTTGAGCGCCACAGCGCTCACTGGCGCGCGAAATGAGGCCCATTCATTGGGCTGCTGCTCGAACGCGGGGGGCGTCGTCTGTTCGTCGAAGAATCGCTGGTCGACCGTGATGTCACCGTCGACGCGGTGTACGCCGTGCGCCTTGACCTCTTGCACCAGCTCCCAAAGGTCCTGCGAGCGCAGAGACGGATCTCCGTGACCGCGCAAGACAAGGTTCTCAACAGCGCCGCTTTTCGTCGTGCCGCTCAGGGTGGTCTGGTACCTGTGGGCGCCGTGGAGAATCGCCAGAGCCGCGGCCGCGGTATAGATTTTCGCGTTCGAGGCGGGGTTCACGACCACATGGGGTCCCGACTGGGCGAGCACGTTACCGCCATCGCAGTCGACGATAACAATGCCTATTTGGGCATCTCTGAGCGAGCGGTCGGAAACGAGCGAACGGACGGCAGCCTCAAGCTCTGGAGCTCGACCCTGGGCCGACGCGGCGGGCACGGTCAACGGTTCACCCGATTGGGAGCGAGCTCCTTGTCCGCAGAGAAGGAACGCGCTGGCGAGCGTTATCGCGACGATCGTAGAGAGAGACGAGCGCTGTCGCATCGGGAGCTTCTACGACGTTGAGCCCTGCTAGGAAAGCTCTCGGTGCGGCGCTTCCGATGGGCGTCGCATGCCTTCTGTGGTTGGGCTGCAACGGCTCCTCGCGCGATGCCCCATCGCGGGCGGAGCTGCGGGGGCAACGTCCTTTAGAGATGCTCGTAGCCACCGACGCGGAGACCTTCGACCCTCGCTACGCGACCGACGCCGTGGCCGTCCGAGTGACCCGCCTCATCCACGCCGGCCTTGTGCGACTCGACCCCGACACGCTCGAGCCCGTCCCGTACCTCGCTCGCGGATGGACATGGCTCGATGCGCGGACGCTTCGGGTCGAGCTGCGCGAGGGAATACGCTTCCACTCAGGCACGCCGCTCACCGCAGAAGATGTTCGCGCAACGCTTCGAGCGTTCGCCTCGCAGGCCGTCGGCTCACGCCACGCGCGGGTCGTTGATGCGATAGGGGACATCGATATCCTGACGCCACATCTCCTCGTGATCCACCTTTTGCGTCCCCACGCGACGCTGCTCACCGACCTCGAACTGCCTATCTTACGGGCAGACGAGGCCACCGGCGCGCCACGACCCGAGGGCTCATTGGACGGCCTTGGGCCCTTTGTCATCGCGCGTCGCAGCGCGGGTAGCGTCGAGCTGGCACCGGCGAGCGGGGCGCTAAGTCTGCCACGGCGCGGTGTCACCTTGACGACGGTGCACGATGAGAACGCCCGCGCGCTGCGCATGCACGCCGGGCGCGCAGACATCGTCGTCAACGGCTTTTCACCCACCCTCCTTCCAGCCTTCGAAGGGGCTCACGGCGTGCATATCAACACGCGTCACGGCGCAAACCTGACGTATCTTCTCGCGCGCACGGACCGCGGCGCACTGCGCGATCCGCGTCTTCGCCGGGCCATCGCGACCGCTATCGATCGCCCACGAATCACAAGCACGTTACTTGCCGGGCGTGCGCGGCCTGCAACAACCGTTTTACCGCCCCAGCATTGGGCGCATACGCACGCTACGGAGTGGGCGTTTGACCCGTCGTCCGCGCGCGATGCGATAACGAAGGCGTACGGTCACCGTCTCCACCTCACACTTCTCACCTCGACCGATCGGCTGCGCGGGACAATCGCGCGGTTCTTGGCGCAAGAGCTCAGCGAAGTGGGCATTGAGGTTGACGTCGTTCCGCTCGAACTAGGTACCCTCATAGGCCGCCTAAGCGCAGGTGATTTCGAGCTAGCGACGCTGCAGCTGCCGGAGATCACGGAGCCCAACGTGCTCCGCGTGTTCCTGCACTCGTCAAACATTCCACCTCTAGGCGCGAACCGCGGTCGCGTGCAAGATGCACAAGTAGACCGCCTCCTCGATGAGGGCGCAGAAACGCTCGACGCCGATGCTCGAAAGTTAATCTACGCGGCTCTCGAACGAAGGATTCGAGACGAAGCGCTTTTCATACCGTTGTGGCACGAGGACCATGTGGCCGTCGTGAGCGAGCGGGCTCAAACGTTCGTTCCGAGCGCCGACGGTCGATGGCTGTCCCTCGCCGGCCTTCCCTTCTCGCACTAGGGGGAATCTGTGAGCTCCTCGGCGTGTTTCGCTCGAACGGCCTCGACGCATGCTCGGTCCTTTAGCTGAGCACACGCGCGGGAGAGAAGTTGGAACTCCTCGGATGATCCTTTGCCTCGAAGCACTCGTTTTTCAAGAATTGAACGAACTTTTTTAAAGTCCTTCGACTCCGCGGCCGCGCGCGCTTTCAACAGCTCGAGGTTCACGAGCGGCGGCGGGGTTGCTATTCCTCCGTCGCCAGGGATGTCAGGGGGACTCCAGATCGGAGGCGTGGTCGCGATCGCGCCGATCGCGGTCGGAGCGGAGGCCGCCGCGGTCGGTTCTACCGAGCTCGTAGGCATCGACGCGCACACTTTCGGCGCGAACGCTAACGTAGTGAAGAGTGCTACGAGAGCGGCGCGGTACGCCATGAGTCTTGATAGCCCGGGTCTTCGACGCTCACGGCGTAAGTCGTAGGCAAGAGAGGGGCGAATGTGTCGATCATCACCGCAATTTCATCGGTCCGCGTGCTGCCGATGCTTCCCTCATAGGCACCGGGATGGGGTCCGTGGGCCACCCCCGCAGGATGAAGCGAAATCGCACCCGGCCCTACGCCGCGCCGACTTGTAAAGTTCCCCTTCACGTAGAGGATAAGCTCGTCGCAATCGACACTCGAATGCGGATACGGACATGGAATCGCGTGAGGATGCGTATCTGTCACGCGCGGCACGAACGAACATACAAGAAACCCGGGCCCGGCAAACGTACCGTGGATCGTCGGCGGCAGATGGATTAGGCCTGTTTTGGGTTGATACTTCTCGATAGCGAACGCCCATGGGTAGACAAAACCCTCCCACCCGACGACGTCCATCGGGCAACGTTCGAGCCGAAGACGCGTGAACGCTCCGCCCTTTTTGACGACAAGTTCGTTCGGGCCTACGGGCTCCGTGTCAAGCGTTGCGATGGGTCCGATAGGACGAACGAAGTCACGATGCGTGTATGGCGCATCCATAACCAACTGACCGACGGGGTTGCGAAACTCTTTCGGGATAGAAACTCCGCCGTGCCCCTCAAAGCACAGCATGCGCATCGGCCCACTCGCCGGATCGATATGCCACCGATGGACCATCGATTTGGGGATACCAACGTAGTCTCCAGCCTCCACGGCAAGCCACCCGCAGCTCGACTCGAGCCTTGCCGACCCCTTCTCCACGAACCAGAGTTCGTCGCCGTCGCCGTTCGCGAAATACACGTCATCGGTTTGAGACGGACACGCGAAATAGACCGCAAGATCTTTATTGAAAAGCAATGGCACGCGGCATTCGAAGGGCATGCCGCCGACGTGAACCTTCCTTGAGTCGTAGAGGCGACGCTTAAGCGGCGCAAGCCCCTCAGGCGCAAACGAAGACTGCGCAACAGCATGGCCACGCTTTGAGACGGATACGTCGATGGCCGCTGTCGTCGGATACCGATGGTAAAAGTACGAGAAGGCTCCGCTAAAGCCGCTGCGCGTAAACATCTCCTCGTGAAGGAGGTTCCCGTCCGCGTCTCGGAGCACGGTGTGCGGCTTTGCGGGCATCATCCCGCAGCTCATACGATCGATCATACGCCTTCTCGCGCGCGCCCCACTTCGCCGCTGGCAAGCGCGCCCGAACCTGTCTTTTGGAATCGCTCGATGCTCTCGAAAAGTGCGCGAAAGTTGCCGTAGCCAAATCCCTCGTCGCCGCACCGCTGGATCACTTCGAAGAAGAAGGGGCCCGCGCGAAGGTCGTCGTGGAGCGCCTTCGCCTCGCGGAGAAAAATCTGAAGCATGTACTTGTCTTGCGCACCGTCCACGAGGATCTGGAGGCGCTCAAGCTCGGCCAGCTCTTGGGCAACGTTCGTGATGCCGAGGTTCGCGAGACGCTCTGGGAGAGCTTGGTAGTAGGCCTTCGGCGTATCCATAAAATCGACGCCGCGGCGTTTGAGCTCCTCGATACTCCACACGATGTTGTCAACGGCCATCGCGATATGCTGAATACCGGCCGAGCCGTTATCGTCGACAAATTTCGTAATCTGAGATTCGCGGTAGTTAGGTCTCAGAGGCTCGTTGGTGGCAAACTTCACGTGACTCACGGGATCGTGCATGACGATCGACCGGAGCCCGGAGCCCTTATCGTCTTTGCTTTGCGGCTTCCGCGGCTGCCCGCTCACGTCTTTGGTGTGGAACGTAATATCCCAAAACGGCTCGAACCCTAGAACATCGCGGTACCAAGCAATGATCGGCTGCATCGTGAGGCCGTTTGCCGTGACATGGTCAATCCGCTTGATGCCATAAATGTTTTCCGGGTGCCCCGCATTGCCCACTCCCGAGTCGACGAACCCCGGTGCGAATCGCGCGTAGTCGCGGCGCTCGACGAACCGAAAGGCGACGTCGCCGAGCGGCGTAGCGATTTCGACCGAGCGGTACGTGCCTTTGCCGTCTTTGTCCTCAATGGGGTCGGCAAGGAACGTACCTCCGCGCTGCTCGAGAAACGCCATCGTCTCGTCGAGGCTTGTCACGAGGAAACCGAGACTCATGACGCCAGCGGGGTGACGCGAAAGATAACGCGCGGCCTTCGACTTTTGACTGAGAGGTGTCGACACGCAAACGCGGACCTCGCCCGCGCCGAACACAACGGACTGCTGGCCGGTGCGCTCGACGAGCTCGTCGCTCGCCCGAGCGACCTCCTTGAAGTCAAACTTCGAAAGGTAAAACTTCCGGCTTCGCTCGAGGTTCTCCACGACGAAGTGAAAGCTGTCATAGCCCAGGATTCCTACGTGTTCGGCCGCCATGCGAGCGAGGTAGCACGGGTACGCAAAGGTCGGAAGTAGGACCGCTTCTCGGCGAGCGAGCGCCGCAGCGGCTAGGCAGGAATGGCGACCACGACAGCGGTAGCATTGTGCCAGCCGTCGAGGCTTCGAGGGTGACGTGCGATTTCGCCGTAGGTCAGAAAGCCCGCCACGGGCACCTCGCCGAAAACGCCGCGAACGGCCTCGATTTCGCTCGAAAAGGCGTCCGCAAGGATCATTCCCCGGCAGACGCAATCGAACAGCAGGACACCCGCGACGGGAGCGCCGTTCAGGCGCGCGTGGGCTTGTTCGGCTGCCGCTCGGGCCGCGGCGATCATCTTTGCGGACTGGCCGTCGAGAATGCTGATCATCGAGCCTTTTGGAACCTCGGCCGCGCACACCAGTGCGCCATGTTCGTCTACGGACAAAGCCGCGCGCGCGCGACTGACTTTCTCGAAAAAGTGAATTCCCATTTCGTTACCAATTAAGTAACGACTCGCGTTCTCGCGCGTCAGGTGAATACCGCGCGCGGCAGCGTGTCGCTCATAGACCGCAAACGCTGGCTCACCGTCAATCTCGACGACCACGTTGTCGTGGGCTTTTGTGACGCGCATTTGCTTCGTTGTAGGCTCCAAGCCGTGCCCCACGCCCACGCCCCAGGGTTTGACACTGAACACGTGCAAGGCCGTTGCGGCATCGCTCGCCACGAAACGATTGACGCCTATGCGTGTCTCCTTGAACGCGCCTTCGTCGCCCGCCGCACCTCCGACGATCTGCGTCGACCCGTGTACGTTCGCGTCATACATCGCGTTCACGAGCCTCTCCGCGGTGCCCGTGAGGCCGTCGGTCAAGAGCACAGTCGTGAGGTGGCGATGTTCGCGCGCCGCTGCAGCTCGGCGCGTTGCCGGGAGATTATCAAGGAGCACTCCGGCAGCTTTCAATGGGTCTCGCTTCAAGCCGAGCGCAACGTTCGACTGCGTCGTAACGTCGCCTGCCACGAGCATGAGCGATACGCCTCCGTGAAGGAGCTTTTTCTCTGTCACCTCGCCCGCTGTCGTGCACGCGATAAGCTCGGCGACCCCAGTAGCCTCGCGCACCGCGGCCATCGAGGCTTGAAGGTCGACGCCCGGCGAGGCGAACAGAAACCCGTAATTCGCTTTTTGACCGCGTAGACGCGAGGCGGCCTGAAGGGCTGCCGCGGCAACAGCAGGAACGTCGAAAGAAGTGGAAAACGCAGTCGCCGCCGTCGTTCGCATCGAGGTCCGCAAATCTTACCTTAGCGCAAGCGCTGTGACGCTTCTCTTTCGAGTTCGCGCGAGACTTCCGCCGAGGCCAAGATTCGTTGTTTCATCGAAATAAAAGCATCAAGCGTCAGAGTCATCGTCCATCCGCTCGACAGCGGGAGCGTCGGAAAACCTACCGGTCTTGTCGCGGTCATGGTGCGGCGATTCAGCGCGCTCCACTAAATTTCTCTCAAGGCGCGTCTCGCGAAGAAAATCGCGCCCCGCAGAGGTTGCGTGAATCAGCGATCCGTCGAGAGGACCGCCATCGGAAACGCTTTTCAAAAGGCTAACGCCGATTCGGACGGGTCGGAACGGACTGGACGGCGATGAGGCTCTCACGAACTCGCGACGCGACGCTCGGCCAGCGGCGGCACTTTTCGGGTGCACATGGAAAACTCCGTGCGCTGCGGACATGTGGGCATCAAGTCGCCCTCTTGGGAGGCGCGCATTGCACATCCGACAAAATTGGTGGGCGGGAGTCGACGCGCCAGGAGAAAGCGACTCACCGGGTTCGACGCCGTGACCCCTGCGGATGCAGCACTCAACCTTCACCTGGGTACTACCCGTTGCGTCGCGCTTCCCCGGCAAGGCTCCGTCTTCGGCGCGTGGGGTCACCCTTCGCGCACCATGCGGTGCCATCCTCGCTTGCGACCCGGCGACCGCGGGAAGAGTGGCTAGCGAGCGCGGGGTGCTAACCGCTTGCGAGGCCGCAAACCTCTCGGCCGCGGCCAGCGAATGGAGGAGACAGCAAAGCGCATCTTCACCGAAAACGTCGATAAAACCTCGAATCGACACTGGCGTAACGACGGCGTGCAGTCCGTGGGCATGCCGCGCAATGAGCTGCCAGGATTCGTCGACAAGGATAACGAAGTAGGGCGTTTGTTGAATACCTCGCACGAGTGAAAAGCCCTTAGGACGCGTTCCTTTGATAGCGAACGTGAGAGGTAACGCCCGATCGCGGAGGTACCCCAACACATGCGAGGCGAGGGCATCTGTCACGAGCTCTTCCAGGCGCGTGCGGACGGCTTCGAGCTCGCGTTCGATCCTTGTGCGGTCGCCGTACGCACGGCCATAGTCCGCAAGTGCGCGCTCGACTTGATCGGCCATGAGGAGACTCTACCAGCCAAGCGACGTTACGCCGACACGGCGATGAGACAACGGCCTCGACCGAGATTCCATCGAAGGCGGACTTCCTATCTTTCCGCGGGGTAGATTCGGCCCTAGGTCTTCCGTTGCGAACGGATGAGCGCCGCACCACGCCGCACCACGCCGCACCACGCCGCAGAAAGATCGAAGCGCTATGACTTCAAACCCAGGGAATCAAGTCGTATTTGTGGTCGGGGCCGCAGGCGGAATCGGGTCCGCGCTCTGCCGCCGACTTGCAGCGCGCGGCACCACGATGATTCTTGCGGGGCGCGACGAGGGACGCCTTCAGGCCCTCGCGAGCGAGGTCGGCGGCGACGTCCTCCCTGTCGACGCTCGCGACATCGACGACGTAGGGTCCGCGGTTGCACACAGCCTTGAAAAGCACGGACGTATCGACGGAGCTGTCAATCTCGCGGGTTCGATTCTCCTCAAGCCGGCGCACTCCACCTCGGCGCAGGAGTGGGACGAGGTGTTGGCGACGAATCTCAGGACCGCGTTCGCGCTGGTTCGTGCGGTGGCGCCTTCGATGAGCCGCGCGGGATCGGGTTCGATTGTCCTCATGTCGTCGGCCGCCGCGCGCATTGGCCTCGCCAACCACGACGCCATCGCCGCAGCGAAAGCCGCCGTCATCGGCCTGACGCTTTCGTCCGCGGCCACCTACGCGCCTCGCGGCATTCGCGTCAATGCCGTGGCTCCGGGGCTCGTCCGAACGACCCTCGCCGCGCGTATCGTGAGCAACGAGGCCTCTCTCAAGGTGAGCGAGTCCATGCACGCGCTCGGACGAATCGGCGAACCCGACGATGTCGCGAGCATGATCGATTGGCTCCTGGACCCCTCGCAACGCTGGGTCACCGGCCAAGTCTTCGGCGTCGACGGAGGCCTGGGCACGCTTCGGTCGCGCTGATCGGACTGCTCATCGGCGGTTCTGGGCGTCGAGCCTTGGGTCGCCTCGAAGGCTATGCTAGTCGGCTCCGCGATGAGCCGTAAGCCGACCAAATTCGTGTTCGTAACAGGCGGCGTGGTCTCGTCGATCGGCAAGGGGCTCGCGAGTGCGTCGCTTGGGGCTCTGCTTGAGGCGCGTGGACTTCGCGTGACCATCGTGAAGCTGGACCCCTACATCAACGTCGACCCCGGGACGATGAGTCCCTACCAGCACGGCGAAGTGTTCGTGACCGACGACGGCGCTGAAACGGACCTCGACCTTGGCCACTACGAGCGGTTCACCAACGCGCGGATGACCCGGACGAACAACTTTACCACCGGCCGTATCTACGAGCAGGTCATCTCGAAAGAGCGCCGCGGCGAGTATCTCGGTGCGACGGTTCAGGTCATTCCGCACATCACCGACGAGATTAAGGCACGCGTTCTCGACGCGGTGGACACGCCCGGTCACCCGGTGGACGTCGCGATCATCGAAATCGGTGGCACCGTCGGCGACATTGAGTCGCTTCCGTTTCTCGAGGCCATCCGTCAGCTGAAGATCGAGGCGGGCCCCAACAACGCCCTTAGCCTTCACGTCACGCTCGTGCCGTATATCGAAACTGCAGGCGAGCTAAAGACCAAGCCGACGCAGCACGCAGTGAAGGAGATGCGCGAGATCGGTATCCAGCCGGACATTTTGCTTTGCCGAGCGAAGCAGATGCTCAACAAGGCGACCAAAGACAAGATTGCTCTCTTCTCAAACGTCGCAGCAGAGTGCGTCATTAGCGTCATCGATGTAAAATGCATCTATGAGCTTCCGCTGCACTTGCATTCGGAGAGACTCGACGACCTCGTCGCCGAGCGCTTGAATATCTGGAGTCGCGCGCCTGATCTCACCGCATGGCATCGGATCGTCGAGCGCTTTACGAAGCCATCCAAGCCCACCGTGAAAATTGCCGTCGTCGGGAAGTACGTTCACCTGAAGGACGCGTATAAATCGCTGAACGAGGCGCTCGTTCACGGAGGAATCGCGAACGATGTGCGCGTCGAACTCGAATACGTCGATTCGGAGGAAGTCGAGCGGGACGGCGCGGAGAAGTTCCTCGCGAACGTCGATGCTTTGCTTGTGCCTGGCGGGTTCGGCGATCGCGGCACCGAAGGAAAGATTCAAGCGATAGGCCACGCACGCACGAACAACCTGCCGTTTTTCGGAATCTGTCTCGGGATGCAACTCGCCGTCGTCGAGTTCGCGCGAAACGTCGCACAGCTTGAAAACGCGAATTCGTCCGAGTTTGAGCGCGACACGCCGCACGCCGTGATTGACCTAATGCCCGAGCAGCGCTCAGTGCGCACCAAGGGCGCGACGATGCGCCTCGGCGGATTTCCTTGTTCGCTGGTCGCCGGGACACTCGCCGCAGAGGCTTACGGCACCACGGAGATTAGCGAGCGTCACCGCCATCGGTACGAGTTCGCGAATGACTACCGTGAGCCGCTCGAGAAAGCAGGTCTTGTTCTCAGCGGAACATCGCCGGATCGAAAGCTCGTCGAGATGGTGGAGCTTCGCGAGCACCCCTACTTTGTGGGTTGTCAGTTCCATCCTGAGTTCAAAAGTAAACCGCTCAACCCTCATCCGCTCTTTTCGAGATTTGTTCGCGCCGCTTGCGAGCATCAGGCACTGCGTGCGCGGGAAGGGCGCAAAAGCGGTTCAGAAGTGCAGCCACACGCCAATTAGGAAGACGGCTCGTCACAGCCTAATAGGCATACGAGCGGGTCAATCGAGCAGAACGTAGTACACAGTTTCGCGACGTAGCTGGATCTTGTAGTAGCGCAAGCCGGATCCACCTGCCGATGTAGTCCACGCTCCGAGCCATCGCCGACGACTCCCGAAAGCGCCAACGAAACGTCGCCGGAGAGTCTCGCGGCGGCGAGGCACGGTCCGTGCTCGTCGGCGTTGCAGAGGTGCCTGATGCGACTAGGAAATCTAATCCTTGCGGGAGCGTCGTTCGTGTTCGTCGCGGCGGCGTGCACATTGGCGCCAAAGCCTCTGGCGGTGGACGAGGAACCGGAAGACCCCGTTGTCAACCCGACAGCGCCTCGGAAGTCAAAGACGAGTTCCGCCGACGCAGGCGGAAATTCAGGGTCAACTACGGGCTCATGCCTCGGAAAAGAAGGTCTCGAGTACGCGAATGCCGCATGCGACACATGCATGAGTACAGATGGATGCTGCCAAGCGACCGTGGGCTGTTTCAAGAACAATGCCGATTGCACCGGACTCGCGGACTGCATGACAGCTTGCAACGCGGGGGTAACCCCCACCCCCGATCCGAAGGGCCCCGCCGACGCTGGTGGCGGCGGCGCGGCGAGTACGCTCGCAAAGGGAATTTTCACCAACGAGGTGCATCCGTCGGTGTCTGGAACCTGTGCGGGCTGTCATAGCGGCGGAGGTGGCGGCCCGCAGTTTTTCGGAGCAAGCGCGGAACTTTCCTATCCGATCTTCAAAAGTAGAGGGTTCGACAAGGCGAGAAGCGCTTTCGTGCTCAAAGGCGCCCACAATGGCCCGGCGCTTACGGCTGCACAGCTCCTGCTGATCAACAAATGGGTCGCTGGCGAGGCTACAGCTCCTGTCGGCGGCGGAGGTGGCGGTGGCGGTGGCGGTGGCGGTGGCGGTGGAGGTGGCGGTGGCGGTGGCGGTGGCGGTGGCGGTGGCGGTGGCGGTGGCGGTGGCGGTGGCGGTGGCGGTGGTGGTGGTGGTGACGCTGGTGCCGGCGGCAACGGAACCAAGCTCGCGTGTCAGGCCTCGTGCAAAACGAAGTTCCCCAGTGCGGTCGAAACGTGGACGACCTACAACACCTGCGTTTCAAAGACGTGTGCGTCCTCGTGCCTCTAGCCGACACTGCGGAGAATTGCGGCTAACGGGCGCGCCTTCGTCGAACGACAAGAATGACCCCAAAGAGAAGGAAAACGGCCATACCGACCGAACGCCAGGCCACACCCTCGGGCTTTGCGCGGAGGTTCGTAGCCTCAGCCGCGAGGTCGGAGGCCACGAAGCGCGTCAGGTCCAACTCGCGGAAGTTTGGTTTTGATACGCCTTCTGGAAGGAGCGCCAGCGCCGGAAGAAGAGCCTCTACGCGAACAGCTGGGGAAGAAGGAACCGCGGGTTCGTAAAGCGCGAGCGCTGTCTCGAGCGTTTCGCGCGTGTGGCCTTTCAACGCGAAAGAAAGAGCGTCGACCACCTCGCTACGCGCCGCGTGAATACGCGCTTCAGCGTCACCGATGGCCCGCACAAGTCTGAGCACAACGTCGCGCCGCTGTTCGACCGTTCGCCGCGAAACGACGAGGACGTGGGTCTGCCGATTGGCAAGCTCACGCACCTCACCGCGGGCCTGATTGACGAGCACCCACGCTTCCGAAGCGACAACCGCTCTTTCAAGCTGAGGCGACGCGAGGTACGCGGCGTCGGTTTCAGACCCGGGAAACGCGGTGGTCTCCTCCCACGGGGCCAACAGGTGAGGCGTGAGGTCCTTGTCAAAGTCGACGCCCTGAGAGGCGAGGAGGCTCCGGAGACGCCCCACGCTCGCAGGGGCGTAGCCAATCGACATTCCCCGAACCGCGTTCACGCGTTCGCGAAGAGACGCGTCTGCGGAGAATTTGCGTGCCTCAGCAACCTCGCGGCGCACCACAAGCGCGTAGGGATCATTGGCAAAGAGATTTGCAACCACGACCACAGGAGCGTCAGCGCCAATCATCCCGAGGTAAACTTCGGGAGTCGCCACGACAGCGTCGACGTCCCCTCGTTCGAGGAGGCTCGCCGCGGGCAGGGCTCCCACCGCCGTCGGCGACGCTACGGCGACGACGTCAAGATGCTCGCGAGCGAACGATCCGCAGGCTTTCGCGGCCCAAAACGCAACGTATTGAAGATTGTTCTCCTCGGGGACCCACACCTTGAGCGACGTATCACCGGCTGCTGCCGAGGGCGCAGAGAGTCCGAGCAGGGCAACACCCGCTAGACAAGCGCGAAAGGTACGACTCGCGGAGGCCACGGATGTCGACTACCCGACGTCGCGAGCGCCGTCGAGCCAGCCTTGCGCCTTTCTGCAAGAGCTACTTCTTGCAAAAGCCCTTCTTGTTGCAAGTCCCCACGAAGGGCGCCACGCACACCGTCGTACCCGTATCGGCAGTACACTTTAGAGAACAGTAACTGCCCTGTTCGCCGACGTAACAGACACCGCTTGCGCAGTCGGCGTCCATTTTACAGACCTCCGCGGCCGCTTTTTTTGTGCCCGTCATTGTGCCGGAATTAGTAGTTTCGCCGGCATCGGGTGAGGGTCCACCGTCAGCGCGTGGGCTCAAGCCGCCATCGACGCTTTGGCCTCCACCCGCTCCGAGACCCTCGCCCGCACCGCTGTCGTTTACGGTGGTCGCTGAAGAGCCAATCGACGGTTTACCGTCGTCAGCCGAACAGCCGAACAAGGAAGCCGCGACAACGAGCACACCCACGAAGATTGTCGTTTGACCGGTCATGCAGCTCTGCAAGCATAAGCCGTACCGGTCGTCCTTCGGCGAGGATCGGCGCTAGTCGAGGCTCTCAGTGTCGAAATGGCGGTTCCTGCGAACCGCGCGCGCTGGGTTGCCTGCGCCTCGGGGGCTTTCTCCGTCAGGGTGGGGAAACGCGCGCGGTCCACCTCACCCCAAGAAGAAACTGTTGAAACCCGCCGGTGAAGATCCCCTCAGGTCGCCGCGCCACCACGAAGTCACTGTCAAGCAAGTTTTTGCCCGTAAGGCGGAACGTCAGCCCTGTCGGCCGGTGGTGGTAGTGAAGCGTAGCGTCAACAACGTGGTAGCCATTAATGAGGCCGATACGCCCCGTGGCGTCTTCCGCTTTTGTATTGGCCTCATCGGCAAACTGTGACCCCACGAACCGATAAGCCAGTTGCCCGCCGAAGCCACTACGAAGCTCGACATCGACATTGGCATTTAACGAATGCACTGGCGCGTACGGGAGCAGATTTCCGGCAAATCGCCCGTAGCGAAACGTCGCGCGCGAATAGGTATAGCGAAGCCCAACATCCACTACGGCATCCGCTTTCAGGAGCGTACCGATTTGTGCAGTCGTTCCGGTTTCAGCTCCGGCGACGTTCGTGGCCCCGGCGTCGCTCAAAGCCGTAGCATCCGCTGTTTCCGAGGCCGTATTGGCGATGACTTGGTTCGAATACGTCGAAAGAAACCCTGTAAGCTCGCTTCGAAGCCACTTCACTGCGGCCAGACGCGTGCCGAGCTCCCAGTTGAGGCTTTTCTCGGCCGAAACGCGCTGGGGTATCCCCGCGACACTCACGGACGAACCGAAGCGCGGCGGCGCAAACCCGAGGTGCATACCGCCAAAGGCGTGCGTCGTTTTCGAGCCATAAATAGCTCCAATACCGGGGATGATGCCGTTGACGTCACTACTGCCGTCAAGGAACACGTCGCGCGAAGTAGCGCCATTTTCTTGGCGAAGAATCGTGCGATTCGACGTGAGATGCTCGACGCGAATCCCAGGCGTCACGAGCAGGTCGTCGCGTAGCGCGATGCGATCTTGGAGATATCCTGCAAACGCCAGCCCGCGATGCTTTTCCTCCGAGCGCGCGTCGCCGCTGAAAGACTCAGGGTAATCGCCCCTTCTATCTTGATAGTGCGCACTCTCCCGGAGCACGCGCCCTCCGAATTCGAACGTATGACCCACATTACCGGTTTTTACGCGATGCTCGAAGCGAGGCTCGAAGCCGAGCACGGCGTAAGCGCGGTCGAGAACGCGGTTACTCGCGGAAAAGTAGATAGACCCGCCGGGTACAGGCGGATCACCTTCGACCCGATCGTACGATTCGCCCGGGGAGGGACTTCGCGTGTAACTCTGGCGTCGCCAAACGCGATCCGTCATGTAGCCATACGCGAGAGCTGTAAACTTTGTACGAGCGCCCCATCGCTGAACGTGGGTGAGCGACACGTCGTAACGATCGAGCACGAGTCGACTAAGCGGCGAAAGGGTCTTACGACGCGGCTCGCGCGCGTACATATCACGCGTCAAGCCGACGTCCTCGGAGCCCGACTCGTCGCGATGAAATCCGAACTTGAGCGTCGCTTCGCCGTTGCCGCCCGTGTCGAACGCGACCTTCGCGAGCCCGTTCGTCGACTCGAACCCTTGCTCGCGGAAGCCATCTCCGCGCCGGTGGAGCACCTGAACGACGTACCGAGCGCCGCCGTACGAGTCACCGTAACTTGCAAGCCCGCGAAGGTAGCCAAACGTGCCGACGTCGAGGTCGGCCTGCACGGCGCGCCCGTCAGGTGGCGCGAGCGTCAAGAAATTAATAGTGCCGGCAAGCGTCTGGGGCCCGAAAAGAATATTACCACTCCCCTTCACAACCTCGATACCGCGCATCCGCTCGACCGGCGGCGCGTAGTACATATCAGGTTCTGAATAAGGATTGATAGCGATCGGAATGCCGTCTTCGAGCATCAAAATACGGCGGCTGCGTCCCGCATCGAGGCCTCGGACGCTCACGTCGAGTCGACCTCCCCCGCCGTACTCTTGCCGCGCTTGCACGCCAGGAACGCGGCGAAGCGTCTCCGCGAGGTCGAGAGGAGCCGCTCGCTCGATCTCTTTTTGCGTAATCCGCGTACCCGACCCTGGAACTTGCTGGAGCGAGTCTGCCTTGTCCCCGATGACCCTCACTTCGGCAGCCGACGCTGCGGGCGGAGCGTCCTGCCCGCGCGCGAGGGTAGGAGCCGCGATCGACAACGCAGAGAACGCTGACGCTATGAGAAGAGTGCCGCGCATCACGGGTGGCCCGCGAGGCTACCTCAAGGAAGCAGAGTGTGGGGCCTCACCCGCGCGTGCGCGCAACGAGCCCTAAGTCGAACGCCCGCTGCATGGCCGTATGGGTCGCTGCATGGCCCGGCCGAGACGCGCGAACGGTGCCACGAGGTGGTCCGCCGTAGAGGTAAAGGTCACCGATGAGGTCAAGCAGCTTGTGGCGCGCCGGCTCATCGGAGGTAAACGCGCGTCCCGCGGAGACGATGCTCGCGGCTCCGATGACAACCACACTTTCGGACGCCACGTGAGAAGCGAGCCCGCGGGCGAGGAGTTCCCTTATTTCGTGTTCGAAGCCAAACGTCCGCGCCACCGCGATTCGCTCGAAGAAGTCTTCCGCGTCGCCGCGCCAACGCGCGTGCCTCGCAAGACGCGCGTCATTGAAGTCGACATGCACCTCAACGTCAGTGTGGTCGGCGATGCCAAATTCGTAGACGCTGGCGCCCACCGAAATAGAACCATTCACGGCGACGCGAAGATGCGGCGCCGAAGCGCGCACGCGGGCCACACAAAGAGCATCCGCGAAGGCGCGAGCACCGCCGTCGGCAAGCGGCGCCTCCGCTCCTTCAAAGGCAACAACCAGTCCCTCGTACACACCAAGGCCGCCAAGAGCGGCAAAAACATGCTCGATTGTTGCCAAGCGCAGCGTACCGGCCGCGTTGGCCACGGTGGTCGAGCGCGAAGTGTCGACGACGACGAGCTGTCTGATCTCCGCCTCCACTGCGCCGACGCGTAGAACGACGGGGCCGTCCGCACGGACGAACCCGACGCGGCTTGCCACGCCTGAATGCAAACCCTTCCCCACGATGGTACCGAGCACGAGTGTAGTCATACATCGCTCGCGATTTTCCTAGCGCGACGAAAGTTCCAGCCAAGAGGCACACGAAAAACCCACAGGAGCACGCGACGTACAGGAAATTTGATAGTGCGTGTTAGCGGATATTACAATATATCGTGGATTACCACAAAAGTCGCACACGTCGTCCAGCGACATTTAACAGCACAAGTGGGCACACATATCGAATATTCGCGGCGGCAATGGTATCAAATTTTCTAACGCAATGCGAATTTAGTAAATCCACACCAGCGTCGGCGTCTCATTCGGACAACGAGCCCACGGACCTAGATCAACTTCTCCTAGAAGTGCGAAGCGCCTCATTCCGGGGGAGGTGTATTGGGGCCGGAGAGCGGGAGCTCGGGCCTCTTGGCAAGATCCCGAGGAACAACGCCCTCCAGAGAACCGAGGAAGGCGACGATGGACCTCGTCTGGACGTCGGTTAGCTCTCTGCCAACCTGGTGGCGTTCCATGAGCTTTGTCATCTGTTCGAGTGACGTGATAGACCCGTCATGCAAGTAGGGGGCTGTCTTCGTTACATTGCGAAGCGACGGCACCTTAAAAACACCGCGGTCGGTCTCTGCGTTCGTAGTCTCGTACCTCCCTAAATCCGTACTCGATGGCCACACCATCGCGACGCCAAGTTTTTTGCATTCCGCCGCCCCGATATATTTACCTGCATGACATGTCGCACAATTGGCATCTATGAACGCGCCTAAGCCCGACTTCTCGTCATCGGTGAGGGCGCCTTGATCACCTGCTAGAAATCGATCCCATCGTGCAGGGGTGAGGAGTCTCCTTGAGTAGGCCCCGATTGCCTTGGAAACGGTATTACCCGTGACGGCCCCCTTTTCATCTGTAAACGCGTTCTTGAACGCCCGAACATAGCCGGGGATGGAAGCGACGACAGCGATGAGCTTCTTCTCGTTGGTCCCCATGACGGCTGATTGCCCTGCGTGCGGCAAGACAAAGTCCTCGACTAGACCTGCTTGGCCCGAGTAGCCCTGGGCAAACCCGCCGGCCGCGTTAAAGACAGTCGGGGCGTTGCGTGTACCTCTCTGGCCTCTTGTACCCGCCGAGAGTGGAATTGTATCCGCCCCCGACGTCGCGACGTCATGACATGAGTTGCATGAAACGTCCTGCGCCTGCGACAGACGCGAATCGAACCAGAGCATCTTTCCTAGCGCCACTTTATCCGCCGTAAGCAGATTGTCCGCGCGCTCGATAACCGAAGGGAGCGGCTCAAAAACGGCAAGCTGCGCGGGGTCGAAGGACCTCCGTACGGCGACCGCTTGAGTGCCCTGCGGCTCTACGGCAGACGGTAGGGGGCCCGGCGCCTTTTTGTCACATCCAACGACGGTAGTAAGTAAGGCCAGCAAACATTGGCGAGCGGGAAGGCGCGTCATAGGGCGCGAGAGTAAGCCGTTCGACGCGTCCAGACGAGACGGCGATTTACTCACGCACGCCGTAAGCGCAAACGAATCGCGGCCGTGCTTCCAGGAACTCGGTCGTTGGTTCCCCGTACACCGATGCGCGGGGTCGCACCTGCTGTCAAAAGTCCGTCTTCACGCGAGCTTTACAGCCCTCATTTACAGGCGTTTAGCGGCCAAAAGCGCTCACTTGGAGCTGAGATGATCCATCGCTTTTTATGGCATTCGAGCGGCGCACCTTTCCACTGAGCAGAACGGACAGCACGCGTGGATCATCGTTACATCGCGGTTACAACGGTGAGACCTGCCGCCGTAGAGTACAGACTTCGCCAAAAGTCGATGTAGGACGCGACAACGCCTTTGCGGCACATCCCGTGCACGAGGCTGGGTTGTACCGCGATGGCAAACTCCCTCCGCACCTGCCTCTCCTTCGTTCTCGCGACATGCGCCCTCGTCGCCTGCTCACGTCGGACGCCGGAGCAAGCTGCGCACAATACCCCACAAGCTCTCCCGAATGGCGTGGCGCTTGCCGCAGCTGTTACGTCAGAACGCGAGTCAAAGTCAGGCGACGGCAAGCTCGATCCGAACGACCCAAAGCACGGGGCGCGAAAGATGATGGGGCTCGACGTTGGCGTGTTCGTCGACGGCGTACAAGCATCTGTCTTGCGCTATGGCGATTTGCCGCCAATGCCGTTTACAACTCTGGATGACGGAACGCGCCGCTACGGGCTCGCAGAATATCTAAAAGCGATCGGCGTGTCGCTCGACAGCTTGAAGTCGATTCACCTTCACGGAAACGGAGATCGAATTGCTAGCATCGAAGGCGCGGAACTGCAGAAGTTCGCCGACCGATTCAAGTTTCAATTCCTGTCCGGAACGACAGGTGCGCCGGTGACGTGTTGGTCGACCGATGGCCTGAAGAATAAGACGAACGTTCAGGAAATTCGGAAGATAACTCTCTATGTTACTAAGGCCTCTGCGCTGATTGACCCGAAGCGCGGTTGCCACGTTGGCGCCGACGGCGCCTGCTCGGATGCCGTTCCCTATGCTTCGGGCGATGCCGTAAAAGGCACGAGGGTCTATGTCGACGGCAAGATGGTTGGATTTGTGAAGCGCCGCCAGCTGACGGAGGCGATGGCCATGGGGGACGCCTCGGAACGAAAGTATAATCTCGCGAAGGTACTTGCCGGGTTCGGCGTAGAGAAGAGCGGCATTCGAGCGGTCAACTTTGTCGCAGGCGACGATGTTATCGCGAGTGCGGACGGCACTAAGTTCGCAACGATCGCGCAAGACTTCTACTTCGAACTACCCAAGCACAATCACGGAAAAGTCCGAATTCACGCGCCAGCCGGACTCCAAGCGAAGACCGAATCAGGTCCTGCCACCATCGACGCTGACGCGCTCGTTAGCAGTATTCAAGTCTTCAAGACAACGACACCAACCGTTCGTGAGCTCACCGCGATCTCGGAAGACACGGACTTAAGCGTCCAAATAGCATCAAATACTGCAGCCACACGCGACTAACCGCTTCCCGCGCGGCAGCGCGGCTCCGCGAGGTCGGCACTCGCATCATTGTTCCAATTTTCGGAGAATCCCCATGAAGACAACTCGAATTTGTGCAGGAGTGGTTTCGATGCTGGCAATGTTCGCCTCGGACTACGCCCGAGCAGACGGACCTGCCGCTGGATTGAACGACACCATCGTCGCTAATCCATATACAACGCTGGCATTCGACACCACGGGTACCGGCGCGAAGGAAAAAGATGGCTCGCCGAAACTTGGAAAGCTTACGCTGAATGGCGTGAACGCGCCAAGTTTCACGACTATGCAAAATCCGGACGGATCGATTCGCATCATCGCAGTGACCATGCTCGGCGCCGACAAGCCCAACCAAAATGCCGCGAAGACGAGTTATATTCAATGTGCGCTAGTCGTGGGAACGCTCAAGTCCACGGGCTTCGCCGTCGACTACAAGAAAGACTTTGTTCCCAGAGAGGGCGAGCGGGCATGCAACTTGCCTCAAGCCAATGCCGTCACTCCGCAAGGGGCCGAGCCCATTCTAGCTTCGATCATCGCGACCGAGCACAACGGCAACGATAACAACAACCCTCAGCTCGTCGTTTCTCTTCACCGCCTCGCGGACGGAACGACAGTTCCCACGAAAAATAATAACGTTGACGCGAATAGGCCCGAACTCGGAACGAACCTCGTCCAGGCGGCCCTTGCCCAAGGCATCAACGTACCTAACCCTGGTGACCAGCGCGGGACGATGAAAGCGGTCGTCGGCAGCGGCAAGCCCGGCGGACTGGCAAAAAACAATCAGATCGCGTTTGTTCAGTATAACAACCAGGCGCTCGAGGCATTCAGCTATTCGATAGCGGCCGACAACGCAGTCAAAGTAAATTGGTTCAAGCGCATTTCTGACGACTGCAGACACTGCCGACCCGACGCTGCCCTGTTAGCCGACGAAAAGCAGGTCGTAACCTGTGCAGTTAAGGCGAACACTCAACCCGGCTATGCAGCGCAATGCGCAATTCTCGACGTCGCGACGGGCGCTATCGTCAAGCAGGCAACTGTCGCTCAAGGTGATCAAAATAAGAAGCAGTCCATAGGCCAACCATCTGTGGTTGCGCTCGGTAACCCTGACTGTGCATACTTGGTCAGCTATACGCGTGGGGCGAAGCTTGACGGGAAGCCGAATGGCGGTGACGGGCATATGAATAACGGTGTATCATCGCTCGCCGCCGCTCGTTGTCTCGGTGCCGATCTTCAGCCGAAGGGTCCTGAGACCGTAGGGGTCGGCCCTGTAGGTAGCCACACGAAAGTGGTTCCGTACGGGGCAGGCGGGATCGCGGTAATGGGAGCGCCGGCGATCGGGACGAAGAATGGATTTCTCCAAACGTATTCGCTAGACGGCTCAACGTTGAGTGCAAAGTCGGCAAACAGCTTAGTCTCCTACGCGAATTTCGCCGATAGCGCGACCTGCTCGCGCGGGCTCCGCAATCCGAACAACCAGGGGCGATGCAATCTCGCGACCTCGATAGTTCACGCGAACCCGTTCGCTGGAATCGCCAATGGCTTCATGACTGACTTCAAACAGCTCACGCTTGTCGTCGGCAACGGTTACAAGGACGCGACCGCCGCGACGCTCGCAAAGAGACAAGGACTGTGGCTGTCTGTCGTCCCAACGGGCGCTGCGCCCGGTATCCAAGTCGTTCCCGGCTCTCCCACCGGAACTCCCAGCGTCGATGCGAACGGCAATCCGTCCGTCACGGGGCCGGCACCGCGAATCAAGGGCGCAAGTAGCCAGGCAGCCGACCCGAACGTGCTGAGGGGTACGGAAGCAACCTCGCCTGACGACCCAACAGGGAGCGGATCGCGCGGTCGCGGCGATCTTGGCAGCGACGCGGGAGGGTGCGCAGTCTCGAGCGGATCGACATCCAACTCGAACAACGGCCTTCTTCTCGTCGCGGTTGCTGGTGTGATTCTCGCGCTCCGTCGTAAGCAGGAAGAGGTTTGATCATGAACTTTCGAAACCTACTCAGCGCAGTTGTCGCCTCAGCCGGCGCGCTCACGGCGTGCGTCGACGCCGAGACGAGTCAGCTCGGACTTGGTACGGGCGGCGTCACGCAAAATCCCGCCGAAACGGTTAGCGGGAAGCAGGCACCGGGCTCACAAACCGCACCGACGTCCCCCGGCTCTACCGATACGTCGACCGGCGCGCCTCCGGTACCGGGTAACCTACCGACCAACAGTAAGGCAGGTAAGGCTTTCTTCACCGCGAACGTGAGTCCGATTCTCGAAGCGAAGTGTTCGGGCTGTCACGTGGAGGGCGGAGCAGGCCAACCGACGTGGATGGCGAAAGGCGACGCTTCGAAGACGTATGATATGATTTACCTCAACGGATACGCGATCCCCGCTTCACGGATTGTCACCAAAGGGGTCCATTCCGGCGGTGGCGCTCCCGCTCTAACGGAAGACGAGAAATCGAAGTGGGCTACGTGGGTCCAGACCGAAGCTGCGGACGGCGGGCAAAAAGCACAGGTAAATGTTTTAGAGAGCCTGGGAACTTGCTTCGACAAAGCCAAGTTCGACGCGATCAAATTGGAATCGCTTCAGACCGAGGTTAGGACCGCGAATAACAATCCAAAAAAAGTGACGGAAAACGCGAATCAGGTCACGGGTGCGCCGACGAAATGCGCGACATGCCACGCCTCCGATAGCATTACGGGGTTCGTGTGCGCCGTCGGCAACCCGCTGCTTCCAGCGGACTATACCTTTGAGGAAAGCAAAAAGCTGTTCCCCAGCTATATCCGTCAATACTTCGCGACGTCGCCGGACGGAACGCTTGTCGCGAGTAACGGTATCGAGAAAAAGTCGACCTACACCATTGAGATGGGTACGGCGTACAGCCACCCACTTTTCAAGATGCCAGATACGGTAAAGGCTGGAATCAAGGCGTTCGTCGACGACACGATTGCGAAGCACGCAGCTGGAACGTGCGGCAAGTAAAGTAAGCCGCTCTAAGCTAGCATGACTGCGGGATCTGGCCGGCGCGGGTGATCATGCGAAGTCCGCGCGCGCCTTTTTTGATCAACGAGGCGCGTTACTCACGCCGAGAAAGGTGGTGGCCACGGTCTTCGACGGATGCGAGAAGCTTGCCGACCGCTCCGGCACCCATCGAGACGTCCCCGCGCGCAGGCAACAAGCGCCTAATCTTCGTGGCAAGCAGAGAATCGAAGCGGCATTTCATTCAGGCCCACAAAGTGCGAAGCAAACGACATCAGGGAATCGCCCGGTCGGCACTGCGTCACGCACTTGAGCTAGTCCAACCATCGTTAGTCATAATCCCTAAAAATGCCTCGCCAGCACACCGCCCAGCGAGGCATCTTTGCATGACGGGCGAGCAGAGCGTCCGAGGAGAAGCACTCGAATGACGCGGAAACGAGGAATGACCCTATTGGGCATTTTTGGAAGTCTGCTTTCAACGTTGGGCTGCGGAGGTACGGACGCCGCGAGTGCCCTAGGTGCGACCGACGGAGGTGACTCAAGCGCGACGACCCGAGAAGCGGCGACGGTACCGAAGGGAGCCGAAGCCGTGATGAAGCGAAAATGCGCAACCTGCCACGGCGACAACATGGCCGGTTCAACGAAGGCTATTGACGGCGTCACGAGCGATCCGCGTGTGGAGCTTTACGCCCCCAATCTCACGCCCGATATCGAGACGGGACTCGGAGATTCTTCGGTAGCTGACCCCGCGAAGCGTGGCTACACCGACCTCGCTCTCGCTCGAGCCATTCGCAACGGATACGACAAAGACGACCTCCAGCTCTGCCCGCAGATGACGCACTTTGCGGAAATGACGGACTTTGAAGTATTTTCAATTGTTAAGTACCTTCGTTCAATGCCACCGGTGAAACAGAAAATCCTTCGCTCGGTGTGCCCTCCTCTGAAATCGAAGGCTGAACAAAGCGGAGGATGACACTTAGAGTTCGTCGACGCACAAGCTCACGTCTGCAATGCAGACAGCCATCAAGGCAGACATGTGCGACTTCGAGGTCTACTCGATCGTGAAGTATCTTCGTGCTCTTCCGCCGGTGAAACAGAAGATCCTGAGGAGTGTGTGTACACCGCTCAAGAACAAAGAAGAGCAGAGCCGCTGACGCGCATTTCGCGGGCGCCAACGCGCGCTCGCTCGTCGCAGCGTTCAGGTACGTTCCTCAGATGACAGCGCGCCCCACGATAGATCCGCGCCTCCGAGTGGTCTACCTCGCCGCCATTGCGGTTGCGGCGTTCATCATTAAGGACGCGCGCATTGCGGCAATTGTCGCCCTCTTCCACGCCGCTGCGTGGCTCGCACTGGGTCACGGCGCCCGGCCGTTGTGGCGACAGGTGGCGAAACTTTGGGGTTTCGCGGCGTTTATTCTCGCGTCATACGCCTTCACCGGTGAAGAGGCACATGTCGACCGCTGGGTTCGGCTCAACGTCGGCTTCGCGCGTCTCCCAATAAACATGGGCGGCCTCGCGGTGGGCGCCCTGATGGTGCTGCGCGTGCTGACCGTTGTGCTCGCGTCGCGCATCTCCCGCACCGGCGATTCGCGCGCCATCGCGCTCGGACTCCGAAAGCTCGGCACGCCCGATGTCATCGCAGCCTCCATGGATGCCGTCCTGGCGCTCTTGGGTAACGATGAGCGCATGCGCGGCCGTGGAAATGGTGGCGGTGGCGGTGGCGGTGGCGGTGGCGGTGGCGGTGGCGGTGGCGGTGGACATCGAAGCCCGCGCGGCTTCCTCACGGCGTTACGCGGGTTTCGGGCGAGCCTGGTCCGCATAGCACGCGGCGACGTCGGTCCGATCGTCGAGCGCATGAACCGCCACATCGCGCGCGCAGAGGAATACGTCGCCACGGCCGATGACCACCACGACGGTGACCACGCGCCACGCGTCCCGCGCGATCGCGAGCTCGCACGAGACATCGCCATCATCTCGGGGCTTTCGCTCACTATGCTCGGCATCAAAGCCCTGAAGCTCCTTCCGAATATCCCGTTCGCTCCGGGCCACAAGCTTGTGCTGCTCACGCCGCTCTACGTGGTCGCCACCCTCCGCACGCGCACGCGTTTTGGTGCAACACTCACGGGTCTTGTGATGGGGTCCGTAGCCTTCCTCCTCGGCGACGGGCGCTACGGCATCTTCGAGATCCTCAAGCACGTGGCGCCGGGCATCGTCTGCGACTTTTGCGTACCTCTCGTCGTACGCCTCTACGGCACGCGAACACCGGGGGCGCTGGCGTGGTCCGTCGTCGGCGGCCTGATGGGCCTTGGTCGCTTCGCCACGATCTTTACGGTGACGCTGTCCGTGCAGGCGCCGGCTGTAGCATGGGCGTTTCTTATTCCGGGACTGCTCATCCACACGACTTTTGGGATACTCTCGGGACTGGTCAGCTCGCCGCTTATCCGCGCGCTTACGAAAGAGTACGCCGTGACGGCATCCACTGATGGCACGCACATCGATGACGGCATAACGAGGGAAGAGACATGAGCAAACTCATCACCGACGACGGTCGCACGCACATTGAGTCGACGCTTATGCGCGAGTCACTCGTCGATCGCCGCGTGATCGCGAAGACGAGCTCCGAGGGCGAGTTCGCCATTATGCCCGACGTGGTGATGGTCGGCATCGGTGGCCAGTCGATCTTCGACCGCGGCAAAGGCGCCGTAAGGCCGCTCGTCGAGGAGCTTCGAGCCATCCGCGCGGGCAAAACGAAGCACAAGATCGTGCTCTCGGTCGGCGGCGGCACGCGCGTGCGCCACACGATGAGCGTCGCTCTCGACCTCGGCCTCCCTCTCGGCGGCGTCGCCCAACTCGTCGGCGCGATGGAGGAATGCAACGCGGTGTTCCTCAACGCGCTCTTGGCGAAGTACGGGTCGATCGTCATGCAACGCGAGCATTTCTGGGAGCTACCGCTCTACCTCGAGAGCGGGATGCTCCCGATCGTCATCTCAATTCCCCCCTATCACTTCTGGGAGCCACCTCCCGAAGACAACGGAATCTTACCGGTCCACGGCTCAGACTTTGGCCTCTTCATTCACGCCGAGGTCCTCGGTGCTCGCCGGATTATCTTCGTGAAAGACGAAGACGGCCTCTACGACAAAGACCCTAAGAAGCACGTTGACGCAAAGCTCATCGCTCACACCACGCTGAGCGACCTCATGAAAAACTTACCCGACGAGCTAATCCTCGACCGCTCGCTCTTCACGACCTGGGAGCGCGCACGACACATTAAACACGTTCAGATCGTCAACGGTCTCGTCCCCGGGCAGCTTACGAAAGCGCTCGCAGGGGAGCCCGTCGGCACCGTCATCGTGAAGGAGTGAGGAGACCCCCATGAACAGCCCCCACGAACGACGCAAACTCCCGAGCACACTCGCCGACTCGGCCCTCACCTCTCCGGGTGATGCGCGCGCCCTCAACTATTCGCCCGTCGCGATGATGCCCGACGTGAAAGTCCTGAAGATGGGCGGTCAGTCTGTCATGGACCGCGGCCGAGCGGCGGTATTCCCGATTCTCGACGAGCTCGTGGCGGCCAAAGACGCGCACAAGCTGCTCGTATGCTGCGGAGGTGGAACGCGCGCGCGTCACATCTACGCCGTGGCGAGCGATCTTGAATTGCCGACCGGCCTGCTAGCCGCGCTGGGCGGTTATGTTCCGCGCCAGAATGCTCGCATGATGCAAATGCTCCTCGCCAAGCACGGTGGCATTTACATCATGAATGATGACTTCGAGAAACTGCCGCTCTACTTCAACCTAGGATGTATTCCTATTATGACGGGAATGCCTCCCTTTGGCTATTGGGAAAAACCGAGCGAAGGCGGTCGCATTCCGGAGCATCGTACCGACGCAGGAGTCTTTCTTACCGCTGAGGCGCTAGGCGTGAAGCGCGCGATCTTCATCAAAGATGAGGCGGGTCTTTTTGACGACGATCCCAAGAAGAACAAGGCGGCCAAACACATCCCGCGCATCACGGCGCGCGAGCTCATCAAAGCCGACTTACCGGACATGGTCCTTGAGCGCATCGTCATTCAATACCTCACGCGCGCGCGATTTTGCACGGAGCTTCAAATCGTCAACGGGCTCGAGCGGGGTATGATCACCCGCGCTCTGGAGGGCGAAGATGTCGGTACGCTCATCACTGCAGCGTAGCGGTTTTGGAGCGTTTATCGCAGCTCTAGCCTCGGCCTTGTTGGGGGGTTGCGGACGTGAGCCGAATCACAACGCCGGCCGTCGCGGCGATCCGGTACGCGTAGCCGCAGCCGCCGACCTCGCCGTTGCGTTCACCGAAGTCGGCGCGGCCTTCGAGCGCGCGTCTGGCAAAAAAGTCGCCTTCACTTTTGGGTCAACGGGACTCCTCGCTAAGCAGATCAGCGAGGGCGCCCCGTTCGACGTCTTCGCAGCGGCCAACATTTCGTATGTCGACGAGGTTGTCCGAGCAAAAGCGTGCAACCCCGACACGCAACGTCTCTACGCCCGCGGCCGTATCGTCCTTTGGTCAAAATACAAAGAGCAGCTGCCCACCAAGCTCAGCGACCTCACGAATGCGAAGTACGCAAAGGTAGCCATAGCCAATCCGGACCACGCGCCCTACGGCGTCGCGGCCAAGGAAGCGCTGACCAATTCAGGAGTCTGGCTATCTGTCGAGCCTCGCACCGTCTACGGCGAGAACGTGCAGCAAACGATGATGTTTGCGCAATCGGGCAACGCGGAAGTCGCCGTGGTTGCTTTATCTCTGGCACTCACGTCGGGAGGCAGCTACGCCCTCATCGACCCCGAGCTCCACGCCCCGCTCGACCAAGCGATGGTGGTCTGCAGCGGGGGCAGCGGCGGCGGAAAGCCCAACGAGGCACGCTCCTTTGTCGAGTTCGTCTCGTCCGACGCGGGGCGCACACTCATGCGCAAGTACGGATTTCTCCTTCCGGGTGAGACACTCCCCTCGTCAAAGTAGACAGGGCCGAGGAACCGCAAAAAGGTAGAGTCAAGGCGACCGTGGATCTCGCCCCCCTTTTCCTGTCGTTCGAGGTAGCCACCATCGCTACGCTTATTGCGGCTGTTTCGGGGGTCTTCGTCGCGGCGCTCCTTGCGAACGTTCGCTTTCCGGGGCGCGAGCTGGTCGATGTCCTTTTCACGGCGCCGATGGTCATGCCGCCCACCGTGCTCGGGTATTACGTCCTTGTGCTCCTCGGAAGGCGCAGCATGCTTGGTCGTGCCTATGAGGCGCTCACGGGAAGCTCCATCGTGTTCACGCGGACGGGCGCGGTCGTAGCCGCCACCATCGGGGCGCTACCGCTGGTCGTGAAGAGCGTTCGCGCCGCCCTCGAGGCGACCGATCCGACGCTGATCCTCGCGGCCCGCACGCTCGGCGCAACCCAACTTCGCGCGCTCCTCACGGTGCAGTTTCCGCTCGCGACGCGCGGAATCATAGCCGCCCTCATGCTCGCGTTCGCACGGGCAATCGGTGACTTTGGCGTCACGCTCATGGTTGCGGGCGACATCCCAGGCAAAACACGCACGGCCTCACTCGCAATCTACGGAGCGATTCAAGGACAGCGTGAGCAGGAGGCCATGGCGATGGTCGTCGTCCTTACCGTTCTCGTCCTCTCCTTGCTTTACGCCGTGAACAAGCTGACTTCTCAGCGGCCAAGCGACCAATGATATCCCGTCCAGAAAGCGCACAAAAGCTCGAGGTCCGGGTGGCCCTGCACACGCGATCCTTCGCACTTGATGTCGCGTTCGCGGTCGAACCTGGCGTGACGGTGCTCTTCGGTCCTTCAGGATCAGGAAAAAGCCGAACGCTCGCCTGCATCGCCGGAATCGTACGCCCGGGTGGTGGACGGATTACCCTCGGAGGCGACGTTTGGTTTGACGCTTCGCGTGCCATCGAGCGACCGATTCATGAGCGGCGCGTAGCGTACGTCTTTCAGACGCTTGCACTTTTTCCACACATGACCGGCCTCGAAAATGTTGCCTACGGAATCGCGCGCGACATCCCAAAGGCCGAACGAAAGGCCCACGCAAACGAGATGCTAGCGAGAATGAGAGTGGCCCACCTTGGTACCCGAAAACCGCAGACGTTCTCGGGAGGAGAAGCTCAGCGGGTCGCGCTTGCCCGCGCGTTTGCCATGAAGCCGAGGGTTTTACTTCTCGATGAGCCGTTTTCTGCGCTCGACAGCGGCGTCAAAGTGGAGCTCCTCGCCGAGGTGGGTGAGTGGCTTGCGCGCGAACGAATTCCCGCCGTGTTGGTCACTCATCACGCTGACGAGGCTGCCGTACTCGGCGAACGCGTGGTCTTACTCGACAAAGGGCGGGTGGTTCGCACGGCGTCTATTGACGACCCAACGCTGTCGTTGCCGAAGATCCGCGCGGCGGCTAAGTAGGCCGCGTCATGTCGAAATTTACGCCCGAAGAGCTACAGCGAAGTCTCGAGCTCCTCGAATCAATCCTGGAAGATCGGTCGCGCCTCAGTGAGATGCCCGACGAACTCCGCGTCGCCTTCATGATCGCCGCAGGCCGCGTGTCGCGTCCCAGCCGCGACGACAACCGAAAGAGCGCAAAGGCGTTTCGTCGGGTTGTGCGGAAAAAAATTCAAACTCACGATCGCGAAGTCCGAGCGAGCACCTCGATACGAGTTGCACGCCTGGCTGACGTCTTCGCTGCGCCTCCGCAGCTCATTCAAGCCGAATACCCGGCCCAAGTTGCGCCGCAAACGAGCACGGGCCACGAGGCGTCGGGAGCGCCAGGTGAGCTCGTAAAGGCGCGCGCTTGCTACGTGTGCAAAACGTGGTTTAAAAAGGTCCACTTTTTCTACGACGCCATGTGCGCTTCATGCGGAGATCTGAACTACGCAAAGCGTTTTCAAACGGCGTCTCTTAACGGCCGAGTGGCGCTCATTACAGGAGCGAGAGTCAAGATAGGCTTTCACGCCGCGCTCATGATGTTGCGAGCCGGCGCGCGCGTCATCGTCACAACACGGTTCCCGCGTGATGCGGCCTCCCGGTTTTCCCGCGAGACAGATTTCTCGAAATGGCATGCAAACCTTGAGGTACACGGCCTCGATCTTCGCCACTCCCCAAGCGTCGAGATGTTTGCGCGTTATCTGACGCAGACGAAAGACCGGCTCGACATTCTTATTAACAATGCGGCCCAAACGGTACGGCGGCCGGCCGGGTTTTACGCCCATATGCTCGAATTGGAGCAGCGTTCGTTCGACCACTTGGCGCCCGAGATACAGTCCCTCCTACGCGGTCACGAGGCATGCAAAGCGTCGATGTCGCTCGACGTTCAAAGCGATGCGATGCCTCATGCGCTTGAGCCTGGGTTGCAACAGAAGGCCGAGGCTACAGGGTTCGTTGCGTGGCGCGGTGAAGGCCCGGGGGTCGGCATTCGGTCGTCAGCCCTACTTTCGCAGGTGCCGTGTGCGTACGACGACCCATCGAACGACGCTGAGATATTCCCCGTGGGCAGGTCCGATGCAGACCTCCAGCAAGTCGATTTGCGATCGAACAACAGCTGGCGACTAAAACTCGCGGATATTCCGTCTCCCGAAATGCTTGAGGTTCAACTCGTGAATGCTGTCGCGCCGTTCATCTTGTGCAGCAAGCTCAAATCACTGATGCAGCGCACGCCGACTCTCGAAAAACACATCGTCAACGTGTCGGCGGTCGAAGGTCAGTTTTCGAGACGTACCAAAACCGACAAGCACCCTCACACAAACATGGCCAAGGCGGCTCTTAACATGATGACGCTTACGAGTGCCCCAGATTACGCGGCCGATGGCATCTTCATGAATGCGGTCGACACCGGCTGGGTGACGGATGAAGACCCGGTCGCGCTCTCAGCCCGAAAGCAAGAAATGCACGACTTCCAGCCACCGCTCGACATCGTCGACGGCGCCGCACGTATCTGCGACCCCTTCTTTTCAGGCCTTCTGACCGGCAATCACGTCTGGGGCAAGTTCCTAAAGGACTATGCCCCTTGCGCCTGGTGAGCCGTCGACGCTGAGTCGCAAGCCGAGCGGGAGGTTTTCGCCGAGCATCGACACACGGTCGTCGTCGTCGACCTCGACCAATTCGCGCACGGCCCTCACCCATTCCGGTCGTGCGCTTATTGCCTCCAAACGCGCGGACACTTCAGTTCGCGTTTTTTGCGAGACGTCGCGCGCGCGGTCCCCGGTGACTCGCGCGAGCTGAACGGCAGCATAGGCCGCTGTCGTGATGGAGGCCCAATCCTGCCGAAGCAGAAGTTCAATCCAGATTTCAGCGACAGTCGGGGGGACGACGTGGTGCACGCTCGCGTAGAGCGGCACGCGTGCGCCAATGCGACCGATGGCGGTCCACAAGCGCGCGTCTTTCGACGACCACGTTTTTTCGACGGTCCAATCTCCTAATTGCACACGACGCGAAGTAGAAACACGCTCCAAGGCCGCCAGCGTTGTGAGTACCTCATCGGCGCCCTCGGGCACACGCTTTGGCTTTTTGAGCTTCGCTTCGGGCGGAGCAACCAAGGGGTCCAGTGCGTCGCGCATCATCGTCTGGATGCCTTCGGCAAGGCCCCCCGACATGCGGCGCCAGGCAATAAAGAACTGCGGCCAAGCCCGAGCCTCGTTCGGGAAAGCAAGGCGACCGCTAAAAAGCGGGTAGATACACTCGATACGCGCAGAATCAAGCGCATCGCCAAACCCTGGGCGCATGCAGAATCCCAAAAGCGACCAATACGCGCGTTCGTGGTCGGGCGTACGGTGACGAGCGCCCGTGTTGATCAAGAGGCGATCTGCCAGCGCTCGCGCCACGTCCATGGTCCATGTTCCGCGCTCGCCGAGGACCTTCTCGAGGTCTCGTACAACGTCCTTCACCTCCCTCGGCATGGCGTCGGTCCGCCTGCCGAAGACCCGGTCTAAGATGCGCGCGCCCTCATCAACCAACGACGATGCGCCGTCGCCTACTTGTGGAGGCGCAAACGAAGGCGGCACAGGCGCGCGCGAAGGTCGCAGGCTCGAGCTTTCACGGAGCTGGAACTCCAAGCGGTAAGTACGTCCCGGCACCCCCTCGAGCGCGACCGCTTCGCTACACGACAGTTCGAGCTGCCCAGTCGTAAGCAGCTCACCGCCGAGATGAACGGCGAGCGCTTGCCGTTTCCCGGAGGAAGGAAGATGAGCGGTAATCGGCGGAAGGCGCTCGAAGGTCCCGTCTGCGAGGGTGACCACTGTACCGACGTCATCGCGAGCGACATCCGAAGCGTAGAGATCAAAGCGCACACGATGTCCGAGTGCAAGATCGAACGAGCGTCGGACAGAGTAACGTACGCCTTCGCTGGCACCGCGCGGAAGAATGCAGACCGCATGCACATGCTCCTGCCGCTCGACGGGGGCAAGCGCCACGTAATACCCTCGTGACGCTCCGCTTTCGATTCGAACTCCCGTTCCGCGACGAGCGAAACCATAGAGTACTGCTCCGCGAGCTACGGCAAGGTCTGGGTCGCTTCCGTGCAATACAGACGGCGTCCTGCCGCCTTCGTCGGCGAGCGCGCGTACGAGTGCCTGAACAATCGGCTTTGCACGAAAGACTCCCCCATTTAAGAGGATCGCGTCCGGCGTACCGCGGGGGAGTTCAGTCGCGTGACGCTTGAGAAACCCCACGACATGCGAAGTAATTGCTGGATTGCGCTCGTAGGGCAGCCCAAAAGCGACGACACCACCGCGGGACTTTGAGGGAACGTGTTCCTTCTGCGCAGGGAAGAAACCTCCGAGGACGATACGCTCGACGTCTTCACGCGTAAGCGTCGCCGAGCGGGCATCACCTACGAGCTTGGAGGCACGACCGAGTACGGCAACGGTGATTTGGTCGGGCGCGCCATGAGCAAGCAAGACTTCCTTCGCGTCTCGACAGGAAACCACGAGTTGTGCGAACTCTGCGGCCCCAAGCGTTCCACCCTTGTCAACAATGCGTTCCTCCGCGACCCCTGCGAGTGCGAGGTCCATATTGTCGCCACCGAGCAGGAGGTGCCGCCCGACGGCGATGCGACGCACCGAAAACCAGGGTGGAGCGCTTGCTTTGGCAACGCCCATTAAAGACAAGTCGGTTGTTCCTCCACCAACATCGCATACGAGCACTGAGCCCTCAGACGCTCCACACCTTTCAACAAGCTCACGGATGACAGCCTCATTACGCAGCAACGAGTAAAATGCTGCTGTGGGCTCTTCGAGAAGGACGGGGTGGAGGCCTGCCTGCTCTGCGGCCTGGCGGGTGAGTTCGCGCGAGACTTCATCGAACGAAGCAGGCAGTGTGAGGATGACGTCTTGTTCAGATAGGCGCGCGTCGGGGAAGTCTCGATCCCACGCCTCCCGGATGTGGGCGAGGATCTTGGCGCTTGCTTCCACCGGCGAGAGACGCGGAGGTCGTTCTAATTCTGGTGCGTCTGCAACTCCCCAGGGAAGGATAGGCGCAAGTCGATCAACGTTACCGTGTGAGAGCCAGCTCTTCGCCGAGGAGACTGTGCGGCCAACGACTTCAGCGCCCCGACGGCGCGCCATCTCACCGACGATCCACGTCTGTTCATCGGCAACCTCACCTGAGATCGGCGCATAAAGACAAGAAGGCAAGAGCGCGAGAGCTTCCGCATCGCTCGCTGACGTGAGTTGCATAACGTCGAGGATGCGCGGCTCAGGGGCTCCCTTACGCTTCGAGTCGATTGCAGCGTAGGCCACGACGGTATGCGTCGTCCCAAGATCGATACCGACGACGAATCGCGCGGTCATATCAGTCGGCGCGGACGCTGAGTTCGACCTTCCAGCGCTCGTCCTTCGTTTGCGGGTGCAGCGGTAGCGCCTCGAGGAGAAGCGTTCCCACCTCAGTAATGCTGGACCGAAGCGTCACGGGCACGATATCCCCTGCGCTGCGCCCCTCGGCGGGAAGGTCGACTTCAATCGGTGCGAGCTCGTCGAGGTCATCTTTTCTCCAGCGCTCTAGCGTGCTTCCCACGGCATCGTCACGACGAACGGTGGAGCCAAAGAAGCGAAAGCGAACCTTTTCGCCGACGACCACGCCAAGCTCCTGCCCTGGAATCTCTGCGACAGTGCCCTCCTCCATCCCGAAGGGCGCCACGCAAAGTGCCGTGACCGGTGGGTCCATACCTGGAACCGCAGGAACCGCGCTTTCGATACCTACGTAGTACGCCCGACCGGTACCCCCGCGAATCCTCACGCCACGGCCGCGCCTCGCTAATCCGTAAAGCGCCGCGCCTCGCGCGACAGCAAGGTCCAGGTCCGTTCCGTCAAGGACGACTGGAGCGACGCCACCCTCGGCCTCGACCCAGCGAGCGACGCTGGACGATAGTCGCTCGCGCAGGACGGCACTCTTCATCACACCGCCGTTAAATAGAATGCGTGTAGGATGCAAGAGGCTCCGTGCAGCGTTGGATACGCCCTGATCAGGAGCGTCGATCGTCTTCGGCGTGGACGAAGGGAGAGAGGAGGCATGCTTCGTGAGCAGCGCGGCGAGGTGTTTAGTGACCGCTGGGTCGTGCGCGTAGGGAAGCCCGAGCTGTGTAAGCGCTGCACGCGCTCGCCCCGTCGGCCTAGTCGCGGCGTCGACGATAGGGAAAAACCCGTCTATGATCGATGAGGTCACTTCCTCACGGGTGATTTCCGTGCGCAGTATAGAGCCCACAAGCTTACTCCCCCTTCCGGCGACAGCCACGGGCGCCGACGCGAGCGAAGCGTCGCCAAGCAACGCTTCTTTGGCGCTCCTTACTGAATGTTGGAGAGCGACTCGCTGCCATCGATCTAGTTCAGGAGCGGGGCCAGCACCCTCGGCATCGCGGACCAACTTCTGCTCCACGATGTGAGCGAGCAAGAGGTCCATATTATCGCCACCAAGCAAAATGTGCTCACCGACGGCAACGCGTTCGAGCAAAAGCGCTCCTTCGCTTTCCGAGGCCGCAATGATCGAGAAGTCGGTCGTCCCTCCGCCTACGTCGACGACCAACACAGCATCTCCGACTTTAACCTCATGCCGCCAAGCTTCGCCGCGAAGTCCAAGCCATGCGTAGAATGCCGCTTGCGGCTCTTCCAACAACGTGAGGTCGACGAGGCCTGCCGCATAGGCTGCCTCCGTGGTGAGCTCGCGGGCTGATGCGTCGAATGAAGCTGGAACCGTGAGCACGATGCTTTGCTTCGTGAGCGCGAGGTCGGGGTCGCCCTTCGCAATCACGTGGTCCCAGGACTCAACGACGTGCTCGAGCAGCCGCCAGGAAACTTCCACAGGGCTAATCCGCTCGACGTCCGTTGGTGCACCCGGAGGCAAAATGCCCGCTCGCCGGTCCATCGTAGGGTGACCGAGCCAACTCTTCGCACTCAAGATGACGCGAGAAGGGGCATCTACCCCGCGCGAACGGGCATACTCGCCAACAACATAACGGCGCGAAGCATCCCAAGGAAGGGCCTGCGCTCCTTCACTCGGATGAGGAATATAAAGAAAAGACGGGAGAAGCTCACGCTCGTCCACGAGGCCCTGTGCGACCACCTGCGGAATGCGCAACATTCGTAGCGTCCCTGCTGGACCCGCGGGCCCTTCCGAAATCGCCGCATACGCAAGAGCGGTGTGCGTTGTTCCAAGGTCTATACCCACAACGTAACGCGGCCCTACTAACGCGTCCTCCACCATTATAGTTCCACCTCAGCCTGCGCAAGCACCTGCACGTCGTGGAAGCCCACCGTATGGGGCAAGCTAATCTTCACCACCCGCCACCCGCTATGCCGCAGGATTCCTAAGTAAGGACCTGGCCCAACGACGCTTCCAGTAAGCCGTAACGACGAAACATCGAAAACCGGCGGGACCTCGACTCGACTT
The DNA here is from genome assembly GCA_025353725.1 of Polyangiaceae bacterium. Taxonomy (GTDB): domain Bacteria; phylum Myxococcota_A; class Polyangia; order Polyangiales; family Polyangiaceae; genus Labilithrix. The sequence goes on along the minus strand of JANXOF010000037.1, from coordinate 259,569 downwards.
CCCTCGGCCTCGGAGCGAATAGGGACGAGCGACAAATGCTCACGCATTGCCTTGCGACAACCTGAATGTACAAGGCGCGCGGCAGCCCCGACCTCCGCATCAGAAAAATGCGCAACATCCTCCTGTAGAAAGTCGACCAAGCGCCCTTCGCGCTGCAATAGGGCAAGGAGCCGCATCGCCGAGTCCAGTTCCGAGCGACACTCGGCGGCGACGCCCTCCGCGGCGCCGCCACCACTCGCCAATCCGACGGGCGGAGGTAATTGGGCCGAGCCGCGAGCATCAACGGCACCCCCGCGAGAAAGCACCTTCACAAACATTCGATAAGCAAAAACAAGCCGGCCGAACAAGGTCAGGCGGACAACTTCCGAACGTGAACCAAGGTTACGATCCATCTCCAGACCAACCTACCACGGAGCAAAAGCGACATGGGGTAAACAGGACAGGCCGAAGGTAACCCGTCCAGGGACTGGCCATGCCGCTCCGCCACGGCCACCGCAAAAAAGCAACCTGCAGCAACAGCAGAATCGAAAACCCTAAACGCGATCTAATCAGTGACCCCGAGAAAGAAAACGCACGCAACTCGAAATGTCAAAACCTACAAAGAGCAAGCGCAACTACAAATCGCCAAGGTATAAAGACCAAACCGAGTACGCGAGTCGAGTAGCAACGAGCAGCTAACATAGGGACCAGAGGAGAAAAAGCCACGTGCTGCGGCCAATAACGAATGTGATCGCGGGGGCTCCGTGGAGCAATCCAGTGAAACGATGCCTTAATGTCAAGAGAAGAAGGCCCCCAAAAAGGGGGCCTCACAACTTCCGCGCGACAAGAGCCCTAGTGAAGGCTACATGCCTCATTTTGAAATCAAAGCGCCATATAAACTAGACAACCCGAGCCGACCAAAAACCGAAGCAAAATCGTCCAGCAAACCAACATCAGACGGGTGTAACGAGACCAGCCTCTACCGAAGCGTCGCGAGAAACGGCGGCCTTATCCACGAACTCAACGAACGCTAAAGGAGCGTTATCGCCCCGCCGTTGACCCAGCTTAACAATCCGCGTGTAGCCACCCGGGCGCGACGCAAACCTGCGAGCGAGGTCGATCATAACCTTCTCGACGAGATCAACCTTCTCGGTGGCGCCGCCCTTTTCGACACGGGTTCCCCAACGGGGGAGAAAGGCACCAATTAAACGCTTCGTTGCTAACCGACGCCCCTTGTCAACCTCGGACAGCGTTTCAAAGGGAGAATACGCAACCGCACCCAAACGAACTGCCTTCGTGATAAGCCGCTCAGCGACCCGTCGCAGCTCTTTGGCCTTGGCGTCCGTCGTCTCAATCCTTTCATTCAAAACTAAGTTCGCCGTCAAGTTACGAAACATTGCTCGACGACTGCTGGTGTTACGATCAAACTTCCGGCCGGAATTCGAATGGCGCATGACTATTTTATTTCTTCTCTAACGACGCTCTCATGCGCCAAACTCAATTTTGTGCCTGCTGTGTCTTCCAGCGCTCAAGCATCTGGGGCCAGCTATCGATTTTCATACCCAAAGCAAGGCCCATATTCGAAAGAATTTCCTTGATTTCCTTCAAGCTCTTGCGGCCAAAGTTCTTTGTCTTCAGCATATCCTGCTCAGTGCGCTGGACAAGTTCACCAATAAGCGTGATGTTTGCATTTTGAAGACAATTAGCAGAGCGCACGCTCAGTTCGAGCTCATCAACCGAGCGAAAGAGATTCTCATTAAGAGGTTCTTCCTCTGTGGTCCCGGAGACATAGGATGTCTCCTCCGTTTCTTCAAAGTTGATAAAGATGGACAGCTGCTCCTTCAAAATCTTCGCAGCATAAGCAACCGCATCTTGAGGCTTCACGCTGCCGTTCGTCCAAACCTCCAGCGTAAGCTTATCGTAATCGGTAACCTGACCAACTCGGGCATTGGTAACGGTGTAGTTGACTTTTCGAACCGGCGAAAAAAGCGCATCAATTGGAATTGTCCCAATTGGCATCGTGGGAGTCTTATTCCTCTCCGCCGGTACGTATCCACGTCCCACGTTAACCGTTAGCTCCATTGCGAGCGGTCCCTTCTTGTCAAGGGTCGCAATCAGGTGATCAGGGTTGAGTACTGAGAGGCCATCAACTAAAGCAACGTCCTTCGCATAAACGGCGCCGGGTCCCACAGCGTCAATTCGCACTTGGTAGGACTTTGCCGTTGCTGACTTAAAAACGACCTCCTTGAGATTGAGGATAATGTCCGTTACGTCCTCGACTACATCACCGATCGTCGTGAATTCGTGCAAAGCCCCGTCTACGCGAATAGCCGTCGCGGCCGCCCCCTGAAGCGAAGAGAGCAAAACACGCCGGAGAGAGTTTCCAAGCGTTATGCCGTAGCCGCGTTCTAACGGCTCACACGTAAAACGACCGTAAAAATCTGTCAGCGATTCGAGATCAATCTGAATACCGCGAGGACGAATCAAATCTCGCCAGTTACGCGTCGTAATATTGCTCATGTGCGCGCCACTCCAAATACATAAAACGGTCGTTCACGCGACGATCCCACTGCGCCATCGAACCCGCTCTCCGGTCGCAGCCGCCGCCAGCCCGTGTCTATCGAAGAAACATTCAGAAAGCCTACCTCGAATAATACTCCACGATATACTGCTCGCGAATTGGAGGCTCATTGAGCTCTTCCCGTACCGGCAAGCCTTTGAAAGTGCCCGCGAAGTTCGCCTTGTCCGTCTCGATCCATGACAACTGAGCTCTGCGTTCAATCTGAGCCAAGGATGCGGCAACAAACTTCAGCCCGCGACTCTGCTCCCGGACCTCGATTTTATCTCCCGCTTTCACCAAGTAGGACGGGATATCGACGCGCTTACCGTTAACCAGAATGTGCTGATGTTTCACAAGCTGCCGAGCTTCGTTGCGCGACGCGCCAAAACCCACACGATGGACCACGTTATCGAGGCGGCTCTCAATAATGCCGAGCATCTGCTCCCCGGTCCGCCCCTTCCGACGAGTTGCATCGAAATAGTACTTGCGAAACTGCTTCTCGAGGACCCCATAAATACGACGAGCCTTTTGCTTCTCTCGTAACCGAACGGCATACTCAGTAAGCTTAATCCGCCCCTGACCGTGCTGTCCAGGCGGGTACGGTCGTCGCGTCACCGAACACTTGTCCGTGTAGCAACGGTCTCCCTTCAGGAAGAGCTTCATACCCTCACGGCGACAAAGTTTGCAAACTGGGCCAATATATCGAGCCATTCGTACTCGTCCTCTTTTTAGCGACCGCCCAAGTATGAGCGGACCGAAAACCGGTTTACATCTCAAATACCCAATGCGCCTCGAACCGCTTCAGCGCATCCGAGGCCGGACCTGAGACGTCGTCCCGACATGCCATAGGGCGTTCAAAGCGAACGCCACTCTCGACCTTATACGCGAGCCAATCATAAAAGCAAGCACTAGAGGCCTGAACCCGACCGGCCCAGATTGGTAGGCCTGTCCCTAACCATGACTAGCGACACGGATACCCTAAGGTGACAAGGCTCGACTTCGAAACCAAACGCCGACAACGGCACACAGCCCTCGCTGCCGGTGGTCAAGCACTTACTCAACCCTGCCACTAAAATCCGAAGAGTTACTTCTACGTGACTAGCCAGCCCGTAAGTCGCGTCCAGCAATCCTCGGTGACAGCGGTAGCCTTCGAGGGAGTAAAGAGTAGGCGCCGAACGGGAGCTCAGAACCGCCTCGCGTCCGCTAAGCTGGCGGAGAATCCGCCGGCGCCGAGCTGAAAGGAGCGCCGGCTCAACGAACACTCTACTGCTACGACCTACCGCTCGGGCCCCATCAGAAAAACAAGCATGCCAAAAAAGGAAAGTATCGCTCCGTCACCCGCACAGCCCTACCAGGCGGAACTACGAGTGCCGAAGAGTAAGAAACCAAACGGATTGAGAATGCCGTGTGCCAACATCACAGCTACGAGAAAGAGAAAAACGACCACCGGAAATCGGTAAAGCCCGGAAAGTCGCAACGCCGAAGAGCATCCGAAAGAAGTAAAATACACAAAAGATATCGCAAACCCGCGATGTACGTAATGCGTCTGCGAAGCAGACCCGCAAGAATAAACGGCGCAAAACAAGTCCCACATAACCGAGCGGACACTACCAACACAGCCCGTAGCCCGACGCGAAAGATGCAGAGCACCGCCATAAAAACGGACCACCACAACATCAACGACGAGCCTCCAAACAAACGAATAGGAAAGCGTCGCGAAAGAAGCACGACTGAGGGAAGATATCAGCCGGACAATTGCCCTCGTCGTGAGCCGCGAGGGCAGCCGACGTAACTAAACTCGACGTCTCTTTGGGGGCCGGCACCCGTTGTGGGGCACTGGAGTAACATCACGAATCAAAGTGACCTTGAACCCTGCAGTTTGAAGGGCACGAAGTGCACTCTCACGCCCTGCCCCAGGTCCTTTAACAAAAATTGCAACCGAACGCATCCCATGTTCCATTGCCTTCCTAGCGGCCTCTTCGGCGGCGAGCTGGGCAGCGAAGGGAGTAGATTTCCGCGAGCCTTTAAAACCGCGCGCACCAGCACTCGACCAGGCGACGGCATTACCATTGACATCAGTTATCGTAACAACTGTATTGTTGAAGGAAGACTGAATGTGAGCGATACCCGTCGCAATATTCTTCTTGGCCTTCTTCTTAGGCTGCTTTCCCTTAGAGCCCGCTGCACCAGCCGTCGCAGTCGATTTAGCGCTCGCCATTACTTACTCGATTCCTTCAAAAGCACGATTAGACCGGTTTCCGTGGGCCGCTACGCGAGAGCACACCCTTACGGGGCCCTTTCCGAGTACGGGCATTTGTATGCGTACGCTGGCCGTTAACGGGCAACCCCCGGCGGTGCCTTAGCCCCCGGTAACAGCCGAGATCCATAAGGCGTTTTATGTTCAGCTGAACCTCGCGACGCAGATCTCCCTCGACACGGTACTCTGTCTCGAGGAGCTCACGAATCCGTTTGATCTCATTTTCAGTCAGCTCGTCAGTCTTCTTCGCCTCAGGAATTTCCGCTTTACGGCAAATCTCCTTGGCCAACGTTCGCCCAACGCCATAAAGGTATGGGAGAGAATAAGCAATCTGTTTATGTCGCGGCAAGTCCACGCCAGCTATACGGGCCATGTCAGTTCTTCTCCTAACCCTGGCGCTGCTTGTGGCGAGGGTTATCACAAATGATCCTCACGACACGTTTGCGTCGGACGACCTTACATTTGTCACAAATCTTCTTTACTGAGGGCCGGACTTTCATGATCTACCTACGTGCAGTGCGGTATCCGCAATGGGACGCGCCTGTGTCTATTTGTGCCTGTATGTTATGCGGCCACGACTAGGATCGTATGGACTCACCTCGACGGTGACGCGATCTCCAGGCAGGATCCGTATATAAAACTGCCGCATCCGGCCGCTTATCGTCGCAAGTACGACGAGGCCGTTGTCGCACTTTACACGAAACATTGCATTTGGCAGAGCCTCCTGGACGACGCCGTCGAACTCCAGCTTGTCGCCCTTGGGCTCCTTACGCTCACGCCGCTCACTCATCAACTCGGCCTCTTCCTTGCCATCATTTGGTCGACAAGTGCTAGCACCCGCGAGCTCACATCTGCCACTGAACCAACACCATCCACCTTAGCTAACAGACCCAAATCATCGTAGTACGGAACTAACTCGGCAGTGACAGCCGAGTATACCTCGAGCCGAGCTCGCACGACCTCCTCGAAGTCATCAGATCGATGAGCCAGGTCCGCACCCGCAGGTGGTGGCTTATACTTCAAGTGATAAATCTGTCCAGTGCGTTTGTCAGTACGCCTAAGACAAGCACGCTCTACGAGGAGTTCAGTGGCAACCTCGAGCACGATAACTGATGTCAAACTCTGGTTCCGAGCGGCCAATATCCCATCGAGCGCGACAGCCTGACCCATGGTACGGGGAAATCCGTCTAGCAAAAACCCGCCGCGGGCATCCAACGCTGCGGTCCGCCTTTCGACGAGGGACACCATCGCGTCGTCAGGAACAAGCCCGCCGGCTTCCATAAGCTCGGAAAAGCCTCGACCAAGGGAACCGGTAGATACAGCCTCGCGAAGCATATCGCCCGTCGAAATTTGCGGAACCTTTAAGTGGTTGGATAAGACGAGTGACTGGGTGCCTTTGCCCGACCCAGGAGCCCCCATGAAAACCAAACGCATTACAAATCCCTCCTTCCGCGCACGCGAGTAGCTCGCCCACCCCCACCGGATAAACCCTCGTAATTCCTCGTTATGAGGTGCGCCTCGATTTGAGAGACAGTGTCTAGCGCGACTCCAACGACAATCATAATCGACGTGCCGCCCCAACGAAATGGCACCTTAAAGTATTCGCTTATCACCGTCGGAACTACACACACTACAGCGACGTAGAACGCGCCCCCCAGGGTAATGCGAGTCATCACGCGGTCGATATACTCCGCCGTCTGCTTTCCCTGCCTAACGCTGGGAATAAAGGCCTGCTGCTTCTTCAGGTTGTCCGCGACGTCAACCGACTGAAATGTAACCGCAGTGTAGAAGAAGCAAAAGAAGACAATAAGCCCGACATAAAATGCATTAAAAAGCCAGTCACCACGCTCAAGGCTGGACTGAAGCTGAGCCATTCCAGGCACATGCAACCCCGCGAGCGTTGCGGGAAACATGAGTAAAGAACTTGCGAAGATTGGCGGTATCGTTCCGGCCGTGTTAACCTTGAGCGGAAGATGTGCAGTCTGTCCACCGTAAACCCGCCGCCCAACAGTGCGGCGAGCGTAGTAAATCGGAATACGACGCTGCCCGCGCTCGAAGAAAACGATAGTGGCGACCGTCAGAACGACAATCCCGAACACTGCAAACAAGTTGAGGGGCTGCACAGCTCCCTTGTGGGTCTGAAAGTACCCAATAACCCCCGAAGGGATATCCGTAACAATCCCGGCAAAAATAATGAGCGAGATGCCATTACCTATCCCGCGCTCAGTAATTTGCTCTCCTACCCACATGACAAAGGCAGTACCGGTCGTGAGCGTGACTATCGCCAGGAGCCGAAAAGCCCACCCCGCGTGAGTCACCACATCGCCCGTAGCTCCACCCGCGAAATCCGCGTTGTTAAGAGCCTCGAGCTGCATCGCGATTCCAAAACTCTGGAATAGCGAAAGCCCAATGGTTCCATAGCGCGTATACTGGTTGATCGCCCGGGTGCCGTGCTCGCCTTCTTTCCTCAACTCATCGAGGGGTTTAAAAACCATTGTTAGCAGCTGCAGCACAATACTCGCGCTCACGTAAGGCATTATGCCGAGAGCAAATATTGAAAGATTCGAGAGCGCTCCGCCGGAGAACATATTAAAAAAGCTTAGCAGGCCGCCCCCCTGCCGATTCATCACCGCGCGCATGACATTTCTATCAACACCAGGAATGGTAACAAAGGCACCTATTCGGTAGACCGCCAGCATCGCGAGCGTGAAGAAAACGCGGCGGCGCAGCTCAGGAACCTTACCAACACTGGCTAAACCACCGAAAACAGACATCTTGATCGCGCCCTTCGCTCCAAGCTAAGTGGTGGGAGCCACAAAACCGGCAGACGAGAGTAAAGCCTTCCCACCTGCAAGGATGATCCTCTCCGAAGCACCCTTTGAGAAACAATCCGCCACAACAACAAGATTTTTTGTAAGGTCGCCCCCGCCAAGAATCTTGACCTTGTCAGCATGCCCTTTCACGAAGCCCATCCGACGTAGGGCGGATTCGTCAACGCGCTCTCCAGCCTGGAACATCTCAAGCTGAAATAAATTCACCTCGGCAACTGCTGCCCTAAACGGCTTTTTAAACCCACGCTTCGGAAGTCGCCGCGCTAGGGGCGTTTGCCCGCCCTCAAACGAAGGTTTAAACGTACTACGCCGAGCGTACTGACCTTTTTGCCCCCGGCCGGCCGTCTTTCCCAAGCCCGAACCGACGCCACGCCCCTTCCGTACCTTGTCTCGGGTTGCACCTTCGGGCTTCGCGAGGCGACTAAGTACATCAGCCAATTTCCACCTCTTCAACCGTCACTAGATGTAATACTTTTTTTATCGCGCCACGAAACGATGGCGTATTAGCCACCGTTACGAGGTCCCCAATTCTACCCAAGCCGAGACCTAAAAGGTTTTCGCGCTGGCCATGTTTGATCCCAATCATGCTGCGCACCTGCCTGACTCGCAATCTTGCCTTCACTGCAACGCTCCAGAAGTACCGACCTTCTTAATTTTAGGGAGAGACGGAAGAACGACATCGGCACTTGCCATTCCGCGTTTCGAAGCAATCATGTCCAAACTTTTGAGCTGCCTGAGCGCGTCCAGCGTCGCGTGGACGACGTTGTGAGGATTCGCGCTACCGATACACTTCGTTAGGATGTCATGGATCCCAGCAGACTCAACAACTGCCCGGACCGCTCCGCCAGCGATAACCCCGGTTCCCTGTGACGCCGGGCGAAGAAATACCCTGCCCGCCCCGAAATGCCCCTCCGAAATGTGAGGTATGGTTACACCGTCTAGAGGCACCTTGAACAGATTCTTACGAGCCTGATCGTTCCCCTTCCGAATAGCTTCCGGAACCTCGTTCGCTTTTCCAAGCCCCACGCCAACATGACCGCTCTCGTCACCGACGACAACGAGGGCGGCGAAACTGAACCGTCTCCCGCCCTTCACTACCTTCGCAACCCGATTGATGTGAATGATGCGTTCTTTAAGCTTGTCTTCGTCGATGTGGTCGGTCGCCATAACTAAATTTCCTATGGGGTACTAAAATTCGAGTCCGGCTTTGCGCGCGGCCTCAGCCAACGCTTTGACACGGCCGTGGTACATGTAACCGTTTCGATCGAAAACTACCTTCTTCACGCCAGAAGCTAAAAGTACTTGCGCAATCGCTTCGCCCACTTTCTCGGCCGCACCTTTCTTATCCAACTCAGCCACCGCTGGACGAAGTGTCGAGGTAAGCGTCGAGCAGTGGGCGAGGGTTACGCCAGCTCCGTCATCGACCACCTGGGCATACATGTGCGCGAGGCTTCGAAAGACGGTGAGCCGTGGGCGTTCGGCCGTTCCGCTTATTCGGCCCCGCACTCGTAGCTTTCGTCTCTCGCGCCCGATCAGCTGACTCCCCATAACTACTTACCGCCCTTTGCAGCCTTACCGGCTTTTTCGCGTACTTTTTCGCCCTGAAACCGCACACCTTTCCCACCGTAGGGTTCAGGCGGACGAAATCCACGTATTGTGGCTGCAGTCTGACCCATCACTCCCTTGTCCGGCCCCGACAACACAATGAGCGTTCCCTTAGAGTCGGTCGGGATCTCTACTTTAACTCCCTCAGGAATCGGGAAATTGACCGGGTGAGAAAAACCGAGCGCGAGATTCAAGACTCTGCCCTTCACCTCAGCTCGGTAGCCAGTGCCAACCAGCTGCAAGGTTTTGACGTACCCCACTGAGGCGCCCGTAATCATCCCCTGTATCACTGAGCGGGCGAGCCCTTGATACCGTGCGCCATCGCGACCCGGCACCGTCGGAGCGACAGAAACCTGCCCAGCTGAAATTGTAACAGAAACGTTTGGACTGATTTGACGTACCGAGGCACCTTTAGGCCCTTGAACCGAAATCGAACCGTGCGCAATGGAAACAGTAACCCCTGCTACCAAGGGAATCGGCTGCTTGCCAACCCTGGACTGTTTCAAATGGACAGATGCGAGAGAGCTAACACCGGTAGCCAAACCACCAGAGGTAATAGAGGACGTACTCATATTTCTCACCAAACCTCGCAGAGGAGCTCGCCGCCGACACGCTGTTCACGCGCCTGCCGGTCAGCCATTACACCGCGGCTTGTGGAGAGAATCGAAATCCCCATGCCGCTCCGCACGCGCGGGATGCGATCGAAGCGTACATATACACGACGTCCAGGGGCCGAAACCCTCCTCACGCCGTCAATTGCGCTCTGCTTCTCAGACGCAGAGGACTTCTCGCGGTTATACCGCAATACTAAGGTGAGAGTCCTTGGACCCTCAGCACTGCTCTCGCGCACCTCATCGATATACCCCTCGCCCTTCAGCACCAGGGCGAGCGCAAACTTAAGAGTAGAATGAGGCATTTCGACTCGGTCATGACGCGCAAGCGAGCCATTTCGAATCCTAGACAACATATCGGAGATGGGGTCGGTCATCATCGAATCACCAGCTCGCCTTAATCACACCGGGAATCTCACCGCGGAGAGAGTAGAGCCGTAAACAAATACGGCAGAGTTCGAACTTACGGTAGTAGGCGCGACCGCGCCCGCACACCTTACAACGGTTAACATGACGCACCGCAAATTTCGGCGCTCGATTGAGCTTTGCAAACTGACAAGCACGGGCCATAACTTCTATCTCCTTTTTCCGGGTACTGTCGTCAGGTCGCCCGGAAGGGCATTCCCATGTGGTGAAGAAGTGCGCGCCCCTCCTCGTCAGTGCGCGCAGACGTCACGAACGAAACGTTCAACCCCTTTATTACGTCGATTCGGTCGTAGTCTATCTCGGGGAAGATTATCTGCTCTTTTAGGCCGATAGTATAATTGCCAAGGCCATCAAAAGCCCGCCGGGATACACCGCGGAAATCCCGCATCCTGGGTAGAGCTATCGTGATGAACCTATCCAAGAATTCCCACATGCGGTCCCGCCGCAACGTCACCATCGCTCCAATCGGAAGCCCAGCCCGCAGCTTGAAACTAGCGATCGCTTTTTTGGAACGGGTAACCACTGGCTTTTGACCGGTAATAGCTCTGAGCTCTTCTACCGCCGAGTCTATTATTTTCGGATTCGTAACTGCCTGACCAAGTCCCATATTGACCACGATCTTCTGAAGCCTGGGCACTTGGTTCGGATTCGAATAACCGAACTGCTTTAGCAACGACGGCACTGCCGTCGCCTTATACTTTTCGGCGAAGCGAGGAGGAACGGCTGCACTCTCAGAGACAACCTTCGGCTTCTCCCTCGCAGAAGCCGCATCTCGACCCTTCTTCGGATCGCGAGGTTTCTTATCTTTTTTGTCGGTCTTCTCTGTCGTCTGGTCAGCCATGACTCAAGCCCTCATAAGGCGCGTGGACCGCTATTAGCGACACGCGGTGACGGAATCTCCACCCCACTGATGACAGCGATTCGAACCTTCGTGCCATTTTCGCTCACCTTCACACGGCAGCGCGTAGGCTTGCCCGTTTCCGGGTCACGAAGCATGACTTTACAGTCCGCCAGGGGCGCTTCACGTTCAACGATGCCGCCTTGTTGCAGGCGCGCGCTAGGCTTGGTGTGCCGCTTCACCAAGTTGATTCCCTCTACCAATACCTTGCCGTCCTCACGTAAGACGCGCATGACTTTCCCCTGCTTGCCCCGGTCTTTGCCAGAGATGACAACAACCGTGTCCCCTTTTTGGATACGCTGAACCGTCACTAGAGCACCTCGGGCGCGAGCGATATTATCTTCATGAACTTTTTGGCCCTTAGCTCCCGCGCCACCGGCCCAAAGATTCTCGTCCCTATTGGTTCAAGCTGCGCGTTGATCAGGACCGCGCTGTTCTCGTCGAAACGAATCGAGCTGCCGTCGTTTCGCGGAGTGTCGTCCTTCACGCGAACTACAACTGCCTTTGCAGTCTCACCTTTTTTGACTTTGGTTCCCGGAAGCGCTTCCTTAACTGAAACGACAATAATATCTCCGAGCCGGGCGTACCGCCTCCGCGAACCCCCTAGCACCTTTATGCACTGTACTCGCTTTGCACCGCTGTTATCAGCGACCTCCAGCGTGGTCCGCATCTGAATCATCGACTTACTCCTCTACGAATTTCTTTACGAGACGGACCACGATGAACCGCTTATCGCGCGAAATCGGACGATGCTCCTGGATCTCGACCTTATCGCCCAAGCGATACTGGTTAATGCCGTCATGCGCCTTGTATCGAGTTTTGCTTCGAATGTACTTACCGTACAGCGGATCACGCCTAGCAGTAATGCACTCAACCACGACCGTCTTATCCATCCGGTCACTAGTGACGGTTCCAACCATCTTCCGCCGGAACCCGTGAGCACCCGTAGGCTCCGGCGTATTCAGGACATCGTCGAGCATACCGAGCTCCGCCTTAGCCAGTCCTACGCTACGGTTTCCTACCATTGCCTCTTTCCCACTTATCGGAGCCATAGCTAGTTCTCTTTTGAGGCGATTGAAGTTAGGCCGTCGCTCGCAACCGGAGCTGCGGCACCGAAGACCTTCTGGCGAATGACGGTCTTAATACGAGCAAGATCGCGCCGCGCTTTAACAATCGAACTGGTGTCATCGAGACGGTTCGTGAAGTTATGGAAGCGTGCCGTGAATTTTTCGTTAGCTTGGCGCTTCTCAAGTTCGAGGAGCTCTTCCGTGGTCTTGCCAAACAAATCTATAGCTTTCATCTTCAGATCTTCGCTCCAGCCGTCACGGCCATGCCAGGCTTACCGCTATGTGCCGCTGCGGACTCGCTCCGGGACGGAAAATGTCCTAATGACTTAGTCGAAGCTGAAATCGGAAGAGCTTCAATAACGCCTCGCGCGAGAAACTTGTAGGCTACGGGAATTTTATGTCCTGCTAGGCGAAACGCTTCCCTGGCGGTCTTTTCATCAACCCCTGAAATTTCGTACATTACACGCCCCGGCAGAATGTCTGCTGCCCACTCCTCGACGCTTCCTTTGCCTCCGCCCATTCGCACTTCGAGCGGTTTTTTTGTAACTGGACGATGAGGAAATATACGAATCCAAAGCTTTCCAACTCGCTTTACATGGCGGGTAATTGCCATCCGCGCCGCTTCGATCTGGCGGCCGGTTAGTCGACCAGGCTCCGTTGCCTGCATTGCAAAGTCACCGAAGTCAACATTTGAGCCGCGGTATGCAGTCCCGCGGTTGTTGCCTTTCTGCATCTTCCGGTACTTTGTTCGCTTGGGAACTAGCTGCGACATGACTTACCTCCTCAAGCTCCAACTATCTGTGGACGCCGCTGGCGCCGAGCGAGAACCTCACCCTTGAAGACCCAACACTTAACCCCTATAATCCCGTATTTGGTCCGCGCCTCGTGCTGACCGAACTCGATGTCAGCCCGCAGAGTGTGAAGCGGAACGCGTCCTTCGCGATATGTCTCAACGCGGCTCATTTCGCTACCGCCCAGCCGGCCCGAGCACCGAATCCGAATGCCCTTTGCACCGAACTTCATTGCCGTCGAAAGCGCCTTCTTCATGGCTCGTCGAAACGCTACACGACGTTCCAGCTGCATCGCGACATTCTCTGCAACTAGCTGGGCAGACGTCTCGGCCTTTCGTATTTCCTGAACGTCGATAAAGACTTCATTCTCAGTGAACGATTGGACTCCGGGAAACTTCGCTTCGCCCTTTACGGCGGACTTTAGGTTACCCACCTTGAGGGTTTCGATCCCCTTGCCGCCTTTGCCGATAACCATTCCGGGACGCGCGGTGAAAACAATAACCTTGGCTTTGTTTGCGGCGCGTTCGACCTCCACCGAAGCGATATTGGCGTTCATGAGGAACTCCTTTACCGCTCGCTTGATGCGCATGTCTTCATGCAGCCACTTCGCGTAGTTCTTGTCCTCGAACCACTTTGAATTCCACGTCTTGATGACGCCAAGCCGGAAGCCGTACGGATGAACTTTCTGACCCATGTTCGCCTTACTCGCGGGTGCCTAAGTGTATTGTAATGTGACTCATGCCCTTTTGAATCTGCGTCGCACGACCCATCGCCCTAGGGCGCCAGCGACGCATATTTTTATTGGGCGCCTTGTCGACGAAAGCAGTTTCGACAAAGAGAGCATCTAAGTCACCTCCCGGAGAAAGAGCTCGCGCGTTTGCGACTGCGCTTTCGATGAGCTTCGATATAACCGGCGCACCAGCCTTCGCCGTGAACTGCAGTAGCTGGAGAGCCTCTCCTGCCTGCCGGCCTCGGACCAAGTTGACAATCATTCTTGCCTTTCGCGGGCTGATCCGCGCGAAGCGGGCGATCGCTTTCGATACCATAAACACTACTTTCATTTGGTGGAACTACCACCAGCTGTGTCGAGACCCCGTCGTACCCCCAGTTACCCGCGACGAGCACCGCCGATCGGGGACTCTTGGGGGAAACGTGAGGGCCGTTACGGCGGCCAAGATACCGCTACCAACACGGACGCTCTGCCACGCAGAGATGTGGCAAAACCGTTGTCAGACTGCTGAGCGCGGAGTGTAGCGAAGTCGAACAGCATTGCAACGGGTTTCTTCCCTCGAGCACAGAATCTCACGGTCCCCGGAGACAACGAAAAACGCGGAACCCGCTTCACAGAAGGTCCCGCGCTCTCCCTTTCAGTAATCTTCGAGCTACCGCGGTGCGGCAGCGCCGCCCTGCTTGACCTTCGACTTTTTGTCGCCGGAGTGACCATGAAACGTCCGAGTGGGCGCGAACTCGCCTAGCTTGTGACCTACCATGTTTTCAGTAACAAAAACTGGAACGAACTTCCTTCCGTTGTGGACGGCGAACGTCAAGCCGATCGCTTCTGGCACTACTGTGCTCCGCCTCGACCAGGTTTTAATCACCTTCTTTGATTGCGTCGCTTGTGCAGCGGCGATCTTCTCCATCAGATGACCGTCGACAAACGGACCCTTCTTTATTGACCGAGGCATGGTTAACCCTTCTGTCCGCGACGCTTGACTATCATGCCATCTGTCCGCTTATTATTGCGTGTTTTCAGACCTTTAGCGAGTTGTCCCCAAGGTGAACATGGATGACGACCACCCGAGGTTCGTCCCTCACCCCCCCCCATCGGATGCTCTACCGGGTTCATTGAGACTCCGCGTTGGTGGGGCCGCTTGCCAAGCCACCGGGTTCTCCCTGCCTTTCCGAGAGAGATATTAGCGTGGTCGATATTGGAAACCTGCCCGATCGTCGCTTGACAGTCCAGGTGAAGCATCCGTACCTCGCCAGACGGCATCCTGACCTGAGCGTAATCGCCGTCCTTAGCCATCAGCGAGGCTCCTGTTCCGGCCGACCTTACGAGCTGCGCGCCTTTTCCTTTTCGCATCTCGATATTGTGGACCATGGTACCCAGCGGGATGTGCCGCAGTGGCATTGAGTTACCAGGTTTGATATCGGCGTTTCGGCTCGCTACTACCTTGTCGCCTACACTTAGACCGTCAGGTGCGAGGATATAGGTCTTTACTCCGTCGACGTAGCTCAGCAGAGCGATACGAGCGGTTCTGTTCGGATCGTACTCGATGGAAGCTACAGTGGCTGGAACTCCGATCTTTGCTCTGCACCAGTCAATGATCCGATAGCGCTGCTTGTGGCCTCCCCCTCGGAAGCGACTCGTTATCCGCCCGTGGGTGTTCCTTCCCCCGGTGGACGTTTGGTGCTCGAGCAGGTTCTTTTCTGGCTTCTTCCCCGGAGTTAGCTCCTTGAAGTCGTAGCCCGTATAATAGCGACGCGCTGGGCTTGTCGGCTTGTATTTCTTAAGGGCCATGTCAGCTCTCCAGAGTCTCTGCAAACATGTCGATGTTCTCGCCTACAGCCAAAGTGACAATGGCCTTCTTCCAATTCTGGAGCTTTGCATATCCCCGACCCATCCGACGGTCCTTACCGCGATAGATCATTGTATTCACGCTCTCGACTCTCACCCCAAAAAGCTTTTGAACGGCGTTTCGGATTTGAATCTTGTTCGCACCACGCAATACCTCGAACACGAACTGATTCTGTGCACGTAGAATATTGCACTTTTCTGTTAAAAAAATCGGGCGGCGGATGACATTTTCAGTCGCAATCATTTTTCACCCCCTCTCGAAAGGCAGCGTAGTTCGAGCGCCTTGGCTGCGTCTTTAGAAAGCACCAGTGTGTCGTAACGTAGAAGGTCGTAAACGTTCACCCCTTCCGGCGGCATGAACTGATGTTCCTTACAGTTGCGGACTGCGAGTCGGAGATTCTCGTTCGACGCGCTGTCCACTATCATCGTCTTCCGATCGGTCTTGAGAGCCGAGAGAGCGCCGAGGACAGTCTTCGTCTTTATCTCGGTGAGAGCGAAGGCGTCGACCACTAAAAGACGCCCTTCGATCGCGAACTTTGAAAGCGCACTGCGCAGAGCGCCGATCCGAACCTGACGCGGTGGCCTGTAGGACCAGTCACGTGGGCGCGGGCCGTGAGCCTGCCCCCCACCGACGTATATCGGGGCCCGGACATTGCCGTGACGCGCGCCACCGGTGCCTTTTTGCTTGATTCGCTTTTTTGTCGAGCCAGCAACCTCGGACCGATTCTTAGACGACGCGGTTCCCGCGCGCCGTGAGGCTAGCTGCGCCTTCACCACCTCGTAAAAGAGTTGTTCCTTCACCTCAGTGGCAAAGACTTCGTCCGCCAGGTCGACAGTGCCGACCTTTTCTCGCTTCAGGTTGAATACATCTAGGATTGCCATTGCTTTACATCCTCAGCGCGGCGTCTTAATTTCGACGTCGACGCCCGCCGACAAATCGAGCTTCATCAGAGCGTCTAGTGTCTGCTGTGTGGGCTCGAGGATATCGAGAAGTCGCTTGTGTGTTCGAATCTCGAATTGCTCTCGGGACTTTTTATCGACATGCGGACCACGCAACACTGTGTACCGCGAAATGTGCGTAGGCAGTGGGATCGGACCGGCCACGCGAGCGCCGGTGCGCTTCGCTGTCTCTACGATGTCGTTAGCAGACTTATCTAAGAGCTGATGATCAAATGCCCGAAGGCGAATGCGAATAGTGGTGGCTGATGCCATTTTATCTCGTTTAGGTGGAGTTGGATATTTCTAGAACTACGCGCGACCGAATGGTCAAGTCTACTCGAGAACCTTTGTGATGATTCCCGCGCCGACTGTTCTTCCGCCCTCGCGTATCGCGAAGCGCATCTGCTCTTCCAGACCGACCGGCGTGATGAGCTCGATTGTCATTTGTATATTGTCGCCTGGCATTACCATCTTGGTCCCTTCCGGCAGATGGCAGGTACCAGTGACATCCGTAGTCCGCATGTAGAATTGGGGGCGATAATTCGTAAAGAAGGGGGTATGCCGCCCACCTTCTTCCTTCTTTAACACGTAGACCTCCCCCTCGAACTTCTTGTGGGGCGCCACAGATCCGGGCTTGCAAAGGATCTGCCCCCGTTCAACATCGTTCTTTTCAATTCCTCGTAGTAACACGCCCACGTTGTCTCCAGCTCGGCCTTCGTCGAGCAACTTGCGGAACATTTCGACGCCCGTGACCGTGGTTTTGCGAGTGTCGCGGAAGCCGATTATTTCAACTTCTTCGCCCGTCTTCACGATCCCGCGCTCGATGCGCCCGGTAACGACTGTGCCGCGCCCTTTTATTGAAAAGACATCTTCGATAGCCATTAAGAACGGCTTATCAGTGTCCCGTACGGGGGTTGGAATCTGAGCGTCAAGAGCCTCCAGCAGTTTGCCAATTGACTCCTCCCACTTTGGCTCCCCGTTCAATGCCGGAAACGCTGCTACTTGCACCACGGCGGCAGAGTCTCCGGGAAACTTATACTTGCTTAGAAGTTCTCTCACTTCCATCTCGACAAGTTCCAGCATTTCTTGATCGTCGACCGCGTCGCATTTGTTGAGCGCTACGACGATATTTTGCAAGCCGACTTGACGTGCCAACAGAACGTGCTCGCGTGTTTGGGGCATGACTGAGTCCAGTGCCGAAACAACGAGGATTGCTCCATCCATCTGGGCAGCGCCCGTAATCATATTTTTAATGTAGTCAGCGTGACCCGGACAATCGACGTGCGCGTAGTGACGGGCCGCAGACTCGTACTCCACGTGAGACACCGCTATTGTGACGGTTTTCGTTGCGTCACGCACCGTGCCGCCCTTTGCGATATCGGCGTAACTAATTGCTTTGGCAAGGCCTTTTTTCGACTGAACTTTTACAAGCGCGGCAGTCAGGGTCGTCTTGCCATGATCGATGTGACCAATCGTTCCGACGTTGACGTGCGGCTTGTTACGCTGAAATTTCTCTTTACCCATGGCTCTCTCCCGATATCATTCGTTTGCTAATTAGCTAAGTCGAAGTACCCCGAACCTTCGCGACGACCTCGTCCTGAACAGCGACGGGGACGGCGGCGTAGTGAGAGAAGTGCAACGAGGATGTCGCCCGACCCTGCGTCATCGACCGAAGGTCGGTTACGTAACCAAACATAGTAGAGAGTGGCACCTCGGCGTCGATGACTTGCGCGTTGCCGCGCTGGTTCATCCCGAGAATCTTCCCGCGACGCGAATTTAGGTCACCGATCACATCCCCCATGTATTGGTCGGGGACGACAACTTCGTTTTTCATTATAGGCTCGAGCAAGTGTAAACCCGCTCTCTTGGCGCCATCCTGAAAGCAAAGGGAGGCTGCGATCTCGAAAGCTGCTGCGCTCGAGTCAACGTCGTGGTAGCTCCCGTCATATACACGGCAGGTCAGGTCAGCGATTGGGAAGCCTGCAAGGACGCCGCGCTCCATCGCCTCTCTCACTCCCTTTTGAATTGCCGGGACAAATTCCTTCGGGATTGCTCCGCCGACTATTGCATTATCGAAAACGTAGCCTTGCCCGCGCTCGCCAGGGCTAATCTCCATCACGACGTGGCCGAATTGCCCCCGACCGCCGGACTGCCTCGCGTACTTGTACTCGCAGTGCGTGCTCGTCGCGAGGGACTCCCGATACGCCACTTCAGGCTTCCCTACGTTGGATTCCACTTTGAATTCCCGACGCAGACGGTCGCATATTATGTCTAAGTGGAGCTCGCCCATTCCGCTGATGATGGTTTGGCCTGATTCGGGGTCAGTGTGTACTCTAAAAGACGGGTCTTCCGTTGCCAGCTTCTGGAGTGCAACTCCAAGCTTTTCCACGTCAGCTTTTGTCCTCGGCTCGACTGCAATCGAGATTACGGGTTCGGGAAAGACCATTTTTTCAAGAATTATCGGATGAGCTTCACTCGAAAGAGTATCTCCCGTCCGTGTATCTTTCAGGCCGACTGCAGCATAGATGTTCCCAGCGTCGGCCTCGCTGAGCTCTTCTCGCTTGTTCGCGTGCATCCGGAGAATCCGTCCCATACGCTCTCGTTTGCCCCGCGTTGAATTCGTAACCATGGTCCCGGACTGAACCGTTCCCGAATATACCCTGAAGAAGGTCAAGTTCCCATGCGGGTCGTTTATAATCTTGAACGCATAGGCAGCGAACGGCTCACGGTCGTCTGCTTTCCTTTCTTCTTCCGCTCCCGTCTCGGGGCTTATTCCTCTCACCGACGGGATATCTAGCGGTGACGGAAGAAAGTTTACGACGGCGTCCAGAAGTAGTTGCACCCCCTTGTTTTTGAAAGCCGACCCACAGAGAACTGGGAAGAACTTAAAGGCAATGCATCCCTTTCTGAGCGCTGCGATGATATCCGCTTCAGTTATCGCTTCGGGGTTAGGGCCTAGGTACTTGGCCATCAAACTTTCGTCGACGTCCGCGCAGGCTTCGATCATCCTTTCGCGGTATTGGGAGCACTTATCCATCAATTCCGGCGGAACTTCCCCCCAGGTGTAGGTTTGTCCCTTTGACTCGTCGTCAAAGATAGCCGCACGCATTTTGATGAGGTCAATTACCCCGCGCAGGTTTTCTTCTTCTCCGAGAGGCCATTGTACGGGGACCGGGATTACGCCCAAACGCTCGCGGATAGAGTGGACATTCATCTCGAAGTCCGCGCCGGTCTTGTCCATTTTATTGACAAAAACGATGCGCGGTAAGCAAAATTTATCTGCCTGGCGCCAGACGGTTTCAGTTTGCGGTTCGACTCCGTTACCGCCATCGAGGACCGCGACGGCTCCGTCGAGAACTCTTAGCGAGCGCTCCACTTCGATCGTGAAGTCGACGTGGCCGGGTGTATCGATAATATTGATGCGGTGACGGATTCCCGCGTGAGGCCCCTCCACTGGTGCCCAAAAGCAATTCGTCGCGGCGGAGGTAATGGTGATTCCACGTTCCTGCTCCTGGATCATATAGTCCATGGTCGCTGCGCCTTCGTGAACCTCACCAATCTTGTAGTTGACCCCGGTGTAGTAGAGCACCCGCTCCGTGGTGGTCGTCTTCCCGGCGTCAATATGCGCCATGATCCCGATGTTTCGCGTCTTCTCTAACGGGTATTCGCGAGCCACTGGGATCTCCGTGTCGGCTGATGGCTGATGGCTAATGGTTATCAGGGGACCGAATCGGCAGATGCAAAATATAAAAAGCCCCCTCCGGCCGTCCCGCTGCCGTTTCCAGCGGGGCCCTCTGCGCAAGTGACGCCAAGGGTAAGTCCAGAGAGGGTACCGAACTCATTCTTAGGCTGCGAAAGTCGTCTAGCGGTAGCTAGACGCTCGTGCAGGCCGATGGGCCCAGTCCTTATGTTTTTGCTGCTATTCGATTGCGTTGCTCTTGCAGTTAACTCGGTCGCCGTCGTGTCTTACCAACTCTGCACGCCGTGTCAAGAGCTGCTACGCTCCGGGCGTTTGTAACATGCTGGATTGTGAAGATGTGCCGCAGCCTGCTGTTAAAGTTGTGAGGGGTGCGGTAGCGGGCGGGGAGGGTCCCCCTCGGGGCTCCTTAGCGGCGAGCACGCTTACGTCGCGCCGAAGACTTTGGTTGCCCAGCAGTAAGTCACGCATCGACTTGGTAAGGCGCGTTTTAGCGCCCTTGATTTTGGCCTTGTTGCCGATTTTCTGGGTTGGCGACGCGACTTACCGAGCCTCGTTAGCCGCTTTGGGACGTGATCAAGGCATCTTTCAGTACGTTGCTTGGGCGGTGCGGCGTGGCGAAGTGGACTATCGCGATATCCGCGACGTGAACGGCCCACTTGTTCACATGATTCACCTTCTTTTTCTTGCTCTTGGAGGCGCTGATGAGCATCGTTTCCGCGTCCTCGACTTGTCGGTTACCGGGGCCTCATTCGCGTTCGCCGGCTGGTGCCTACCGGGTCTAGCTTCGCGCTCTCGACCGAAGTGGTTCGAGCGCGTCACTTGGGCCTTCGCCACTTGCGTTGTGCTCTGCGGGCAATATCAGCTTTATCTCCCTTGGAACCAGGCTCAGCGAGAAAGTTTCTGCGACTGGTTCCTCCTGCCGAGTATCGCGCTCCAGCTTACGCGTACGTCCACCGGACCGCGTGCAGAGTCTGGGAAGATCATGTGTATCGCCGCGTTGTCAAGCATTACCTGGTTCGGCAAGCCTAGCTTCGCCCTCTTTACTTTCATGCAATTGACAGTACTGCTCGTCGACCAGGATTGGAGCTTAGGTAGGAAAAGCAAGCTCGCTTGGTTCATTTTTGGGGCCGTACTCGGCGTCCTTGCGCCGCTAGGATATCTGGTTGTGTTCGGAAATCTGAGTAGCTTCCTTCGCATTTCTCTGTTGGACGTTCCGCAAATCTACAGGTTCATCTGGGCTAAGAGTAGCCAGGAAATTTTCGGCGACGATGGGCCATTGCTTCTTGGCGTGGGAGGGCTGGCGGCGTGCGCTTTAGTCCTCGCGTTGGTTGCTACACGCGAGTTGCCACGTCGCGCTCTCGTCGTTGCGCTCGCTCCCGTCTGCGCGATTGCGAACGTAGTCGTTCAGCATAAGGGATTTGGATACCACTTTCACCCTCTCAGCGCGACGACCCGTCTGGCATTCCTGCTTGTTATAGCAATGCTTTGGGAACGTTTCAGAAGCGTGTCTCAAAAGAATTCTCTTGGTCGCCTCGCGGCCTTGTTCGTTACGGTTTCATATGCTGTCGAGGTCGCCGCAAGCATGAAAGGCTCGCCACTGCTTCACAATGTGTGGCTTCTGTCCGGCGGTGAAACCGCTGAGCGTCGGCAGACCGAGGAGTATTTCCAGACGTTCAAAAGTCATGATTTTTTTCCTTGGGAGATGCGGCAAGCGGCTGCCTATCTGCGAGCGTCGACGGACAGCATGGCAAAAATTCAGGTTTACGGAATGGACCCTTATCTTTTGTTTCTCGCGGAAAGGAAGAGCGCGACCCCGTACATCTACGCGTATGATCTAAATGACGACGCCGCTCTCGACGGTGGCTGGTCGAGTCGACCGAATCCGATGGAAGCCGCGAAAATTCGTGACGCGCGGGACAGCCATGAACGTGACATGCTTAGCCGGCTGCAAGAAGCGCCCCCGGAGGCATTCGTATTCATCGATCGCGCGCCTCTAATTTCCTACCCAGACGCGTGGGACGACTTCCGCTACTGCTGCGTGGCAAGCGCTGACTGGGTGGCGTCGAAATACCATCCTGCTCGTGCGTTCGGTGACGTTCACATATGGATGCGCAACGCCGCAGTGCCCAACGAGGGAGGAACGCCGCCGCTGTTACGCTGACGGAAATCGCCAGCAAATTTGCCTCAAGTTTAGTTGAGGGGTGCTGCAAGCTTCATCTTGGCAATAGCCTTCAGTCGCGGTTGTAATCCATCATGAGAGTTTCGTTCGTTTGAAGGAATCACTCTCATTCCAGGCCTGATTGTATGCCTATGTCGATCGTTGACCGAACCTACCGTTGGCAGGCGCGTGCGGCTCGTACGACGTTAGAAGCATTTCGCAGTCCGCGACCGGATGAGTATTTCCTGCACGGTGGCACGTTCTCAACTTGGGGCCTATGACGCACCCCATGCCGCCACCCTATTCGCAGGGTCATGCCGCCAGGAGGATGGGCCGATCGACCGAGCTAAAAGTGCCCTGTCTCGACCTCGGTATCGATCTCCATTTTTTGTACGCCCCACATCCCGCTTCGGGAACATTTTTTGCAGTTCATGCCGCGACCCAGCCGTCGGCCTTCGCGGCTTGATGCGTTCGGCGGATGGCGGCTCGGTCAGCTTCTACGTCGTGGCCAGGTGCGTGGCTTTGGAAGGGCGACGTCGGCGTCGGTCCTTCGCTGTCAAGCGTGGGCTTCAGCCGTGAACGATACGACTCGCCCTCCACAATGAAGTCGTAGGCAGCGTTTTTGAAACGTTCGACCGCGCTCTGCGCAAGGAGCACTTCATCGAAAGTCGCGAGCCACTCGGCGGCGTCGCGATTGCTGGTCACGACGATCGAGCCTCTCCCGGTGCGTTCGAGAAAAAGTTGGTAGACATCGCGACTCTGCTCCTTCGTCATTGGCTCGAGCGCGAAGTCACCGATAATGAGCAAGTCCACCGACGTGAGCGCGATCATCTCGGGCTCGCGCGAGTTGTCGAAACGACTCTGTCGTAGCTTGCGCAACATCTCGTCGGCCCGTGTAAAGCGCACGTAGTAGCCGTGGCGGCACGCGATGTGACCGAGGGCTTGGGGAACAAGCGTTTTTCCAATGCCGACGGGCCCGAGCACCACGACGTGTTGATGCGCTTCGAGAAAACGGAGACTCGTCAACTCCGCGACCATTCGCTTGTCGAAGCTCACTTTCGACATCTCTTCCCATGTCTCGAGCCGCATCGAGCTTTCGAGTCGAGCCGTCGTGGCGCGCAGATCTGCCGCCGTGTTGTCGCGGCGTGCGATCTCGTCCGTGAGGATGAGCAGTTTCGTAGCTCGCGACGAGCCCGTGATCGCGCACGAGCAGCGTGCGGATCTTGCCGAGCCGCATGGGACGCTTTTTTGCGAGCCACTCGACAATGTATACCTTGTGTGCACCAACAGCCTTCCGCTCCGCGCTCGGACCGGGTAGCGGTCGCGCCTGTACGCCCTGAGCGACCTCGTGAATCTCTTGGTCACTCAACTCGCGGTCGCGTAGCACCGCCAGCTGCACGGCGGCAGCGATATAGCGAGCTGCAGTGTCTCTATCCGTGCCCGTCTCGCGGGCAATCTTTCTGTGACTGTGCATCGCCGCCCAGCGGCGAAGATTTTTACATCGATCATAAATAGCTCCCGCTAGGCGATGAATTCCTTCCAACGGCGCCGGCGCCGTCCTCGGAACGAACCCTTTCACTGCTCGGTCGCTCGACCCGCTTCCTGGCGGCATGACTCTGCAAAAATCACCCCTCAAGTGGCGGCATGACCCTGCAAACCCTCCGTCAGAACCTCTTGCTGGTGGCGGCATCCAGATGCAAATGCCGTGGCGGCACTACCCTGCAAAACGAACTCTTCGATTCCTGGTCTACACCCGGACTTCCTCCCTTTGGTTTGACACGTTGGAATGCCTTCCAGGCGAGCATCTTGTATACATCGAAGGACTTTGTCATTCGCTCTCGCTCCTCCCGCTTTCGCGATTGACGTAAACGTCCGACCCGATAACGCGACCCCTTCGGTCCACCACCATTACGACGACTTCAGCGCTACTACGAGTCGCGCTGGCCCTTTGGCCGCGCATCGGTAATGTCGGCCTCGCGTTTTGCGCTTATGCCTTTCCCTTTGCATCGCGACCGAAGGTTCCCGCACGTCAACATGAGAGCCCGAATCAGGCTGGCGCTGCCGCTATGCAGGACGCCGCGTGGTGAATAGACAGGTGCCCGCCACGCTGAACCCAGGTTAACATCGATACTCAGTTTTGACGTCATCTGACTACTTTCGAGAATTGAACGACAATTCACGTATGTTCGCCTTCCTAATTCTCACCTGATACCTTCGGGCACCTTTTCCGCAACGCTCACGACCAGGGCTTTTGACCCAAGCCGCTTGCAGTGGTTTGCAACCTGCTGCTGCAAGCCGATTGCGAGGGGTCATTCGCTCATCTCTCATCTCGCTTTATGCGGCATACTAATATCCCGTGTCCATCCATGGTTCGGTCCGGTCGCCGTCAACGATGGCTTCGCCTAGACATGCGGCAAACGCTGGTTTCTACGTTCTGTCGACTCGCCTACGGAGCCAAGAATGCTGTAGATCGTGCGAATCGAAGCGAGATACGTACATCGACTCAAGAGTGTTGCAAATGCCTCGCGCGCGGCTGCTCTTTGAACTCTTCGCTGGGCATGACATCGAGAATCGCTTCTCGCTCCTCGCGGCTCAGACGTCGTAGAGAAGGCGCTTGCTCGCGCCATGTTGGCGGCGCCTTTAGGCTTGTCGACCGATAAAGCGTTGCGCGACGGAGACCGAGCGCAAGGCATGCCTCGGCCATAGACACGGCGGGATCCGTGAGTTCCTCAACAAGCTCGATTAGCTTTCCTCGTTGCTCACGGGCAAGACGATGTCCAGGAGTGCATGCTTTTTGGGAGCAGCTCCAGTAGCGCTGTGGCGTTATGTGGTGGGCGTTCCAGTACCTCATTGTGCTTCGTCAGCACGACGACGCACCGCTCAGCGTCGCTCGCCTTCGGCTTTGGTCCAGGCTTCCTCGAAGTAAGTCCCGCGGCGCGTTGCGCGGCCACGTGGGAGCACCACGACGTGAGCAACGAACTGTAAAGGCCACGTTGGCGCATGAGCGCTTCGAGCGCACCTCGCTCGGCAGACGCTATCGCCGCGTCGGCGTCCTTAAGGATGCAAAGCTTCTCCTGCGCGGTGAACACACGACGCCGACGACGCGGGGAGAAAGACTCGAGACGCGCACCACTCACTGCACGGTTATGCACGCGTTCCACGCGGGGAGACGTCACGGTAGGAACCAATCCCATAGTTCGTTTGCACGGATGCGCTGGGCGTGATCAAGAGCGGAACACATGCCTGCCCCGCATTCAATCGACCTTAGAGAGCGAGTCGTCCGCGCGCACGAGCGTAGCGGACAACCAAATCCGGTCATCGCGGCACGTTTTGGGGTGGCTCCGGGCGCACTCCAGCGATGGCTTCGGCGCAAGCGGGAGTTCGATAGCGTCGCGCCGCTCAGGAAGGGTGGCGGGATTCTTCACCCGTCGACCTCGAAGCGCTCACGAAATTTGTCGTCGAGCTTCGAGACGCGACCACGTATGAGCTAACGGTCGCCTACAATCAGCGCGTCGCGACAGCCGCTCGAGTGCACCGATCGAGCGTTCAACGCGCCCTCAGTCGCGCAGGCTATGTCTTCAAAAAAAGCGCCTTCGTCACTTCGAACAATCTCGTCGCGACGTCCAAGCAAAGCGCGCGAGCTTCGCGCGCCGGTTGACGCGACTCGCAGCCGACCATCTCGTTTCTATCGATAAATCAGGCGCCAATCTTTCGATGGGGCGAACCCACGCGAGGATTCTTGGAGGTACCGAACAAATCGAAGGTCGCCCCACGAACCGGGAGACCAACTTGACGATAATAGGCGCCGTACGCGCGTCTGGATGGGTCACGCTAGCAGCATGTTCAAGACCGCAGACGGCGAACGCTTTGAGACCTGGGTGCGTCGACAACTCGCCCCCAAGCTGTGGCCGGGCGACGTGGTGATCATGGACAACGCGCAAGCCCACACGAACGCGCGCGTCGCGACCCTCGTTAAGGCACCCGGCGCCCGTATCGAATTTCTTTCCCCGTATTCACCCGACTTCAATCCTATCGAACGATGTTGGGATCTAGCAAAGCATCACATTCGCCGTAGCGCGCCCAGGAATGCGGCTGCGCTTCGCAAGACGGCTAACGCCGCCCGGCATCGCGTTCGCCCGCATCACTGCCGCGCCTTCTTCGAGCATGCGGGCTAGAAATGTCGATTCGAGTGCTCTCTAGGATTAGCCGGTAATGACGCACTCGGGGTTCGGCGCGATGGCGAAAGAACTCGACGGGGCAATTTCGGGAGACAGGCCGCGGTACGAGGGCTCGAGACGGATTGTTGAGCTGTCGGCGACCGCACCCGAAGACAGATTTGAGACGCAGCTAGGGCGGAGGCTAGTCAGGAAGGGTTGTACCGCTTCCTTTCGAGTCCCGAAAGAACCCTCGCCGGCCTGCATAAAGGTCACACTCGCTAGACGCAAGAGCGCGTCGTAAGACACTTCGTGTTATCTGCCATACGACACTTTCCACCTTTTGGCACAGCGAGCGAGCCTCCAGCCTCACGCGGAGAGGACCAAGCGGCTTTCGCGGCCACTTTGCATCGGCCATCGCGGCGAGTGTGGAGCATTCGGCGTCCTGGGCGTATGTCCCTCCATTCATAACGGAACGGTTGCTCATTCAGGTATGACGCCGAGTGAGCCAGTGGCGACTCTCGCGGAGACGCGTGAGACTATGAGGAATCGAGTCCCTGAGAAACGCCCGCACACGGTGCCTGCGAAACGTTACCCAATCCTGAGTGCAAAGCAGGTCAAAGAACAGAAGGCGGACGACAGCGACTTGTGGGCTAACACGTCGTCGTATCTGTGGTTAGACGCCGCAGACTTTTGGGTTCCGCTTCGGAGCACTGAAGCGTGACGACCTCAGACGAATTGGACCGGCGTGACCGGAGGGAAGGTCACGACCTTTGAGGCAGTACGCCGACAAAACGGCGATGCCCACTATTTGTGGGCATCGTGTGAGCAACGACCGCTGCAGGAGGTAGCTACTCAGAACAGCCAACATAGGCTAAGGCGAAAGTCAGGTAAGGACGTAACCTACCAACGGTAGTGGGCGAAAGCTTTATTGGCTTCAGCCATTTTGTGAGTGTCGTCCTTCTTTTTGACGGCATTTCCGCGACCTTGCGCGGCATCCACGAACTCGCCAGCTAGGCGCTCACGCATCGTTTTCTCGCCGCGAGAACGTGCGTTCATAACGATCCAACGCATCGCCAGGGCGACTCTCCGCTCGGGACGAACCTCTACCGGAACTTGGTAGGTCGCGCCACCGACACGACGACTCTTAACCTCGAGCTTTGGCTTCACATTGTCGAGCGCCTTCCGAAATACTTCGAGAGGGTCTTCTTTGAAACGCTCACCAATCACATCAAAAGCCCCGTAGAGTATGCCCTCTGCTACAGCTTTACCGCCTCCAAACATGAGGGTGTTTGTGAACTTCGAAACCAGTTTATCTTTGTATTTCGGGTCGGGAATAATGTGACGCTTGGGTACTTCGCGACGACGGGGCATAGTTAGGCTTTCAGTTCAATGGCAGGTAACGCGCGAATATCAGGCTTTGGGACGCTTTACCCCGTACTTGGAACGTTTTCGGTTACGATTTGCTTTGTTCGTAGACGAAGGGCCGATGGCTCCAGACGCGTCCAGGGTACCGCGCACCACGTGATAGCGAACGCCGGGGAGATCTTTCACGCGGCCGCCGCGAATCAAGACGACGGAGTGCTCCTGGAGATTGTGACCCTCGCCGGGGATGTACGACGTTACCTCCATACCGTTGGTCAGGCGAACGCGGCAGACCTTCCGGAGCGCAGAGTTCGGTTTTTTCGGCGTTGTCGTATAAACCCGCACGCAAACTCCACGTTTCTGCGGACAACTTTTCAGAGCTGGCGATGCCGTCTTCACGCGAGCTGCCAAACGCCCGTGGTTTATGAGCTGATTGATGGTGGGCATCGAGAGAGTCCTGCTCGTTTCTTTAGGCGAAGGCTAAATGTCTGGCAGCATTCGACGTTCTGAGAGAGAACCGCAGAAGGCGCCTTAGGAGGCGGGCACTCTAGTCACGGGCGGGAACCTGTCAAGCGCTTCGAACCGAAGGCATTCGCTGCCGCGACGCACGGCGATTTTGACGATTGGGGACTCGGTTACCGTTCACATCTCCCTTTTGCAAGCCGTTGGTCGACGCGAATACGCTGCATGTCGCTCGGGCTAGCTAAACGCGACCTGTCGCGGATGACTTCGGCAAGGGCAACATCTACGCAACTGGTCGCTGCCGCTGCCCCTTCAGGGATCGCGACGCAAATCACACTTGCAAGTGGTGCCGGCCGATCCAGCGTTAGGCCCTCGTAAATAGCATGACCAAAGAGCATAGCGGCCGCATCCCCCGCAGCGATCGCACCTTCAACGTCCGACTCTGCGACCCCCACTAACGTGTGTTGTGACACCACCACCACGCCCCCTTCGTCAAAGAGCGCCAGGGCGTCGAGCTCTGCTGACCGCCGTGCCGATTCCCCCCTGACAGACGGAACGATCAGGCGGTGCTGCCGAGCATGAAGCGCTCGCTTCGTGTGCGGGAACGTTCCCCAAACAAGAGCATTCAGAAGGTCGTGAAGCGAGTCTGGTCGCGTTGGTACGCACGAGTGCTTGGAAATGCGAGTATCGTACATCTGCGCAGGGTCCTTGGGCGTGCGACAGCGGCGAGATTGGCGAGATTGGCGCTCGAAGGAAACTCCAGAACGGGTAGACAACCCCGCGTGAATTGTCTCGGGCTGAGGAAAAGACACATCATCGCCCATTACGGCGAGCAGACTAGTTAGCGCATCGAGGAGAGGAGTGAAGAGAACGTTGACCTCCCGATTATTCCCATCAGAATGTGTAGTCCGCCTCGCCTCATCACAAAATCGAAAAAATGTCGTAACGTCCATTGGTGCAACTCTTTGACTTAACGTTGTCGAGCCATCCAGATAGCGCAAGTAACGCATAAACACGCTGGCGTATCAAAGAAGACAACTTATCCCCAGCCCGCTTCCGACGATACGAGACGCTTACAATTGGCTTTGACTGCGATGCGCAGAAGGGATGGTGATACCTTAGCCACCCACGGTCGATGCGTGTCTCTTTACTCTTGGAAGTACCGACTTGGGTTCCAAAAACGGTGTTACCCCGCTCGGACGGTCACGACTCCTAATTCAAGATATAAACGTCTAATCGTCGTCCGTAGCCGGTGCGGTAGAGATTGCAGCGGCTGCAGCGGATACTTCTGCGAGACCGCATCACAAGGTGATTGTCCCTGCCAGTCCACTGGATGATTTGCCTCTATAGGCTACAAGCTCGGCGGTCCAGAACGTTGTTTCAACCATGGGCCGTGCGGAGTCGAGAATCGACTCGGCCTTCTTCTCGGACCGGAACCCGAGAGGAATCGGCGGCTGAAGCTCGAAGTCCGTGTACTCCGTGTCCGTTGGGAGACGGGCTCCGTTCTAGCGAGTAGCGCAACGCGCAACGCGACGGCCAGCCTAATATGCATCCACTTGCGGAGCGCCTGTTCGCTTCAAGGCTGGCTTCTTTCGACGTCGCAGGGCATAGAATTCCGCGTAGGCTGGTATGCCTTGATGCTTTAGCAACGGGCATCCACTGAGCCGACGGCGCGAGTCTCCGTAAACCTCTGCATATCGCGAGGCGTGAACGGCGAAGGGCGTAACCTGTAGGCGCTTGCCCGTCGTCGGGACCTTCAGCGCGCCGAATTCGTTCACGCCGCGGAGCTTGGTGCTTGCGACTTGAGCCTCACGTCCGTGACCGCGCCAGCTGGAGGTCAGAAGATTTAGGTGGCGCCTGGTAGCCAATCGTCGGACGCGCCTTCCAACACTGCCCTCCCTTGGCTCGTGTGGTACAATACCGATTTGGCGACATGATTACGTTCTCCTCTTTACCGAGGAACGTTCAAAGCATCGCGGCATTATCTCTCTTAAGGTCAGCGAGCAGGGTCACCCGAGGCGCGCCGGGCTATGCGTTCGTCGCTCGTCGTCACGACTTTGAGCCAGTGTTGCGCCTCTTCGTTTTCAATGATGTCTTCTTTGCCCGTTTACGATTCGACGAATGCGGCACTGCCCGACGCCGGGAGACCTGGCGAACGAGGCCAAGCGGAACGCCTTCCGCAGCGAACTCGAGCACCGAGTTCACATTCGAGCCAACTGCTCCGACGACGCACTTCGCGACCGTCCTGGGATTGCGCTCGTCCGCGCCGTCCGTGAGCAAAAAGCTCGACCCGCGCCCGCTGTCCAACGTCCGCCTGTCGAGTGCCCACCTTCAAGCGAGAGTCTCCTCTCGCGCCTACTCAAACGTATCGGGTAAGCATGACGGTCCCTGAGGAAATCGTACGCTCGTGTCGCTTTTCGCCAGCGGTGACGGCGGAGGTCACCGTCGCGACAGGATTCCCCGACACAGAAACCGCGACGCGCATGAGGCCCGACGTGTCCGAACGTCATCGAGGTCGAAACTCCCGAATTGCTCCGCATACCAATCGGTTTGGCTCGCTACCCCCGTATAGACAGCAGTACGAGCGCCATGGCGACAAGGCGCGCACTTCGCTACCATTGAATCGACGGCTACCCGGGATCCTGAGCCGGTCCGCGTTGATGACGATGAGCCCCTCCTCGAAAGCTGAAGGAAAGCATCGTTCCCCCTCTCGACCGGTTGGGCGCCTTGGCCAGCTTGTGGACCTTGAACATCAGGCCAGCGAACGCCACGACGGCGCTCATTCACCCCAATGGCTTTTATGTTCACGAGTAATTGCTCACCGAGTCGACTTGCTAGCGCAGCGCGCAGTTTGGCGGCGCCGCTTCGGAGCACGCAATGAAACTGACGAACTATCGCGCCTCCGCGCCCAGCCGCTCATCACGCGCACCACGCAGACCATGATAGCAAGGCCAGTACATGATCCATTAGGCATCACGGGCTTAGCGGCCCTTCATTGGAGACAATCGATACCGACCGTTCCTTAGAACCCGAGCTTATTGTTGAGTCGGCGAGAGGAATCGCTTTGTGGCCGTGTGAAGGCGTCGGGGAAAGCTTTCCGCGTTCTTCCGTCACGAGCCATAAGACGGTGTGTTCCAGGCGTGCCCAGGACCGACGTACAGCGAGATACCGCTGTCGCGAACTCTACTCAGCATGGTCATGTTGTTGCAGGTAAACTTGTCAAGCATCACCACCGAAGGTGGTCGCGCACGCTATGCAGGCGCGACCCGACGCGTGGACAGGAGCATCGGAGGCGCAATACCGATCGGACTGGATCCACCATCGCAGACATCATCCGCGACCAGAATCTGTGTTGAGCTACTCGACCGACTCGATCAATGGATCCCGTGCGACTTCCGCAACGCCGAGCCACGTGCGCTACTGGTTACGCTTCGCCAATCACGAGGCCAAGATTCCAACCTGGTCGACGACATGCTCCGCGCTTGGGCAACGCACGGCAGAGGACAGCTGCGTGCCGATTGAGGGAAACGACACGCGCAATCGTCGTGAAGCCGAGTCGCCTCCCGTCAAAGCATAAAAGCCACACGTTGCTGCGAGCCAGGCGCAGACCTCACCCCGGGAGTCAAAACCACGTCTGCAAAAGAACCCGAAGTGATGAAAATTCAGAGGTTCCGCTAAGATATAGCAGGACACGTGATCAACAAACTTTATAGGACGCCTCCCAACCGACTACACAGAAGTCAAGCGTACGCTTGCGTCCGACAAATTCGCACGCGCCCGTGAGTTCCCCGCCAGCCACCAGCTCGAAACTGCTCACGGCTTCCTGCCGGCACTTTCACCACGAAGACCTACCCAAGGAAGCGCCCCCGGGCCAAACGCCAATTCGGTAACTCTCGCTCGCCCACCGGTGCCGACGAATCTGATTCGACGAACCGCCGGTGCCACGCGCTCCTTCGGGCGACATCTACGCGATGCATGACGGCCACCCACTTGGACCATTACCGTCGCTCACGATACCTCGCCCAAAGTGGCGGAGCGTAGGCGCGAGAGTGGGGGAGACATGCGCGCCGGTCAGCGAGCTAAAGAACTTTTTGGCCGACGTCAACCGACGGACCCAGCAACACCGCTGCCTGCTACACAAACCGGCGACGAGAAGACGCAGCCTACTCGTTCACTGCAGGACCCAGCAAAACTAGACCAACGCGCAATCAAAAGGCAGGTCCAGCGTACCACCTCGACGCAAACGAGCAGCACAAGGCTAGGGCAGCTGTAACCAAGCAAGCGTCTAAAGAAGAACTGCCCAGTCGAACTTTAACACCGGAACGACCGAAAATGAGCGAGGCACGTGAACCCGCGCGCAAGAAAACGCGAGGGAAACAGAGCGTGGACGAAGCACGGCAGGCTCCAATCATTACCAGCCGGGCCCAGTCGACGCGGTACGATTACTCCTCGTTGACGGCGCTCAGGGAGGGCGGCGGAGAAGGCGCCTGCGGTGCTTGAGGCGGCGTGAACCTTTCCTCAACGGGCTCGCCCTCGATAACGAGGTTAAGCGACTTATAAGCGACGATACCTGTTCCCGCAGGGATCAATCGTCCCATGATGACGTTCTCCTTCAAGCCGCGAAGTGTATCGGTTTTACCGTTAATCGCGGCCT
Source organism: Polyangiaceae bacterium (assembly GCA_025353725.1). Taxonomy (GTDB): domain Bacteria; phylum Myxococcota_A; class Polyangia; order Polyangiales; family Polyangiaceae; genus Labilithrix. The sequence continues at coordinate 226,534 of JANXOF010000037.1, read as the reverse complement.
CAGTGAGAACCTTAGTAGTCTCTTGGAAAGAAGATGCACTGATGAATGACTCGGTGGAAAGTGACGCCTTGGTAATCCCCAAGAGTAGCGGCTCGGCAATGCCAGGCTTGCCACCGCGCTCAACCACCCGCAAGTTTTCCTTCTCGAACAAATGTTTCTCGACATTCTCGTCAACAAGAAAACTAGTATCACCGACGTCTTTGATACGCACGCGGCGCAGCATCTGACGAACAATTACCTCAATGTGCTTATCGTTGATTCCCACGCCCTGCAGCCGATATACCTGCTGAATCTCGTTAACCAGGTAGGCCGCGAGTTCTTTCTCACCCTTGACACGCAAAATGTCATGCGGGTTGGCCGGACCATCTTGGAGCGGCTCTCCAGCGCGAACTCGATCGCCCGGCTGAACATGGATGTGTTTACCCTTCGGGATTAGATACTCCCGAGACTGGTCATCCAGCGCAGCGCCGTCGTATCCAAACGGAGTAATAACCACTTTCCGTTTGCCTTTAGTGTCTTTGCCGAATGACACTTCCCCGTCGATCTCCGCGATAATCGCATGATCCTTCGGCTTTCGAGCCTCAAACAACTCAGCTACCCTTGGCAGGCCACCGGTAATATCTTGAGTTTTCGTCGTTTCCCGAGGGATTTTTGATATTACCTCACCCGGTTCTAGCAAGTCACCATCCTGAACAACAATATTTGCGCCAACCGGAAGCAAATATCTAGCGTCTAGCGCCGAGTTAGGGAGTCGAAGGGTCTCTCCCGTCTCCGGATGTTTTATCGAAACACGCGGCCGCAAATCGGCTGCACGAGACTCGATGATGACCTTCCGCGAAAGACCTGTCACCTCGTCGAGCTTTTCCACCATCGTAACGCCTTCAACAATGTCCCCAAAGCGGGCGACGCCGCCCACCTCCGTCAAAATGACGTTAGCAAAGGCATCCCATTCAGCGAGCAGGTCACCGGCCTTAACCTTGCCACCTTCGACGACCTTCAACACGGCTCCGTAGACCAACCGGTGGTGCTCGCGCTCGCGTCCCGTATCATCAACGATTACCAGCTCGCCGTGGCGGTTCATCACGGTGACTGTTCCGTCACGCCGATGCGCGAGATTCGCGCCTCGTATCCGGACAATTCCCTCGGCTCGGGCCTCAATCGAACTTTGCTCAATCTTTCCGCGAGCGGCTGCACCGCCGATGTGGAACGTCCGCATCGTGAGCTGCGTTCCCGGTTCACCTATCGACTGGCTAGCGATGATCCCAATGGCCTCGCCGATATTAACCTTGTAACCACGCGCTAGATCTCGGCCGTAACATTTCGCGCACACACCACGCCGCGTCTGGCACGTGAGAACAGAGCGAATAACAATTTCCTCGATGCCCGCCTCTTCGATCTTCGTTACGAGCTCCTCCTCAAGCTCCGTGTTGGCAGTAACGATCACCTCGCCCGTTAAAGGGTCAACCACGTCTTCAAGCGTGACACGGCCGAGTATGCGGTCGCCGAGCGGTTGGATGACCTCTCCCGCGTCTTCCAGCTTCGCGACCCGGATTCCGTCGAGAGTACCGCAGTCAAACTCGGAAATAACCGCGTCTTGAGCCACGTCGACGAGGCGACGCGTGAGATACCCAGAGTTCGCTGTCTTTAGCGCAGTGTCAGCGAGTCCCTTCCGAGCTCCGTGGGTCGAGATAAAGTACTGAAGAACAGTCAGGCCTTCGCGAAAATTCGCGGTAATCGGAGTCTCAATGATCTCGCCCGAAGGCCTCGCCATTAAGCCACGCATCGCAGCAAGCTGTCGAATCTGCTGCGTTGAGCCACGAGCTCCAGAGTCCGCCATGATGTAGATCGGATTGAAACTAGGCTCAACGATCTCCTTCTTTGTCTCCGGATCAAGAACTTTCTCCTTGCCGATTACGAGCATCATCTCAGCGGTCACCTTGTCGGCAACACCAGCCCAAATATCAACGATCTTGTTGTACCGCTCACCATCCGTGATGAGCCCCTCTTGATATTGGTCGACAACCTGCTGAACTTCACCCTGAGCGTCGTTCAGAAGCACATGCTTCGCATCTGGAATAACCATGTGGTCCATGCAAATGGACACACCAGCGCGAGTTGCATGTTCATACCCCAGCGAGCGAAGACGATCGGCAAGAAGCACTGTCGCCTTGTTCCGATGCATCCGGTAACAAGCGTCGATAAGATGCGACAACGCCTTCTTGTCCAGAGTCTTGTTCACTAACTCAAATGGTAAACCGGCCGGCAAAACCTCTGATATGAGGCACCGCCCGACGGTAGTGTTCACCACAATTCGTCTGCCGGACCCCGGATCAATGACGCGAACCCGGATCCCAGTATGAGTTGTCACCTCATCATTGTCGAAAGCCATGCGGACTTCTTCTGGGGAGGAGTACACCCCCTTGAGATATCCCTCTACCTTTCCGGTCGCGCTAATAGTTAGATTGCCGGCGCGGTAATAGCCGCGAGCAAACTTACGCTCCCGAGTGGCGTAGTAGAGCCCTAGGACGATGTCCTGAGTTGGGTTGATGATGGGCTTCCCGTTGGCGGGCGACAGAATGTTGTTCGTGCTCATCATGAGCACACGTGCCTCCATCTGAGCCTCGACCGACAGAGGCACGTGGACAGCCATTTGATCGCCGTCGAAGTCTGCGTTGAACGCTGCGCAGACCAAAGGATGAAGCTGTATTGCCTTGCCCTCGATCAACACGGGCTCGAACGCTTGGATGCCTAGACGGTGTAGAGTCGGCGCGCGATTCAAGAGGACAGGGTGCTCAGACACCACCTCCTCGAGAATATCGAATACCTCCGGCCTCTCCTTTTCAACCATCTTCTTTGCAGATTTGATGGTGTTCACGTACCCGCGCTCTTCAAGCTTATTATAAATAAACGGCTTGAACAGCTCGAGCGCCATCTTAGTCGGCAATCCACATTGGTGCAGCTTGAGGGCAGGCCCAACGACGATTACGGACCGGCCCGAGTAGTCCACTCGCTTTCCGAGCAGATTTTGGCGAAAACGCCCCTGCTTTCCCTTGAGCATGTCGCTCAATGACTTCAGTGGCCGCTTATTCGGACCAGTGATAGTCTTTCCACGGCGACCGTTGTCGAACAGCGCGTCAACAGCCTCCTGCAGCATCCGACGCTCGTTCCGAATAATAATTTCGGGAGCGTTCAGCTCGAGCAAACGCTTCAGGCGGTTGTTGCGATTGATGACTCTCCTGTAAAGATCATTTAGGTCGCTAGTTGCGAACCGCCCACCATCGAGGGGAACGAGCGGACGCAAGTCCGGTGGGAGCACCGGTATCACCGTCAACATCATCCAGTCGGGACGATTTCCGCTCTCTCGGAAAGCCTCAGTCACTTTCAGACGTTTTACAGTCTTCTTGCGCTTCGCTTCGCTCGTCGCGGAGCGCATCTCCTGGCGAAGTGTCTCGCAAAGCGAGTGAATGTCGACGCTCTTTAGCATCTCGAGGACGGCCTCGCCGCCCATACCCGCCTGAAACTTTTCGTCTCCGTACTCATCAACGAGCTGCGTGTAGCGCTCTTCGCTGAGGAGCTCGCCACGAGCTAATCCAGTTTCTTTCGGATCAATGACGATATAAGCCTCGCAATAGAGGACCTTCTCTAAGTCCTTGAGCGATATATCGAGCATGTTCCCGATGCGACTCGGGAGGCTCTTTAGAAACCAAATGTGAGCTACCGGCGTCGCCAGGTTTATGTGCCCAAGCCGCTCACGGCGTACCTTTGATTGAATTACCTCGACGCCGCACTTCTCGCACACGATGCCTCGGTGCTTCATGCGTTTATACTTGCCGCAGTTGCACTCGTAATCCTTGACCGGGCCAAAGATTTTCGCGCAAAACAAACCGTCACGCTCCGGCTTGAAAGTCCGATAATTGATGGTCTCGGGCTTTTTTACCTCGCCGTGAGACCACTCCCGGATCTTCTCTGGCGAGGCCAATGAGATGCGGATCGCGCTGAATGAAAGCGGGTCCTTGGGCTTCTCGAAGAAGCTGAAGATATCGCGCATCGGAGTGACCTTTCTGTAACTGCGTAGCTAAAGCAAAGATTAAAGCCACCTAGAACCGGCGACCCATAAAGCGAAAAAAGCGGAGGTCACGTCCTTACGGGACCTAGCGACCAAAGTGGCTCCATTCGAGCGCCTTCGGCGGAAGTCAGATCGGAGAAATACGCGACCCGTGGATAATTACTCCTCGGCAGCCTGATCGTTCGTACGTAACTGGCCAGGCTCGAGAAGTTCAACGTTTAGGCAAAGAGCCTGAAGCTCTTTGATTAGAACGTTGAAGGACTCAGGCAAGCCGGGCTCTAGGGTGTATTCACCCTTGACGATGGCCTCATACATTCGCGTGCGACCCATAACGTCATCGCTCTTGACAGTGAGGAACTCCTGTAAAGCATACGCAGTACCGTATGCCTCCATAGCCCACACTTCCATTTCACCCAGCCGCTGACCTCCAAACTGAGCTTTTCCACCAAGGGGCTGCTGCGTGACTAAAGAGTAGGGACCAATGGAGCGGGCGTGAATCTTGTCGTCCACCAGGTGATGGAGCTTGAGAACATACATCACACCAACCGTCACCTCCTGATCGAAAGCCTCTCCGCTGCGCCCATCGAACAATACGGCTTGACCGCTCGTCGGAAGACCAGCAAGCGCCAAAGATTCTTTGATGGCTGACTCAGGAGCGCCATCGAAAACTGGCGATGCAAAGTGAACGCCCCTCCTAAGACGATGAGCGATTTCACGGGCATCTTCCCCGCTAAGACCTTCTAGCCAAGTCGCTAGTTCCCGGTCGCCCTCGAATATTTTGAGGATGTGCTCTTTGATGTGTGCGTCACTGTACTTCGACTCCAGCATGTCTTGGAGCTGCCAGCCAAGAGCCAGACCGCCCCAGCCAAGATGAGTCTCGAGTATCTGTCCGACATTCATCCGACTCGGCACGCCAAGGGGGTTCAGGACAATGTCGACAGGCCTTCCCTCCTGAGTGTACGGCATGTCTTCCTCAGGCAGGATACGCGAGATGACGCCTTTATTTCCATGACGGCCTGCCATCTTATCGCCAACCTGGAGCTTCCGCTTGATGGCAATGTAGACTTTAACCATCTTGATGACGCCTGGCGGCAGCTCATCGCCCTTCGAGAGCCGGTCGATCTTGTCTCGGAAATGCTCCTCACGCACTCGAATGATCTCTTCGAGCTCCGCGAGTTTTGCAGAAATATCTTCCACATTGTCAACCGGGAGCTCACTCCAGTAGCGATGAGGCACATCGTCGAGTTGTCCATGCTCGAGGACATGCCCCTTTTGCAGAAGAACTTTCCCCTTGTCGTCAATTAGCTTTCCGGTTGTGACCTGTCCTACGAGACGTTTCTTTAGCCCGCTAAAAAACGAATCTCTTAGGATCTTCACTTCCTCGTCGCGCTGCTTTTCGAGCCTGATCTGCTCGTGCGTCTCGATGTCCTTTGAGCGCTCGTCTTTTTCGGTACCCTTGCGAGCAAAGATACGTGCATTTATGACGATCCCACCTACGCCGGGTGGCACCCTAAGGGAACTGTCCCGGACGTCCCCAGCCTTCTCGCCGAAGATTGCCCGTAGGAGCTTCTCTTCCGGAGACAACTGTGTTTCACCTTTAGGGGTAATTTTCCCAACGAGGATGTCACCAGGTTTCACCTCCGCGCCGATACGAACGATTCCGCTCTCGTCGAGGTCTTTAAGTGCTTCCTCACCGACGTTCGGAATGTCTCGAGTGACTTCTTCCTTGCCGAGCTTCGTGTCGCGCGCAACACACTCGAATTCTTCGATGTGTATGGAAGTGAACACGTCGTCCTTTGCAATGCGCTCGGAGACTAAAATGGAATCTTCAAAGTTGTAGCCTTGCCACGGCATGAACGCGACTAGGACATTTTGCCCTAAAGCAAGCTCTCCCATATCCGTCGACGGACCGTCGGCGAGAACGTCACCAGCTTTTACTAGCTCACCAGCCCGGACTATCGGCTTCTGATTAAAGCAAGTTGATTGGTTCGAACGTTGGAACTTATAAAGTTGGTAGATATCTGGTATTTCAGCACGGTCGGAAGCAGGCCGAACAACGATTCTGTTCGCGTCGACGGATTCAATCATCCCGTCGCGCTTAGCCACCACACAAACACCGGAATCGCGAGCCAACTTTGCTTCCATCCCTGTTCCAACTAGGGGTGACCAGGAGCGGATCAGAGGAACGGCTTGGCGCTGCATGTTAGCGCCCATGAGCGCTCTGTTTGCGTCGTCGTGCTCAAGAAATGGAATCAAGTTGGCGGCGACCGAAACCATTTGGTTCGGCGCGACGTCCATGAGCTGAATCATGTCCGGGGTGACCATCTGGAAGTCACCATTGAGCCGCGAGGACACTAAGCTCTCGCGGAAGTTCCCGTTTTCGTCGAGCTCTGCCGATGCTTGAGCGATGTATTTCGCCTCCTCTTCGAGGGCTGAGTACCACTGAACTTCGTCGGACACTTTGGCCTCGCCTGCTCGGCGATACGGAGTCTCTACGAATCCATATTCATTTACGCGAGCATAGGTCGAAAGGGAAGCAATGAGGCCGATGTTCGGCCCCTCCGGAGTCTCGATCGGACATATGCGCCCGTAGTGGGTGGGGTGAACATCCCGAACCTCGAAACCGGCTCTTTCACGTGTCAGTCCTCCGGGCCCGAGGGCGGAGAGTCGACGTTTGTGAGTAACTTCAGACAAGGGGTTTGTCTGATCCATAAACTGTGAAAGCTGAGAACTCCCGAAATATTCTTTGACTACGGCGGAGACAGGCTTCGCGTTGATTAGGTCGTGCGGCATCAGAGTGTCGATCTCTTGCGACATCGACATGCGCTCTTTGATTGCACGCTCCATGCGCACCAGCCCGATTCTGTACTGATTCTCCATAAGCTCGCCGACAGCGCGAACGCGACGGTTGCCCAAGTGGTCAATATCGTCAACGGAACCGCGGCCATTCTTAAGCTCGATGAGATGCCGGACTGTTTCCAGAATGTCCTGGGCGGTCAGCACTTGCGTGTCGAGAGCCGGGCGCTGTTCCTCGGGCAGGTCGCGGTAGAACTTGTAATTTAGCTTTAGGCGTCCGACCTTGGAAAGGTCGTACCGCTCGGGATTGAAAAAGAGATTGTGGAAAAGCGTCTTAGCTGTTTCCAGCGTTGGCGGGTCGCCGGGACGAAGGCGACGGTAGATCTCCATGATCGCGTCTTCGTTTGTCTTCACCTTCTCCGCCAGGAGTGTATCGCGTAGATAAGACCCAACGTTTAGACCATCGATGAAGAGGATCATAAACTGGTCTATACCTGCCTCCCGGAGCTTCTCGAGCTTGTCCGCGGTTACCTCTTCGTTGACTTCGAGGATGACTTCGCCCGTCTCTTTATCGACGACATCATGAGCAGCAACTTTTCCGGCTAGCTCTTCAACGTCTGCCGGCAGACGGTCCACCTTCGCCTCGCGAAGCTTCTTTATCGATGCCTTCGTGAACTTGGTGTTTTTCTTGACGACTACGTCGTTGCCGACCTTGATGTCTCGAGTGGCTCGTTGACCGGCGAGCAGGTCGTATTCAACTGACTTGGAATACTTTTCCCCCTTTTCAAGGAAGACTGTCTCAGTGTTGTAGAAGTAGTTGAGGAGATCCTGTGTGGAATATCCGAGCGCCCTGAGAAGGACGGTCGCATGCATCTTGCGCCTTCGATCGATGCGGACATAAATGATGTCCTTCGGGTCGAACTCAAAATCGAGCCACGAACCGCGGTAGGGTATTACCCTTGCCGAGTAAAGGAGCTTGCCGCTTGAGTGCGTTTTCCCCTTGTCGTGATCGAAGAAAACTCCTGGGCTACGATGCAGCTGACTGACGACAACGCGCTCGGTTCCGTTGATGATAAACGTCCCCGTATCGGTCATCAGCGGGATTTCGCCGAAGTAAACCTCCTGCTCTTTAATATCCCTTACAATTCGCTCGCCACCATCTCGGGTGTCATAGATCATGAGCTGGGTCGTCACCTTGATCGGTGCGGCGAAGGTCATTCCTCGTTGACGACACTCATCGACATCGTACTTAGGCTTTTCAAGGTTATACGAAACGAATACAAGTTCGCTCGTCCCGTTGAAGTCCTTTATTGGAAAAACGCTACGAAACACGGCTTGTAGCCCGGTTTCTTGGCGCTCGCCTTGGGGCGTAGTCGACTGTAGGAACTTATCATATGACGACTTTTGGATGTCGATGAGGTTCGGCACCTCGATGACACGCTGAATCCGTCCTAGATTCTTTCGGATGCGGAAGTTGGACTGGATGCCGGTCGCCATCGTTGCTCCTCTTTGCGGGGTCACGGCTCGCTTCCGAACAATTCGTTCGTCGGCAGGACGTTTCTTTCGAACCTGTTATGTAGAATCTGAGAGAAATTATCGAAAGTCGCTGGACACGACTCATCCCTGGCCGCGACGCTTTTCGACTGGCTTATTAGGTCTGTCCAGTGAAAAAGCGCCTCGGTTCGAGGTTCTGCTGGTACAACTTATGCTGAGCGTGACAGGAGACCATATCTATCTGATCGCCGACGCACGCCCGGGCGTCAAGAAGATACACGCAATAACGTGGAACTACTTGAGTTCGACCTTTGCGCCGGCGTCTTCTAGCTTCTTCTTAAAGTCTGCCGCGTCGGTCTTGGAAACGCTCTCCTTCAGATCTTTCGGCGCGCCTTCGACCATGTCTTTGGCTTCTTTCAGGCCCAGGCCCGTGATTTCACGAACGACTTTGATCACGTTGATCTTGTTGGGACCTGCTTCCTTCAAGACGACAGTGAATTCGGTTTGTTCCTCCACAGCGGCGGCCGGGGCCGCTCCACCGCCTGCGGGGCCTGCGACCGCTACGGGAGCTGCTTTAACTCCCCATTTCTCTTCGAGCGTCTTTATTAGCTCGGCAATTTGAATGACGGGAAGGTTCGAGAGAAAGTCAACAACTTGGTCTTTGCTGAGGTCAGGCATTTGTAAACTCCGTGTACGTGAAAGCTTTTGTTCTTTTCGAGACCGGACGAGTGATCGGTCCTTGCGGGCCGTTTCCGTCCGGAGTGCTATTGAGAGGCTTCTGGTCCATCGTTTCCTAGCTGACGCTCTTTTGCGGCAAGCACGTAAACGAGATTTTGAGTAGGCGCTTGGAGGAGAGCCACGAACTGCTGAAGCGGCGCCTGGAAAGTCGCCAGCAACATTGAACGCAGCTCATCTTTTCCTGGCATTGTCGCCAGCTCGTTCTCAACGCGAAGCGCGCTCAGAACTTCTCCGTCGACAAGGCCGCCCTTTACGACGAGCTTTGAGCCTGCCTCGCCTGCGTCCTTCTTGTATTGCTTTACGACTTTTGCCGCCAAAGACGGGTCTTCGTAGCACCACGCGATGGCTGTCATGCCGACGAGTACATCGTCCAGCTTGTCGCCGTATGCGCTTTGGCAGATCGCCTGCTTTAGGATTGTGTTTTTAACAACCTTGTATTCGACGCCGACCTTACGAAACTGAGCTCTTAGCTGGGTCGCCTGCACGACCGTCATTCCCTTATAGTCAAGGAATACCGCAGCCGTCATCTTCTCGAACTTAGCTCGAACGTCGCCTATCAGCGCTGTCTTGCCTTCGCGGGTTGATGCTATCGCAGTCATGCTCAGGCCTCCTCGCCGCCACCAGTTATGAACTGGGCGGTATCTATTTTAACGCCGGGCCCCATGGTCGAGCTTATTGTTATGCTCCGCACGTAGGTTCCCTTCGCTGTGGACGGCTTTGCCCGAACAAGCGCATTGATAAGTGCTCGAGCGTTCTCCGCAAGAGATGCCTCCGCGAAGGAAACCTTTCCAACGCGTGCGTGAACGATGCCCGCCTTTTCTACGCGGTATTCGATCTTGCCACCCTTGGCTTCGGTGACCGCGTTTTTTATGTCGAAGGTCACGGTACCGACCTTGGGGTTCGGCATTAGGCCTCTCGGTCCGAGGATTCTCCCGAGCTTTCCGACTGCCCCCATCATGTCCGGCGTCGCAATCACGCGGTCGAAGTCCATGAAGCCTTCGGAGACTTTTGCGACCATGTCGTCGCTTCCTGCGAAGTCCGCCCCTGCGGCGCGGGCCTCAGCCTCTTTTTCGCCTTTGGCAAATACAAGCACGCGAACCGTCTGCCCTGTACCATGTGGTAAAACTAGAGCGCCGCGCACCATCTGATCAGCGTGCTTCGGATTGACCCCAAGGCGCACGGCCAGGTCGACAGTTTCGTCAAACTTGGCGAAGGTAACCTTCTTTACGATGGCGCATGCTTCTTCGACTGTATGCTTGCGGGCAGGGTCGACGAAATCGACAGTCTTCCCACGGTTTTTGGACAATTTAGGCATCGTCCTCCTTTCGGTCCTGGGCTACGTTCGCAATAGTCGCGAATGCACTTGAGACCTACCACCCCTGTGCTGCTTGATGCAGCTCGGTGGTCATGAGGTTATTTATGTAACTCTGCAACACGAACCATTTCGCGTTGCCTGAAATCCGAATGGAAGGTAACGGTTGCAGTCAGCTATTTGTACTTATAGCAACTGGCTTTATCCAGAAATGTCGATTCCCATCGATCGCGCTGTTCCACGCACGGTTTTCATTGCCGCTTCGAGATCGGTACAATTCATGTCCTGCATCTTCATCTCTGCAAGTTCCCGAACTTGTGATTCGGAGACAATCCCGACCTTGTTCTTGTTCGGCTCTTTAGAGCCTGCTCCGGGCTTCTTGCCCGTAGGAAGCCCCGCGAATTTCTTGAGGAGCACGCTTACGGGTGGAGTCTTGAGGATAAACGTGAACGAGCGGTCTGCATAAACAGTGATGACCACTGGAATGATCATTTCGCCACCGGCCGTGCGCGCGTTGAACTCCTTGCAGAAGCCCATAATGTTGACGCCATGCTGACCTAGTGCGGGCCCAACCGGAGGCGCTGGGTTCGCTTTGCCTGCCGGAAGCTGTAGCTTGATTTGACCAGTTATCTTCTTCGCCATAACGCTTTCTCTCTCGATCCTACGGTGGGTGCGGTAGCAATCGACGGCCGAGGTCGACTGTGTGGTCACGGGCTGTCGGCCTGGGCCCGCCCGCCCCCGTAGCGCCGTCGCAGGATTAAAATCCGGAGGCGCTACTTAGCGCATCTGGTCCCAAATTCTAGGTCTATTTGTGTTTGGCCTAGAATTGGCTAAGCGCGCTTCTCAACTTGGCTAAAATCCAGCTCAACAGGTGTGGCCCGTCCGAAGATGCTGACCTTAACCTTGAGCTTTTGCTTGTCGGGCTTCACTTCTTCGACGGTACCGGAGAAGTTGGCAAATGCGCCGTCGATTACCCGAATTTCATCCCCAACGTCGAAGTTTACGCGTGGCTTAGGCTTCACCGCGCCCTCCACCACGCGGCGTCGTTGGTCTTCGATCTCCTGCGGACGCACCTCTTGTGGTCGCTGATTACCGATGAAGCCGGTCACTTTCGGCGTATCCTTCACCAGGTGCCACGAGTCTTCCGTCATCTCCATCTCGACGAAAATGTAGCCAGGGAGGCTCGTCTTCTGACGAATGCGTTGCTTGCCGTTACCACCGGATTCCTGGACCGTCTCGGTGGGAATTAACACTTCGCCGAATGCTGCGTCCTTGCCATGCTCCTTCACGCGCTGAAGAAGTGACTCTTTGACCTTGTTCTCGAATCCCGAGTAGGTCTGGATGACGTACCACTTCTTAGCCATTGCGAGCTCCACAGCGTTCAACCCCGATAATCCCGACTTCTAGGTTGCTCAGAAGCTATAGATTTTGTCGGTGACGTACTTCCAAAATTGGTCCATCAGAGCGAAAAAAACCGTCGCAAAAAGCGTGTAGAAGAGAACTACTGCGGTCGAGTTTGTTACTTCGTTTCGAGTCGGCCAGGAGACTTTCGATAGTTCTTCCGCAACTTCGGTCGCGTACTGCCTCGCAGCGGCCTTTCTCCAGTAGTACAAGGCAAACCCAATGCCGAAGCCTGCGGCGACAATATAGACAATTTCATCTCGTGGCTCACCAACTCCGGGCTTCCACTGTCCCATGCGGTACCATGCGACGTGGCCGGCTTTCGCTACGAGGAATGCCACGAGCATCGCAATTCCCATGTAGGCGGCGTAGACGAATCGCATATAGCCGAGCTGTAAGGGCGATGCTGCAGCCTCTCTTGCTGCGTCGTCCCGCTTTCCTGCTTCTTCGGCTTCTCGCTCGTCAACGCTTTTTACCCGGTCGATTGCGTCGGCTGTCGCTGCTTGAAAGCTAGCAGCCCGGTCGTGCTCATTCTGTTCATCATCGCTCGTCATCGTTACTCCGTTGCGATGCGGCAGGGGCTGGGGGGCTCGAACCCACGACCTGCGGATTTGGAATCCGCTGCTCTACCAGCTGAGCTAAACCCCTATGGCGGTCGGGCTTTTGCCCCGACCCGCTACTTAGTTTCTTTGTGATTTGTGTGCTTTTTGCACTTCGCGCAGAACTTTCTCAGTTCTAGCTGGCCCTGCGTTCCCTGCTTGCGCGACGTCTTGTAATTTCTAGACTCGCAAGCCGAGCAGACCAGTGTGATGGCTATCCGCTCGGCCATTTTTGCGGGTCCTACTCGAGTACCTTGGTGATGATCCCGGCGCCAACCGTACGACCGCCCTCACGGATAGCGAAGCGCATCTGCTCCTCGAGCCCGACAGGAGTTATTAGCTCGATGGTCATTTGGATGTTGTCTCCTGGCATGACCATCTTTGTTCCTTCGGGGAGGTGGCAGGTGCCCGTCACATCCGTCGTACGCATGTAGAACTGAGGGCGGTAGTTGGTGAAGAACGGAGTGTGGCGCCCTCCCTCCTCCTTCTTTAGGACGTAAACCTCCCCTTCGAACTTTTTGTGAGGTGCAACGGAGCCGGGCTTACAGAGAATCTGGCCACGTTCGACGTCGTTCTTTTCTATTCCCCGGAGGAGGACTCCGACGTTGTCACCGGCTCTCCCCTCGTCAAGAAGCTTTCGGAACATCTCCACGCCGGTTACGGTCGTTTTACGTGTGTCGCGGAAGCCGATGATCTCGACCTCTTCACCGGTCTTGACGATTCCTCGCTCAATCCGGCCGGTAACCACCGTTCCGCGGCCCTTGATTGAAAACACATCTTCAATGGCCATGAGGAATGGCTTGTCGGTGTCTCGAACCGGCGTCGGAATCTGTACGTCGAGGGCTTCGAGGAGCTTCCCGATCGCCTCCTCCCACTTCGGCTCGCCGTTGAGAGCTGGGAAGGCTGCGACCTGAACGACGGCCGCCGTATCACCCGGAAACTTGTATTTGCTTAGGAGCTCTCGAACTTCCATTTCCACGAGGTCGAGCATCTCGGGGTCGTCGACGGCGTCGCATTTATTGAGAGCGACAACGATATTTTGGAGTCCGACCTGTCGGGCAAGGAGCACATGCTCGCGAGTCTGGGGCATGACCGAGTCGAGCGCTGAGACAACAAGGATGGCCCCGTCCATTTGGGCGGCGCCAGTGATCATGTTTTTGATGTAGTCCGCGTGGCCGGGACAGTCGACGTGCGCATAGTGGCGCGCGGCGGACTCGTATTCGACGTGGGATACAGCAATCGTCACAGTCTTGGTCGCATCTCGCACGGTTCCGCCTTTGGCGATGTCGGCGTAGCTTATTGCTTTCGCAAGACCTTTCTTGGACTGGACCTTAACAAGTGCTGCGGTTAACGTCGTCTTTCCGTGGTCGATGTGACCGATGGTACCGACGTTGACATGGGGCTTCGTGCGCTGGAATTTCTCTTTACCCATTTCGAACTCTCCACTTTCGCGAACGGCCTCGACTGCTGAGCCCACCTCGGGGCTTGAACCCGAGACCTCTTCCTTACCAAGGAAGTGCTCTACCACTGAGCTAGGTGGGCAGTGTTGTGCCGAATCTTTTTTGACTAAACGAATCTCGTACCGAACGTTTCGAGATAGACGCCGTGGAGCGGGAGACCGGATTCGAACCGGCGACGTTCAGCTTGGAAGGCTGACGCTCTACCAACTGAGCTACTCCCGCACTCGACCGCACTTTCAGTGCGGCCGAACGTACCGCCTAGATGCAAGCAAAGAAAAAAACTGAGTCTCAGTAACTTTTGTGGAGGGTGTTGGATTTGAACCAACGAAGGCATAGCCGGCAGATTTACAGTCTGCTCCCTTTGGCCACTCGGGCAACCCTCCCAGAAACGCTCAAGCCAGTCACCGTACCTAGAACCACAGAATCAAAACATCAGCAAGAGAGACAAGAGGAGAATCGACAGCCTCTTGTCAGAGCTAGCGAGGGGACTCGAACCCCTAACCACCTGCTTACAAAACAGGTGCTCTACCAGTTGAGCTACGCCAGCGCGCAGGACGTCAGCGAAGTGACTAACAATGTATTCCATACCGGATCGTGACTTCATTGGATCACTCACGCTCATGGGGCGTCGTGGGCCGACGAATTTAGAAGATGTCGCATGCTGAACTCGTCCAGGCCCGGCCCGCCCGTGCGGACACTAGCTGAGAAGTTCGGTGGGCGCAAGCAAGGAAGGCGCCAGGCTAACTTGGCGTTCAGAAGCGTTTGATATCAGCGACTGAAGGGTCACGGACTGCGGCGTCGTTGGTCCTTTTTTTTGAGGATTTCGATCGCTCGTTCCACCTCGTGCTCCGTGAAGGGCAGGCGTTCGATAGCGTCGCGCTCCGCCTCACGCGCATCTTCCATCTCGCGCTGCAAGGCGTTCGCACGAGTCAGCCACGCCTCTGCTCCGGCGGTTTTCTCGGCAACGCTACGCACCCGCTTCATCATTTCGACGCCCTTTTCGAGAAGAACTCGATAGCGCACGTGCATGATTCCATAGAAAAGTTGCTTGTCACTGGTCGTTCGGGCGTTTGTAGTTGGCGGGATCAGCATCAGCTCTGCGTGAAGCGAGCGGTACATCTCGCCGACGCGATACCCGCTCCTCAACGCCCACTGCGGGTCAACTGCACGAATCGCATCTGCGTAGGACGACTGCGCCTCGAGGAGGAGCATGCAGCGTCGCTCGAGTTTTTCGACGAAGTCGCTCCCTGGCGGGTTAAGTGAAATTTTCTCCGATCGAAGCTTCCTGAGCTCGCCATTCGCATATTTGAGCATTGCAGCGGCAACGGGAAGCTGGCCGGACGCTCCGTAGCGAGACTCGTCCAGTAGGTCGAGCCCTTGCTGAATCGGTCGGGACGCGCCCACGTCGTCGCCGGTTTCGATTTTTGACAGCCCGCGCGCACCGAGGCCGAGCATCCGTTCGGCAGGGTCGAGGTCAACGCGCGCAAGGATGGTCTCGGCTACTTCTCCGAGTGCCGCCCAGTCGTTGAGGTGAGCGTCCAAGGCGACCTCGCGAACAAGAGCGTTCCGAACGTTGACGTCGCGCGGGAAGCGGCGCACCAGCTCTTGATACCGGCGGCGGGCTTTTTCCTGCTCTCCAAGGCTTTCGTAGGCAAGCGCGAGGTCGTAGAAGACTTGCGGGTCGTACTGAACCCCTGGTTCCCCCGCAAGTGCAGCCTCGAATGCATCCGCGGCCTCCTGCCATCGTTGTGCGAGCACCGCTCGTCGTCCCTTCGCGATGAGCTCACCCGCAGTGCCCTCGGCGCGAGTCCCGAGGATTTGGTTCGTTAGATCGACCGAATGTCGTGGTGATTTGCCTGGCAGCGCGGGAGCCCCGCGGCAGGCGATGGTCATCTGAATCAGCAGCACGATCGCCGCCGATGCATACCTCGGCGGCCGGCACATGATCGTTATCGTAGGCGGCATCGAGTTCGGTCATCGTCTCTCGCGTGCTTGCCTTGGCGGGGCCGCGCAGCCGAGCGAATTACGCCGAGGGCGACGGCGACGGCGATAGCCATGAGCCCCCCCTTCCCGGAGGCAGGTGGCACGCCAACTGCCCGACAAGTACATCGACCGGTGCCAGAACCCGCCACGGGCACAATCCCTTTTTCGCGTTCTAGATGAACCTCCGTTTTATTCACCACCGACGCATCGCCGTCGCAGTCCCACCCCGTCCCTTTAAGAAGTGCGCAGCGCTCAATCGTTGACCCATCGGGTCTGACCGCACCAAAACGGAGGGCGGCGGGACTTACACTCGCCTCCACGAAGTGGCGCACAGACTCGTAGCGACGTGACGTCGCTGACGCTTTGATCACGCGATAGACCGGCGCTCCACCGCCGCCAGAGAGCAAGTAAGGGAGCCCGTCAGCAACCCCTCGCTCGTAGATGTGGTCGTGACCGGAGATGACGAGGTCCACCTTGTGAGCGCGGAGTAGGTCAGGAATTTTTGCCTGTTGAAGAAGTAGGTTTTCACCGTGCGGCCCGCTCGACCAAGGTCCGTGGTGAACGACGACGATGCGCCACGTAAGACCAGCTTCGGCGTCGGCTTCGTTGAGGACCCTTTCGAGCCACACTCGGCTCGGTCCACCGGTGTGCGCGACCATTCCGTTGAGGAGAAAGAAGCGAGCATTCGCCCATCGAAACGTTCCGCTAAGCTGCTCAAGCGTGAGGCGTGCGGCAGGTGATTCGGTCAGGAGCGTGGCACCGACCTTCGACGCTGTCGTCGTAGCGAAATTCGAGGGTCCGAAGTAGCCCACATAGTCAGCACCCGCTCCATCCACGAGCTCGTGATTACCTACACACGAGAACAGCGGGTGGTTACGCAGCAAGGGGTTTTCGATGTCGAAAAAGCTTTGCCACTCGTCTTTCGACCCACCGTTCGCGACCATGTCACCGGTGTGGAGCAAAAAATCCGAAGCCACCGAGGTCATCGCTCGGACCACCGAGGCGTGCGCTGCATCGTCGGTTCGATTGTCGCCGTAAATGAGAAATCGAAACGAATCAGTGCTGTCGTTGCTCGGTGCAGTCGTAAGCGACCCAGGAGTTGAAGCTCCGTCTACACGGACGACGAAAGGGTAACGTGTCGCGGGCTCTAACCCTGTGAGGGCAAAGGCGTGCAAAGCTCGGGTCTCCCGACTTTCGAGCGTCGTTCCACCATCGACCGACAGAAGAACGAGCTCGAGTCTAGCGGGAGCGGGCGGGTCCACCTCGACACGAACAAGGGCAGAGGTTGCGGTGACTTGCTGAGCCCATGGTCCCTTCCGCACGCGGCTCGCCCCTGAAGCCAAATTCGGCAATGAGAGCAGGAGCGCGAACGCGGCTACAGCGAGTGAAGAAATTCTCGTCAAATTCATGAGTAGCGGTCCATTGGCAGGTGTGGTTTCGGCCGCGCCTGCCTATGGAGAACTTACCCTCGTTTCACCGAGACGTTAGGCAATTACCGGCGCCGCCACACGAACCGGTAAACCGGTAGCCCGTCAGCAATAGCGCGGTGTTCGCGCGGGCTCCGTGCGCCAAAGCAATGGTCCGCGAGGCGAGGGCTTCCTGAGGCGTCGCCCGCAGGCTCGAACGCCGGATGCAACGAAACGGCACGCGCATACTGGTCGGCGCGTTCTTCGACGTCCGTCTGTACGAAAAGCTCTGCCCCTGGGGCGAGCAACCGAATGACTTCGTTCAGAAAAACATCACCCATGACGAGGCGTTTGGTGTGCCGCTTCTTCCACCAGGGATCTGGAAAGTGAAGATAGACCCGCGCAACGACGCCGTCGGGACCAAGGCGCGGAAGGGCCAGCCGAGCGTCCTCGCAGAAAACTCTGGCTCGGGCGGCGTGCCCCAAGCTCTTAAGCCGGCCATCGCCTACCGCAGCCCATTTCTTTCGAATTTCAAGACCGACGAGCCCTGACTCTGGAGACGACACCGCGCGCTCGACGAGGAAGCCAGCTTTAGGGCCCGGACCGATTTCGAGCTCCAGTGAACTACCCGTTACGATAGTCCGCAAGTCAACGCTGTCTCCGTCAGGCAGCCGAGGAGCGTCTTCATAAGGGCCTCGGGCGCGAAGTGTACGAGCGAGCGCCTCGGTCGCCCCCGAATCCAGAGGCAACGGAGGGAGCGACGTGGCGGATGGGGGCTCAGACACGGAGGGCCGAGTAGACGCGCGCGACCGACCGGTCAAGGTCTGTTAACGTCGTCGCAGATGGCGTGGTTTCGCGGGCCCGTGAAACGACTTGCGCCTTGGCTTCCGCTCGTCGTCGCGACGGGGCTTCTTGCATACACCTCGATTCGCGCGGTGTTGGCGAAGCTCGGACATCCGGGTGCGTCCCTTGATGACGCGTACATCCACTTTCAATACGCACGCGCATTTGCGGAGGGCCACCCGCTTCGTTTTCAGGAGGGAGAACCGCTTTCGACGGGAGCTACGAGCTTTGTTTGGGCGACGGTGCTTGCGCTTCCCTACGCAATAGGGCTGCACGGAGCGTCCATCGTTTGGGCGGCTTGGGCGCTCTCCTTCGTGGCTTTGGGCGCGCTTGCTTACGAAACGTTCGCGCTTGCGCTCCCGATGGCGGGGAGAGGCGCAGCTACCGGAGCTGGCGCAATGACACTCGCGTTTGGCGGTTTTACATGGTGCGCCACAAGCGGAATGGAGGTCGTTCCCTTCGCGTGGCTCCTCGCTTTTGCGACGCGACGCGCCGCCGAGTGGACTGAAGCACCCGCACGCCGAACGGCCTCCGAGCTGCGCTTGCTCGCGGGTTTGGCTCTGGTCGCGCCGTTCATGCGCCCGGAGGGAGCAATTATTTCCGTCGTTTTAGCGTGCGCCATCGCGCTTCGACCGCGCGTAAAGTCGCTACGCGGAAACGGCGAGGCGCTCGGCGTCGGGGCGCTCGCGTGCGCACCAAACGCGCTTCTGATGATTCTAACGGGCAACGCGACGTCAAGCACGGCGCAGGTAAAGCTTCTCGTAGGTAATCCGTACGCCGAGATGCCCACGGCGGCGTTGACCAACGCTCACGTTCTGCTCACACAAATCCTTAACGGTGAGGTTTGGTCTGCAGAATTTCTGCCGCAAGGTGGCGCGACCCTCGCGTGCGCTGGCCTACTCGCGGTCGCTTGGCGTGGGGTTGCGACCAAGCGCGAATTCCGCGCAGTCGCCGTCTTGGTGCTCGCGCTCGGGATGTTCGTCCCCTGTCTCTACGTCACCTTTTTGTGGAATCGCCTACGCTACTTGTGGCCTTTTGCACCTGGCTGGTTCGTAGGCCTGGCTTGCCTCGCGCGCGTTGCTGGCACGCTTGCGTCGCGCTTGGACGCACGGGCTGGGCCAACCTCGACAGTCCTTCTCGCAGGAGGCATGGCCGCGGCTCTCGCGACGCGCCTTGAGTGGGTGATCGAGGATGTAGCGCAGTCCGCAAGCGGTATCGACCGGCAACAAGTGTCGCTTGGTCGATGGGCAGACGCGAATCTACCTGCAAACGCGCGCATAGGACTGAATGACACGGGCGCTATCGCCTACTTCGGTCATCGAAAAACGTTTGACATCGTTGGCCTAACTACGCCGACGGAAGGAAAGTACTGGGTGGCGGGGGCCGGCTCACGTCTCGAGCACTATGAACGACTGTACGCCACCTCACGGACGTCGTTGCCTACACACTTTATCGTGTACCCGGAGTGGATGGCCGTCGATGCCGTACTCGGACGTGTCTTGCACGAAGCCGTGGTCCTGGACTCCTCAATCCTAGGTGGACAGGTCATGAGAGTGTTCGATGCTCGCTGGGACCATCTCGGATCGGGCGAAAAACCTTGGACCGCTCACGGCGAGATCGTCGATACGGTCGACGTAGCCGACCTCGAGAGCGAGGAAGCCCATCGCTACGAGCTGTTGGCGGCTCGCGATGGCGAGCAAGTCGCGGTCGAGGCCGTTTCACCCGACGGAAACGTTGTCGTCGACGGCGGTAGGACGCGGCGCACACGAGAGCGCTTCGTTTTGAACGTGCCTCGCGGCGTCAACGTCTCGGTGATCGGACGCGTGCAGGCTGAGACCGACGCGAGCGTCGAGCTTCGGTCTCCGATGGGTTTCATGGGAGCGAGCGTCGTTGCGGCGGGGGCGTGGGCTGAAGTTGAGTTTGAGCTACCCGCACGGCTTTTACCTGGCGCCATCACGCTCGAAGTCGTCAGCCGCGGGGCCAGGTTTACTGCGTTTCACTGGTGGCTTGTCACTTCGCGACGACTGACCAAGTGACTCGCTTCGCGTGGTAGACTTGCAGCGTGCGAAAGAGGCCGCTCGGCAAGACGGGGTTCGTCGTCTCAGAGCTCGCGATTGGCACGTGGGGTCTCTCTGGAGACGCCTACGGCGCCGTCGAGGAGAGCGTCGCTGAGCGTGTGGTTCGGCGCGCTATCGACATGGGCTTCACACTCGTGGATACCGCCGACGCTTACGGGGGGGGGCGAATGGAGCTTATGGTAGGCCGAATCGCAAAAGGTCACCCCGACCTCGTGGTCGTGACGAAAGCAGGTGTCGATCGCACAACCGACCCCGCGCGCAAGACGTTTGACCCGATCTACCTCCGCGGTGCGGTTGAGCGCTCGCTCAAGCGCCTCGGCGTCGAGGCTCTACCTCTCTTCCTTCTTCACCATCCCACGCCGGACGCGATCCATTCACTCGATGCCGTCGATACCTGCCTGGCCCTAAAGAAGGAGGGCAAGATCCAGCATTGGGGAGTCGCTGCCGGCGACGAAGACGTCGCTCGCGCGGCTGCCGACAAGGGAGCCGAAGTCGTTGAGCTTGCCTACAATCTCGTGCATTCCATCGACCTTCATCGAATCTCAGGCGACCTTATGGTGGCGGGGTGTGGTGTCCTCGCGCGAAGCGTGCTCGCACACGGAATGCTTGCGGGAACCTGGGATACCGCGCGGACATTCTTGGAGGGCGACCATCGGAACGACCGATGGACCCGCATGGAGCTCGAACATCGGATCGGGCAGCTCGAAGCCCTTCGTTTTCTCGTCAAGGGAGACGTTCACACCTTGCGGGGCGCCGCCGTCCGGTTCGTGCTCGCAAACTATCTCGTTTCCTCGGCTGTCCTCGGGGTGCGCTCTATTGAGCAACTGGAGCAACTGGTTCGCGAGACGGGAGGCGGACCGCGCTACCTGGCCGACGACGACTTGCGCCAGCTGCCTAGGGCCCTCGATCGCGTGGGGATCGCTTCGTGAGGCAACAGCCCACCGCATCCTGGAACAAGGCGGATAGAGAGGTCATCCTCGGTCACCTCCTGGATGCAGCGCGTGGCGCGTCGGACCGCGTCATGCGCGTTTATGCTTCGGCGGACGTGGATATAGAAATGAAGGGGCCAAACGACCCCGTCACGCGGGCGGACAAGGAGGCGAACGCGTTCATCCTCGCTCACCTCGAGCAAGCGCTTCCGGGGATTCCCATCGTCGCGGAGGAAAGTGACCCTGCGACGTTCGAGGGCTTCCGCTCGGCGCCTGCCGCCCTGTTCGTTGACCCCGTCGATGGGACACGCGATTTCATCGCAAAAAATGGGGAGTTCTGCGTCATGATCGGCCTTGCAGTCGCCGGCCGCGCGACGATAGGCGTCGTGGTGTGCCCGGCCTACGAAGGTCGACGTCGTACCTATGCTGCTGCGGAAGGTCTTGGCGCTTACTGCTTCGATGAGCACGAAGCGCGAACGCAAATTCAGGTCACACAGCTCGTGGACCTCGCGCGGGCACGGTGCGCCGTGTCGCGCTTTCGGCGGACGGCGACGCTCAACGCTCGGCTTGCGGCGCTAGGATGCAGGGAGGTCATTTCGATCGGCAGCTCGGGCATCAAAGGAGTTCAAGTCGCGACCGGTGGGTGTGACCTCTACGTTCACCCCTCGAGCAGTTCGGTGAAGCTCTGGGACGCGTGCGCACCCGAGGCGATCGTTCGAGCGGCGGGCGGCAGTTACACGGATACGAGAGGCAAACCCTTCGACTACCAAGGCCCCGTCTCTCAAGGACGCGGCACGGTCGCCGGAAACCCCACGCTGCACACGGAGGTCATTCGGCGGCTCGCACTCGACCAAGCAAAGTTCGGTGCGACGCGTGGCGATCTAGAGTTGCCCGAATGAGAGACCACGCGGACGTTGTCGTCGTCGGTGCCGGGATCATGGGCCTATCGATCGCTTATCAACTCGCGCGGCTTGGGGTTACAAACGTCACGGTCGTTGACAAAAGCTACCTTTGCAGCGGCGCAAGCGGCCGTAACGGCGGCGGCATTCGTGCCCAGTGGTCGAGCGAGGCCAACGTCCGACTCATGCAGGAGAGCATCCGCATGTGTCGTGACTTCGCGAGCGAGTTCAAGATCAACGTGTGGCTCCGCCAAGGTGGCTACCTTTTTCTTGCGCGCAGCGAAGACAAACGCCGCGCACTCGAAGAGAGCTCGAAACTCCAACGGACCTGCGGTCTTTCGACGCGCATGCTCACGCCGCGTGAAGCGCAAAAGATAGTGCCCGAGCTAGCGCTCGATGGCGTGGTAGCGGCTACGTTCAATCCTGACGACGGCGTCGTTTTTCCCTGGCCTTTCGTCTGGGGATTCGCGCAAGCGGCGACGAGGCTCGGGGTAGAGATCGCGACGTTTACACAAGTCGCTGGCGTGGAGGTTCGCGGCACGACGATCGAAAGCGTAAGTGTTCGCTCTGCGACCGGCGAAGTGCACTGCATCAAGACTCACAAGGTGGTGAACGCGGCAGGCGCGTGGTCGCCCGAAATCGCTAAACTGGTTGGCGTCGAGCTACCAAATAAGCCTCACCGACACGAGATTTGCTCGACCGAACCGCTCAAACCGTGGCTCAGGCCGCTGGTTGCGGACCTCGGTAGCGGATTGTATTTCAGCCAATCGACGCGCGGAGAGATCGTAGGCGGAATTGGACAAGAGCGCGTTCCCGACGGAATCGACCAAGAGAGTTCTTTTGCGTTCCTCGGGCTCTATGCTCGCGCGCTCGTGTCTGCTTGCCCCATCCT
Organism: Polyangiaceae bacterium; assembly: GCA_025353725.1. Classification (GTDB taxonomy): domain Bacteria; phylum Myxococcota_A; class Polyangia; order Polyangiales; family Polyangiaceae; genus Labilithrix. Next base: position 203,638 of record JANXOF010000037.1, on the reverse strand, counting down.
CGGCGACGTGAAGGTTCTTAGACAATGGTCTGGTTGCTACGACGTGACGCCCGACGCGAACCCTATCGTCGGAGGTGTGGATGCCGTGGAACACTTTTACCAAGCCTCAGGATTCATGGGCCATGGTTTCATGATGGCTCCGGTCATCGGAAAACTCATCGCAGAGCATATCGCGAACCACACGCACCTTCCGATGTTCGACCGCTGGAATTTGCGTCGATTTAAGGAGGGAAAGCTCCTCTCTGAAGCGATGATCATTGGGTAAACTGACGATTACTTGGCGCTCGAGACTCGTCTGCCATCACGCCGCAGTGTCGGGCCCCTCTGAAGCTTGGGCGGCAACCGAGTGGGAACGCACGTTGACACTCTGGCGGCGAACCCCCTACTGTCGAGCCGCGGTCGGCTATCGAAATTGGTCTTTTTCGACGCCTACCTTTCGTCTCTCTCGTTGACTTGCAATCTGGAGATAGCTCGCATGAAGAAGGTATCGGCGCTTACGTTCAAGCTTCCGCTGTCGTGCTTATCGCCCCTTCTAATCTTTTCGATGCTTTCAGCTGGCTGTGCAGATGAGAGCGACCCCAAGACGTGGACGAAGCGCCTGGACGACCCCGCGCAGCGTTCGCCGGCCATCAAGCGCCTCGACGCGTTTTACAACGATGCGATGGGAGCGGCGTCGACGGCAAACAAGAAGGACGATGAGAGGGTCAAGAAGATCCTCGACGAGTCCGTCGAACCACTAACAAAGACGTACATTGCGGGCGGCCTCGACGAGAAGACTCGCAAAGATCTCATAAAACTTCTGGGGGACATGGGCGACTCGCGAGCAGCTCCTGCCTATGCGAAGGCGTTCAAAGACTTCGAGCCTGGCAAGAACGACGATGACGTCAAGTACGCGGCTCAGGGCACCACGCGGCTATCCCAAACTGGGCCTGTCGCGGATCAAGGCCTCGTCGATGCCCTTTGGGATTGCTTCGCCAAGTTCCAACCGTCGAAAAACAACAAGTCTATCAACCTCGTAAAAGACCTCCAAAATGCCGTTTTGGTGGTGAAGGACAAGTCGTACGGTGCGAAGGCTGTCGAGAAACTTACGGCTCCCGTCACGGACCCCAAAGACCCGGCCCAAGGGATCGATCAGATTCAGTTTTGGCAGCTGACCGCCGCGCGACTCGTAGGCGAACTCAAGTACACACCCGCGATAAAGACACTCGTGAAGGTGCTTATGACGCCCACCAAGGGCGACCTCATCTTCCCGGTGAGACTAGCCCTTACGCGCATGCCGAAAGAGGCCGAGCCCGTCCTGATTGCCGCGCTGAAAGGCACGGATCCCGAGCTTCAGGCCCTCGCGGAGAAATACGCAGAAAGAGCCTACATTCCACGAATCGCGGAACCGCTCGCCTACATTTCGCGTCCCGCCGGCCGCGATGCTGTCCTCGAGGCTTTGAGCAAAGCTGACAATGACCAAAACCGCACCGTATTGGCAACTGAGCTCACCCACTTTCCGAAGGACGCGGCAACGGTGAAAGCGTACGTCGATGCGTACGCAAAGGTGCCCGCAAATGCAGCGATCCCACTGCTTGGCGGCGGAAATGGCCACGCGATCCTTGCCCAATCCGCGGCGAATTTCTTCGAGCCGTCCCTTACGGAATGGCTTCTGAAGGAAACGGCAACGGCAAAAGGTGAGGCTGCCGACGCCATGCCGCCTGCTGCTCTCCAAGCTGCTATCAAGCTGATGACGACCAGCACTGCGAAAGCGGTGGGCGATGCGGTCTCACGGATTCCAGGCCAATCGATCGAGAAAGACATGTTCAAGAGCGCGTCTGCCGTACTCGAGAAGTGCAAGCAAGATTCAGCCTGTTACGTCAGCGTCCTCGACACGCCCGTTCCCTCCTCCCCGCCGACCGCAAAGATGGGTCACGTGAAGGCCGCGTGGATGGCCGGAATCTACGGGAACGAAGGCACAAAACGTGAGCTCGTTGCCAAGGTCGAGAAGGTGACGGACGGCTCGGTACGTCTGGCCATCGTGGAGGCGGTTGATCACCTCGCGCCGAAAGGTGACGCAGGAGCAGCCGACAAGCTCGAGGCGATCGTCGAGGCGGACAAAAAGGCCGGCGTCAACTACGCCAACGACGAGGTCTACAAGGTCGCCCTGAAGTTGAGGTCCCGCGTGCCGTGATTAGGCTCGACGTCACCCGGGGCGATACTGTGGGCGCGACGTTCGAGCCGTCGTCCGACGGCTCTGACGCAACTGCGACGGTCCGCATCGGTCGCGGAGAGGACAATGACCTGGTCCTGCCCGACGCACATGTTTCGAGCGACCACGCAAAGGTTGTGCGCGTCGCAGACCGCTACATGCTCGTGGACCGGCGATCGACGAACGGTACAGCCATCCTAAGAGACGGCGTGCGTATCGCGCTGGACGACGTGACAGGGCGGGAAGCTCCTCTTGAAGACCGCGACATCATCGAACTTGGGTCGGCCGAACCACTCGTGCAGCTCTCCGTGACCGTCCAAGAGGAGCAAGACGACGTACGCGTTTTCGCGGTCAAAAAGATTGAAGACCTCATCCCACAAGCCACGATCGTGGAAAAGGACGCCAACAGGCTGCGCGTCCTCTACGACGCGCAAAAGCGAATAGGCTCAGCCCAAGACCTTGCGGAGGTGCTGGTCGCCATCTGCGAATCTTGTTTTGCGCTTGTGCCCCTAGCTACCCACGTAACCATCGTGCTCCGTGACGAGGACGAGGACGGCGCCAAGCGACAGGGCGCAGCGGGGTATGTTCCCGTCATGACGCGCCTTCGCGGTCAGGATGCAGCTTCAACCGCTCCGATTCCGATCACGCGAAGCGTGTTCCGCAAGGTCATCACGGAGCGCGCCGCAGTGGTAGCCGCCGACGCGCCGGCCGAAGTCGGTCAAACCGAGTCCCTGATGGGCGCGCAGATTCGGTCAACGCTCGGAGTGCCCCTTTGGCGCGGCGAAGAGATCCTTGGAGTCATTCAAATCGATAACCGAGAAGCGGGCGTACTCACGAGCCGCGATCTGGAGATAACGGCGGTGCTCGCGCACAATGCCTCGCTCGCCGTCGCGAACGCTCGCCTAGTGAAACGACTTCGCGCGGCTGAAGAGCGTTTGAGGAAGGAGAACACGTTTCTCAAGAGCAAGGAGCAGGAGCGCCGCGGCGGCACCCGAGCCGGCGGCGGACCCGAAATTATCGGCAAAAGCGCACCGATGATGAGCCTGCTCGAGCAACTCGAGAAGGTCGTCAATACACGTGTCTCCGTGCTCGTCGAGGGCGAGACAGGAGTAGGCAAAGAGCTTATTGCCGCGAGTGTTCACTATCGCTCGAACCGAAGAGACCGGCTGTTTGTAGGGCAAAACTGCGCGGCGATGCCAGAAGCGCTTCTCGAAAGCGAACTCTTCGGTCACAAGAAGGGCAGCTTCACGGGCGCCCACGAAGACAAAAAAGGTCTCTTCGAGATCGCCGATGGTGGAACCCTTTTCCTTGACGAAGTCACTGAAATGCCGATGTCGCTGCAGTCTAAACTGCTCCGCGTACTTCAAGAGGGCGAGGTGCGGCCCGTCGGCGCGACGGTCGAGAAAAAGGTCAACGTTCGCATCGTGACGGCGACCAACCGAAACCTCGAAAAAGAGGTCGCTGAAGGGCGCTTTCGCGAGGACTTGTATTATCGACTCAAGGTGTTTCCGCTCAGGGTTCCCGCGCTCCGCGAGCGCCGCGAGGACATTCCGCTCATCGCCGAACACTTCCTGGCTCGGTTCTCGGTGGAGTTCGGAAAGCCCTCGGGCGGGTTCTCGCAGCAGACGATGGAGCTACTCCAGAGCTACGCTTGGCCAGGAAACGTGCGTGAACTGCAAAACGAAGTTCAACGCCTGTGTATTCAAGTCGATGCGGGCGGGTTCATGACGCCAGAGATGTTGTCACCGCGTGTGCGTCACGTGGAGGGCATGATCGAACGCGTGCGCCCCACGAAAGGAACGTTGAAAGAGATGACGGATCAGGTCGAACGCTGGCTGCTTATCGAATCCTTGCGCGAGCACGCGAACAACAAGACGGCGACAGCCAAAACGCTCGGCATCACCCGAGAAGGACTTCACAAAAAACTTCGGTCCTTCGGTCTTTAGGTTCGGATAACCGAGGCGCGCGACTCAAAGGTTCCACTCGGTCCGGCGGACGCCTGCGGCCGGAGGCGGAACAAGAGACGTTCCCGTGCGCGGGTCGATGGCGCGGGGAACGACTTCGAGCATGGGTACGAGCGCAAAGGCGCGTTCGTGCAGGCGTGGATGGGGGATCACAAGGCGCGGCTCGGAAAGTACGAGACCGTCGACCCAAAGGATATCGAGGTCCAGCGTACGTGGGCCGAAGCGTATCTCCCCTACCCCGCGAACCCGTCCAAACTCGAGTTCGATGCGCTGAAGTTCGTCGAGCGCGTGCAGCGCCGAAATGCCAGCGCCCACGAGAACGGCCGCGTTAAGGAAGAGCGGCTGCGGAGGTCCGCCGAGGGGGACGGTCTCGTAGACGTTGGATTGCGCGAGGACTTCGAGGCCGGGCACGCGGTGGATCGCGGCGACGGCCTTGCTCATGATAGCAAGTCTGTCACCGAGGTTGGCGCCAACCCCGACAACCATCCGCTGCGTGATGCGAGTCAGGGTGTGCTTCCTTGAAACTGAAGCGGGTTTGTGAGCCGTCCGGAAAAGCCGCCATTAATTCGTCCTGCTTGAACGAAGAAAAAGAAGGAACCATTGGGACCGGGGCCCTCAGCCAACCCGCCAACCGTAGCCTCGACGGTCACGGACGCTCCTGGGAGCGCCGTAAACGTGAGTCCATGAACCTCGGTTGTGGTGACGCTGCGCGCCTCGACCCGCGAGGGCGTCGGAGTCGTTACGATCCCGCCCGAGAGTTCAGCGGTACTGATGTTCGAGATTGTCCCAACGGCGATCGTCGCTCGAATTGAAACGTCGCAGTTTTGCCGCGAATGCGCGGTGTCGCAGGTCCACCAAAGATGCCACTTTCCGCCCGTTGCGTACTCGGCAAAAATACCGACCCCCTGACCCGGGTTCGCACTCATCACTTGGTCGGTGTCGACCACGACAAGCATCGGGGCACCGAGCCCACCGCCGGTTGGGATTTCAGCCGCACCCGCACTGGCGGATGCCGAAGCTCCTACGCTAGGAACACGGTCGGACGAGGAGGAACCGGGCGGGAGCCGGCGATGAGCCCCCTCTTCAATCACGCATGCGCTCAGAGTCGATGAGAGAGCAAGACTTGCAAGCGCTGAGAAAACCTTGGTTGAAACGGCCATTGTGAACTTCATCGAGTTATCTCCGGCCACGGACGGTAGCGCCCGACAGACGTGAAGGCGTCGAAACGTGAGGTGCGGGTGCGGGTGCCGCGCGAAACATAGGAGACGCTACGCTCGGCGATCCGCGAAACACGGGTGTGCTCGGGATCACGCGCGCCGCGGGTGACGGCGACGCGAAGCCGGCTGGAGGAGAAGCGCGAAGGGCTGGCGTCGCGACGGTGTTCGGCGCCGATCGAAACGTAGGCGCGCTCGCCGCTGCGCGCATGGCAGGTGACGGTGACTCAAAGCTCGGGGCAGGAGCGCGGTAAGTCGGCGTTGCTGTAATGGTCGGCTGCGTCCGAAACGACGGCGGAGGAGCTGAGGTCGTCGCGAAAGCTGCACCCGCGACCGACGGTCGAGGCGAGACGCTTTGATACTGAGGTGCACGCGCTACGGCGTCCAACCGTGTGCTCACGGGCGCATGGCCCTCGAACGCCTGACGCGGCGACCCAATCGTAAGGCTGTCGAACGGTGGACGGCCACGCGAGATGTAAGGCGCAGCTGCGCCCTGCGCGACGGCGGTTTGCGGTGACGCGAAGACACGAGCCCTCGCGAGGCCAGCGTTATCAAACGGGGGTGCGATAACTCTTCCTTGGGCAATCCCAAGTTCGCTCGGACTTGGACCGATGCGCGCGGCAGCGAACGCACGAACGCCTCCTGCGACCGGCACGGCTGCAACACGGCCTACCCCAACGCTAGGAGCCGCCGAGATTCGGCCGCCACCCAGCACTGCGGGGTTGGCCGCGACATAAGGCTGCGTTCTTCCTTCCTGCTCGCGGGCCGCTGGGCCACGGACCACGTGGTGCGAAACCACGGCGTCGTAAAGGTGGTCGCGGTGGCAGTAAGAATAATAAGGCGTGTAGCCGTAATTCCAGCCGACGGCGTACCCGTTTGACCAGTACCAGTCGGGGCCGAGCGGCGCCCACCCCGCGTAGTCGTATCCAACGCCCGTGCGCCACGTCACCCACGCGCCCGCGTACGACCGTCCTGGGATCCACGCCCAGCCGTGACGGTTGACGTTTACCCAACGACCGTAGTGAAACGGAGCCCAACCCCACGAGTAGTCCGAGGCCCATACCCAACTCGAGCTCTCGTCGTACGTCCAGTGGCCCGCGGTCGTGTAAGGCACGAAGTCGGTGCCGACCTCACCTGCGCTCGGAACCCAGAGTGTGCCGTACGTGGCGTCGTCGACCCAAGCGCCGTGCCCGTCGAGGGCTGGCTTAAACTCGGTGAGCGAGCTTGGGTCGGTGTCGGCGTATTCGTTCGTCGCTTCTCCGACCGACACTTCGCCAGCACTCGCTTGACTTTGAGCGGCAAGTTGAGTGGCCGACTGCGGCTCGGCCGCGACCGGAGCGTAGGCTTGGGGCATCCGCGGCTCAGGCTCGTACCCGGGAGCGGGCCCGCATCCGACCGCAAGCACGGCAAGCAGCGAGATAGCTAGAGCGCGAACGGTCGTGGTCACGCATTTCGTTCCTGTAGGCATTGGTTTTTGGAGGTCCTGCGCCGCGTTCGAGAGTCGCGTGTGCAATCTATGAGCCGCTCGCTAATGTTGGTCGGACTGGGGCGAAAGCCAACCTTTATGAAGCGAAAATAATCCCGTGTGGAGGCCGCTTGAAGCGGTCGACGAGTTCGGAACTGAGACGTGGAACGAGTCCTCACGACACGAATGTGAACGAACGTGCACAAGTGCTGAAAGCCCTACCAGGTGCGCGCATCGCGCTTTACGTGGGCATCGCGATTGCCGCACCCGATCTAAAACCGGTGATAGCGTGGTCGCATGGCAGAAATGTCCGGGATGATTGACCGAATCGGGGCGATGCAGGACTTTAAACTCTATCGCGAGCTCTCGTGGGAGGGCTCGTTCGAGGAGTATCTCGCGCTCGTGCGCGAGCGACCGCAGATCACACGCAACGCGTACCAGCGCCTTTTTGACATGGTCATCTCCTTCGGAACCGAGGAGTACATCGACAACAAGAAGAAGCTGACGCGCTACAACTTCTTCCGCGACGAGATGAACAACGGCGCGAATGCCATCTTCGGACTCGACATCCCGTTGATGCGACTCGTGCACGTCCTCAAGGCCGCGGCAGAGGGCTATGGGCCAGAGAAGCGAGTCATCTTGCTTCACGGACCCGTCGGCTCATCGAAGAGCACCATCGCGCGGCTTCTAAAGCAGGGCATCGAGTACTATTCGCGCACGCAAGACGGCGCGCTGTACTCGTTCGACTGGGTAAACTTGGGGGATACGGGATTGGCAGGCACGGCCACCGACCGGTTCCCAAGCCCGATGAACGATGAGCCACTCCGACTCATCCCGGAGGACTGGCGTGCGAAGGCAATCGACGAGCTCGGACTCTCGAGTGACCAGCACAAGGTCCGTGTCGATGGTGACCTCGACCCGGCAAGCCGCTTTATCTTCAAGAACCTCATGACGAAGTACGAAGGGGACTGGGGGAAAGTCGTACGGACTCACGTACGTATTCGCCGTCTCGTACTCTCGGAAAAGGATCGCGTCGGAATCGGAACGTTCCAGCCGAAGGACGAAAAGAACCAAGACTCGACCGAGCTCACCGGTGACATCAACTACCGGAAGATCGCCGAGTACGGGTCTGACTCGGACCCGCGCGCGTTCAACTTCGACGGCGAGTTCAACATCGCGAACCGAGGCATCGTCGAATTTGTCGAAATGCTGAAGCTCGATGTAGCGTTTCTCTACGATCTCCTCGGGGCATCGCAGGAGAAAAAGATCAAGCCGAAGAAGTTCGCGCAGACCGATATCGACGAGGTCATTCTCGGTCACACGAACGAGGCCGAATACAAAAAGCTCTTGAACAACGAGTTCATGGAAGCCCTTCGTGACCGCACCATTAAGATCGATATTCCGTACATCACCAAGCTCCACGAGGAGATCAAGATCTACGAAAAAGACTTCGGGCCCGCGAAGGTGAAGGGCAAGCACATTGCGCCTCATACGCTCGAAGTGGCCGCGATGTGGGCGGTACTCACGCGCCTCGAAGACCCGAAGAAACACAACCTTTCGCTCTTGCAAAAGCTAAAGCTCTACGACGGAAAGGTACTCCCGGGGTACACGCAAGACACCGTCAAAGAGCTTCGCAAGGAGTCGAAGCGCGAAGGCATGGAAGGAATCTCGCCGCGCTACGTACAGGACAAGATCTCGAATGCACTCGTCAACGACAGCGGTGAGGGGACGATCAATCCTTTTATGGTTCTCAACGAACTCGACAAGGGCCTCAGGCACCACTCGCTCATAACAAACGATGAGCAGCGCAAGCGCTTCCAAGAAATCATTGGACAGGTAAAGCGCGAGTACGAGGAAATCGTCAAAAACGAGGTCCAGCGAGCCATCAGCGCCGACGAGGATGCCATTGCCAAGTTGGCAGGCAACTACATCGACAATATCAAAGCGTTCACTCTCAAAGAGCGAGTGAAAAACCGTTATACCGGTCAAGACGAGGAGCCGGACGAGCGGTTGATGCGCTCGATCGAGGAGAAAATCGAGATCGCGGAGAATCGTAAAGACGACTTCCGCCGCGAGATTATGAACTTTATCGGCGCTCTCGCGGTCGACGGGAAAAAATTCCTGTGGAGCACGAACGATCGCCTTCGTCGAGCTCTGGAGCTGAAGCTCTTTGAGGACCAAAAAGACTCGATCAAATTGAAGACACTCGTCTCCGCGGTCGTCGACAAAGACACTCAGGAGAAGATTGACATCATCAAGTCGAGGCTCATCAAGAACTTCGGGTACAACGAAGTCAGCGCGACCGATGTCCTGAACTATGTCGCTTCCATCTTCGCGCGCGGCGACGCCAAAGAGTAGCGGGCTTAGACCTTTGGTGTGAGTTCCCCAAAAGGGCTGCCGACGAAAGCCGCGCAGCCCTTTTGGTTTTAAGCGGAGGGCCGGCGACCTTGATTCTTGACGGTTCTGCGTCGAAGCGGCGTTTTCGGCGTATCGCCGACGAACGAACCGATTAAGGTGCCTCGCGATGCAGCATGAGAGGCCAAACAAGCCCGCCCTTCGAATCCAGCCCACGACGCTGTGGGAGTACCCGTCTCAGCACTACGGCTCCTCCGTGCAAGGAGATGCTCGCTACGTTGGCGCGACGCCTTCGTACGTGATTTGGAACCTCATCGAGCGGTACACGAAGCCTGGGGACCTCGTGCTCGACCCCTTTTGCGGTTCCGGGACGACGCTGGATGTCGCCAAAGATACCGGGCGGCTCGGGCGCGGATTCGACCTTTCTCCGTACCGGGCGGACATCGAGCAAGCGGACGCGCGAAAGCTTCCCGTTGACTCCGTGTCCGTCGACCTTGTCTTCATGGATCCGCCCTATGGCGACCACATTGACTACTCCGACGACAAGAATTGCATCGGAAAGCTCTCCGCGTACGACCCGAAGTACTACCAGGCGATGCACCGGGCCATCCGAGAGGGCGCGCGAGTTCTCAAGCCTGGCGGCACGATGGGAATCTATGTGTGCGACTACTTTGAGAAGAAAAAGGGATTCGCCCCGGTCGGGTTCCAGCTCTTTGGAAGCCTCGCCGAAGCGCTACGGATCGTCGATGTCGTCTCCGTCGTGAGGCATAACAAGTCGCTCGACCTCGGAAACCACCGCAAAGCGGCGGAGGAGGGAAACTTTTTCCTACGCGGATTCAACTACCTTTTCATTGCTCAGAAGCCGGACCTCAAGGCTATCGCCGCTGCGCGACCGGAGCCGAAGCCCGACCTGCGAAAGCGAGACCGCCGAGGTCGAATAGGCGGACGATAAGCGCTCGAGCCGCGTCTGACTTTGCCTGCGAAACGAGATCGCGGCCATCCCAGCGCCTGGATGCGCACAGCATTCGCGCCAGCGAGGCTGACGACGCATCAATCGCGAATTCCTCACCCGCGACGTACAGAAAAAGGCCGCCGGCCGACGGACGAGGGAGAAACGCCCACCTTCCCTCCTCCGATCTAACCACCGTGTCGCCACGCGTGAGGCGGGCATCAATCTTGGAGCGCGAAGATTTCCTGCGCGGCGGGGCGAGCGGATGCCCTGGTGTAAGGCTTGTTGCAAACGAGGCAAACCAACGGTCGACGGTTTCATCGCGCGTGTCGACGGCGCGAATCGCGGCACGTACTTTAGCAAGTAAGGCTTGAGGAATGGCGCCCGGATTGGCAGCTGGTTTGAGCGGCGGATCAACGAGGAGCGTCGCGCCGCGACCGCCTACTTTGGTCGCCGCGGAGGTCGCGAAGGACGCCCACATCTCGCCGAGGCTCGGCGCACGAAACCCAACAGAATAGGTGACACAGGGCGTGACCGCGACTCCGTGATGAGCGAACCCGGGGGGTAAGTAAAGCATGTCGCCCGGGCCAAGTACGACGTCTTCGTCGAACGCGAAGCGCTCGAGAATGCGGAGTTCGAGGCCCTTCCGGAACGCATGACTCGTCGCGGGGGTCGTGCCGTACCTCCAACGGCGCTCACCTGCGCCTTGTACGAGGAACACGTCGTAGCTGTCGAGGTGCGGTCCGACGCTGCCACCAGGAGGTGCGTAGCTCACCATGATGTCGTCCACCCGGACACTTGGAAGAAACGTAAACGACTCGAGAATCTGCGCCACCTCTGGAACGTGACGGTTCACCTCTTGAACGAGGAGCGTCCAACCGCGCTCCGGGAGCTCTGCAAAGTACGACTCACGGTACGGTCCCCATGTGACTTCCCAGGGCTGCGACCCGCCCCGCTCCCTTACAATGCGGGACTCAACGCCTTCTTCACACGCGAGCCCCGCGAGCTCATCCGGACCCAACGACGCACACGATTCGACCGCACTCAGCATCGTACCTCGAACGAGGAGCGGTTGTTTTTGCCAGTATTCACTCATGAATTTGCGCAGCGGCATTCCGAGCATGGTGCGGCTCAACGAGACCTTGGGTGCGTCAGTCAAAGCGGCGCTGTCCTATCACGCGAGTCTTCAGGCCTGGAAGTGCGCCGAGTCCGGCTCCGCGCAACGCACTTTCAGGTGCGCCAGCGCTTAAGGGAAGGCGCGCCCCTGCTATGCTCTAGTTCAATGAGCTCATTCAAAAAGGCCCTTATGAAGCAGGGCGTGAAGTGGATGTCCGATCCGCGCATCACACGGATGCTGCAAGACCCGCGCATCATGAGAGCCGTGATGCAAATGATGAACGTTCCCGGCAAGGTGCAGTCCTTCACGAGCGAGCAGGTCGAGAAGCTCGCAAAAACCATGAACCTCGCCACAGAGGACGAAGTGAGGGATTTGAAGCGACACGTTCGACGGCTGGAGGAGGAAATGTCCCGTATGGATCGACAGCGCAACCAGGGTTAGCTCTGTCGAGCTTTCGGTTGCGAGCAGTGCATACGCGCTACGCCGCGCGCTCGAGTAACCAATGGGCAACGAGAGGCCACGTCGTCGCCGGGGCATCGCGACCGACGAGGAGGTCGATATGACCGTGAGGAACCGTGCGGTAGGTTTTATCCGTCGAGCGGCTACGCTCGAAGGCCGGTCGAACGCCCACCGGCGGGGCGAGGTCATCGTTGGCTCCGGAAACGACGAGGAGTGGTCGGTTCATGGCCTCGAATCGTTCGACGTAATCACGACCAGGGCCGCCAAAACGCCGAGCGGTCGCCCACTCGAACATGTTGCGAAGCTCCGCCATTCCAGCGCGATCGAACGCGAGTCGAAGATGTTGCTCAAGCACGTGCGGCTCGAGCGCGCCCGCCCGCCAGCCACGAACCGGAAGCGGGTAAAATGGGCTGTCGGCGACGCGTCGAAGGGTCCGTATGAGCCTACCCACGGGATAGAGCGGCGCAGACACCCTCCGATGTGGCAGGCCGGCGCGACGAAGTCCGTCGAAACCCAACGCGATCGCCCTAAGCGTGAGCGAACCTCGCGTAAAGTGATACGGGCTTCCTAACGATGCGACGCCGCCGACCGCCTCGGCGAGGAGCGGCGCTGCGCCGTAGCTCACGAGACCGCCGAGCGAATGCCCGACCAAGAAGACCGCTCGATGACCACTGTGCTGGCGGACCTCGGCTACGGCACTCGGGAGGTCCTCAGCGATGTAGTCGTGAACGTCGTGGGCGGAGGCGGCCCCGAACTGGAGTGAGCGGCCGTGACCGCGCAGGTCGAGGTTAAAAACGTCGAAACCGGCACACGCCAGGTAGTTCGAAAAGCTGCGTGCCGGGAGGTGCCATGCGTACCGATTTTGGCCGAAGCCGTGCACGAGCAAGACAGGCGCTCGCGTCCCTCCCGCGTTCGAAGCGAGACGTTTGCGGACCATCGCTAACGGAACCTTCCCGCCCGTGATCACGAGTTCTTTGAGGAATACGGCTCGCTGCTTTCGATCAACGGTCTGTTCGAGCATACGGCCGTAGAGAATCACGATGGGATCAGGCTGTAGCCATTGAGTTTCGTGCCGTTTCCCAACGTAGACTGTAGCATCGAGTCGCTAGGTCGGCCAAAGCCGCACCATCAAGGGAACGGATGCAAGCCCCCACGCGACACTCGGAATGTAGGTTTGCCCGTCAAGCGTCGCGCTCCAACAAGCGCTTACGGCCGGCGCGGCGCGGTCGCGCGTGGGGAACAGCCCTTTTGTTGGCCGCATCCGCGGGTTCAGCGCCCGACGTTTGGGCTCAAGGTCGCCCTGCTACGGAAGACGTCAACGACGTCTCGGAATCAGCTGGCAAGCGTTACGTATTCGTCGGCGCACGATATCGCGGGAACATAGTCCCACAGTTCATGCTCAACCTCGTTGTCGACGAGGGAGGCACGACTTACGCGAACGCCGTTGCCATCGAGCTTGATGTGCGGAAGAACGGCTTCTCGCTCATCCCTGCACTCGGACTTACCGAATACGGGACAGGAGATATCCTTTTCAAGGAAAAAGGTTCAAAAGATATTCCCGGGAACTATTCCTACGTAAACAGCAGCATGAAGGCGCTTTACGCGACTGTCGACCTGCTCTGGTCGGCGAAAATTTCGCGCACGCTTGACTTCGAGTATGGGGCAGGTTTCGGCCTCGGAGTCGTTTTCGGCGACCTAGTCAACAATTGGGTTTATGAGGACGCCAACGGAAGCTTAGGCGGAAGTAACGGTAAACGGTACGCGAAATGTCAAGTGGGCGGAACGCAGGCAGGGTGCAACGCCATCGAGCATCGGAATGCAACGACGCTAAAGGTTGGGGAATATACCGAGCCGAGCTGGACCGACGGGGGGTCGAAACCGGTAGTCTTTCCTTGGATTTCGATCCCACAAATCGGATTACGCTACAAGCCTGTGAAGACCGTTGTGGCGCGCCTGGGCATGGGTTTCGCGTTGACGGGTTTCTGGTTCGGTTTTAGCGGCGAGTACGGTCTCGAATCAAAGCCTAAGCCTTGATGTGGAGCCTAGGTCCATGACGACTCTGCCGTCGTTCGTCATGCCCGCGCGCTACCAAGTCGTCGCATGCCTCGGAAAAGGCGGTGGAGGCGAGGTTTGGGCAGTTCGCGACAGAGTGACAGGCGCAGACCTCGCGTTCAAGGTTTTGAGCGAAAACGCTGGAGAAGCGGAGACGATGGCGCTTGTCCGCGAAGCCGCTGCGCTGAGCGGCCTCGAGGGACTCGGCGTGCCGCGTGTCGTCGCGTTTGGAAGCCTGCCTCGGGAAGGAAGACGGTTCCTGGTCCGCGAGCTTATCGAAGGCCGCAGCTTTGAAGCCCTGCTCGAAAGCGGCGACCCGGACGCTACGTGGCTTCGGGCACTCGCATGCGCCGCAGACCAACTCACGGTCTTGCATCGTGCGGGGCTCTTTCACGGAGACATTAAACCCGCGAACATCATTGTCGATGTAAAAGGTATAGGAACGCTCGTCGACCTGGGGCTCGCCACACGCTGGAAAGAGGGAGGCGCATACGCCCAGGGCCTGACTCCAAAATACGCGGCACCCGAACTTTTCGAGGGTGACCGACTGACGGTGCGCGGCGAGGTCTTTTCGCTTGGTGCGACCCTCGCGGACGCACTGGCGGCGAGGGGCGGTGAGCTACCCGCGAGTCATCGAGGCGCACTCGGCGAAGTCGCGGCGCGAGCCACGGCGCGCGAGCCGAACTCTCGGTACCCGAGCGTCGACGAATTCGTCAACGCGATGAAAACCGCTGCACAGATCGCAACGCAGCCTTTCGACGCGGCCGCGGCCTGGCCGGTTCTCGGACTCGAAGGTCCTGCCGGAGCACTCGCGGCGGAGGTAAATCGCCTTATGGCAGGGAGCGTACTCGCCGTCGTCGGGCCACGGCGGAGCGGTCGCACGACGCTTCTTAGGAGGCTATCGTGGTCACTCGGCGTAAGCGGATCGCCCGTGGCCAACGTCGAACCTGGTCGTATGGCCACGTGTGGCGTGGGCGGTATCTCGTCTTCTGAGGTGATCGAGCTCGAACTCGATCCGTGGGGAGGAATCGATGAGCCCGTCGCGGGGCTCGTGATCGTGGTGGATGATCTGAGTCTCCTTGATGAGTCTGCCCGCCTCAAGCTGCGTCGAGCCACCAGGTCCGGGGCTAGCCTTGTCGTTGTGGGCGACGCTCTCGCGGCGGCTGCGCTCGCGCGCGAGGGCGGAACTCAAAGTGTCGTTTTTGAGATGCCTCCGCTCGACGAATCCGACGCGTTGAACCTTTTGATGCGTGCCGTCCCCTCGCTGCCTCAAGGTCTCACGAGGCACATCCTCGAGCGCGTAGAGTGGCGGCCCGGACGCTTGCGCTCCTTCGTCAAGCGGTTGGGTCGTCGCGCACTCACCTCTGCCGCGGAAATCGACGCGCTCATCGATTTCGCATCTGACACGTTAGGTTCTGGACAAGCTCCGCTGCGTGCACGCGCCGAGGCGCACGCTGGACTTAAGGAGGCACTCGACACGGGGCGTTTTGATATCGCACTTGAATCGCTTCAGGAGCTTGCGGAACCTAAGAACGACTCCGAGACCGTCGAGTTCGCCATCGCACGCGCTCGCATTTTTTTGGCGCGCGGCGAGACGCTTGCAGCGGAAGGTACGTTGGACTCAGTCGAACAGCTGGCGAGCCTTTGCGACCATGCTCGCGCGTGGCTAACCACGCGCGCTCGAACGTATATTCGCGCCGGTGACTTCGCACGTGCGGCCGCCCTCGCCGAACAAGCCGCGACCTTACAAGGCTCAACTTTACCCCGAGGCGCTGATGAAGCGGACGCTCTCGCCGTTCGCGGAGTGGCGCTTTCCTACCTCGGACAAGAAGCGAGCGCCCTCGAAGCGCTGCACGAGGCGGTCGCCCTCGCCAGAAGCGTGCATGACGCACGCATCGAAGCCGTGGCCCTGGGCTCGCTGTCCATCGCGCACCACCGAAGCGGACGTGCCGAAGAGGCTCGGCATACCTGCGAAGCCGCACTCGCGGCCGCGGAGAAAGCTCGCGACGCCTGGACGCTCGCAACGACGCGCCTTCACCTTGCCGGACTGTCAAAGGCGGACGGCGACCTCGCTCAATCACTCGTTCACCTCGAGGCTGCACTCGATATGGGACGCCGTGCTGGCGCGCTCATTGCGGTACAGCAAGCCCTATTCAACCTAACGAACCTCGATCTTTACCTGGGGCGCTATGCGAGAGCGCGAGGTTTGATAGCGCAGCTCGTCGCGCAGCGCGATCGTCTCGCCCCGAGTGCACGCGCGCAACTCCTCGGCCTCGAAGCAGAATACGCGACGCGCATAGGTGAGGTCGGTAACGGCAGTGAGCGTTACGAGGCGTGCGCAAAAGCGTACGACGCACTGGCGAGGCCACTCGATGCCGCAGAAGCACGGCTCGAGGGAATTCTTGCGAGGCTCGGAAGTGCCTCGTCCGGCGTCGACCTTTCGACGCTTACACGCGAGGCGACGTCCGTACAGGCGCGGCTTCGCGAGGGCGGATTCAAGGAGCACGAACCGCTCACGTTCCTCGTTCACGGACTGCTTTCCTTCGCCCTTGGCGACGAAGCGGCGGCGCGCGTGGCGCTCGACCACGCCATCGCGAAGGCGATGGAGACAGGCCAGCATGAGTGGGCATGGCAGGCACTCGATGCGCGGGCGCGACTCGCAAGCTCGCAAGGCGGAAAAGCGCTCGCACGACGTGACATCGAGGCCGCCGTCTTGATGCTCGAGGAGACGTCCGGAAAGTTGCCGCGCGACCTGCGCGAGGTATTTTGGAACGACCCCCGGAGGCGTGCGCTCCGCCTCGCTCATGGCACGCCGACGTTACTTGCAGCGTCGTTTGATAGGACCCCGCTAGACGCGCGAGCCAGCACCGGCATCGCTCATGAAAGCTCGGGCGCGATGGAGGCGCCAACTCGCTCCGCACTCCCCTCAGAGGATCGCCTCGCACGCATTTTCGAAATCACGCGCGACCTCGCTCGAGAGCACGAATTGGATCGCCTGCTCGTTGCCGTAACGAATCATGCCGTCGGACTTCTAGGCGCTGAGCGCGGACTTATCGTCCTGGTAAACGAAAACGGCGGCGTCGATACGCATACGGCTCGCGACAACAAGGGGGGCCAGGCTGCGCAGAATTTCTCACGCAGCGTTGCCGAGCGCGTGATTCGAGAAGGCCTGCCCGTGGTGGCGACGAGCGCGCGCGATGACGCCTCGCTGGCGCAAGCCGTGAGCGTTCATCAACTCCTGATTCAGTCGATCGCGTGCGTACCGATTCGGGGCGCGCCCCCCGCGGGCAAAACCATCGGCGCCCTCTATGTCGAAACCAGGCTGCGACCCGGAGTTCGCTTTCGGGCGGAGCTTCCGGCGCTCGAAGCCTTCGCCGACCAAGCGGCGATCGCCATCGAGAGTGCTCGCCTTATCGGCGAGAACAAGCGCCGCGCCGACGAACTTCAGGTTGCGAATGACGAATTAGAGCGTGCAAAAGCGACGCTCGCAGGGCTCCTTGGTCGACGGACGGAACAGCTCCACAGCGCGCGACGCGACCTCAAGCAAGTACGCTCGGAGTTGCGGTCGCACTTCGGCTATGCCGGACTCGTCGGCACGAGCCTCGCCATGCGCCGGCTCTATTCCATCATCGACCGCGTGCGAGAGACGGACGTTCCTCTGCTTATTACCGGCGAAAGTGGGACGGGGAAAGAAGTTGTAGCCCGTGCGGTCCACCTCGCGGGACCTCGCGCAAAGCAGCCATTTCTCGGTGTCAATTGCGGCGCCATTCCAGCGAACTTACTCGAAAGCGAACTCTTCGGTCATGCACGCGGCGCGTTTACCGGTGCCGACCGCGAACGAAAAGGGCTGTTTCGCGAAGCCGAGAACGGCACATTGCTCCTTGATGAGATTGGCGAAATGCCTAAAAAAATGCAAGCCGCACTTCTTCGCGTCTTGCAGGAAAAGACGGTTCGCCCGGTGGGTGGCGCGACCGAAGACCCGTGTTCCGCGCGCGTCATCGCCGCGACTCACAGAGACCTTGCTCAGATGGTGGCCGAGGGTACATTTCGCGAGGACCTCTTTTATCGAATCAATATCATCGAGCTAAAGGTGCCTGCGCTCCGTGACCGGATCGACGACGTGCCTGCGCTCATCGACCACTTTTTCACACTCTTTTCGTCGCGGCACGGACGCGAACGAAAGCTTCTTTCGCGCGCGGCGACGCGTGCGCTTCAGGGGTTCAACTGGCCCGGAAACGTGCGTCAACTCGAGCACGTCCTGCTCAACGCTTGGTTGCTCTGCGAGACGCACGAAATCACGGTCGAAGATCTTGACCTACCCGCACCTGTCGCGAACGCGCGAAACAGCGGAAGCGACGCCCGACACGGGCCGTCTTCGCCGCGGGAGATCGCCAAGGGCGGGACTGGGGTAGGCGCTACCGGCACGACAGTCCTCCGTCCACGAACAAAGGACGAGCACGACGACAAAGAAAAAGAACAGATCCTCGCCGCCCTCACGCTCTGCCATTGGAACCGCGTCCAGGCGGCAAAGTTAATCGGCATCCCACGCCGAACGTTCTACCGACGGCTCAAGGAGTACGGCCTTCTCTAGACGGGACGAGCGGGCGCGGCGGGACTATTGTCTCGCCATGCGCATTTCCAACCGCCCGGTTCGCTCGGTCGTCTCATTTGGCACGTCACTCACTCTCGGCGTCCTCGTTACCGTCGTTTCAACTTCGCTGTTAGGCGGGTGCAGCCGTGAATCCTCCCCTCCGCAACCCACCTCCGCGACGGCAGGTAGTGCCGCGGTGGCTCTCGCAAGCGATGGCAGCGGCGAACTCGCTCTTGGAAAGCTGCCTCCTGACTTTTCAGCCAAGTCGCACGACGGCAAGGAGCTCAAGCTTTCCACTCTTAGAGGGAAGCCGGTCGTTTTATATTTTTATCCCAAGGACGAAACGCCCGGGTGCACAAAGGAAGCATGCGCGTTTCGCGACGCATGGAAGGAGATCGAGAAAAAAGGCGTCGTCTTGATCGGAATCTCGACCGACAACGCCGAATCCCATCGTGCGTTCGCCAAGCACCACGAGCTTCCGTTTCAACTTGTCAGCGACGAGACGGGAGCGATCGCCAAGTCGTTCGGCGTACCCAATCGCATGGGCTTTCTGGGTCGTCAGACGTTCGTGATCGGTGCCGACGGAAACGTGAAAAAAATCTATCGCGACGTCGACGTCACGAAGCACGCCAGCGAAATCCTCGCGGACGTTGGACCTTGAGCGGTTCCCCACGACGCCTAGGGGTTCTCATCGACGGCGCGCCCATGAGCGAAGACGAGGCCGTCGCCTGCTGGAACCGCTTCAGTTTATGGATGGAAGAACATCGCGGTGACCTTGCCGGATTCGCAGAGGCAGAGGGATTCGCCAGCGTGCATCCTGGCCTTGATGGAGACAAGCCCATCCTGCGCGTCAGTAGGGCTAAGCCTCAAGTCCCTTATACGTCGGCCAAGCGGACGTAGCCCACGAGTGACTACGGTGGATCTCCGGTCCGCCGAACCGGGTGGTCGGCGGGCTGGATCAAGCTGAC
This sequence comes from Polyangiaceae bacterium, assembly GCA_025353725.1. GTDB lineage: Bacteria > Myxococcota_A > Polyangia > Polyangiales > Polyangiaceae > Labilithrix. The sequence goes on along the minus strand of JANXOF010000037.1, from coordinate 184,313 downwards.
CACAATGAAGGCAAAGACCTACAGAACGTGACCGAACGAAGGGCTACACGAGCGCACACTGTACGGCCCAACCTTTGCTTTGACTTCCCTCGAAGTGTTAACCCATAGCGCCGAAATCAGCTACGCCGCCCATACGGGCTCCTGCATCTTTCTGCTCGATGCGGAGGGCATCTGCCTTCGGATCGTGATGAAGCCGACCGACAAACGTCGGCGTGAGTCGCGCGTCGCGCTCAACTGCGTGGGTGCTCAATATGTAGCCTCGCTCGATGGAAGCGCGGCCGGAGGAATCGTCGAACTACCGCGCGTCGGCACCTCCATGCTCTTCGCGCGGGTGGACGAGCGGGGGCGGGTTTCGCTCGTGCGCACGGGGAAGGTTACGGCCTTCGAGTCGGAAGTGGCGGAGGAGGCGCCTTTTGAGCAGTCGGGTTCGGTGGAGACGTCGGCCCCACAGCTCGCGACGCACGAGACAACTGACCTCGCAGGCGTCACGGCGTCGAACGGAGAGGAGATCGCATGGCTTGAAGAGTCCGACTACTTCGAGTCGAGCGAGCGGACCGAGCGCCTCGAACCAAATCGCAAAAGCAACCATGAGTGTCATGAGCTCGCGACGGCAGAGTATGACGCGATCGATACTCTTCTGCTCGACGCCGCACCCCCGCCGAAAGCACCTTCGACCCGCGGCCGTCGTCTGGCGCCTCGCGTACGACCGCCCGTGATCACCTGGCGGCCGGAGGGCGATAGCCTCACGCCGCGTCGCGAGGCCGCGAACTTTCACGCCTCAAAAAGTCGTCGATCGGGCTAACCGCCTCCGATTCCTGTCCTCATCTACCGTCACGGAGAAGGCTGAGCGTCGACCCGCGAAGCAGCCATTGTCACGCGGCTCCGATAATGGTACCTCGCGCGGCGATGAAAGCTTGGCACCACGGGTGTTTCAAGCCCCGTGATGCGCGGCAAACACGCCACGAGGCCCCATGTCACTGCTCGGAGTGAGCGCCCTAACAGATTCCGCCGGAATTCTCCTTCGAAGCGAGGGCGCGGTAAACGTCGACCTCGACGCGAGCCTCTTCGTTCATTTCGGCTTGTTCCTCGTGCTGTTGCTTGTCCTCAAGCCGGCCCTTTTCGACCCGATGATGAGGCTCTTTGAAGAGCGCGAGAAGCGCATCGAGGGTACACGACATCAGGCCAAGAAGGAGGACCGCCGCTCCGCGAAGGCGCTAGCTACTTATGAGGCAAGCCTCACGAAGGCTCGCGACGAGGGAGCTCAGGAACGAGACCGTCTTCGCGCAGAAGGTCAAAAACGCGAGGCGGAGCTCATGACGCTCGTTCGGTCGGAAGTTGCGAAGACGATTCAGCAGGGACGCGAAGCCACGACCCAGGATGCCCGGGAGGCGCGCGCTTCGCTTCGGAACGATGCGAGCGCTTTAGGGCGGGATATGGCGTCACGCGTTCTGGGCCGGGAGGTAACGTCGTGAGCCTCGTACATTTGGTTGCGGCTCGACGAAGCGTGCGGGCCGGGCTGGCGGCTCTGCTGATCTGTACCGCTTTCCTGTTCGTTTCACGTGGCGTGTTCGCGCAGGATCACGGAGCGAGGCGGGCTCATGACCGAGCTGCATCTGCGGGCGCGGTCGACACGCGCGAGAACGCGGATTCTCAAAGCGCTTCCCCCGAAGCCCACGCGCCGGTGGAACACGAGGCGGTGGAACACGAGAGCCATGCCCTCAAGCCGTTGAACTGGACAGATATTTGGGACAAGCAGCGGCCCGCAATTCTCGCTCTTGCCATCAACTTCGGGGTCCTGATGACCCTGTATTATATCCTGGGCAAAGCCCCTGTCGTGAATGCGCTCAAGCAACGGCGCGTGACGATTGGGAAAGAGATCGACGAAGCACAAAGCCTTCTCGCGGAGGCCAAAGAGCGCGCGAAAAAGTATCAAGCCGACCTCAAGAATGTGGAGGCGGACGCCGCCACGGCGAAGGGCGCTCTCGTGACGGCGGCGAAGGGCGAGGTCGAGCACTTGCTATCGGAAGCCCGCGAACGTGCCGAGCGGCTGAAGCGGGACGCGGAACGACTCGTTGAGCAGGAGCGGAAGCAGCTGCGCGTGGAGCTACTTGTGGAGACTGTTGGACTTTCTGTCGAGGAGGCTTCTCGGATTCTACGTGCTTCGGTGACGGCGGAAGACCACGCCCGCCTCGCCCAGGATCTCCTCGGCGAGCTTTCGCGAAAACCGAGCGCGAAAACGACCGGGTCCGGCGCGCGCTTGGTGGTTCCCACCGCGGGGAGTGTCTCGTGATTCCGGGCGTCATCGCACGACGGTACGCGAACGCGCTTCTCGAGCTGGGGAGCGAAAGTGGGCAGCTCAACGAACTGGTCGACGAGGTAAGTCGAGCGTCCGAGGCATACGAGTCGAACGAGGAACTCCGGGGTGCTTTCGAGAACCCGCTTCTCCCCTTAGTCGCGAAAAAGCAAATCGTGGCCGATGTGAGTGAGCTCCTCGGTCTGCACGTGACGGCGCGAAGCTTTCTCGGGATCCTCGTGGATCGCCGACGTATTCGGGCACTACCCGCCGTCGCAGCAAGGCTCAGCGAGATGGCCGATCTGAAGCGTGGCATCACGCGCGCTGAAGTGTCGACTGCCATGCCCCTGCCCGACGCGTTCTTCGAGCAGCTTCAAAGCGAGCTTTCGCGGATTACGGGACGTTCGGTGGCCCTCGACCGCAAGGTCGTGCCGTCACTTGTTTGCGGCGTACTCATCCGCATCGGCGACACCATCTACGACGGCACATTGACGGCTCGCCTCAATCAACTCAAAGAGACGCTGTTGCCAGACTGAGACTGAGACGCAGTCTGCATTGCAGACGGCGTCACTGAGTAACTAAAGTACCCAACGTTTTTTCGTCTCGATCCGGTTCGTTTCGACTCCCTGAAAGAAGATCGCTCATGCAACTCCGCGCCGAAGAAATCTCGTCGATCATCAAGAAGCAGATCCAAAACTACGAGAAGGCTGCGCTCACGACCGAGACGGGCACCGTACTCAGCGTTGGAGACGGCATTGCGCGCATTTACGGCCTCGAGGGCGCCATGGCAGGCGAACTTATCGAGTTTCCGGGAGGCATCATGGGTCTCGTCCTCAATCTCGAGGCGGACAACGTGGGTGCGGTCCTTTTCGGAGAGTCGACCGGCATCAAGGAAGGCGCGACAGTCAAGCGCACAAATCGAATCATGGAGGTGCCTGTCGGTGAGGCCGCCATCGGTCGCGTCGTCAATGCTCTTGGCATTCCGGTCGACGGTAAAGGCCCGATCGAGACGCCGCATAAGAGGCGGGTTGAGATCAAGGCCCCAGGGATTCTTGCACGGCAGCCCGTTAAAGAGCCACTCCAGACGGGGATCAAAGCCATCGACGCGATGGTGCCGATCGGGCGGGGTCAGCGCGAGCTCATCATCGGCGATAGGCAGACGGGTAAAACCGCCGTGGCCATCGACACGATTATTAATCAGAAGGGTCTAGGCGTCTTTTGCTTTTACGTCGCTATCGGACAGAAGCAATCAACGGTCGCGGCTGTTGTCGACAAGCTGACCCAAAACGGAGCGATGGAATACACGACCGTCGTCGTTTCCGGAGCGAGTGAGTCGGCGCCGCTCCAGTTCATCGCTCCCTACACGGGCGTCACGATGGCAGAGTACTTCCGTGACACCGGACGCCACGCTCTCTGCGTCTATGACGACCTTTCTAAGCAGGCGGTCGCGTATCGCCAACTCTCGCTTCTGCTCCGACGACCGCCAGGGCGCGAGGCCTACCCGGGTGACGTTTTTTACATTCACTCCCGTCTTCTCGAGCGAGCTGCGAAAATGGCCGACCGACTGGCGGTCTTGCCAAAAGGCACCGCTTTCGACAAGCATGGCGACGCGAAAGTTCATGTCGGTGAGCAGGGCCATGAATCCGCCGAAGAAGAGCTGAAAGCCAAGGGCGCCGGCTATGAAATCGTGAAGGACCCGCTCTCCGGTGGGTCGCTCACTGCGCTACCGATTATCGAGACGCAAGCCGGAGACGTGTCGGCCTACATCCCGACGAACGTAATCTCGATTACGGACGGCCAAATTTTTCTCGAGGCCGACCTGTTTTACTCTGGCGTCCGTCCGGCCATCAACGTCGGTATATCCGTAAGTCGCGTAGGCGGGAGCGCTCAGATCAAGGCGATGAAGGGCGTCGCTGGCTCACTCAAGCTGGACCTCGCGCAGTACCGGGAGAAAGCCGCCTTCAGTCAGTTCGCATCGGATCTCGACCAAGTTACGCGCAACATGCTCGATCGCGGCGCGCGCCTCGTCGAAATCCTCAAACAGGGTCAGTACGTTCCGCAGTCGGTCGAAAAGCAGGTGGTGATCATTTACGCGGGCACCAAGGGTCACCTTGATACCGTCGAGGTGTCGAAGCTTGCAGAGTACGAGCGCCAGCTTTACTCGTTCATCGAGCAAGAGCACCCCCAGATTTTCGAGACGATTCGCACCAAGAAGGCGCTCGACAAGGATACTGAGGAGACGCTCAAGAAGGCGCTTGGCGCCTTTGGCAAGGCGTTCGCCAAAGATACCAAGAAGGGCTAAGCAGGACTTCCATGGCTTCGCTCAAGACGATTCGAAAGCGGATTACAAGCGTCAAAGCGACGCAAAAAATCACGCGCGCGATGAAAATGGTGGCGGGTGCACGCCTCAACCGAGCGCAGCAGCGGATTACTGCGCTTCGTCCGTACGTCTTGAAGACCCATGAGATTCTCGGTGGCGTCGCCGCGGGGATGCGGGCGACGCAAACCGACAAGGAGTACAGCGCCAGCGACACTGCTGAGCGAGTGCACCCCCTTCTCGAGCGGCGTCCCGAGCAAAACGTGCTGGTGCTCGTTCTCTCGGGTGACCGAGGGCTGGCCGGAGCGTTCAATGCGAACGCGGGCAAGGCTGCCCTCGCTATGTGGCGAGACAAGAAGGAGGCTGGCGCCGAAGTGCTTGTCGCGACGATAGGAAAAAAAGGTCGTGATTACCTTTCCCGCCGCAACGTAACCATTACGCGCGATTTTCCGAAGCTCTTCGAGGGATTGGACCTAACCAAGGCGCGGGCTGTTGCCGAATGGGTGACAGAGAAGTTCGTCACTGGCGAAGTTGACAGCGTCTACGTAGTCTATAACGAGTTCAAGAGCGCGATTACCCAGGAAATCGTTACCGAAGCGCTTTTGCCGCTGCCAGAGCAACGGCCAGAGCAAGCCGCGCGTGACTCGAATCAGAGCGCTCCGACCGCGGGGATCAGACCGACCGAATATGCATTCGAGCCGAACGAGCGCGTGGTGCTCGAACGTCTCATGCCGATGTATATCGAAATTTCGATCTACCGCGCTCTGCTTGAGAGCCAGGCGAGCGAATATGGCGCGCGGATGACCGCGATGGACGCAGCGACGCGAAACGCGAAAGATATGATTGGCCGACTTACGCTCGTCTACAACCGCGCTCGCCAGGCCGCGATTACGAAGGAGCTGATGGAAATTATCGGCGGAGCTGAAGCTCTCAAAGAATAGAGCGGCTCGCGAGTCGAATCGTTCCGAAGCAGGGTTGTCGGTCGTCCTGTGCACGAGTAGGATTCGCGGCATGATCCGAGCAAATTCATCACTCGTCGTACTCGCACTTCTCTTCACGGCTGCTTGCGGCGGCTCCGAGCCCGCTCCCAAGGCGCCCGAGCCAGAGCCGGCTCCGGTCGCTGACATGCCTGCGCCGGCTGTCGCCGAGGTTGCCAAGCCGGTCGAGGCACCAATGCCCGAACCCGTCGCGGCGCCCGCAGTTTTGGCCCTTCCCGCCGCCACGGCGAAGATTGACATGAAGGGCAAAAAAGCCGCGAAGGTTGAACTCAAGTCCGACGGCACGGTAACCAATGGCGGCAAGGCCGTCGCGAAGGTTTCTGGGATGGCCCTTCAGAGCCCGGATGGCGCGAAGAGCCTCCTTAGCGTGGGCAGCGACGGCGCTGTCACCACAGGCGACGGCGGCAGCTACGGGTCCTTTTCAGGCGACGAGCTAACGATGACCAAGGGCGACAAGCTCACGCTTGGCGACGACGGTATGCTCACGATGACGTCGGCTGGCAAAACGGCACCCCTTGGCAAGTTCGATGGTGCGAGCACCGCGAAGCGCTCCGCGGTTCTCGCTGCGGCCTTCGTGCTCGCCCCCCCAGCTGCGGCGAAGCCCGCTGGCGTCGCGAAGCCCATGGCAGCGCCCAGCAAGCCGGCAGCCGCTCCCTCGAAGAAATAGTCTGAGATTCTAGGGATTTGCGGTGCGGTTTTTGGCACGCGCTCGTCGCAAAGCCAGACCGCGCCGCGAAGCACCCACGTCCGACAGCGGCATGCCTGGCGAAGGCGCTCGCGTGGCGGAGACGTCACAGCGTTGACTTAGTCCTCGCGTAAGCCGAAGCCGTCGAGTCGGGAAATTTGCTCCGTCCCCGGAGGGCTTAGTGCGTTCGTGAGATCACTCACGGTACCCGCGACCACGGTGAAAAGCGGAGTGGGCCAGAGCCCAAGAACCAAGACGGTCAGTGCGACCGGCCCAACACTCACCCACTCGCGCATCGTGAGGTCCCTGAACCGCCCGCCGAAGGGCTCCAAGAGTGCATTGGTTTCCCAGTCGACGGAGAGGTCACCGAAAACGACCTTCGACAGCGCCGCGACATGGGAGGTGGCGATGAGAACTAGCCCGAGAGCGGCGACGACAGCAAGCGGTGGATAGTTCGGAAGTGCACCCAGCACTGCGAGCACTGGGCCCCACGCTCCGGCAAAGCCCATGACGCCCGCTTGCCCGAACGCCGCCACGACGAGGACGCTGGCCCACTGGCGCATCTGCGTGGCGATACCGGCGAGGCGCACGACGTCACTCGTTTGCGCGCGATCGTGAACAATACCGACAAGTAAGAGAAGTAACGAGCCTGTCAAAACGCGTGTCGTCGTGAGCACGAGCGCACCCGCCAGACCTTGCGGTGTGAGCGACCCGATGCCGACCAAGACGAAACCGACTTGAACGGTCGTTGCGGACGCCGCGAGTCGATGGAGATCCGTCTGGCCGAATGCCGTGAGAGCGCCGTAGACAGCGGTGACCGCGCCTAGCGCGACGACGACACCCGATGCCCAACGCATGCCTTCGGGCAACGCGTTACAACCCAATCGAACGAGAGCGCATACACCAAGCGTGGGTAGTGCGGCGGATACGAGCACTCGAACAGCCGCGGGAGCTTCATAAAGCACGGCCACCCGCGACGAGTGAAAGGGAAAGGCGCCGAGCAGCGAGGCGCTCGCGACCAGGACGCAACCGAAGGCGAGCTTGACGACCGGAATCCCAACGAGCTTCGTCGCGCTTGCGCCAAGCGCTAAGCGCGAAAGCTCGGGAAGATTAAACGTTGTGGATACTTTCGTTCCGTCGACCAAAAAAGCTCCCTCGGACGAACGAGACATGACGGTAACCGCGCAAGAAAGGAGCACGACAGCGAGCCCTGCAACGAAGGCGAGCGTCAACGACCGGGCTCGTGGTTCGCGCTGTCCTTCGTGACTGACCAGCAGCGTGGCGGTGAAGGCGGCAACGGCCGTGAAGAGCACGAACAAAAGGCCGTCCATCGCGCACAGAGCACCGGGCACGGCCGCCGCGAGGGTGAGGTACGCCGCGTAGTACTCAGGCTGCGAACTCGTGGAGCGGCGCTCCCGGAGCATTGCGAGAAAAGCAACCATACTTATCGCGACGAGCGGCCCCACGGCCGTGCCGTCTACGCCGAAAAACACTTCGGCCGCGATCGCGCGGATCCACAGACTGTGCTCGATGAATTGGAGTCCGTCATTGCCGTCCAATCGCGAGACCTCCGCGACAAAGCGTGCGTACGCGTACAACGCGAGGGCGAGTTGGATAGCTAGCGCGGTCACGGCGACGAGGCGCGATCCTCGGTCGTCACGTCGGCCCAACGCGCGGAGCAGCAGTGTCAGAAGTGCCCCGACCAGCGGTATGCCAACGAGCAAGGACACGACGCGTCCTTCGAGCGGACCAAGCGGCCCAGGAAGCTGGGCGCGGACGCCTATCGCGACTTCTCCCGTCTCCTCGTCCGACGTCGTGACGATGACGTGCGTGAAGAGCTGGCGAACCCGTACACCCGTCTCCGGTACCCACCGAACCAGCGCCTTGCGTTTGGCTCCCGGAGCTATCGTTGCAGGTAATTCTCCGTCGACGAGTCGGGCGATAAGCTTCGGTGGCGCGCGCGGGTCCAACGCCGCGATACGTGACACGATGAGCGGCTCCGCTCCGTCATTTGCAATCGAGAACTCAGCGCTAAACCCCCCAACGCCAGGAATCAGGTGAAGCGGTCCGTGGGAGGGCGCCTCCAATCGAACCAGGCCGACGCGGCGCAAACTCTCTGCGTTTGCCGAACGAGTCATGACGCAGAGACAGAGAGTCAGACTCGTGAACGCTAATGCCAACGCGAACAAAAGGCGCAAGACGCCCCTTCCGAAGAAGGATGACCGGGAGGCGCCCGAGGCAACGTTGAAATAAAACGCGCGTGTCATGCTCAGCCGCGGACCAGCGACGAGCCAACAATCGCTCCCGCAAGCGTGACCATCAGCCACAAAAAAATCAATTTTGCCCGTGCTTCAGCCGCGCTCGGACCGTGAAGGCCGCGCCCGCGAAAGCGATGGAAGGCGCCACCGACAAAATCGCTAACGTCGTCGATGACATCGTCGTTCATAATCACCACCGAGCGCGCAAAGAAGCGCAGAAGCGACTCGCTAACCTCAAGGCCGCGAGTTCCCCGACGACCGAGCGCGCCAAGCGCGGCGACCCACTCAGGAATAGCCTGCGTTCGTGAAGCTCGCCGCGCGCAAGCAAGTCCCAGCGCTGCGGCCGCCACGGTAAATGCAAGGCCGGCTGCCGCGAGTTGCGGCCCTTCATAGGAGGCTCCACCCCCTCCGACAAGTCGACGGGCGACGGGAACGAAGCGCCCGCCAAACGTGGACGTACCGCCACCGAGAACCGATCCGACGAGCGCCGTGGCCACGGCAAGCGTGCCGACCAACCACCGCGCCCCACGCGGCGCTACCACCGTCGAACGAGAACGAATATTTGCATCATACATGCGAAACAACCCGAGCGCGTCGAGAAGCACCACGCTGGTCAAGAGGGGCGCGAGGACCCACCCCCAACGTTGTCCTGACGCGCTCACGCCGAACGTGCTCGCCGCCGCCGAGGCGAGACCGAAGGATGCGCCAACGCCCGGAAGGATCCCCGCCACCGCCACACACGTTAAACCGAGCCACCTTGCTTCGACTTCAGCTTCGAGGGCAGCCGCCGCAGCCACCGCCCCGAGCGTCGACGGTACTAAAAGAGACAGGGCGCCTGACGCGTCACCAAGAAGCGTCGACATACCCGCCACGGCGACGAGGGCCGCGAGTACCGAGCGCGGCACGCGCATCGCGGACCGGGAGGAGGCCGCACGGGCAGCGAACGCCACAGCGGCACACGCCGGCAAAATCGCGAGTACGGCGGCGGCGTCGTGCGTCAGAAGTGGCGCCAGGCGCATGACGACGAGCAGCAGCGGGATCGCGTCGATGGCAAACCCGATGCCTCGGCCTTCGCTCGTGACGACGGTCGCGAGACGGAGGAGCATCGCGAGCACGAACAGGCCAACTACCCACGTCAGAACAGCGATGCCAGCGAGCCTTCGCGACGCCAATGCGCTAGGCGCAAAGAGCGCGTTGGAGCCTGAAGGCGCTTGTGTTGGAACGGCGAATTGATCGGCGAGAACGCGAAAACTCGTCGTCGATCCGTACGGTGCGAGGACGTAACTGCGACCCGCGGCGAGCGTCACGCGCGAGACCACGATGTCGGCTGTCGCCGCACCGGCTTCGATTTGAAACGAATACGTCCCCGGCGGGAGCGTAAGCGTAAAGGGCGACAAAAGAGGTTCGCCAGGAAGCGGCGGCCCTTCGTCGGAGCTCACCATCGCGCCTACGTACGTGGTGAGAGACACCGTCGACGTCCCCTCGGCGCGAACCACGCTAGGTACCTCGACCAAGGCGAAACGAGGATGGGGATCCGGCATGTAGCCCGAAGGGCTAAAGGCGCCGCCAAGCGACCAGAAAAGCACCCAGGCGCCAAAGACCACGGCCACGTTTCCTGCGAGGGCTAAGGCGACCGCAGACGGACGACCAACGGCGCCGAGGCCGCCCCGCGCAAGCCCCCACGAAGCGAGCGTCACGAGCGGCAGTCCCAAGGCAACGGACGCCAGATCTGCGGAAAGCACCACGAGGAACGCCGCACTCGCCGCGAGCCCGGTCCATCCGAGCTGAACAAGGACACCGAGGTCGCGGCGGAACAGCGCTTGAAGCACCGCTGCAAAGGCAAGAAGCGCAACAAGGAACGCACACGTGGCCGTCAGTCGCGTCCGCTCCAAGTCGATAGAGAGGTCAAGCTGGCCGAGCCGCGCGAGTTGCGCCAGATGTTGCGTAGCAACATGGTCCGTCGTCCTTTGCGCCGCGCGCACCAAGTGGAAGACGGAAAGGCCTAACGTTCCACCGGCCGCTAAAACAGCGAACAGGTTAATACGAGTGACGCGAACGGCGGCTAAGCTTCCCTTGGCTCGAAGGACCGCGACGGCGGCGAGAGCCGCCCAAGCGAGTGGCAGAACGACGAGCCCCACGAGTGACGAGCTCGGCTCGACGATCGTGAGCATGCCCGCGGTCTCCACCATCGCGTCAGGCTACAGAAATCGCGAGACGAGCGACAAGCAATGCCGCGACCGGGGCAAACTCGAAGCGCTTCAAAGGAACGGGCTTGCGTGAAGCTCCGGCCGTCGGATGGCCGTGCGAATTCGCACTATCGCCCGTAACACGAAGAGAATGCACGCTGTCATCACCGTCATACCGACCACTCGCTCGAGCGCTTCGCTAGGCGCAAGCGTTCGCGAGATTGCGATGAGGCACGCCCCAAGACCGAGCGCACTGAGAAGGCGGCGAATCAAAAACGTTCGTGCCTCCCGAGCGCTCCACTTTGGTGCGAGCGACGAGGCTCCCAAAACGCCGGCGGCAAGTGCCCATGTTTTGGCCACGAACACCAACGCGGAAGCCAGGTGTAGGGCCAGCGAGCGCGGCTCGACGGCCCCCGGGAGCTGCCAGCCGCCAAAAAACGCAACGACGCCTAGCGCCGAAGCCAGCAGCAGGCCCATTCGTTCAAGCCCACGAGTTAGTTCCTCCGGCCGCGTAAGCGGTGGCGTCTCCGATCCCACCACGCCGGCGTCCCAAGAATCGTCCGCGAGGGAGCCGCTTTCGCGTGCACGAAGAAAAACGAAAAGCGCGCCGAGATAAGCGAACGCAAGCACGCACGCGGAGGGCTCGCGGAACGCCGCAAACTCCCAAGGCGCGCCCCCCTGCGATCGTACGATCTCCGCGAGCCGGAAGGCGCCACCGTGTACGACGATCCCCCCAAGTGATGCCGCAAGCACGACGCCCGCAAACGTTACATCCACCCACACGAGAGCGCGGACTGAGTACGATAGGTTACGCGCGGTATTCGTGGCCGATGAGGCCTGCGACGCGAAGAGCAGCCCGAGGGAGGCGACGAGGAGCACTGCGCCGTCGAAATCCGCACTGACAACCTGGGGACCGAGCGCAAACGTGCCGATGAGACTGGACGCGAGGGCAAACCCCAACGCTCGTGGGCCGCGACCGAAAAACGTCCGCGCCGAGCGCGCGAGTCCCCCCACGCGCAACCAGCGCGCGAGGCGAACTTCGAGCGCCGTGGCCGGCGTCGGTGAGGGAACAACGAGGATGAGGAGTGCGGCAAGCGCGAGTCCCACGACAAGGAATGCCGCGCCGTACTCCACCGGGATGCGCTCGCCCGCGTACCCGAGCATCGCTACCGTGAGCGTCTCCTCGTTGCCCGCGCTCGCCCGGACGAGAGTAAACTGCGCGCTTCGGGAAGAAGCTGGCGCGACGTCGGACGTTTCGCGCACGCGGACACCATCGACGCGGCGGATGACGTCTCCGACTCGGAACCCTGCCCGTTCACCGGGCGAACCCGAAACGAGAGCTTCGATCGGCAGGCCGCGCGACGACACGGCACCCGGCGTGACTCCTAAAAACGCGATTACTCGAGCCGCTTCAGCACGCCGGGACTCCAGAACGGCCGCGCGGACCGACGAGGGGGTCACGTCGAGATTAAGGCCGTGCATCACGCCGCTGATCGGTGGTGCGGCCGGTGAACGCGAAGCGAACGCTACCTCGACCTCGCCGAAAAGCGTGCCGTGCGTCGCGCGATCGTCACGCCCGCAAAACTCCTCGACGAGCGACTGACCCACAACGAATTCAATGAGATCCCCGCTGACGACAAGTCCCTCAACCTCAATAGTCACGCCGCCGGCCGTAGGCTGACCCGGGTGAGAAAGAGCACCGCGAAACGTGACGCGTGCGGCGCGGCCTTGGGGAAATCCAGAGCCTCGGAGCTCCACTCGGTCACCCACCTCGATCTCGCGCGGCGAAACCCCTCTGACTTCGATGAGTGACGGCGCCTCCGCACTTTCGCATCCGACAGACGACAGAACCACTACGGCCAAGAGACCTACGCACGCGACTAGTCGCGCCAGGAGAATCTTCGTCACGCGCACGGCGCGCAGTCCGTTTCCCAACGGCCAAAAGCGCAAGCTGGCCCCAGGGCGAGGGCCAGAGTTGAGACTAGCGGAGGGGGTGGAGTTGGCCGAAAGCACGCAGTCCGAGGGATATAGGGGAGGACACCTCTCGCGCGCGACTTTTCAGCCTTTTTTGTGCGATGCTCGTGCCGATGTCGAACGTTTACGCGGTCATCATGGCAGGAGGCGCAGGCACGAGGTTTTGGCCGGCCTCCCGCTTGCTACGCCCCAAGCAACTCTTGCCCCTCGCGGGCGACGGCGAAGAGAGCCTCTTGGCTGCGACCGTTCGAAGACTTGCTCCGCTCGTTCCCGCAGACCGCATCGTGGTGGTCACCGGCGAGCACTTAGCCGAAGCCACGGCGAACGCCGTGCCTGGCGTACCGCGATCACACATTCTAAGTGAGCCAGCACCGCGCAACACGGCCCCGTGCATTGCATGGGCAACCGCAACCGTCGCGCGGCTCGACCCGGAAGCACGGGTCATGGTGCTCCCCAGCGACCACTTCATCACGGACGAAGGAGAGTTTCGACGCGTCCTGGAACGGGCCATCGAAACGGCTTCGAGCGGACGCGTAACCACGGTCGGAATCGTGCCCACGCGCCCGGAAACAGGCTACGGCTACATCGAAGTCGGTGAGGCTCTCGGCGACACCGCAGGTCACGCGAAGCGTGTCGTTCGCTTCGTCGAAAAGCCTGATCGGGCGGGTGCTGAAGGCTTTTATCGCAGCGGAAAACACCTGTGGAATGCAGGAATGTTTTTCTTCCGCGCGAGCGACATGGCGCAGCTCGTGAAGGATCACCTGCCCGCGTTGTCGGAGGGCATCACAACGATCGACGAGGCGGCTCGAAACGGGACGGAAGCCGAAACTGTACGGCGAATCTTTCCCACTCTGCCAAGCGTGTCCATCGACCACGGAGTGATGGAGAAAGCCGAAGGCCTCGCGGTAGTTCCCGGCGACTTCGGCTGGAACGACGTCGGCAGCTGGCAGTCGGCATGGGAGCTCGGTGCGCAGGACAGCTCGGGCAACACGCTCGCGGTCGGGAGCGTGGCCATCGACGCGAAGCGCAACTTGGTTCGTACGTCGGGAAAAGGGAAAAAGGTCGTAGCGCTTGTCGGCGTGAGCGACCTCGTCGTAGTCGAGACCGAAGATGCGATTCTCATCCTTCCTCGCGAGCGTTCGCAAGACGTTCGCCTCGTCGTCGAGGCTCTCCGAGCCTCAGGCCGCACCGACCTGTTGTGACCCGTCCTCCTCGACGGCTCAGCGCGGGGTTTGCTTCGCGCGAAGTGCCGTAAGGGCAGTGTCGAGATTCAACCACGTCGAAACGAGGATGGCTTCAGGGACCGCAGGAGCGACGGCGCTCGCGCCCCCACCTCCCAACCAAAGCTCGACGTTCGGTGGAAGCGCCTCAGCGAGCCAAAGCGCCGCGCGGGATGCCGATCGAAGGGCCGAGCTTGCGGAAATCGAGAGACCCACGGCACTCGCTCCAAGTGCTCGGGCTGCCTCGACAATTTGCTCGGGTGGCGTGTCTGCGCCGAGCACGCGAGGAGCGGCTCGGTTCGCGGCTAGCTGTACGGCTACCATCTCGATGCCGAGGGCGTGCGTGTCCCCCGGAAGCGTCGCCATCACCACGGTCGGCGACTCCTCGATGTCGTCAAGCGCACTCCGCAGGCAGTGGAGCTGGGACGTTAGGCACGCCGTCGCGATGTGCTCGTGCCTCACATCGAGCCGGCCACTCGCCCAACGGTCTCCCACCAAAACGGCGAACGGGTGCGCGAGTTCCGTGACAAAAGCGCTGGAACCGAGGGCAAGAGCCGCAACGCGCAAAAGCGAACGGAAGCCGACAATGTCATCCGACATAAGCGAAGCCATGACCGAGTCCACGGTCGGGAGGGCTGGGGCGGGCGCGTCGACCGAGGTGGCGTCACGACGAATCTTTCGGCGAGGGCCCGCTTGCTCGAGCCCTGCGTCGACCATGGAGGCGTCGACGAGCTTGACGAGGTCCGCCTGCTCGAGGTTGACCACTTCGCCCGGACGAAAGCCAACGTGGACCGCCAGCGCGATCAGGTGAAGCCGCTCAACGTCACTTTCCAAGTAGACTCGAGTCCCCCCAGAAGTTCGCAGCGGACGCGGAAAGCCGTACCGACGTTCCCAAACGCGCAGCGTGTCAGGAGAGATTCCGGTACGATTCGCGACCACGCGGATCGGCGCACCCGCGAGCGCGCGAGCAGGCCTGCCCGCGCCCTCGGCTGTTTCTCTTGACATCATGGTCGATGATTCACCTTGTTTATCAAAGGGTCAACGACTTGACTTCACTTAGACAACCATTAAACATGCCGGCGCTGGGCCTTCTCGGCCCAGAAACACGGGCGCTTTAGCGCCTCTTTGTAAGGAGCTTCTCTCATGGTTCGTTTTACCCTTGGCTCAGCTCTTCTCGCGTGTGCGCTTCCGCTTGTCGCTTGCGAAGAAGCGGCCACTCCGGCCAAAGACCCGACAACGGCAGTGACTAACGCCACCAACGCGGCGGGAAGTACAGCCACCGGCGCGGTCAACAGCGTCACGAAAGCGGACATCGTCGACACCGCAAACAGTGCTGGGTCGTTCAAAACTCTCCTCGCCGCGGTCAAGGCTGCCGACCTCGAGAGCACGCTCCGCGGTCCCGGTCCCTTCACCGTTTTTGCCCCCACGGACGAGGCCTTCGCGAAGCTCCCCGCGGGCACTGTGGAAAGCCTCATCAAGCCGGAGAACAAGGACAAGCTCAAGGCGATCCTTACGCTCCACGTGGTCGCGGGCAACGTTGGCTCGGCTCAGGCCATGAAGCTCTCGAGCGCCAAGACCGTCAACGGGAAGGAAATTAAGCTCGATGCGTCGAGCGGCAACCTTCACGTCGGCAAAGCCACGGTCACCAAGGCCGACATCGCGGCCTCCAACGGAACGATTCATGTGATCGATACCGTTCTCCTCCCGGAGTGATCCGCTAACTCGAAGTCGGGTCGGAAACACCTTCTGGCCCGATTTTTTCAGCGGCGTTACTTCTTCCAGCGTCCTCCCGTTCCCGCTCGCGCCTTGCTCGCCGCGTTTGAGCTGCTGCTCGCGCCTCGCGCCGCGCGTGGTTTGGTCTTTTTGGGGCCCCCAGCGTAGGGATCGTGAGAGTTTGCAGAGATACCGTCGCCTCCGTCCGGGGCCTGCGTACCTGCCCGGCCCTCAAGTCGCTTTAGCTCGTCTCGCAGCCGAGCCGCACGCTCGAAGTCCAGCGCCTCTGCGGCGGTAAACATCTCCAGACGCACGGCGCGCACTTGCTCAGTGATGTCGACGGCCGCGTTGTGTACCCCTTCGCGGACCTTTGGAAGCTTTGAAATATCAAAGTAGTCTGTCGTGCCTGCGGCGGGATTAATATTCATGACGGCCCGGATGATCGTCGCCGGCACGATTCCGTGCTTTTCGTTGTAAGCTTCTTGGATAACGCGCCGTCGGTCTGTCTCGGAAATCGCCTGAATCATCGCTTTTGTATGTCGGTCGGCATACATGATGACGCGGCCGTTGAGGTTTCGCGCGGCGCGACCAATCGTCTGAATAAGAGAGCGTGGACTACGAAGAAACCCTTCTTTGTCCGCGTCAAAGATGGCGACCAAGGAGACCTCCGGCAAGTCGAGGCCCTCGCGCAGCAAGTTGATTCCGACGAGCACATCGAATTCGCCGAGCCTTAAATCACGAAGGATATCGATTCGCTCGAGGGTGTCGATATCCGAATGCAGATAGCGGATACGAACCCCGAGTTCCCGGTAGTAATCGGTAAGGTCTTCCGCCATACGCTTCGTGAGGGTCGTGCAAAGAACGCGTTCGTTCTTCGACGCCCGGTCGCGTATCTCGACGAGCAAGTCGTCTACCTGGCCTGACACGGGCCGAATTTCGATCTGTGGGTCAGTAAGACCTGTAGGTCGAATGACCTGCTCTACGAACGTTCCCCCTGCCTTGGCGAGTTCGTACTCGCCCGGGGTAGCCGAGACGTAGATGCAGTTCTCGACGTGACCCTCGAACTCGTCGAACTTGAGGGGCCGATTGTCGAGCGCGCTCGGCAAGCGGAACCCATATTCGACCAGCGTTTCTTTACGCGCTCGATCGCCTTTGAACATGGCGCCAACCTGCGGCACCGTCTGATGCGACTCGTCGAGGATCAGAAGAAAATCTTTGGGGAAGTAGTCGATCAGTGTGGGCGGCGGTTCGCCTTCTTTGCGGTGCGAGAGGTGGCGCGAGTAATTCTCGATGCCATTACAGAACCCCATCTGCTCCATCATCTCGAGATCGTAGAGCGTGCGTTGTTCGAGACGCTGTTTCTCTACGAAACGCGCTGACTTATCGAGAACGTCGAGGCGTTCGCGAAGTCCCTCTCGGATCTCGTCGATAGCCCGTCGCATTTGCTCTTGCGGCGTGACGTAGTGAGAGCCTGGAAAAATCGCGTAACTCTCGAGATTGCTCTTCGCTTTTCCGCGCAAGGGGTCGACCTCGCGAATCGCCTCGATGACGTCACCGAAGAACTCGATGCGCACGGCAGTCTCAGACTCATAAGCGGGGAAAACCTCGACAACGTCGCCGCGGACGCGGAATGTTCCGCGATGAAAGTCGATATCGTTCCGCTCATACTGAATATCGACCAGCATTCGCAAAAGATTGTCACGGCGAAATTCTTGACCCACTTTCAAGTCGATAAGCAGTCCTGCGTAACTCTCCGCCGAGCCGATACCGTAGATACAGCTCACGCTCGCGATAATGATAACGTCACGTCGCGACAAGAGAGCGCGCGTCGCGGAGTGCCGCATCCGATCGATTTGGTCGTTGATAATAGCGTCTTTGTCGATGTAGGTATCACTCGACGGGACGTACGCCTCGGGCTGATAATAATCGTAATAACTAACGAAGTACTCGACGGCGTTCTCGGGAAAGAGCTCCTTCATTTCACCGTAGAGCTGCGCCGCGAGCGTCTTATTCGGCGCCATGATGAGCGTCGGCTTGCCGTACTGCGCGATGACATTTCCGACGGTAAACGTCTTTCCGGAGCCCGTGACGCCGAGGAGCACTTGGTGCTTCTCGCCCTGCCGCAAGCCGCGCATCAGTTGTTCGATGGCGGCAGGCTGGTCGCCGCTCGGTTGAAACTGCGTGACAAGCGTGAACGGGCTTTGGGTCATGAGCGGGCGGGATAATGCCCGCTCCGGCGAAGCGAGAGCAAGCGCTACAGCCTAGGAAAATGGCGTTGCACGAGTCAGCCCTGTCGGTTCGCGAAGAGGCACGCTACTCTCTTGCCGCAGTGACGGCTCCGCAAGCAACGACGGTCGCGTTTCTTGGTTTAGGGGCCATGGGACGACCGATGGCGACGCGCCTCGTCGAAGCTGGCTTTCGCGTCCGCGTGTATAACAGGAGCCCAAGGCCCGCGGAGGCCCTGGCGGAACTCGGCGCGCAGGCGTGCGCTACCCCCGAAGAATGCGCCAGAAGCGCGAGCGTCATCATCACGATGCTCAGTGACGCGGGCGCTCTCGAGACTGTGCTGAGGGGGGTCTTCGCCGCGTTCGCGAACGCGCGAGGGAATCCGCGGCCCGTGCTCGTCGACATGTCCACGATTGGGCGTAAAGCCGCGATAGCCGTTGGGCTGCGCGCCGACGCGGGCGGGCTAGACTTCGTCGACGCGCCCGTAAGCGGCTCCGTGAGGCCTGCTCGCGCGGGAGAGCTTCTGGCGCTCGTCGGGGGCTCGCACGAGGCCGTTGCGCGCGCACGACCTGTTCTCAGCGTTTTATGTAAGAGCGTTCTCCACGCCGGAGCCGTGGGCCAAGGGCAGGCGTTAAAAGTCGTTTTGAACGGGATTGGCGCCCACCATCTTGTCGCGTTCACGAGCATGCTGGCGCTCGGCGAACGCGCGGGAATCGCGCGGGAGGTGCTGCTTCAGGCGTTCACCACGGGTGCCTTCGCGACCCCAAGTTACGCCGGAAAACGAGACAAGCTGGCCGCTCGAGACTACTCAGCTGACTTCACTCTTGCGCTTGCGCTCAAAGACTGTTCGCTCAATACGGAATTACAGAAAGAGGTCGGGCTACACTTACCGGTTCATCAATCGATCACGGAAGACGTTGCGAGCGGAATCCAGGAAGGGCTTGGGGCGTCTGACCTCTTTGCGCTCGAGAAATATTACGCCTCGCGCTGAATTGCGAAATCGCGAGGACCAGAATCCTTGTTTCGCGCGTGCAGGTCGCACGCGGCGACATGGAGGGAGGGCGCGCAGACCTCGCACTTGCGGAGATTGCGGCGGCCAAACGTACTGATTCGCGGACCATGCTCCGTGTCACGCTCGCTCGCGCAGCGAGCGCAAAGGATAGGGCAGCGCTTGGACGAGTACGGCGGAAGGCGCATTCGGCATGCCTTCTTACGCTCGGCTAGGAGGGCGACTCACAACTCAAAGCGATGGGAGCGGCAGAGGCGTGAGCCTTGAACCTGTGCAAATGTGCGGCGAATTGGTTACGGCGCGTCGTGCCCACCGAAGCTATGGTTGAACCAATGCAACGCTTGCGGGTGTTCGGGGTGGGAACGTTAGTCGTTCTTGCTGGTTGCAGTCTGATAACGTCACTCGACGGCCTAACTGGGAATCGTCTGGATACGGCCTCAGCTGCCGGAAGTCTCGACGCAAACCCTGCGAACGACGTCGGTGGGCCTTTCGGGATGCCAGAAGCTGGCGACCAGCAATCAGGATGGGATGGCGATACTCAAGCCGATACATCCATCGACGATTCGCAGGCATTAGGTCTCGTCGGCTCGTGGCGATTCGATGAGGGGTCGGGCCTTGTCGCGATCGACAGTTCAGGTCGCAACAACAATGGTGTTCTCGTCGGTGGTGCGCGCAGGGCCCCTGGCAGGGTTGGCGGTGCCCTTTCGCTCAATGGAACTGACAGTTACGTTCGCATTCCGGCGAGTCCTTCGCTCTCGACGACGGATACGATGAGTGTGACTCTCTGGATGAAGCTCGTCGCCCCTGGCGATTCGCCGCGTCTCATCGATCGACGTGATTCATGGGACATCAAGATCAACAACGGGTCTCCACAACTCACCAATGAAGGACCGCATTACGCGATTGCAGAATCTACCGTGGGTACCGGCGTGTGGCGTCATCTCGCCGTCACGTTCGACCGAGGTACGACCGGTGTCTACATCGATGGCATTCGCGGCGCGATTGCGACGAATACATTTACCGGCGACGAGTCACTTCCCATCGTCAGTGGTGAGCTACTCATTGGCACGTTTGACGGGAAGCGAAATTTTACGAACGGGCTCATTGACGAAGTTCGAATCTACAATCGTGTGCTGACTCCTGCCGAGATTTCGGCGGTTGCATCTGTGGGGCCGTAACGTTGGAGATCATCGCTGCGGAGACCTTCTGCTGGACTCCTGGGAGGGTCGGCTCGACGCCGCGTCTCCCGGCAAGGCTCGCTTCGAGCATGTCGCCGAAGCAGAGCGCCGACAGGTTTGCGATGTCTAAACAAAGTCAGGCCCGCACCCCGCGAGCTTGCTGAGGTCTACCTGGGTCAGCCGCAGCGCCTTCCGGCGCACGCGGATCGCGCGTCAGCTAACGCTGCAGCTTTGAATAGTACTGCAATTGCCTTGATTCCGTCCTTGGCGGCCGCTACCGCGACCTCGAGGCTCACCTGCGGCTAAACCCAAATCCTGGCGCCAGAATTTTCACGGAGTCCCTAACTTCAAGCCCTCGTTCTGACCGATCGGCAACCAGGTAGCCGCTGGAGGGGTGGCAAGCGAGGGGTTGCGTGGGCGGCGCCTACAATTTTACAGGCGCTAGAGGCGATCGCGACTTTTGAATAGAGAGAGGAAATCCATTCCCAGTCTCACCTTTCCTGCACTGTAGGTATGCTAAACAGCTAGGAAGTCATGGCCCAGCTCGATTTTTTTTCCGCGTTATTCGAGCAAGGGCCGACTGCGGCAATGGTGGTGGATCGAGAGTTTCGTTGTGTTGCGGCGAACCGCGCATACCTCCAGCTGACAGGCCGAACAGCGGACGAGCTACTCGGCCGCAACGTGTTCGAGATGTTCCCGAACGCGTCGGCCACTGCCGCGACGGTGAAGGCATCGTTCCGGCGCGTGCTCGCCAACCGTGCCGTCGACGAGATCACCGCGATCGCGACCCAGCGACGTGAGGACTCGAAGGACGACAGCGTGTGGAGCGCACGCCACGCCCCCATCCTCGGCGAGGACGGCGAAGTCGCGTTCATCATCCAGGAGACCGTGGAGGTGACGGCGCTTCGCGTGGCGAGGCCCGCCGACTTTCTGGAGGCAACCGTGGTCGATCGAGCGCTACGGCTCCAGGCCTCCGCGACCCACCTTGACCTCGAGCTTCGCGATCTGCGGGAGATGTTCGCGCAGGCGCCGGGCTTCATGTGTTTCTTGCGGGGGCCCGAGCACGTGTTCGAGATCGTCAACGACGCCTATCTGCAGCTGGTCGGGCATCGAAACGTCATCGGCATGCGGGTATGCGATGCCGTGCCCGAGATCTCCGCACAAGGGTTCATCCACATGCTCGACAACGTGTTTCGCACGGGCGAGGCGCTCAGCGGGGACGACATCCGGCTTGAGCTTCAGCGGTCCCGAGAGCCCGTGCTGGAAGGCTCTTATGTGGATTTCGTTTGCCAGCCGATACGCGGTCGAACGGGCGACGTGATCGGTATCTTCGTCCAGGGCCAAGACGTCACGGCGAGGCACCTGGCCGAGGAGGAGCGGAGGCTGTCGGAGCGCCGGCGTCGGTTCCTCATCGAAGCGATGCCTAATCAAGTTTGGACTGCCGGTGCGGACGGTAAGCTTGACTTCGTGAGCGACCGTGTCGCGGCCTATTTCCAGCGAAGCGCGGATGAGATCCTAGGGGACGGCTGGGTAGCCGTGCTGCACCCCGACGATGTCGACACTGTTGTAGCCCGCTGGACGCGAGCGCTCGCGACGGGAGAGGCCTACGAAGTTGAGTTTCGGCTACGACGGAACGACGGCGAGTACCGCTGGCACTTGAGCCGCGCGAACGCTGAGCGTGCGGCCGACGGCACGATCAAGACCTGGGTGGGAACCAACACGGATATCCACGACGCGAAGCTCGCGCTCGCCGAGCTAACGATGCGCTCGCAATACGAGCAACGGCTGATCGGCATCGTCAGCCACGACCTGCGGAACCCGTTCAATGTAATCTCGCTGGCCACGACGATCCTTGCTAGCGGATCGCTCGATCCCGTGGCCCGCAAGTTGGTGGAGCGCGTGTCTCGCGCAGCGGAGCGAGCGACGCGCCTCGTCAACGATTTGCTCGACTTCGCGAAGGCGAGAATCGGCACCACCATCCCTGTCAACCCGACGCCCACGAACCTGAAAGACATCGTGGAGACCGTCGTTGAAGAGTTCGAAGTCGCCGCGCCAGGTCGCGTGATCCGGGTAGGTCATGCCGGAGACGAGACCGGACTCTGGGACGCCGACCGCCTCGCACAGGTGATCTCAAACCTCGTCGGAAACGCGCTGCAGCATGGCGCGCCCGATACTCCGATCTGCGTTGCATCACAGATCACCGACGCCCATGCCCTCTTGACCGTAGCGAACGAAGGCCCGGGTATTCCGGCGGACGAGATCGCCGAGCTGTTCGAGCCGTACCGCCGGAGTTCGACCGCGGTTGCCACCCGGGGCAGCATGGGACTCGGGCTTTACATCGCGCGCGAAGTGATCGCCGCGCACGGTGGCACGATCGAGGTGGAGTCGGCACCGAACGCCACCACGCGCTTCACGGTGCGCTTACCCCGATTTTCGAAGGTGCCTAGTCTCGTTTAGTTCCGTGCCCGCGCCGAGACGGCTCGTAGGCCTCCGCGTAGTTCGCGATCCCGCCTCGCCCGAGACGTTGCCGGATGTCGGCGAGGGACATGAATTCGTGCACGGGAGGCTTCCGGCTTCCGCCGTGGAGTCTGGGACGACGGCCCGATCCAAGCTGAGCGAACAGCGGTCCAGGGGACTACTCCTACTCGCGTTCACATCCGAAAATTCGTGCTTGAATCGCGCGGCGATCGCGCGCTTGCGGGTTTGCACCGTAGGTCGACGATCGCGGGAGCGCTGGCCCGGGTCTTGCGCCGCCTCCCCGCGTGAAGTGGTCTGCCCTCGTTTCTATCGCTGCGGTCGCGGCCTCGGCACTCCTCGCAGCCGCATGTGTGTCGGAATACGACGAGGCGACGGGCGATTCCACCAGTCGACAGCTGGCCAACCCGGACTACCTCTGGACTTCTCTTGTCGTCCCGGTCTGTTGGACCAATCCCGAAGACTCGGAAGCGATGGCTTGGGTTCAGTCAGCCGTCGAGAGCACGTGGGCTGCGAAATCCAAAGTGCAATTTCGCTGGGGTCCGTGCCCGACCGCTGACCAGTCAGCGGTTCGAATTAGAATTGAAGATAGCGACAAGGCGCCATGGTCCTATTTTGGTACCAACGTTGGTACCAACGCGGTGACGATGTCGCTCAATTTCTCATTCAATAAGATATTTACTTTTTGCAAGGATGGACGAGAGGCGTGCATCCGAAATAGCGCGATCCATGAGTTTGGCCACGTTCTCGGCTTCGACCATGAGCAGAATCGCGGTGATCTTGCCGACGTGGCGGGAGCGTGCAAGCGCGACGTCAAAGGGGCGCAGCCGGGCTTCGTGTCGATAGGGGCGTACGATCCGGACTCGGTCATGAACTATTGCGCTGCGATCGCGACCGACAGCCTACGCGTTGCTTCACTAAGCCAGGGAGACATTGAAGCCTTGCAAAAATACTACGGTGCTCGCAGTGGCCCGGCCCCCGTTTCCGCCTCGTTGCCGAAGTCGAAACCCGATGTCTGCGGACGTCTCGTGGCCGGTCAGGAGCTCCGTCGAGACAACGCCCTTGTCTCGTGTGACGGCTTATTCTCCGCCCGGGTCGAAAAATCGGGCAGCCTCGTCATTTACGAACGTACGAAACCCATTTGGACGACCGGCACGGACGGATCCGGGGCCACGACGGCGTCCTTCCTCGAGAGTGGCAACTTGGTCCTGACGGCCGGACCAGTCGCCGGGAAGGTCCTTTGGCAGACCAGCACTCCGGGAACTCCGGCGGCGACTCTAGAGATGCAGAATGACGGGTCTCTCGTGCTTCTCGACGGGTCGAGAGCGAAGCGCTGGTGGACGTTGCGCTGAGCGACTCGCGCGTCCGCGGCACGACGCGCGCTCGTCATGGGCAGGCACATGGACGCTCGCGTGCAGATTAAAGCGCTCGTGGACGACGGCGTCCGTGATGTGAGGGGGCGGCTCGGGTGCTCTCGCACCAGACCGAAGAGCAAAGTTTCCTGCGGCCGTCGCGGGAGTGACCCGAGCGCTCCGACCGCTTTGCGCTCGAGAAGTCTTGCGCCTCGCGCTAAATCTTAGGGGTCGACTCCGTCGACCATCGAGCTGCTCCCGCTAAACACCACGGCGTCGAGGAGGTTCGCGTCGTCGACGAGGTCGAGCGACGGATGATCGCGGCGGATGCGTAACGTGCCTCCCGCGTCGTCAAATCCGCAGGCAAGCGACCCCT
This sequence comes from Polyangiaceae bacterium, assembly GCA_025353725.1. GTDB lineage: Bacteria > Myxococcota_A > Polyangia > Polyangiales > Polyangiaceae > Labilithrix. Next base: position 160,053 of record JANXOF010000037.1, on the reverse strand, counting down.
CGAGCGACCCCGCACGCCAAAGCGACTCGGCAGGCGTCCTCGGTGACGGGTCAAACGTAACGCGTTGCCTCGTGCGTAGACGCTGAAGCGTTTCAAGAGCCCGCAAGTCAGCCACCGGGTCGGTCACGACGTAGCTATCGATACCGGTGCAAAGCCGTGCGCCCGCGGCCCGGAGAGCGCCGAGGTCGGGTAGACCATCCCCGAGGTCCGCCTCGGTTGTCGCGCAAATGCACGCGAAAGCTCGGACCTGGCCCAGAAGAGCGGCCTCCGAAGGAGACAAGTGCGTTGCATGAACGGCAACAAACGAAGCGGAAAGCGCGCTCAATTCCGCAAGAAGCTCCACGGGCCGAAAGCCGGTCTCCGCCACACACTCCTCAATCTCGCGCGGCTGCTCCGCGACGTGCATGTGAAACGGCAGCGCGTACGTCGCGGCGTACGCGCCGAGTTCGGCGAGCCACGACGGCGGCACCGCGCGAACCGAATGAGGGGCAATGCCGACGCGAACATCGGGATCGTTTTTGTACTTTGCACGGAGTGTATCCACATCTCGAAGGACATGGTCGACGGACGAATCGCAAAAGCGGCGTTGTCCGAGCTCAGCGAGCCTTCCGGGACCCGCCCGATGGTAGGCGACGCGAAGCAGCGCGATGCGCAATCCTTCGTCTTTCGCGGCCCGAACAACGGCTTCACTCATCACCGTCCGGTCGGCGTAGGGCGTCCCGTCGGGCTGATGGTGGATGTAATGAAACTCACCCACGGTTCGCACGCCCGCGCGCCGAAGCTCACGAAAAGCAACACGACTCACCGAGGCAAGCGTCTCGGGATCGAGCGCCGTCGCGGCTCGGTACATCACACTTCGCCACGACCAAAAGTCTTCGCTTCCCGAGGCTGAGGGCGACGCGGGCGGACGCTGCGTTCCCCCTCGCATACCTCGCTGAAACGTGTGCGAATGCACCGTCGTCAGCGCGGGTAGGAGAAGATACCTGTCGCCTACAGACCACGAAAGCATGGCTATTGGCGCATCAAATCGGCGCTCGCGCGCGTCACGTACGCGTTGCGCGGCCAGTGGCGGGTAAAGCCCGCGCGCATCACGGGGGCGCCGTCCGACGGGTCGACGTCTTCTCCGAAAACACCTACCGCGCGAACGAGCGATCCGACGCCGACGGAGTGCTCGCCAAGGTCGTCGTCGCCGCGGAGCGCCGTGAGTACGTGCACCACACCAAACTCGCGATCGCTCACCGTCACGCGGCACGTGCTTTCGTCGTTTGCGTTCGAGCATAAGTTACGCGTTTCGAGTTTACGAACGCCGACGGTGAGATACGCGGCGCCACCAGGACCCGGACTACGGCTGGTCACGACGCCAAAAAGTGCGCTCTTCGACTTTCGCAGCGCCACCGGCTCACGCGCCGCCATGACGGGGTCGTACTCGCGCGCGCCCTTCGATGCCGAGTCCTCGTCGGACGTGGACGCGTAGTTCGCCGCAAATCCGTACGGACCTGCGCCTCCGCAACCAGCGAGCCCACAAGCAAGGGAAGCGAACAGAATCGAAGGCAAGCCGACGTGGCGGATCATACGGTAGTGGTACGCGATTCGACCGCCGACCTCCAGGGCACATCGACGGTTCACACTACCCTGACGCGGCAACCCGGTAGCCTATCACCGCGCGGAGGATCAGCTCGGCCGCTACGAAACCGAGGAGCGCGAGCGCGACGATCCAAGAAATATCCACGGAGGCCACGCCTCCGCCGAGCGCAGGTGAGGCTGCTTGCGACGCAAACGCGTGCGGTCGAAAGTCGAGCTCGCTTGGCACGGGTGCGGCGACGCGGCGCTCCTTTCGGTCATCAATGGTAAGCGCGTAGGAGCCCAAAAGCTCCGGGACAAGACGGAGCGTGCCGTCCTGGCGCATGGATTTGAGCGTTCCACGTTCGCGACTAACGCCACTTTCTCGCCGCGCCTCTACGGCGTGCGCCCCCAGAAACGTCCACGGAGTGCCCACGTTTCCGCGGCGCTTTGAGGCTCGGGCCTTGGCCTCGGAAGCGAACGCGTCAAGGAGAACCAAAAATGCTGGTCTCAACGTCAGTTCGCTCGATTCGACCGAGAAAGGGAGCGTCGTGAGCCACACTTCTCCGCGGCCGATCGCGTGCCGCCCGACGAGCACGGCACCGCCGTTCCACTTCGCGAGGGGTTCGTAGACGTCAGCATCGCTGTCAGCGATCGTGGCTCGGCCCTTCGGCGCAAGGTCTCCAAGACTCGGTGCGGCTTCACCGAAAAACGCCGCGCCGCTCGCGACGTCGACGGCCGGCACCGGAGCCTCCTTCCACGAGACGCTCTGAGCGAGCAAAGGCTCGAAACTGGCTCCGAGCGGCGCGGACGCCGCACGACGACCAAGCGCGACGAGAAGCAGACCTCCCGCGTCGACAAACCCGCGAAGCGTACGCCGCTGTTCGGGCGTAAATCCTGGAGGATCGTCGATGACGAGCGCGGCGAAGGAGGCGACGTCTTCGCCGCGATCAGGCACCTGTGGAACGGCTCGCACAGCCATCTCGATCTGGAGCGCCGTCAGCGCTTGCTCGACGACGGGTGCCCCGCCGGTCGCGAGCGCCTCCTCCGTTCGATCGCTCACGACAGCCACGAACGTTTGGCCAGCTTCAGTCACCACCGGAGCGCTGTCGTCGGAAGGAAGGGCGTCCGACCCTGTCAGGCCCGCGACCAGGAACCTCGCATCGTTCGTGGCGCCAGCGTCGTCACCCGGAACCAAGAGCGTCACTTCGCCGGTGAGCGCCTGCGGAATCGCCTGCGTGGCCATGACCGTTTCGCCATCTTTGACCTCGATTTGACGACGTGCGGTCGCTTCGATCGAAGAGCACGCGAAACGGACCCGCACCCGGTTGGAGCTTCGGTCCGCCGCCAACACACCGCAGTCTGCCAACGGAGAGTTCAGTTCAGGCATCGCGACCCAGATGGGGATGTCCCCGCCTTCGCCGAGCGGAGCGCTCTCCGACTTTCCGTCCGCACGATCGCTCAAAACGACAACCCTTCGATCGGCTTGAGGTACGCGAGCGAGGAGCGTTCGGGCCATGGTCAACGCGCCGTCGAGGTCGGTGCCGCGATCGCTCTCCGCGATTCCGTCGAGCGCGGTACGCGCCGCCGACAGGTCCAAAGTCACGGAAAGCTCGACGCGGGCGGCCCCCCCAGCGAGCACAAGAGCCACGGCATCGCCCTCTTTGAGAGCATTTAGGATCTCACGAGCGCCCGCACGAGCACGCTCGAAGCGCGATCTCCCTGTCGTATCGAGCGCACGCATGCTCATCGAATCATCGAGTACGATCGCTATCGCGACCGACGCGCCCGTTCGACTCAGCGCGAGACGCGAGCATGTGAGAAGCGGCGACGCCCCCAAAAGTGCAAGCGCGACGATCGCGAGCGCGCGCAACGAAAACAGAGCTCGGTCTTCGATTCGTCCTCGCCGGCGCGCATTCGGCGGCGTCTTCGAAACGAGGCGAACCGGCGCAAAAGCGCGCGTTTCTGCGTGCTGCCTACGCAGTCTGTGCGCGACGTACGGCGCGGCGACCAAAAGGGCAACACCAAGTGCGAAAAGGGAGAGGAAGCTCATCGAATCGACGCGAGAATCTTTCGCACGCCGTCGACGGGGTCCTCATCGGTGGTCATCGACACGAAGCTTGCCCCGCGGGCCATCAGCGTTCGGCGCCAAGACTCCTTCAGGTCGGCAAGGGCTGCAAGATAGCGCCCGCGCGCGGTGTCATCGGTCTCGACCGTGGCGGCTCCCTCGAGCGCCCTCAGGCGCACGGTCTCCGTGAAAGGAAAGGTCGCTTCGTCGGGGTCGAGAACTTGTGCGACAACCACGACGCGACCGCGCGTGGCGATGGCGGCGATGCGCTCCGGGGCCTCGGGCGGAAGGTCGATAAGGTCGCTGAGTACGACGACCACCGACCCCCGCCGCGCGGTTTTTGCGAGAGCACCCAGGGCGCGATCCAAGGACGCGAGACTCGCGAGAGCGTCGCCTTCGGCGTTCTGACCTTCGAGAGAGTCGACGACACGCTCGAACGCGTCGCGCCCTCCGCCGACGGACACCCCGCGGGCGTTTAGCGTGCCGCCCAGGAACTCGAGACCGACAGGATCTCCACCCCGAACCGCGACGCGCGCAAGCGCCGCGGCAACCACGGAGGCCCACGCGATTTTAGACGCAGGTGCCGCGCTGCCGCGGTAGCTCATCGAAGCGGTAGCATCGACCACGAGGCGAAAGGCTCGATCCGTTTCCGTCTCGAATTGCCTAACGAGAAGGTGGTCGTGGCGGAGGAGCGAGCGCAGGTCGAGCCAGCGCAGGTCGTCTCCCGGCGTGTATGCACGGTGTCCGCCGAACTCGACCCCTGCCCCTTTGCGGGCGCTACGGTGGGCGCCGGCGAAAGCCCCCTCCGCCGCCATACGCGCTCGAATGCGAAGTGGCGCGAGGGTTCCCCAATCGATCGAGCGACGCACGCTTGGCGCGTTTTCAATGGACGCCTTACGTGCGGACCACCTCGAAGTCACCGTCATCTTAGCGCGCCTCAACCTCGGAGAAAGGACCGCCCAACGAGGTGGGGGAGCCGATCATGGCAGCCCAACCTCGGGAACAGGACCGCCCAGCGAGGCTCGAGCTCCACTCACGATGTCGCGCGCTAGAGCGACTTCCATCAAGTCGATCCCGGCCGAGCGCACGACTTGCTTGAGCAAGTCCGCTTCTCCCTTCGGATCACCCGCGAGGCGCCGATCGATCGCCGAATAAAACAAGGCCTCGGTTTTCTGCGTCGGGGTTTGCGCCGCGGCGACCAGGTCGAGCGCTCTCAGCTTCCCCGCACCGAAGGCCGCGACGCGCCCGACCCAACGAGGATCGCTTGCGGCTTCGGTAAGAACCCGGTCCGCGCTGCTGTCGGCAGTCGCCTTGAGCTGTCGCTCGAGCAGGCGCACCCAGAGCGCGTAGTAAACGATGTCCTCCCGAGGCAGCTCGGCGGTGAGGCCGCGCGCGAGACCGTCGCGAGCCGCGCTGAGGTCGCCCTTCACGAAGGCGCGACCAACGAATTGCCCGAGCGTCGCAGCCGTCTGTCGCTTGTCGCGCGGCGCGGCTTCGAGAGCTCGCTCTAGCGCCTTCGTTCCGCTCGAGAAGGCGCCGAAGCGGTCGAGCGCGCGGGCGATCATGCGCTCGACGCGCGCGCGGTCGTCCCCCTCCGCCGTGCTGCGTGCCTTCGCGAGGTCGCGAAGCGCGTCCGAAAGCGGCTTCCGAGCGCCTTTTGGGTCACCTTGCTCACGCATGATGTCACTGCTGAAAAGCAGAACCTCAGCGCGCAAGCCTGGGTCCTTCAGCGCATCCTCGGCCACGAGGGCAGCTTTGAGCCGAGGCTCGGCGTCCTTTGCTTTGCCGTCGTGCCAATCGATGCGCGCGAGCGCGAGCAACACGCCCCCCGCCTTCTCGCGAGCGGCGGCCGCGTTGAGGAAGGTACGAGCGTCCTCGAGACGACCTTCGCGACTCTCGATTTCACCCATCATGCCGTAAACGCGCGCAGGTCCCGGCTGCATCTTGTTTTGGACGTCAGCCGCGGCGAGGACCGGGGCCGCAGCACGGAACGTGCGACGTACGCTGTCGGGCTCTTCGGCCTCGACCGCCCGGCTCATGGCCTGCATCGTGATGGCGAGCGCGAGGCCAAGGATTCGAGGGTCCCTTTGGGCTTTCACCGCATCGGCGAGCACGGCGGGCGCGGCCTCACCCATCCCTAAATCAACGAGCATTGCGGCGACAAAAGAGGCGGGCTCGGGTGCCGCCGGATCGAGTCGGTAGGCTTCGGCCGCCGCGGCAAAAGAGGCCATCCGCAGGAGCTCGGCGTCTCGCCCGAAGTCCTCCTCCTCGCCACGCGCCTGACGAACTGGCGGTCGAAGCATGCGCGCCAGCTCGAGCCACTTGTCGGAATTAGGGCCCGAAAGCACAGCGTCGAGAGCACGCAGAAGCTCAGGCCTCGCGATCTCCTTCACTTTTTCGATCGCCGCGCGCGCTCCTTGAGCGTCGGCATTGCGCAGATAGAGGGCGGAGAGCACGGTTGCCCCCGTGTCGAGCGCTCGAATCGCTTCGAGCCCCTCCTCGCGGGTCACTTGGGTCCCGCGCACGCGCCGCGCATTGCGAACTGCCGAAGCTTTTTCGACAAAGTCCATGGTCCTCGCGAGGGCTTCATCGCGTGCCTCGCGGCTTGGCTCGAGAAGGTGTCGCGTGACGGCGGCGGCCTCTAACGCCCCCGCGGTCTGCATCACACCCCCGCCCGCGGTGTCACGCGTCCAGACGGAGATGGCATCGAGATGCGCCTTGATTTCAGCCCTTTCTTGCGGCGGCGCAATCTGAAGGAGCATCTCGTAGCTCGCGCGCGCGCGGCCTTCGTCGCCTTGCTTCGCAAAATCTTCCGACGCGGAACGAAGGGCCTCGTAGCCGAACGAGCCCAAGGCTTCGCGCTTCAATTCGCCCGCATGCACGAGGACCATGGCGCCTTGGAGGGAGGACACAGCGCGATCTCGGTCTTTCGCCTTGTAACGGCTCGAAACGCGAGCCATTTGACGGCCGACCACGCCTTGAAGCCGCAACTGACGCTCGCGGCTGCTTGGCTCACTCGTAAGCAAGTCGCGAACGGCAGCGGCGAAGGCCTCCTCGCTCACCTCGGACCCCGCGACGGACCCCCGCTCTGCGCCGTGAGATGGCCTCCCGAAGCGGTCGCGCGGCGGACCACAGGCGGCCAAGGCCATCGGAGCGCCCAGGACGAAAAAAAGGAGGCCTAGATTCGCGGCGCGACGCATAAGGCGCCGAGTCTATCCGACTCGACCCGAATTCGGTACCGGCCCCGCAACGCTGCGTTTCGCAGCGCTAGGGCGGTAGAAAAGACGCGTCCGTGGCATCCCGCCGCGGCCAGCTCGAAGAACCCGACGGCGCATCTCGAGGGCTCGGCCCGTCTTTTCCCCCTCCGCAAGGCGTTTATCGGCTTCGACTGACCTCGGGTCGGCGCCCTCGGGGTCAAGGCATCGAGCGCGTTGGATGGGGAACGGAATTTGCCTGCGCAACCAGTCCGTGAAACGAGCCGCCCATGACCTTTGAGGAGAAGCTTAACTTTCCAGGCGATGAGACGGAGTTAGCTCCCGTTTCGACCGGGCTGGACGCGATGCGCGCAGGGAACGACCACGACGCCCACGGGCCGTCGCCGTTGCGCAGGCTGCGCGCGCTAATAAAGCTCGAACATGATGACGTTTGGGTTGCCATCGTGTACGCGATCGGTGTCGGCCTGCTCTCGCTCGCGACGCCGCTTGCCGTGCAGGTCCTCGTCAACACCGTGGCTTTCGGCGCGCTCGTTCAGCCGCTTGCCGTGATCACCACGATGGTGCTCGCGGGCCTTGTGTTCGCGGTCGTTCTCCGAGCCCTTCAGGCGTACGTCGTGGAACGAATTCAACAGCGCGTCTTTACCCGCGTGGCGCTCGACCTGGCGCAGCGCCTTCCTCAGGGGCCGCTCGACGCGAGAGGCGAAACGGACCGCGCGGAACTCATGAATCGATTTTTCGATGTCATGACTGTGCAAAAGAGTGCAGCAACCATGCTTATCGACGGCGTTTCGGTGGTTCTTCAGACGCTCGTGGGGACTCTGCTACTCGCATTTTATCACCCGTTCTTGCTTGCTTTCGACGTAATCCTTCTAGCCTCGATAGGCTTCGTCATTTTTGTTTTAGGATACAGAGCTATCCCGACAGCGATTAAAGAGTCGAAAGCAAAATACGCGTTTGCGGCCTGGCTCCAGGAAAGTGCTCGCCATGTCGAGACGTTCAAGTTCCAAGGCGGACACGACCTCGTACAGAGGCGCCTCGAGTCGTTGACTCGTGACTACTTAGAATCCAGAAATAAGCACTTTAGCGTTGCGTTCCGACAACTTCTCGGAGCCCTTGTCGTTCAAGCTTTAGCGAGCGCGGCGCTACTCGGTGTAGGTGGCTGGCTCGTGCTGATGCGCCAGCTCACATTGGGGCAGCTCGTGGCGGCCGAGCTTATCGTTACCGCGGTTGTGGCTGGCTTCTCGAAGCTTGGAAAGTACTGCGAGAGCTTCTACGACCTCGTCGCCGCCGTCGACAAGATAGGGCACATGATTGACCCTCGGGTGGAGCGCAGCGGCGGGCTCCTCCTTCCTCCAAGCGACGCGGGCTTCGACGTCCGGGCGACAGGTCTCGTTCTGCGGAAAGACATCGGCGACCCGATGGACGCCTTTGATTTGTGGGTGCCCGCGAGCACCTCCCTCTGCCTCGTTGGCAAGAGCGGGTCCGGAAAGAGCGTCCTCGTCGACGCGCTCTTAGGCATTCGCCCTCACCATGGCGGAAGACTCGATATCAACGGCATTTCGATCGACGAGCTATGTCTTTCGGCACTTCGCCGAGAGGTCGCCCTCGTGCGAGTCGACGGACTCTTTGCAGCGACGATCGACGACAATATTCGGCTCGGGCGCCACGATATCTCTCGTCACGAGGTACGCCTTGCACTCGAGGGCCTTGGCATCTGGGAGTCCGTCTCCTCACTCGCCGACGGACTCGACACGGAGGTTGCCACGTATGGCAAAGGGCTGCCCAGCGAGCTCGGCCACCTGGTTCTCGTCGCCCGCGCGATCGTCACCCGCCCGCGTCTGCTCGTGCTCGACGGCATCTTCGACGCACTTGGACCTTCTGCGCGCGCGGCCGTTCGTCGCGTGGTGTTCGCCCCAAACGCGCCATGGTCGCTCATCGTGACCACCGCAGACGTCGAAGTCGCGTCGTCGTTCGCCCAGCGGTACGTCATCGAAGGCGCGAGACTCATCGTCATGCCGGGCGCTTCACTACAGGGAGGCGCATGATGTTGAAGCCTTTTTCGATGACCGTCACGGATGTAAACGTCTTACGTTTCGTGCCACGGTCCCGGGTGGCGGCCGTCATCGCGCGGATCCTCGTCGTCTTCCTCACCATCACGGCTGTCGTCATGTCGTGCGCCCCTTGGCAGCAAAACGCGCAGGGAAGCGGGCGGGTCATCGCCTACGCCCCTGTCGAGCGCCAACAGTCCGTCGAGGCCCCCATCGCAGGCCGCGTCACTCACTGGCACGTTCAGGAAGGTGACCACGTCGAGAAAGGCGCGGATGTCGTCGAAATCGTCGATACGGACCCTGATATCCTCCTCCGCCTCGGGCAAGAGCGTGAGGCCCAACGTGCGCGGATCGAAGCCGCGAACGCGCGAGTCGCGGCGATTGTGGGTCGTATTGCGTCCCTCACCGCCTCGCGCGGCGCCGCGATGCGAGCAGGCGACGGCCGCGCGCGCATGGCTGGCGACCGCATTACTGCGGCCGAACGCGCGACTCACGCGAGCGAACAACAGGTCGAGACCGCTCGCCTGAACCAAGATCGGCAGCGCGCGCTCGTCGGTGAAGGCCTTGCCTCCAAGCGCGTCGTGGAGGTAGCAGACTTCGAGATGGTACGAGCGCGCACGGAGCTCGATCGCGCACGTGCCACGGAAAGTGCCGCGCGGAGCGAGGAATCTGCGCTGATCGCGGATCGCATGCGTGCCGAGACGGACGGAGCCGCGGCCATCAACGACGCGATGGCATCGCGCGCTTCGGCGGAGTCCGACATCGCGTCGGCGGCCGCCGAACTCGCACGAATCGAAGTTCGACTCGCGCGTCAGCAGACCCAAGGCGTCAAAGCTCCTCGGAGCGGCACCGTCCTTCGCGTCGTCGCGAAGCAAGGAGGTGAAATGGTGAAGGAAGGCGACGTTCTCGCCGTCCTCGTTCCCGACACCCAAGACCGCGCTGTCGAGCTCTGGATTGACGGTAACGATGTGCCCCTCGTGACCCCAGGCCGCGCCGTGAGGCTGCAGTTCGAGGGGTGGCCGGCCGTGCAGTTTTCCGGCTGGCCCGAGGTCGCTGTCGGTACGTTCTCCGGCAAAGTGGCGTTCGTCGACGCCGCCGATGACGGCAAAGGTCGGTTCCGGGTGCTTGTCGTACCGGACGGCAAGGAACGTTGGCCCGCCGTCCGATTTCTCCGTCAAGGTTCACGCGCGAAGGGTTGGATTTTGCTCGATAGCGTGCGGCTCGGCTACGAAGTTTGGCGCACATTCAACGGGTTTCCGCCCGTTTTTCCGACCAAGGAAATGTACGACGAGCCTGCCGCGGGCGGTGCCTCGAAGGAGGAGAAGAAGTGAATCGCGTGGTCGTGTTGGCTCTCGCGGCCGCCTTTTTTCTCGCCCAGGAGGACCGTGAAGCGCGCGCCTCAGAGTCGGACGCGGTGGTGTCACCCGAAGTCTCGACCGCACGGTTTTCTGGTGCGCTCACCCTTGATGACGTCGTGCGATCCATCACCCTCCGCCATCCGCTCATTGCCGCGGCGGAGAGGGAAAAGGCCATCGCGAGCGCCGATGTCCTGTCCGCAGAAGGAGGCTTTGACATCTCGGTACGGGCTCGCGCCACGACTCTTCCCGTCGGGCCGTATCCAAACAACCGTATCGAGACGACCGCCGAACTCCCGACGGGGATTTGGGGGACGCGCCTTTTCGCCGGCTACCGCGTTTCGCGCGGAAGCTTTGCGGGCTACGACGGCAAGCTCGCGACCGCGGACTTCGGTGAGGCTCGCGTAGGCGCGCAAGTTCCGCTTTGGCGCGATGGCCCCATCGACCGTCGCCGCGCCGCCCTGCAGCGCGCGGAGGTCGGAATCGACGTCGCCCGTGTAAGCCTCGAACAACAGCGACTCGAAACGATTCGCTCCGGCTCGCATCGGTACTGGGAGTGGGTTGCTGCGGGCAGACGGGTCGTCGTCGCTCGATCCATGCTTGCGATAGCCGTGGCACGCGATGCGGGCCTAGAGATCCGCGTCGCGCGAGGCGATATCCCAGCGTTCGAGCGCGCCGAAAACGACCGAATCATCCACCAACGCACAGCGCAAGTCGCGGCCACCGAGCGCGCGCTTCAAAGTGCCGCCATTGAACTCTCTCTCTTCCTGCGCGACGCGGATGGCGCGCCCTTGAGACCCGACCCCTCGCGCTTACCTTCAGCGTTCCCAGTCCCTGAGTTTCGCCTGCCGGACACGCTCGGCTTGGCGGAGCGGCAAGCGCTAGCAAGGCGACCGGAGATCCAACGGTTCGATCTCTTTACACGACAGATTCGGATCGACCGCGATCTCGCGCAGAACCAGAGAAAACTCGGTATCGATTTCTTTGTCTCCGGCGCCAAAGACTTCGGCCCATCGACGGACGAAAAGCTGACGAAGCCCGAGCTCGAGCTCGCGTTGATCCTCGATGTTCCGCTCTTCACCCGCGTGCAGGACGGACGCTTCGATGCCGCTCGTGCGAACCTCGCGCGCTTGAGCCTTCAAGCGCAATTTGCGCGCGAACGCGTCGTCGCCGACGTGCGCGACGCGACCTCCGCCGTCACGATGGCAGAGCCTCGAATCGCAGCCGTACGGGAGGAAATTAAAGCCTCGCGCAAGCTCGTCGAGATGGAGCAACAGCGCTTCGACCTTGGAGAGGGCACGCTCCTCCTGGTCAACTTACGCGAGCAGGGACTGGCGGAAGCGCAGCAGCGCGAGATCGACGCGCTCGCCGACGCCTTCAAAGCGGTTGCAAGTCGGCGCGCGGCTGTTGGGGACAGCACGATTTCGAAGTAAGTCCCGGAACCCGCCGCGCGGCGCCCTATCGAAGAATGCGCACTTCCGTGCACGGAGCTTCAGCACGCGGTAAGGTTTGCGCCGATGGCTCGCGCGCATCTCTTGGTGGTCGATGATGAGCCCTCGATTCTTACGACCCTCCAAAAGGCTTTGTCGCTCGAGGGGTACTCCGTCGACGTCGCGGGTGGCGTGAAAGTCGCCGAGGAGAGAATACGAAAGCGGAGCTACGATCTGTGCCTCTTCGACGTGATGCTGCCCGATGGCGACGGTCTCGGCTTACTCGGGCATCTTCGCGCCGCAAAGAACGAGGTGCCCGTGATCATGATGAGCGGTCACGCCACCATCGATACGGCCGTCAAGGCGACGCGGCTTGGGGCGATGAGCTTTCTCGAAAAACCGATCAATACGGACGCCTTGCTCATCGCCGTAGAGACGGGCCTTCGACTCCAACGAGCCGAGAGCGAGGCCCGCGAATTACGCGCCGCGAGCGGCACGACGGGCGAGCTTATCGGTCAGAGTGAGGCTATCAAAAAGCTTGTCGAGCAGATCTCGCGCGCCGCGAGGAGTGCCGCGAGCGTGCTTGTGACGGGCGAGCGCGGCACGGGCAAAGAGCTTGTCGCGCGGGCAATTCACACACTGTCGCCGCGCGCGAAAGGGCCGCTCGAAAAGCTAAACTGCGCCGCGCTGCCTAGCGAACTCATCGAGAGCGAACTGTTCGGGCACGAGCTCGGCGCGTTCACCGGCGCCACGAAGCAACGACGCGGAAAATTCGAGCGCGCGAGCGGTGGAACGCTGTTTCTCGATGAGGTCGGCGACATGCCGCTCGCCATGCAAGCGAAGCTGCTCCGCGTGCTGCAAGAGCGCGAGATCGAGCGCGTGGGCGGGAACGAGACGATCAAAGTCGATACTCGCGTCGTCGCGGCGACCAACCGGGACCTTGTCAAAGCTGCTGCGACGGAGGCGTTTCGGCCCGACCTGTACGACCGACTCAACGTTGTTCCCCTCCACATTCCTCCGCTTCGCGCGCGTCGTGACGACATTCCCATGCTCGCGCGGCACTTTCTCGCGCTGGCCGCAAAAGCAAACGACCGCCCAGGCGTCACCATGGAGGACGGCGCGATTCAGGTGCTCGCGGCATACAGCTTTCCAGGAAACGTACGCGAGTTACGTAACCTTACGGAACGACTCGTAATTCTCACGCCTAACGATCTCATCCGAGCGGCTGATGTGCAGGCGGTCCTACCGAATAGCGCCACGCCAAAGGCCTCTGGCATCTATCGCCCAGGCGTCTCTTTTCGCGTGCTCGTCGAGGACGCGGAGCGGCAGATTATCCAGGAAGCGCTCACGCAAAGCGGAGGTCAAATGGCTGCGACCGCGCGCGCGCTCGACCTTGAGCGCAGCCACCTCTACAAGAAGGCGCGTGCACTCGGCCTGAGGAACCCATCGGCTCACGAAGACGACGACGAAACTTCGTAGAATTATCCTGTGCGCTGTTGTGTAGAGAAAGGTTAGCGATGAGCGTCATTTCAGATTCGGATTCGTTCCCCTCCCCTGCCCTTTCCCCTGCCGTTCCGGAACATCACTCTTTTCACGCTTTTCGTGCGGTTCCGAAAACCGGCGTTATCTACGTCACCAACGAGGCCACGAAACTAGGATTTGCCTCGTCCGACCCGGACTGGTGCAACCTCGGTCAAGGACAGCCCGAAACGGGCGACTTACCGGGAGCCCCGGCCCGCATCCATAGCGTCGCCATTCACGCCGACGATCAGGAATACGCGCCCGTCGCGGGCCTTTGGGAGCTGAGAGAAGCCGTGGCCTCGCTCTACAACGACCTCTATCGGAAGGGCCGTGGCTCGAAATACAGCGCTGAAAACGTGTGCGTGTCGGGTGGCGGGCGCGCCGCATTGACGCGCGCGGCGGCAAGCCTTGGCTCAATAAACCTGGGTCACTTCCTCCCTGACTATACAGCTTATGAAGAGTTACTCGACATCTTCAAAGCGTTCACGAGCATCCCTATTTTACTCGATAGCGATACGGGCTATCGGTTCACGTCGGATGATCTGAAACGTGAAATCCTCGGTCGTGGCCTCTCGGCGTTGCTTCTTTCCAATCCATGCAATCCAACTGGGAAGCTCGTCTCGGGTGAAGAGCTGGAGCGCTGGGTGGATGTTGCCCGCGACCTCGATTGCACACTCCTTCTTGACGAGTTTTACTCTCACTATATCTACGAAGCGCCGCACGGCGGATTGCCCGTCGAGAGTGCCGCGCGCTACGTCAACGACGTCGACAAGGACCCGATCGTGCTGTTTGACGGCTTCACGAAAAATTGGCGCTATCCAGGGTGGCGCGTCACGTGGGCGGTGGCTCCCAAAAGCGTCGTAGAACGTTTCGCCAGCGCGGGCTCGTTTCTCGACGGCGGGGGTTCGAAGCCCCTCCAGCGTGCCGCGGTAGCACTGTTTGACGAGGCTTACGTCGTGAGCGAGACGCGCGCGATTCAGCGCGCTTTCCGCGACAAACGCGACCGTATGCTGTCGCGCCTCGGGCGCCTCGGCGTGCGGTTCGACAGCATCCCGGAGGGCACCTTTTACGCGTGGGGGAACGTGGCCAACCTGCCCGCCCCGCTCAACGAGGGTATGGGGCTTTTCCGCGCGGCGCTCGAGAAGAAAGTCATCACCGTCCCCGGTGAGTTCTTCGACGTCAACCCTGGGAAGCGGCGCCAAGGCCGCGTGTCTCGGTTTCGGGACCACGTGCGCTTTTCGTTCGGCCCATCGATGGAGACTCTCGAGCGCGCGATGACGAGGCTTGAGCAGCTCGTTAGCGATCCGCCGCGCTCGCCCGCGTAGATTTGCCATTTTGCGCGCGGCCTTCGCGCACGGATCGCCGCGAATCGACGGCATCGCTAGGGCCGTGTCGGGTCTCTGAGAGTTTCGTTCCGCGTTTAGGCGGGTGCCCGAGCTTCTTGCTGCAAGCGTTTAGGCACGGAGCATCAGACTGCGCCTGACATAGTCGCGCAAGAGTCTCGACCTCCTCCTTGGTGCCACTCGGGCTGAGCGCGCTTTGCTCGAGTACGAGCCTTGCCATCCACACCTGGCCACTCGCTTCGTACGCCCTCGCCTGTTCGATGGGAGACCCATTTTCTGCCACGCCGTTGAGCTGCGCAGAGCTTTCGGATGCGGCGCTTAGCGTCGCGGCGGGTGGGACGACGTTCCGCTGTCGGAACGTGGGATCGGGTCTCGGAGTTACCTCGATGAGCGGTGCATCTGGATGGCGTTTGCAGGAGAGTAAGCCGCTCGACGCGGCGACGATCCATACCGCAGTGGCAGCGTACCTTGCACGGCCTTGACGGCTCACCCGACGAAGCTCGCTCGCCACGCTCATGGGCGCGCCGCTATCCCATAGCCCTGGGCGCGATAGACCAGCCGACCGAACATCTCGCGCGTCACGGAGGAGGTGATGGCAAGAGCGCTCGCGCGCGGCAACCAATCCGCGACCGCCGTGCCGGGATGCTCGTGACCGCGGTAGTCGACGGCTAGCGTATCGACCTTCATCCCGACCGCGACAAAGCACTCCTCCGCTCGCACCATGTGGAATGCGCTCGTCACGATGAGCACGCGCTCGAAACGGCGGGCACGCGCGATTTCTTGTGAGAAAACAGCATTCTCATGAGTATTCCAAGCGTGGCTCTCGAGAATAATACGGTCTTTCTTGATCCCCCACTCCTCGAGCTGACGCGCGAGCATCGCGGACTCTCCAAAGTCGGCGTACTTTGGATTGGAAGTCGCGCCGGAAAGAATCACAAAACGCGCTTTGTTGTCACGGAGCAGTCGGTGAGTCATCACCAAGCGCTCGACGTTGTCGTTGTAGGATGGCTGTCGCGAAACAGCGGAAGCTTCTTCGTCGACGACGCCACCAAGGAGGACGACCGCGTCATACGTGACGTCGTCCCGGTAGGTCGATGCCGTGCTGTGCTCAAGACGCCAAAGCAGCGCGTGAGCTATCGGTGAAGAGGACGCGCTCAGCAACACGACAAGCCCGAGCAGGCCATAGGCTCGTCGCCTCCCCAGATGAACCTTCGCGCCCGCTCGCCAAGGAACCGCGGCTGCCAGAAAGAGAAGTCCCCACGTCAGGGGACTGAAAAAAATGTCGAGCAACTTCGAGAGGAAGACAAACACGGCGACACCCTAACCCGAACCCGCCTTTGCTGCGTCCAAGCGTCGGCGTCCTCAGCGCCAGAAAATAGGGGAGTCGAGAAGGCTTGAAGACGGCCGCGGTCGAACCAGGCGCAGCCTTCTCGCCTCCACGTGCACGCGCAGCTTGCTAGTAACCGCCGCCGCCGCCGCCCCGTCGACCGCCACCACCACCGCCGCGACCACCACCGCCCCCACCGTAACCACCCCCACCGCCGCTACCGCCGTAGCCACCGCCGCCGCCGCCGTAACCACCACCGCCGCCGCCACGGCCCGCACCTCCGAAGCCGCCACCTCCGCCGGCCCCGCCGCGCGGCTTTTCTTCCGCTTCGTTGACGCGGATCGAGCGACCGTCCAGAAGCGCCCCATTCATGGTTTCGATAGCCCTTTTCGCAAGGTCCGCCGTAGCCATCGTCACGAAACCAAAGCCGCGCGAGCGACCGCTCTCACGATCGGTGACGACGTGTGTATCGGTAACCTCTCCCACCGTAGCGAAGCCCTGGCGCAGCGTTTCTGTATTCGTCTCATACGAAAGGTTACCGACGTACAATCGCGAGCTCATTCGCAGTCTCTTTCCACAGCTCCATGGATTCCTTCAGCCTCTAAAAGTCTTCGCCCCGCCTCGGAGCCGTCTAGGTCTCGGAACGAAGACTGCGCGGCGAAAGCCACCGTGCCCACGAACTCTGCAAGTCCTCTCGATTCCCCGAAAAAGAGTCTCGAGCGATACCCACGGACGACGTGAGCTTTGATGCTAGCAGCACGAGGCTAGTCGGCAAGAGTCAACCAATTCCAAGTACTGGCCGCATGACCTCCTGCGCGCGGCGAAGCGAGTGGTGCTCTTCGAGATAGGCATACCCACCCTCACGCACACTCGTGCCTACGTCATCGTTCTTCGCCAGTCTCTCTACGCGCTCTGCGAACCCCAGCGCGTCTTCGGCGATAAGGGCTTCTTTGCCGTCCGACAGGGGGAGTCCGAAGGCGCCATCGGGTGTCGTCACCACCGGCATGCCCGCGCGAAAGCCTTCGAGCATCTTCACGCGAACGCCGGAGCCACCGAACACCGGCGCGAGCATCCCGAGCGATCGTGCGTAGAGCGGTTCGAGATCGTCGACGAAGCCAAGCGTGCTAATTCCTGGCACTTTCCAGGCGGCCGGCACGTCGAGCAATCCTACTGCGTCGACCTTCAGCCCTACCCCAGCGATTTCAAACGTCGCATTCGGCACGCGCGATCGAATGGTCGGCCAAACCTCACGACAGAACCAATCGAGGCCCGCCACGTTCGGGTGCCAACGGAGATTACCAACGTAACAGAAATTGGGTAAAGGCGGCCGAGCGCGTGGGCGGCGCTCACACTCGAAGACCATCGGGACGACGTGCGCGTGAATCCCTGCGAGAGATTTGAATTGTTTCGCATCTTCGTTGGAAATCGCGACGACCGCATCCACCGCGCGCAGCGACGCCGTCTCGAAAGCGAGGCTTGCACGGTATTCGGACTCGGCAATCAAGCGCTTCGGGCCTCGCTGTCGCTCGGCAAACTGCCGAAAGAAAGCGCTCTCTACGTTGTGCTCATCGAGCACAACGCGGCAAGTCGGACGCTCGGCTCTCACCTCGGGCAGATAGCGGGCCATGCCCACGTGATCCATGTACACCACATCCACACGCGCCGTGGCGAGCTCGCGACGGAGTAACGTGCGAAGTGCATGTGAATCCCACTTCCCGGCAAGGTAGGGCACGCCGCGGAAGACGCGAAGCGCGGCGACGCGCGGAACGTAGCGCTTGAAATCGAAAAGATGCACGGGATGGAAGACGGGTGGCACCACTCTGAGCTTCGTGGCCTCCGTCGGCCCTCTCGGCGCGCACGCCGCAAACGCTCGCAGGTCGGTCTCGCGGACCGGGTGCTCAGAGACGCTCAAGACGGTGACCGATTCGACCTCGGGCAGCGACGCAAGAATACGAAGTTGGGACACCGTCCGCACCGATCCGCCACTTGTCGCAGGCCACGGAAACTCCGTCGTGAGGTGGAGAATGCGCATGTTTTGTAACGAAAAGCGTACCGTATCGCGAGTCGAGCGTCGCGCGTGTATCGTTGCGCCTTATGATTCCACCTCGCGTCGCCATCGACGGACTGCTCTTCGACGACGTCACTCTCGAGGAGGCAACGACGCGCATCGTCCTTCTCGCGAAGATGCGCGATCGACCTAGGTTCGTTTGCACGGGTAACCTCGATCACCTCGCGCTCGCGTCATCCGATCGGGAATTCAAGGCGGCCTACGATGCTGCCGACCTCGTCGTCGCCGATGGTGCACCGGTCGTTTGGCTATCGAAGCTTGGCGGTACACCGCTCAGGGAACGCGTCGCGGGTAGCGACCTTTTCTGGACCCTCGGCGAGGCCTCGGCACGCGCGGGCACAACGCTCTTTTTCTTGGGCGGCGCGGACGGCGCGGCGGAGGCGGCAAAAGCCGCGCTCGAACGGCGCTCGAAGGGCGTAAAGGTTGTCGGAACGTACTGTCCCCCGTTCGCGACGTTCAGCGAGCAGGCAGAGCAAGACAGGATTCGCGAGGTAGTTCGGGCGGCCTGCCCGGATATTCTGCTCGTCGCTTTCGGCGCGCCAAAGCAGGAGAAGTGGATTGCAGCGAACAAAGACCACTTGGGGGTCCCTGTCGCCATCGGCGTAGGCGGATCGTTCGAGATGGCGAGTGGGATGCTGCGGAGGGCGCCCGTATGGATGCAGCGGACAGGCCTCGAGTGGGCTTACCGCTTCGCGCAGCAACCACGCAGGCTGTTCCATCGCTATGTGGTGCGCGACATTCCGCACCTCGTCAAAGCTGCGGCGCGAGCCGCCCGCGTTCGAGTGACCGACTTTTTCTAGCTCGGCTAGTGCTGCGGGAGTGTCATCCCGGCCGCGCCTGGCAGCGCTGATCCACCGGACTCGCTCGCTGGGGCGGCATGCTCCTTCTTTGGCATTCCGCCCGGGGCGGCTTCGCCCGTCTTTTCCCACACGTGGACGTTTTGGTCTGGGTCACGTTCGCCGCGACGGTCCGTGTCTTTGAGCGTGTAGGCGAAAAACACGCCGATAAACAGCAAGCTCCCGATGAAGATGAGGACATTGAACTTATCGTCCCAACGCAAGTGCATGAAGAACGTCGCAACAAGCGAAGCCTTCATCGTCGCGATGACGACAACCAAAACGATGTTCGCTTTCCCGAGGTCGACATACGACTGACCAACGGTCATTCCCGTAAGAAAGAGTAAGCCGAGGAAGACCGCGATATAAAAAGGAACCGACGAAACGTGGGCGTGGACAGCGCCGTCATCGTGACTCAAACCATGTCCGTGTTGTGCAGTGCTCATCGCGGGCGCCTCAAATCAGATAGAGCAGAGGGAAGAGGTAAATCCACACAAGGTCGACGAGGTGCCAGTAAAGCGCAACGATGTCGACTGGCGTGAAGTACTCCTTTGAGAACTCACCGCGGTTGTTCCGGATCCAGACCCAAATGAGCACACCGATACCGATGAGCACGTGGATACCGTGCACGCCGGTCATCATGAAGTAAATCGAAAAGAATGAGCCCGTGTTGTCAGGGAGCGGAGGCGACCCGTGGACCAAGTGCTCAAGATGCGGATGGTAGAAACGCCCTGGAAGCAGTCCGCCCTCGAACTTGTGCTTGTACTCAAAAAACTTGATGACAAGAAACATGCACGCGCAACCGATGGTGGTGAGAATGAGTCTCCCCGTCATCTTTCGGTTGCCGACCTGCGAATAGCGGACCGCAAGTGCAACCGTGAGTGACGAGAAGAGAAGTACGACGGTGTTCGTCGCTCCCATCTCTTTGTTCAGCTGCCGGGACGCCGCGATGAACATCTCGGGGTACCAACTTCGGTAGACGCCGTAGGCGACAAAGAGTCCGCTGAAGAACAGCAGCTCCTGCGCTAGGAAGACCCACATCCCTATTTTCGCGGTGTCGAACTGCTGTGCGGGCGTATCGAAGTGGTGCGCCAGCCAAACCGGGCCGTGATGCGCCGCGTCGGCGTGCGCACCGTGGCCAGCGTGCGGAGGTGAGCTATCGACGTGGGCTGCGGTCACAGCTTCGCGGCTCATGATCGGGCCTTCGCCTCGCGCGACTCTTTGGACATTCGTTTGGGAAAGAGAGGGTCGTCGTACCCCTCATAGAGTTCGTCATCCGTCGCAAGGTGGTAGTCATACTGACCTCGCGTTAGAACGGGGTCTTTCACAAAGTTGTAAAGCGGAGGCGGCGTGGGCGTCATCCATTCGAGAGCAGCCGAACCCCAGGGGTTACGAGGTGCAGGCTTTCCCCCGATAAGCGACCGCACGAACATCGTGCCCAGCACGAGGAATCCGAAGCCTAAGACCCACGAGCCCATCGTCGATATCTGGTGGAGTTGTTGAAACTGCGGAAGATAGTCGTAGTAGCGGCGCGGCATGCCCCGCGAACCGAGCACGAACTGTGTGAGGAACGTCACGTTGAAGCCAACGAAGACAAAGAACCAACCGAAGCGCGCCCACTTTTCGTCGTAGAGCTTGCCTGTAAACTTGGGCCACCAGTAGTGAAGACCGCCGACAAACCCCATGACGGTCCCGCCGACCATGACGTAGTGGAAGTGAGCGACGACGAAGTACGTGTCGTGAAGGTGAACGTCGACCGCGAGCATTCCGAGGAAGAGTCCGGTCAGACCGCCGATCGTGAAAAGAAATAAGAACGAGAGCGCCCAGAGCATTGGCGACTGGAGAGAAATCGACCCCTTATAGAGGGTCGCGACCCAGTTGAAGATTTTCACGCCGCTCGGAATCGCCACGAGGAACGTGAGCGCGCTGAACACCATCGTGGCGTACTCGCTCATGCCCGCCACGAAAAGGTGGTGGCCCCACACGAGAAACCCGAGGAGCGCGAGGCCGAGCGAACTCGCTGCAATGGCCATGTAGCCAACGGGCTCGCGTCGCGAGAAGGTCGCGATAATCTCGCTCACCACGCCCATGGCCGGCACAATCATAATGTAGACGGCGGGATGCGAGTAAAACCAGAAGAAGTGCTGGAAGAGCACGGGGTCTCCGCCGAGGCGCGGGTCAAAGATACCGAGCCCTAAAAAACGCTCCATCGTGAGAAGGAGGAGGGTTATCGCGAGCACCGGCGTGGCAAGAACTTGGATAATCGAGGTGGCGTAGAGTGCCCACGTGAACAGCGTCAGGCGACGCCACGTTAGGCCCGGCGCCCGCATCTTGTGGATGGTAGCGATAAAGTTCACACCGGTTAAGATCGATGAAAACCCCATAATAAAGGCTGCAAGAGTCATCGGGAGCACGGCCGACGGAGACCCCACGCCGCCGTGCGCCGGATCGCTCGACGAGTAGGGCGTGTAGAATGTCCAACCCGTGTCGACACCGCCGTTAATCATCGAGTAGATACCGAAGCACGCACCGAAGACGTAAACGTAAAGACTCAATAAGTTGAGCTTTGGGAAAGCAACGTCTTTCGTGCCGAGTTGAATCGGCAGAATAATATTGCCCATTGCGGCCGGTATCGACGGGATGATGAAAAGGAACACCATCACGACACCGTGGAGCGAGAACATCCGGTTGTAGGTGTCCGCATCCATAATCGTGCGGCCCTTCGTAAAGAGCTCCGCGCGCACGAGAAGCGCGAATACGCCACCGAGGGCGAACGCGATCGTCACGGCGATGAGGTACATTACCCCGATGCGCTTGTGATCGACGGTAACCAGCCAGTTGCCGATCCCCTTCGAGGCCTCCAGGTAACTCGCGTTCGGGTCGACCTCTTCGTGGTGCGCCGGCGATGTCGTGATTGCTGCCATGGTCTTCCTGGGTCCTTACTTCAACGACTTTAGGTAGGCGATGATCGCGTCGAGCTGGTCGTCTTTGAGGACGAAGGCCGGCATCTGGACGTTCGCGTAGCCCTGCACGATTTTCGCGTTCGGTCGGAGAATCGACTCGCGAATGTAGTTCTCGTCCGCCATCACCGGACCGCCCGACATAAGCGGCTGCATGGTGTTGTAGATCCCGGCAAGCTTCGGACCGACTCCCTTGGAACCGCCGACCATCCCCGTACCGCCCACACCGTGACACGTCGTGCACGCATTCTTCGCGAAGAGCGACTCGCCGTAACGCTCAGGGACGCACTCTTCAGGCGTGCCGACGCACTTCCCGAGTCCCTTCGCCCACTCTTGGTACTCGTTCGGCTCGAGCACTTTCACGGTCGCACCCATCCCGGAATGGTTCGTCCCGCAGTATTCGGCGCAAAAAACATGCGCCGCGCCCGTGACGGTCGGAGTGAAGGCAATGAACGAGTACTGTCCAGGCACCGCGTCGCGCTTGAGACGAAACTCAGGGATGAAGAACGAGTGAAGAACGTCTTCGGACGAGATGATCATCTTGTACGCGCGCCCCTTCTCGAGAACGAGCTCGCTCGGAACTCGGTCACCCGTCGGGTATTCGAACTCCCACACCCACTTCTTGCCTCGAACTCGGATCTCGGTCGCGCCTTCGGCCGCCGTCGCGTTCTTGATCCATGAACTAAAGCCAACGTGAAAGAGAATGCCGATAAAGATCGTCGGCGTAACCGTCCAGAAGATCTCGAGGCGATTGAAGTGACCCGTAGGCTCCGACCTCACGCCTGGTCGACGCCGGTACTTCACGACGAAGTACAGCGTTAGCGCCGTAATGACGACGGTGAACGCGACGGAGAACCAAAAAATGAAGTTGTAGGTATTGTCGACGGGCGGCGCCGTATCGGACATCGCCGGCGGCAACTGCCAGCTCGACGCTTGTGGTTCTGTCGCCAACATGCGGTACGTCACTGAAGCCTCCTCACACGGTCACATCGCGGGGCACAGGGCTCGAGCGATCGCCCGAGGCTGAACCCCGCCTACTTTTGCGGAACTCGCGCCCCCAAAAAAGGCCAAGAAATCCAAACAACACGAGAGCCACTGCTCCGCCACCCACTTGCATGACGCGCTGAGCCACGAGGACGTACTTTCCGCCTTTGGGATCGTAGTGGTAGCAGTACAGGATCAGCTGCTCCAACGTCGAAATGCTGCGCCCCGCGGACGCCTCGAGCAACCCGAGCTTCAAGTCGTTCGACAAGAATTCGAGGCCGTACAGATAGCGCGCCATGTGGCCATCGGGCTTGGCGATCATCAGAACGGACGGATGACCCCATTGTTTCTGGTCAGCGTCGTATTGGTACTCGAACCCTGCGGCCGCCGCGACGCTCGCAATGGCTGCCTTGCCACCGACGAGAAAGTGCCAACCAGTCCCGTCGTGACCTCGAGAGGCTCCGTACTCCGAGAGGATCGAAGCGCGCTTGATAGCGGTCTTCTCCAAGGATTCTTCGGGGTCGATGCTGATTGTGACGACCTCAAACTCTTTGCCAACGTTCCAACCGATCCCGCGCAGCCCACTCGCGGTCGCATTGAGGACCATGCTGCAAAGCACGGGGCATGAGTGGTAGGCGAAGGTCAGGACGACAGGCCGCTTGCCGTCGAAGAAATCGCCGAGCTTGACGGCCTTGCCGGTGTGGTCGCGAAACGGAGTTTCAAGGGGGAGCGGACCGTCGAGGTGCTCGCGGACTCCAACATGGACCAGCTCGGGCGGCATACCGGCCACCTGAGCCTTTGCCGTGCGAGGCGAGAGCCCGAAGAAGAGCGTGAACGCTGCGACCAGAATAAACGAAGCGGTGGAACGGGCGCCGCCGGAGCTTTGAACACGTCGCGGAGCTATACGGCATACAATCGGACGGAGCCGAAAATGCCGTGGCGCGCGCAAGGTGTGTTCGAAGAGAGGCGTCATCGTGGACTCAGTGTTGCGGAGGCCGCGCGTC
This sequence comes from Polyangiaceae bacterium, assembly GCA_025353725.1. GTDB lineage: Bacteria > Myxococcota_A > Polyangia > Polyangiales > Polyangiaceae > Labilithrix. Next base: position 136,334 of record JANXOF010000037.1, on the reverse strand, counting down.
GCGTCCCGCGTCTGACACCGGGTTCTTAGAGACAGAACCGCCATCCGCAAGGCTCGATTCGGCTCCGTACCCTACGCCCCCAGACAGAGGTAAGGGCAGGTCGCGCGACACAAAGGAGACGGGCGCGAGCTTTGGAAGCTTGTTCCATCCCGTCATCGCGCCGAGGTCATCCGACGGTCTAGGCTCGATGGCCTCGCTGCGACCGAGCTTGAGCTGCGCTGCAGCCTGAAGCATGGGCATCCTTGCGGAAGAAAAAGAAGCCGAGTCGGCAGCTGTTTGCGCGAGCACGTCTGCCCGTGGCGCCATTTTTTCGTACTGCGCGCCCTCGCTCATGAACGTGAAGTAGCTCTTGAGGACGAAATCAAGGCCGACCAGCGTGATGATCACGATGACGGCGAGTGTCGCGATGAGGCGAACTCTGGGCTGTGTGTTGTCGACGGCCATCTCTGTGCCTCAGGCGTTTTGAAAGTGCAGCGACCGCTGGAGACGCGGATCGCCGACCGGGACGAGGTGGTTTTTGGTCATACGGAAGAATACGAAAGCGCCGTAAACCCCGCCGACAGCGCAGAAGCAAGCGGCGTCAAGCCAGTGGAAAGCGAAGTCATTTGAGCCGAGGGCGAGGTTCGGCATCACGAACCAATACATGTCCACCACGTGCATCACGAGGAGGAGGCCCGCGCCGAGCTGAAGGCGACTTAGATTGCGCTTGAAGTTACGGGAGATGAGCCAGAAGAAAGGCACGATGAAATGGCCGAAAAGCAGCGCCACGCTCACCTTAGCCCACGGCCCGTAGTCCCAACGATTGTGGTACCAGCTCGTCTCCTCGGGAAGGGCTGCGTACCAGATCAGCATGAATTGCGAGAAGCCGATGTACGCCCAAAACACCATGAACCCGAACATGAGCTTGCCAAGGTCATGAAAGTGCTCAGGCGTCACGGCACCCTTGAGTGGTCCTGAGGTCCGCAGCGCCATGGTCACTAGAATGATGACCGCAAGACTCGAGACGACGCACCCGGCGAAGTAGTACACCCCGAAGATGGTGGAGCACCACGTGGGCTCGAGCGCCATGATCCAATCGAACGCGGCGAACGTAAGCGTCAGCGCGAACAGGAACATGGCTCCTGGCGCAAATCCCTGCGCGCGGACCGTGAGCTTCGGATCTTTCGTGGTGTCTTGGGTCACCGAATATCCGAAGAGCCGAACTGCGAGGAGGACCCAAACCGCGAAGTACAAGGCGGCACGACCGTAGAAGAAGTTCCGATTTAGGTAGCCCGTCTTTTTCGCCATCGTCTCGCTGCGAATGAGCTCGTGCGACGCATGAAGCGCATGTGTTGCAGCATCGCCGTGCCCCGCCGACGACAATGAAGGCGAGCCGTGGGCGTTACCCGCCGCTGCTCCAGGATCGCCGGCGTGATTTGTCGCGCCTTCTACCGGTGAAGACCCGTGTGCACTTGCCGGCGCTGCTTCGGCGTTCCCGTGAGTGCCTCCTCCTTGAGAGGTCGCAGGAGGATGCTCCTGAGCGTAGGCGGGCGTGACGAGAGATATCGAGCCGTGAGACTCGCCATGGCCTGAGACGTCGGGTCCACCCACGCGACCTTCTAACGACGGCCACAACTGACCCGCGCACATCAAGACGGGGACGAAGAGCGGCACCAGCGCAAGAACGCCGTAGCTGAAAAACTCGGCCGTACGCCTAACCGTCACGCTCCACCCTGCGACGGTGAGGCGCTGGATGAGGACGAAGAAGGTGCAGCCGAGAGCGACCGCCAAGCACGTCATGAACGAAAAGAGCCACGCGTAGGCAAACCTTCGGGAGTCGACCGTGTAGCCAAACGCGGCGCCGGCGGCACCGAGTGCGCCGATAAGGGCAAAGACCTTCCAAGCGCCCGCCCATGGGCCGGAGAGAACCCAGCGTGAGGGATCGGCGCTCGGTTGCGCCATGCTGTCTAGATGTGCGCTCACGGGCTCGTCTCCGGTTTCGGCTCAGCGATCTGCAACGCGCGCACGTAAGCCACAATGGCCCAACGGTCATTCACGGGTATCTGCATCGCGTACGGCGGCATGTTGTTTTTGCCATTCGTGATGGTCGCAAAAAGCTGACCGTCAGGCATGTGGCGGATTCGGTCTTGGTGGAACGTCGGCGGTACAAACGCGGTCGCCCCGCTCGCGACGGCACGCTTTTTCACGATGCCGTTGCCGTTGCCGGTGTTGCCGTGGCACGGCGTGCAATAAATTCCATACCGGGCTTTCCCCCGGACGGTGAGCGCCTCGATTCCAGTGGCCGTACCGGAGCCACCTCCGCTCGGTGCCGGAGAACCGGCCCCAGCGGACTGTACTTGAGCGGCGGTCGGTACCGATGCGCCCATCGCGCCCATCGTTAAGGATGCGATGACAGAAGAAGGAATGGTCAGCACGTATCCCGATTGGTCTTCGAGACGGCCTTGGGCGACTCCGGGCTCCGTCTCCTCCTCGGTGGAGACAACGCCCTCAACCAGTGGACGCATCGCGCGATGGTCCGCGAAAAACGCGGACTCCTCCTGCACGTCGTACTTCGGTTGGTCGTACATGTTGCGAATCCCGACCAAAGGCGGTTCCTTCGAGGTTTCGCCGCGGCACCCCAACAGACAACTTGCTCCGAGCGCGAGCGCAAGCCACCTGCTTGGGCAAACTAGCTCGACTCGCTGTCGCGCTTCAGAAACTGCGTAAATCGACGTCATGCGTGCACCTTCCCGGGTGACGTTGACGGACTACCGAGCGGCGCCTCGTCGAGGTCTTCGCCGCCCTCCTCGTCATCATAAACAAGCTCGATGTGGTGGGCGTGCGCGGCCTCGAGCAGGTTACGCGTCTTTTCAGCGCTCCACTTTGGATCGGTTGCCTCGACGGACACGAAAAACTTGTCGTTCGAGAAAGAAGCAAACCTGTCCGAATTGAAGATCGGATGGTGATGGCGCGGCAGCTTGTTGAGGTGAAGCATTCCGAACACAGTGGCGAACGCTGAGAGGAGCACCGTCAGCTCGAACATGACCGGAATCATGGACGGCAAGGAAGCCACGGAGGCCGGTTTACCGCCGATAATGATCGGATAGTCGATGTTGTTCATCCAGTGAATCATCGTGAAGGCGAGCGTCCCGCCGAGAAGTCCAATCGGGAAGACGATCAACCCAAGCTTGCTATCACCGAGGCCCATCGCCTCGTCCATCCCGTGAATCGGAAACGGACTGTGGGTATCGAAATGCGTGTACCCGGCCTCGCGAAGCGCCTTCGCCGCGTGAAGCACCTCGGACGGCGCGTTGAACTCCGCGAGGAGGAGCGCAGGCGCTCCTTCCCCGACAGACGAAGACGCGGGAGCGACCTTAGCCGGCGTGCTCATCACTCTGCCTCCGCGGCAATAGGCTCGTGAAACGTTTCGCGATGGCCGTGGGATTCCGCCCCCTCGCCGAAGTGAGGGTCCGCTTCGGGCAAAACGCCTTTGACCTCTGCGATAGCAATCATGGGAATCCAGCGAATAAAGAGAAGAAAGGCCGTAAAAAACAAACCTAGCGTTCCGGCGTACGTAAAGATGTCAACGAGGGTGGGCCGGAAAGTGCCCCAGGAAGAAGGCAAGAAGTCCCGATAGAGCGACGTCACGATGATGACGAAACGTTCAAACCACATTCCTATGTTGACGAGAATCGACACGACGAACATCACCGGAATGCTCGTGCGGCATTTTTTGAACCAGAAGACCTGCGGGCTGAGGACGTTGCACGAGATCATGATCCAATAAGCCCAGGCCATTGGGCCTTGGAGCCGGTTTTCGACGAACAAGAAGCGCTCGTACTCATTGCCGCTGTACCAGGCAATGAAGAACTCCATCGCGTACGCGTAGCCGACGAGCGACCCTGTCACGAGGATGATCTTGTTCATCAACTCGAGGTGCTTCATCAGAACCAAGCTGCGCATGCCGTAGACCGCTCGCGTGACGAGCATGAGGGTCATGACCATCGCGAAGCCTGAGAAAACAGCGCCTGCAACGAAGTACGGAGGCAGAATGGTCGTGTGCCAGCCAGGCAGCAGCGAAGTCGCGAAGTCGAACGAAACGACGCTGTGAACGGAAAGGACCAGGGGCGTCGAGAGTGCGGCCAGAATGAGGTAGGCGCGCTCGTAGTTTTGCCAGTGCCTGTTCGAGCCGCGCCAGCCAAGCGAAAGCGCCCCGTAAATCATGCGCCTGTACTTGTTCGTCGCGCGGTCTCGAAGCGTCGCCAGGTCGGGGATGAGGCCCACGAGCCAGAACATCGTCGACACTGTAAAATACGTGCTTACGGCGAAGATATCCCAGATGAGAGGGCTCTTGAAGTTTGGCCAGATGGCCATCTCGTTCGGGAGCGGAAGCATGTAGTAGGCGTACCAAGCACGACCGACGTGAATGCCTGGGAAAACTAGAGCGCAGATAACCGCGAAAATCGTCATCGCCTCAGCAAAACGATTGATCGCGGTGCGCCACTTTTGCCGGAACAGGAAAAGGACCGCGCTGATGAGCGTTCCGGCGTGGCCGATACCGATCCACCAGACGAAGTTCGTAATGTCCCAGGCCCAGTAGACAGGGGCGTTGTTGCCCCACACACCTACGCCGGTCCAAAACAGGTAGCCGATCGCGAGAGTCATTATCCCCGTGAAGTTCACGGCGATCAAAAACGCGACCCACCAGGCTCGCGGAGCTTTATTTTCGGTAACACGGCATACCGTTTCGGTAATCGAACGGAATGTGGTGCCGTCGCCGACGAGCGGTGTTTCACCGATCTCTTTGATCGGAAGGTTCCAGGAGCTCATGACTACGCTCCCTCTATTTCAGAGTTGAGGTTACGAATCTTGCCCAGGTAGCTCGTGCGAGGGTGTGTTCCGAGCTCGGCGAGCAATCGGTAAGAGCGGTCTTTCGCGCGCCACTTTGCGACGGCGCTGTTCGGATCATTCAGATTCCCGAACACGATGGCTCCGGCCGGGCAAGCCTGTTGGCAAGCTGTCACGACAGAGCCCTCTCGAAGGGGTTCCCCGGTGTATCGGCTCTTGATGCGAGCCTCCTCAATCCGCTGGACGCAGTAGTTGCACTTCTCCATGACGCCGCGCATGCGCACGGTGACGTTGGGGTTGTAGTGCATCTTCTCGACTTCCGGGATCTCGTCGTAGGTGCCGCCGCTCGTGTGGTAATTCAAAAAGTTGAAGCGACGGACCTTGTACGGACAGTTGTTCGCGCAGTAGCGAGTTCCTATGCACCGGTTGTAGGCCATGTCGTTGAGCCCTTCGGGAGAGTGCTCCGTCGCGTTGACCGGACACACGTTCTCGCACGGCGCTTCTTCGCACTGCACGCAGGCGACCGGCTGGAACGCGACTTGCGGGTTATTCGGGTCAAGACCCACGAAGTAGCGATCAACGCGGAGCCAATACATTTCGCGACCGCGCCAGATTTGCTCTTTGCCGACGGCCGGAACGTTGTTTTCAATCTGACACGCGATCACGCAGGCGTTGCAACCGGTGCATGACGTGAGGTCAATCGCCATGCCCCACTTGTTGACCTTTGAGTAATCAACCTGCGGCCAAAGTGGAGCGGTCTCGGGGTCTGGGGAACCCGATTCGCGAACGCCAATGGTCTTCCCGTGCAAGTCGACGTCCTTACGATCACGGTCGGGAAAGTACGGAAAGTACGCCTGCTTCTTGTACTCGGCGAGCGTCGCGTCAATCGCAAGCGGGCGGCCCTCCATCGAGTCGTGCTCTTGAGTTTGCGAGATTTTGTAAGCGTGTGTGACGACGTCGAACGCGTCGTCAGGCCGAATGCGACCCGCGACGGGGCTCTCCCCAGCGGCCATTCCGACCTTGCGCAGGCGCTCCTTGAGCACATCGAGCTCGGCGAGCGACAGCTTGACGGCTTTCACGCCGGACGCGATCCACATCGCGTCCGTCGTACGGAGACCGCTGACGTCAAAGCCGTGCTTGTCGCCATAGCGGCCCGCCTGTTGGCGACCCCAGCCGAGCGCAAGCCCGACCGAGTAGTCGGCTTGGCCGGGCGTTATCCAGAGTGCGATGTCCACCGGCTGAGCGCCGTCGCGCGTAAGGCGAACGACGGTTCCGTTCTCGGCGCCGAGCGCTTCGGCCGTCGCCTTCGAGACGCATCCGACGTTGTCCCACGTCACCTTATTGACCGGGTCCGGGAGCTCGAGAAGAAGCGGGTTATTGGCGTAACGACCGTCATAGAGCTTCGGGCACGCCGCGAAGGTCACTTCAAGGTTGTCGGGGTCAAGCGGGCTGCTTTGCGCGCCGCGTGTCATCGAAGACACAAGGGACATCGCGGACGCAATCTCGGCGTGTCGAACGTTCATCGGGCCGAAGGCTTTTGGACCGGGTCCGAGTACGCCCTTTTTAAGCGACTCGCTCCACACACGACTCATGGCCTGGGCACTGGACAGCGAACCGCGAACCGTCTGCTGAACGAGGTCGAACCCCTTGGGGGCGAGGTCGCCTGTGAGTTTCGCGAGGATTTCTAGGTCGCTTCGGCCGCTAAAAAGAGGCGCAATCAGCGGTTGTTGAATCGCGACGGTGCCGTCGAGCGCGCGCTGGTCACCCCAAGCTTCGAGTTCGTGGGCTCGAGGCACATGCCACAGACACGCCTCGCTGGTCTCGTTGACATGGGAAGCGACGTGCACGGTCGTCCCGACAGCCCGGAGGCGCTCGCCGAATTTGAGGTCCGACGGTGCGTCGTAAACGGGATTGCCGCCGAGGATCACGAGCGTTCCTACGGCGCTCTTCTCCATGTCCGCCGCAAGAGCTTTAAGGCTCGCGGTGGGGTCCAAGTCGAGCGGGTCGGCAACCGGGAAGTAGCTCACCGTGTGGCCAGCGTTACCGAGCGCTGCATTGAGCGCGTGGACGAGCGCGTGGACGTGAGGGGGCTGCCGGACGCCCGCGACAAGGATGCACTTTGCACGCGCGCCTGCGAGCTCCTTCGCGACCGCGACAATCCAAGATGTCGGGATTCCCGTGACGTCAGCGCGGTCGCTACCTGCGAGCAAGGAACCGAGGTCCAAACCGTGCTTCGCCGTGAGCTCCTTTGCGAGTGCCACCACGTACCGACCGACATCGCGCGCCGCGAGACGTAGACGATGGTCCGCATTCATGCCGGTGTTCGTAAACGTCGGCTCGATGACGTAGAGGCGGCTCATGGGGTCGCTCGAGCCGTTCGCGAGCCTGCGGCCCGCTGCGAACTGACCTGTCGCACGCACCATGCCGGGCTCGGTGCCGAGAAAATCGCTGTCGATGGCGACAATGACCTTCGCTTGCGCGTAATCGGGGACGACGTTGACGGCTTGGCCGAACGCGAGCCGCGAACCTTCACGCGCGTGGGCATCATTGACCGACGACCACGTATGCACCTTCGCCTGCGGGAGCTTGGCTTGTAGAGCCTCGCGAAGGCGGATGAAGGTCGGAGAGTTGGTTGTCTCGGCGAGGATGCGGAGCTTGGCGCCACCGTCGGCTTGCGATGAGCGAGCCACATCCGCAAGGAGGGCGTCAATCTCGCTCCACGTCGCAGGCTGGCGGGATGAAGCTCCTGCGGCTGCTGCGGCTCCCGCGGCCCGCGTGACGGTCGCAGCCCTCAGACCGCGCATGGGCGAGGCGGACCTGTCCGGATCGTAGAGCTCGAAAATCGCCGCTTGGGACCAGAGGTCCGTCGCGCCGTTGCTCGACGGGTGTTCGCGATTACCCTCGATTTTCGTGGGCCGGCCTTCGTGGCTTTCGACCACGATACCGATCGCGTCGCCTCGGAACTGACGCACGGTCGCGTAGTGGTTCGCGACCCCAGGCAACACGTGTTCCGGTGCCTTCGCGTAAGGAAGGATCTTCTCCACCGGCCTACGAGCGCAACCCTCCGCGGCGAGCGCGGCGGACGCACCCGCGAAGAACATAAACCCGCGACGGCCAAGCGATGCATCGCCCGTCGTTGTCTGCCCCAACCCCATCTGAGGAGGTGAAGCGGCGCCGTTTGCGGAACGCTCAGCGCTTCGCTTGGGACGAAGGCGAATCAGCGTCGCGTCCTGCGCTTCGCGCGCGGCGGCGCTTGCGGAGTCCTCGGACTGCGCGCGCTTTTGGGCGCCCTCCGGGTTCGACATATCAGCAAGGCTCTTCCAAAAGAGCTTCGCTCCGTCTTCGGGCTTGGCGAAACTACCCTGTTTTGTGGGCTCCCTGCGACTCATCGGTGACACCCTGAACAATGCTTCGGCGGATTGACCTCAGGCGGGGTCCATCCCGGCGCCATCTCGGGCTTCCACTCCATGTTGGTAACTTGATCCTTCGGCCTAAGATTCGGCGTGGGGTCGCGGTGACAATCGAGACACCAGCCCATACCGAGTGGAGTCGCCGCTCGGACGACCTCCATCTGGTCCACGCGCCCGTGGCAATTCGTGCAGCCAACGCCCACGGAAACGTGGGCGCTGTGATTGAAGTACGCGTGGTCAGGAAGCTTGTGAACCTGGACCCACTCGATGGGCTTTCCGCTCTCCCAGCTCGCCCGAACCGGCGCAAGGCGTGCGCTGTCGGTCTTCACGAGCGAGTGGCACCCCATACACACCTGCGTCGGCGGGATCATGGCTTTTGCCGCGACCTCTACATTGGCGTGGCAGTAGCGGCAATCCATCGCCATTTGACCGGCGTGCAAGCGGTGCGAATAAGGCACCGGCTGCGTTGGCGCGTAGCCAACTTGGAAGTTTTTTGGCGTTAGGTAGTACCAAACCGCACCCACGAGGAGTGCGGGAACGATGGCGCCAACGCCAGCGAGGATGAGGGGGAGCTTATTGAGCGATCGGGGGAAGATCTGCATAGCTAGGACCGTTGTCTCGTGGCCACTCGGGTCTCGAGCCTCTCTCACACCGAGCCGCTCGCGCACAAGGGCGCGCGCTGCGTCCCGCAAAACCGCCACAAATCGTGTCGGTTGGCGCTCTTATAGAGCGTGGGGGTGAGCGGGTACAAGTCCCGGTTGCGAGAGATTGGCGCGAAAGTTTTGCGCGCCCACTTACTTGACAGCCTTTGAGGCCATCCGTTGGGCTTCCTGCCGGTGCGTCGGGCAATCAAGGGCGAGCACCGTCACGTCAGTACCCCCCGTTTCAGAGGCTCCCGGCCGGCGCGACGTCACGGTCTTTGACGTGACTTCGACGTATTCGTCCGTCCCGACCCCCGCAGGTCGCTCGCGCAAATGCGCGCGCATCGCGACGAGCATCCCTAAGTGAAATTCGAACACGGCGCGGTTCGGCCCATGGTCGTTCCCGCTCGTCGCAAGCCCAGTCGAAAGCGCAGACCACGTGAGTACCGTATCGTCGCTCGTTCCCGGGGAGCCCCCGCCCAGATGCGTCTGCCAAGAGCCTCGAGCGCCCTCTTCGAACCGCTCCCGGACGTCGCGAGGCGTCATTCCAAGCCGTACGCCTGGTAACGGGTCGGTGGGCGCATCGCGTCCGCAGGCGACCGGGCTGGTGACCACGGCAACGGCTATCGCGAGCTCGATGGCGAAAAGGAGAACGAAAGGCTTTCGTCGCGGTCGTTGCATGCTGAGTCGAATTCGGAGCAGGAAACCTCGGCGACCCAAGCGAGCGCCGGAGATGCGTGCGGCCGTGACTTAGGGGTCAATTGCCAGCATGGCAAAAAGAAGGACGAGATAAAGGATCGAGACACCGAAGAGAGACCTCGCCCATCTTTTACCGGTCCCGTTGCGAAGTCCGTAGCATCCCCACCCGAAGAACATCGCGCCGAGAAGGGTCGCCGCGATTAGGTAACCGCGATGCGCAACGCCGAGCGGTGTCAGAAGCAAGCTCGTCGCGAGAAGAGCGAAACTCCAGCGCACAATCGTGTGCCGGGTTGCAAGCTCACCCGTCACGTTCGGGAGTACGAAAATTCCAGCGCGAGCGTAGTCTTCCTTGCGAAAGAGGGCGATCGCGCAGAAGTGGGGAATTTGCCAAAGAAACAGGATGCCGAAGAGCACGGCGCCGGCGGCATCCACGCGGCCGGTTCCGGCCGTCCACCCGAGCAGCGGAGGGATGGCACCTGGGATCGCTCCCACGTGGAGGGCATACGCGGAATGCTGTTTTAGAGGCGTGTAGGCAAAAACGTACAGGAGGTTCGCGACCACGGCGAGAAGTGCGGTGAGTGCGTTCGCACCGAGGGCGAGCACCGGGATCGCCGTCGCGGAAAGGATGACGCCGAACCACAAGGCGACGCGTGGCGCGAGGCGGCCCGTAGGAAGTGGCCGATTCTTCGTCCGGTCCATCTGCTTGTCGACATCACGCTCGATGTACATGTTCAGCGCGTTGGCTCCGGCGACGATCAGCGCGCAGCCGAGCAGTGTCAAAACGACCGTAACCGCCGAAAGCGGCGCCGAATCGGACACGCGCCTAGAAAGAAAGAGCCCTCCGGCAGCGGTGATCACGACCATAAGCGTAATCCGGGGCTTCGCGAGGACCACGAGATCGCGGCCCAGGGAAACGGGAACGGGAACGCGAACGGGAACGGGCCCCCTGAGCAACGTGCTCGTGATACCGGAACTCGAAAGAGAAATAGAAATAGAAATAGAGGGCGTACCCGGGCAGCCGCGCTCCTCTCGCGCGGCCGTCGAAGCTTGGGCAGCCGTCGAAGCGGACTTCTCCATGGGCGTGCGGAGCTTGTTAGGGAGGTAGCCGCTCTCCGTCAAGGAGATGTGGCCCCCCCCGTTGGGACGCTCGCACACGCCCCTCATGAAGGCGACCCAGGGAACGGTTGTGTGCGCCCGTTTCGCGTTGCGCTTCGCTAATTTCCGATACGCTTGGCCTCCCTCCCCTCTCGGCTCGCTCGGATGCCCATGCCATCGTCGCCGCCGTCATTTCACAAATCCCGTCACGGAATTCCTTCGTTCGAGACCAAACTCGAGAACGAAGAGGAAATCCTTGATGCGTTGCTTTTCGGGCTCTCCAAAAATCAGCTCGATGACGGCATTTGGCTGGAGTTGCATGAGGCCGCCGTCCGCCACGACCGTGTGTCGGAACTCGCGTTCGCTTACGAATCCGTTGCGCAAGGACGACGACTGAAAACCCTCGTGCCTCTGGTGCAGGCCGAGCTTTTCTACCGCGCGGCAGGTTTTTTTGGAGAGGTCCTTGGAGACGAGTTTGGCGCCACGACCTACCTCGAAAGAGCGCTTACGGCCTGGCCCGCTCACGCAGGCGCATTCAAGCGAATCGACGCCCACCTCACGCGCGTCGACGACAACAAGAAGTTGGCGGATCTCTGCGTTTACACGGCAACCCATCGAAATAAGCCAGACCAACTCCTTCTCCTCAAGCGAGCGGCCATTCTCTATGAACGTGCCAATCTCGAAGACAAGGCGATTGAGACTTATCAACAGCTGGTCAAACTAGACCCTACGGACGAGCCCCTGCGGAGCGTCCTTGAGGCGCGCTACGTCAAAGCGAACCGGTACCGTGACGTCGCGCGAATGTTCGAGCAAGCGCTCGCCGCTGACCCTCCCCCAGACGTCGACGACACCGCGCAGATCCGCGCCAAACTCGTCGAGGTGTTCGCAAATCAGCTCAAAGAGCCGGAACGCGCGATGCCTCATGTCGAGGCGCTCCTCGACGTCGACCCGACCCACCCAGAGGCGCGGCGTGTGGCCCTCCGCCTTCTCGAAAGCAAAGGCCTCGCCGCTCGGTCAGCGGCCGCCCTTGCGTCGGGTGCACCGACCACGGAGGAGGCTGCCCGCTACCTCGCCATCGAACTCGAAAATACACGCGGCCCGAGGCGTCGTGATGTCCTGCGGCGAATTGGCATTCTCAAACAAGACGAGCTCAACGATCCCCAAGGTGCACTGGATGCGTTCGAGCAGGCCTTAGGCATTGATCCGACCGAGGACGATTTGCGCCGTCGCTACGTCGCGCTCGGTTCGACGCTGAAAGGACCACTCGACGTCGCGCGGACGTTTGCGCGGATTTCGACCGCCGCCAAAGATGCGAGCGTGCGGTCTCTCATCAACGCCGAGATGGGCGAGCTGCTGCTCCTGGGAGGCGACGCGAAGCGCGCGCGAACCGCGCTCGTTGGCGTGCTCACTGCCACGGGCTCCGCCGCCGCTGCGATCCTCGTGGCGTCGCGGGCCCTCACGAGCCTTTATGAGGCAGAAAACGATGCGAAGAACCTCGTCGAGGTTTTGTCGCGCGTCGCAGAGTTAAGCAACGACGATAGCGAAAAGCAGCAAGCCACGGAACGTATCGCACAGCTCTGTACGACTCCCCTCGGCGACATCGAGCGAGCCATCGACGCTTGGCGTCGCCTCGTCGATAGCCCCGCGCGCGAGCGCGCTTTCGAGGCTCTCGAGCCGCTTTATGAGAAACGAGAGTCTTGGCTCGACCTTTCGTTCGTGCTTGAGCAGCGTGCACGTGGACTCGCGGCGAAGAGCGGTGACAGCGCCCTCGCGAGGCAGCTCTCGTTCCGTGCCGCCGAAGTTCTCACGCACCTTGCGAAGGACATCACGAGCGCGGCCGAAGCGTGGCGACAGCTCGTCGAGACCTACGGTCCCGCGAGGGACATCTACGCCCAATGGATTCCACTTCTCGAGCTCCAACGTCAATGGCCCGAGCTCGCGGCAGCGCTCTCACAGGAGGCGCAAATGGCGCCTCTTACCGAACGGTCGTCGGTTCTCTCGAGACTCGGACTCGTGCACCTTACACGCACACGCGACTACGTCGCGGCCATCGATGCATTCAAGAGCGCACTGGACGCCGACCCTGCAGACCGAGCGAGTCGTGGAGCCCTCGAAAAGCTCCTTTCTGCGGGGGAGCACCGTCTCGCCGCGGCGCTCGTGCTCGAGCCGGCCTACCGCCGCGATGAGGACAGTCAAGGCCTGCTTCGCGTGCTGGATATCAAGGCTAGGCTGTCAGCCCACCTACGCGAACGCCTCGTCGCCATCGACGAAGCGGCCGTCCTGTCGTTCGCGACGTCGCGCGACAAAGCGCTCGACCTCGTCGGCAAGGGCCTTGCGGAGGCCGTCACCGGCAACGAGCCGATTCAGCCGTGGCTCGAGCGGTTTGACGCCTTCGCGGGCGACACCGACCCCAAACGACGCGCAGCGATCTTGGGGAAGGGTCTCGGGGAGCACCCGATCTCGTCGTCCCCACTTGCCGCACTTGCCGAGCGAGTCGGCTCAGAGCATGCCGCATCGGGCGACCTAGGAGCGGCGCTTGTCGCCCTCCGGCGAGCCCTCAGCTTCGAGCCATCCTCACTCTCCTTGTTGTCGCGCATCGACGGCCTTCTGCGCGAGTCAGGTAACCCCGAAGAGCGCGTCGCGCTGTTTCGCGCAGCTCTCGAACGAGGTCCAGACGCGGCTCGCCGTGGCGAGCTTCTTCACAGCATTGGCAGCATCGAGCGCTACGAACTGCGAAACCTCGAGGCGGCTTTAGGGGTCTACCGCCAAGCGCTCGGGGACAACGCCTCGGATCAAATCGCCTACGATGCGCTCGTCGAGCTCCTCTCGGAAGTCGGAGCCTGGAGCGACCTCTGCGACATCCTCGAAGCGCACCTTCCGATCGCCTCGTCGCCGGAAGAGGCTCGCGGGTCGCACGCACGCATCGCTGAGATAGCGTCGGCTCATGGACAACATGAGCGGGCCGGACTTCACGCGCGCGCACTCCTCCATAGCGCCGAGGCCGTGTCGAGCGACCTCGACCTCGTCGAACACGTAGCCATCGTCATCAACGACGTAGACTTGCTTCGCCTCGTGCTCGAAAGGCGCGTCGCCCACACGACGGACCCTCGGCAACAATCGCAGGGACTCGAGCGAATCGCGACACTCGATCTCGCATCAGGCGACAGCCGCCGAGCCGTCGAGCACTTGAAACAGGCCGCCGAGATCGCTCGCAGCAGCGGAGACGAAGCCACGCTCGTCGCGCTCCTTGTGCGCGTGCGAGAGTGCAACCCTCGCGATATCGAAGCCACCGCGCAACTTGTCGACCTCTATGAGCGCACGGGGAACTACGCACGCACGAGAGCGCTCCTCGATGTGCTGCTCGAGGTCGCCGGCGAGCCTTCGGAGCGCGTGTCGCTTTTCCGTCGCCAGGCGCGACTCCTTGCCGAACACGCGCACGACTTACCGGGGGCATTCGCTGCCGCGGCCAACGCCTTCGCACTCGCGCCTTGTCATCGCGGGGTACTCGCCGAATTTGAAACGCTTGCGCGACGTACGGGCGACGTCGAAGCGTTTGCCTTGGCTATCGCAGCGGCGTCAAAGGGCCTCCACGAGACGGCGGAAGTCACGCTCGCGATGGCGCGTGTGCTGGCGACCCAACCCGCAAGCCATGCAGACGCCGCAAGAGCTTACCGGACCGTGATTGAGACCGCCGCCGACGAGCCAAACCGCGCCGCTGCGGCGTTGGGACTTCGCTCGCTGCTCGAGGCCATGCCCCCGAGTGAAGGCCGCAATGCAGACGTTCGCTGGCTCGCGGCATGGCACGTCGAAAACGCACGACCTGCAGATCGCTCGCGTGCACTCACCTCGTGGGCCGCTTTGGAGGAAACCTTGCTGAAAAACCCAACGCGTGCGCTTGAACTTTACAAAGATGTCCTCGCGAACGAGGCCGACGACCTTGATGCCCTTGGCTCGGTCACGCGGCTCTCTCTGTCGCAGGGCGATCTCGCAGGCGCACTCACCGCCCTGACGACTCGACATGCGACGAGCGAGGGCGAGGTACGCCAGGCGCTCGCCGTCCAAATTGCGACACTCTTGGTGGGCTGCGCGGGACGAGAGCGCGAAGCTTTGCCGTACCTCGCAAGTGTGCTCGACGCCTCACCTGATGATTCGCAAGCCCTCGAGCTCGCGGCGGTCCTGCTGTCGGATGTGGACATCAAAACCGAGGCCGCCGCACTCTTGGACACATGCCTCGACGCGGTCTGCGATCCGGTCTCTCGGGCGGCCATTTTGCGTCGCTTGCTCGGTCACGGTGAACCCGGAATCGATTTTCGTTTGGGGCACTACGAGCGCCTGCTCGACATTTACGCGGACCTCGACAACACGGCCGACGCGTTCGACGTCGTCGTCCGCGCTGCCAGGGAACTTCCACACCACGCCGCGTTGTGGGACCGCGCCGAAACCCTCGCACGAAAGCTCTCATCGCCCGACTCCGTCGCGGCACTTTACGAAGAAGTGCTGCGCCGCCCGCTCGATGGTGTCGTTGCGAACGATCTTGGTCAGCGCGCGGTCGCCTTTTTCGAAGAGTGGCTCGAGGACAGCGTGCGCGTCGTGGGTATTCTCGAGCGTCTCCTCGAAATTGACCCGCTAGACAATTGGGCATTCGACCGACTGAAGCTTATCTTCGACGCCCAGGAACGATGGGATGACCTTTTTGCCCTCTACGATCGCACCGCCGCTCGTGCGGAGGCGCCCCGACGCCTCGAGCTTTTAGAAGAAGCCGCTCAAATCGCCAAAGACTTTGCCAATCACTCCAAACGGGCAATCGGCTATCTCGAGCAGCTCCTCGCTCTAAAGCCCGGCACAACGCGGATCGAAGCCGCGCTCGAGCGCCTCTACGAAAGACACGGCTTTCATCGCGAACTCATCGGCCTCCTTGGTGAGCGGCTTCCGCAGCTCACGTACGACGAAGCGCAGCGCGAACGCGCCCGAATGGCAAACCTCTGGCTCGACGAGCTGAGCGACGCATCGAGCGCGCTCATCGTGATCGAAGATATTCTCGCGCATCAGAATGAGAATGAGAACGCGAACGAGCGTGAGAACGGACGCCAAACCGCGGACGTGAACGTCCGAGCAAGCTCGCTCGCGCTGCCGTCGGAGCGGATGCTGCCGTGCAGCCTACCGCCTCCTTTGATGCCTGCGTTAGACGTGACGGCGTTACTTGAACGGGTACTCGCGAAGGCTCCGCACACCGCCGAAGTTCGTCCCGAAGTGATGCGTCCAGCCGAGGGCCGTCGCGACTCCTACGCCCCGAAAGCGAAGGCTGCGGGGCTCGTTCGTCAACGCGCCGCGGCGCTTTTGAGGGCTCGGTACGAAGCCTCCGGCATGGAGGAAAACCTCGCGCGAGCGCTCGAGGTCGAACTCGAGGGCTCCAAAACTATTGAGGAGCGAACGCAAAGGCACCACCAAATCGCCGTTCTTTACGCGCATCTCGGCGACGACGAACGCGCGATGGAACACTTCATCCAGCTCGTGCTTCTCGAGCCCACGTTTGCCGCGCACCGGACGGAGCTCGCTCGGCTCGCCGAAAGCGTCGGTCGCTTCGAGCGACTCGCCGACGTCCTCGTATCGGCCGCAGACGCGTGCGCCGAGGACACACTGAAGGTCGACCTCCTGATGCAGGCGGGCGTCGTCACGACCGACAAGCTCAAAGACCCAGACCGCGCAATCGACATATTCTTTCGTATCCTTGCGACCGCCCAAGCTGGAAGCGAGGCGAAACTCGCCGCATGCCGGAAGGTTGAGCCGCTGCTCGAAACCGCCGGGCGTAAATCGGATCGCCTCGATGTGTTAGAGCGACTCGCGCTCCTCGAAGAACGTCAAGAAGAGCGCTTTCGTGTGCTCGGCGCCGTCGCGCGTCTCGCCACTGAGTTGCACGAAAATCCGCGCGCGATCTGGGCGTGGGAGGGTCGCCTTGAGACCGCCCCGCACGATCGCGAAGCGCTCGATGGTCTGGTCGTTCAGTTCGAGGAAGCGCAGCGCTGGCAGCCGCTCATTGATGTCCTCACGAAGCGCGACAAGCTCGATCGTCCAGCCCACGAGCAGCGTGCCGATCGAATTCGTATCGCAACGCTGTTCAGCGAGAAGCTCGAGGCCCCTGAAGAAGCCATCACGGCCTGGGTCGACGTAGAAGCGACGTTCGGGCATGAAGCCGAGGGAACGCGCGCACTCGCGGCTCTCTATCGGGCGACCCGGCGCTGGAGCGACCTCGCTGAACTCTTTGCACAAGCGGCTCGAAGAACCGAAAACGCCCGCGAAAAGGCGTCCTTTTTGCGCGATCTTGGGGATATTCAACGCACAGAACTCGCGGCGACATCGCAAGCCGTCGAGAGCTATGAGTCCGCGCTTCGGTACGATGCTCGAAGCGAAGGTTCGCGCGCCGGTCTTCGTGCGCTGCTCGAACAAGCCGACCACCGGGCCGACGTCGTACGCGTATTGCTGCTGGCATTCCGAGCGGCGGACGATTGGCGCCTGGTTCTCGATCTCACCGAGCATCGCCTCAACGCCGCAACGAACGGGTCGCCAACTCACGAAGCGGAGATCACGATTCTGCTCGAGGCGGCAACTCTGGCGGAAGTACGCGCGCAAGACGCGCCTGCGGCCTTTGCATTCGTGCGGCGTGCGTTCATGCTCGACCCGTCGTGCGCGCTCGTAGGAACCCTGGACGAGCTGTTCCGCCTCGCCGAAGCGACCCGCAGCTTCCGTTCGCTCGCGGATGCACTTCTCGAGTGTGTGTCGAGCCCGGAGGCGCCCTCCGCATCGTGGTCAAGGGATCGGCGTTTCCGCTTGGGCGAAGTCCTTGAGACACGACTCGAAGAACCCGAAACGGCGCTCGACGCCTACGTGCATACTGCACACGATGACCCGACCGACCTCGTAGCAGCGGCCGCCGTTCTTCGCGTGGCCGGTCGCACCGCACGGTGGGACGCAGCAGCTGTCACCCTGGTCGAGAGTACGCGGGCATGCGCGAGGCTCGAGCCCGAGCTGCTCGAAGCTGCAACCAAGGCTGCCACGACGTCTTCCGACTGGGATGCTCTCACGTCATGTTTGACCGAGCTTTTACGAGACGGCGGCGGTCTCGAGCCACCGCTTGCCCGAGATATGGAAGCGTCGCTCGCCGTCTGGCACCGTGAAAGAAGAGGAGATCCGGACTCCGCCGAAGCGGCGTACGTGCGAGCTCTCACGTACGACAGCGCGAACTCGGGGATCCTCGCGGAGCTGACAAAGCTCCAACGTCGAGCGAACGGACGCCCGCTCGTGGACAGCCTCGTCCGCCTCTCCGACGCTACGGGCGGAGACCTCGATCTGCTGCGCGAAGCGGCGGATGTTGCACGGGGCAGCGTGGGAGATCGTGCCCTCTCTAAAGCAATTCTAGAGAAACTCAGGCGTCTCGCCGTGGAGCGTTGGACAGGCTCCCCGACGCGTGACGTTCCTGGCGAGGACCACGACGGCGGCGCGAAGCTCGCGTTTACGGTCTCGTCAGGAACTCCCGCCGCCCCAGAGACCTATGTCGAACGAGCCGCGACGGAACTCAAAGACCTCTACGAAAGCGACGGCGACGATGACAAGGTCATCTCGCTCCTCGTCGAAACGGCTTCGTTGCCTTGGTCGCGCGAAAAATCGCGGTCGCTTCGTCACGATGCGGCACGCTTTGCTCTCGAACGGCTCAACGCGGAGGAGCGTGCCAAGGAGATCTACCTCCAGCTCATCGCCGAAGATCCACAAGACACGCGGGCTATCGAATCCCTCGTGCGCCTTTACCTTAGCGCGGGGCAAAAAACCGAGCTGCGCGCGCTGAAACGCGGACTCGTCGAAACCGCTCGGACGCAAGAAGAGCGCCTTGCGCTTCGCTTGGAGGTCGCACACCTCGAAGACGAACTCGGAGACGCCGCAAAAGCGGCCACGGTTCTTTTGCAGAACCTGGAAGAGTCTCCGCGAAACGAAGCCACGCGGGCGCGGCTTGAGGCATTGTTCACGCGCGACGAGCAGTATAGCCAACTCGAGGAGCTGCTTGCGCAGCAGGCAACCCTCGCAGAGAACGCTTTCGAGCCGACCGCTGCGGCAGACCTCCACCAGCGCGCGGCAGAAATCGCGGAGGTAATGCTGGGTAGCTCTCAAGCCGCGACGCGACATCTCCGTCGCGTCATCGACCTCGAGGAGAGGCCTGCTGCGTTAGATTCGCTCGCACGCCTAGCGACCGCCGCCGGCGACTACCCGGGCGCGGCAAGCTACCTCGATAAGCTGCGAGAACGAACTCTTGGCCCCTCTCGCGAGGCTGTGGCGCTCAGACTCGCGGATGCGCAGCTCGCCTCCGGCCTGGGCGCCGCGGCGCAAGCAACACTGGAAGCGGAGGTCGCCCTCTATCCCGAGGGCGACCGAGTGCGCATGCGCCTCGCCTCGGCTTACAACGCTTCCGAAGCCTGGGGTCCGCTTGCGGAGCTTCTCACCGATGGGGCTCGGTACGCCGTCGACAAAGCCACACGTTTCGGACGACTCCGCGAAGCGGCAGATCTTCACCGCACGCGCACGGGGCAGCCCGAACGTGCGATTCCACTTCTTGAGCAAGCCACAGACCTCGCTCCGGAGGACAACACCATCAAGCTCCTGCTCGCCGACGCTTTCGGTGCGGCTGACCGTTTCGATGATGCCCGCGCTCTCTTGCGCGCCCTGGTCGAGGCGTTCGGCGGTCGACGCCCGAAGGAGCGTGCCCCCGTGCACTACCACCTCGCGCGACTCGACCTGAGAGTTGGGGAGCGCGCCCAAGCGCTCGTGGAGCTCGACGCCGCTACGCGCATCGATCCTGCGAATCCGGAGATCTTACACACCCTCGCGGAGCTCGCCCGCGACGATGGGCAGCTCGATCGCGCCGAGCGATCCTATCGCGCGCTGCTGACGGTGCTCCGCCGCCACGAACCCCTCGGCGAAGACGCTCCGATTTCGCGGTCAGAAGTGATGTTCGAGCTGAGCAAAGTCGCCACGCTTCAAGGCGAGCCTGAGCGCGCGAAGGAGGTGCTCGAGTCGGCGTTCGAGATCGCTTCCGAGAGCGCTCTCGAAGGTCGTCGCCTCGAGGCTTCGCTCCGTACGTCGGGGGACTTCGTCAGCCTGGTCCGCGCGCTCGAAGCGCGCATTATGCGCGGTGGTACGCCGCCCGATGCTGCGGCGCTCTACAACGAACTCGGCCACTTGTACGAGGAGCGACTCGGGCGAGCCGACGACGCTTTTGAGATGCACGTGCAGGCCATCGAGGTCGACTCTGCGTGTGGCGCTGCCCACGACGCCGCCCTTCGGCTCGGGAAGGTCCTCGGCAAGTCCGAGGGCTACAACGAGCGCGTTCGGGCCCTCGCCGAAGCCGAGCTCAAGACACATCCGGCGCGGGCGTGCGCGCTGTTCGTTCGCCTCGGAGCGTTCGCGGAAGCCGATGGCAAGGACGACCGCGAAGCGGCGAGACTCTACGAAAGGGCCGCCGCAGCCGACAGCCGTGACCGCAGCGTGCTCGCCGCGCTCGACCTGGCCTACGAGCGGCTGGGTGATTACGGGGCTCAGGCGCGTGTTCTTGGAGTGCGGGTTGCGCTTGACACCGAGGACAGCAGTCCGTCGAGCGATGTTCTGTATCGCCTCGTCCAGCTTCTTTTTCGAGGAAACGATGTCGACGCTGCATGCAACGCGTTCGAGCAGGCGTTTGCCGCGGATGCCGATAGTGACCGCGCGCAGCCACTCATGCGCGTCGCGGCGGAAGCGCACCCCGCGAGCGAACGCGTCGTGGACATTCTCGAACGTCTCGCCCGAGAGTCGGGTCGCCCACGCGAGCTCGTCGATGCCCTCGTGAGACGATGGGCGCTGCCCACGTCGAGCACGGCACCCATGCGCGAGGCGGTCGAGATAGCCTCGGTCGAACTTTCCGATCGAGACCTTACAGAGTCCCTTTTGCGTAGGTACCTCGAAGGTATCCAAGACGACAAGGAAGGGCGCGTTTGGGCCCTCGCGAAGCTCGCGGGTCTCTGCGAGGAGGCGGGCAACGTGCGCGAGGCCGTCGTGCTCAAACGCGAAGCGGCTGACCTTTCAGAGCCGGCGGACGCGCGCCGCCTTCTCTACGACGTCGCAGGTCTCGCGTCGGGCCCGCTCAGCGATCTGCGACTCGCAGGAAGTGTTTACGAGGAGCTTCACGGACTCGACCCCGTCGATCGCGACGCGTGGGAGTTGCTCCTTGACGTTTACCGGCGCACCGACGACTTCGAGAAGCTAGGCGCCCTCCTTCAGGAGGTCGTCGGCTATGTGGACGATAGCGGTGAGCGTTCCAAGCTTCGTCTTGAGCGCGTGCGCGTCGGAATGGAGAAGCTGAAGCTCTCCGACGACGACGCCGCTGTCGCTCTTCGTGAGATCGTCGACGAAGATCCGGCGCAGGTCGATGGCGCTATCCTCCTGGTCGCTATCCTGGAGCGTAGCGGTCGTGAAGAAGACCTCGTGGAGCTGCTCGGCAAACAGCTCGACGCCGCCAAAGATCGTCAAGATGCAGACGCGGTGAGCTCGCTCTCGTGGCGGCTGGGAAAACTTCTAGAGGGCCGTGACAGCGTCCAGGCACGCTTGGTGTACTCGGCGGCACTCGACTGGGATCCGCGTGCGAAAGACGTACTCATAGCGCTTGAAGCGTTGCACGAGCAGGGCGGCGAGAGCGAGCAAAGGGCGGACGTTATGGAACGCCGCCTCGCCATCGAGCACGGCGCGGTGGCGGAGCAGCTTGCGCTCGCGCTCGCCTCAGTGCGCCATTCAGGAGGCGATAGCGAAGGCGCGCTGCGAGCGCTCGAAATGGGGTTCAAAGCAGCACCGGAGAGTCGTGAGCTTTGCTCGAAGCTCGAGGCGGCCTATCGCGAACAGCTCGAATACGACAAGCTCGCCGAGCTCTTCGTTACCGACGCGCGTTCGAGGCATGAACCCGAAGCGATGAGTGAACGCTTGCGCGAAGCGGCGCGCCTTTACCGCGACGAACTCTCGGATCCCGAGCAAGGAGCAAAGAGTTTGCGTGAGGCGCGCGACGCGGCTCCGGGGAATCAGGAACTCTTTCACGAGCTCGTCGAAATGCTGATCGCGGCCGGCGAGCTTGCGGCGGCGGTCACGGAACTTTCGGGCGCTATCGAAAGACAAGACGGACTCGATACGGTCGCTGACTACGCCAGGCGAGCAGAGCTCCTAAGTCGGCGCGCGGGGTTGCGCGTTCGCCTGGGCCAGGGGGAAGGGGCGCTCGAAGACTTCGACGAAGCCATCGAGTGCGGCCTCGTCTCCCTCCGTGCGCCTCTTGCCGAGCACCTTGGGACACTCGCTATGCAGGCCGCGGGGCGCGGAGACTCGAACGGCTGGCGGACCTATCGTCTACGCATGGCGCAGCTCAGGCTTGAGCTAGGCGAGATCGACCAAGCGCGCGACGTGCTCACCGAGCTGCTCAAAGCAGACAGTAAAGACAAGGCGACGCTTCGAGCCGTAGCGCACCTCGATGAACTGGAAGGTAGGTGGGACGCCGCAAGTGCAACGTACCGTCGACTCGTGGGCCTAGAAGATGAGGTAGGAATTGTATCCGCGGCCCTAAAACTGGCAGAAACATGCGAAAAAGCGGGCCGCCTTGCGGACGCGCGCGGAGGGCTCGAGCGAGCACGCATGGCGGCTCCAAACGACGCGCCGCTTCGCCAGCGACTTGCTTGGCTCTATGAGGCGCTAGGCGCTACGAGGGAGTTGGCCGAACTGGTTCTCGAAGAGGCGCGTGCCTCGGTGGGTGACATCGCCCCACGGTTCGAGGGACTGATGCGAGCTGGGCAGCTCTTCCTGGAGTACGCGCAGGATCCTTCAGCGCCCCCGGGCCTTGCCCTGAACGCAGCCATTGCGCCACTGGAAGAAGCTCACGCGCTGCGATCGGGAGACCTTGATTGCAGCGCGCTTTTGTCGGACGCTTATGTGGCGTCGGGTAGGTTCGACGAAGCCCTCGACTTGCTCCAGCGCACCATCGGAACGTTCAAGGGCCGACGCGCGAGAGAGCTCTCGGCGCTGTACCATCGGCTCGCCCGCATTGCCGAAGTGCAAGGCGACAATCACGCTGAGCTGCAACACCTAACGACCGCTCTCGACATGGACCCTCAAAGCGGAGGCGTTGCGTCTGAACTCGCACAACGCGCGATTGAGCTACAGAGCCTTGACCTGGCGCAACGCGCGCTTCGCGTGATCACGATGCTCAAAGAGCCTGCGCCGCTCCCGAAGGCCCTGGCCTACCAGCATCTTGGCGAAATCGCGCGCCAGCAAGGCGACGGAAAGCGAGCCATGATGATGCTCAAGCGAGCCATCGATGATGACCCCACCCTCCAAAGCGCTCGCGACCTACTTCAGAAGCTTCAGGCCGAAGGTGTCTGAGCGCTCCGACAACGTCGCCTTCGCGCGCCGAACTGCGACTTGCACATCGATGGATAAGTCGTCCCACGAATATCGAGGCTCCGCACGGAGCTCCTTGAGTATTGCGGAGTAAGCGATGACTTTTCGAGGATTCGACAAGGGCATGCAGTCTGCATAGCGACGGCCATGCGCTCCTCTACCCTCGCCTCCGGTTCCTTCGCTTCGCTCACCGTCCTGGTCGCCCTCGTCGCCATAGGATGCGTCGCCCCGTCCACGGCGCCGATCGGTCGAGGTAACGCCGCGGGCGCGGCCACCACGCCTGAATCGACGGTGGACGTTCCGAAGACCTCGGTCGACGACCTTCCCGCGGCATCGCCGGCAGCGCCAGTCCCTACAGGCGGTACTGAGGTCGGAAGCGAGACGTGGAAAGATGGCAAGCAACTCGCGGCAAGCGTCACGGTCAAGACAAGCGAGACGGTTGACATCGAGCCAGGTGCCACCGTTACCGCCGCGGCGGGCACGGCCATCACGGTGAAAGGGACGCTGACGGTCAAGGCTGCCGCGAACCACGCGAAGCTCGTCGGCACAAATTGGAAAGGAATCGTCGTCGCTGCGGGCGGCTCGCTCGTGGTCGATGGCCTTGATATCGACAACGCCGAGTTCGGCGTGTGGGCAATGACCGGCAATGCTGAAGCGACGTTTTTGAATTCGTCGATCTCCAACGCGTCGGTGCCCATCAAAATGGAGCCTGGCGCAAAGGTATCGTTTACGAAGTCCAAGGTGGTCAACGCGACCGGCTCGAGCGTGATTGCGGGGACGTTCACGGCGTCCTATATGGACTACGACAAGGGCACGGCAGGCGGACTCGAACTAAGCGACCCTGCAGGTTCGATGACTATTTCAGATTCAACGCTCCGCGGTGTTGGAGGCAGCGACTACATTGTGTCGCGCGCCGGAAAACTCGTGAAGATCGAATATTCAACAATTACCGGGTCGCATTGCGGCCTGCACTTCTCGTCGGTCGACCAGTTTATTATCGACCATGTTTCAGACGATCAAAACACCTACGGCGCCATGCTTTATGGGTCTGGGGCAGGCCCGAACCAGATTATTTCCTCAAATATTCGAAGTACGCAGACAGACCTCGACATGTCGGGCACCAACGGCGCGCTGACCATCGACAAGTCGTTCACGGGCGGGAAGAATGCCCTCCAACCAAACGCGAGAATCTCAAACGCCGCGAACGCGGCCATCACGAACGCAAAGCCGCGCTGAACCGCGGTTCCGTCTTGTGCTCTCTAACGGTAACGAGGCGCGCCGGCAGCCGCGGACAGCGAAGGATAGACGGCTTGCGTCTGATTGTCCGCTCGCAGGGCCACGGCGTAACGCTTCGGTTCGCGCGGCGGAACGATCGGCAACGACAACACGTGGAACCACCTCGGCGCACTCTCAAACGCTCATAATTGCCTACTCTAGGTACTCACGGGAGCGTCTGTAACGAACACGCATAAAAGCGATGTTCGCGAGTGTGCGCCCGACGCGGACCAAGATGCGGACACGCCCACATCCCAACGCCTCATAGCTCGGACACGCAAAGAACGTGCACCGTAGAGCGCGGCGATGATATTAATCACTCTACGATGTGCTTCACCGTTTCACGGGTTCCAGAGACGAACATTCGCATGGTAGCCGATGCGCCCTGCATCCCATGGACATCTTCCGTCTTTCCGGCAGGGGGAACATCCGTTGAGCACTGACAACCGAACGGTAGGCGATTACCAGCTCGTTGCGAACCTCGGCGAAGGCGGAATGGCCCACGTTCATCTCGCCATATCCAATCGTGCGGGCGGCTTCCAGAAACTTCTCGTACTCAAATCGCTACGGGCCGAGCTCGCCGAAGATCAAGACTTTCGAGCCATGTTCCTGAGCGAGGCACGCATCGCGGCGCGCCTCAACCACCCGAACGTGATTCACACGTACGAAGTCGAAGAGCACGACGGAAAGATCTACATCGTCATGGAATACCTCGACGGACAGCCGTTGAGCGGCGTGCTCCGTCGGGTCGGGCGCCATGCGGTTCCACTGCCGATCGGCCTCCGAGTGCTTGCCGAAGCGCTGGCCGGACTTCACTACGCTCACGAGCTGGCAGACTACGACGGCCAAGCGATGAATCTCGTCCATCGCGACGTGAGCCCCCAAAATATTTTTACTACCTAACTTAGGTCATTCAAAAATCCTAGATTTTGGGATTGCAAAGGGAGGACTTTCTAGCGAAAAAACGCAGAAAGGCGTTATTAAGGGCAAGATTGCCTATATGGCTCCCGAACAGCTCATGGGGAAGCCGATAGACCGGCGAGCGGACCTGTTCGCGGTTGGCGTCATCTTGTGGGAGCTGCTCGCGCGAACTCGTCTTGTCGAAAAGGGCGCAGACGACATCGCGGTCGTGACGCGACGCATTCACGGAAACGAACGCCGAATTCGCGACGTGGTACCGGACGCTCCGGATCCGGTCGTCGCTATATGCGAAAAAGCGATGGCGCTCGACGCTTCGGACCGCTTCGCGACCGCAGGCGCCATGCGCGACGCCATCGACGCTTACCTTGAGCACGTAGGCAACTGCGAATCACGCCACGTCGCGGCTTTGCTCGATGAGCACTTCAAGGAAGAGCGCTCCAAGGTAAAGCTGATTGTCGGAGCCAACGCAAGGGCATCGCAGGCGTCCCTGCCGCGGATTGGAATACGGAGTACTACGATAAGCTCCACGGCATCCACGGAGGTACCGCTTCCGCTCGCACGAGAAGTCAGCGTAACCACGAAGGCTACCTCTCGTGCGCTCCCCTCGAGCCTAGCGGCAGTAGCCTTACTCGGAGCGGCGGTAGGGATATATCGATGGGGCAACGGTCAAGCGTCGACGATGACCCACACCGAGCCCGTCAACCTACTACCGCGTATACAGAATAACGCGACTGTTTCGCCACCTGAGACGCTGTCCCCGACACCCTTCACGAAATCAGCAAGTTCCTCGATAGGTTCGCAATCATTTAACGTGCGAATCACAACCAATCCGAGCGGAGCTCTCCTAAGGCTGGACGGAAATCCTGTCTCAAATCCGTATGACGGCACACTGCTTGCGCGCCCGCATCGACTTCACGCAGAAGCTACCGGATTTCGTCCTTTGGAGCGCGATATAAGCGAATATGATGACAGCCGCGTAACACTGACTTTGTCTCCCCTAACAACGCCGGAACGACGCGATGACGCCTTGCCGAAACCCATTTCCACACGTCCGCAAAAGCTCCATCGTAGCATTGACGATGCAGACCCTTACAAATGAATAGAGCTCGCTCCGTCGCATTTACTTTCGTCATCCTGAGCTCGGTTTTTGTCCAGTCGAAGGCGCATGCCGCACCGCAAGCGAGCACCACGGTTGATGACGGGCGAAGCCACTTCAATCGGGCCGTAATACTCTTTAAAGAAGCCGACTTTCGAGCAGCTCTCATCGAGTTTAACAAGGCTTATGAATTAGCGCCAAACTTCCGAATCCAATACAATACAATACAATATCGCGCAAGCGTCTTTGGAAGTTCAAGACTACGCCGGGGCACTAAAAGCTTTCGCGCGCTACCTGAGCGAAGGAGGGAATGCCATTCCAGCTCTTCGCAAGAAAGAGGTTGATCTCGAAGTTGCCCGACTGACCGCGCTCGTCGCGCGCGTTCGCATTCTCGTGAACAGAGAGGGCGCTGAAATCACTGTTGACGATATCAGTGTCGGCAAGAGCCCGATTTATGAGCTCAGCATTGGCGCAGGCAGACATAAATTTACGGCCACCCTCCCACCACTTGCGCCTTCATCGAGAACCGTCGACATCGCGAGCGGTGACGACATCGAAATCGCGCTCGATCTTGTCGAAGCTGACGTCGGAAAGCCTCTAAGCGTGAGCGCGGAACCAAAGGCGGTCCTTACTCCAACGCAGGCAGCGAACCCGCGCGTCGTGCGAGAACCGGAGACGCGATCAAGAAGGCCCTTCGTTTTATCCCTCGTGGGCACGGGTGCGCTTGCCACAGCAACCGCCGTACTTGGTTTCCTGAGCCTCGATGCAAAGTACTCGCTCGACCGCGCGGCTCAGCAGTCCGGGATTTCCGCAGCGGAAATGGATTCCTCGCGCGGCCGAGTGAAAACACTCACCACGGTGACGGATATCGTGGGGAGTGTTGCCATCGCTTCTACAATTGTTTCAATTGTACTGTATTTTACATCGACACAGCCGTCGACACGTGAGCCTACAAAAAACACGCATGGCGAACTTTACCGACGGGAAACGGTGCGTCACTTTAGATGAAAACGTCTCAATATAGATTAAGTAAGGCACATTTCTCATTCGTGGCCCTCACCACACTCGCTGCGTGCAGCATTATTATCGACTCGAATGTCGTTCAGTGCCGCACGGACCGGGACTGTGTCGACCGAGGGTTCCCCACAAGCGTGTGCAGCGCGAATCTTTGCGGCGCCCCACCCAGCGTCGTCACAGATGGCGGGTCAACCGCGGACGCGCCAGCGCTCGACCCAAAGTGGAGTTGTTTAGGCAGCGTGAAAACTGAGCCCGAAAATTCGGCGGAGCCGACGCTAAGTCGCTATCGACTTTCAGGGTTCAGTTCCAGAACGGGACTTTCAGGCGTGGTCGTCAAGGCTTGCAACACGCGAGACATTTCCTGCTCGGCCCCCTTAACCACAACGACGACCGACGAGTCAGGTTACGCGAATCAAAACGTACCTAAGTTCTTCGCAGGCTACTATGAAGTAGCCCCCTTGACCCCAGACGGAGGCGGGGGCGGCTTGAGTTTGCTCGGAACTCTCATCTACCCGGGCACGCTTACGAAGGCTAGTTTGCCCGATGAAGTTGCGACGGATGACCAATCTTTTCCTGTCCTAACGGCACCCGAACTAGACTTGGTTGGGTCCGTTCTGGAAACCAAACCCGAGCCTCAGCTTGGCCACGTTCTGTTCGGGGCTGTCGACTGTGAGGGCAATCCCGCGTCCGGGGTTTCTGCGACACTTTCCGTTCGGGATCGTAAGACTGTCTCGTTTTACAACGACGACACGGGAACGCCCACGAGCACGTTGCGCGAAACCAAGGCGAGAGGGGAAGCCGGCTTTTTCAATGTTCCGACGAACCTGGTGACGATTGAAGCGCGCGTGGAGTCCATCGGCAAGCGCCTCGGAACGTTCACGGTTTTGGTTCGCCCCGCTCAGGTAACGATTATTGCGATTCAAGCTACCCCTTAACTTCGAGCTCCGTTAAGGCGGTTCGAGGGCGAGCGCCTCGTAGAGGATATCGAGGCGCTCCTTCAGCTCGTCATTGCCTGGGTCATGCTGGTACGCGCTAATGACCTGAATGCGCGCTTCTTCGAGTTGGCCATTCGAGAGAAAACGGTCCGCCTTGGAGGCGAACTGTTTGGCTTTTGGATTGCGCGCGATCATGGTTAGCGTGCGCTGTTCAAACGTTGGCTTCGCGGAGACTGCGTGCTCGTCAAACTTCGAACCCGCGCTCAACGCGAGCTGCGCGTCGTATCGCGTGCGAGTAAGCGGTCGCCGAAGGACGTGATAGGCCTCGGCGAGGCGTTTGAAGACCGTCGACGCCGCCTGAATCACCTCGTCAGAATCAGAGGCAAACTTGTCAGGATGGCAAAGCAACGAAAGAGCATGAAACGCATGTTGGATATCCTTCGCGGAGGCGTCTGGCGATACGCGAAGGACATCGTAATAGTGCATCGTCTCGAGGGACTCGGCCCAGAAGGCAAGGGTGGATGCGGCAATCATGGGTTCGCTTACGCTCAAGTGACGACGTGGCGTGCTTGGCGAGCGGCCATCGCGTCGACCTCGGCTGCGTCCGTAGAGGCGCCGAGCAGTTTCATCGTCGCCTTGGTCTCGCGATCTGTGTCTTTGTCCTTCGCGCGAACCTTGAGGATCCCATCCGCGTCCAGCTCGAAGGTTACAAGGATCTTCACCTCACCGCGCCGTCCAGCCTTGAGGCCGGAAAGCTCGAGCTCG
Organism: Polyangiaceae bacterium; assembly: GCA_025353725.1. Lineage (GTDB taxonomy): Bacteria > Myxococcota_A > Polyangia > Polyangiales > Polyangiaceae > Labilithrix. The sequence continues at coordinate 107,206 of JANXOF010000037.1, read as the reverse complement.
CCCAGGCGCGTATTTTCGGCAAACCTTGCAGACTCACCTTGCGAGACGCGAATCACCACCACAGTTTGATTGTCTGACGCGGACAAAAAGGTTCGCGCTTTTTCGCAGGGCACAGGCGAATTCGCCGAAATAAGAACATCGGAGTACCCCCCCACCGTCTCGATACGGAGACTCATCGGGGTCACATCGATGAGGAGAGGTGCCTTTTTCGACGTCGCGATGGCGCTCCCGCGGGCGAAAGCCTCGGAAGACGGGAAGAAATCTTTTGACTGAAGGTCCGGGGCCGCCGGAGCGCGCGGCACCTCCGCGAGGAGTCCAGACGAAGATCCGGGCGCGATGAGCGGAGGAGGCGGCGGCGAGAACGTCATCACGCGCGCGGCCTTGGAGAAGGCGATGAACATCGGGGGAACGTCGGAGGAGTCCGTCATATCCGCCGGGAGGCCGGGCGAACGCGGGACGTCTTTGAGAGTCGCAGTCGGCGCTGCAGCTATTTGTGAAGGCGCGGAAGGGTCGGCCCCAGGGCGCCGCTTGTTCCCGCCCTTCGACCGATGAAGCGCATTTGCCTGGATGGCCGCACCGAGCGCTACGACCTCGTCGGGGTTGACCCTGAGGTGAGGAGCCTGACCAAAGAGCCGCTCGACAAGCCGCGCAGCGAGCGGCATGCGCGTCGAGCCGCCGACGAGAATCACGCGATCGAAGTCCTGGGCCGTCAACCCAACTTGCTCCATCGACTGCCGCGCTACAGCAATCGTGCGCTCGATCAGAGGCATCGAGAGACGCTCTAGTTGCTCGCGTGAGATGCGAACTTTTATCCCAGGTGGAATACCGCCCTCCGCGTACGAAGTGCCACTTATCTCTTGATCGACGAAGGCTTGAGTCGAGAGCTTTTTTTTCACTTCCTCCGCGATGAAGCGTAGGCGCGCGAGGGCTATCGGGTTCCCGCGGGGATCGTAGTTGGCGCGCTTGATAATCTCGAGCGCGAGATGATCGGCCAGCAATCCGTCGACGTCGTCACCGCCAAGGGCGGAGTCACCGGCGGTTGCAAGAACCTCGAACACGCTCCCGGTGAGATCGAGAAGAGTGATGTCGAACGTGCCGCCGCCGAAGTCATAAACAGCTATTTTTTCTGGCTTATCGATAGATTGACCGTACGCGAGCGCAGCCGCGGTAGGTTCGTTGAGAATACGCAAGACCTCCAGCCCCGCGAGCTTACCCGCTACTTTCGTCGACGCACGCTGCAGATCGTTGAAGTTCGCAGGCACGGTGATCACCGCGCGTTCGACAGGCCCACCGAGCGCATGCTCGGCGATGGCCTTCGCGCGGCGAAGGACAAACGCGCTAATCTCAGGCAAGGCATAGGTCACGCCGCGCGCGAGGACGGCGGTACTGCTTTTCGTGCCCTCGACCAGGCGAAACGGAAACCGCGCACGGAGCGCCTGTACCTCGTCAGAATCGAAGGTGCGTCCGAGCAACGTTTTGACCGAGAAGATCGTATTCTCGGGGTCGACGAGACGCCGCTCGCGCGCCGCATCACCGACCAGCACGGTACCCGACGGGTGAAACGAGACGATCGACGGGAGCAGGCGGCGCTGTTGCTCGTCCTCTAGCGTGACTGCGACGCCGTCCACGACGGCCGCGATCACGGTGTTCGTCGTGCCGAGATCGATACCGATGGCGTGGCTCATGGGTGGTTTTCAGGCAAGGCGCCTTTCGGAGGGTAGCTGGAACGGCCACGGTTCGTCGAGACGCGTCTTGATGCTTCATCCTCCGATGAGCAGGTCGCACAACCGACGACGCGAGACGTTAACGCGTTCCTTATGAGTCCGTGGCACGTTGCTGCACCTAAGGGGCAGGAGACGGCGGGTCCGATCGCTGGAAAAGGGTATAGAACGCCAGTAAGGCCACGGCGGCGCTTGGAAACAACATCGCTGCATGTCGTAGAGTCGCCACCGCGGCGGCGCCCGCGATCGATCCGACGGCAAAGGAGAAGGCAATCGTCAACAAAAGCTCCGTCTTCGGACCGGCTGGCCTCTCCGGCGGGTTCTTTCCGGCGACACGGTTGACAGCCAACCTCGCGGAGAGGTCGCCACGTCACCATCGGAACCATCGTGCGGCCTCAATACCTAAATCTGTGAACACAGCGGTGAGACGCGTCGTGCGTACGACGGCGCCGGAGAGCCGTGTCACAAGGCTATTTTGCATCCCCATCGAAGCGCAGAGGATCGCGGCTTCCACGTCGAGAAGGCGAGGATCTGCCGCCGGGTTAAGCGTAGCGGCGCATGGAAAGAGCGAAAGCAGGAGCGATTCGACGATCGGTGCGGCGGCGTAGCCACTGCTCGGGCGACCGAAAAATCGACTTTCGATCCTCATACTTGCGAAAACGGAACCGCTAAAAAACGAAAGGAGCGTTGATGAACGCCGTTGCCATGGCGGCGAAATCGCCACGAACGAGGTCCTGAGAGAGGCGGCCCACGTTGCCAGTCACATGGGAAGTAAAGCTACCAATAAGACCGAAACCGACGGAGTTTACGTATCGGCCGACGAGGGCGAGACAACCGGCCACGATTCGATTTTCGCGAGCGGTGCGACCCGGTCCCTGGTGGCGAAACAACGAAAGGCCCCAAACGCTCTCAACACGACGACGTTACACGCAGCTGCACGGAGCCACGAAGGTAGGCGTCAACGCCCGCGGCGACGCGGCGGCCGTCCGCGATAGCCCACACCACGAGCGACTGCCCACGCGACGCATCACCCGCTGCAAACACGCGCGGAACATTCGTGGCGCCTGACCCCTCAGTCACGACATTCCCGCGGGTGTCGAGGGCGAGTCCAAGTTCGCCGACGACGCCACCTCGCTCAGCCCCTGTGAACCCCATCGCAAGGAGCGCCAGGTCGCACGGAATGTCGAAGTCTGTCCCAGGAATTTCGCGGATGGTTCCGCGCGTCAGCTCCGCGCGCGCGGCGACAATTTTCGCGAGACGCTTCCCCGAGGCGTCGGCAACGAAAGCCTTGGTCATCACCGAAAAGCCTCGTTCGCAACCCTCGGCCTGCGAGGAAGAGGTGCGAAGCACGAGGGGCCATGCAGGCCACGGATTTTCGGGCATGCGCACCAAGGGCGGCTCGGGCATCAGCTCGAGTTGCGACACGCTCGTCGCGTGCTGGCGGTTCGATGTGCCGACGCAATCGGACCCGGTATCGCCTCCGCCGATGACGACAACGTGTTTTCCGGTCGCTAAGATTTCGCTTGCCGCGGGAACGACGGCGCCCGCGACGCGGCGATTCTGCTGCGCGAGAAAGTCCATCGCAAAGGTAACGCCCTCGAGGTCGCGCCCCGGAACTTGAATATCCCGCGGGACGCGCGCGCCCACGCAGAGCACGAGCACGTCGAAACGCGCAAGCACATCGGCAGCCGAATGGGTTTCGCCAATGGCCACGCCGGTCAGGAATGCAACGCCCTCCCCGCGCATCTGCTCCACGCGCGAATCGATGATTCCTTTCTCCATTTTGAAGTCGGGAATCCCGTAGCGGAGAAGTCCCCCGAGGCCGGCGTCACGCTCGAACACCGTCACGGCGTGACCCGCGCGGGCAAGCTGCTGTGCGGCCGCGAGCCCCGCTGGGCCTGACCCGACGATGGCCACGGTTTTACCCGTACGCGAGACCGGGACGACGGGCTCGAGGCCGCCTCCGACTCCGTCTTCGATAGCGGCGCGCGCGATGGCGCGTTCGACGTTTTTAATGGTAACGGCGGCGTGGTCGATCTCGAGCACGCACGACGCCTCGCACGGTGCGGGGCAAATACGACCCGTGATCTCCGGGAAGTTATTCGTCGCATGGAGCACCCGCACCGCCTCGGCCATACGCCCGCGGTAAACGAGATCATTGAATTCAGGAATGACATTTCCGAGGGGACAGCCGTGATGGCAAAAGGGAATGCCGCAATCCATACAGCGCGACGCCTGGGCCCGAACTTCATCGTCCGACGGTTCGACCACGAACTCTTCGTAGTCTTGAATGCGATCCACCGCTGGACGCTCACGCGACGTGGCTCTCTCGACCGTCAAAAAACCTCGGGGGTCGGCCATGGCTAGCTCGTTACCTGCGCAAGGGACCGCGCGGGTTGGGAATTGGCCAGTCGGGCGCCCTCCGCCGCGTGCAGGGCGCGCTTATAGTCCAGCGGGATGACCTTCTTGAAGTGCGGAAGAAACGTAGCCAAGGCCGCTAGAACCTCCGCGCCGCGAACGCTATGCGTGCGAGCGACGTGCTCCTCAAGCAAATCACTCACGATCGCCAGGTCCTTCGCTTCCGACACGGCCTCTATCACAAGCATACCCATGTTACATCGCGACGCGAACGTTCCGTCCTCATCGAGGACAAACGCAAGACCACCACTCATCCCGGCTCCGAAGTTACGGCCTGTGGGGCCAAGGACGACGACGATGCCGCCGGTCATGTACTCACACCCGTGATCCCCCGTCCCCTCGACCACGGCCATAGCTCCACTATTGCGAACGGCAAATCGCTCTCCCGCTTGACCGGCGAAGAAGGCACGCCCACGGGTTGCGCCGTAGAGCACAGTGTTGCCAACGATTACGTTCTCCGACGCTCGGAACGTAGCGGAGTCGTGAGGTCTTATCGCAATAACGCCTCCCGAAAGCCCCTTACCGACGTAATCATTCGCATCGCCTTGGAGGAGAAGCGTCATGCCTGGCGCGGCAAAGGCGCCGAACGATTGCCCTGCCGTTCCCGTCACCTCGAGCGTGATAGCGCCCGCCGGAAGCCCTTCCGCGCCGAACCGCCGCGCGACCTCGCCGGCAAGCATCGCCCCGAACGTGCGGTGCGCGTTCGTGATCCCAAAACTCACGGTGACAGCCTCGCCGCGCTCGAGCGCGGGTCGCGCAGCCTCGATCAGCGTTCGGTCGGCGACGTGCGCGATGCCGTGGTCTTGATCGATCGTGCGCCTCCGTATGGCTTCTTGGGGAGGCACATGAAGCATCCGTGAAAAATCGAGCCATTTCGCTTTGCGGTGAGCGATGCCCTCACGACGCTCCACACAATCGACTCGGCCGATCATTTCATCGACCGAGCGAAACCCAAGTGAAGCCATGATCCCGCGCAACTCCTCGGCAACGAAAAACATGTAGTTGATGACGTGCTCCGGCGTTCCGGTAAAGCGTGCGCGTAGCACTGGATCTTGCGTCGCGATGCCCACGGGGCACGTATTGAGATGACACTTGCGCATCATGATGCACCCACTTGCGACAAGCGGCGCCGTGGCGAAGCCGAACTCCTCGGCACCAAAAAGAGCCGCAAACGCGACGTCGCGCCCTGTTTTAAGCTGCCCGTCGACTTGCAGCGTCACCCTCGAACGGAGGCCGTTCAGAATGAGCACTTGCTGCGCCTCGGCAAGACCGAGCTCCCAAGGCGTCCCGGCATGTTGAATCGAGGACACGGGGCTCGCGCCAGTCCCGCCATCGTGGCCCGCAATCAAAATAACATCGGCGTGGGCCTTTGCCACGCCGGCGGCGACGGTACCGACCCCTGACTCACTAACGAGCTTTACGCTTATTCGGGCTCGAGGGTTCACGTTCTTGAGATCGAAGATGAGCTGCGCGAGGTCCTCAATCGAATAGATGTCATGATGAGGCGGTGGGGAAATAAGCGTGACTCCCTCCGTGGAGTGCCGCACACGAGCGATGACGGCGTCGACTTTATGTCCGGGAAGCTGCCCGCCTTCGCCAGGCTTCGCCCCCTGCGCCATTTTGACCTGAAGTTCGTCGGCATTCACAAGGTAATGCGCCGTAACTCCGAAGCGACCGCTCGCGATCTGTTTGATGGCCGAGCGGCGCAGATCACCTTTGGCGTCTTTAAGATAGCGGGCTTCGTCTTCCCCGCCCTCCCCCGTATTGCTCCGTCCTCCCATGCGGTTCATCGCGACCGCGAGGTTCTCGTGCGCCTCTTTGGAGATGCTGCCAAAGCTCATTGCGCCGGTCGTAAAGCGACGCACGATGCTAGGAGCCTGTTCGACCTCTGCGAGCGGGACCAAAGCGCCTGCTGGGCGGAAGTCTAGCAACCCGCGGAGAGTGACCGGGCTGTCGCCCTGATCGTTAATCGCTCGTGCGTACTCGGCATACGACGATGCGTCTTCGAGTCGCACGGCGCGCTGAAGCGAAGCAACACTCCGCGGGGTCCAAAGGTGGCGCTCCCCATTCGCCCGCCATGCGTATACGCCGCCGACGTCAAGATCGCGTGATGTCGCCCTATAGCCTTCGGCGTGCCGCACCCGTGCTTCCGTGGCAAGCTCCGCTAAACCGATACCCCCGAGGGGTGACGAAGTACCCTCGAAGTACGCTTTCACGACGTCACTCGAAAGACCTAAGGCTTCGAAAATCTGCGCGCCATGGTAGCTTGCGACCGTACTTATGCCCATTTTGGACATCACTTTGAGGAGGCCCTTTTTTAGAGCACTCACATAATTTTTCGTCGCCGTCGGGAGATCGAGCGCGACGCGCGGGCTCGACTCCGCCTGATCCCGGACGAGCTCGGTCAACGCCTCGAACGCGAGATATGGATTTACGGCGCCTGCGCCAAACCCGACGAGCAATGCGACATCGGCCACCTCGCGCGCATCCCCAGATTCGGCGATGAGTCCAACCCGTACGCGCGTGCCTTCGCGAATGAGGTGATGATGCACCGCGGCGACCGCGAGGAGGCTCGGTATTGGAACGTGGTGCGCGCTGACCGCGCGGTCGCTGACCACAACGATGCCATAACCTTCGTCGACCGCTCGCGACGCGCGTGCTTGGAGCGCGTGCAGCGCGGCCTCGAGTGCCTCACCGGGTTCGCCGGCTACGGCAAAGTGGGCGTCGAGCGTGATCGCACGAAAGTCCTTTGCCACATGGCGGATCTTTGCGAGGTCCGCGTCGGTCAAAATCGGATGCGGAAGCTCGAGCAGCCGGCATTGCTGCGGCGTTTCTTCGAGAAGGTTGCCTTCTCCCCCCACGCAGCTCACGAGGCTCATGACGAGGTCTTCGCGAATGGGATCGATCGGAGGATTCGTTACCTGGGCGAACTGCTGTTTGAAGTAGCGAAATAGCGGTACGGGCCGGTCGCTCAGGACAGCGATCGGCACATCCGTGCCCATACTTCCCGTCGACTCTTCGCCGTTATTTGCCATTGGCGCGAGCAGGACGCTCCTATCCTCGCGCGTGTAACCGAAGACATGAAACAGGCGCGTTCTCTCCTCGGGACCTAGCGACGAAAGCAAAGGAACTTCCGCGACGTCCGAAAGTTCGATTTTATTTTTATGTACCCAAACGCCGTAAGGCTGCTTTGAAGCAACCTCTCGCTTCAGTTCCTCGTCCGACACGATGCGCTTCTGTCTGAGGTCGACGAGAAACATTTTCCCGGGAGCGAGCCGCCCCTTCGCCTCGATGTCCTCAGGCGGAAATGTGAATACACCCAACTCGCTCGACATCACCACGAGTCCGCCCTTGGTAATGACGTACTTGGCAGGACGAAGGCCGTTTCGGTCGAGCGTCGCTCCGACAACGTCGCCGTCGGTGAAAACTAAGGCTGCTGGCCCGTCCCAAGGCTCGACGAGCGACGCGTGGTACTCGTAAAAGGCTCGCTTGTAAGCGGGCATGTCGGCTTGAGTCGCCCACGCCTCGGGCACGAGCATCATCATCACGTGTGGAAGTGAACGCCCTCCGGCCACGAGGAAATCGACGACGTTGTCGAGGGACGAGGAGTCCGACCCATCAGGCCGGATAATGGGTTTAAAGTCCTCGAGGTGTTCTCCGAAAAGTTTTGACGCGAGGAGCGACTCGCGTGCCCTCATCCAATTACGGTTGCCGCGCAGCGTATTAATTTCGCCGTTGTGCGCAATCCGCCGGTACGGATGGGCACGTTCCCATGTCGGAAACGTATTTGTAGAGAAACGCGAATGAACCAGAGCGAGCCGACTTTCAAAGTCGTCAGCCTGGAGATCTTCATAAAAATCAGCCACCCGCGTCGGGAGCATCAGGCCCTTGTAAACCAAGGTCTTCGCCGAGAAACTCGCCACGTAAAAGTCGTCACCGTAACCGCGCGCCGTACACATTTTACCCGCGCGCTTGCGAATCATAAACAGCGTGCGTTCGAAGGCCGCGGCGTCGCTCATCCGGGCGATGAAGAGCTGCTTCATCACTGGCATGCAAGCTCGTGAAAGCGGTCCGACAGCGCGCGCGTTAACGGGCACATCGCGCCAACCGATAACCTTTTGGTTGTGGTAGCGGACGATGTCCGAGAGCGCCTTCATTTGAAGTTGCCGCTTCGCCTCGTTACGCGACAAAAAACACTGCGCTACGCCGTAGTCGCCCGCAAGCGGGAGCTCTTTGCCGTCGCGATACAACGCACGTTCGAAGTAACGGTGCGGGACTTGGACTAAAATTCCCGCTCCGTCACCGGTCAGCGGATCGCACCCGGCGGCGCCGCGATGGGCAAGCCGGCTCAGGATTTCGAGACCCATCTCGACGGTCCTGTGGGAGGGGCTGCCCTTGAGATCGGCGACGAATCCGAGGCCGCACGCGTCGTGCTCCGCCGTCGGATTATAGAGGCCTACGGGCTCAGGGAAGCCGCCAACACGTGAACCAAGGTGCTGCATCGGCTTACAGGCATAGCAAACGATTGACGCACCACGCCAGCCCCGACGTAACTCAGATCTGAGTTACGCCTTGCGACGGGGCCGTATCAGGGACGCGCGAGCCAGGCGAGGTCGAGCTGAACGTCGGTGGCGACGCGAGGCGCGATCGTAAGGTCACGGTCCTCGAGGTATCCAAAGTTGTGAAAGTCGAAGCGCAGATCGTTCAATTGGTGGCACGACGCGCACCCCGTATTGGGCACGAGCCGCTGGCGCCTGTCACGGATAACGGGTGTGAGCCTTGCGATGTCGCTGCCTGCCAGGATGATGCTGTCCTTCACCTCTGGACTCGTCGACGCGCGAAAGGCTTCATCGTCTGCACCTGTGGTGGCATGAACGGATTTTCCGACGTTCACAAGGCTGCGCCCGTCGACGCGCGAGATCAGCCGAATGTCCTCCTGCACAAGGCTACCCGAGTTCCCTTTGAACGAGAGAAAGACCCACGAGTCGAGAGTGGCAGGCTCGCGCCCTTCGGGAGCCGAAAACGCCGTGAGTGCCTTGAGCGCATTAGGCCGCGCAATTCCGCTGAGCAACCCGAGCACCCGCGTACGAAAAGCGCTTTGAGCCTCCGTCCCATCGTCGCTCTCGGGACGCACTCCGAGACCTCGAAAGGTGACCGCAGGTAGGGCCGGCGCACGAAGGCCACGCACCCGTTGGAGAAGCTCAGCGACGACGCGGTCACGGAGCGCGTCGAACTCGGTCACCTCCGCAGGAGCGAGCGGCGCGAACGCGCCACCGCGCCACGTGGCGTCGAAGGCCTTTACTCGATCAAAAAGTGACCGAGCGCGCGCGGCATCAGCCGCGTTGAGAGCGAGTTCGGCGGGAACGTCGTAGAGGGCATGGAAAGCTCGGTCGTCCGCGAACGAGTCAGCGCGACGTTCGTGCACCACGATGTCATGGACGACAGGCTGCCACACGATGCGAAGCTCAGGCCAACACAGGTGATCCGTATTTGCCAAGGGCGAACTCCCTAGCGCGCTACAGGGCGCGATGCGCATCGAGACTATTTGCCAATCGTCGTAGAGGCTTTCCGTTTCGAGCGCGCCATCGACCCCAGTGCCGCGAAAGGCGGCCTTGGCCGCGCTATACCAACTTTCCGGGAAGAGCGCGCCGCCTGGGATCGTATCCTTTGCCCGAACCGGTGCACTCGAGTTGAGTGAAAACGCGATCGCGAGGTCCTTCTCGGCGACTTCGGGAAACCCGGCGCGAAGTTCGCTTGAACTCGAATTCGAACTCGAGACCGAGGTTGAATCACCGCACGCGCCGGCCGAAAGAGCGGCGAGCGGAAGCACCAGAACCGCAGCGGTGGCGTAAAGCCGTCGAGGAGCGAGACCGATTTTCATATGACACGCACGTACCCCATAACCGCGGATGCGCAAGAAAAAGGAGCCGCTTGCGCGTTCGATTTCGACGCGAAGGAGGCAGAAAAGCGCGACGCCCCCCATCGTCAAACGGACCAATCAATGGGCGATCGCCCAGACGCCGCGAGCGCCGCGTTGATCTTCGAAAACGGCCTCGAGCCGAAAAAGCGCCTGGCCGAGAGCGGCGACGGATGCGCGCTCTCTAGGACCACATGCCGCGCGGCGTCGACGTTAGCCGCCTTGAGCCGGGCGTGCGCTCCCCAAAGGCAGAACACTATCCCTGACGAGCGCTGATTCACCTTTGCGAGGATGGCATCCGTAAACGTCTCCCAGCCTCGATGCTTATGGGAGGCTGGCTCGTGCGCGACGACCGTAAGCACCGTATTGAGGAGTAGAACCCCCTGGCGCGCCCAAGCGCTGAGGTCGCCGCGGCCTGCGGGCACGTCGATGCCGAGGTCGCTCTTTAGCTCGCGAAAGACATTCCGCAGGGAGGGCGGAACGCGCGTCGCGGACCGCACGGAGAAGCACAGACCGTCCGCCTGTCCAACGTCGTGGTAGGGGTCTTGGCCGAGCAAGACAACGTTCACTTTCTCAAGTGGCGTTAGCGAAAGAGCGCGGAACACATCGGCCGCTTCGGGGAAGACGGTCTTCGACGCTCGCTCTGCCTTGAGGAAAGCGATAAGGTCGCAAAAATACGGTTTTCGCGGTTCGTCGCGGAGAGCGTCGAGCCACCCGTCGGGAAGCTTCACGCGGGAGCCACGGACGACGCGAACTCGGCTCTTGAAGGCAGGCTCGCGACCCACGAGCCGGTCGTGATCCGTGCGTACGACTCGCTTTTCGCAGGCTTTTTGCGCGGACTGAGGACAGCTCTTGCTTGGTACGCCATGTGCTCAAGACAATGACATGTACCTACGAGCTCACGCAATGGCGCGCGCCGGCCTGGTGACGGCCCTCGCCTGCGCCGGTATCAACGGTTGTGCAAACCGCGACACGTCCGAGGCCACGCGGGAGAGCGACGATGGACTCGGCGCGACCGTCGATACGACGCGCCCTCCGGTTGTCGTATCCGTGCCCTTGCACTTTACGAAAAATAGATTGGAAGACGTCGGCTACTTCTTTGCCAATTCGACTGTGCCGTTCACGCCCAACCTTCGCGGACAGTTTAACCCGGCCGACTGGGCGGCCCCGGGGAATTCGGCGCGCGAGCTCGCCAAGCTCTACGAGCCAGGCCAAATCGGCAGCGGCTACCTGACAGCCAAAATCAACATTAGAATTCCTCGCGGTACGGATAGCAAGCCCGCGTATACTCTGGCCAAAGTTGGACTCGAGGAGGAGTACATCGATACCAAGGTCGCCGACTTCAATTTTTACCGCCATTCCCCTCTCCGTATGCGCACGGGGAGCGACCAGCCCTGTCTTTCCGTCGTCATGACGGGCGGCATTGAAGGAAAGATGTCCGTGCATTCCATCCCGTGGTTTGACGAAAACTTCACGGAACATGATTGGACATCAGGCTCCGTCGATCCGAACGGCCGTCCAGTCAAACGCGTCATCGTGGGCACGTTCTGGCTAAGCCCAATAGGCTTTGCCGAACAGGCTGACGGCGCGACGCGAGCGAGCGGAGGAGTAGGAGTCGCGGGCGGCTCCGTCATGATGAATCTTGACCGGACGAGCGGAGAGGCCTCCTCGACCCGAGCCACGGTTCATGTAAACCTTCTCGAGAACGACCGTGGTGAAGTGAGCGTCGGCGAGACGTTCAGCACTTCAGGGGCGATTCTTTCTCCTACGGAAAAGCAACAGTACGACGAGCGGGCCAAAGCGTTCATCACAAACTTCGTGAAGCAGCGAGACTGCTGGAGCTCGGCTCCCTTCAAGCAGCGAACCGTTGATGGGAATTGCACCGACTCTTAAGCTGACAGACGAAAATAATTTCAATCATGCGAATCAAATACATTTTCACTCTCGCAGCCGCACTTCTCGTGGGGAATGCTGCCTGCGGCGCACAAACCGAAGAGCTCGACTCGGAGAATCACGAATCCGCGGTCAAAGGTCGACGCCCCGTCGACAGCGCCGAGCCCTTTCCTTCACTGTCAAGCGTGCGAAGCGCGTTAGACCTATACGGCCGCGACAACGGCGCGGCGCGGGTCGAGAGCCCGATGGGGGTCGGGGAATTTTTCGGGGAGGCCCGGCCGAGCTCAAACGAGGCAGTACTTCGCGTCGAACAGCTCCGCCCGACCCGAGAATACGCGGGGAAACCGATAGCGTTCCTTTCGGCATACTTTCACAATACGGACACATACTGGAACAACCGATTCAAGGACGTGCAAGTGGAGCGCCTCCTCAACTGGTCAGGCTACGGCCTCGCCACCGTCGCGCCCGAGGCGCAGTATTACCCTTCTGAGGGTAGAGCACTTATTCGCATTTGGAACGAATATCGTCCGTTCGCAAAAGGTGCACCCGAAGGTTTTGAGGGAGACGCACTCCGCACTGAAATCGCGCGTTCTCTCATCGCATCTTACGTCGCGGGCAACGTCGATGGTCCGGCCTCGAATGCGAACAACGGCGGGCTCGCCAAGGTCATGCTTCCTTCTGGCCGCAGCGTTTGGCGCGGAGTCATTATTGACTGCGGAGCATGCTGGAATAGCCCAAGCGAAAATCACCAGCCTTGGAAGGCCGTCGTCATGGGCAAAGGCGTGACCAAAGAGCAAATTCCAGAAGATGTGTTTCCCGCGCTTCGAAAAATCGCAGAGGCGACACGTCAAGATCTGCTCGATGCAGGAACCACGGGCCGAGGGCCGGAGTCGCTTCAGGTGGTCGAGGGGCAACGCATCCGCGCGCAGCAGATTCTTGATCATTACGGCTTCCCGTTCAGTGCCGCAGGCCAATGAGCCCTTGCATGGGTACGGAGCATTCGGCGTTGATGGGTGACTTCGAGCCGTGGTATTTTCTTACCTTCGGGCAACGCTGCTCCGTCGACGTTGGACCTCTCCAAGTCGTTCCGGGAAGCTCATTCTTCCGGAGTCAGCCCTACCCCGCACTCACGTCAGACGCCATGGCTCAACCTCGCTTTCTCGAGGATGTCGGAGGGTACGCTGCCGCTGGCTTGTGCGCGACAGGCCCGCAGACGACCTACTTCGTTCTTACGCTTGTCGACGCCACGAGACGCCACTACGTCCGCCTTCCATTCTGCGGGCCGTACACCAACGGCACGACGGCGAAGCGAGAGATTGCAGACTTTTTGGAGGGATATCAGCGATGGCAGTTCGATATGGCGAGTACGTACGCGCGCAGCTCCATTATTTATTCAACGGGATACGTCGACGTCCGAATGCGTCGCGCTGACAACTCCTTCACCTTGGCGCTGGACGGCTTGCCTCAACGCGATGGCACTCCGCTACCCTCACCGGCTTCTCTTTGGACCACCCTTCGTAACCAGGCGGGTTGACTCACGAGAACCTCTGGATAACGCTTTGCCATGCGCCGTCCTCTGTATGCATTTGTAGCAGTTGCACTGACTTGTGGCTGCGGAACTCGCTCGAAGTCGCAAGATGAAGTAGGCGGGGCAAAGCCCACGGACTCTGCATCCAGCCGCGAAAATGAGCCTGCAGCAAAGTCACCGCCGAGTCTACCGCTCCCCTCTTCGTCAGAGTTACCTACGGAGACCTCCGCCCAGCCCGCACCTCTCAGCGCGGCGGAGTGCCCAGCGGAGCGTCAGCGCTGCTCAGTCGACTTTACGGTCTCGGACACGACGGCCTCGTCGGTCGAGCTGCGAGGTGACTTCGCGCAGGGGGCCTGGTCTAAAGGCATTCCGATGACGAAGGACGGAACGACTTGGCGAGCGGCGGCTTCGGTCCGGCCTGGAGCGACTGTAAACTACAAGTACTGCGTCGACCCGCGCTCGAATGGCGCTTGTGCCTCGTGGAAGACAGACGCTTTCCACGCCGTGGTACCCCCCGACCAAAACAACCAAATCGCACGCGTCACTTGCGTTCCGAACGCGTGTGACGCTCCGGCGACGACCGTCCGGTTCATCGCCGTCGGCGACACGGGGAAGGGAAACGCCGGTCAGTACGAAGTCGCGCGCGCGATGGATGCAAAGTGCCGTGTAAGCGGGTGTGACTTCGTCGTTCTTCTCGGTGACAACATCTACGAAAGCGGCGCGTCTTCGGTCACGGACCCTCTCTTTCAAGACAGATTCGAAAAGCCTTACGCCGCGATTCCGGTCCCCTTTTACGCCATTCTTGGAAATCATGATTACGGCGGCAACGGCGCGGGCAACGAATTCGGAAAGGAGCAAAACGAGGTCGCTTACAGCGCTCAGTCGAGCAAATGGAAAATGCCGGCGCCCTACTATCGATTCAAGAACCTCGACGCCGAGTTCTTCGCACTCGATACGAACGCGCAGCTTTACGGAAACGACGCGCAGCAGCGGACCGACGTAAAAGCGTGGCTTTCAGGCTCAACGGCCAAATGGAAAGTGGCTCTCGCCCACCATCCGTATCGGTCGAACGGACCGCACGGCAACGCGGGGAACTATGACGGCAACCCGAATGTCCCGAACTTCAACGGCGCGACAGTCAAGTCTTTCGCCGAAGAGGTCGTATGCGGCCACGCCGATCTCTACCTAAGTGGTCATGACCACTCGAGGCAATGGCTCAGCGAACCGTGCGGAGGGACCGAATTTGTCGTGTCGGGCACGGGGTCTTCTCCCACGCGCCTCGGCGGTACGAACACCACTCGCTTTCAAAGCGCAGCACTTGGGTTTGTCTACATCGTCATTGATGGCAAGAATCTCACGGCCGAGATGGTGGAGACGGACGGTTCCACGAGCTTCTCGCGAACACTCACGAAGTAGTCGAGTCAGTCCATCATGAGCGCAAAAACGAAGGAGGTTCGCGAGCTCGAGGCTCTCGTGCGTCGTCACAATGCGCTCTATTGGGACACCCTGACGCCGGAGATATCGGACTACGATTACGACCAACTCGTCGTTCGGTTGAAAGCTTTAGCGCCAGACTCAAAGGCACTTCGGGAGCTGGGCGCGAGTGCGCCGAAGGCGGTCGAGCTGGGGTCATCGTTCACCCATGCCGCGCCCATGCTCTCTCTCGATAAATGCTATGAGCCTGAGGAACTTGCGGAGTGGTCCGCGTCGTTTGAGGGCAAGGTCGTCGCGATGCCGAAATACGACGGCATTGCGTGTTCGCTTCACTACGATGAAGAAGGTGTCTTACGTATGGCCGCAACGCGCGGTGACGGGCAAACGGGCGACGTCATCACGGCAAATGCGCGGGGTATTTCAGATATACCGCAAACGCTTTCGTCGCTCCCGTCGCGGAGGGCGCTCGAGGTGCGGGGCGAAATCTATATGCGCTTGTCAACTTTTGCGAAATACAAGGCCGAAGGGATGGCCAATCCGCGAAACTTGACCGCGGGCGCGATCAAGCAAAAAGACGCCGCGAAATCTGCCGCGTACGGATTGTCGTTCGCCGCGTTCGACCTGCGCGGAGGTCAAGAGGCGTCGCAAGTCGAACAGCTCGAGAGGCTGGTCGAACTCGGTTTTCCTCCGATCGACTACCTCGTCTTTGATCGCGCGGAAGTTGCCAAGGGATTCGAGGCCTTCGCGAAGATGCGGCCCACGCTCGACTATGAGATCGACGGGGTGGTGTTCAAGGCCGATACGGTCACGGAGCAACGCCGCCTCGGGCAGACGTCGCATCACCCTCGATACGCCATCGCGTTCAAGTTTCAAGGCGAATCAGGAATTTCGACGCTTACGGGAATCGAGTGGTCTGTCGCGCGTACGGGCGTGATTACGCCGGTCGCTATCGTCGATCCCGTCGTTCTGTCCGGCGTCACCGTGACGCGCGCGTCGCTGCACAACGTCGCGTTCATCGCGAAGCTTGGTCTTACCCTCAACGCCAAAGTCACCCTCGTAAGGCGCGGCGGCGTCATTCCGAATGTCGAGTTCGTCACGACCCCGGGGGATACCGACGTGAAGCTCCCCGAGGCGTGTCCGAGCTGCGGTGCGCCAGTCACGCGCGAAAGGGACTTTCTCTACTGCACGACGCCAAACACGTGCCGCCGCGCGGTCATCGGCCAGCTCGCGCACTTTGCCTCGACGCTCGACATCCTCGGGTTCGGTGACGGCGTTCTCGAGCACGCCTACGACGCTGGCCTTTTGCGTCAGCCGGCAGATTTTTACGCGTTGACCTGGGAGGCCCTCGCAACGCGTGAACGATCGGGCGAAAAGAGCGCGAAAAAGCTGATTGCCGAGATCGCGAAAAAGCGGACGATCCCGCTCGCGTCGTTCTTGCGTGCCCTTGGCTTGCCCGAGTTAGGCAAGCACGTTTCGGCAATCCTCGCTGCTCGGTACCGCACGCTCGACGCCGTCCGGCGAGCCACCATCGAGGAGCTTCAGGCGACGCACAGCATCGGCGACACGATCGCGGCATCGGTGGTGAACGGATTGGAAGACGCAAGCGCACTCATCGACGCGCTCGTGGCGGCTGGCGTGACGGCGGAGTTCGAGGCTGCACCTGGCGGTGAACTCGAGGGTCCCTTATCAGGCAAATCGTTCGTTTTTACAGGGAAAATGGTTATTTTTTCGCGCAGCGAAGGCGAAAAGCGGGTGCGGGCGCTCGGCGGTTCCGTGCTCAGCGCCGTGTCGAAAACGCTCACCTACCTCGTCGTCGGCGCTGACAAAGCAGGCCCAAAGTCGGCGAAAGAGAAGGCGGCGGAAAAAGTGACGAAGGATGGCGCGCCGCTCGTCGTCCTGTCGGAAGACGAACTCCTCGCGATGCTCGATACGTCCCCTTCCTAATCGCAGGCGGACACTCGTGTTCTCGCGCCGTCGCGGTATGGTACCGGCGTGCCTCTCTCCGACGACCTTGCGCCGCGTCGCCGCGATTTCGGGAAGGCGCGCCTGTGGGCCGTGCGCCTCGCCGCTGTCGCCGCGGGGCTCGTGGTCGCGGGCGGTGCCGCAGCCTGGCTTCTCATTCGCCACTACGAAACCGACCTACCCAGCGTGGCCGAACTCGAACGCGGTTATCACCCTTCTCAAGTAACCCGCGTCGTCGCGCGTGATGGGACGCTCCTCGCGGAGCTTTTCACAGAACGGCGCACCATCGTGAGCATTGACTCGCTCCCGCCGCACGTGAAGCTCGCGGTGCTCGCGGCCGAGGACGCGAACTTCTACAATCATGAAGGCATAAACTATCTCGGCATTGCGCGCGCATTCGTCGTGAACCTGCGGTCTAGGCGCACGCGCCAAGGGGGCTCGACCATCACACAGCAGGTGGTAAAGAACATCCTGCTCGACACCCAAGAGCGCACCTACAAGCGCAAAATGCGCGAGGCGCTGCTTGCACGTCGCCTCGAGCAGGAGCTGTGCCCTGAGTCCGGGCCCGCCCCAACCTGTGGCCCCGACGAGGCCGGTCATCGCCGCCGAAAAGACAAGATCCTCGAGCTCTATCTAAACCACATCTACTTCGGGTCTGGTCGCTACGGGATCGAAGAAGCGGCACGCTTCAACTTTGGAAAATCCGCGAGAGAACTTTCTTTTGCGGAGGCCGCTATGCTCGCGGGTATTCCTGCTGGACCCGAGATTTATTCGCCAAAGCGAGATTTGAAGCGCGCGCTCATCAGGCGAGAGTTTGTCCTTGAGCAAATGCGCGACAAAGGCTTTTTGAGCGAGGCCCAGTTCGCGGCGGCGAAAGACGAACCCGTCCGCCTGGTTGCAGTTCACGAGACCGATAGTGAGCTCGCGCCAGAGGCCGTCGTTAGTGCGAAAAAGCTGCTCCTTCAACTCGAACCGAATCGCGGACCGCGCGGCGGTTTTACCATCACGACCACGATCGACGCGCACCTTCAAGCGGAGGCGCGAAAGGCGCTCCGCGACAATCTGCAGGCCTATGACAAACGGCACGCGCTCGTCTCGCCGATTTTGGCGCCGACGGTAGCACCAAGCGGAGCCACCGCGCGATCGAAGGTCAAAAAGCCAAGCGCGACTCCACCGGCGCTCTTCGAGGGAACGCCAAGCTACGAATCACACAAGGTCTTTGTCGGCGCGGTCATCGAAGCCGACGACGCCGCGGGTACTCTGGATATCCGCGTGGGCACGGTCGTCGGCTCTGTCCGAATTGCAGATTGCAAGCGTTACAACCCAAACGGGCTCAAGGCGTCCCAGTTCGCCGAAGTCGGCGCACGCATGCGGGTAAGTTTACTCGCACCCGCTTTGAACGCTGCGGCCGCTGAAAAACCAATCGCGAAAGTGCCGCTGCGCCTCGAACTCGGCCCCGAATCAGCCCTGATACTGCTCGATGTTCGCTCGAGGGACGTGCTCGCACTCGTAGGCAGCTACGAAGGCGTGGCCTTCGGACTCGACCGCGCGACGCAATCGAGGCGTCAACCGGGCTCGACGTTCAAACCTATCTTGTACTCGTATGCCATTCACGCGCGGCGCTTTACGCCAGCGTCTCTCATTGACGTCCAGCCGACTGTCTTCGCCGGCAACTACAAGCCAAGCAACTACGAAGGGTGGACCGGTAAGGAACCGCTTCGCCTCCGCGAAGTTCTCGCGAACTCGGTGAACGTCGGCGCCGTCCGCGTGCTTGACGACGTAGGGCCTGCAAATGTGGTCGACTGGGCAAAAGCGCTCGGCATTACGTCGATGCTAAAGCCCGATCTGTCGCTCGCACTCGGCTCGTACGAAATTCACTCCATGGAGCTCATTGGCGCTTACGCGACGTTTGCAGCAGGCGGCATGTACGAAGAGCCGCGCCTCGTGACACGTATCGTTGGACCTGACGGAAAAGACGTCGAGCTCAACGCGCCGCCCCCGCCGAGACGCGTTCTCGAGGCCGCAGAGGCCTACGTCACCACGAGTTTGCTGCAAAGCGTGATCGATCACGGTACAGGCGTGAAAGCCCGGTCGCTTGCACGCCCCGTTGCAGGCAAAACGGGAACAAGCAACGATTCGAAAGATACTTGGTTTGCCGGATATTCGACCGAGCTCGCGAGCGTCGTGTGGGTGGGCTACGACGACAACAAGCCCCTTGGCTCGGGCGAAAGTGGTGCCTCAACGGCGTTGCCCGCGTGGATTCAACTCATGAAATTCGCGCACGAAAATAGGCCGCGCGCGGAATTTCCGAGGCCGTCCGGTGTCGTGACGATAGCCATCGATCCGAAGACAGGTAACCGGGCGACACTCGACGTGGAGTCGATGGACGAAGTCTTTTTGGAGGGCACCGAGCCGCCTGAAGTGCCTCCCTCCGTCGAGGAGCACGACGAGGCAGGTTCAAAGCCAGAACCTGGGTCCGAAGTGCCGGAGGGAAAGACCTCCCCATGAGGCCCTCGAAGGCGTTACACGCCCGAGTCTGTGTTGCGGTGTGCTTCGCCCTCGCGGCGGGCGCTGTGTCCGGGCCCGCAGACGCCCAAAGCGCAGACAGAAAAGAACCGAAGCAGGTTCAACCCGTCCCTGCCAAAAAGCCACCGACGACCAAAGCGGCGCTGCCCGAACCCGCGGCCGCGAGCGCACTCGCGCGCGAAGCTCAGGAAATCGCCAGCAGCCTTGGAAACGTCACCGCGGGAACGCTCGTCGTCGCCTCACCCGTCACGAGCGACCTTCCCGCGACGAAGGGAAGCGAGCTCGCGGTACGGTTCGCCTCCCTGGTTGCAGGAGCGCTCGGAACGGCTCGCGCCTACGGACAGCCCAAGGTGCTCGGCGCCGCGCGTTTGCTCGCGGGTCGTAGTGGGTCTCTCGTTTATCTGCAGCTGGAAATCGTGAAAGGCGATTTTCGTGTGACGGCGGATCTTTATACTGCCTTGTCGAATAGCTGGGAGCGTGTGCGAAACCCGGTTTCGAATGGTCCACGCGCCCACGCCTTTGTGAGGGCTCCCATCGACGCCGAAATACGAGGATTTCTCGAACCCGTCTTGCTCGAGAAGGCGCTTTTGCACAAGGCAAAGCACGGTCTAGGTGACGTCCTCGCCGTCGGCTGCGGTGACGTCGACGAGGACGGCGGCCTCGAGCTTGTCCTCGTGGCGCAGACCGAGGTAGCGACTTTGAAACTTCGCGCCGGGAAGGTCGTCGTCTCGCATACGGCGGCGTGGAGCACGCTCCTCTCTCGCGCGCCGATTCCTATGCGCGAGCCACTTGCCTCGGTCCTTGTGGCGCCGCGCGGGCATCGTTCTGAAATTCTCATGGGCACAACCGATCGAGGAAGCGTCGCGGTGGATGCGGCGCTGGTCGTGCGACGCCCGCTTGCGGGTTTGCCCGTGCCAGGCGCGAACGGCGACGCGTGCGTCATCGGAAGTCCCGAACTCGGCTCGTTTGAGGGCCCGGCCGTACCGTGCGACGCGGGACGCGGACAGCGCGAAGTCGCACGGCTTGCGTTCGCGCCGCCGGTCGCGCGTTACGACGCCATCGCAACGTTCGATGCCATCGCTTCTGACGGCTCTGTCTCCCATGTCATCGCGACACGCGAGCCCAGCGGGCGTCTTGGTCTGCGCTGGGATGCGCAAGACGGCGTGACTATCGCCTCCGCGCGGATGGAGGCGACGGGGGCTCAAGTGGCCCTCGCCGATCTCGATCTGGACGGGCAACCCGAGGTCATCACGACCGGATTCGACGGGTCCGATGTCGTCCTCGTCGCGACGCTCACGAGGAGCGGCGAACTCCTTCCGCGCCTTCGCTTCGAGGCTCCCGAAGGCGTGCGTGCACTTGCGATTTGCCCCCCCGAAGACAAGGGGGTTCCCAGTCTCGCGGCCGTCGTAGGGAGCGAGGTTTGGCTTGTTCGGTGAGCGAGGTTTACACACGGTTTCCCGCCGCCGTGCGATGCAGATAAGCGCGGCGTTTGGGCTCGCGAGTCTGGGCCACTTCGCCACCGCGCGCTCAAGTCTTGCACGCGGCCGAACGCCGATAGGCGGCCGCCTCGAGCTGCGCTTGCCTTGGCCTATCTCCACAGTCGATCCTCATCGCGCCGAGGATGTGGCCGCGGCCCTCTTCGGCGACGCGCTCTTTGACACGCTGTACGTCGCGCGCGACGCCAGCAGCTTCGCGCCCTCGCTCGCGGAGGCCGAACCCGAAGTGCTTCACACACAGCTGCGCGTTCGCCTGCGCGCCGATCTCCGGACGGCAAAAGGACGCACGCTCCACGCGCGTGACGTCGCCGCCTCGATCGCTCGCTCGCGCACCCTCGGCGCACGCGCATGGCTGGCCGAGGTGCCGGCGCCCAAGGTCGAGGGGAACTCCCTGCTCTTTGCGATGACCGACGCGAGTAAACTCACCCGCGCGCTTTCGTCGCCGCTTACGGCCGTCGTCCCTCCGACGTTCACGCCCGAGGCCGTCGATGGGACGGGGCCGATGAAATTCACCACGCGAGGCGACGCCGTCGCCCTTGTCCGAAATGCGCTCGCCGCGCGAGGCCCCTCGTACCTCGACGAGGTCATCCTCCGAGCGGCTCCTGACCTCGCGGCGTCTCTCCACGCCTTCGAAAGCGGCACGGACGACATCGGCTGGCTCGGCGCGGGCCTGCACGAACCACGTGCGGGCTCGCGCGCCTTCGACTTCGGAGTCGCGGCGTGGGCGGTACTGTTCACGGGGCACGAGGCCGCAAGGTGGGATGCTCCGGGCGTCGCGCAGCGGCTCTGCGACGGGATTCCTCCAGCGCGCCTATCCTACCTCGCACTCGGCCCCGCGTGGTCGACCGAGCCGGAGCAAGGGTGGGGAGGCCCACCCACGTCGCTCCTCGTGAGTGAACTCTCACCGTGGCTCATCGAACTCGCGAAAGCCTTGGCGGCCACGCTCTCGCGTCCCTCGCACGAGGTGACCGTGAAGCTCGTCCCGTCAACCGAGCTTACGCAACGACGCCTTGCCCGTAGCTACGGCCTCGCACTCGACGTCGTGCGACCGTTCGCGCCAGGAAGCCTAGCTACGCTCGTCGCTCTCGCCAGCGCTGACAACGCCCTTCAAGCCGGCGAGCTTACGCGCCACCCGCCGAAGGTAGGCGAGGTGACGCCCCGCGCGTTGGCCCGAACGATGCACTGTGGGGTCGTCGGCGAAGTCCGCGTTCAGGGAGCCCACGCGCACGACGTGCTCCTTCCGGCCTCGAGTGCCGTCCACAGTTTCGACCTCGCCGCGGCGTACCGTGAACGCTCGCCCTCGCGCTGACCCGCGCGTCGGCGTGGCGCCTGCTTACGCGCGCCGCTTATCGGCTACGGAACAACCTGAATCGCGCCGAACATCGTCCCTGCGTGGAAGCTACACTGGTAACCGAAGGTGCCGGCCGTCGGCACGTTGAAGGTAAGCGTATCCATGGGAGTCTTCGCGGCTTGCGTCGGAATAGGCGTAGGTATGTCTCCGCCGTTCGGTTCGAGCGGATGCAGCTGGAAGTTGCCAAAAAACGTGATGCCCGATCCTACCTTTACCTTCACACACGGAAGGTTGTATTGCGCGGGTGCGGCGGTGAGCGGGAACGAAATATCGGCGCCTCCGAACTTGGTATAGTCGCCCCCTTTGCCAAGCGCATTGTCAGCGTCGAAATCGGCTTGGGTGCAACGTACGGCGACCTTTGCCCCGGTGCCTGAATCGGGCGCGGGGAGATCCGTGCGACCCGCGTCCGGCGTAGTCGTCGTCGTCGTTGACCCGTCACGCCCGGCATCGACCACCGCGGGCGGCGCCGCGGTGTCGGTGCTGCTGCACGCAGACAGTGCGACAGGTACGATTAGGACCGACGAAACGGCAGAAAGCAAGCGATGAAACAGCATTTAGGACCTCCTCGGTCAACCCGAAGAATCGAGTATATCTGGAGCCTTGCAGCGAACGCGACCCAAGACTGCCGCGACCCGCGCGACTGTAACGGTCGCCAGCGGTAGCGCGCCTCCGCGCCCCCTTGGAGCACTCGTGCGCGTGCACGGTGCGCCCGCGCGGCCTGTCTCGTTTCGCCTCGAAGCGGGTACGTGCCTCGTCGGCGCCGGCTCGGAGTGCGATGTCGTGATCGCGAATTCGAGCGTTTCGCGGCAGCACGTGGAGCTTGGCCTCGTGCCCGAGGGAATCAGTGTTCGCGATCTCAATAGTCGTAACGGCACGTTCTATCTTGGGCAGCGCGTACAGGCGATGACGCTCGCGCCGGGCGCGCGCATTCATCTGGGGCCGGTCGAGGTCGCGCTCGACGCCGACCTCGACACCCTCGAAGGCGGTGAGCCATATACCGACGCGACGTACCGCGGGATGATCGGCGCGTCGCTCAGCATGCGGGCGCTGTTCGGGGCGCTCGCGCGTCTCGAAGGTTCGCTCGTGACCGTACTTGTCGGCGGCGAATCGGGCGTGGGCAAAGAACTCGTCGCGCGGGCCCTTCACGAAGGGTCGACTCTCGCGTCGGGCCCACTCGTGACCGTCAACTGTGGGGCGATCGCGCCGGAGCTCGTTGCGAGCGAACTCTTTGGTCATCGCCGTGGAGCCTTCACGGGTGCAAGCGATGCACGCCGTGGGGCGTTCGAGAGCGCAGACGGCGGTACGCTCTTTCTCGACGAGATAGGTGAGCTCCCCCTCGACGTGCAACCCATGCTGCTCCGAGCGCTCGAGTCAGGCGAAATCAGAGCTGTGGGCGCAGACAAGTCGACGCACGTGCGCGTTCGTATTCTTGCCGCAACGCACCGCGATTTGCGAAGCGAGGTCCGCGCAAACCGCTTCCGTGAGGACCTTTACTATCGCATCGCGGTCGTCGAGCTCGAGGTGCCCCCGCTCCGCGACCGCATCGACGACGTCGAAGAGCTCGCAAATCGTTTTGCTCAGGTCGCAGGCCTCACCGCGCTGCCCGCGCCGCTCATCGCACGGCTGCACGCGCGGCGCTGGCCTGGCAACGTGCGAGAGCTTCGAAACGTCGTGCAAGCCTATGCCGCGCTCGGTCGACTTCCGCCCGAAGCACCAGGAAGTGGGAGCTCCGGCCATGGGAACGTTGGGAACGAGCCCGTCATCGACGTCACGCGACCCTACGCCGATCAAAAAGACGAGTTGGTCGAACAGTTCACACGCAGCTATCTCGTTCGCCTCATGCAACACACGGCGGGGAACCAATCGGCGGCGGCGCGCCTTTCGGGACTCGATCGCTCGTGGCTGTGGAGGCTCCTCCTAAAACACGGTCTCGCAAAGGGCTGATCGCGTTGCGACGTACGCCTTTTTGCCGCGTATACTTCCTCGTGTGAGCTACGAGCGCGGCACGGTCATCGCCGGGAAATACCGTATTGAACGGGTAATCGGTGAAGGCGGCATGGGAATCGTGCTTGCCGCGCGGCACCTCGGCTTAGACGAAATGGTCGCCGTCAAATTGATTCGCGAGGAACGCGCCGCGGGAACCGACGCGCTCGCACGTTTTCAGCGCGAGGCACGCGCAGCTGCGCGCATCCGTAGCGAGCACGTGGCACGCGTTTTCGACGTAGATTTCCTTCCCGAGGGAGATCCCTACATCGTGATGGAGCTTATCGACGGCGTCGACCTGCACGCACTCGTCAAGCAGCGCGGAAGGCTCGAGCCGGACGAAGCGATAACCTTTCTAACGCAGGCCTGTGAAGGCGTCGCCGAAGCGCATGCGTTGGGGATGGTCCACCGCGATCTCAAACTGAAAAATCTTTTTTTGACGAAGCGTCGTGACGGACGCCCGCTCATCAAGGTGATCGACTTCGGAGTCGTCAAACTCTCGCAGGTGGCCGACGTGCGAGACCTGGCCTCGTCGCCAAGCGCAACGTCTCAGTTGGGTGGAGCAAGCGCGCGCGAAGCCTCGCTGACCGGCGCCACAGCGCTCGTCGGCTCCGTTCACTACATGGCACCGGAGCAGATTCGAGCCTCCAACGTCGTGGATGCTCGCGCAGACGTTTGGTCGCTCGGCGTGTGCCTTTACGCGATGCTCACAGGCGCGCTTCCTTTTGACGGCGACACTGTCGCTGGCGTCTGCGCCTCTATTCAAGGAAGGCCCGCACCCAACGTTCGCGCCATCGTCCGCGATGTGCCGCCCGAGATCGCCGCCGCCGTCGAGCGCGCCTTGGAACGGGATGTCCGCAGGAGATTCGCCAACGTGGCGCAGTTCGCCGAGGCCGTGGCGTTATTTTCGCCAGACCGCGGCGCAAGCGTGCGAATTCAAGCCATCCTGGAATCAGGACCGCACGCCCATGAGTTTGTGCAGGACGCTAACGCGACCAAAGTTCCGGGGATCGCGAACGAGCTGACCCAGGACATGTCGCGGGCTTTCACGGGCGGTCGTCCGGAAAGCACCGAGGCAGGACTCTCCCGCGCGGGAACCACCGTCGACGCCGCCACGTTGAGTTCGCACGCATCGGACGCTTCGGCGACGGTCCCACCGGGCAGGCCGGGGCGTCGGTGGTCGGGTGCGCTTTTGCTCGTTGCCACGGCGGCCTCGACGGCGACGCTCTGGGCGACGCTCAGCCCGAATAAGGCCCAACCCACGGCCGATCGAGCGACGAAGACAACGAGGGAAGATAGCCCTTCCTTGATGCCCACCGCAGACCCGGTAGCGATCGCTACGGCGGCGCTGAGCGCGAGCCTCGTCGTAGAAGCCTCCGCTCGGAGCGCAGTCGCGACCGCACCTCCGCAGGCGACGCCACCGCCGCAGGCGACGCACCCGAAGCGCCTGCCGAAAGCACCGAAGACTGCCGGCGTTCCCACAAGCCCACCGCCCCCCAGGCCCGAGCCTTCGAGCGCGTATGACCGCTTTTAGCGCCAAAACGTTAGCGCCGATGGCCGCCGTACTGCTCGTTTCGCTCGTGTCGCTGCCGGCCCACGCCGAAACGGACGAGCAACGCGCCGTCACGCTCTTCGACAAAGGACGCAAGCTCGCACGCGACGGCCGCTGCCAGGAGGCGATCCCCGTCCTCTTCGAAAGCGTACGGTTTGCCGAAGGCGTCGGGCCCCTACTGAATCTCGGCAACTGCTACGAGACCCTTGGCAAAAGCGCGAGTGCGCATCGGTGGTTTCTTCGCGCCCAGGAGGTCGCCGCCTCACGTGATGACCTCAAACGCCGAGACGAAGCGGCAGGGCGTGCGAAGGCGATTGAGAAGGACATCCCGACCCTCGTACTTCACATTCCCGCGTCACTCGGGATGACCACGGAGGTTCACGTCGACGGGGAGACATGGCCACGTGACCGTTGGGAGACCGCGGTACCGATAGACCCTGGCATGCACGAAATCGAGATTCTTACAGCCTCTCACCCGAAGCAGATGGCGCAAGTGTCGTTGCGCGCGAAGGGCGATCGACTTGAATGGACCGCGAGCGTGCCGGCGCTCCCGAAGGGGCCAGCGCCCACGAGTAGCCTCGCCGCGCGGATGGCCTTCCCCCCCACGCGGGACCCTGAACGCGAGGACACGTGGAAAGCATCCTCCGCGCCGCAGTCGTCGACATCTCGGACATTGGGCGTTGTCGCAGGCGGCGTGGGGATTGCGGGACTCGCAACAGGCGCGATCTTTGGTGTGATCTCGCTCAGCGCTCACGCTTCTCTTGTGGGTCGGTGCCCTACCTACCCGCGTTGCGACGTCGCCGATCGCCCTAACCTCCAAAGCGTCAATGGTACGGCCGAGTCGACGGGAACGGTAGCGACGATCGCGGTCATCTCCGGCGCAGTCTTGCTCGTCAGCGGCCTCGCGCTGTACTTCGCCTCCCCAACCTCACGCAGCCCCCGCTAACGCTTCTAAGCTATCGCAGCGGAACAGGATCGGCCCTCCGGGGTTCTGGAGGGGGCGACGGGGGCGACGGGAGAGCGTCGGCGTCGGCATCTGGTTGGGACGCTCGGCGCATCGACGCCTCTCCGTCGGGTGAGTCGTACGTAATCTCCTGATTACCTACAATGGCGTTGCAGCCGCCGTTGCCCGCACTCCCAAGGATGGCAAACACGAGGCCTATCCCCGTGGTCACTGCGAGCCGAAGGGGGATCGAACGAGCGTACTTGGAAGTCGTCGTCCGTTGTCTTGAAACGACCTCCACGCGCTCGAAAGCGGCTGTGTTTTCAGGCATTTGGCTTGGATAACCTCGGACACAGCGCCTACTGTAAGCCATAGCACGCACGGCCGAAACGGCGCGCGCTTCAGTCCGCAGCTGAGACATCTCTAGCCCATGGACGGCGAATAGTGAGCGTTCTACCCTCGGCAACCTCGCGTGCGCCTAGCCCCTCGCCTCGCTCTCACGTTCGGTCTGCTCGCCGCGGTCTCCACCGCTGGCGTCGGGTTGGCGGTGAGAACGAGGTTTGCCCAGAAAGAGACGCGTCGCTTTCAGCGTGAGGTCCTCGGCGTGTGCGACCGAATCGCCGACGAGGTTCGGCGGCAAGGCGAGGCTGACTACGCGCTCATCGCCGGCGCCTGTCAGAATGGCGAGCTCGTCCAACGCGTGACCATCGCGCTCGATCGCGGCGAGTTGGACGAGCGGCGCACGGGGTTTTCGGAAATCGTTCGCACGCAGCGCAAAGCCTTCGGTCTTGACGAGCTCGTCGTGGGGGCCTCCGGCGGCGATCTTGTAGGCGCAAGTCCGACAACTTTGGTCGCCTTGGGACCGCGCGAGGTCGATGCGCTCCTGCGAGGCAACACGCGGACGTTCACGGTGCGCACCAGCGGCCTACCCGCGCTCGTGTCGCGGTGCACGAAAAAGTCCGACGGCGGGCGCATCGTCGGCATGGTTGGAGCGCGTCAGGTCGATGCGCTCTTGCAGCGACTCGCACGGACACTCGACGTGAGCGTGACTTCGCCATGGCAAGCGGCAAGCGCGGCTACCTCCGCGAGCACGACCGAGAAAAGCGAAAACGCGTTAGCCCTCGCCGCCTGTCGGCTTTCGGATGATGAAGGCCACGCACTCACCTTCGATGTGCTGAAGTCCACGAAAGAACTCGAGGCCAATCTCGACGATCTCAATCGCACCTTAAGCCTGTATGCCGCCGTTTCGGCGTTCGTCGCTTTCGTCGTCGCGATCTTTCTCGCACGCAGCATAGGACAACCGCTTTCGATACTCGCTGCCGAGGCGGGCAAGGTAGTGGGCGGAGACGCGCAACCTCTGCCCCTAAGGGCGCGCGGTTCGGGTGAGGTGCGGGACCTCGCGACCGCATTTGACCGAATGATTCAAGACCTCGCGGTCACGCGTCGGCGTCTTGCGGCCGCGAGCCGTGTGGCCGCCTGGCGGGAGGTTGCAAAACGGGTCGCGCACGAAGTGAAAAATCCGCTGATGCCGATTCGAGCGGCCGTCGAAACGTTGCGTCGCCTCAGGGCGCGCGGTGATCCGCAGTTCGACGAGTACTTCGATGAAGCCACCCGCACGGTGCTCGGCGAGGTTCACCGCATCGCGAACATCGTCACAGAGTTCACGCGGTTCGCGCGACTCCCCGAGCCGCGTCCGCAAGACGTCGACGCCGAGGAGATCGCGCGGTACGTCGTTCAAAACCACAGCTCCACCACGAGCGACGTCGCTCTTACGTATGCCTCTCAGCGCCGGGTACCATCGCTCCGGGCCGACCGTGACCAGGTGATTCAAGTCCTCACCAATCTCGTGCAAAATGCACTCGAATCGGTCCGAGGGTCGAGCGGAGGCGCTGTGAGCGTCTCGACGGACACAGACGGCCACTACGCCGTCTTCACCGTCGCCGACAACGGACCGGGCATTGCACTAGAGATTGCCAGTCGCCTTTTCGAACCGTACGCGACGACCAAAGCCAGCGGTACCGGCCTCGGCCTCGCCATTGCCCAGCGCATCGCGCTCGAACATAACGGAGAGCTCTCCTACGTAGGCTCTTCCGCAAATGGCCGAGGTGCAGTTTTTAGGTTCCTTTTGCCTATTGAAGGACCGTCGAAGCGTAGCGACGCACCCGCGCCCGATTCGGTTTCTAAGTAACGCTCAAACAAGGCATGCGATAGTCCGTCGCGCGATGGAAGCGCCCGTCCCGACTGAGAACAGAAGCGTCAAGTCCTCTTCGACTTTCCCGAATGCTCTCCCGGATGCGGTTCCAGAGGCGTCGCCGGGTGCCTTTTCGGGCATGAAGGCTGAGCACAAGCTCTACGTTTGTCTCACGGCCGTGTTTGTGTCGTGTCTGCTCCTCGGCGACGTTATCGGGGGCAAGACCATCCCGACCGTAACGCTCGCCGGTCACGACCTCGGGCCCATCTCGGTCGGACTTATTCCTTTCCCGATTACGTTTCTACTTACCGACGTCGTAAACGATTTCTATGGGCGCCGGGGCGCCCGTTTTCTCACGCTCGTCGGCTTTGCCATGGCCGTGCTCGCTTACACACTTCTTCAGGTGACAACCGCGCTTCCCGCACACGAATCGACGTACTTTACTCAACCCGAGTACGCGAAAATTTTCGGCGGGAGCTCGCAACTCTTTATCGCCTCAATGATTTCCTATTTGTGCGGACAGTTTCTCGATATTCAGGTGTTTCAATTTTGGAAGGCGCTTACCCGATCACGCCACCTCTGGCTCCGCGCAACGGGGTCCACTCTTCTTAGCCAGGTCGTCGATTCTGTCCTGATTAATTTCATTTTTTGGACCTGGACGGCCGCGTCGGATCCGACCTCGTTCCTCGGCAAGATGTCGTCGGGAGACCGCGCAGCTTGGGTCTTCGCCAAAATCGGGCGCGAATACGCCATCAAAGTGCTCGTAGCTCTTCTGCTTACGCCCGTCGTCTACGGCCTTCACGGCGCGATCGTGAAGTGGCTAAGGATCGAGCCCGAAGCGCACGAAATTAAAGGAAGACGAAGCTAGAGCGGCTCGAAGCTCTACGCCGGAGCCGCTTTCTGGTACACGCGGTCGTGGAGAGCATTTGGCCTAAAAGCTACTGTGACCGCGGCAAACGTCGCCTGGGCGCCTTCCTCGTCAGGGTCCTGCAGGCCGGCGCAGTCGTTCTCGTGGCTAAAAGCGTCGGTTCACGACCCGCCGATGCGGCCCCCGTTCGCGTCGAGCCGAAGGCAAACGCTGAGGCCGACGCCGTGCAGGACACCGCACGCCGGCAACGGGTTGCTCTTACCGTGGGAGATCGGAAGGTCACAGTGGGCGAGCTCGAAGCTCACCTCGCAGGCGTTCCGCCTTACCAAATGGCGCTCCTCGGCGCTTCTCCGGAGGCGGTCGCTCGCGCTTACGTCGAACAGGTCCTCGTACGTGATCTGGTACTCACCCGCGGCGCCGAAGTCCGCGGGCTCGATAAGGAACTTCCTACCTCCCACCTCCTCGCACGCGCGCTGTCGAGCGCGACGCTCCGAAAGAGCCACGGCGTCTACCCCTCGGCGGCAGCGATTCCGATGGAGGACGTCCGTCGTTACTACAATGAAAATCTCTCTCGCTTTGACGCCCCCGAGCGCGTGAACCTTTGGCGCATTCTCTGCCGAACGCGCGAAGAGGCGTCGAGCGTCCTCGACCTCGCGCGCCACGAGCCAACCATTGCAAACTACAACATCTTGGCGCGTGAGCATAGCCTCGACAAGGCGACGTATCTACGCGGCGGAAACCTTGGGTTTTTAGCCCCCGACGGCACGAGCAACGAAGCCGGGGTCAAGGTCGACGCGGGCCTCGTGAAAGCCGCGCAGACAGCTAAAGACGGCGAGTTTGTTGTGCAGCCGGTCGCAGAGGCCAACGCGTTCGCGGTCGTCTGGCGACGTGGCACCGTACCGGCCAACAAGCGGTCGCTCGACGACGCCGCGGCTCAGATCCGTGCCGCGCTTTTCCGTGAGCGAACGGAGGCAGCGGAACGAAAGCTCATCGACGACCTCCGCGCCACAAACCTGAAAGAGCTCAACGCCGGCCTTCTCGGACTCATCGAACTTCGTCCGTACGACGCTGGGCTTGGCCTTCCGAGGGCTCCGCTCCCAGCGGCGCCCCTGGGCTCAGCGACTCCCGGGGCGTCGAAAGTAGAAAAGTAGCGATAACGAAAAAGCGATGCGACTCAGCTCGAATCGCGTGGCGCAGCCCTTGCTTCGGCGCGGTCGAGAGACCCTGACCAAAAACCCGGGTCAACCGCTTGGCTTCCCGCCTCAGTAAGGTCGCTCGCAATCACGGGCACCTCGATAGGGCACCGCTACGTGCGAGTGAACGAGCCCATGCAAGCCGGCAATGCTAGGCTTGAGCGATGTCGATGGTATCGCTCCCAAGAGCGCCAACCTTCGCGGGGCTGCAAACGCATACCGGACGTGTCGCCTATCGAAATATACGTATCTCGGCCTTATGAGGCTAAGGGCATATCGAAATCGATGGGCCGCGACCGAAAGCCCTACACCTCCGGTCCCACCGACGCCTCGGCGCTCAGCTCCTCGAGGCGCGCCGAACGTGCCAACGTAGGCGAGAGCGCCGCGAGCGCCGCAGCTCGTTCGGCGACGCGCTTCGAGCGCCCCTCCGCGACGCCAAGCACCTCCTCGCCGAGCAAAACCTCGACCTCAAACGTTGGATCGTGGGGAGGGCCGCGCATGCCTTTCACGCGGTAGGTCGGGGCCGCGTAGCCTCGCGCCTGCACGTGCTCTTGGAGCATGCTTTTCGGGTCGCGGGAGCCCAGCGAAGGCGCCTCGCGCATCGGCTCGCGGACAACATGCTCGACGAGCTTCCGTGCGCCCTGGAGCCCGTGAGCCTCATAGACGCTCGCAACGAGCGCCTCGACGGCGTCGGCCAAGACGTTCGTCTGTTCGCGCTCCGTTCCCGAGCAAGCGCCCTTTCCGAGTGCCAACGCTTCGCCTATCCCTTCCGTCCGTGCCCACTGAGCCAGCGCCTCCGCGTTGACGAGTGCGCTTCGCATTCGCGTTAAGGTGCCCTCGTCGGCCTCAGGTTGGGTCTTGGCGAGTAACTCGCTCACACATAGGCCAAGGACCGCGTCCCCAAGAAACTCGAGACGCTGATTGTCTGCCGCCGTCGACTCATTGGCAAAGCTTGGGTGCGTCAGCGCTTCCTCGAAACGAGCGATCGGCCCCTCGCCGACAATCGCCGCGACGCGTGCCTCGAGACGTGCGCGCGCGTCGACGAGCGCTTGTTCCTTTGCGGTCATCCCGCCACCTTTTCCGTGGTTTCGGCAAGGTCTAAGTCGAGCTGCGTCAGTCCGCCGGCATCGTGGGTCGTCCAGAGCACACAGGCGTAGCCCCAGCCCAAGCTCACCGTCGGATGATGGTCTCGCTTTTCGGCCGCGAAGCCAAGGCGTACGGTGAAGGCGACGGCTGCGCCAAAGTCTGCAAACGTGAAGCGACGAACGATGGCGCTGTCTCCCTCACGCAACCAGGTCGAGTGCGCCTCGAGCCAAGCATCGACCTGAGAGGGTTCTAATTTCGTTGGACGAGACATCGCGCGGAACCTACCGCGTCGCCATGCGCCTGGACAGTCCTCCGCGCGTCACGCGCTTTTGCGAGCCGGGCGCCCGCAAACATCCGACGAACGCGGGACCTCTGCGTACGCGAATTCGCTATCCTAGGCCCGTGGGTTTACTTGCGTGTCCGTTCTGTCGCGAGATGTTCGAAGAGGGCGAGGCAAAGACGTGCCCCGTCTGCGGCATGGCGCTGACCAAGTTCGAAAAGCTTCCGGTCTCTCTGGACGCCGTTCACGACGACGGGGGCGTGCCCCTCGCCCCCGAGCACGAGCCGCTCCCGTGGGCCTATCTGGGACGCGGCAGAGGCGTCATGGTGGCCTTCGCGGCCTTGGGCGTCGTTCTCTTCTTTTTGCCGTGGGTACGACTCACGCTGCCGTACGTCGACTCAAAGTCTGGATTCGAGCTGTCGCATCAGCGCATTGGTTGGCTGTGGGCTTCGTTTGTCGGCTGGACCGTACTCATCCCAACCGTGTTTAGTCGGCGCACGATAGCCGCGCTCCGCGGTGCGCGTGTGGCCGCGGCCTTCCTGAGCGCTATTCCGGCAGTCGCGGCGACGATCCTCCTGTCGAAGCCTCCTCGCGGCGGTCTCGTACCCGTGCGCTTTACATGGGATTGGCCAATCTATGCCGTGCTCGCGCTCTCGTTGACAGCTATCGCCGTCGCGACCCGGCTAGGCGGCCGAGTCGACGATATCAAAGTAGCGCGCGGCACGTCGCGAGGCGAAAACCTTCATTAGTCAGTCGGCAAATGGAAAGAAGCCGTCCATCGGGGAATCATCGTGGCATCCAGCACACGACTCGACAGGACCGTCTTTCACGAGCGCGCCGCTCGAGGCGATGACGCTATAGCGCCAATCGCCATGCGAGGGCGCAAACCCTTTCGCGCGCTTCTCCATGACCATAATGGGGCCAACCCCCTGCGTTTTTGAACTTTTTTCGAAGTGTTCTTGAACGACGATGGCGCCTACGGGAACCTCGCGAGACTTCGCAGTCAACGCTTTGGCAGCCAACTCGTTCGCCCAAACATCGACCTCCCACCTACCCGCCGCATGCCCCGCCGACACGACTCTCACGTGGTTTAACTTGGCGAACTTGGTCCGATAGTCCTCGGGCAGTGAAGGTGCCCCCGGGACCACGCCCGCATCGCGCACCTGAGCAAGTCGCGGGGCGCCGGGGGACCTATTGCTCGCTCCCACCATGGCCGCAGGTGTTGCGGCACAAGCTTGAGCCGTCGCGGCGACGATGACAGCGGCGAGAGCGACTGTGCGCGTACCCGTAGCCGTTACGGCTTGCAACCAGCGTTGGAGTAAAACGGCTTCTCGTCTTTGATTGCGTTGCACGGATTGATGCATCGGTTGCCTTGGTTACAGACAGCATACCCGACCGCAGGCGCCGCGCAGTTTGCCGGAAAGGGAACCCCCCAGCAGGTTCCCAAAAAGCTAGCGACAGTCCCGCACGAGTTTTGGCTTGGAACTTCGAGGTTACACGCACGGGTGCCCTCACACTTAGCCGCTCCACCCGCCGTACACCGAACGGCAGACGCGGGCGGGCACGCCCCCGCGGATTTTATGTTCGTGGCGAAGTCGCGCGCGGCCGTGGACTCATTCCAGTAGGAAACGTTGTCGCAACCACAAACTGCGTTTGGGTCGCCGTTGGCTTCGGGTCGCGCGGTACAGGTGCCACCCGCCGCTGCGCAGGCGGCAACCTTGCAGTACTCCTTGGGCTTGCAGTCGGCCGGAACCGAGGGTCGACACCCCACCAAAGGCGCCGGGACGCCTCCTGCATCCACGGTCCGGGTTCCGCCGCCACCGTCAACGCCACCGTCAGCCGTCGCGCCGCCTCCGCGGGCGTCGCCCGTAATTTCCGAACTCGGAGCCTCGAAGAATTCGCTGGCGGCCGCACCTCCGCACGCCGCTACACCAAGCGAGACGAGACCCACGGCCGACACGAGCGACGCCACAAGACCCATTGGCTTCACGGTCACCTCCAAGGCGAGTCCATCTCGAAAGCGTATCGCGACTATGCAATACAGCAAGGTATGCCCCGCTCCTCCAACGGCACACCTAAGCTCCGCGCACCCACGCTGGCACGGCCTCTTCACGTCGTTCTCGTCGAACCTGAAATACCTCCGAATACGGGAAATATTGCGCGCCTTTGCGCCGCCGCCGCCGCACCGTTGCACCTTGTCGGCCCGCTCGGGTTTCGGATCGACGAGCAAAGCGTGAGGCGGGCGGGCGTTGACTACTGGCATCTCGTCGACGTTCGGAGGCATCTTGATTTCGCTCACTTTTTGCAGGCGTTTATCAAGGAGACCGCTCCAGGCCCACCGGGTCAGCTGCACCTATTCAGCGGAGTCTCCAAAAAAAGTTTTTTGGACGCACATTTCGCGGGGGGTGACGCGCTCATCTTCGGCAAGGAGAGTGTAGGATTGCCGGACGAATTGCTTGCGCAATACAGCGACAGGACGGTTGGAATCCCGACGATCGGCGCGGTGCGTTCGCTCAACCTAGCGAACGCGGCAGGCATCGGAATGTGGGAAGCGCTCCGGCAATGCGGAGCGTTCGACACCACGTTCAGCGGCTGAGGCGCTGACGTCCACACCCCGTTCAGTCGTAAGCCGCGATTCCCGTAATGTCCTGACCTAAAACGAGCGTGTGAATGTCGTGCGTTCCCTCGTACGTGAACACCGTCTCGAGGTTGCACATGTGGCGCATGACGGGATACTCGAGCGTAATGCCGTTCCCGCCTAGGATATCGCGGCACGTCCGCGCGATCTCGAGCGCGGCGCGAACGTTGTGGCGCTTGATCATACTGACGTGCGCGGGCCGAAGCTTTTTCTCCTCTTTGAGCTGCGCGGCCTCAAAAGCCATGAGTTGGCTCGCCGCCAGCTGCGTCTGCATCTCGGCGAATTTAGCCTGAACGAGCTGGTGGGCGGCAATCGGTTTGCCTGCGAACTGCACGCGATTTTTCGCGTAGTCGAGCGCGCTATCAAAGCAAGCCCGGGCCGCGCCAATGACGCCCCACGCGATGCCGAAGCGTGCCGCGCTCAAACACGACAGAGGTCCCTTCATGCCTTTGACGTTGGGGAGAAGGGCGTCTTTCGGTATCCGCACGTCCTCCATGATGAGTTCGCTCGTGACGCTAGCGCGCAGACTCATTTTTTTATGAATGAGTCGAGCCTCGAACCCCTTCGTCTCGGTCGGCACGAGAAAGCCGCGAACCTCACTCGCGTCCTGATTCGCGCCGCCAACCTTCGCCCAAACAAGCGCGACGTGGGCGAGGTTGCCGTTCGTGATCCACCGCTTCGTGCCATTGAGTACCCACGCGTCGCCGTCATCGATAGCGCTCGTACGCATGCTCGAGGGGTTCGACCCCGCGTCAGGCTCCGTCAAACCGAAGCAGCCGATGAGTTCGCCCTTCGCCATTTTCGGCAAGTAGCGGTCTTTTTGCGCCTCGGAGCCGAAGGCATGAATCGGGTACATGACCAGGCCCCCTTGAACGCTCGCGAAGCTGCGGATGCCCGAATCGCCGCGTTCGAGCTCTTGCATCGCGAGGCCGTAACCGACCTCGCTCAGACCGGCGCAGCCGTATCCGTGCAGATTACAGCCCAGCAATCCGAGCTTCGCGATTTCGGGAATGAGCTCGCTCGGGAAGGTCCCATGCTCGAAGTGGTCGCTGATACCGGGCAGGACGCGCGCGTCGACAAATGCCCGCACCGTACTCTGAACCGCGCGCTCTTCAGGGGAAAAATGCCTGGAAATATCGAAGAAATCGCTCATGGCTTTGGCCTGTGTTCCTAGCACGGCGATCGGCGGATGAAAAAGCCAAGCTCACACTTGAAAGCCAGACGAGTCCGCCCACGCGTCCCGCCTTCCCCCACCGCGCAGGCTACTTTGTGAATGCGCCCGTGAAATGAGGCTTCACGTCAACGGGCGTGATGGCGCGCATAAGTCGCTATCGTTCGACGCGGATAAGGGGTGATGCGCCCGTAAATTCGGCACGGACCGTGAGCGTCTCGTCGGCTATCACGGTGAAGTGCTCACTTCGACTTTCGAGAGTCGTGTCGAACTGAAAGCGTACGATGT
Source organism: Polyangiaceae bacterium (assembly GCA_025353725.1). Classification (GTDB taxonomy): domain Bacteria; phylum Myxococcota_A; class Polyangia; order Polyangiales; family Polyangiaceae; genus Labilithrix. The sequence goes on along the minus strand of JANXOF010000037.1, from coordinate 70,767 downwards.
GCGCGCCCTGCTCTAGACTCACGCGAACCGGCGCCAGGCCTCGTGACGCGCCGTCGACATAGACCCGCGTGCCTGGGTCGCCGAGAAAGGAGACGTTCGCGCGTACGGTTCGTTCCGCGGCGGTCGCCGGCTTTGCCGTCGCGGGTGAAGCGAGCATCACGACAGAGCTCCCGGTCGCCGGAGCGCTCGCGAGCACTTCGGAGCTAGCCACGCTTCGAGCCGTGCTCGTGGACGCTGCGGCAGCCTGCGTGCTTGCCGCAGCGGCTCCCTTGTCAAGCGTCGGAGGGGAGCGTTGGTCACGCGCGCTCGCTCGAATGTTGAGTCCCCACGTCGCGCCCGCACCGAGGCAGAGCGTGGCCACGATCACCAAGAAAAGCGGCATCCGCGGTTTCGCACGCGTCGGCTTGACCACACGTCGCGCCTCGCTTTTATCCGCGGGCACGAGAGCCTCGAGCGAGCCCGCGGCGAGTTCGCCCGTACCTTTTTTGCGCCGTGTCGTGTTCGTTCGCCCATCGCGTTCCGGATTCGCAGCAAGCATCACGAGCGGATTCGACAGCGCCGCGTCAACCTCGGGGGTGTCTCCTCCAGGCGCGCTGTCTCGCTTTGGGTCAAGCATCTCCAAGACGTCCTTCGGGACGCGCCCCGCAGGAGGAATGCTGTCTTTTAATCTGCGCGTGCTCGCGCCGGGAGGCTCCTCGAGGTCACGGGGCGGGGGCTTCGACCAGTGGCTCACCTCCTCACGCGCGGCAAACGTCTTTGTACCGCACTCCCCGGCATTCGCATGGCCAGCGCGGGGCTCACCGTGTGCCGACGTCGGACTTGGGTCGAACCCCGACTCGCGGAGCGCCCGAACGCGAGAGCCCAAATCGCGTGCGATGTCCGTCACATCGGTACCTTGCAAGAACGCTCGCAGCGCGCGGGCCACGTCGGCGGCGTCCTGCTGACGCTCACGCGGGTCGAGCTGCAACGCGCGAACAATCACGTCGTCGAGCGGAAGGAGGCGCGCGTCGTAGTCACTCGGACGCGGGTGCGGGCCTCGCATGGCCTCATCGCATGCCTCAGGCGTTGCGCGACGAAAGGGCGCGACGCCGCTCCAGGCCTCCATGAGCAAAACGGCGACGGCGAAGATGTCCGTAGCAGGCCCAAGTTCTTTGCCCTCGACTTGTTCGGGCGGCATATGCCCGGGAGAGCCTAAAATCTCCTGTCCGGCCACGAGGGCTGGCGCCGCAATACCGAAGTCGATGAGCTTCACCTGCCCCTCTTCGTCGAGCATCACGTTCCTCGGCGTAATGTCGCGATGGACGACGTTCATGCGTCGGTGTGCGTAATCAAGCGCACGACAGACCTCCATGCCAAGGTAGGCCCCTTCTTCGGGCGCCAAAACACGACGCGTTCGGTCCGCGTTCCGCTCCAGCAGCAACTCGGCGACACTGAAGCCCTCAATGAGCTCCATCGCGAGGAAGTACGTTCCCTGCTCAACCCCTAATTCGTAGACCGGAACGATGTTCGGATGACTTAACGCGACCGTCGTTTTCGCTTCCTCCACGAAGCGACGCACGAACTGCTGGTCGAAGGACAGCTCGTCTCTAATCTGCTTGACCACGAGTTTTTTCTCAAACCCGCCCGCACCACGCAATGTCGCGAGCAGCACGCGGGCCATGCCACCGCGCGAAAGCTCGCGTTCGAGCACGTACTTGCCGAAGATCTGCGGATACACGCAGCTCGGAGCGTACCAGGAAGGCTCACTTCCTGGTTCATCCTGTCGGCTCGATATGCCTTACACTGTGCGTGCGGATGAATCTCTTCGCCAAACTCGCTGTTGCGGCCTTCGTCGTTGTTTCCGCCACGAGCAGCGCCTTCCTGAGCGCGTGTACTTCGCCTCCAGAGACAGAGGCGCGGACGTTGTTCGTCTACGCGCCGCGCTCATGTCCGGTCGCGCAGAGCGAGGCGTACTCCGTGATTTACGGTCTCGGGGACTTCGACGACACCCAAAGCGCTATCAGCTCGCTGTTCTTGCGCGATGTCGGCCGCGAGCTCAGCGCACTTCCCCCAAACGCGCGCTCCGTGATCATCGACGTCTCGCAAGCGGCTCAGAATACCGACTGGCAAGGGACGGCAGACGTGCGAACCTCCGGCGCGGTGAACGTGCTCGTTTGGCCAAGATCCGAAACGTGTCGCCTCTCGCGCAACGTAGAGCCGCGGGTCGACGTAACCCTTGGCGTTTTCGGTCGTCACTTGATGGTCGCGGGCGGTCGTGTCGACGGTCAGGTCCCGCACACGTTCGTGGGTGATCTTTCTACAGGCGTCATTGAAAAGCTCGAATTCGGACTCGAAGGCCGTCGCGCACGCGCCACCGTGACGGCGTTTCGTGCGTCTGTCGAACAAGATCCTTCGCCCGCCATCATCGCCGGCGGAGACGATCCTGACACGCAAGCGGCCCTCGCTACGGCCGAAATTTATGTGCCAGCGCGAGGTGATGAAAACGCCTTAGGCGACGTCGAGCGCGCGCGAATCGACCTCGCCGAACCACGTACAAAACATGGCGCAGTGGTGCTTGTCACGGGAGAGACGCTGCTCGTGGGCGGCACTGGGCAAGCCGGCACGCCACTGCGAACCATGGAGATTCTCGACCCCAAAACTCGCCGTAATCGTACGACCGGCGTGGCGCTTCTGGCCGTGCCGCGCGCAAACCCGACCGTTTTGCGCCTCGCCTCCGGGGAGATTCTCGTCGCGGGCGGCGTCGACGCGAGCGGCGAAAACGTAGCCACGCTCGAATGGTTCGCGCCGGACGCGAGCCGAGCGACCAAGCGGCCTGTCGCGCTCGTCGGAGGGCGTGAACGCGGCTTTGTCCCACTGAGTGCAGGTGGCGCGCTCGCCGTCGTCGCACCTGTCAACGCGCTGAGCGACTTCAAAACTGTGTGGGTTATTTCTGCGGACGGGACGCTCGAGGCCGGGGTCCCCGTGACTCCTCGCGAGCTCGGTGTCGTACGCCTCTTTCCAGGCTCAGACGGCGCGCCGGTACTCTGGACCGGTACCCGTTGGCTACGTTGGCAACCTTGGTCTGGAGCGTTTGAACCCATCGCGAACGCACCGTTACGAGGACCTCTTACAAGCGCGATAGCGTCTGGTGACAGCGGACTTGCCCTTTGGCTTGACGGTCGCTCCGAAGACGATGCGGTCACACTCGACGGTCAACTGTATGTACGCGGGTACCGATTTGCTACGCGGTCTCGCTACGGGAGGGTCAAGAACCCACTGCTCGTGGAGGGTCCGTTCGGGCTCGCCCCCGACAGGCTAGCGGGAGCGCCCGGGAGTTCGCTGACGTTCATCGACGGCCGCGGTCTCGAGCTCGGACCCGGCGCGAGCGCCTTTGTCACCGACGTCACCTACGCCGACGTGATCATCGAGCTCGACGGCGTCCCCTCACCTCTCATCGTCCTGCGCCAGGAAAACGGCCGTGAGCTCGAGGTCGGCGGCGACGGATGCGCGTTCGCCCAGACCGCGACCCGCCAAGTCAAGGTCACCCGCCGCGGCGCGAAGGTCGAAACGGTCTTCGACGACGGCGCGCCTCGCACATGCGTTAGCGAGCTCGATAGCGACGCCCGAATCTCCATTGGCGTTCGAGGCGTCGGCGGCGTGAGCGTGGCGCACAATCTCCGCATCGGGCGTTTATAAAGCCCATTTCGTATCGCAGAGAGCCACAGACAGGTGTACGAAACGCCCATGAACGTTCGCGAACAGAGCGACAGTGTACGTGCGTCGAACGCGCGCCGCGTCCGTGGGATACCCATCACAGTCGTGCTCGCGGCAGTCGCGCTCTTTACGTTTACGTTTGCGTCCGCGTGTGGAATCACCGAGTCGGGCGTATACGACGCCTTCGCGCCGCAGGCGAACGAGGCCGGCGATCGAAGCGACGACAACGCAGGTCGAACCGTCGCCGACGGTGGCGCGACGTCGGACGCCCGAAGCGATGCCCCAGCGTGCCTCGCGACCGATATCAAAGGACGCCTGGCGTGTATCCCCGGGCTCACTCTAGAGGAGGTTAGGAGCAATCCCGACGGCGGCTCCCCGGTCGTACCCGCGGGCTATCGCAGGTTCGAGCTCACCGTCGACCAGCCTGCCGACCACGAGGACGCTTTAAGCGCACATTTCGCACAAAGGCTCTCGCTGCTGCACGTTTCGGAGACGGCCCCGATGGTGCTCGCGAGCAGCGGCTATGGTCTCAGGCGGAATGTGACGGAGATCACGCGCGCGTTCAAATCAAACCAACTACAGGTCGAACACCGGTTTTTTACCCCGTCCTCACCTGCGCCTCCGACCTGGAAGGACTTGACGATCAAGCAATCCGCGGCGGACTATCACCGGATCGTCACGCTACTCAAGACCATTTACGGAGCCCACTGGGTGAACACGGGAGTGAGCAAAGGCGGAATGACCTCCGCCTACCACAGGCGATTTTACCCTCTCGATTTGGATGGCACGGTCGCCTACGTCGCGCCGCTGTCGTACGGGACGGCAGACCCACGCTACACCTCGTTTTTAGCGACGGTCGGCGGCGAGCCGTACGCCGATTGCCGCTCGAAGCTTCTGGGCCTTCAAAAGGCTGTTTTGAACCGCCGAGTCGAGGTGCTTGAGAAGATGGAGGGCACCTACGACCAGCTCGGGGGCAAAGCCGTGGCGCTTGAACACGCCGTACTCGAGATGCCGTTCGCTTTTTGGCAGTATACGGACCCCGGAGATCCGGATTTTGGATGTAGCAAGATTCCTGATGAGTCAGCCCCCATCGATACACTGTTTGGCTTCTTCAGAGTAGTCACTCAACTCGAAAGCTACGGCGGTGCGGACTTCGACGCATACACGCCGTACTACTATCAGGCGGCGACGCAGCTCGGTGCGCCAGCCGGCTCCGACGACGGGATTGTGGACCTTCTGAGCTACCGTTCCACGTACAAGCCCGCCTCCTACGCGCCGAAGAACGTACCCACAGTTTTCGATGCCGCAGCCATCGTCGACGTTCAGACGTGGGTGAAAACCAAGGGAGTGTCGCTCATGTTCGTTTACGGCGAAGACGACCCATGGACGGCGGGAAAGTTCGAAATCGGCGCTGCGAAGGACTCGATGCTTTTCGTCGCCCCGGGCGCCAATCACGGGGCGAACCTTCGCGTGCTTGCGCCCAGCGACAGAGCGCGGGCGGTCGAGACACTGACGCGGTGGATGAACGCGCCGCTCGTACCGCCTCCCGCCCTGCTTCCAAGCGATCCCAGCCTGGCCCCGGGCGATGACGAACTCGCCTCAAAACCTCGACTCTAGCGCCACGCGCCGGGCATACCAGCCTGCGATAACTCCCGCCACGCAGTCGAGGCGGAAGGCATGGCTGCTGCGGTGTTCTCCAAACGGCTTTGACGCCGACGCGACGAGGCCGCGGGTGCGCGAGGGCTATCCTTCGAAATCGGGCGCTCGGAGTTTGGGACGGGCGCGGATTGGCGCCGAGACCGGCGTGCGCCAACGAATCGGCATCGGTCGACCATTCGCGTAAGGCGCCGCGCGCGTAATCGACAACCTTCCATTCGTGGATGTTGCCGTTCCCGTACGCGTGAGCGCCGTACAGAAGCTGGGAGCCCGGTCGGGACCCGACGCCGATCGCGCGAACGTAGTCGACTTCGCTCTCCTGCGGTGCGACCGCGTTCGAAGCGTCGACTTGGATAGAGAAGGCGCCGTTTCGTCTCGCGAGCCGCACGGCGAGCTGCAGCCCGCAAAGACCAGAGACAGCACGAACCGCTACCCACAGTTCATGCCAAGTAGAACGCCCATCGTCACCACAGTCTTCCACGCAACCGTATGCAGTCACAATCGCTCGGGGTCCGCTTTTTCGGTTCGATCGGGCGCGAACACGCTCTCGAGAACCGCTCGAAAAGCCAAACCGGCCGGTTTGGGCCTTGAACGTGCAGGAGATGGCGAATGGCGGCGGCGCTCTCTTTCGCGATGAGGGATTGATAGCGCGAATCGCGCTCCTCCACGGCGCGACGAATCCTCGCGAGCTTGCGAGGCATCATCCGCCATGCGCCGTCACGTCACGCGAATCGCAACGGGTCCATGTAGAATGGCGACGCCTAGCCTCATTATGGTACCTAGGCGCAGACTTACCGTGAACCTTCGTGAACCTTTGGAAGGCCCGCACAACGTGTGCGAAGGCGGATCGCAGAGGTCGGAGATGAGGCTTTTCGCGAACCTCAGCCCGAACCGCCAACGCTTGCCTCGGGCCTTTTGGCGATACTGGCTTTGAGGTAGTCGCGGTTCATTCGAGCGATGTAGCTGATTTGGATGCCTTTCGGGCATACAGCCTCGCACTCACCGGTGCTCGTACAGTGACCGAAGCCCTCGAGCGTCACCTGCTCGACCATGGCGAGAACGCGATTGTCTCGCTCAGGCTGGCCTTGCGGGAGAAAGCCGAGATGCCCGATTTTCGCCGCCGAAAACAGCGCTGCGGAGCCGTTGGGGCACGAGGCCACGCACGCACCACACCCAATGCACGCTGCGGCATCCATCGCGAGATCGGCATCGGGCTTTGGTACGAGGATGGCATTGCCATCCACCGCGCTCCCCGTGGGCGCCGTCACGAACCCACCGGCGGCGATCACGCGGTCGAACGCGCTTCGGTCAACGGCGAGATCTTTGACGACAGGAAACGCCGCCGAACGCCAAGGCTCGAGCCAAAGCTCTTCGCCGTCTTTGAACGAGCGCATGTGAAGCTGACAGACCGTGGTCGCACGGTTAGGCCCATGGGCTATTCCGTTGATCATAAAACCGCAGGATCCGCATATCCCCTCGCGGCAGTCGTGATCGAAGACGATAGGCTCTCCACCGGTAAGGATTAAATCGTCATTCACAACGTCGAGCATCTCGAGGAACGACATGTGCTCGCTGACGTTCGGCGCTTTGTACGTGACGAACTTGCCGGGTTCGCTCGCGCTCTTTTGCCGCCACACGTTGAGGGTGAGGGAGAACGTTCGCATTACTTATAGCTCCGTTGCGTCAGGTGGACGTTGTCGAACGAGAGGGCCTCGCGATGCAGCGTCTGCCGCTCATTCTGCCCCTTGTACTCCCATGCCGCCGCGTAGCAGAACGCCTCGTCGTCACGAAGCGCCTCCCCCTCGGGCGTCTGAAACTCCTCGCGAAAGTGACCGCCGCATGACTCGTTACGCTGCAACGCGTCGAAGCACATGAGCTCCGCCAGCTCAAAGAAGTCCGCCACGCGCCCGGCTTTCTCGAGTTCTCGGTTCATCTCTTCGCCGCTGCCAGGAATCATGACGTTGGAGTTGAACTCCTCGCGCAGCTCCGGGATTCTCGCGAGCGCTTCTTCGAGCCCCGTGCGGCTGCGGGCCATTCCGCACTTCTCCCAAACGATTTTGCCTAACTCGCGGTGGAACGAATCCACCGTTCGCTTCCCCCTCGACGACACAAACTTCGCGGTCGCGAGCTTCACGCCCTTGAGCGCGTCTTGAAACGCGGAGTGCGAGGCCTCTATTTTGGGTCCCTTCGACTGCGCGAGATAGTTGCCAATCGTGTAAGGCAGAATGAAGTAGCCGTCCGCAAGGCCCTGCATCAGCGCGCTCGCGCCAAGGCGGTTCGCACCGTGGTCTGAAAAGTTTGCCTCGCCCATCACGAACATACCTGGAATGGTGCTCATAAGGTCGTAGTCGACCCAAAGTCCGCCCATCGTGTAGTGAATCGCGGGGTAAATTCGCATCGGCACTTTGTAAGGGTTTTCCCCTGTAATCCGAGCGTACATGTCGAAAAGATTGCCGTAGCGCTCTCGGATGACGTTCTCGCCGAGCCGGCCAATCGAATCGGCAAAATCGAGATAAACGCCTCGGCCTCCCGGACCAACACCGCGCCCTTCGTCGCATACGAGCTTCGCGGCGCGAGAAGCGACGTCGCGCGGCACAAGGTTACCGAATGCGGGGTAACGCCTCTCGAGGTAGTAGTCACGTTCGCTCTCAGGTATCTGGCTCGGGCTACGCGGATCACCCTTTTTTGAAGGAACCCAAATACGACCGTCGTTGCGAAGCGACTCGCTCATGAGGGTCAGCTTGGATTGGTAATCACCGGCCACCGGAATACACGTCGGGTGAATTTGCGTGAAGCACGGATTGGCGAAGTAAGCGCCTCGCTTATGGGCGCGCCAGCTCGCCGTGGCGTTCGAGCCTTTCGCGTTGGTCGACAGATGAAAAACGTTGCCGTAACCGCCTGTGCCGAGGACGACGGCGTCCGCCGCGTGGGCTTCGGTTTTCCCGGTGACGAGGTTCCGCGTAATGATCCCGCGGGCTCGCCCGTCGACCACGACGAGATCGAGCATCTCCGTTCGCGGGTACATCTTGACCTTGCCCGCGCCAATCTGTCGCTCGAGAGCTTGGTATGCGCCCAGCAAAAGTTGCTGGCCTGTCTGGCCGCGCGCGTAAAACGTGCGCGACACTTGGGCACCACCGAACGAGCGATTTGAGAGTGTGCCGCCGTACTCGCGGGCGAAAGGGACGCCTTGCGCGACGCATTGGTCAATAATGTTCACGCTGATCTGTGCAAGGCGGTAAACGTTCGCCTCGCGGGCGCGATAGTCGCCGCCTTTCACTGTGTCGTAAAAGAGCCGCCAAACGCTGTCGCCGTCATTTTGGTAGTTCTTTGCGGCGTTGATCCCGCCTTGGGCCGCTATCGAGTGCGCGCGGCGCGGGCTGTCTTGAAAACAAAAACAGTGGACGTCGTAACCAAGCTCGGCCATGGATGCGGCGGCGGATGCACCCGCAAGTCCCGAACCGACGACGATAACGCTGTATTTGCGTTTGTTCGCCGGGTTCACGACCTTCATCTCGAATCGGCGGGTATCCCACTTTTTCTCGATGGGTCCGTCGGGGATGCGAGCATCAAGTGTACCGGATGTCGAGGAGCCCGTAGATGAGGATGACGGCGTCGGAAAGTCGAGCGGCATAATCTGTTTCCTTACCTGACCACGGCGGTGAGAACCGCGAGAGGGACGGACGCGAAGCCTGCGGCAACCACGAAGGCAAGTGCGTTTGCAACGAGCTTGGCGGTATTTACGTAGCGCGGATGACTAAGCCCGAGCGATTGCGTCAAACTGTAGAGCCCGTGCCGGAGGTGCAAAAAGAGAAACGCCATGCTCACGAGATAAACTCCAGCAATGAGCGGCTTTTGAAACTCGCTGGTGACGTTGTGAAAGACGTTCCCCTCGATGAAACTGGGGTGAAGCGTCCCTGTTGTGAAATGGAGGATGTGAAAGACGAGGAACGCGCCGAGCGCAGAACCCGACCAAATCATGAAGCGGGACGCGGGCGTTGCGGCTCGGTAAGCCTTTTTCGCGTAAGGAACGGGCCTCGCCGCGGCTTTCAGCGCGTACAGCTGAAGCGCCGCACGAATGTGCAGGACCACGGAGCCCAAGAGGACGAGACGCGCGGCCCAAAGCACGAGCATCGACGTTTTGAGGAATGCGGCGTAGCGGTTGAAGCTTTCGGCTCCTCCCATCACGCCGAGGTTCCCTGCCATGTGCACGACCACAAACCCCGCGCCGACCGTGCCGGTCAGGGCCATCACGACCTTTTTGCCGATCGTGGCCTTGTAGAACGAGGGTGCCGTGGGAGGACTCGCTGCACCTGCTGAAGTCGCGCTCATTCTGTTCCTGCGGCGCGCCCCGCGGCCTCCCGGCTCATGTCTTGAGACGGTCGCACCGAGCGCGCGCGGCTACGGTTGTAGTGAACGTGGGGCGTGAAAGCCAGTGTGTCGCGCGGCCCGCCCTGCCCCCTGTCGCGCGGAAAGCGAACCGCGACCTGATTCACGGTCAGGCGGCCGACCCGTGGACAAGCGCGCGAAGCGAAGGCGCGCCTTCCTGCACCATGTGCTCGAGGAGTCCGCGGGCGATAGCTCGAGGCAGGAGCGGACCGCCATAGACGAAACCCGTGTATATTTGCACGAGATCGGCACCGACGCGCATCATCGCAAGCGCGGTCTCCGCGGAATCGATGCCGCCGACACCAATGACCGTAGCCTCAGGGCCCAAGCGCGCGCGAACGCGCTTCACGACCGCAAGCGCGCGGGGGAAAAGAGGCTTACCGCTAAGGCCCCCGGCGCCCATGCGAGCCACAGCCTCGCTCGGGGTCGCGAGTCCCGCGCGCGAGATTGTGGTGTTTGTCGCGACGACGCCGGCGAGCCCGGCGCGTTTCGCCTCGTCGACAATGGCATCGATCGCTTCGTCATCGAGATCCGGCGCAATTTTGACCAAAAGCGGCACCGATGCAGCCGTGGAACGCGCTCGGCCAGGACGACGTGCCTCTTCCATAAGTGTGCCGAAAAGCGGGCGCGCCGCGTCTGCGGCCTGCATCGCGCGCAAGTCTTTCGTATTGGGCGACGAAATGTTGACCACCACGAAGTCCGCGACGTCGCGAACGGCACGAAAACTCGCACAGTAGTCAGCAAGCACGTCGGCGAGCGGTTCGAGCGGCACGTTGCGGCTCTTGCCGATCGACAGCCCGAGGGGAATTCCGACGCCAGCGCGCCTCGCCCGAATCCGAGCGGCGACGTGCTCGGCGCCTTCATTCGGGAACCCAAGTCGGTTGACGAGCGCACGATCGACCGGCAATCGAAATAAATTCGGCTTCGGATTTGCGAGCTGCGCCTGCGCGGTAACCGTACCGAGCTCAAGGTGACCAAATCCAAGGGCTGCGAACGCACGCGCGCGGTCTGCGTTCTTGTCGAGGCCCGCCGCAAGTCCGAGCGGCGTCGGGAACGTAAGCCCCATTTTCCTAACCGCGAGGCGCGGATCGCTCGGCTTGAGCGCTCCGGCGAGGAGCGAGCGCAGGAGCGAGAGATGTTCGACGGGAGCGAGGCTCGCCATCGAAACGGCGTGAGCTTTCGCGGGGTCGAGCGAAAAGAGGAGTGGCTTGAGGAGCGAGTACATGGAGTTCGCGACGAGTCATACTGCGTGTCGCAACCAAGCGTCGGGCCGAGAATTGAACACAAGCTTAGAGCTGTGGCGAGCTCGTGGTCGCCCACGGCGCAATTCCAGCGCCCGCGCGACGAACGTGAGGTTGTTGCCGGAGAACACCAAAAACGTGGAAGGCATACGTAGAGATAGAGATGTCGCCTCCTCACGATGGGCACCTTAGGCGCAGGCTTCTCGACGTGGGCTACCAAAACCGACTTTGACTAGATTGTCACGCTTAGTCTCACGGTGTTAACGATTCCGGCAGCCGATGTGCCTATTACCATGAAGTCACTCAGGTCGACTTCGTAGTTATTGTCAAACTCTTTATTCACCAGAACCGGGTAATGTAAACCCGCCGCTGCCCAGTCACCAGGCATCCCTGAAAGGTCATACCTCTCTGACCACTGGATGAGATTCTCGGAGACCCGAAGCGCGGTTACCCACTTTCCGTCGAGTCGTGTCTCCTCGACCGCGACGAACCGTTGCTCTCCCTTTACTTTGGCAACCGAGAATCGGTTATACAGGCGACCAGCCTCTTCGGCAAAGAGCGGAGCCACCTGCGGCCCTTTGACGTTCAGAAAGTTCCGTATATTTTCCTTCGTAAACCCCTTGGGCAGCGCAGGTTCAGTAAACGTACCATCTTTGAGGACGTCGAACGTACCCGGTACTCCGCCACCTGTCGAACGAGCGACTTTAATGCCATACGAGCCTGGACTTTGGTCAAGGTAAAAAACCCAGAGTGCTCCGTCCCAAACGATTGAGCTAGGGTGCCGTGGACCCGGCGCGACAATAGCTCCTTCGTCGTCGAGGTAGCCCGCCGTCGGCCAAAGGATCGGTCCGCGGTCGTCCTGATAGGAGCCGAGCCCCCAACTCGACAATGCGTCGTAACTCGACCACGATGAAGTGACGAAAGCCATGTAGGCCTTGTAGCAATCTTGGTACGCGCCATTCACCTCTCCCGAGGCGCACGCTGCGGGATCAATATTGAGATATGAATTCGCGTATCCGCCGTACTTGGGCACCCATTCATTTTTCAACTCTGTATGGTTAACCGTTACGAGCCAATTGTAGTTTTTGGCTTCGTCGCGCATGAGATGTGCTCCGTAAATTCCGTTGTAGTTCTGGCGCCAATCGGATCCCGGTGACATCGCAGATTGACTGACGTTCCCGTAGCCGTTGAACATCTTCGATTGACTGGCAAGGGTACAATTCGAAAAGACAACGGGGCCGTCCAACGGGTTTGCCGGCGTCGGGCAACCTACGGTCCACCCGGACGTTAAGAGGAAGCCGCGCCACGCCCCCGGAACTAAGATTGGAGGAACTTCGATGAACGCCACGAGATCCGTCGTCTCGCGAAGCGACAGCGCACGCGGCTGCCCCTCGACCACCGCCTTCACCTTCCGCGGCCCGAGTTTCTCGTCGATGCCGTTGAGGAGTTGCCCATCGACCCCAAAGTCTTGCGCAGTCGTTGTGGTGCAAGCCGCGCCAGCGAAGTTGACGAAGAGGCCACCGAACAGGAATGCGATCCATTTGTTCAAAGAGGGTTCGTTTCGGCATGGGGAGAGAGCAAGCACGGGGCAGCGCCATGCTCAAGAAAAAAAAGCAAGCTTCATGCCGCGCTCCTTCCCCGTTGGAGGATTGTAAGGTTTTGTGGTCCTCGAAGCGATTCGCCTGAATTTTATGGGTAGACCGTCATCGACCAGAATTCACGCTTGACCGCCTGGAGGACCGGAGATCCGCCCGCGCTAAAGCAGGTCCTCACTACCCGTAGGGATGAAAGTGGTTTGCGAGCCGTCGTATGAAGCTCGATCGCAGTACGATTTGGTCGCGCCCGATCGCCAAGTGCTCAGCGAGATGATTCGCGCGTTCGGGAAGAATGTCCACAGCGAGGACGGACACTAGCCTCTTTTGCGAACCTCGCAAAACCGCGTCACGGGAGCTCTGTCGTGCGGAGGTGAGGGGCTGGCAGTGACTCCAACCGCAAGGTCTTTATAAAGCTCCACTATTGGCGTTCTTCTTCGGCGAGTCGCGCAAAACCGTTTCTTCTTCCATTGCGAAGAAACATGCGAATCAGAAGCGCAAGGATGCGAGACGTGGTGTGACAGAAAAGCCACGAGTCTATTCATCGCTCTTCGTTGACCGTGAAGTTGACCGTGAATTTGACGATCCCGACCACTTAACGCCTCTCGAGGGGTCGCCTTTCGAGTCATGTGGAAATCGACCGGAGGATGCCGAGCACGGCTCTATCTCCTAAAAAAGTTGACGGACCGCAGAGTTGACCCCAAGAGGAGGAAAAAGATGAGTCCGACGCCTGCTTACCTTAACCAAATTAGGACGTCGGTTCCTCCGCATGATGTGCACAGCGCATTCGTGCGATTTGCTCGAACGCTTCTAGAAGAACCGCGCGCCCGTTTGGTTTTCGATCGTTTAGCGACCAAATCGAAAATCGATCATCGCTTTTCGGTATTGCCGGCTGCCGATGACCCTGAAGGCGAATGCGTGGATGGTGCAGGGGTATACTCGCGCCGCCATTTTCCTACGACTGGGCAGCGTATGGAGCTTTTCGAGAAGTACGCACCAGCGCTGGCTGTCCAAGCCGTAGAGAAGTTGAGCCTCGGCGCTGACGCGCGAAGAATCACCCATGTCATCGTGACTTCTTGCACTGGAATGTACGCTCCGGGCATCGACCTCGACCTCATCGAGACATGCGGTTTAGACCCCTCGGTGGAGCGGACAATGATCGGCTTTATGGGCTGCTACGCCGCGATCAACGCCATGAAACTCGCGCGCCATATCGTTCGCTCAGCGCCTGCATCGCGCGTCCTCATGGTGAATCTCGAGCTCTGTTCACTGCACTTTCAATTGACACATACCCTCGAGCAGATGCTCTCCTTCTTAGTTTTCGGAGACGGCTGTGCGGCAAGCGTGATCAGCGCTGAACCGCAAGGGCTCGCGCTCGATAGCTTTCATGCCGCGCTAGTGCCGAACACGCGTGATCTGATTACGTGGAACGTTCGAGACTCTGGGTTTGAAATGTTTTTGTCAGGTCAAGTTCCTGGCGCCATCACCCGCGGACTGCAACGTGCGGCGAGCGCAATCTTGGGCGGTGCATCTCCCGCGTCGATCGACCGATGGGCTGTTCACCCGGGCGGGCGTTCTGTTCTTGACGCGGTCGAGCAAGCGTTGACGCTAACTCCAGATGCCCTCACCGCCTCACGCAGTATCCTAAAGCGCTTTGGCAACATGTCGTCCGCGACAGTCATGTTCGTACTCCAATCCGTACTCGACGCAGCGTCGGCGGGCGAACGCGGGTGCGCGATGTCGTTCGGTCCTGGCCTGACGGCGGAGACGATGCTCTTTCATAAGGTCTAAAATGGCGTCACCCCTGAACTTTAGATTACGCTCGAATCAAGATGAACTCATGGATGTCGAGCCCGTCGCGTTCGAGGAGTTCCGGGCGTGTTTGGTAGACCTCGCGCGCGTCAACCGGCTTACCGTTGCGTACCGGCCGACTTTGGACTTCTTCGAACGGCTCTTGCCGCGAATGCGTGGGCTTGGGCGGCCGCTCGAGGTGGTCGACGTAGGGAGCGGGTACGGCGATATGTTGCGAAAAATCGACGACTGGGCGCGCCGGCGCGACGTCGCCGTTTCGCTCACCGGCGTCGACATGAACCCTTGGTCTCGTCGCGCGGCGACAGAAGCTACGCGGCCAGGACGACCCATTGATTGGGTAACAGCCGATGCCTTCGCTTACAACCCTCCGCGCGGCATCGACGTCGTCGTCAGTTCGCTTTTCACGCATCACCTTCCGAATCCGCTCGTGGTTCGGTTTCTCCGCTGGATGGAGGCGAATGCCCGACTCGGATGGTTCGTCAATGACCTCCATCGCCACCCAGTTCCTTATTACTTTTTTCGTCGTTTTTCGAAAGTCGCCCGATTTCACCGTTTTGTTCAGCACGACGGCCCCGTGTCCGTGGCTCGCGCCTTCACGAACGCAGATTGGCAGCGCCTACTCGTCGACGCGGAGGTAGCGGCACATGACGCAACGGTTCAATGGCGGATGCCGTTTCGCCTCACCGTCGAAAGGTTGAAGCGCGCATGACGGCAGTGGTCATTGGGGGCGGCCTCGCAGGCGCGGCGGTCGCGACGCGTCTGGCGCGCGCTGGCCGCGAGGTTACTCTCGTGGAGCGAGAAGCACACGCCACGGATAAGGTGTGCGGGGAGTTTCTCTCGCGTGAGGCTGGCCTCTACTTGGCCGCTCTAGGAGTCGACTTGCCCGCGCTTGGCGCCGTCCCGATCGACGCCTTGCGCTTTTGCGAGCACGGTAAAGCCGTTAGGGTCTCGCTGCCTTTTTCTGCCACTAGCTTGTCACGGCGGGTCCTCGATGAGGAGCTGCTCGCACGCGCCGCGGCCGTGGGAGTCTCGGTTCGGCGCGGGGCCAAAGTCAATGCGCTCGCGCGCTCAGGCGACGCATGGACAGTGGGACTCGAAAGCGGCGAACGCCTCGAAGCAAGCGCCGTATTTTTGGCGACTGGTAAACACGATTTGCGAGGTCACAAGCGCCCTCCGGGAGTCCAAGACGACCTCGTGGCCTTCAAGATGTATTGGAGCCTCGCACCCGAGCAAGCCGCAGCGCTCGAAGGCCATGTCGAACTCATCATGTTCGAAGGCGGATACGCAGGGCTTCAGCCGGTCGAGGGCCATCGCGCCAATCTCTGCCTCCTTGTGCGCCGCTCACGCATGGTCGCACTCGGCTCGCGATGGGAAACGCTGCTTACGGCAATGCGTGCAGAATCTCTGCACCTCGCGGCGCGCCTCGCGGGTGCTAGCGCATGTTGGACGAAACCCCTCGCCCTTTCGGCGATTCCCTACGGCCACGTTCGTCGCCATTCGGACGGACTCTGGCGACTTGGAGACCAGGCTGCCGTCATTCCCTCTTTTTCGGGTGACGGGATGTCGATAGCGCTCCACAGCGCCGAGCTCGCGGCGGCCACGTACCTAGAAGGGGGCGACGCAGAGACCTACCAGCAGCGGCTCGCGCGTGACGTAAAAGGGCAGGTCTTTTTAGCAACTTGCCTTTCGCGAGCTCTCGTGAGCCGCGTTGGACAGGCCGCGTTGGGCGGAGCGGCGCACCTCTGGCCAGGCCTGATGAAGCTTGTGGCCTCCCATACGCGCGTCTCTGATGCCGCGCTGTCGAGAAGCTCGCTTTTGGGTTTGCCCTAACCCGCCATCTGCGCTGTTTCTTCCTATTGATGTTGCGTCAGCGAGGGCGTGTCACGGCGTTCGAGCGCACCGCAGTCCGACGTCGAAGAAGCGCTGGCTCGGCTCGTAGTAGTCGCGGTTCGAGGCTGTCAGTGCTGAGGGCTCATTGAAAAGGCCGCCCCCACGAATCACGCGATTACCGATGGACGCGAGGGCGACGCAGTCGTCGCACACAAATGGGTATGTCGCTTGGTAGCCGTCGAGCACCCACTCCCACACGTTTCCGGCGAGGTCCGCGTGGAGCCACTTGCCGTCCCCTTTGGGCGTGTTGCCTACGCTCAGAAGCGCGCCCGCGCCGGCGTTGTAGTTTGCATAAGAGGCGTCGATCGAAGCCGGGGCCTTCGACCAGGGGTAAACGCGCTGTTCGCCGCCGCCTGCGGCCGCGTCATTCCACTCGGTCTCACTCGGGAGAAAGCCCCCGTCCCAGATGCAGAACGCGTAGGCCTCGAACCACGTGGCGCACACGAGCGGGCGCGACTCGTTCGGTCCTGGCAGGGTAGTCCACGTTTGAAAGGTGGGATTGCACGAAAGATTCGTCGTCCAAGCCAACTGATCGTGCGAGAGCTTCGCGTTCCATGCGGCGTTCCAACCTGGCTCGTACGTCCCGGGCATTTCCGAAGACAGGCCTTTCCCGCCGCTGACGTGCGCATGCTTCCCCGAGCCTTCCGAAGGAAGCCAGCCGCCGTTGGTCGCGGCCACGAACTTTCGGTAGCGTCCGACCGTGACTTCAAAACGGTCGAGCCGAAATCCCCGAACGGTCGCTTGATAGTCCGTGTTTGTATGCCCTACGCCGTCGTAGCTTCGGAGAAACGTTCCGGTCGGAATCGGTGGGCTCGCACAACAGCTCTCGCCTCCCACCGGACCACAATCGGTCACCCCGCGACCCGTACCGTCGGCAGGTGCACAGCTCGTTGCCGTCGCGCGTCCTCCGTCGGCGGCGTCGACGCTCGCGTCGGTCGAGGCGACGTCACTCGCGTCGCCCGTACCCGAATCCCCCGTGGCCTGATTCGGGTCTCCGGCATCAGCCGCGTCAAAAACCTGCGTGAACGCGGAGTCGAGCGGACGCTGAGCATCCGTCGCTTCAACCGTCGCGACGAGCCCTCCCGTGTCGACCAGCAGCGAGCAGGCCGCAACAACGCACGAGGCAAAGGAAGCTGTCGCCACAACTACGGCACGCGTCGGGCGCGACTCAGCCATAAGTCCAGGTTAGCATCGTGGCTCGAGGCGTGAGCCAAAGTTCCGTCGAACGTAACGTCCTCCGAAGGCCATGCTTGACACGAGGCGCGCAACAGCGCGGTTCGCGCGTACTCGACTGCACGAAAACGCTCAGCTATGGTCCCGCCCTATCGTATTTTCGCTTGAAAATGCGTCAAAAAGGAGCCCGCAGTGATTATCGGAGTGCCCAAGGAGATTAAGACCCGCGAATACCGCGTGGGAATGACGCCCGCCGGAGTTCGCAGCCTGGCGTCACGCGGCCATAAGGTCCTCGTCGAGAAAGCCGCTGGCGAAGGCGCCAACATCAAAGACGCCGATTACGTCGCCGCGGGGGCACAGATCGTAGCGACTGCCGCCGAGGCGTGGGCCGCCGAGATGGTGGTCAAAGTTAAGGAGCCGCTCCCGTCGGAGTACGGATTTTTCCGCGAGAACCTAATCCTCTACACGTATCTCCACCTCGCTCCGGAACCCGAGCTGACGAAAAAGCTCGTGGAGAAAAAGGTGGCAGGCGTCGCCTATGAGACCATCGAACTCGAGGACGGCTCGCTTCCACTGCTTCGCCCGATGAGCGAAGTGGCTGGGCGAATGGCAGTACAAGTCGGCGCCAGTGTGTTGCAAAAGGAGCACGGCGGCAAAGGCGTGCTCCTCGGCGGCGTGCCCGGCACACGGCGTGGGCGCGTCGTCATCCTTGGCGGCGGCGTCGTTGGCCGAAACGCGGCGACCATCGCTATCGGAATGGGCGCTCAAGTCACGGTACTCGACGTCGCGGCTTCGACGATGGCCTACCTCGAAGACATCTTTGGCGGCGCGGTCGAGACCCTCTACTCGAACCCCTTCAACATCGAGATGGCCGTGCTCCGCGCAGATCTCGTCGTCGGCGCAGTTCTCGTCACGGGCGCGCGAGCTCCTAAGCTCGTGACCCGCGAGCTCATTTCCAAGATGGAAAAGGGTAGCGTCGTCGTCGACGTTGCCGTCGACCAAGGAGGTTGCATCGAGACGTGCCGGCCTACGACACACGACAACCCGACCTACGAGGTCGACGGCGTGGTTCACTACTGCGTCGCCAACATGCCGGGAGCCGTCGCGCAGACGAGCACCTGGGCGCTCACCAACACCACAATGGCGTACGCACTCAAGATCGCCGATATGGGCCTTGCAGCGGCGGCAAAGGCCGACCGCGCGCTTCTCAAGGGAATCAACACGTACGGCGGTCACGTCACGTGTGAACCCGTCGCCCAGGCGCATAAGATGGACTACGTTCCGGTCACCAAACTCCTAGGCTAACCGATTTCTACGCCGCGTTACGCTGTCCGAAGAAGGCGTCGAGCACGAAAGCACCGCCTTCTTAGGACGCGCGTTATGATACGTGGGGCAGATGCGCGTCTTCGGTTATCGCACGATGTTGGCCCTTGGAACGCTCGTCACGTTGAGCTGCGGGGCATGCGCAACGTCCAGCAGGCAGGTCGCGAAGGGCTCACCTACTGCCAGCGGCGCGACGGTGCTTGCCACCCACGCAAAGATGGAGGGCTTCAACCTGCATGGCTATGCGCTCGCGGGCGCCGAATATTGGCCCTACGTCGGCTCCGCGGATATCGACTATCCGAAAGATGTGCTTTGGGGCTTTTATCCTGTGAAAGGCGTACTCTCGGAGGGAGAGACCTCACCGAACGCGGAGACCGCAAACCCGATGGCCGTGCAGTGCGCAGAGCGCGCTTACGATGCCTTGCGCGCGTGGATAACCACGAATCCCGATAAGCTCCGCGCCATTGTTACCCTTGGAGATACGCAAGGCTACGCTCCTCGCTTCTTCTTGTGGACTAACGACTACACACGTGCGGCAAGCCCCTATCCGCCCGGTGTACGCGAGGCACGTCTTTGGTATTGGAAGCGTAAAATGCCCGAGGCTGGCCGGCCACCCGGATACTGGAAGTGGGAGTCGACACTTACTCAAAAAGGCGAGTGCAAAGTCCCTCAATCCGAGCCGATAGAGAGCTACTTGACGGAGACTCTCGCGACAGTGCGGGCCGCTGTGCGTTGAGTTTCGGCTATCTCCCCGGCCGCGAAGTAGACTGCGGCCAGCCCTCACAGAGCGCAGTGCGAAACAAAGCGCAATGCGAACGATGGGTTCAGCTCCCGCAACTCCGAGCACTAAGTCACGCTCGCACGCGGTATGTGCTCCGCCGCGGGAAGCCGGCGTCGCTGCAGCGCTTAGGCGTGCGAAATCGTCAAACCATGCAGGCTTCAAGCCGAGCGTGCTCGCCCGAAGGTGAGATTAACAATATACGGGTCCCAGCCGAATCAGGCGTAAAAAACTTCCCCGCGCTCCGGAACGAGACGGTAGGTGATCCTCATGGAGACGCCACGCCGCCCGACCGTTTGTCCACACTGCACTTCCAGTCGCTTTGCGCACGTGCCCTCGCTCGTCGTACTCGAGCCCTTCGCGGCGAGTAGGCCGCTCGAACGAAAATCGGCTGTAAGCTACGTTCGCCGACTACGGCAAGCGCGCTCGGGGGAGGCGCTTGTGTGCCTCGGATGCGGACACATCGACTACTTTATGCATTCGTTCGAGTCCCTTTTAGAGTCTCCCTGGGTCACCGTCGTATCCGCCGAAGCGGGACGCCCCTACCAGTAAATGGGACGAGGCGGTACATTGGAGAAAGAGAGCGGCGAGCGGGAGAAGAGCATACCTCTAGGCTTTTATCTTGCAATCCATGCGCGCGCTTGACTCAACCGAGAGAACTCAGGAGCGACTGACAGGGTCAACGCAGTAACCAGCGTGGATCACCAACGCCTCATCTGTTGTTCCATAAGCGAATATCCTATCATTCCCGAGCTCCGGCGACATGCACAACCGGAAACGACATCCAACCAAAAACAGAAACAGATAACAATCTCCGGAAAATCGACTTAATTTAGCGAATTTGGACCGTCGTAGCCGGTCAACGAATTCTGCTGACTGCATTGACTCGAGCGCACCATAGAATTTAGTCGCGAAAGTGTGAAGGGATAGCTCCCTGACACGTAGAAGTACAGGAGCCGACGAGCCAGACGGAGGCCGAAGCGGTGACGCGGCGGGCCCGACAGTCGAAGCGCTCGACTACTCAAAGTCGACGCTTCGCCGTCTGAGTCGACGTGAATTGCGGGACACGATCGAAGACCTTCTACCCGGAGTCGTCCTCGATGCGGAGCTCCTGCGCGCGCTTCCCGACGACGCGAACCAAGTATTCGACAACGACGCAACTCAGCAAGCCGTTAGCGAGAAGCTCATCACTTCGGTCGCGCAGCTTGCCGAAGACACGGCGCGTAAGATAACAGCTTTACCGCCCGCTGAGCGCGCGACAGCTCTTAGTCTATCGCAGCTAACGGCGTCGTCAGATTCAGACCTCCGTTTGTGGATTGCGCGCTTCGGGCGTAGAGCACTCCGTCGCGCACTCACGCCAGCAGAAGTTCAAAGCTATGTTGATGATTTTCTACCGAAGGCGAAGCAAGGCGACGACTTCTTCGTAGCGGCGGAGCGTATCCTTGCGTCGATGTTACAGGATGTGGAGTTTTTATACCGAATCGAACAAGTCGCGAATCCAGCGTCGGGAGAGATTACGCCGTATGCGACGGCTACGCGCATGTCCTAGCTTTTTTGGGGCGTTGGTCCAGATGACGACTTGCTGGACCGGGCGAGCCGCGGAGATCTCTCAACGCCGGAAGGTCGGATAACTGCCGCCACTCATATGCTTCAGAATCGTCGTGCGCGTGAGCACTTCGGGCGTTTCTTTTCGCAATGGTTCGGCTACGAGCAATCGCTCGTGCGGGCTACCGTTATCCCAGAAGATGTTCGAACGAAGTTACGCGCCGAAAGCGATGCGCTTATAGAAAGGGTGGTCTTCGATAGAAAAGGGCCGTGGACGGACATATTTAGAGCTACTGAGTCCTTCATTGATGCGGATATCGCACGATACTACGGCGATGTTTCCGTTCCCCCGGAGGGTCCCGCTACGTGGGTAAGCTACGGCCCAAACTCCGAGCGTCGCGGCATTATTGGTCACGGCGCGTTCTTGAACGCCGGCACGAAATTCACCGACACGAGCCCCACCCAACGAGGAATCATGGTGCGCACTAAGCTTTTATGTTCTCCCCCAAAGAGCATACCGCCTGACCTTCAAGTCAATCTCGACCAGCCTCCACCGAGCGGCAGCAAATGCAAACTGCCTGGCTATAAAATTTTGCTGACACAGCCAAGCTGCGCCGGCTGCCACGCAGGTATGGACCCGATTGGCTATGGGCTCGAGCGCTACGACATTGGTGGCAAGTTCCGTACGACAGAGCCAGCCGGCCTCACCTGTCCGATCGACGGTAAGGGCACGTTCCTTTCGCCCGACGGGAGCAGCGCGCCCTTCTCTGGACCCGCCGAGCTCAGCGACGCGCTGGTCGCGACGGGGGCCCTCGATCATTGCCTATCGACGCGCATTTTTGAGTACACCCAGGGGCGCAGTAAGACAGGCAGCGACGAGGAAAGCATTCGCCAAACCGAGAAGCTTGTCTCTGGGAGATCAGGTAGTCTCCTTGATGTAATTTCGGCGATCGTCGCGACTCCAAGTTTTACACTACGAACTGCGCTACCGGAGAAGCTATGAGCCATTCGATCTCACGACGCGCCTTACTCGCTTCCCTCGGAGGCACGGCTCTAACGTTTCCACTGCTCGGTACTCCGCTCGAACGTCTCGCTCGAGCAGAGGGGATCAAGGCGCCGCAGCGTTATGTCATCATGACCGCAGGGACTTCTACGGGGAGAGGTGACTTCACGAAGCCAGCGCTCGAACCAGACATGGCTGCAGGGTCAAACTTTCTAAAAGTCACGGCGCCCCTCGACGCACGGGGCGTGCGCAACAAGGTGAGCTTCGTGACGGGGATGCAAATGGCGCGTAATTTTTCGGCGCCAGGTGGGATGGGACTAGAATGGCACCCTCGATCCATGCCTCCGCTCCTCTGCGGTACACGGGGCAAAGCGGACGCACTCGAGTCACGCAGTGCTACCTCTGACCAAATCGTGGCCAAGGCGCTTGCCCATCCCTCAGCGCCAACCGGCGTTCACTATCGGATTCAATATGATAATTATAGTGAAAATGTCAGCAAGAGCACTGGCATTATTTCCTATCGAGCTGATGGCGCGAACGTAACGGCGAATGAACCAACGATAAATGCAAAAATCGGGTTCGAGGCACTCGCGAGAAAAGTGACATCAGCGGATCCTGTTGCCCAGGCACGAGCTCAGGCCGCGGCGGACAAGTTGAGTAGCAGTGTTGCACACATTCGCAATAAGAGCGCGATCATCAGCCAACGTCCCGAGCAAGACCGACGACGTCTGCAACAGCACTTCGACGAGCTCGCAAGCTATGAAAAGTCGTTGAAAACAACGACTAGCGGGGGCGGAGGCCAATGCCTTCGGCCTGATCCACCCGCCGACCGTACGGACTTGAGCGGCGCTTATGCGTTCGAGAAGGAACGGGCGCCGCTTTTGGCGGACCTCATCAAGTTTGCGTTCTCCTGCGACCTAGCGCGAGTCGCAACACTTTGCGTAACAAATGAGCAATCGTTTCTCAATGCAGGAAAGATTATTCCGAGCGGATTCAGTAAAGACATTCACCAATTAAGCCACGAGGGAGATCCTCATCTTCAGCCATTTTTGGAGCAGCTTGCATGGCACGTAGATGTGTTCGCTTATCTCGTTAAAGGCTTATCGACAACCACGGACGTGGACGGGAGAACGTTGCTCGATAACACCTCTGTAGTCTACCTCTTCGAGGGTGGCATAGGAGCGGACCCGCAGGAGAACGTTCGCAATCATTCCTCAGAAAACATGGTCGCCCTTATCGCGGGTCGTGCCTCAGCGGCCGTAGCTGGCGGAACCAACGTGCGTGCGGCCGGCATACATCCCTCGGGTCTTTTGCTGACAGCCATGCGAAACGTCGGCGTCGACGTGCCTGCACTCGGAGAGATTTCAACGCCGATACCAGGCTTGTGAGGCGAGCGCCGCCCGGGCCATTTCTACCCAGAAGGTTCGATGAGCCCGCCCGGCCGGGGCGAACCGTCATGCGGCCGGAATACATCTTTCTCACGCTTCGAACCTTTGATCATAAAGAGCTTCTTAGAAGCTCTTTACTTCGGAATTCTCGCCGCTATAGAGTGCTGATTAGAAGCCGCACGAGCTCATGCACGCGTTCGACAGGCACGTCTTGAGCGGCGCAAACTTGGCTTTACCCGTCGGGTATTGAGACTCGCAAGTCGCCAGGCAGGAAGACGTCGTACACGAAGTCGTACACTGGTAAAGCGCTCTGCACTCGGTGCTTGCGTCACACGTGGTGAAAGCGGCCGAGCACCCGCCAACAATGGGAGCCGTCGCGTTCACTCGGCAAGAGGTACACGTCGACGACGGAGGAGGAGGCGGTGGCGGTGGCGGCGTGCCGCCCGAGCACTTGCCCGAAGAGCACGTCTGGGTCGCGCCGCATTCGTTGCCGCAGGTGCCGCAGTTGCTCACGTCGTAGCTGACGTCGGTGCACTTGTCGCCGCAGAGGTCCTGCGAACCGGAGCCGGTGCAGCCTTGAAAATACGCGCTCTCCACCGAGACCGTGACCAGCTCGAGCCAACCCGCCGTCTTGACTTCGGCGAGGCTCATCGTTCCCTTGGCCGTCTTGTCCTTTTTCACGTCTTTCCGTTGGCGCGCCACGGTAACGGAGATTGCCGAACTCGCAGGACCGTCGCCTTGTGCGGCCTCGACGACGGATCGCGGGACGTCAAACGTGCCAAGTGAGTCCTTCGCCTTACACGTGGCGCTACCGCCCGCCCCGGTCACCGTCACGACGATAGTGTCATTGGCAGGCACCCACGCGATCGGCAGCGGCCCGCCACCGAATACTTTACCTTTAGGAATCTTCGCGAGCGCAGGCTTCGTCTGAAGAAAGGTGGTCGCCGTGAACTTTTCGTCAAACTTCTCAAAGCCCGCGTCGGTCGCGCCCGAGGCTTGGACGCGAAGCTCAGACCCACCGAGGAACGGCGCACCTTGACCGATGCTTTCGAATTTGTACGGCGGAAAGAGCGTGATCGGCGTGGTCGTGCCGCTGAACGCCAGGGGACCTGCGTCGAACGTTTCAGCTTTCACGCACGTCCCCGCGGCGTCCGTCGAGCCCGCCGCCGGCGCCTTGCACACTTCGTCTTCATCGCACGGCTTCGCGCACGCCACGGGCGCACGGCATACTCCTTTGCACGTTGCTAGGTCGAGCACGCAGGCCTCGTTGCTGTTGCAGCCGGAGGTCGTCGACACCTTCCTGCACTTCGCGACTTCCTGGAGTTCACATCCGTCCTCGAGCTTCTTCGTGCACGCGCGACCGAGCAGCGCG
Source organism: Polyangiaceae bacterium (assembly GCA_025353725.1). Classification (GTDB taxonomy): domain Bacteria; phylum Myxococcota_A; class Polyangia; order Polyangiales; family Polyangiaceae; genus Labilithrix. The sequence continues at coordinate 45,915 of JANXOF010000037.1, read as the reverse complement.
TCGGGAAGAAACACCGCGCTTACAACAGGCGTCGACCTCGAAGCTGCGCCGGACCCGTGGGCTTCGCCAAGCGTGATGACTCCGAGAGAGTGCGGAGGTTGCTTTGCGGGATCCTCCGACCCAAGGGCGCCGTCTCGTCCGGCGTCATCACCGGGAGCCGAGCCCGCCGGATTGGTCGGGTCGACGTTGGTCGTCGTCGGAGACGAGGAGCAGGCGCACACAGCTGACAGGGTGACCGCGGAAAGAGTCGAAAGCAGGCGAAGCTTCATGGATAAATCTGGACCTCCAGCGCCCTTATACGCCGCTTGCGGGAAGTTCTTCCTTTCCTGACATCGCCTTTTGTAGTCGCGATAAGGCACCGCAGAATCGTTGAGTTTTTTGCCGTCAACCGCGAAGCCTCGTCATTCTTCCCTCACTGGAATACGGGTACGCGAAGTGAGCTTGCGCGCAGGGCGACCACGGCGTCACCGCAGGCGTCGCGCAATTCTTCGTCGAGCAGCTCCTGAGGCGCGGGAAGACTTATCGCCAGGTTCAAGTCGCAAACAATCAGGGTTTTGCTCTCGGGCCCGCGGCGCACCGTAAAGACAATCTGCATGTCTTTGATGTTTCCTTTCACGAACTGTCCCTCGACAACTTCGGCTCCGTTAGCTGCGGGCCGCGCCGATTTGAAGCGCGTCACATACCAGAGCGTCACGATACCTCTCATGATCGGCAGGGAGAAGTAGACGTCCGTCCCCGCGGCCGTCTTATCGACCACGCTCACCTTATTGAACTTGGGGCCCGCGAGTTCCTTGTAGTGCACAAAGTCGAGCAAACGCGCGCGCACGACGTCGTACGCGGCGTCGATGAGTCCCTCCGCGTGGCCGTAGCGAACGCTCTTTCCCGGAGGCGTCCAATTCGAGCGAATCGGCCCGGGATCTTTCAGTAGTCGTTCGACTTGTGCGCTCAACTCGCCTTCGCTCGGGCCAGGTCCAAAAGGCCATGCGAGCGCCTCCGCTCTACCCGTCGCGTTCAACGTGACAAGCTGAATCGCGCGGTTTTGATTCGCCTCTACTGGCGACGGCAATGCGGCTCGCGAGCTGACGTTCTGCGCGTAAGCGTCGCGAGCCGCTTTCGGCGAATCGGCTTCGCGACGCGGCTCAGCGGCGCACGCGGCCGCAGAAATCACGAGCCCCACGAGACCCGAAAGGCCCGCATAGCGGACGGCAACCTGTCGCTCGATTCCGTTCATGCGCGCCATGCTAGCGTAAGGACGCCTATGCCGCTTATCGCGATGATTCCTGGCGACGGAATTGGACTCGAGGTTGCCCCACATGCGTGTCGCGTACTCGATTATTACCGCGAAGAACGCGGGTTACCGCTCGATTTGTGGCACCTCGACCTCGGCGCCGAGAGGTACCTGCGTGACGGCACGACATTCCCGACAGCGGCAGCCGACCGCATTGCAAACGAGGCAAGCTGCGTCTTTCTCGGAGCACTCGGCGACCCGCGCGTACCAGGGCTTTCGTATGCGCGCGACATCCTCTTCGGGCTGCGCTTCGGCCTCGACCTCTACGCCAACATAAGGCCTGTGAAGGCGCTCACCGACAGCCTCGTCCCGCTCAAAGGCCGTTGCGCAAAAGACATCGACTTTGTCGTCTTTCGGGAAAACACCGAAGGTATCTACGTCGACGTTGGAGGGCAGTTCAAGCGTGGAACAGCCGACGAAATAGCGATCAACGAAGACATCAACACGCGAAAAGGTGTTGAGCGACTGATCCGCGCGGGCTTCGACTACGCGAAACGGAACGGCAAGCGAACCGTGCACATGGCCGATAAGTCAAACGCGATGAAGCACGCCCATGAGCTGTGGTTTCGCTGCTTCTTCGAAGTCGCGAAAGACTACCCCGACATCGCGGCACGTCATGTCTACGTCGACGCGCTCTGCCTCTTGCTCATCCAGGACCCAAGGCCCTTCGAGGTGATTGTCACGAACAACCTTTTCGGCGATATCGTCACCGACCTCGGCGCAGCGCTTCAAGGGGGTCTCGGAATGGCTGCGAGCGCGAACGTGCATTACGATGACCCGAAACGCGTCGCACTCTTCGAGCCCGTGCACGGCTCGGCGCCCTCACTCGCCGGTCGCGATCTCGCCAACCCCATCGCGACCTTTCTTACGGTCGGCATGATGCTCACGCACCTTGGCTTCCCCGAAGAGGAGAAGCGCATCGAGTCCGTGTGCGCACGCGCCGTAGAGACCGGTCATTGCACCCCCGATGTCGGCGGAACGTTGGGCACCAAAGCCGCTGCAGACTGGATCTTGAACGGGCTACGAACCGACTAACTTCGACCAAAGGCGACTGTGACGACGCGAATCTCGACGCGCACGATCGGCGCGGGAACTTCGCTGGCGTAAGTGTGTCTGAACGCTACGCTTCTGAATGGGGAAAGGTCGTCGATGCCGCTAAAGAGCTGGAATCTTGCGATTGTCGTGGTTTTGGCCGGCTTATGGCTCGCGGGCTCCACGGAGCGGGGGAAGCCCGTGGTGAGCGACGCACACATAGGCCGCATCAACGTTGTAGAGGCACGCGCGGCCGCGACTCCTAGCGATCCCGAAAGCATTCGCGCACTCGCCCAGGCGTACCTCGACGCCCGCGCCCCAGGGATGGCGATTTCGTCCATCGAGCATGCCCCCTTCGCCGTACGGTCGGACCCGACGGTTGACCACCTTTACGCTCGTGCCCTTCTCGATCAGGGCCGCGCGGTCGATGCGCTCGCGGCTGAGCGACGTGTTCTCAAGGCGTGTGCAGCCATCTCGCCCGAGCCCGAGGTAGCCGCCTGCTCAGATTACTTAGTGGCCTCTGCGACCCGGCGTGCCGATATCGTTGAGCAGCTCGTCGCGCTGGGTGTGGAGGATGCCAACGCACATCCCGAAGTCTCGAATGTCGCGTATCACAATGCGACGCGTCAGGTCGGTTTGTCCGTCGCGCGGTAGCCATGATTCACAAGGTTCCGTCGGTCGCGGTCGCTGGCCTCATCGGCGCGACGCTAAGCGGTTGCGGTCCAGGCTTTGCCTCCCGCGGGATAACGAACCACGCTGGAGTACGCCCGACGTCCATCGCGATTAGCGACGACGAATCGCGACTCTTCGCGCAGCCCTTCGCGCGGGCCCTGCCCGAAGACGCCATCGTTCGCGTCGTCGGTCCGTGGGCAACCTGTACCGGAACCGTGATCGAAGACGACATGGTCCTGACCGCCCACCATTGCCTCGTTGAGCGCGGTCCGAAGGGCGAGTTCGCGACGCGGTTACTCGACCCTTCGCGTGTCCGGATCGAGCTTGGCGGAGACTACTTCGCCTGGGGCGAGGCCTCGGCGCGCGCCATTGTTGCGCCGCCCTGCGGTCAAAGCGGCGGCGCGGGCGACGTGGCAATCCTCGTCTTGACGCGAAAGCTTATCGGCCTTTCGACGATGAGGCCGCGACTCGACGCACCGCCTAAACTCGGCGATGAGATGGCGCCCGTCGGGTTCGGCCGCTGCTCGCTTTCGGCCGACGGAATACGCCGCAAAGACCGCGCTGGAGGGCGTATCCGTGCACTTACCAACGAAACGATGGTGCTCGACGCCTCCGTTTGTCCGGGTGATTCGGGGGGCCCCGTCTTTGCTCAGGGATCGCGAGACATTGTCGGAGTCATCAGCCTTGCCGCGATGGATCACGACGACACGACGCGCGCGGCGTCTGTCATGGCGCGCGTCGACGCACATCGTCTTGTCTTCGCCCACGCGCGGCTCATCGCCGACGGAGCCTCACCCAATGAGCTTCCGCCTCTCGCTTGCTCCGAAAAGTAACGGCTCTTGTCATCGAGGACCGCGAGACATTCGCCTTTTTCAGTGCCAACTCGCGGTCGTCACGGCGTTAGCGATCACGCAGCGACGCGACGGCGTTAACGAGCTGGCGGAGGGCGCCCTCCTGGGCACGCGCGGTCTCCTCGATTTTGCCGGCGGAAGAGAGCAGCTGCTTCGTGCCGCCCGCCTGCGATTTGTGACTCGTGTTCAGCTCGGAGACCTTGCTCGAGATGTCTTCAATCGCTGTCGTGATCTGGCGACCGCCCTTCGCTTGCTCTTGCGCGCTTCGCTCGACATGTTGCGTAATCATCCGCATCTTCTCGGCGCTTTTCATGATGAGTTCGGACCCGCGCGCCTGCTGCGCCGTGGCCGCCGCAATCTGTTGTACGGTCTCCGCAATACGCCCGATAGCGTCTGTGACCTGCTTGGAGCCTTTGGCTTGCTCGACCGTCGCGCGTGCAATGGCGCGAACCATGTTGGTCGATTTTTGACTCGACTCGAGAATCTTTTTTAGCGCGCGCTCCGCATCGTTCGAGACCTCGACGCCGCGGTCGACGTTGTGCGCGCCGCGTTCGACAGCGGTAATAGCGTTTCTGCTCTCACCCTGGACCGTCTTGATAAGATCGGTAATTTCGCGCGTGCTTGCCCCTGCGCGCTCGGCAAGGTCTTTGATCTCGTCCGCCACGACGGCAAAGCCCTTTCCCTGTTCACCGGCTTGCGCGGCGATGATCGCCGCGTTCAACGCGAGCAAGTTCGTTTGCTCCGCGACGTCGTCGATGACGTTGACGATTTGGCCTATCGCGTCGATACGTGAACCGAGTGCGCTGATTGCCGAAACCGCCTCCTGCGAGCTCTCTTTGATGCGATAGATTTCACCAATTGTCTTTAAAATAGCTTCGGCGCCTCGTTCGGCATCGAGCGCCACTTCCTCGGAGAGGCGCGAGGTTTCGTTCGCGTTCGACTGAACTTGGTCGATCGAAACGTCCATCTCGTTCATCGACGAGCTTGTTTCCTCTGCCGTGAGCGAAAGCGCGTCGACGTTCTTCGCGACCTCCTTGATCGAGTAAGCCATCTCTTCGATCGAGCTGACGGTCTCGCGCACGCTGCTCGCGAGCTCGCCAAGGTTGTCGGCAACCTCCGAACTCGTGGCGGTCATCTCCAAGATTGACGAACTCGATTCGCCTGCATTTTGGGTCAGCGCCTCAACGCTTGACGCAAAATCGCGCATCGCGCCCGCAATGTCTTTGATGAGCCGCGCCGTGTCGTCGGCCGCCGTCAGCTGTATCCCAATGCCATCTTGCAGCTTACTGGCGAGTCCTTCGAGGTTTTCCTGGGCCTCTTTTTGAGCGCGCCCTCGCTTCTCTTCGTCGTCTGCGATGCGAGCAAGCTCGTCGAAAAGACGTGCCGTTTCAGGACTAGCCCCCAACGGAGGGATGGGGCGGTCGCCTCGACGCGCGCGACGCACGCCGTCGACAATCGCGCCGACATCAACCCCCGCAACGCCTTGTGCCGCGAGGAAGACCCCGAAGAGGCCAAAAACGCCCGCGAAGACAGCAAGCTGCACGGTGTCCCGTGCGATGAGGTAAGCGATGACGGCGCCGGCGATAGCCAGGAAGCCACCGAAAAGCGCTTTTGGGTTCGTGGGGCTCATAGTGCGGGTCTGGCGACGGAGCGTACGCGATTAGGCCGAGCGGGCGATAGTCGTCTTCGAGTCGAGCGACGAGTCGAGCGAGCCTATGTCGAAACAGACCCCTACCCCCTCGAGGCGACGTGTGGCGATACGAACCGCCACCTCGCTCACGTCGATCCCTACGAACGTCCGACCGAGTCGCGCGGCCACGGCGAGCGTCGTTCCGCTTCCTGCGTAGGGATCAAGCACCACGTCGCCCTCGTCGCTCAGCGCAAGAATCAGCCGCTCGAGCAACGCCTCGGGCTTCTGCGTAGGGTAGCCCGTCCGCTCACGTGACACGGGTGCGAGGACGCCAATTTCCCACACGTCCCCCATGGGCACCCCTTTCGTGACTTCGTCCGTCGTCGAGGAGCGCGCGCGCCGGCCGTCTTTCTCGAACACGGCCCGCTGCTTGTTCTTGCCCCATGTCGCCTGCGTCGACGCGGCGAGAGGCTCGTAAGGGGTATTAAAGCGCGGCTTTGTCTTCGCGCACTTTCGCCAGCGAAGAAGCACGTCGTGAACGCGCTGGAAGTTCGGCGTTTTGCTGGGCCAGCGACGGTAGCGCCAGATGATTTCGCTCGCGAAACACTCCTCGCCGAAAATTTCGTCGCCGAGAACTTTGACGTAGTGGCTTGTCTTGGAGTCGACATGCACGACGACGGAACCGTGCGGGGCGAGCAGCGATCGAATCAAGAGAAGGCGGTGGCCAAGCGCCTCGAGGTAGGCGCCGCGACTCGACCAGCGATCGTCGAAGGCAAACTCCCGAGGGCGCGCCTTGAGCGGCCCCGGGCGGTCGCGAGGGCGAATTTGAGGGACGTGTACGATAGCGTCGTGCGTTTGGTTCGTGAGAAAGGGAGGGTCAAGGTAAGCGAACGTGATCTGAGACGTCAGCGACGACTCGAGCTCTCTGAGCCCCCTGCGGTTGTCTCCGTGGAGGAGCTTCCCCTTACCGCCCTCGGCTTCGCGTACGAAACACGGCAAACCCGCGGGTTCTGGGCCAAACAGGCGCTCTTTACCCGCCCACGAAAGCCCGATGGAATCACGAAGTTGCTTCACGAATCGAATCGTAGAAATTCGGAGAGAGCTTTCGCCAGTTTCTGACGAAGCGCGCCGTACTAGACTCCGCCGTGTGAGCCAAAAGAGTCCCAAGCGCGTGCTGTCCGGTATCCAACCCACGGGCGAGCTCCACATCGGTAACTACCTCGGGGCAGTTCGGACGTGGCGTCAGCAGATTGAGGAGGGCACCGAGGAGACGATGTTCTGCATCGTCGATGCCCATGCCATCACTGTCCCGTACGAACCGAAGGAACTCCGACGAAACATCGACGCGTTCGCGATAGACCTCATCGCATGCGGTCTCGACCCGGAGAAGACAACGCTCTTCGTCCAGAGCGACGTGCGCGAGCACACGGAGCTCGCGTGGTACCTCGCCTCGGTGACGCCCATGGGCGACCTCCACCGGATGACGCAATTCAAAGACAAGGGAGAGGGCAAGGACTTCGTCTCGACGGGCCTCTTCACGTATCCCGTGCTGATGAGCGCGGACATTCTTCTCTATAAGGCGCAGATCGTGCCCGTGGGTGAAGACCAAGTGCAGCACCTCGAGCTCGCGCGCGAAACGGCGCGCCGCTTCAATCACCGCTTTCATGGCGAGGGTGGCGTGGACATCATGGTGGAGCCGAGGCCGCGTCTCTCGTCAACGCCGCGAATCATGGGACTCGACGGGACGTCGAAAATGTCAAAGTCAAAAGGCAATACGATTGGGCTTTTTGAAGAGCCAAAGCCGTTCTGGGACAAACTCAAGAAAGCCTATACGGACCCGCTACGCCTGAAATTGAGCGATCCGGGGCGTCCGGAAGTCTGCAACATCTATACGATGCATAAGGCCATAAGCGCGGACGAGACTATCCTCGAGGTCGCCCACAAGTGCACGACGGCGGCCTGGGGCTGCGTCGCGTGCAAACAAGTCTTGTTCGATAATTTCCAAAAAGAGCTCATTCCTCTTCGAACGAAGCGCGCGCAGCTCGATATCGAAAAAGTGCGCCAGGCGCTCGGTGATGGCGCCTCGAAAGCGCGGCGTATCGCGGCGAGCACGATGACCGAAGTGCGAACGGCGATGGGGCTCGGAAGTCTCGCGACGTGACCGGATTCGCGGTCGCGGGTCTCGCTTCCTTGGCCATGTGTTCGGCGTTGGTTTCATGCACCCGAGCTGCGCCCGAGGCGACGCCGGAAGGGGCGATACGGCTTTTTGTGGAGAAAATGGAGAGCGGCGCCGAAGACCCGCGAGCCATGCGAGAGGCGTACAACTTGCTCGGCCCGAGGGCGCGCGCGAACCTGAAAGAGCGCGCCGCTCGCGCGAGCAAAGGCCAAGGCCAGCGTTATGAACCCTACGAGATGCTCGCCGAGGGACGGTTTGGTCTGAAATTCAGGCCTAAATCGATGACGTCGCGCATCGAAGGAGACGACGCTTTTGTCGACGTGCGCGGAGATGGCCAAGCCGAACTCGCGAGCGTGCGGTGCCTGCGCGAGGCCACCGGCTGGCGCGTCGAGCCTGAGCTCCCCGACATCAAAGCCTCTCCGCGGCGCCCGGACGGAGGAACGTGACACCATGAGGGAAGCCTTTCGCATGGCGGTGCTCGGCATCGGGGGCACAGTCGCCGCCTTTGCCGTTTTTGGCGGCTTTGGTGGCTTGAGTAAGGTGCGGACGGCCCCTTCAATCGAGCCTTTCGACGCCCTTCCAAAAGCGTCTTTTATCGCGGCGACGGTCGACTTTTTGCAGCTCCGTCGCTCGCCCGTTTACGCCGCTGTGTTCGGCAAGGAGGAGAGCGGTAGCGCCCCGATGCTCAAGGCGCTCGGCCTTGGCCCTATCCAAGACGCGTGCGGATTCGACCCGCTGTCCCGTGTTCGAAGATTGGGCGTCACCGTGCCTGAGGCGGGCGACACCGGCGACTTTGGTGTGGTTGCAAAGGTCGATGTTTCGGGACGCGAACTCGAAACGTGCGCTCGTGGTCTCACGGAAAGCCGAGGCGGACATGCGGGAACGCACGCCGTGGGCACCTTCGTGGTGCTCAACGAGAACGCCCAAGAGGCGGCGTCAGGGTCGCACCTCGGCTATGGCGGAGGGTTACTTGTCGTCGGGAAAAGCCCTTGGTTCGAGGCGATGCTCGGGACCGCCGACCGAACGCAACCAGGCCTTCGCGACGCGCCAGAGCACGCGGCCTTGCGCGCGTCGCTGACAAGCCTCGAGGGATTCACGAAGCCTGCGCTTGTCGCGACGGCCGTACTTCCTCGAGCGCTGCGAGAACGGTTGAAAACCGAGATGGGCGCGGAGGCCAACGCGTACGCGGGCGCCAACGTCGCGATGGCGGGTGTGCTCGGCGTTTCAGCCGTGGGGCTCGCGCTTCAAAGCGGTGAGCCTGGCGGACGCGTAGAAGCGCATCTCGAGCTTGTCTGCGAGGGAGTGGTCGAGAGCGAATCCGTCGAAAATTTACTGAGGCAAAAACGCAAAGAGTGGTCGAGTCACATCGCAGTCCGGATGCTTGGCTTCGGCGCGCTTCTCGACTCGTTCGAACTGAAGCGCGAAGGAAAGCGCCTAACCATCACCGTGACGGCCAACGCGGACGCACTCGCGACTTCGATTGAGCGCGTGCTCAAGCTTCGCGCACCACGCGGCGCGGTCGGTAATCCACCGTAGCGTGCAACGTCCGCCGGCACGATGTCGTCGCCCAAGATTCTCCATGTTCGATGGCCGCAACGCCTCCGTCGGGGCCGGAATCCAAAAACTCCAATGAGCAATTCGGCCGCGTACACACCTCCCGCCGTCTGGACCTGGGACAAGCAGAACGGCGGCGACTTTGCTAAGGTCAACCGGCCGCTTGCCGGGGCGACGCACGAAAAGGAACTCCCGGTCGGTCACCACCCGCTCCAGCTCTACTCACTCGCTACGCCTAACGGCGTGAAGGTCACAGTGCTGCTCGAGGAGCTCCTCGCCGCCGGGCACACGGGCGCCGAGTACGATGCGTGGCCCATACGGATCAACGCCGGCGATCAGTTCGGCAGCGGCTTCGTCGCCGTGAACCCAAACTCGAAGATTCCGGCGCTCCTCGATCGCAGCGGACCTACGCCGATCCGCGTCTTCGAGTCGGGCGCGATTCTCGTTCACCTCGCCGAGAAGTTCGGAGCGTTCCTCCCTACAGCGCCCGCTGCGCGCGCCGCGTGCCTGTCGTGGCTTTTCTGGCAGATGGGCTCGGCCCCCTACTTGGGCGGTGGATTCGGGCACTTCTACGCCTATGCGCCGGTCAAGATCGAGTACGCGATCGACCGCTTCGCGATGGAGGCCAAGCGCCAGCTCGACGTGCTCGATCGCCGGCTCGCCGAGAGCCCGTACCTCGCGGGCGAGGCCTACACGATAGCCGACATCGCGGTGTGGCCCTGGTACGGCGCGCTCGTCAAGGGCCTGATCTACGGGGCTGCTGAGTTCTTGAGCGTTCAAGAGTACACGCACGTCCTGCGCTGGGCCGACGCGATCTCGGCGCGTCCCGCCGCGAAGCGGGGCCGGATGGTGAACCGTCTCTCCGGCGAGCCGTCAGAGCAACTCCACGAGCGCCACGACACCTCCGACTTCGAGACAAAGACGCAGGACAAGCTGGCCACGCCCGCGTGAGTTGTCCCGTGCGCCACGCATCGCGCCCTACGTCAGGGAATGTTGCGTGGTGTGCGACCCGTTCAAGCGACCCGAAGTCCCAGGACCTTTCGACCCAAAAGAAATGGCTGAACCGCGCGTACCACCAGACAAGGGTCGCGAGGTCGTTCAACGCGCTATCTGGCGCGAGAGGACGTAGGCCGCGTCCCATCTTGACTTCGACCAGGATGCATTCGGCATCCACCAAGCTCGCGTATTCAGGGGCGAGCGGCGGCGTGCCCTCGAGCGCCTGCCAGCACGCGTCTTCGGCGCCCGCAAGATCACCCGACCAGTGAAGCTCGAACGCCGCGCAAGCCAGCGCGGGCGCCCCGAGCGCCCGAAGCGCACCGACGTCCTGAGCCGCGTAGGCGTGAATCAAGGCGCGACTCAAACCAGAGCCGCCTCCCAAGCTGAACGTACGAGCTCGAGGCGTTCCAGTACGATGTGACCCGGCTTCGCGCACACTGTGAGAGCCTGACGTTTGCCGCGTCCGCAGAGAACGACCGTGGCCGACGAATCGGACGCCGGAGTGGGAATCATCTCGAAAAAGGATCGGTCAGGCCTCGCCGCCCACGGGATGGTGGCCACGTCACCGACGGACGAAAAGGTCACGGCGACCTCCGACCGGCGAAGAAGATCGGGTCTTGGCAGCGCGACGGCACGCACGCGATCCGACTCACGAAGAAGCGTATCCCGCCATGACCCGCGCGGCGCTTCGCAGAGCGACACAAGCGCATCGCGCGCGAACTCCAGAATGACGAGGCTGTTGCCAGGGTACGACGACGCGTCGTTCGCGCTCGGGTCGTCCTTGGCCACGACGACCGCCGTGCGCGCGCTGGCCGGTAGCGCTAACGCGCGCATCATCGCTCCAACGCAGCGTTGAGTCATCGTGCGCGGCGTCGGCGTCGAACGTCCCGTGTCCGCAAAGGCGCTACCCACGTCCACCGCAAAGTGGTGGTAATCGAAGTCCCTCGCGCGGCCGCTACGGTACCAAGGCCCGCCCGCGCGCGGTTCGGGAAGTGGCAGCCAGCGCGCCAAAAGGTACATGCCGCCAAAAGCGTCCGCGGACGCATGGGAGACGACGATCGACGCCGCGCCGTTCGACGCCTCTTGTGACAAATTCCAGGGGCGCGCCGAGGCAAGCGCAGGCCGCTTCGAGCTCGGGGGAAGTTGGCGCTCGTACGTCATCGCCAAGCGCCGTACGAAACACGCAAAGCGAGCCTTCGAGCTGCTTCACGAGACAATTACGCTGCCGAAAGAGCTTTGCAGGTTCCATGGTATCGATTCACAAATTGTCGTTTACTTTCGACGATCGAGGTCGCGCTCTTCCAGAAAAACTTTTTATCCCCTCGCCCGTGTCGACGCGCCGCGCATCGCATTGAACGCCAAGCTCCGCTCGGAAGAATTCTGCAATGGCCGCACCGTTGAAGTGTCGAGCAAAGATCGCATTCACTTCGCGCGCGACCTGGTCGAACGTCGCCAGGTCGATCACGCTGTCGACGCCGATGAGTGCCTAGAACCCGTACGAAAATTTCGTATGGCGCTCTTCGTCGTCCATAATTCGGGCGTCGAGATCGTGAGTCAGCTCGCACGTCGCGGCGAGCGAACCGTCGGCTTTTTGGAGCTCGCATCGCACGCGGCAGTCGACGTCTCCAAATTCGCGTACGTGGGACGAGATGGTGAAGACCTCGTCACCGGCTACGGCCTTGAAAAACGTCAGGTCCGCTCGTTGGGTTACGAAGATGAACGGCAACTTGCCGATCGCCGCGAGGTCGAGTCCGACGTCGGCCCGAAGTGCCTCGAAGCGATGCTCGAGAAAAAATGTCAGGTAATGAACGGTGTTCATGTGCCCGAATGGGTCGAGCATCAAGAACGAAGCGCGGTGCGTCGTTCGCGATGTCTGCGGTCTGCGTTGCATGAAACCTCTGGTTTGAGAGCAAAAAAAAGTGCGAGCTGCGCCTGCTGTAGCGGCCGTCACCGAGCCGCGCAATGTCGTGAACGACAGCAACGAGTGCGGAGCACACCGCGTGCCCGCGCAACCGCGCGCGAAGTTCCGACGAAAAGCGCTAGCTCGCACCATGGGTCGGACGAATTCGTCCGGATGGTGGTCGAATTTGACTGGAGGCCTCCGTGCGGGCTGGGCCATCACGCACCCCCGCGCGCGATGTTACGTCGTGCCCTTGACGCTAAGCCAAGGGTGAATCAAGAGCCCGCGAGTGACGCCGCTGAGCAGAGCCACGGAGACAACGGACACGGCGATGTCGTTCGATGCGCGGTTCGCGTTAACGCTGCTCGCCGAAAAGCTGGCTCACACGCGCAGCACACCCGTCGCGTTCCTCCGTGGGCTCTCGCGCCAAATCGAGACGGGCGGGACGCAAGGTACTCGTGCCGTTCGTACTTACGCCCACCAAAGAGTGCTCGCTTACCCGCGACCCTTCGATGCGCTTCGTGACGCAGGAGGTCTTTGCAAGCGGACGCGACGTGGGAGCCGCGGACGCGTCGCCAGTGTGCGCGTTCACGGTCCGCCTTTCCGCCGAAAACAGCGAGGCTGCCCTGGCGGCGCTGCAGGCCGGCGCCAACGCGGGTTGCGCGAAGCCAAGGTCTCGGCACTGGTACTGGCGATCGCATCGCTGAGCCTCGCGTGTTCGGGATTGGACGCCGCAGGTCCCTCGACGACGACCGATCCCACGGCGCCTAGCCGCACCGACGGCGACGCGGGCCTCGACGCAGCGGCGCCCACGCAAGCGCCTTGCGACGTGCTCGCGGCGCCCACCGAGACCCCTCGGAGCGCCGCAGCCTTCGAGTTTGGGTTCACCAGAACGCCGAAGTGGGTCGGCCTTTCAGGTCCCGAACTCCTACGCCTCTATCGTGGATGCAAAGCGCCATGAAGAGGGCGCGACTCCCGCCTTGGATGCCCCGCTCGGGATCGAAGCCGGAAAGCCGCGCACGTGGTCCATCCAGCGGTTTTCCTCTTGCGGGGCTCAGCGCTTCCTCGCGAGCCCCGTACCTCGGCGAAGGCGCCGCACTGAATCGATGTTTCCCGTACCGCGCGAGCGCATCGAAAGGCTGCTCGCAGTCAGCGGCCTCGAGGCATGCGGTGACGACGCTCCGTACGCCGCCTCCGATGTGAACGAGGGAAAGAGGCTATTTTCGACGCATTGCGCCGGATGCCACGGTGCGCTGGTGGAAGCTCCGCTCCTGCGTCTCGGCTTTCCGCTCCTTGCGCGTACGTACTTCGGAGGGCGCGTTCGGTCCGGCTCCGCGGGTACGCTCGCGCCTGCGTGGGGTCTCGCGTGGCGCACCAACGGAGCGCGCGCCGTGCGCGGGCGTGATGCCACAACCGCGGACACGACGATGCCTGCCTTCGCGAACTTGAGCGACGCTGAAGTTGACAAGCTGTACGCCTACGTTTCCGTCGATAGCTCGGACCTTGCGCCGCTACCTCGACCCTTCGCGCCTCCGCCGCACGACGTATGGCCAGCAGCTCTAGGGCTCGCTGTTTTCGCGCCGTGCAGCGCGACGTTTTCGACGGATCATGCCGTCACTGCCACGATGCCCGTCCGTTGTCGCAGGTGGCGCTCGAGCGAGTCCTCGGGCGCTCACCGAAGGGCTGCACCGAGAGCGAGCTCGTCAAGCGTCTTCGCCAGCGCCAACGCGAGTGGAGCGGCGCCGCGGAGCCGGGCATGTTCCCGGGAATGCCGATGACCTTGCCGCCGCTGCCCGACGATGCCGTCCGAAGGGCGGACGCGTGGACGCGCCAAGGATGTCCGTCCGACGAAGGTTCTCTATGCGTTCCTTGCGGCTAAGCCCGCGTCCGAGCCTCCGCGGTTGCGCCACCGCGGGCATCGGGAAGTTTAGCGCGCCACGCGGCGCCGTCGGCAGTCGAGAGGGTAGCGTTCGGCTAGCTTCTCGATCTCGGCTTGCCTAGGCTTGCCAAGATGCCGCTTCGCGATTCTCTCGTCGGCACCGTTTTAAGAGGGTCGGGCGGCACGAATTATCACGTTTGCGAGTGCATCGGCGAAGGTGGTCAAGGGTGGGTATTTCGCGCGACGTGGGGTGACGCTTCAGGCCACGTTGTCGTCGTCAAAGTCCTCCGACCCGATGTCGTGGCCCAAGATTCACTCCTGCGGTTCCGGCGCGAGGCCGAAGTCCTGCGCATGCTTTCGACCCAAGGCTTGCCCAACCCCTACATCGTTCGTTTTTACGATCATGCCGTAGCCTACGTGCGTTCGCCCTATGGGCCCGAGCCCCTCGCACTTCCCTTCACGGTACTTGAGTACGTCCACGGGACGACGCTCGACAAGGTTCTTCGGGCGCAGCAAGGGTGTGGCCTCGGGACCGAGCGAACGCGGCGTTTACTCCGCCAGATTTGCCAGGCGCTCGACGTCGTTCACGCGCAACACGTCGTTCACCGGGACCTGAAACCGTCGAACATTTTGCTCGCGACCGAGGGCGGAAACGAAGTCGCCAAAGTGACCGATTTCGGATTGGTGAAGCTTGCGGCGATGAACCTGCGCCGCACGACAGCGCTCGCGGGCGCATCCCTTGGATACGCTCCTCCCGAGCAATACGAAAAAGGCAATGAGCGAGTGTCGCCTCGCACCGATGTCTTTTCGCTCGCAGCGGTGGCGTACGAGATGCTTTCTGGGAAACCTGCGTTCCCATTTCGTGAAGGTGAGAATCCGATTCTCATTATTATGCGTATTCTGACCGAGCCTCGACCTACGCTCCGCGGGGCCCACGGTACGCTCGCACCGGAGCTGGAAACCAACGCGCGATTGGTCGAGGCGCTCGACCGCGAACTCACGAAGGCGATGGCCGCGGAGCCGGAGAGTCGCCACGCGAGCGTGATGGACTTTTGGCAAGCGATTGAACCCTCCTTTCGTGCCGCTTCGGAGGCGGCGCAAGCCGTCGCACGTCGCGGTCACGCGTCGTCGCAGAGGCTCGTTGTGTCGCGGCGGGTGCAAACGGCGAAGCTCCCGCAGGCGTCTTTTTCATCACGTCCGCCGGGCGCGACCGACGAGCGCGAAAGCGAAGCGAAAGCTTCGAATCCGGCTTCGTGGAGATGGGCAATCACAACTCCGAGTCACGCACAGGGTACGCTTGCCGCCGCCGCCTTCGACCCAAGCGGGCGCACCGCGTTAGCGGTCTCCACGCACGGTCTCCAGCGCTGGGAGCGAGGCGTGTGGGCCGTGGCCTCCGCCGACAACGACGCGTACCCCTGGGCATCCGTGCGCGGTCTTCGCTGGCTCGATGAAAATCGCTTCCTCGTTTTCGGTGACGGCGGCCTCGTTGCATCTCTCTCGAGCAGCGATTTTGATGTCGAACGATGGCCGCTTCACGACCCTGAAATCAACTTCCTTGGTGCGCACATAGACCCTTCGGGAACAACCACACTGGTGGGCGATCGGCCTTACCGAAACTCGGTCCAGCGGGCGATCGCAGGAACCACGACGGGCGTGGTCGCGCAATATTCATGCAACCGTTTAGGCCTACTCGCCGACGCCAGCGAGACCGCTCGGCTGCGCGCAGCGACGAGGCTCGACTCCGGACACCTCGTCGCGTGCGGCGACTGGGGCGCCCTCGTTCGTCTCGAGGGAGGCCGCGCGTCGTACATCGGATCGATCTGCGGTGGACACCTCGCGGCGATAGCCCCGCTGCCCGACGGCGCCGCCGTGACCGTCGGCGTCGGTGGGCACGCGCTGTGGCTAAGCCCCTCGCTCGAGCCGCGGCTCGAGGCCGTTCAAACGACCCGCGACCTTCTCGCGCTCGTCACGTCGACGACGGGTGAGGCCTGGGCAGGCTCCGCACAGGCGCGTCTTCTCAGGCGCACCGCGTCCCCTTCACCGACGTGGATACGAATGACTGGAGACCTCGGATTGGCTTCGAACCATATCGCGCTTTGGGCGTCAAAAGACACGGTTCGCGCGATCGGGTGCGACGGCGCAGTGGTCGAGGGGAGGCTCGCGTAGTAGAGCGTCGCATCCTCCTGAAATGTCGAAGCGCCCGCGCATCTCGAGGTTCCGCCAAATCCTCCTTGTCATCACGACCGCCGCGCACGCGCCGTTTGTTGTCGCTTCGGCAGAAATGCTCCACCGACTCGGACTCAGTCATGCGGCGGCTTGGTGCGGCGGAGTCATGCTCGGACTGGCAGGCGTCCTAGCTTTCACGGGACGCGCCAACAACGCAGGCGAAGACTGGCATCGCCCGTGGTGGCAAACATGGCTGCTCGACCTCCCGTATTTTTGGCATTGGTGCGCCTGCGTCTATTGCATGGTTCCTTCGTTGGTCTATCTCGCGCTCGAGCCTCTCGTCGATCTCGTGCGCGGCGCGCCGGCGGGTCCGTCGTCCGCTTTTTTCCTTTGGACGTACGCGAGCGGACTCGTCGTCTGCGGGTATGGGTGCACGTTTCGACGATGGTTCTTCGTCACGCGAAAGCTCGAAATCAAGGTGCGCGGTCTCGCCCATGAGTTTGACGGTTTCACGATTGCGCAGCTTTCTGACCTCCACATCGGCGCGCTCACACCGCTCTGGTGGGGGATGCGCTGGGCCCGCGCGGCGAACGCGGCCAACGCGGATATCGTCGTCGTCACGGGTGATATGGTCACGAGCGGCGTAGCTTTCCACGACGACATAACGACGCTCGTTGGAAGCCTTCGCGGCCGGCTCGGCGTCTTTGCGATCATGGGAAACCACGATTACTTCGGCGAGGGAGAGCCGCTCATCACGTTGCTCCGCGGCTCCGGCGTCACCGTCCTGCGCAACGAGGGGATTACCTTCGAGCGCGAGAACGCAAAGCTGCATCTTGCAGGCATCGACGACAACTGGACCCAACGCGCAAACATTGAAGTCGCGCTCCAAGGGCGACCCGAAGGCGTCCCGAGTATTCTCCTCGCGCACGATCCCGAGGCTTTTGAAGCCGCCGCGGCG
Source organism: Polyangiaceae bacterium (assembly GCA_025353725.1). GTDB lineage: Bacteria > Myxococcota_A > Polyangia > Polyangiales > Polyangiaceae > Labilithrix. The sequence goes on along the minus strand of JANXOF010000037.1, from coordinate 28,813 downwards.
CGGAATGTCGACGTTGTACTCAGCGGCCATACCCACGGCGGCCAAATCGCAGTGCCCTTCCTGGGGCGCTACATTAACGCCTCGAAGCTCGCTCATCGCTTCCATATTGGCCTCTACACGCATGGTGACGCGACACTCTTCGTGCACCCAGGGCTCGGCACAACAGGTCCGCCGATGCGCCTGGGCGTCGCGCCGGCGGTAGCCCTTATTACGTTGCGCGCGGCGTAGCTCAGTCGTCGACGCCCACCGTGTCTTCGAGCGGTACCCACTCCATCCGCGCGAGCGCTTTTCCGTCGCCATAAAGCGCCAGCGGAGCAACGCCGCGGAGCAGCTCTTTCACCTGCAGTGGCAAACCGCCGACGTCAATTCCGGCTCCCACCTTTAAGCCGACCAGATTGAGTGCGTACTCAAGAAGCGACGTTTGGAGAGCCGGGTATTCCTCGATGGGAGCGTCGTCGGGGAGGTTCGCGAGGGCGCGCGCCGCGCCGAGGGCGTGACGAAGCCCGCCCATTTGGTCGACTAATTTGTGGTCAAGTGCTTGCTGACCAGCCCAGACGCGCCCTTGACCGACGACGTCGACCTCCTCTTTCGTCAGGTGACGCCCTTGTGCCACGCGGTCCAAAAACACGTCGTAAAACTGTTGAATTTTATGCTGCAGTTCCACGCGCTCATCGTCTGTAAAGCCGCGATAGAAGGCGTCTGTGTCGGCACGCGGTGACGTCTTACGGACTTCAATGTTGACCCCGACCTTGGCAAGCAGCTCGCTTACGTCGGCCTTCCCGTAGAAGATGCCAATCGATCCCGTGATCGTGAGAGGCAGCGCGAAGATCTGACGTGCGGGGGACGCCACGTAGTACCCGCCGCTTGCCGCGACCGTACCCATCGACACGATGAGGGGTTTCTTCTCACCGAGTTTTTTCAGCGCGCGCCACATCACCTCAGACGCCATCGACGAACCGCCGGGGCTCTCGATACGGAGAACGACGGCTTTGATTTGATTGTCGTCCTCGAGAGCCTTAATGGAGTCGGTAATTGTATACGATCCGACGAGCTTCATTCCGAGCACCGGAATGGTTTGCGATCGGCCGTCGACAATGTCGCCGTCGATGTAAAGCAGCCCGAGACGCGGGCGAGAACCGAACATCTTCGGGGCATGCGCCTCGTCACTGAATTTCTGGTAGCTCACCTTGCGCCCGATGACGTCGCGCGTGACACGTTCCAGCTCGTCGTCGAAGGCGTAACCGTCGACCCACCTCGCGTCTCGCGCCTCGCTCGCCACGAACGGTCCTTTGGCCGAACTAGCCTTGAACTCGGCCTCCGGAATATGGCGATAGAGCTCCATCGTGCGCGCGAAGACGGCCTCGTGCTGGCGAAGAAGGTCTTCCTGATCGGCCTTCGCCACGTCGCTCGCATGCTCGTTCGTAAACTGCTCGGGCGCGGATTTATGCGCTCCGATGCGAACGAATTCCGCCTTGATGCCGATCTTGCCGAGCAGGCCGGCGAGGTACATGTGCGTCGTTTTCAGGCCCGCGTACCTAACGCCGCCTGCGGGATTGATGACGATTCGCGTCGCGCTCGCGCACGCGTAGAGCGCTTTGGGTCCGGCGTCTTCGAAGCTGCAAATCACCTTTTTTCCGTGGGCCTTGAGCACGCGGAACGCGTCCGCGAGCTCCTCGGCGTGCGCGTAGGAGGTGGCAGGCTCAGCGCGAACGATCAGGGTGACGCCGGCGACTTCTTTGTCGCCCGCGAGGTCCCAAAGTCGCTTGAGCAAGCGCACGTGATTTCGCGTACCGGGTGTGCTCTCCAAGCGAAGGCTTACCGCTCTCTCACTACGGGGTACGCCCGGGCTTTGATAACCCGCTATCGACGCCGTCACGTACTCGCCCACGGAGGTCTCACGACCCAGTGCGCTACCGAAAAGTGCTCCGCCGCCAGCAGAAAAGCCGTTAAAGTAAATTTCGGCCCCCGCCGTAGCGAGAACGCCGCGCCTGGCATCGTTACCGAGAGAGCTCACCTCGATGTCGCCGCGAAGTCGACCCACCCCCGGAACGTCGATGCCGACGACCGCACGAGGTCGAAATTGATCGAGAACGTCGTAGTACTTTGCCTCGAAGTCGATCTCGATGGCTCGGGTATTCGTGGGCCTAAAGGCCATTCCCAAGACGTACTGACGATCGAGCACGGGATAGCCATTCGGAGAAACCGGCTGGACGCGCGCTCCGTTGAAGTCATGCGCTACGGCGGCAAATCCAAACCTTGTGCTCGGCCGATAAGAGAGTCCAGCAGTAATGCCGAATAAACCAGACGTGTACGGATTTGACGAAAACGACGCTTGAACGGACCCCCCGACTGAGACGCGTGGCGAAATCGAGTAGCCGACTCCCCACGTAATCCACGTGTAATCCACGCCATCGTAGGGAAACCCAGCGCCTTTCGGGCCCCCTGGTGGGCTCACGTAGTCGACACGAAACCCTGTGGATAACCCTCCAAAAAGCGGAGTCGCGAGGTCGATGGCGTGTCCGCACGCCACGCGCCGCGTGTCAGGACAACGAACACCTGTCCAGCGCACCTCCGGCCCCGGAAGCTGACCAAGATTGGCAGGGTTCAGCACGAGCGACTCGGCGGAGTCTTCGGCGATCACACTGCGACCGGGTGAAAGAATCCGCTCCGCGCGCCCTGGAAAGGGCTCTTCGCCGCTCGCCGCGCGCGTTCCGACGCATGTCACGAGCGCGGCCAATCCTTGCGCCAGCGGTCTAAAGCGCTGCCGCAAGGTTTGGCGATTCTTCGAAGCGTATTTCACGCCCCCCTCCCAAAGCGCTCGGTCGTTCATACGAGCGTGGCGAGTTCGCGGAGCGTCTCGGCTTCCGCATCGAAGGTTTTACGCACTTCGCCGAGAATCAGTCGTTCCGCGACAGCACGCACCAGGGGCACGCGTAACTCGAGCGTCCCTTCCACCCGTCGCAGCGCACGCCCGCCGGCCCGCGCTTCGAGGACGTACGTTCCCGTGGACTCGAAGAGCTCCGCCCACTCGGGTTTGACGCTGGGCTTAATTCGCCATGCCGCCGTGTGAGTTTCGAGATCGTAACTCGAATACTCCTCCCAAGCGCACATGTCAGGCGTAACGTACTTCGCCGCAAACGCCGGTATCCGAATATTGGCGCGGTAACTCCAACACTTAACGAGCTTCCCGTTCAGCAGGACGTGTTCGCGCTGTTCGACACTCTCGATGCGCGTTTCGCTCGACAGTCGCGGAGCCAGGGCATTGAACAAGTTCGGCGAAAGAACCGCGAGTTCCAGCGCGTCCACCGGGATATCAAACTCGTGAATGACCTCGAACTTCACGTTGTGCCTTTCGCCACGCTACATCATGCCGCGAGCGCGCGCGACCAACTCGACCGTCGGGAGGCGCAAGGCAAGTTCGTCGAAATCCTTCACCGGAAGAAACCGCGAAGCGGCGCCGTCGCGTGGAACTTCAAGGTAGGTCGACGGCATCTGCGACGTCAGCTCTTGAAGAAGGCGCTCGAACTGAATGACAGGGCAACCCGCGACGCGCTTCTCGACCTCGAAATACGTCCAAGCGAGTTGTTGCTCGAGCAGCGGCTGGGCTCGAACGAGAAAGGTGTTTGTATTGAAAACCGAAACAGACGTTGGGTCGAAGTGTGCCGGGAGGCGAAATTCTTCGAGCACTTGCAACTTACCCTCGGCATACACGGGTATGCCGCCTTTATCTCCTTCTTTGCGACATACTTCGCACTGAACGTCGATTCCGCGCGAGGTCGCTTCGATGAAGTGCCCGAGAACTACGGGGTCCATCGAGGCGCCGAGGTTGTCGATATTTGTAATCCACACATACTTTCCACCCGACGCCACGAAGGGCGCGAGGAGCCCGGAGCGCCGTAGGGCGTCGACCAAATCGCCGTGCCCGGTCGCGTGCTCGCTCGGCCGTCCGTCGTCCCCGCGAAAGAGCGAACCATCAGGGTTCAAGCGAAGCGAAAGGTCTTGTCGAAACACCGCCACATGAGAGGGCGCGGAAGCCCTCGCGAGCTCGGACGCGATGCCGTCGTGCGTGGCCTCGCTCGTCATGAGCCACAAGGGGACCGGGCGACGGGCCTCGGCGGTCGCGGCTCGATTTTCTGCCAAGCGCATCGAAAGAAACGTGTGCCCATGGACCACCTCCGCGAGCGCTTTGACGATCCCGCCCATCCGCGTCGCCATTCCTCCCGCCATGCTGCAGAAAGCGAGCTCTCCGCGCTGCATCGCTTCGCGACCGAGCGTGTCGAGGCGGACAGCGTCGGGAGTCCCCGTCTCGGGCAAGCGCGCGACATCGCCGGGGCGTGGAGCCTCGACCAGCCCGCGGACACAATTGCGGTCGCGCCGCCGCGTCGCCGCGTCGCCCGCATGGAGAGTAGCCGCGCGTTCGAGGAAGCTCACGCGGTCGAAGCCGCTACGCGAAAGCCTAAGCTCGAGCTCGGCATCGAGCTCCGAGAGAGTCGCATCGAGAAGAGAGGTTAGAGACGACGGACCGGCAGACATGACGTCATCATACAGCAGTCCACACGCGTTGGAGGTTCGCGCGCTGGACATCGCACAACAGGGACCCAATCGTCACGGGATGGCTCGGATCGGCGGGCACACGAGGGGCGGAGGCGTAAACTCATGAGGTAAGGTTCAGATAGCGACCTTCACGAAGCGGAAGCGGGGAGCCATGGATATTCGCCTGCGAGGGGTTTTGTCAGTTTCAACCTCCGTTCTAAGTTCGCTTGTTTTCGTCGGGTGCGTTGTCAACGAGCCCGAGTCACCGGCGCGAGGTGTCATCGTGAGCGGCCCGCCGCCCGCCGCGGTCCACGAGGCGCGCCCGTCCCCCCCTGGCGTTCCAGGCACGCCGTCCGTCTGGGTCGCAGGCTATTGGCACTGGACTGGCATCCAATACGCTTGGATCCCGGGACACTGGGACGCCGCTCCGCCCGGCACACTTTGGAGCCGTCCAGTCTACTCGTCACGCGACGGACGATACTTCTACGAAAGTGGCGGCTGGAGGACGGGGCAGGCGCGTAATGCGCTGAAGTAGTCTTCGTAACGCGGTATCTCTCCTCTGTGCACCAGGCCAAGGTTATGACTTGCGTAGGGCGTCGTTTTTCGGTGTGGCTACAGGTGGTGGTTTGCGGGCTCGCGGTAACGCCGACGGCGAACGCACAGGGGCCCGGCGACCCCTTCGTGCTTCACGAGCCCATACCCGCCGATCCTCGCGAGGACATGGAGCTCGGCGTCTCGCTCGACGGCGACCTTCCCGCGGCCATCGTAACGAGGCAAGGTCTGCTACAGGCACCTGATCCGGCAAAGGCGGTCGGAACGGCAGATGCACCTTACACGCGTTCAGGCGATGGTCCCCGCGACGGCGACCGCGGCCCCTCGTTTCGTCCCGATCGCGATACGCGGCGTCCGGACGTTATGCCGTATGACGACCCATTCACTCCTTCGACGTCACCGTTCAAGCGGCTCACCGCCTTCGACTCTGTGGATGCATCCTACAGTTTATCGGTGCGCGGTGCCCAGCTCTCCCCTCTTTCCCTCGCGACCTCGAAGGTGCCTGAAGACCTCGACGACTTGTTTTATGCCGATCTCGTCGTGGACCTCGAAGCCGGACGAAACGTACGAATTCCGAGTGTCGGGCCGGGGGCCCGTGTGCTTCGTGCGCGAGTCGGCGTAGGCACGCAAGACGTGCCGTTTCAGCTTTGGAAGGACGGCGCGGACAACTGGTTTATCGAGGGCGAATCATCGGTCCGCGCGCGCGTGGTCATGGAGCTGAGTCTCCCACGAGCGGCGTCGGGTGGCGACTTCGGCCGCCCGTCATGGTCGGCACTCCCCCCGGTCCCTTCACTACCGCCTCCGGTACGGCGCGCCGCCGCAGACGTGATGGCGAAAGTGGGTCTCACGCGTAGACTCAGCCCGCGTGAAAATCTCGACAAGCTGGTTGGCTACTTTCGCGCCTTTGTGGAGTCGGCAGAGCCGCTTGCGTCGTCGCAAGACATCTACCTCGATCTTGCGCTCTCCCAAAAAGGCGTATGCCGTCATCGCGCGTTCGCCTTTATGGTCACGGCACTTGCGCTGGGGCTCCCGACACGCATGGTGCTCAACGAGGCGCACGCCTGGGTCGAAGTTCATGATGGCCATCTGTGGCGGCGTATCGATCTCGGCGGGGCGGGCCAAACCCTCCACGACCCCCTCTCCTCGAACGTACCCTACGAGCCTGCGCCGGATCCGTTCGCGTGGCCTGCTAGCGGCAACCGCGGGACGGGTCGTTCGGGCAGCGCCCGGCAGGAGCGCGCGAACGCAGATCCCGCGCCTGTGCCCATAAGCCAGCCTGCGAAGGCCAACTCTCGCGTCCCGGGGGCTTCCGACGGCGAGCTCGGGACCAAAGCCGTGACGCTATCGATCGGGCAATCGAGCGCTCATCGACGAACGGCCCTCAACGTGCGCGGTCGCGTCACCCGCGTCGGTGAACCATGTGCGGACGTCGCGGTGCAGATTCTCCTCCGCAGCCCTCTGCATCCAGATGTCATGCTCGGACAAGTCGCCACGGACGCCGCAGGCTCCTATGAGGCTTCCATCGTCATTCCACGTACGACGGCACTGGGTGATTACGAGGCGGAGGCGCGTGTACTCGGTAATGGTAGCCGCAGTTGCGGTGATTCACCATGAGCGCGTCGTTCGTGCCTTTCCTCTACGAGCTTCGCGCGCGCAACGTAAGGGTAGGCGCGCAGGAGGCACTCGCCCTTGCTCGCGCGCTAAGCCTGGGGCTGCATGACAGTTCGCTCGACGGTTTCTACCACATAGCGCGCGCGCTATGTGTGCACCGCGAGAGCGATCTCGACGCGTTCGATGAAGCGTTTGTCGTCCACTTTAAAGGTGTGACGAAAGGAAGCTTGCAGCTTGTGACAGAGTTAGAAGAATGGCTCAGCCATCCCAATCCGCGCAAAGAGCTCGACGCAGAAGCGCTCGAGGCACTCGACGCGCTCGATATGGCCTCGCTCAAAACGCTGTTCGAGGAACGGATGCGCGAGCAGAAAGAGCGCCACGACGGTGGCCACAAATGGGTTGGAACGGGTGGCACGAGCCCCTTCGGCCAGCGCGGTGCGCATCCTGCGGGGCTGCGTGTCGGCGCGCTCGGCGGCGGGCGAAGTGCGATGGGAATTGCCGATGCGCGAAGCTATAAGCCCTACCGATCGGATCTCGTCCTCGACGTGCGACAAATCGAAGTTGCACTCAGGAAGCTACGCCAGTGGAAGCGCGAAGGTCAGCGAGACGAACTCGATATCGAGGAGACCATCCGTGCGACGGCAAGCCTCGGCGGAGAGCTCGAACTGGTCACGCGAGCCCCGCGAAAGTCGAACGTTCGCGTCCTGTTGCTGATGGATATCGGAGGTTCAATGGATCCCCATGCAGACGTCATTTCGCGTCTCTTTTCAGGCGCGAAGCGAGCGTCCAATATCCGCCAACTCCAAACATTCTACTTTCACAACTGCGTGTACGGCAGAGTCTACAGGACAGAGCGCTTCAGCGAGCCCAAGCTGCTTGCGGACGTACTTCACGACTTGGGGGCCGAATGGAAGCTCGTCATTGTGGGCGACGCCGCGATGCACCCGTCCGAACTGCTGGGCGCCGGTGACTACGAGTACTACGCGACTGGGCGCCACGGCCCACCGACCACGGGGATGACCTGGCTGAGCCGACTTGCCGATCACTTCCGACGAGCCGTGTGGCTGAATCCGGACCCGCCGCCGTACTGGCGTACCGGGACCGCCGAAGCGATTTCAACTGTATTCTCGATGTTTCAGCTCACGCTCGACGGCTTGAGCGAAGCCGTGACGCACCTCTCAAAAGGCGACGTCCGCAGAAGGTAGGGCTGGGCCGCGTTGGCCGCGCATGGAGGGCAGCCGGCGGATCGCGCAGCATGCACGGCTCGCGCGAGAGCCACTCTCGCCTACTCGGGATTTGATGTCATTTTCGCGTCCGATGCACGCACGTCGCGTCGTCGTGCAGCGGCACGCGCCTTGCGCGAGTGGGGAACGCGACGTCCGGTTTCTGGCGCTGTGGTTGGCGCCGAACGCGAGGCGTGGCGAAGAGGCCGATCATGACATATTTAGCCATCGCTCGAGTGAGAGCCGCGCACGCAGCCTCGCGTGCAACACGCACGCGAGTGCTCGGAGCGGCTCTAGTTTGCGCGGCTGCCCCTCTGGTCGCCTGCTCGGCTCCCACGGACCAAGCAGAGGCCACGGAGCCCATGCAAGCGTCATCGCAAGCCTTCAACTCCCCGTTTTTCACGCAAGAAGTGACCAGCAGGACGCCGCGCAGGCGGGGCGGGCCAGAGCAGTCATGCGGTGAAGTTCGAAACACATCCCCCTACCCGACCACTCTGAGCGCCAACCTCGCCTTTACAGCAAGTGTGAGCGTGACGGGCGGCGTGAACCTAACCATCGTGAAGGACTGGGTAACCACCAGCTACAGCGTCAATACGACCACCGGCGTCAGCTTCAACAACGCTGTAAGTGTGGGTCCCGTGCCACCAGGAAAAACAGCGACGATCTACTGCTACGCCATTGGCGAATACATTTCCGGCGTTCAATCAACCACGTGGAACTGGGGCGAACCCGATGAATCAGAACCGTTCACAGCATTTATTCCAAAATCGTTCGGCTACCGAATATCTTATTACTAAATAAGGAAACCACTCCGTCACCGGCCACAGGCATTGTAGTACTGAATTTCGGGTGTATAGCGCTGTCCACCCGGACGACTCGGGCACACGTGCGTGTGGTACCGGTTGGCAAAGTGAACGGTGCCACGTTCGTCTTTCACATCCGAGAGGTGTCCTCCTTGAGCGTCGAGAGCCAAGGTTTCCGGGGCTGCGGTCCCATCAAGCTCCGTACAACCCAACACCAAGGTCCCGTCACACATGATCCCGAAAAGCTCGACCAAAGTAGCGCCCGGGACAGCCGACGTGGTTAGCCCACGAGCGAGCAGTACTTCGAGCGGGCCGCGCGACGACTGATGGTAGTGGTAAGTGCCATCCGGAGTTGGGTGCGCGCTATAGCTGTCGAACGTAAACTTCTCCTTGTCGATGTCGTCTCCCGGTCTTGCGAGCGGGTTAAAGATTGCGACGGAGTCTAGCGCGACCCCCACTGGACCGAGTCCGTATTCCTCTTTGCTCGACGCCACGACACCATCGACCAAAGCCACGTTAACAATTAGACCTTTAGCAACAGGCGATGCCGGCACCTTTATCTCGAATCGATGACTCGATATCATGTTTTTGTTTGGTTGGTATTCTAACCCACGAGCCGCATCGAAAGGCTCGAAATTCGGATGTCCAATTCCGTAGTAGTAGGTCAAGTGAGGCGGCAAGGCGTCGGTAGACAGAACGGTATCCTCGCCGTCTTTTGCCACGGTGACGCATTTAAAGTACGTACGGTAGAACTCAGAAACGCAGCAGCTACGGTCGTCGAGCAAGAATCGAGGGTTCGCGCCCCCGCGTCGCTCGCGCCGGTGTCGCCGCCGAGGTCACCCGCGCGGCCCGCATCCAAGCCAGCCCCCGAAACCGAGCCGCCTTCGATCGTTCGCGAAGCCGCGGAGTCCGCGCGGCATGCCGAGTGCGCGAAAGTCGCGACCATGGCAAGAGCTACGAAAGACCGGGACGAGGACCGCTCCGAACTCTTAGGCGTTTTCATTTTTTGCGCCGTGCTTAGTGAAGTTTCGCGTTTGCGCGAGCACCGAGCATACGTCGAAACTGCCCATCGGATTCAACCGCCAAGAACGAAAAACCAAGCGTGCGCGCACTGCGCTGTAGGCGCGTAAGCTCAGTTCGGTCTTTGGCACACAACGCCCGAGCGATGCCTACCGAAAGCTTGCTCCTCGGGTCAGAACTCCGCGCCGCTGCAGCGGCCGCCTGGTCGAGCTCGGCTCGCGCGCCGGGCATGTCTCCGGACATGGCAAGGACGCGCGCAAGAAGCGCGTGACTTCGTGCGCTTTCGCCCGGAAGTTTAGCCGTTTCGACGCTGAGGGCCGCGCGCGTGGCGAGAGCGCGCGCGCGGTCGAGAACGCCCGACGCCAAGTCGAGCTCAGCATCGAGTCGGGTCAATGTCGCAAGTCGTGGATTTGTCGGGTCAAGAGTCGCCATTGTCTTATGCGCGTCGTCCACCGTTCCACGTGCCGCGACAAGATCGCCCGAGGCGAGCTGGAGGTTCGCAAGGCGTGGCAGAGCGACGAGCAAGAGCTCTTGGTCTTCGGACCTTTTCAGGCGCTCGAAAGCTCCCATCAAGCGCGTCCGCGCGCCCTCCAAATCCCCCGTTTCAAAGTCGATTTCAGATCGAAAAACGATGGCTGTAAGATCCAGTGTTCCGACGTGAAACGCCTCGGCCGTACGTTGCGCCCGGCTCGTAAGCCTTGTCGCCTCCGCGAAGTTCCCGAGGCGATTCGCGACGACTCCGAGCCCGAGCAGACCTCGGACCTCGAGCCGTCGATCGCCAAGAAGGGTCGCCTTCTCGAGGACGCGTTCATACGCTCCCTGAGCCTCCTCGAACCGCTCCAGCGCGACATAGATCTCGGCGAGGTTCGACCGCGCGATCTCGATGCCACTGGGAACGTTCACGGTCTCTGAACACGCTAAGGACTCCTCGAAAGCGCGGACGGCTTCGTCATAGTGACCGAGAAGAGTCTCCGCCGTTCCAATGTTGTTCAACTCAACGCCCAGGCCGCGAACCTGGCCCATCGCGCGCTTGGCGGCGGCTACCTCGTGAAAAAGCTTGAGCGACTCCTCCAGTCTTCCCTGTGTCCGCCATACGTTCGCAATGTCGTCGACCACATTAGCGGCACTGGGTGCGTCTCCCACTTCGAGATAACCTCGGTGCGCGCGCGTGTAGAATTCTAACGCTTCGCTGCAGCGACCAAGCTCCGCAGCAGCCATTCCCTCGAAACGGTCGGCTTCGGCAACGAGCCGGCGCGCACCACGCGCATTCGCTCGTTCGCGAAGGCGCCTCGCCGCTCGCGTGAGTTGAGTGCTGTCTCGCGACGCACGTGCCACGTGAGCGCCGAGCTGATCCGTCACTAGCGTGTCCGCATCTCCACCCACGCGCTGCATTTCAGCGACCGTCTGCGAGGCATCTTGCGGGCGTCCAAGGCGAATTTGGACGCGCGCAAGCGACGCCCCATAACCGATATCGTCGTGGTGCTTTTCCCAAAGTCTTCGATAGGTCTCGACAGCAGATGCGTAATCGCTCGACACCTCGCTTCCGAGCGCCTCGATGCGCGAGCGTTCGTCTTCTGGCAATGCCCCACTTAGCTGATAGGCAAGAGTCGCCTCGCTTGCGGCCTTGCGCTGCTCGCCAAGTTCGCTCCACGTCGCGGCGAGCTCGGCGTGCCCCAACGCGTAACGCGGTTCGAGCCCGGTGAGCTGCGTAAAGCGCTCGGTTGCGAGTTTGTATTCATAGCCGCGCGCGAACTGAATTCCCTCGGCATAGAGGCGCAACCCCTCAGCCGTTTGCGGGGGGGTCTTCGTTACGACCGAGTGATTCGCGGACCGTTCGAACACGCCAACGCTTGCTCGAAGTGAACCTCCCAAACGATGTGCGAGCTCAAGAAGCGACGACCGCGGTCCCTCATCATTGAATCGCTGCGCAACGGTTCCGTTGCGCGCGTCGTGCAGGCGAAGGTCCACGCGGACGCGTCCGTCTCTTTCATCCCCTACAACGGTGAACGAGCCCGTTACGATCCAATCTGCACTCAGGTTTTCGCGAAGCTTCACGGCGTCCGCCGAATCGAAATCACGGTCAGGCAGGGCGAGGTCACGCTGCGCGCGGGCGACTCGTTCACCGGTCACAACGCGCAGTTCACTGCTACCAAGCTCGCTCGACAAGATCTCCGAGAATGCAGTCGATAGCCAAGCGACGTCTGTTCGTTTCGCAAGGTTTCTCAATTCGACAATGGCGACGGATGCCCGTGCCGCGTCGGCTTGGCTGGACGGCGCAGGACGACGGCGCATGAAGAACGCCCCTAGAACGAACGCTATCCCTAGAGCGCCGGCGGCGAGCGCGACCGCCATCCACCTCGGGCGCCGTGGTGACAGTCGTGCCGCCGGAGGTGGCGGCGGCCTGGTCCCCACGCGCGAGGACCGAACGTCCGAGACTCCACGAAGCATGTCAATCGCTTCCATCGCATTCGCGTAGCGGGCTTCCGGCGCGCGATTGAGGCACGTCAGGACCACTTGACTCCAAATCGCTGGAACATCGGGTCGATGGACTTCGAGCGGCTCGGGCGGATGACTAAGCCGCTTCATGATCGTGAGCAGTGGAGTCGCGGCCGAGAAAGGCAACGCGCCCGTAATCATCTCATAAAGAACGACTCCAAAAGAGTAGATATCCGACGCCGCGCCGGCCTCCTTTCCCTCGACTTGCTCAGGGGAGACATAAGGTGGACTGCCAAGAAAATCGCCTTGAGTAAGGGTGGACGACGAGAGGGCAACCTTGGCGAGGCCAAAGTCGGTGACGACGACTCGCCCTCCCGCGGCAAGCAGCACGTTTGAGCTTTTCAGGTCACGGTGAATAATGCCTGCACGGTGCACGGCATCAATCGCGCGCGCGATTTGAGTGGCCATCGCAAGCGCCTCGTCGAAGGCGAGTGCTCCCGTTCGGCGAACGCGTTGTCCAAGGGTCTCCCCCTCGATGAACTCCATCGTAAAGAATGGAACGCGACCGTCCTCTGCGACGTGCTCTCCAAACTCTGCGATGCGACAAACCGACGGGTGGGCCACTTTGCGCATCACGCTGACCTCGCGTTTGAGGCGCGCGATGGCGTCGGGATCCGCTAGCAGTTCGCGGCGAACGGTTTTGAGAGCGACGCGTTCTGAGAGTTCGACGTCCTCCGCGTCGTACACTTCGCCCATTCCCCCTCGCGCGACAAATCTTTGAATAACGTACCGATTCGCTACGAGTTCGCCGCGCTCGAAGAGGATATCTTGGCGGCGCGGGTTACCTACTTTCGTGGCCGTTAGCTCTGAGGTGTAGACCGGCCGTTCACCGCTACGCGCTAATGCCGCGAGGAGCCCACGACAATCTTGGCAATCGACCAGGTGTCGCTGGATCCGGCGATCCACTGACTTTTCGAGGGTTCCCGCTACGAGAGCAAGCATCGCGTCGTCGTCGGGGCAGGGATCGTTTCGTTCAGCTTGCGCGCGGCTTGTCATCCCACCTCGGTCCCCAGCGGAAGGTTGCAAGGGGCGTGCTGGCGTCAACTGTCGCGTGCCGGATGTGCGCGGACGCCCGCTTCGGTAGGACCATCGACGACGTCAAACCTTGGGAGGCGTCCCGACAAGCCGCAGACTCACGTCAAAGCGGCTTTGCGCAAGTCGCATAAAGCTGCTGCACTCAGACTCACTAAAGCGCATTTTCGAGGTCAAAATTCGTTGCACGTTCGCGAGCAGCGCCTCTCTCGCCCTCCCGAGCCAGCGCGCGACGGTCGCTCGGTGAACCCGCTCGAGCGCGGCGAGTTCTTCGAGCGACAGGCCGTCGAGGTAGTGAAGCCTCAAACGGTTCACATCCCGCGGGTCGAGCGACGTCATGGCCTCCGTCAAAACATCCCGAAACGCGAGCTGCTCGTCTCGTTTGAGGAATGCGAGCTCGGCGTCGTCCCCTGCGCACTTTTCGAGAAGGCGGTTGTCGTCGTCGAGGGAAGAGGCTTTCGAACGCCCGCGCAAAACCTTGAGTGCCACGCGCACCGCCGAGACGCGTAGCCACGCGCAAAGGCTCCCCCGACCTCCGAAGTCGAGAAGGCGAACTCGCCCGTCGCCTTGCGGTACGAGAAGGTCCACACGGAGTCGCTGGCGCACTTCATCGACCTGCGAAGCGGAGAGACGCATGTGCCCCACCATGCCGGAAACCTCGGAGAGGTACTCGGCATCGAAGAAGCGGAGTGCGTCGACATCGCCGCCCGCGCAGGCGAGCGCGAGGGCTAAGTCTTCAACGGCTAGCTCGAGGACATCGTCTGGCAAAACGCTTGACGTCGGCAGCTTAGAGCACAGAAACGCCATTAATTCGGCGGTTTGAGCCTTCAAAAAAGAGAAGCGCAAACGCACTCGTTCGAGGACAGCGTCCGACGTGCGACCTGCGACGGAATCAGCATTAGCCGCAATCGAGTCAGGGGACGGCATACGTGAGAGAGGATAGCCGCACGCGCAGACACCGCAAAGCCTCTACCGAATTCATCTTAGGCATACACCCAACCCTCCCTACACACTTGCGCATCCGAACGAAGGCATTCATGGTCGCTCGTCGAAAGACTCTCGAAGGTCCCCCACGCGGCAAGGATGGCATCGAGGGCGTCGCCTCCCGGGTTCAAAAGGGCCTGCTCGGCGAACTCAGCGGGCACCTCCATACGCTCACGAAGGGCCGCAAGAAGGACAGCGCGCACTTTGACCTTCTCGGGTGCAACGGGAGCCTTTCCTGGTTGTTTGTAACCTCGAAACGGTAGCCCCAATCGTTTCAGCGTCGAGCTGGGGCAGGTTTCGACCACGACGCGCTCAGCCTCGCCGAGCCGTGTGTAGTCGAAAGGCAAGATGGCTGTGTGCGCGTCGCGCGAAAGCACGCGGCATACGTCGCGCATCACGTGAAACGTCTGATAGACAATCCTGTAATGATAGGAATCAAAAGGAGTGCGATTAATGCGGTCTGTCTCACGACGGACGTGGCGAACGCCAAACCGAAGTAGCGCGTCGTCTGCGAGCGTGCGGCCCATCGCACGCGCATCTCGGAAGGTGGAAACCCAGCTGAGCTCGTCGCGGTACGTTGCTGCGGGCGTCATAGAGAGCGGCATCGAGAACGGCGCATCAATGCCGACGGCCACCGCGCGGGCGGCGAGAATGTCGGCGACCAACCAAGGAAACACCACCTCGCGTGCCGCCGATCCTGCGAGCGAGGCGAGCGAGGCGAGCGCGATGAGACGCGGGCGGGGATTCTGCGTGTCGAGCACGGCACGCCACGCCGTGAGCCCGGCAAGGCGCGCGCCACTAAAGTCGATTCCGTACACGCGTTTAAACGGAGGGAGGTTCATCGAGTGCGAAGGCACGTAGCAACGATGCGACAGTTTCGGCGAGGATTCGCGGATGACGCCACGAGCTATGGGTGATAGCGACTCTGTTTATGAATTTGCGGACCTCAGTACTTAGTGCAGTTTTCGCTCTCTCTCTCGCGGGCTGCGGCGGCCCTCTAAAATATGCGGTCAAGGGAACGCAGCTTTCTCCCGGCTCCGACGCCACGATCGTCGCCGACACCAAAAAGGCCCAAGGAATGACGTCGGTCGAGGTTGAGGCGAAGAACCTTACGCCCCCGAGCCGCCTCATCGACGGCGGTTCTGCGTACGTCGTTTGGACGCGAAAGAGCGCGGACGTCGCGTGGGCACGTCACGGAGCGCTCGAGCTCGACGGTGAAAGCCGTAACGGGAAAATGGTCTTTACCGTTCCCGAGAAGGCCTTCGACCTGCAGGTGAGCGCCGAGAAAGATCCGTCAGCGGCGTCGCCCTCGGGCAAGTCCGTGTTCGACCAACACGTCGGTGAGTGATCTCGACCTCTAACTAGAGGTCAAGCAGACCCTGGGTGAAGGCAACGTTAGGTTGCAATACCCGGGGTTTTTCCATTTTCTAGCGGTTGGTCGACGCGTCTCGAAAAAGCGAGATGCCGTCGAGCGCCCGCCGCCCCAAGGAGGGAACCGAGCGCCGCACCCGCGAGGACGTCCGAGGGATAATGCACGCCGAGCGCGCATCGTGAGAGGGCGACGCCACATGCCGCGAGGAGCACCAGCGCGGCGAGGACTCTGTGCGAGAAACGCAGGAGTGCAGTCGTTGACTCACGCTTAGCCCGCCGGATGAACCAAAAAGCGAAGAACGTCGCACAGGCGAAACTTCCCGCCGCATGACCGCTCGGGAACGAAAAATCGGTCGGAGCGCCCGACAGCAGCGTGGGTACTCCTCCCAAGTCGAGGTACGGGCGCCTCCGCTTTACGATCGCCTTCAACACGAAGACGGCGACGGCATTGGTGACAATGACCGCGGCGAGTGATTTCGCAAAGCAGCGAGTCTTCGGTACGGCCAAAAGAGGTGCGAGCGCACACGCTCCCCAGCCCCCGCCTACGGCCGAAAGCACGCCCATCAGTACGAGCCAGTCTCCGGCCGAGAAGCGCTCATGGATCCAAAGAAAGACTCGAATGTCGAGTGAAAGCACCTGACAAGAGTGGCACATCCGCCAGCGCGCGCGACGCCCATGAGTGACGTAGACTGAGCGTGATGTCGTCTCCGCCGATTGCGGTTCCCGAGCTTGCCGCCGTACGTCAAGAGCTTGCCACGACCGACTATGCGTTGGTGCACTTGCTCGCTACCCGCGCCCGGCTCATTCGGGAGGTCGCGCGCGTCAAAGCCGAAAAGGCGCTTCCCTCGTTCGACCGGGAACGCGAAGGTGCGCATCTCGACGACTTGCTCGCGAAAGCCGAAGGCGCAGGCGTCGCGGGCGACCTTGTCCGCGACATCTTCGGCCGTCTCTTCGCTGCCTCGCGCCTCGAGCAACGACGGTTCCTTCAAGCGCGCGGCGAGCATTTCAAAATAGGCATTATCGGCGGTACGCAAGGAATGGGCGCGTTCCTGGCTCGCGTCTTCACGGGGGGTGGTTTCGAGGTTGACTCCATGGGGCTCGACCAAGGCGCGTCCGCCGTGGAGGTCGCCTCACGCAACGACGTAGTCATCGTGGCCGTCCCGATAGACGTCACCGACGCTATCGTGAGGGCCGTCGCCCCTCACCTAAAGCCTGGAACGTGCCTCATGGACGTCACGTCGATCAAGCGCGCACCGCTTCAGGCCATGCTTGATGCCGCGCCGACGAACGTCGACGTCGTGGGCACTCATCCGATGTTCGGCCCCCACGGCGTCGACTTTGACCGCCAAAAAGTCGTCCTTTGCAGAGGTCGTGGAGAGGCCGCGTTCGCCCGCGTTAAAAAACTCTACGAGAGTTTCGGCGCGGAAACGCTCGAGGCGAGTGCGGAGGAGCACGACGCGCAGATGGCGCTCATTCAGGTGCTCGTCCACGAAAAAACGATGGTCCTGGGGTCTGTGCTGGAAAGGCTAAAGGCAAATCTCGGGAGGAGCCTTCAATTCGCAAGTCCAATCTACCGAACGGAGCTCGCGATGATAGGCCGCATGTTCTCGCAACGCGCCGAGCTCTACGCGGACATTCTCACGGTAAACCCGGAGGCGGCTCGCTTGTCTCACGTGTTTGAGCAGGAGGCGGCTCACTTCGCACGCGCCGTTGCCATGAGCGACCGCGACTCGGTCGTGAAGCGCTTTCGCGAAGTCGCGGGCTACATGAAAGAGTTCGCGACGTGGGCAAAAAAACAGTCCGATGCCATCCTGGACGACCTCGTACGTCACGGCTGAATGAAAAGCCGAACTACGTTTATGGCTTTGGCTACTGCGACGGCGTCATCGCTAAGGCTTGAAGGACTTCGAACACGGCATCGATGTTTCGAACATAGGGATCGTTCCCTGTTTGGCAGCTATTGACTTCGTCGCGGTACGTCGTCGTGGTGCGAGCGAACGTGCTAACGGCCACACTCAGAAACGGCTTGTCTGCGCCGCAGACCGCGCGGTCAGAGAGTATCAGTCCGCGCATGGCATGCGAGACTCGACACAACTCTTCGCTGGAGATAGTACGGGTGGTGAATCGCAAGTGGAGCGGAGCGCCGGCGCCCGCCGCTTCACACTGAGCCGAAGCTAAAATTCGCGTTCCGACCATGAGCGTATACGTGGCCTCGGAGAGCACGCAGTCAGACCCTGGCGGCGAGTACGGGCCGACGAAACCGCCGCCCTCGTCTCGTGCGACCAACTTCGATGCATTCGAAGGCCAAACGGAGCCGTCATTCGGGCGTTCACCGTCTAAATCGCCGCACGAAGCCATGGCCGCGGCACTCGCGGCCTCGGCACGCTCAAGAGAAGTCGCGGTGTCGTCGCCGCGCGTCTCGGAGGCGCACGCCGGGGCAACGGCTGCGCAGGCCAAGCAGGCCACATAGAGGCTCGCAGAGGTGACCATGCGTCCTCCGGGCGTTGCCGATCTCCCAGCATGAACATTTACTTTGCACATGATCTGCGCCTTCTGCAGGGTTGGTGCCACACCTTCTGCGCAACTTCCAAATTCGTGCTCGGCGTTCGGTTCAGGCGGCTATGCATAGATCGACTCCGAAACTAGGTCGATGAGTGCGGCAGGCGCAGCAGTCAAAGTGCGCACAAACGCCCCATCCGGCGACTCTGCGACACTTCTCCCTCGGCGAAGCCTAATGCGGCTCGGCCGGCGCCGTTCTCAACGCTAAACCATGACGGGAAGGACGCCGAGGCGCTTACCGACCGCGGTGAACGCATTCACCGCGCGGTCGACTTGCTCCTCGGTGTGCTGCGCGGAGAGTTGAACGCGAATCCGCGCTTCGCCCTTTGGAACGACAGGAAACGAAAATCCGATCACGTAAATCCCCTCCTCGAGCATGCCTTTCGCCACCTCGCTCGCGAGGCGCGCTTCACCGAGCATGACCGGAACGATAGGCGTGATTCCTTCTTTGATTCGGAAACCCGCTTTCGTCATCCCTTCGCGAAAGCGCTTCGCGTTACTCATCAAACGATCGCGAAGCGCGGGCGTAACCGAAAGCAAGTCGAGGATTGCGATAGAGGCGCCCGCAATCGACGGCGGAAGCGAGTTAGAGAAAAGATAGGGGCGCGAGCGCTGACGAAGGAGCTCGATAATCTCTTTTTTACCTGTAGTGAACCCACCGGCTGCTCCGCCAAGCGCCTTACCGAGCGTCGAGGTCATGATGTCGACGCGACTTCGGACGTCATAGTGCTCCGCGGTACCGCGACCGGTTTTGCCGATAAACCCGCTTGCATGCGAGTCGTCGACCATCACCATCGCGTTGTACTTGTCGGCAAGGTCGCAGATGACGTCGAGCTTGGCGAGGTAGCCATCCATCGAAAAAACTCCATCGGTCGCGATCATCCGAAGGCGCTTGCCTTGCGTCTCTTGCAGCGCGGCTTCGAGCGCAGCCATGTCGCCGTTCGGGTAGCGCTTCCGTTCGGCCTTACAAAGGCGAATGCCGTCGATAATGGACGCGTGATTGAGCGCGTCAGAGATAATGGCGTCGTCCTCACCGAGGATCGTCTCGAAGAGCCCGCCATTCGCGTCGAAACACGAGGAGTACAGAATCGTGTCTTCCGTACCGAAGAACGCGGAGAGCTTCTTTTCAAGGGTTTTGTGGAGGTCTTGCGTCCCGCAGATGAACCGAACCGAGCTCATCCCGAACCCGTGCGTCTCGATGGCCCCATGGGCCGCTTCGATCACGGAGGGATGTGACGAGAGGCCAAGGTAGTTGTTGGCGCAAAAGTTCAAGACTTCGCGCCCGCGGTCGCCGACGCGGATCGAGGCGGCCTGCGGGGTGGTGATGACACGCTCCTCCTTGTAGAGTCCCGCGTCTCGGATCTCGCGCACCGTGGCTTCGTAGACTTCTTTCGCCGGTCCAAACATGGGTGACGTCTTAGCGCCGTCCGGTCGCGAGGCAAACCCTCGGGTCGACACCGCCAGGCTCTCGGGCGTCCTTGCTCGCGGGCGGCCGGCCGCCTAGCGTGGCGCGACGATGAGTAAACCAGTGGTTCTCGTGACGGGCGCAAACGGTGAAATCGGTCGTACGCTTCTCCAGCGGATGCATCAAGACGGCCTTTACCGCGTGGTGACTGTCGACCTAACGCCGTTGCCCGAGAAGTATAGGGGCCTCTGTCTCGAGACGTACGCGGGCAACATTATGGACAGGTATCTGCTCGACCAGATCGCCGCCCACCACGAGATTGAGGTCGTCTTTCATCTCGCCGCGCTGCTCTCAACCCGAGGCGAACGCGATCCCGATCTGGCGCATCAGGTCAACGTCGAGGGCACGCTTCACCTCCTGCGAATGGCGCAAAACCAATCCGCGCGCCTGGGTCGGCCCGTGCGCTTTATTTTCCCGAGCTCGATCGCCGTTTACGGTGTGGCCTCGGTCGAAGCCAAGAAGAGCGCCGGACGCGTCCGCGAGGAGGACTGGAATGTCCCGATTACGATGTACGGCTGTAATAAGCTTTATTGCGAACATCTCGGCCGCTATTTCACTGAAAACTTCCGGCAGCTCGGCGCGCTTTCGACCGCCGCACGTCTCGACTTCCGGTCGCTTCGGTTTCCCGGACTCATTTCCGCAGAGACGGCACCGACTGGCGGGACAAGCGATTTTGGTCCTGAAATGCTCCACGCCGCAGCGCAAGGGCTATCCTACAAGAGCTTCGTCGGCCCGGAAGCGACCATCCCGTTCATGGCGATGCCCGACGCCGTCACGGCACTTGTTCAGTTGCTCGAGGCTGACCGCGCGAAACTGACGAAAACCGTTTATAACGTGTCCGCGTTCAGCGAGAGCGCAGGGCAAATCGCCGACCGCGTGCGCGCCGCGTTTCCGGGCGCACAAATCGACTTTGAAGCGGACGCTGTTCGCTCGAAGATCGTCGATTCTTGGCCGGAAGACATGGACGATTCGCGAGCGCGCGCAGACTGGGGTTGGAAGCCGGCCTACAACGTAGAGCGCGCCTTCGCGGAATACCTCGTTCCAACCATTCGGAAACGCTACGCTCAGGCAAGCACGCGCTGAACGACAGCTCGAGCGAGTCACGCGCCGAACGCCGCCGTCGAACCACCGCACGTTGCTACCGCGCTGCCTCAAAAAAGTCAGGGGCGATGCGCTCCACGTCGGCTCGAAGCCGCGCGGCAACTTCGGTCGACCCAGCCATCTGGAGGTGGTCGGCCTCGACCTGAACGGACGGGCACGAGAGAACGTCCGCGGTCCCAAGAAACGGTAATCGCTCGTGTGATTTGACGAGGTGTAGGCATTGCGTCGTGGCCAGTCCCTCGCGTGCGTTGCCAATCCTTAGGCTGCTTTCAACAGAGGTCGCAACCGTATCGACGAGACCGAGCCACGTGACGGGCACGGGTCGCGCACACTCCTTCGCGACGCGAGCCGCGACTTCAAGTGCCGCGACGCCACCGCGGCTGTAGCCAAGGAGATAAAGCTGGGCGAAGGGCCTTTTCGCGTCTTCTTGGCATATTTGAGCCACGCCTCGGTCAACGATAGCTTGGTAGTTTTCGGCGAAAAACGTAGTCCCCTCAAAATACTGCTTTCGCCCAACGGCTGCGGCGTCAACGAACGTGTAGATGACGCTGTTGTCTTTGGCTTTCGTGTTGGTGCCGTCGAACCCGTATAGCCCGCGATCGATCGCGCCGAGCTTTGGAGTTCGCGGCGTCGATGGCGAATCGCCACCGGGTAGGTCTTCCGAGGCGGCGCAGGCGGTGCAGAGCGTCACAGCTGCTAGCCAAGCGACTGCGACCCGCTTGCGGCGAGGCGTTTTGCCCATGTCATGCGTTAGCGCGCGAGGAATCACGGTCCCGCCAACGTGATGTAGACCGCGGGGATGGCCATTCCTAAGCCCACGAGGATCGCGCCGCGCCCCAGAATTCCCTTCTTCCCAGCGATCATGAACATTCCGCTGGTGGCAAGGAGCAAAAGGCTCGACGCGTACGCGTCTGCTACGTACGTCCACGCTTTCTTTCCTCGATTCAGGTGCAACCAGTTTGCCATGCGCAAGATGAATCTCGGCTTTTGGCCTTCGTCAACGACGTGGCCCGTCGTCGTATTGACATGCAACGAGCGCTTGTCGAAAATAATCTCTAATTCGTCGGGCGTCGGACGGTACAGCTCGCGCGGTACTTCCCGAATCGCTAAGCGCTTTCGCAGTCCATCCGCGATGGTCTGGTCATCTCCAGTCAAGGGCGAAAACTCGTGCGTGGCCGTGTACGTCTTGAAGCTCGCGTCGCCGTCGCTCCAGTCGGTCAGGTGGTTTACAGCTAATCCGGATAGCGCATAGATAAACGTGAGTCCGACAACGACGTAGCCCACGTCGCGATGAGCTGCGCGCAGCCAAGGTCTCCAACGCGCCTTCTTTTTAGGCTTGAGAACAGGTGACTTCGACGTCTCGTCAACCATACCGCTCCTCTTTCCAAGGGTCAGCGTGGTTGTGGTACCCACGCGTTTCCCAGTAGCCGGGCTTGTCGCTCGCGGTGAACCGAATTCCGGTGATCCATTTCGCGCTCTTCCAAAAGTAGAGGTCGGGCATGACGATACGCACCGGCGCACCGTGCGCGCGCGCGAGCGGCTGACCTTCGTACTTGTGAGCGAGCATTACGTTTGACGCGAGGGCCTCGGCCAAGCGCACGTTCGCCGTATATCCCCCGAACGCTTCGAAAATGACGTGCCGTGCCGAGGCTTTTACGTTCGCGCGCGCGGCGAGGGCGGCGAGCTTTACGCCTGTCCACTTTGCGTCGAGCACGGTCCACTTGGTGACGCAGTGAACGTCGGCGACCTGGTCGACCTGCGCCATGTTGTGCAGTTCGGTGAGGTCCAACGAATACGGAGTTTCGACTTCGCCGGCCACTTGCAGCCGCCAGCTTCCCGGGCTCGGGTCGCCTTCGATACCGCCCATCGGACGAATACGGTTGAGCAGATACTGCCCTGGCGGCAAGCGCGGACGACCATCCGGCCTCAGCGTCGCGCGCGCTTTTTTCTCGTCTTCTTGGCCGGCGAGGCAATAGCCCGCGCCGCCTAACGCAATCACGACCGTGCCGACGGTCGCCGAGCGCACGAAATGACGACGGCTCATCGAGGGCACCTGAGCCCCTTCAAACAACGGATCTTCGGGAGAACGAAAGTTTCGGGTCACGGCGGCTCCTCCAGAGAGAGAGTACGCATAGGGCCGCCCTCTGGTTACGCCGATCGACGAAGTCGTGTAAGGCAAAGTGATCATGCCTCCTTCCTCGAGCGAGACTGGCCTTGCCCAGCGCGTGCGCGCCCCCGGCTACACCCCCGGCATACGCGGTTTGGGCGCACTCCTCGCACTGTTCGAGGAGGACGACGAGGACCTCGCCAAGGCCACCGAACAGGCTATCGCGCGCATCGAAACGATGCATTTGCCTCGCATCCTCGAAGGCATCCTGGGCGCCCTCGAGACTGCGAAAAGGCCTTCGCGTGGACGGCTTGCCCGTACGCTTGGGCGCGTCGCAGCCACGGCGCCGACCCCTACCGAGGCCGGTCTGGCCGTCGCCAAAGCACGAGCTTGGCTTACGAAGGCGCTGGGTGATTCCGATCCGAAGACGCGTCACGCATCAGCTCGAGCACTCGGTAAGTTGAAGCCCGCCGACCCGGGCGAGCGCGCGAGCGTTGAGCAAGCCCTGCTTAACGCTTGGGACGTGGGCACGAGCGACGACCAGCGCGCGCTCGCGGACGCGCTGGGCAAAGTCGGGTCCGAAGCTGCACGCGCACGCCTCAACGTCGCCGCAACGTCGGCGAGCGGAGCCTCGCCGAGCGGCCTCGCGCAAAAGGCGACGCGTGCCGCACTCATGATCGATCGCGGCACGGCACGCGACAAACCTGGGGCGATCGAGCCGACGCAGAGGGCGGACGCACCGCTCACAGTTCGCTTTCATTCGCGCACGGGGCTCGAGGCGATCGTGAGTCGCGAGCTCGGCGACAGTTGGCATCCGCGCGTCGCGGGGCCTGGGCGGGTCGATGCGAAGCTCGCGGGCCCCCTCGCGAGCGCGCTCAGCGTGCGGACAGCGCTTCACGTGGGGTTTCCTCTCGACGCGGTTCCCGTGCGTGGCGAGATCGCCGAAGCCGTCGTGCGGGCGATGACTGAACCGCGCGCGCTCGCTATTTTTCGAGCCTTCACGCGCACCGACGGCGGCCCCATTCGATTTCGGTTGGCTTGGACTCACGGCGGTCATCGTCGCGCGCTCGCGTGGCGCTGTGCGGAATTGATGGCCGCGGCAACGAAGGAACTCGTTAACGACCCGACCGAAAGCACGTGGGAGGTGCTCGTCGACGACTACCGCGACCGCGTTTCGATCGAGCTCGTCCCCCGTGGCTTTGTCGACCCGAGGTTCGCCTACCGAAGTTCAACCGTGCCCGCGTCGTCGCACCCAACCATCGCCGCGGCCCTCGCGCGTTCGGTCGCCGCTCGTCCCGACGACGTCGTTTGGGATCCCTTTGTCGGAGCGGGCGCCGAATTGGTCGAGCGCGCGCGCTTTGGAGCATACGCCTCGCTTACAGGGACCGACATTGACCGCGAGGCGATCGACGCCGCACGCTTTAATCTCGCGAACGCGGGAATCGAAGGCGCCACGCTGTCCGTCGCCGACGCGATGACGGTCGAGCCCAAAGACGTCACGCTCATCGTGACCAATCCGCCCATGGGTCGTCGTGTCCAGCGCGGGACCCACGGCGCGTTGCTGGAGCGCTTCGTCGACCACGCCGCGCGGGTGCTCGTTCCCGGCGGCGCGTTGGTCTGGGCCGCGCCAGAGGCCTCACTGAACGCGCGCGCCGAGAGGGCGGGCCTCGTCCTCGAAGCCACTTCGACGGTCGATATGGGAGGGTTCCCCGCCGAGCTCAGCGTCCTTCGAAAACCGAGCGCGAGGTGAGCGCGCGGGGGCGAACCAAAGCGCCTTGTGCCGGCGCGGTCGGTGGCTCAAACTAAGGGCTCCATGACGGATTGCGCGAGGTGTGGAGCCGAGCTCCTCGGGTCGAGAAAGTTTTGCGCGGCGTGCGGACTTCCGTCCGGCGATCCTCGATCTCCAAGCGCTTCTACGGGCGTTTCCCCCGCATCACACCCAAATGCCGCAGCCACGTTGGGGTACGCGGAGGAGCGACCTTCCTCGCGTGTGGATCCGTTCGCACGAACCGCGGGGCCCTCGCTCGACCCGTCGGTAGGCGCGAGCGTGCGAACGTCGTCATCGGAACCGGTCCCGTCGTCCGCGGCCGACGCGTACACGACGCCCGGCGTGGGTGATCCTTCCGCTGCACCTCAAGTGTCAAAGCTTGCCATCAGCAACATCGACAGCTTTGACGCGCGGGCCGCCTCCCGTGGAGAGTTAGAACAAGCGATTACCGCTGTACCCGACGTTGTGCCCCCAGCCCAACTCAAGGGAACCCAATTCCTACCCATCATGGCCAATCCCGGTTCGCTATCGCCTTTCGATTTGCCGAACGCACAGGCCGCACCACGACGCCAGGACCGTACGCACCTCCACGTTGCAGCAACCGTAGCGCCACCCCCGCCGCGCGCGCATCCGGTGACCCAACACCCTGCGCAAAGCGCGCCGCACCAGGCACCACACGCACAGCCGATGCCGCCCGCCGTGAACGGCTGGACTCCCTTAGCTGCGCCGGCACCCAGCTACGGTGTACCTTATCAACCAGGCGCGCGAGTCAGCGTCACGTGGGCCAACGGACAGCGTTACCCCGGCACGGTCCACCTCGTCAGCGGCTCGCAGCGCCTCGTCGTATTTCCAGACGGTCAGCACCACTGGGTCGAACTACCTTACCTCG
The DNA here is from genome assembly GCA_025353725.1 of Polyangiaceae bacterium. Lineage (GTDB taxonomy): Bacteria > Myxococcota_A > Polyangia > Polyangiales > Polyangiaceae > Labilithrix. The sequence goes on along the minus strand of JANXOF010000037.1, from coordinate 3,299 downwards.
CCCCGGGATAACCGCTCGAAGTCGGCCGCGAAAATGATCTCGCGAGACGGATGGAAGCGCGTGAAAGCGTGGCTCCAAAAAGCAACGCGAGCCGGGCATCGGTTCGGCGTGATGAATGTGCGGATCGGCGCTTCGGCAGACGAGCACCACGCTTCGATTTGGTCGCTCGATTCAGATTTCGAGCGGATGGCAAAGCTTCGCTTCGTCAAGCTACACCGACCCTCGCGGCGCTCGCGCAAGTGAAGGGCAGCTCCAGACGAAACGCAAAGCGCTTTTCCTCACGGGCGCGACGCGCAGCTTTATGGGCTCAAGCCCCCCGAGACGTACCCACACCATGGGTGTGGAGGCCTGCGGGGAGTACCTGAAGGCTCCTTGGTCGCGTAGAGCAGGAGGACTACCGAGAAAGACTTTTTCAGGCTTTCGACTTCGCGGCTTTGGTCGTCGCTCGCGTCGACTTATCAGCCTTCGATTTTTGCTTTTCCGACTTCGCCTTTACTTTTTTCGGCTTCGCCACCGCAACGACCTCAACGCTCTTTGTCGAGAGGTATTCGATGAGGTCGATCTTCGTGACGATCCCTACGACTGAGTCGCTTTCCATCACAATCGCGGCGCGCGCGTCGGCGAGCACGTTTTGGAGGAGCTCAAGCTTGGTGTCTGGCGTGACTGTCGCGTAATCGCTTTCAACGAGCGAGGCGATCGTCGAGGTCGACGCTTTCGCGCCCCCCGCCACGAGATGGCGAAGGAGGTCGATCTCACCGACCACGCCGCGCAGCTTGCCTTTGTCAACGACGGGCAACTGGCTAATTCCCAATTGCTTTAGCGTTTCGATAACCGCTTTCACCTTCGCAGAGCTCGAAGCGGTCACGATTTTTCGCTTACCGCGCATGTGGAGCACGTCGGCCACGGTGCCCAAGCCAGGCTCCTCTTCGAGGAAGCCGTTTTCGCGCATCCAATCGTCGTTGAAGATCTTGGACACGTACTTTTGTCCGGCGTCGCACAAGAACACGAGAATCTTGAGCGGGCCCTTCTTGTTTTTGGCCCATTTGATCGCTCCCGCCACCGCGGCGCCGCCGGAGCCACCCACGAAGAGGCCCTCGAGACGCGTCATGTCGCGCGTCATCAAAAAGCACTCTTTGTCGTCGACTCGAACGATGTCGTCGAGAATTTTCAAGTTCATCGTCGTCGGAAAAAAGTCTTCTCCGATGCCCTCGACCTTGTACGAAAACGGCTTAGTGATGCGGCCAGTTTTCACAAAATCGTAATAAAGCGAGCCAACCGGATCGACACCAAGAATCGTGACGTCGGGCATTTTCTCTTTGAGAAACTTACCCGTGCCGCTCACCGTGCCGCCTGTCCCGAGCCCCGCGGCGAAAACATCAAAGTCGCCTTTGGTTTGTTTCCAAATCTCCGGGCCCGTCCAGAGGTAGTGGGCTTCCGGGTTTGCGGGGTTATGATATTGATTCGCATAAAACGAATCGGGAGTTTCATCGGCAATGCGCCGCGACACTTTGTAATAGCTGCGTGGGTCATCGGCATCCACGGCGGTCGGACACATCACGACCTTGGCCCCAAAAGCCCTCAGGTTCGAGACTTTCTCCTGACTCATCTTATCGGGCATGACAAACACGCACTTGTAGCCGCGCAGCGCGGCGAGCATCGCGAGTGAGGCGCCGGTGTTGCCACTCGTCGCCTCCACGATGGTCCCGCCGGGCTTCAAGCCTGCTTCCTCGGCGCGGCGGAGGAGGTTCCACGCCAAGCGGTCCTTGTGGCTACCGCCGGGGTTCAGGTACTCGCACTTCACGTACACCTCGACGCCCGGAGCGAGCCCTTTTGTGACCCTGTTGAGTCGCACAATGGGGGTGTTGCCCACTGCTTTTGTAATGTCCTCGAGCGCGCCGTGCATCATGTCTTCGGGCATACGATGCCCGCCGCACGAAGCGCAAGGGATAGCTTGCACCTCGACCCCGACGCAGGCACTTCCCTTGCCATGGGTGCTGACTCTGCCGACGTTGCCGCTGGGGTAAGTGCGCTCTTAAACCGAGCCCGAGCCCTTGCCGGTATTCGCGTGCGAGATCTCGCGGCGTCGCTTGGTGTGTCGTCGGAAGGTGCGGCGGTGCGCACCAAGGGCACCGCCGGCGGCATCTTGGAGCTCGCGCTCGGCGCGACCGGCGGCTCGTCGAAGGTCCGCGATTTTCCCGACCTTGGCGTCGAGCTGAAGACGATTCCCGTCGACCTCCGGGGCGTACCCGTCGAGTCCACGTACGTATGCACGCTGTCCTTGGCGGACGCCGAAACCCAGGAATGGGAAGACTCGTGGGTGCGCGCGAAGCTCGCGCGCGTGCTTTTTGTGCCTCTCATCGCAGGCGATGACGTCGCCTGGCCCGACCGGTGCGTCGGCGAACCACTCCTTTGGAGCCCGACGACGGACCAAGAATCCGTCTTGCGAGGCGACTTTGACGACGTCGTCGGGCTCATCGGAGTAGGGCGCATCGAAGACCTTACGGCGCACCGAGGACGATGGCTTCAAGTCCGCCCGAAGGCCGCTCACGGGCGCATACGGACGACCGCGTTCGGCGCCGAGGGCGAAACCATCGCGACGATACCGCGCGGCTTCTACCTTCGCACGCGCTTCACCGGCGCACTTTTGCAAGACCCCAAAGCCATGCCTTAACACTACTCCATCATTTTTCTTTCCATCGGTTCATCGCAGTGCTTCATAAGTCAGCGTGACCGCTCTCGTATCTGCGACGAAGGACCTCTGGGAAGCAAAGTTTGAGCGCTGGTTCGCGCCTTTCGATGCGGTTTTCAAGCACAAGGTGCGCCGCGTTTGGGCGCCGCTGTACGTCCGTGGCCTCATCGCTCCGGGGGACCGAAAGAGCATGGAGCCCCTCGCGGCGCGCGTAGCGCCTGGCGAAAGTCAGCAGCTTCATCACTTCGTTGCGGTTTCGAAGTGGGAAACGGAGCCCATTGAGAATGTGCTTTTAGCAAAGTCCGACGCCCTCGTCGTGGGCGACCGTGCTTTCCTCCTTATTGATGACACGGCCCTTCCGAAGAAGGGAGAGCATTCGGTCGGCGTTGCGCACCAGTATTGTGGCGCGCTGGGAAAGCAGTCCAACTGTCAGAGCCTTGTGTCGTTGACCCTCTCCCGCGACGACATTTCGGTTCCCGTGGCCTTGCGTCTCTATGTTCCGAAGACGTGGGCAACGGACCCAGTGCGCCGGAAGAAAAGTGGAATTCCCGAGCATGTCGCTTTTCAACCGAAGTGGAAAATTGCGCTAGCCGAGATCGAACGTATTCGC
>JANXOF010000009.1 GCA_025353725.1 Polyangiaceae bacterium | reverse complement strand
CCGAGCAGCGTCCAGAGTCTCACCCCGTGACGCCGCGCGATCTCCTCGGCGTCACCGCCCTGCGCCAACTCTTCGAGTCGCTCCGCCCACCAATCCTCCCGATGTCTTCCCATCCGAGCACTTCAGCAGGCCGCGCCCGATCGCGCACGGCGTCCAATTCCGTACGGTTACCCGACGCTCCTCGCGAAGCGCGCCGTCGATCCGTGGGCCACGCTACCGATCACGAAGCAGCTCCTCCCGAAGGTCGTCGCGGACGGCCTTCGAAAAGCGACACGCTGACAGCCGGGCGCTCGGTCCGACTGTCGGCCGTGAGCTGTCGGTTTATTCTGGTCCGGGGCCCCCGACACGTCGGGTCAGGTGCCCGGCGGCTTCGGGATGCACGCCGCGAGGGCGCCACCACCAACGAAGCACGTCGAGCCGGTGATGCAGTCGGCGTCGCTCAGGCAGGGGAACGCGCACTTGCCGTACTGCGTGTTGCACTTGTGCGTGATGCACGACGAGTCGTTCTGGCACCGCAGAGACGTGGAGCCCGGCGTTGCCAGCTGGTTCTGCGGACGAGGGCTTAGCGAGCCACGCGCAAGACGCGACTCCGAAGGCCCGCAACGGTGACCAAGTGTGTGATGTCGTGCACGTCACCGGTCTGGATGTCCGCACCCCGGGCGGCCGCAAGACGTACGACCGTCGCGTCAACGACGTCTGCAGTCTTTGCTTTTCCAAGGAGCGCGCCGACCGCGTGAGCCGCGTCCTCATCGAGCACAACGACCTCACAGCCCTGCAGAAAGCTTCGAAGCTGGACCTGTTTGGGTGACCGACTCACCTGTGCCAACACGACGGAAGCCACGAGCGGCACGACGCCTGCCTCAAGCCGGACGCGATGCTCAGCCCAGACGCTACGTTGGCTACGCTCGGCCGCGACCAAGACACCTGTGTCGTACACGATGGCGTTCATCGCGTTCGCGGCTTCTTGGTCGCTTTCGCTCGCCCCGAATCCGCGAGCCTCACTCGCGCCGCATGCAATTCAACCGAGGTGAGCTCGCCATGCTCGGTCTCCCACTTGGCAACCGCGAGTAGCCCTGCAGAAACCACAAGCTGACGGCGCGCAGCTTCGGTCATCCACGCGGAGACACTTAAATGATCCCGCTCAGCCGCTTTCAAGACCTTCGCGTGCACGTTCCTGTCTACGGTAATGGCGAGTTTTAACGCGGGAGAACCTCTTGGCATGCCAAACCATACTACCTTGGTAGTATGGTTTCAAGGTTACCGAGTCGGGCAGCCGCGGCCCCGCGCGCGCGATTACATGTGGCGATGGCTACGATCTTTGACATCCTAAGCGCTCTGCGAAAGAGATGCGGCGCGACTACCTGATGGGAATAGGCCAATCACTCATCAATGAGTAAAGTAACCCGGCCGCGGATGGATGCTCTACCGGTAATCAGAGTCCCGGTGGAGCGCTTGCGAGGCTTGGCGGCGCAGAAGCCGGTACGGACCCCAGTGGCGCAGATGCGACGTATCCTTCAGGCGCTGCGCGCGTCGACGCGGCTGTCAACGACGCCGCCGTTCCTGATGCGAGCCTTACCAACGTCCCCTACGCAGGTGGCGCGGACTGCGTCGCGCTGGTCGGGACGCACTGCAATCGCGCCCTGCCTGCGCCGCGATGTCAAACCGACGGGCGGCGAGCGCGAGCGACGCAGGGCGCTGAGCAGCCGGGCCATCGACGCCGGGGCCGTCACGACCGCGCGGACGGTCGTGACGGCCCGCACCCCGCTACAGGGTTTGACATCCACGCACGAAGGTAAGGCGCAAGAGCGTGGCCCAATCGACGCGTGAAAGCGGCGCGTAAAGCTCACCGCCGAGAAGTCGCTCCCCAGGGGCGACTTCGAGGATGCTTGGCGCGATGGCCGTCGCGGCGCCTGTCGCGACAAGCGTGCTGGTTTTTATGCGCGTCCCCGGTCCGCACGAACGCCGCTTCGCCGGTTCCCACCTCCGTCGGCGTGGATGGCGTCGAGCGCTCGAGGGTGGCCTCTCGCTCCGCTGCCGCCTCCGCCAAGGAGTTCACGGCCTGCTTCCTTTCGGGCGACTTAGTGCACTCTGCATGCGATTCGTGCGGCCGCGGCACGACGCGCGCCCGCCATGCGTCCGGGGCGCCAGTACCCCGTGAAGGCGAACAAGCGGATAGCGTGGCGGGGGCAGGTCGAATGCCTCGCGCGTCTGGCAGCCATGGTGTCCTCGGTTACGTACTTCGGAAGCTGCCCGTCGTATGTCTCGCGCGCGTGCCGATAGAAGTCCTCAACGTGCGTTTGCACAAGACCGAAGAGCACCGTTTCCTGCGGCCGTCGCAGGACGTACGAAGGTAAAAGTCGCGACACGCGCCCCCGCAGTGCCCCTCGCGTACCACCTTGCTAGCTCGCTCGGAACGGGGTTTGTCGTCCGTCCGGGGTGGCCTGGCCAGTTTCTCGCTTGTTCCGGATCACCTCCGATCCAAAAACGCCCCGCGTAGGTCTCCAAGAATTTCCCGTTGCGAAGCTTCGAGGTGCTCAGTAGCTTCCGGGTCGACTTATTGCCCGATTAAACGTGTCTGCTACGCTCTGGGAGTGTCGATGCACGGTCATCCGCTTTTGTCGCGACCCCGAATGGCGGTGCGCTACACGCGTGCACCTATCCCTCTCCACTTTCCAACCGAGGCCGAGATGCCCGAGACGACGACCCATCTCGTTCTTCGTACGTTTTTGTTTCAACTCCTGCGCTTTGCTTTCGGCGAATCCTGCGGCGTCGGCAGCGACCAATTTGTGTACTGGCGCGCAAGCGATCCGAAGACATGCCTCGCGCCCGATGTGTTCGTAAAGCTTGGCGTTCGGGCGGTTCACTTCGATTCGTGGAAGACGTGGGAGCGCGGCACGCCGGAGCTCGCCGTCGAAATCGTGAGTCAGAGCGACCGCGACGCGTGGGACGAAAAGCTTGCAAAGTACCAAGACCTTGGGGTTCAAGAGGTGGTTCGATTCGACGCCGAGGCGCCCGCAAACGCCCGCCTTCGCGTGTGGGACCGGGTGGAGGACGACCTGGTGGAACGCGTGCTTTCAGGCGGCTCGGCGGAGAGCTTTGTGCTCGAGCGGTTCTGGGTTCTGGGCGAGGTCGAAGGCTCGCTAGGGCTACGTCTTGCGGAGGACGCGGCAGGTGACGTTTTGCTTCTCTCGGCGCTGGAAACCGCCACAAGAGCCAAAGAAGCCGAGACGCGAGCCAAAGAAGCCGAGATACGAGCCAAAGAGGCCGAGATACGAGCCAAAGAAGTTGAGACACGGGCGAAAGAGGCCGAGACACGAGCAAAAGAGGCCGAGACACGAGCAAAAGAGGCTGAGAAGCGCATGCGCATGCTCGCAGAGGCCCGCGTCCGGGAGCTTGAAGCGGAGCTCCAACGCAAAGGTTAAAGGGCGGGGGTAGGCAAGCCTTGCGCGGGTAGCCCTGGTGAACGAGGCCATTCGCTGATTTGTTTCAAGCTCACTCGTGCGGCTTCCGCTTCGCCTTGCGCGCGTGCCTACCGCGCGTATCCGGTTCCACTCCAGCGGCAAGCTCGAGCGCACGGACGTCGCGTAGATTTTGCGGCCGCCCTACGGCCCGCTTGTTCACGAGGAGATCCTCGCGACTGATAAATGAGACGGGGACGCCTGCTACGTCGACGATCACGCGCCGCGGCCAAGCGTCGTCGAACGCGAGACCGGGGACCGTCTGCAGGAAGTCGATGCGGGCCGGAATTCGACCCATCCAGACTATTTCATGGGGCATGGCGGCCCGAAGGTGGGCGACAATCTCGGCGGGCACGCCAAAGCGCAGGAGCGCCGTGCACGCGCATCCGATGTTCTTAGGGTCGGCGTCGAGCTACAGGTCCTTCGTCGTTCGCGGCGGGCGTGCAGCGAAACCACGTGGCCCCCGATCACCAGGTAGCGCACCCCGGCGCCTGCGAACGCAAAAAGCACCTCGACCAAATCGGGGGCAGGCTCATTGGGATTGCGTAAACTCCAGGCCGTCAACGCAAGCTCAATCGATGCCTCGAAGCGAGCTGACGGCCCGGCTTCGTTCCAAAATCTGTGTCGGCCTTGTCAAGCTCGACATGGGTCGCCACGCGCCCTCCGACCCAGTCCGGCTTGCTCCCCGGCATCAAGTCAAAGCTTACCAGAACTCGCGGCGCCCTTCGCTTTCACCGACGGCCTCCGGAGCGAAGAACTCGGTGCGGAGCGAGAAAGGATTTTGCAGCCGTAAGCTGCCTCGGTCACATCGAGACGTTGAGCCTGCGATCCATCCATCCTCGATGGGGCGCACAAAGACGTGGGTAACCTTGCCCGATTGAGAACCAACCGCTGCTGCGCGACAACCCTGCTCACGCTGAGATTCGTCCAAGCCCTAAATGGTCCAACAAGAACGTCTTCCGCGAATTGCTTGAGGGGCTCGCTCGGATTGCGGCGGAAGAGATCCTGCCCAAGTTTGCGCTGAAGCGATCCAAGGCTCCCCACGCCGATCTCGATTCACTCGCGGTCGTTGCGGCGAAGCCGGCGTCTCAAGAAGGCTGCTCGCCGAAGACCGAGCTGCACTCGACCGCCGCGGTTCCGCAAACTACAGCGAAGACGTAGCGCGTGGCTGGGGGGAGGCATACGCACTAAGGCGTAACAAGACTTCCTTCCGTGCGAGCATGCCTCCCGCGCGGTGACCGTATTCGTGTTCAACAACATCGGCACGACCGCTGTTCCCAGGCCGCACGTACAAGACGTGACTCGCGCGGCTCCGAAGATCCTGCCTAGCAGTCTCATGCACACCTATGGCGCCTTGACTAACAGGCGCCCCGCACGAACTCGGAGGGTTCGAGGCTTTGGGGCTAGCCTTTTTTCGGCCTAGCCCTCACCCGCCACGTCAACCCGGCGAGGCGACCGGCTTCGGCGGCGACGACTTCTTGGCCGCTGCTTTTTTCACGCCCGTCTTCTTCGGCGCGCTTACCGCGCGAAGCCTCTTGAGGCGGGCCTTCTTCTTCGCTTGGCCCTTACGGCGCGTCATCTTCTGCGACTTACGTCGGTCGAACTTACCCATAGCGGCGCAGACAACGCCACTTCGCGAGCGTCGTCAAGTTACGCGCGAGCCCGGGGCGCAGGCGGCGTGCCGATCGCGGGAAGACAGAGCTCACCAAGGCAGAGCCTAACCTGCCGATTCGGCGACCGCGTCCTCTCGGCTTCGAACCTCGAGCCGGTAACGGCTGTTGATCGTCTCGATGTAAAACACCTCGCGACCCGCGAGGCGGAGCACGCGTTTCACGGGCGTGGTTACGTATTCGTGCATCCCGTCGGGGAATTCGATCACAACGACCGAGCCCTTCCGCGGCGCCCGAACCAGACGGCCGGCGACGGCGCGCGACCCTTTCCCGAGCTTGCGGAGCACGACTTCCACTCAGACAATCTAGCAGCCTTAGATTCGACGTCTACGGCGGCTGCACGCGTGAGATGCGGAATCCCGAATCGAAGTTCCAGGCGGCAGACACGCGCGTACGCCGCACGACCCCACCCCCGAGGGCGGCAAAGAACGCCGCTCGCCTCACATGGCGGACCGGTTGAATCTTCAACGATTTCGGTCTCTTTGCCGGGGTTCAACGCCCGAAATCGGTCGAGGCCACGCGGCGAGGCGTGGACGTTCTCTTGTTGCCCCGGCCGCCGCCGAGTATCCGGCGTTCACGATGTCGCAACACGGAGAGCTCCTGTCGTTCGGGCTACGCGCGGCCTCCGCCCATGAACGGCACGGGTGCATCGAAGTCGTGTGTGGGTCGATGTTTAGCGGGAAGACAGAGGAGCTCCTGCGACGCGTGAGGCGCGCAGTGCTTGCCAAACAGCGCGTGCTTCTCTTCAAGCCGCGCGTCGACAATCGCTATGACGACGTCAAGGTCGTCAGTCACCAAGGCCTCAAGGCCGAGGCGACGCCGGTGTCGAATGGCGCCGAGCTCCTGTCGTTCGTCGAACGAGCCGGGGTTCACTCCGTCCACGTCGTAGGGGTCGACGAGGCGCAATTTTTCGACGACGGCATCGTTGCCGTGGCCGAGCAGCTGGCCAACGACGGCGTTCGCGTCATCTGCGGCGGCTTGGATCAGGACTTCCGCGGCCTGCCGTTCGGCCCGATGCCTGCGCTCATGAGCATCGCGGAGTATGTCACGAAGCTCCATGCCGTGTGCACGCGCTGCGGCGCCGCGGCGTGTCGTTCTCAGCGCCTGGTAGGGACGGAGGGACAGCTGTTCGTGGGTGGTGCCGCCGACTACGAGCCGCGCTGCCGCCGATGCTTCGTGGGCGGAGTCGTCGAGGGCTGAACCTCCGCGTTCATCCCAGCCTCGGCGACGGGAACGGGAACAGAGGTCACGCGGAGCTGCGGGGTCGTGACACTCGGTACGCCCTGCGACGCAAAGTAAGCCCGAAGCACCTCACGCGCGAGCACGTTTGCCTTGATCGTCCACGTCGGGTTGTTGACGATGAGCACGCCAATCGCGACCTGACGCGGTGCCTTGCCGGCCTCTGAGTGCGTTACGGCGTCCGTGACCGCCACCGGATGGCTCGGCGCGAATCCCGTGAACCACGTGTAAAAACGACGACTGGAGGCGTCTGTCAGCGTCCCGGTCTTTCCCGCGACGCTCACTCCGGGGAGAAACGGAGCGCCCTTCGGATCGTGGAACGCGCGGTACGAGGTGCCCTCAGAAACTGTCGACTCCATCATCGTCGTCACGGCATCCGCGGTGGCCTGTTTTACCGCTCGCTTTTGCGCGACGCTGCTCGCAGCCGTCCAGACCACGGCTCCGCGGCCATCGACCACGTCACTGACGACGAGCGGCCTTACGGGCTCGCCTCCACGCGCCATCGTCGCCCCTAGCCATGCGGCGTGGAGAGGAGAAAGCGTGGTGTTCCAAAACCCTGCGGCGGTGCGTGCAAACCCTAGCGTGTCTTCGGGAAACGACTCGGCGCTCGGCTGTACCGGCACGTCGAAAGGAAGCGCGCTCCCGAAACCGAGCGACTTCGCCATCCCCTCCAGTCCGGCGGGCCTCAGATGCGTCGTCGCCAGGCGCGCAAACACCGTGTTGATACTTCGACCCATCGCCCCCCCGAGTGTCGTGCACCATCGGTCGCGCTTTGGGTCGGGAACAAGGTCGCGAGGCGTGATCCGCTGCTCGCCACCGGAGTAGCAAGCGCGCTCATCCGCACCGAGGTTCGCCTGTTCGACAAGCGCAGACGCCGTGACCATCTTAAACACGCTTGCGGCGGGTGCCGTGGCCTCTACGCAAAGGTCGCGTGCCTTCCCACTCTCGACGTGGCTCGCGTAAACGAGGATTTTTCCGGTAGCGACGTCCATGAGGACGACAGCGGCTTCGGGAACGCGATGCAGCACCATGAGCGCGTCAGCCACGCGCTGAAGCGTGGGGTCGACCGTTAGGCGCGCCGTTCGCGTCTCGGAGACGGACGCCGTCACGAACGAATCGCCGACGGTGAGCTTTGCGAGGTCGAGGCCGCTTAGAGCCGAAGAAACCGGCGCACCGCCGGACGCAGAACCCGACGGCCCCGACGCGACTTTCAGGAGCGAAGGCGTTTCCTCCTCGACCACCTCGGCGCGGTACGAGTGACGCGAACATGCAAGAGGACCCGAGAAAAGGGAAGGAACGGCGACCGCAGTCCCCAACGCCATCCACACGCGTCGCATCCGCAATCGTGTGACATGTGCGCGCACGCCGGGCCAAACAAACGGCTATGGCAGAGCGCGCCTGGTGGTCCGTAGCATTCGGTGAAGGTGGATGGAATTCGGCTCGAAACGTCACGCCCAGGAAACGTCTCTATCGGCTCATTGACATGGTTCGGTCGCCACCCACGCGACCCCGTTGGCCTTTGCATGAATTTTCGACGCGTACGTCGCAATGCTGTGGTCGTTCAGTGCGCGGTCGGGGCACTTTTCCGCAGGAACAGACGCGACGCCGTCGTCGATTCCTTTCGGGTCCACGTCCATCCGAAAGCGACCGGCGCGCGTCAGCCCTACAAGGGTCGCACGGCCTTCAATCCGGCTTTCGAGGTGAACAAATCCGCCACCCTCAAGCGATGCCGGAACGGGATCATTGGCGTTGACAAATCGGACGTACGAGCCGCCAGTCTCGGCGAGCCGCTGAGAAAGCATTCCGGCAAAGGACGTATTCATCGCGACTGGCTGGCCGAACGTATAAATCGCTTCAACCGGAACGTATTGCTTTCGGCATGACTCATGCGAATTCTCTTGATCGGTCACGGTGTCGGGCGCCCCCGCACGCGATACCCAACCGGCGATTTTCTGACAGTCATCGAACAGCGCCAAGTGGCTCACGAGCACGGCCACAGCCCCACCCAGGCTGTGGCCCGCCATGTAGAGCGGTTTACCGGGTGCTTTCGATGAGTGGCGCGCACGTACGAAGGCCCCCATTCCCCCTTCGTTCCAGAGGCTAACGGCCTGCGCCTCGTACCCCTTGTGGACGCGAGCGCCCGGCGGCCCCACGTTGAAGTTGGTCTCCCAATCTTTCAGTTGCTGCGAGCCGCGAACGACAACAAACGAGGCCTTCGGCGTCGCGAGGTAAAACGCTTGACCATCGGTTCGCGCAACCTCGAAGAACTTGAATTCATATCCCGGTTTCGCGAGGTCGACACCGAAAGCCGCCAAGGCTTTACGAATATCTTTTTTGTCCGCATAGGCGGCCTCGGAGAGACGGGCGAGCCAATAGCCATTTTCCGCCGAAACGCGCGACTCTCGTTCCGCCCCCGGTTGGAACGAGCAGGGACCCGCAACCACGTCTGCCTGCGCCGCGTCGGTCGACGACTCGCCTTCCGTGGTGCACGCGGCGACGGTCGAAAGAAGGGAAAGGGTCGCGAGCGCCCATGTTTTCGCTTTTGTCATACAAGCGACTCCCGCAACTTACACGCCGAACTCGGCGATCGGCGGGACCGCCTAAAATCGCGTGGATCTGACGCCTCCCACGCGGGTCGTGGGCGCGCGGCGATCCATCGGTCGCACGCCGCGCACGGTCTGCGCCGTCACGGTGACGGCTCATTGGCACGTCTCGGTGGCCTTCCAAGCGACGCCATTCGCGCTCGCGCGAATCTTCGAAGCATAGGTCGTGATGTTGTGGTCGTTGCCGGATCGGTCTCCGCACGTATCCTTCGGAGGCGCGGGCATGCTTCGACCGGGCACGGTATCTTGCACCCGGTCATCGATGCCTTTTGGGTCTACGCCCACGTTGAGGCGCCCCGCACGCGAAAGACCTACGAGAGTCGAGCGCCCGACCTTCTTGGTTTCAAGGTGTACAAAGCCCAAATCCTTAGGAAACGCCGGAACGCCGTCGTCGGCATTCACGACTCGAACGTACGAGCCTCCAGTCTCTGCCACGCGAGCGGCTAAAAGGTCTGCGAATGCGCTGTTTCCGACGAGCGGTTGGCCAAAGGTATAGGTCGCTTCGACGGGGACATAGTGAGCGCGGCAGGCTTCGCCTGGCGACGCCGTAGAGCGCGCCGTCCATCCCGGAATTTTCTGGCATTCGTCGAAGAGCGCGAGGTGGGTTACGAGAACCGCAAGCGCACCGCCCATGCTGTGGCCCGCTACGTAAAGCGGCTTGCCCGGCGCCTCCTTCGAGTGGCGCGCGCGAACGAATTCGCGCATTCCACTCTCGTTCCAAAGGCTCTCCGCTTGGCCCGCGTATCCTTTGTGAACGCGGCCTCCCTTTGGTCCTGTATCGAAGTCCGTGGCCCAATCTTTCTGTTCGAGCGTCCCCCGAAAAACAAGGAAGGCCGCGTTTGGGGTCGCGAGGTAAAAAGCCTGACCATCGGTTCGCGCCACGTCGAAAAATTTGAACTCGTACCCCGGCTTGGAGAGGTCGATTCCCACCCCCGCAAACGCGCCCGTCGGCCCGAGTAAGGCCTCCGGTTTCGCGTACGAGGCTCCAGAAAGAAGGCTGAGCCAGTATCCGTTGTCGGCTGAAAATCGCGCTTGGCGTTCCACACCAGGCTTGAACGCGAATTGGCCAGTCACCAAGTCTTCCTGCGTCGCGTCGGTCGCAGGCGCGAGGTCGCCGCTGCAGCCGACTCCTGACAAAACGAGCGATAACGTCGCGAACGCCCACAGTGTTGATCGAATCATACAACCGGAGTGAGCAACACACATGCCACCCCCAAGTGCGTCTAGAATCGAGTAACATCCGTGCGACTCGCGCGGCTGTCGCGTCCGGGCAAGGCGACGACGATCCAGGCCCGTCGCCCACCCTGACGACACGCTTGGTCAGGGCTGCGGGTGGACGCAGAGCGCCGTGGACGATATCGACGTGTGGCGATGCACTACAGACGCACGGTCACGTTCTGCCTTGCGTGTTTGCTCTACGCCGCCTCGGCGCACGCGGCCGCTCTTCTTCGCGCAACGTTGCCAGCGAGCCACGGCTTCGGGAAGCTGGAGGTAGAGGTCGACGCGACGGCAGGAGTCGTACGCGTCATTCGGGGCGGGCGAGAGCAAGCGCTCGCTATCGCCATCGACCGTTCGCGGATCGACGTGGCGGGCTCGACCGTCGCTATCGTGCCCGTCGCCGAGGAACGCAGCGTGATTCACGTCCGCGTGCCTGATGTTCAGCGAAGGGATCTCGCCTTCGAGGCCGTCCTTTCGGCGCAGGACGAAGCACCGATCTTCGCGGGATTGACTGGACTCATACATAGCAACGAGGGCGATCGGAGTGGCCACCGCGTCCTCGTAAAGGACCGAAGCGCTCACACGAAGTTCGTTATCGTCGCTGAATCACGAGAAGATACACGTATTTGCGGACAAGCCGAGACACCGCTCAACGTGCAAGGACTCGACCCCACGACGATGAAGCTCGTGGGGGCAACGCTGCCACGCCTGGAACGGCCAACGCGAGACGCCGCGACCCACATCGAAGCGAAACCAAGCGAATCGGCACGTCCCTCTCTCGCGCGTGTGCTTGTCGCGACAGGGGGGAGCTCACCCCACGCGGCCGCGTTGACCGATGGCAACCGCGACACGGTGTGGCGCGAGGCGCGAAGCGGTGACGGCCACGGGGAGTTCGCGACCATGCGAACGCCGACAGAGCTTCCGATTCACGCCATCAGGGTAACGATTTCGCCGCCGCAGCGCACGCCGCGAGGCACATCACCAAAGTCGTTTTACGTCGCCACTGACGAAAAGCTGTTCGTTGTCGCCGTATCCGAAGATGCGTCGCTCAAGCCAGGTCAGACTTATGACGTTCTCTTCCCAGAGCCCATTCGCACGGCCTGCGTCGCCATCGTCCTCGACGAAGCCTATGCGCACGGCGCCGCGCCCGACGTCGGGATCGCGGAAGTAGAGGCCGTGACCGCGTTTGACATGGAGGGCGCGACGCTCTTAAACGTAGCGAAGTCACTTTCCACGCCGCGAAGCGACGAGGCTGCCGCACTTCTCCGCAGGGCCGGGACGGACGGCGTCACCGCAGTGCTAACCGCGTACGAAACGCTCGATGCCCGTGGTCGCGCCCTCGCCGTCGACGTAGCTTCAAGCGCCGGCACCTGCGAGGGCACGGCCGCCGACCTTCTCACACGTGCCCTGGCAGACGATGATCGAGAGGTTAAAAAACGCGCCCTCGGTCGGCTCGAGCGCTGTGGAAAAGCGGCAGGGCGTGCGCTGGTCATCGCGCTTCGTACAGAGGACGAAAAACGCCGAGCGGAGGTCGGAAAGCTGCTCGCCACGGTGGCGCCCAACCTGGCCATCGAACCTCTCGGCGCGCAATTGGGCAAGGGCTCGGCGGGAACGCGACGTGCCATTCGCGCAGCTTTGGCACGCGCTGCGGCGAACGCGACGCGGGAGTCTCTCCTCCCATTGCTCGCTGAGCCCGAGCGGGCGGACGTAGCACAGCTCGATCTCGTTCGAGCGATGAGCGCAAGGCTGCCCGACCTGCGACCCGAGGCCGACGCGGCCATCGCACGGCTTCTCAATCGTAAACCGGACGCGCTGACACGCTACCTCCTCGCAGAGCCGCTCGCTCAGCTTGCGCGTGCCCAGGGGGCGACCTCCGGTGAGCTTTCGCGTCTCGCCGATTTCGTACGCCGCGATCCTGCGTGGATGGTCAGGGCGCGGGCTGTCGAGGTCGCGGCGGGCATCGGTCCGCTCGCCGAAGTCATCGTCCAAGCGGCTTCCGACCTTGAGCCGCGCGTTCGGGAGTCAGCCCTTCGAGCCCTCGCGAGCGCGGGGACGACCTTCGGTGCGGCAACCGCGGCGAGGGCCCTCCGGAAGGACGAGTGGACCTTCGTTCGCTTGGCCGCCGCCGAAGCGCTCAGGGCGCTCCCACTCGACCCGTTGTCCGCCGCGGCACTCGTTTCGGGTCTCTCCGATGCAAGCCCAAAGGTTCGGGGGGCTTCGCTGAATGCGCTTGGCCATCCGGAAGCGATCGCGGAAGCGCGTCACGTCACGGCTCGGTTGGAGGACGCCTCCGAGGACCCCGACGTACGCGCCATGGCCGCACGCACGCTCGGCGCCATGTGCGTGCAGAGCACAATCGATCGCCTCACTCACTTCGCGAAGCTTTCTCGCGTACCGGCCTCTACCGCTGACGATCGGGTCGGGATGGCTGCGATAGCCGCACTCGGCGCTCTTCATCCGTCGGATCTCGAAATTCGACTCGCGCCCCTCCGGGCGAAAGGCGTGCGCGCGTCCGTCATGGGAGCCGCCGAGCGCGCGCTGAGCGACCCCGGCAACTGTCGATGAGAGACGCATGAGGCTACAGGGCTTCGGCGAAGAAGGTCGCTACGCGCTGCGCGACATAGCCCCGCGTGCTCGCTACCCGTTGACCATGGCGCTCGCTCGGCAAGACTAAAAGGTCGAACGCTTTTCCCGCGGCGACCAAGGCATCCACGAGCTGCGCTGTATGCTGATAGTGCACATTTTCGTCCATTTGAGCGTGGACGAGCAACAGCTTGCCTTCGAGGTTGGCGGCTTTCTTTGACAGGTCAGCCGCCGCGTAACCTTCAGGGTTTTGTTCGGGCGTTTCCATGAAACGCTCCGTGTAGCCCGTGTCGTAAAGTCGCCAGTCCGTCACGGGCGCTCCTGCAACGCCGGCGCGAAACACGCCTTTCGTATCGAGCATGGCCAGCGCCGCCATGAAGCCGCCGTAGCTATGCCCATAAATCCCGATGCGGGCCGGATCGACAAAAGGCTGCGACGCGAGCCACCTTGCTCCAGCCACCTGATCTTCCAACTCCAGCGTTCCGAGACGTCGGTGAACAAGCCGCGCGAACGCTTCCCCTTGACCGGCGCTTCCGCGATTGTCGAGTTGGAAGACTACAAACCCGCGATCGGCCAGGTGCTGCCACAGAAGACGCGGCGCCCAGCGATCCTGTACGAGCTGCGCAGTGGGCCCGCCGTACACCATGATCACGACCGGATGCCTTCCGGTTACGACACGCGGCGTGAGGAGCGCCCCGTGCAGCGTTTCGCCCGTCGCTGAGGGGATCGTGACGAGCTTTGGCGTTCGCAGCTCGAGGGATGCGATGTCGTTGTCGATGCGAACGGGAAGCTCACCCTGCTTTTCAGAGTGTTCGCCCATGACAGCCGCCACTGGCAATCGGTCGAGCGCGGAGTGGACATCGACCCAGTTCTTCCCGGCCAAGTCGAAATGCACCGCATGGGTCCCGCGTTCGGACGTGAGTCGCACGACGTCGCCGCCCTTGAGCGGCACCGCGTACGCGTGTTTCTCGAGCGGTCCCTCGCGCGTTCCCGTGACGACGACGCGCCCCCTCTCTTCGTCGACGGCATCGATCTCATCGACGTCCCACGGCCCCGAGGTGAGCGCCGTGAGGACACTCCCGTCGCGCGCGCTACGCAACTCAAGATGACGATGCCCGCTTTTTGTCGTCGTGAAAAGAATCGCGTCCGCTTTGGCCAAAACTCGCATGGGTGAAAAGGACACCCACGCGGGGGAGGTCTCTTGAACGAGCTCTTTCGTAAGACCACTGCGCGGGTCACTCCTGAGAAGCGACAGCCGCTTCTGATCGCGCGACAGACTCTGGAGATAAAGCGATGTGCCGTCGTCGCTCCACGCGAAACGACCCATGTATTGCTCATCTTTTTCCGGGGACTTTATCCACGTCGTCGTGTTCGTGGCGAGGTCGAGAATGCCCGCGCGAACGACGGGATTGAGCGCGCCCGAACGCGGATAGCGTTGCATCATCAGATCGGGATTGCCGTTTCGGTAACCAAGCACGGGAACGCTGGCGACCGGCCGCTCGTCGACCTCGAGATACGCGATTCGGTCACAACGCGGTGACCACCAAAACCCACTTGGTTCACCGAATTCTTCTTGTCCATTAAAGTCGCTTTGCCCACGAGTCACAGACGCCGCAGCGCCGCGTGTGGCGGCGATCTCTCGACCGGTCGCGACATCGACAACGACGAGTTCGGCCTTTCGGACAAAGGCAACGCGCTCGCCCGTATCGCACGGCTTTGCGTCCAGCTCGGTCTCGGGCGTCGTCGTCAAAGCTCGCACGCCTGCCGGGCGGCCCGGGCGCGCGTCGCGCACAAAGACGTCGCCACGATAAGGCACGACAAGGACAGGCGCTCGCTTGGCCCACACATAATTCGTGATGCCTTCGCTTCGGTCGCGTTGTCGTTCGCGACGAAGCTCTTCATCGAGCGATAGCGCGACGCCGGAAGGAGAAGAGGTGAGATCCCCCGCGCGTAGCTGAAGCGCGCTCCGCCCGGTCCGCCTATCGAAGGCAAAGAGCGAGAGCGTCTCGTCGCCGGATTCACTCGCGAGGAAAGTCACCGACGTTCCATCAGGACTATGCTCGACATGACGCGGAACGTTCCACCCGGGCTCTGGATACTTCGCGATGCGCGCAAACGTCATTCGGCTCGCTTCAGGTCCGCCCACCACGACCCTTGTCTCGTTCGAGAGCGATGGCGACAACGACGAGCCCTTGGCAGAGGGACCCGCGTGCGAGCCGGTTGACGAAACCCTTGGGGTGGACCCGCCGCAGCCGCTCGCGAGAGCTAGCCAGACGACAAACAAAACGAGCGCTCGCATGGCGCACGTCTTACTCGAAACGCCGATACACGGCTCAGACCGTTCCAGACGCCGTCAGTCTTTAGCCGCGCGTCAGGATGTCGGGATACTTCGGTGCGCAAGGCTCTCGGCAGCTTCATTGGAGACGAAGTGCGGTCCCTCTTTTACGGGATCGTAGCTATCGTCCTGGTAAGACGAGACCTCGGCGTCCATCTTGATTTCGATCGCCAGCGGCGTGTTCCAGGTCTTCGTGAGCATCGTCAGACTATGACACACAGTGTGCGCCTGTCGAGCGCCGGAAGCTACGGAAGCGGGGCGCCTGCGCGAATCCAAGTTTCAACCTCACTGAGAGCCTCAGGACTCACGCCGCCCGCTGGCATTTGCGGGAAGCCTTGACCCTTGAGCCGCAAGAGAAGCTCGCTACCCAAATCGCCGCCCGACACGTAGGCTCCACGGCCGCCCCCGCGCGCCGTCGTAAGTCGCTTTGCGTTACCCACGGCATCGCACTTGAACAGGGCAAGACCGCCCGCATAGCCCGGTCCTGCACCGTGACAACTTACACACGCGGTATCGATAACGTCACGTTGCACGCGAGAAAAATCGTCCGTACGACCCGCGAGAGCCGCGCAGCGTGCCTGCTCGTCGGCACTTACCACCGGCCTCGAGGGTGGCCGCGGTCGCATTGGGGCGCCATCTCCAAGGCGCGCGTCAAAGAAGACGCGGAGCACGTCGCCATTTTTATCCTCCGTCACGTAAAGTGAGCCATCCCTGGCGACGATCACGTCGACCGGGGCGCCTTGTGGGTCGCGCCCATCCGCGCTCTTGTCCCACCCTCGCAGAATATCGAGCGGCTCGCCGACTCCGGGCACGCCTTGCGCGTCGACAGGCACGAGCATGAGCCGGTGCCCATATTCGCGATATCCGTGAAGCGTGACGAGCAGATGGTTCTTATAGGCCGCAGGGAACATCGCTCCCGTATAGAAATTCATCCCGAGAGGAGCCGCATGTCCCGGCAAAAGTAGCGCAGGCGTCTTATAATTCGCGCAGTCCACACGACCACGATATTCAGGATTCGGCGTACCATTATCAATGCAGTAAGGCCAACCGTAGTGGGTGCCTTGGGTAATTACATTCAACTCCTCGTGCGGAAGGTCGCCTTCTTGATCCTTGAGCGAGGCGTCGAGCTTATCGATCGAATCTCGCGAGTTTTCCCCCTGAATGAGTAAATTCGAGGTCGGATGAACCGCGAGCGCCATCGAATTTCGCAGACCTCTGGCGAAGGTCGTAAACGCGCCCCCTACGTGATCGGGGCCTGCGAGGGTGTACTTGCGAATCGATCCGCGCGGGCTTCCCTCTTCAGCCTCGGGGCATGGGAAGGGGAATCCAGCCGGAGGCCGTGCGCCGGCCCCCTGCTCACACACGTCCGACGCCGTTCCAAGGTTCACGTACATCGTCCACGGGTCTCGTTTGTCGAAGACGAATTTCTTGAGTGGATGGCGCCCATCACTCGGGAGACCGCGAATCACCAGTTTGATAGGCGGCTGTTTGTACGCGTCAGACCCGGCAAGAGGACCCGTCTTAGCGAGCGTCTTCGAGGGGTCGGCTTTTAGCGTCGCGGCGTACGGATCGAACCGATAAGGTGCTATTCCCCGCGCTGCCGCAAGCCGGCGCAAAGGAAGAAGCGACGAGAGCCGAAATCACGAATCCGAGTCCAACGGGCGGAACGAGGAGAGAAAGTTTCATGGGACGTCTGCCGTGTAGCAAAATGTAATCCAGGGTAAGTTTGCGTGAGAGCGCGCCTTTGACGAGTGCGCCGACACGAGACGAAAGCGGAGCTGGGTTGCGCTCGATCCGCCAGGTCCGCCGGGAACGGTTTACACTGCTGCAATGCGTGCCATCGTAACGGGCTCGGCTGCGGGCGGTGGGTTTCCCCAGTGGAACTGCGGATGCGACGGATGCGTCGCGGTTCGTGAGGGGCGGCCTGGCTTCACCTCGCGCACCCAGGACTCTCTCGCCGTCACTTCGGATGGCGAGCGTTTCGCTTTGGTAAACGCCTCACCCGATGTGCTCGCCCAAATCCAAGCCACCCCAGCGCTCTGGCCGCGAGCAAAGCGACACTCTCCGATCGGCGCGGTGGTCCTCACCAACGGCGATATGGACCACATTCTCGGGCTTTTTTCGATGCGAGAGTCTCAGCCCTTTGCGCTGTACGCGACAGCTTCTGTGTGGGCAGGGCTTGAAGCGAGCGTCCTCCTTCGAACGCTCAAGCGTTTCGACGGCCAGGTAGTCTTCCGGCCCCTTGCCCTCGGAACGGAGATCGAGCTTCGCGACGCAGCCGGAGACTCTCTCGGCGTTCGCGTTCTTCCCTTCGCCGTCCCGGGGAAGCTGCCCGTGCACCTCATCGGGCGTTCCGCTTCGAGCAGTGAAGACAACGTCGGACTATCGCTCCGGGAGGTGGACGCACACGACTCGCCAGCTCTGACGTACGCCGCCGCGTGCGCCAATCTCAACGGCGTCGACCTGTCGGGATGTTCGGTCCTTCTTTTCGATGGCACCTTTTACGCAGAAGACGAGCTCGTGAGACAAAGCCTCTCGCAGTCAGTCGCCAAGGATATGGCTCATATGCCCATCAGCGGCCCTTACGGAAGTCTCGAAGGTCTCGCGTCCGTTGCCGCACGCAAGATCTATACGCACATCAACAACACGAATCCCATCCTCGGCCCAGGCGAGGAGCGCCGGGCAGTGGAGGCTGCGGGCTGGGAGGTCGCGGTCGACGGAATGGAAATCTCATGGTGAGCGACTCGAATCGGCTCGACTCTGATGCGTTCATGGCGCGCCTGAAGGCCGAAGGTGACGCGCGCTACCACGACCGCCATCCCTTTCACCTCGCGATGCACGCGGGGCTGCTGTCACGCGAACACATCCAAGCATGGGTGCAAAATCGCTATTACTACCAAACACGTATTCCCATTAAAGATGCCGTCATTCTTTCAAAGTCTGAAGACCCCGCATTTCGGAGGATGTGGATTCGCCGCCTCCACGATCATGACGGTCTCGCCGAGGGACAAGGAGGGCTTGCGCAATGGCTAAGGCTTGCCCGCGGGGTAGGCCTCGACGTCGACGAGGTGTCGTCACTCCGAGGCGTGCTGCCCGGCGTCCGCTTCGCATGCGACGCCTACGTTCAGCTAGTTCGCGAGCGCCCGCTCGTCGAAGCAGTTGCCTCGTCACTCACCGAATTCTTCTCTCCTGATCTCATGGCGACTCGTATCGCAGCCTGGGAAATGCACTATCCGTGGGTCGAGGCGGAGACGCTCGCGTATTTTCGCGGACGAGTGATACGAGCGCGCGACGACTCCCAGGAAGCTATCGGTTACGTCTTAGCGCATGCGGTGACGCGCGCCGCGCAGGAGAGCTGCATCGCCGCACTTATCGCGAAGACGCACATCTTATGGGCACTTCTCGATGCCCTCTGCACGGCACACCCACTTACGTGACGGACGTGAAGTCCCCAGTCACCGTGAACGGCACTTTCATTCCTAAGCTTGCCGCGAAAGCGCGCCTGAAGTTTGATCGCCATGGAAAAAAGTACATGATCCTTTATCCCGAGCGTGGACTCGAGTTGAACGAAGCCGCGGCGGCCATCGCAAAAAAGTGCGACGGCACACGTGCAGTCGACACCATCGTCGAAGAACTCCTCCTCGAACACGTGGGCGGCGTGCGCGATACCGTGAAGGTAGATGTCTTGGAGTTCGTGACAGAGCTCAGCAATCGAGGTCTTTTGACGCGCGGCTAGCGCGGCAATCCTAAAAGCGACACGGCATGCGCATCACTAGAAGGCGAACGACCGCTCGCAGAGACCCGTGGCGGTACAAACCAAGATAACGCCCGCACCGACAAGCACCTTGAAAGCGTTGCCACCAAATTCCACAACGTCGTTAACACCAAAACCGCCGCCGTGAGCGCCGGACTGAGTGTCTTCTTCCACCTTTTTCGCTCGCTTTTTGCACTCATTGATGCTCGCAGCGACATCCCCAGCCGGCGTCCCCGCAACGTTGCCACTGGGCGACAAGTTACACGGAATGACACACATGATAACGACCGCGCCAACTCGGATAGCTTGTTGGCAAATATTTGAGTACGTGCCGGCAGCAGGCCCCGCGGCCAACGTTTCGAGGGGTTCGATCGAGAGGGCTCCCTCACGGACCGCGGGTGGATCGTCGGTACCCACCTTCGGGCGAGCACTTCGGCCCGAGGCAGCCGCACCAGCGGAATTGAGCTCGGAATTCGCCTCACCCTGCTCGTCTTGGGTCGCGCTGCAGCCGATGAAGAGGACAAACGAGCACGCAACGATGGCGAATGACTTATGTATTGACATTTACGAATGCTCCGCTTCTCTCCAACCGTGGAGAGCTTGAAGAAAACATCTTCTCCTCGGCTTCAAGAGCAAGCGGAATGCCACCTTTCGAGACGGAGGTCCTATGACCACTCCAAGGCCCTACACACTCATTGCAGAACTGACGTATCGCTGCCCGCTACGGTGTCCGTACTGCTCGAACCCCATGGACTTGGCGGCCCATAAAGACGAGCTAAGCCACGACGAGTGGTGCCGCGTCTTCAGCGACGCCGAAGCCCTCGGGGTAGTCCAGCTCCACCTTACAGGCGGCGAGCCCTTGGTCCGCGGCGATCTCGAGCTTCTCGTCAAGCACGCGCACGAACTCGGCTTGTATGTAAACCTTATCACAAGCGGCATTCCCCTTACCCGCGCGCGTCTCGAAGACCTTGTCCGGGCTGGCCTCGATCACGTCCAGGTGAGCGTGCAAAGCAGCCGAGCAGAGCTTGGCGACGGCGTCGCAGGCTACGCGGGCCACGCGAAAAAGCTCACCGTCATGCGTTGGGTAAAAGACCTCGGACTTCCGCTCACGATGAATGTCGTGCTCCATCGCGCAAACCTTGGCGAGATCGATGAGCTGGTCGCCCTCGCAGAGCTGGTCCGCGCCGACCGACTCGAACTCGCCAACACACAATATGTCAGCTGGGCGCTGGCCAATCGTGACCTTCTCTTACCGAGTCGCGAACAGGTCGACCGAGCGGCACACATGGCGGCGCTACATCGCGAGCGCCTGCGAGGCTCGATGGAGGTTCTCTTCGTCAAGCCCGACTACTTTGGAGTCACCCCGAAGGCGTGTATGGATGGCTGGGCGCGTCGATTTATTCAAGTCGTCCCCGACGGACGCGTCGTGCCATGTCATGCGGCTACGAGTCTAACGTCACTTACGTTCGACAGCGTGCGCGCACAGCCACTCGCGCACATCTGGGAACGTTCTCCCGCGATGCTCGCCTATCGAGGCGAGGCGTGGATGTCCGAACCATGCCGAAGCTGCGACCGCAGGAGCATCGACTACGGAGGCTGTCGATGTCAGGCTTTCGCACTCACGGGCGACGCCGCAAAAACAGACCCAGCATGCCAACTCTCTCCGGATCACGCGCTCATCGGCGACGCGCAGTACCGTGCGGACTCAACCTCGCACGCGACGCCAGCCGAGGACAAACGCTATCTCTACCGCGGAACCGGAAGCGCGCGCCTCCGGCAATCGTGAAGCCAGAAGGCGACATCCGTTCTGGCTTTGCGGGCGACGCACCTCTGTTTTAGTGTGCGCTTGATGAGCCCCGTGCAGCGCGTCTCACCAACGGAGGCGCTCCTCAAGATGCGAGACGAGGCCTTCGTCTACGTCGACGTTCGCACAGAAGACGAGTTCGAGGCGGGCCATCCCGCCGGGGCGTTTAATGTGCCGTTCATGCTCGCGGGGCCAAGCACGATGGTCCTGAACGATGAGTTTCTGTCGGTGATGGAGACCTCCTTTGCGAAGAATGCGCGGTTGATCGTAGGTTGTAAGATGGGCGCGAGAAGCGCCAAAGCCGGTAAAGCTCTCTACGATGCCGGCTTTACGTCACTCGTTGACCAGAGCGCGGGGTGGGACGGTACGCGAGGCCACTTTGGAGAAGTCCTCATCGCGGGCTGGGCGCGACAGTCGTTGCCGCGTGAATCAGGTCATCCTGACCTTCGTTCCTATGTTGCCCTTAGAAGCATGAGGAAAGCCACGAGCTAGCGTGCAGAAGGCCGTGAGGCCGAAGTGCTCGAAGCTGGCGAACCGGTACCCGAAGGTGGTCCTTCTAGCCCCTGCGTCTCTCTCCAAGCGAGAATGCCAGCGACAGCCACCATCATGCAGACGCCTACGATGATGCCGGCAAGCATGGCGGTCTTTGCGTTCATCGCCGGACGTGGGAGCTCGTCTGGAAGTTCGTCGATTACCGAGTCGGCCGTACGTTTAAATGCATACCGCATGCGTTCCGACGACAGTGCGGAGGCCGTTGAACTTGCGTTCGACACGCCAAGACCGCAAACGAGCCCAAGCGCGTCGCTCATCTCCTCGACATTCTGGAAGCGCAGATGGGGCTCGCGGTGGCAGGCACGACGAAACCACGTGTCGACCGCCGGGGGTGCAGCGGGGTTCCAGGTGAGTACGGACGGTAGCGGCTCCACACACACCTTGAGCACGATATCACCCAGCACCTCCCCCTCGAACGGAATGCGAGCTGTGAACGCCGCATAAGCACACGCGCCAAGTGACCAGATATCCGAAAGCGGACTTGGCATGCCGCCGACCGTGAGTTGTTCCGGGCTCATGAAGTTCGGCGTTCCAATGACCGCACCGGCCTGGGTGGGGCCTTTCAAGGCCATTCCATGTCCGATTGCTACGTCGAGAACTTTAGCGATACCGAAGTCCACGATTTTGACGAGGTAAGGCAGCCCCTCACGCTCGTCCGCATCGACATTTGTAGCGAGAAAGATGTTGTCGGGCTTCAGATCTCGGTGAACGACATTGGCAGCATGCGCCTTCGCTAGGGCCCGGGATGCTTGGCGAATGACTTTTGCCGCCTCTTCCGCCCCGAGTGGCCCACGCCGTATAAGAACCTCGGAGAGGGATTCTCCTTCAAGGTATTCCATAACGATATAAGGCAGTCCGTCGTCCGTAACACCGTAGTCGTAGACTTTCACGACATGCTTCGAATCCACGCTTGCGGCCGCTCGAGCTTCGATCTCGAACCGACGACGAGCGTCGGCGCGCTCGGCGAACTTGAGCCGAATAAATTTTATGGCCACACGTGTGCCGAGGCCCGTGTGCTCCCCGAGCCACACTGTGCCCATACCACCAGAACCGACGAGTCGTCCGACCTTGTACTTGCCCCCAACCGTCTGCCCTTCGAAGGACTCGTCGGTCGACAGCTCAGGCTCAGCGGGCTCAGGCTGGGTCATGACGCCAAGAATCGTACAGCACTTAGCTAGCTGACGAGTGGCAGGATCATCAAGCCAACGGAGGCACCGGTGCCGACCAGCCAGAGCATCGAACGTAGCGAGGCCATTCCGGCAAGGTACGCCAGGGTGTAGAACGCACGCGATACGACGTAAACGATTGAGAAAAGTGCCGCGACCTGTGGGCTTGCGCCCGTTATTTGCGTCGCAAGGACGCCCGCTGCGAACGCTGGAAACGATTCAAAACCGTTGGCGTGAGCCGCGGCGGCGCGGCGCCCCCAGCCCGAGAGTTTTGCTTGCTGGTCACGCGGCGCGACGTTGTTGTACCCCCCCGGTTCGCGAGCCATCGCGAGCGAGAGAGGAACCTTAGGTAGAAAAATGAGCCCAAAGCCAATGGGCAAACACAACAGCGGTACGGAAGTCATGCGGCTCCCTCCTTGCTCCTCCTTCTACGCGATGAGGAGCGTGGACTCTACACGTAGAAAATGTTGCCGCTCGTCAAACGTCAGGCTCCGTCTCTTTCTCACGCCAACGATCGACAATCGACGACTCGGAGACCACGTCCGCGCTGTCGTGCGTCGAGGCAGCGAGGTCGATCATTCTCGTATTCCCGCGTAGGTAGTGCGTGCTGACGGGTCGAACCACACTTCGCAACTGTGTGGTCACCTCATTGATTTCGTCGGCGGCTTCGAGCGCGACCTGAAGGTCATCGATCATCTCCGCATCGCCAGGAAGGCAGCGCTTCATAAGTCTGCCCAGTCTTAGCTGGAGCACGGTGAGTGGATTGTTTACCTCATGACTTACGGTCGCGGCGGCCTCGAGGACAGTTTGCAGTCGAACCGCACCAAGCCTCTCCTCTTCGAGCGCTTCTGCCATGGCTAGGCGTTCAACGAGGCTCTTTGCGTGGTCCTCGAGCACTTCACGCTGCTCTTCTCGCTCGAACTCCAGGACGGCGAGGCGCGCCAGAACCGTGAAAATTTGCGCGTGCGAACGCGTCGTCTTTCGAGCCGCGGTATCGGCCGCTGCAAGGGTTCCCCAAACCGTTCCGTCGCTGCGCCGAAGCGGCACGCCAAGATAGGAGCGCAAGCCGAGCTTGGTACACGCGGGTAACGACCGAAAGAGCGGATGAGCGTTGAGGTCGGACTGCCTCACTGCGCTCGACGAACGGACCACGTAATCACACGGCATCTCGTCGGCCGGCAAGACCATGCCTCGCACGATTCCAAGACCGCTCGTATCGAGGGCCTCGACAACAGTCAGGGTGTTCTTCGCGAGATCGATTCGCGTCAACACGCAGATGCGGAGCCCGACAAGCTCACTGATAAGGCCGAAGATCGCTTGCGCAGCCTCGCTCGCGCCACAAAACGCCTGAGTACCAACCGAGAACAGCGAATGACGCGGCCACGAATCCGACTCCGGCTCCGCCCTCCCTACCCGCACGGTCGCCTTGGCGCTCGAATCCTCCATGATGCTTTCTTTCTCGCGACGCGACACACCCTAGGCTGCCCCCAGCGCGGCCCTTCCTACGGTATAGACACACAACCACCTTCGTGCCACCCCGAAGGACATCGTGACCGCCCGCTAGGGGGGCCGTCACGATGTTCGGGTCCAACATGCGCGACGCGCGACGTCAGGGTGTAGCGGTCACAAATTTGCCCTAGTCCGCTTACCAAACAGGAAAGGTGGCGCACCAACGACGGACCGACGACGTATCATACGACCTATTACAAATTGCGATCCACAATGCAATTTGCCACTAATCTTAACGCGCCGAGTGCGTCAAACTAATGACACCAACAACAACGCTCGGGGGTGGGGTTATGGAACATTTCAAGACACCATTTGGCCTAAGTGACTTGACGACGGCTAGTTCTATCGATAACCAAAAATTCTTTACGAACACACTTAGAACATCTAAAAATCACCGATTCTTTACGCATCCGTTCATGTCTACATTCGATCGCTCACCTCCTTCTCCTGAGCTTGCGTCGTTTATTCTGACTAGCTTCTACAAGATCGTTTCTCCATTTACAGGGCTGCTATGTTTGCTTGGCGCGCGAGCACCGAACCTGCGAAGCCGATTCGCACTCATGGACAACATCTACGAAGAGATGGGTTGCGGTGACCTTCAGTCCGCGCATCCGAGTCTCTACCTTCAGATGCTTGCGTCGATTGGCGTCCGTTCGGAGTCGGCTGAGGCCGCGCCGACGCTGCCGGCCATACGGATGATAAATAGCCACCTCCGCGAGGTCGTCGAGCACGGTGACTTCGCGGTCGCCTGTGCGCTGCTGGCGTCGGCGGAGGCCACGATCCCTTCGAGTTTTGCGGTACTTGCACGCATGGCAAAAAGGACTTTTGACTCGATCGACATGACGTTTTTCGATCGGCATGGTCCACGCGACGAGGGACATTCTGACGACGCTGCGACGCTTTTCGCAGTGAGCGGGAAGAGCTCCGACTTTGCCATCGCCGAGGCCGCCGTTCGGCTCGATCTCGAGTACCGTAGTCAACTGTTGGACGAATGGGTTCTCGCGGCAACTCAGGGGTCTACGCCGCGACGCGTAGGCGCCAGCGTGAGACCTGGAGCCACACGCGACAGCGCTCCCCCCCCGGCTTAGCCGTTACGTCGGCGCGCAGCTTGCTCTGTCGGCCTGCTGCGCGACGTTACGTTCGCCTCACCGAGTCTGAGTTCCAGCTTCCGCATTGGCAGTCAAGTGTCAAATACGACAATCCCGAGTGCCACCAAGCGGTCGAACGCGCGCAGCACTTCGAGTTCAGGTAGCCCGATGACGTCAACGATCGTGCCGAGAGACAGAACGCCGTCGACAAAGCCAACCGCGAAAACGACGTTCGCGTCGTCGAGCAACTCGCGCGTCATCGGTTGCACCCGAAGCGGCACGCGAGTGAACGGCATCAGACGATCCGTGAGGATGGCTATCTGCTCCTCTATGGGTAGTGCATCGAAGTCGAATTCATTCTGATCGATCTCCGCAATTGAATCTCGGCCAGCCGCGGGGTCTCGACCGGGTGGCGCTGTCGAAGCCGCGTTCTGCGGAGGCGGGATGTTCGTAGGAAACGAATGCAAGCGCGCTTGCTCGATCGCGGACTCATCTGTGATCGTGGGCATGCGCTCGCGAGTCTCAAACTCTTCCGCGTACGTTCGAGGATCGAAACTCGGGATCACCGTCGGACGCGGCCCCTGGGCTGCGGGCGCCGAATCGCTTTCGAGCGCTTTCTCCAACCCAAGGTTTTTTCTAGGATTGATCGATCGCTCACCCACGAATTCAGTACACCAGCCTTGGCGTCACTCGTCCAGGCCGACGCGCCTCGCTTGCTCGAGCGGAGGTGCCTTCCAACAGTTTCGCGGCGAAAGGCAGCCCGGCAGCCGTCTCCGTCACCGTTTCACTTGGTGATGACGTCGCTCTCGAAAGTCGCGGAGTACGCCTGCACCTCGGCGGGCGCTCAGTCGTTGAGCTCGCTGACGAGCTTGCTGTCACGGGCCAGCTCACGCTCCGCAACGGCAGCACGATCGACGTCCAGTGCCGCAAATTCGTAGTCGACCACGCGACGGTTTCGTTCGTCGCGGGGGACGCGCCTAGCAACCCCATTGTCGTTGCCGCGGCCTTCTGGGATGCGCCCGATCGCACGCGGGTTTGGGTCGAGTTCAGCGGACCTCTCGAAACCGGACACCTTGCGCTTCGATCTGAGCCGCCGTACTCGAAAAACGAGATTCGTTCTGTTTTGCTTTTTGGACGCGCCGACCCCAACCAGGCTCAAGCCGGCGACGCGCGCCCGAGCGACACCCAGGCCGCGACCGCCGTGGGTACTGGCCTCGCGTCTTCAGGCCTCAATAAGGCACTTGGGGAGCTCGACGAAGACTCCGACCTCGAGCAGGATCGCACCGACGCAAACCATGTCCACACGAGAGTAGGTTATCGCCTGCGCCGCAACTTGAAGGTCCAACTTGGGTATGCGTCAGGATTTTCGCAGCGAAAACCGGATACGACCTACCTTCTTGTCGAATGGCAGCTTATTCCGAAGTGGTCTTTTATCGGCACCCGGGGTGACCGCGGCACGTCGATCTTGGATTTATTGTTTCAGCATCACTACTGATCGCGGCGCGCTACTTAATGAAAACTTTCATCGCTGTCGCATGGCAAGCCCCCACCGTGCTACATCCTGTTTCGGCCGGACCGATGACACCCTGCATGGTCGCTTTTTTGCCGTCCGCGGTGCGTACGCCCACCCGACTATTCGCAGGAATCGGAGCCACGTAGTTGATCCAAAAATTGCCGTCGACGTCGCTGAAGGTTTTTGCGAACTCTTTACCGTCGGGGCCCGCAATCCGAATTTCGGCGCCTTTCACGCGCGCCGCGCCCGCCGCGTCCGTGTAGAGCGTACCGCCGAACGCCCACAGACCTTTATGACACCCGGACTTCGTGCAGTCTTTCCCAGACGCATCCCCCTCGTGAGCAGGATTAGCGGCTTTCGCAGGACCTCCCGGGCCCGGTTGTCCAGCCGCGAACGTAGTTACCCCGAACACGGGATCTGCAACGGCTGACGCTCCGCCGTCGGCCGAGGTCTGGCTGTTCGCCGTGCCTCCCGCGTCGACCACCCCGAGGTCAGGAGTTGCGCCCGAAACGCTGCCGCCGGTGACGTCACCGTTCGACCCCCGACTTCTCTCGCCAAACGTGACCTGTCCAGGATCTGGCCCGCTGCACCCGCTGGTTGCACCGGACGCCGTCGCTCCAAGGAGTACGCCGATCAGCAGAAAGCCGCGATAAATCATACATCCTCCAAACGTTGTGGGACCCTAGCTGTGAGCGATGCAAGTTCCGTGCGTCACCGCCGGAGCCTCGTCGCATCACGAGCTTCCTGGCATTTTTTCCGAAGACCTTTACAAGGGCGCCGATTTCCATATAGTGCCGCATCCTTCGTACCCTCTTCCAAGTGGGGCGAGGAAACCCCGCCGACGCGGTCTCTTTACCTGAGACAGGCGCGGCCCACCAAGAGGGCGAGTGCCATGTACGCGGTCATCAAAACGGGCGGAAAACAATATCGAGTGGCACAGGGCGATAAGCTCCGTGTCGAGAAACTTGCCGGCAATGTCGGTGACTCGATCACCCTTAGCGAGGTCCTTCTGATAGCTCCAGGCGCTATCGGCGAAGCTGGCAGCGCACTTGGGTTGAAAATCGGGAAGCCACTCCTTGGCGGCGCGAAGGTCGAAGCAAAGATCATCGCGCAGGATCGCGGAGAGAAAATCATCATTTTCAAGTTCCGTCGACGAAAGAACTATCGCCGCAAGTCCGGTCATCGCCAGCTCTTCACAGCGCTCGAGATCACCGGCATCGCCGGTTGAGAAAGTAGCAGTACCATGGCTCACAAAAAAGGCGCAGGCAGCACACGTAACGGCCGGGATTCCAACGCTCAGCGGCGTGGCGTTAAGGTTTACGGAGGCGAAGTTGTTCGCGCCGGAAACATTATCGTACGTCAAGTCGGCGAGACCATCAGCCCCGGCAAGAACGTAGGCAAAGGCTCGGATTTCACACTCTTTTCGTTGATTGACGGTCACGTAAAGTACGAGTGGAAGACGAACGATAAGAAGAAGGTTTCTGTCTATCCGGCGTCTGCCTGATTTCTGAGATCGTCTTCATAGCTCGGACTCCCTAGCTAGTTCCGCTAGCTCACTAGATAGACCGCGTCACCGAAGTTTGGTTTCATGGTAGCTGCACGATCCAGCGCGAAGGGAAGGCCGCTTTCCGATCCTAACCTTCGCGTGTCAAACACCAAGTCCTCGTCGCTTGCCCGAGAAAGCTCGGGCCGAGGCCTCGTGGGTTCTGCGGTGGACTCGCAAAATGAGCTTATGTCTGACGTTACCCCCCACGAGCCTACATGCTCGCGGGGAGCCGGTCCCTACAAGCTGCTAGCGATAGACCTTGACGGTACGCTGCTCGACCATGCCGGCGAGGCGAGCCCCGAAGACATTACAGCGCTGAAGAAGCTAAAGACCCGTGGGATTAGAGTAACGATCCTTACGGGTCGTCTCTTTTCTGGGACCCGACCGTCTGCAAAGCTTATCGGTCTCGATGGGCCCGTTGGGTGCGCGGATGGGAGCCACGTCGTGCAGGTCAAGGGGAGCAAAACTCTTCTCCACCACGCGATTCGAGGTCCCGCCGCCCAACGGTTGCGTCAAAGCCTCGTGCAAAATGATCTCGTGGCATTTCTATTTGCCGAAGACGCCATCGTGCACGACGAGCGCGGCGCGGACTACTTGCCTTACGTTCGTACGTGGTCGACTGACCTTCGCTTCGCGAGGAAAGTCACTGACCATCCGGTTTGGGCGTCGAAAGTCGGCATGACGGCGGTCGTTGCTCTCGGTCACGAGGCGAATATTGGCCGGGCGGTGGCCGAGATGCAAAACGACGGTACGGAGTCGATGCAAGTCTCCATGTTTCCATTCCAGCGTGACACGCTGAAAGGGCGAGGCCACTGGGCCATGGTCGCCCGCGCATCAGGCGGAACCAAAGGCACGGCTCTCGCTTGGATGGCGAGTCACTACGGCATCAAGGTGTCGGAAACGGTCTGCGTGGGCGACTGGCTTAACGACTTGCCGATGCTCTCCACGGCGGGTCGGTCTTTCGCGATGGGGCAGTCACCCGACGAAGTGAAAAAGTCCGCCACTGACGTATTGACGAGATCCATCACCACAGGTGGCGGGATTGCCGAGGCGATAGCGCTCGCTTTCGGTCATGAATAGCTAGCGATTAACAACTTGCCCACCTCGCGGCGGGTCAACGCTTTGCGGGCTTGTCTTCGTGCACGACGATGCGCGTTCCGGAGCGTTCATCTTTACTGAATACACCGTGCCAACCCGTCGGTAACTGAGGCTCGCTCCAAGCGAAAACGGTGCGTGCATCTTCGGGTGACATGTTCACGCACCCATGACTTCTCATGTGGCCAAACTGATCATGCCAAAACGCGCCGTGGAGCGCGTAACTACCTTGGAAGTACATGACCCACGGAACGTCCTCTATCGAGTACGGACCGTCCGACGCGACGTCACCGTCCATCGTCGTGGTCACGTGTTTTTCACGAATACGATAGATACCAACTGGGGTTGGAAAGTCCTTCTCTTTATCTTCCGCATTCCGCCTTCCGGACGAAATAAGCGTCGCAAAAACTGGACGCGTCCCCTCGAACGCAACAAGCGCTTGCCGTGTGAGGTCTACATCGATCCACTTCTCTCCCGTTGAAAGGTCAGGAGGGGGCGCCGGGTGCGCGGTCTTTAGGTCGATTAGGCGTACCCAATAGCCGTTACGGGTCTCGTGGTATCGCTGCCCAGATACAACGGCCTCGCGTCCCGTAAGCAAGACTGCACTTCGCTTCGGGAGCTCCGGACCCCAAACCACCTTCTTGGTTCGCAGGTCGCATCGTCTGCTATCGTTTTTGTCTTCCACT
Organism: Polyangiaceae bacterium; assembly: GCA_025353725.1. Lineage (GTDB taxonomy): Bacteria > Myxococcota_A > Polyangia > Polyangiales > Polyangiaceae > Labilithrix. Next base: position 8,761 of record JANXOF010000009.1, on the reverse strand, counting down.
AACTCGATTTTTCGAGCAAATCCGACGGATACGAACGCCACGGTTCCGGCGTAAGTCACCACGCGAGCTGCAGCATCCGTCGCGCTGACGTTCACAACGCTCGACTCTACCGCGTCATGAGGGTCGCCCGCATCGTGAGGGCTGCCCACATCATCCGTATCCCCAGTACCTTCAGTCGCCGGCCACTCGACATCTGCCTTTGCAGCTAAGTCAAACCACGTGCCAGCGTACTTCGTCACGCCAGGTTGAAGCATGATGCGTTCGAAGGGTGCTGCAAATCCAAACGAAGTACGCCACCATCGAGCGCCGTACGACCGAAACTCCTTATCGAGAGCGATGTAGAATCCACGCGACATCTTGCGCACGAGCACGCCTCGGCCCTTGAGCTCTTTTAGCTTTGGGCGTCCCGCATCGGCACTCGCAGCTTTCTCTTTCGACTCCCTCGATTCGGGTCGGTGCATAACGCTGGGATTCTCGTCGTCGGCGCCTTCGGACTTCTCCTCGCCAGCACTTTCCGAGTCGACAACCTTCGGCGAAGAGAGCCACGGTTCGTACTTCTTCCGATCCTCCATCGGAAGAACGCGCCGATAGAGCGGGGTGTCGTCGGAGACATTGACTCCGTAGCGATAAGGCATTCCCGCGTCGTGGTCAGGTTGCTTGGGCGCCAGGCGAACTTTGGGATTGGAGAGCTCTGCGCTCACGGCCTTACCGCAGACGTATCCTCCCACCTCGAGTTCGTACCAACCCTCTTTGCAGTCGCTGTTCGGCTGCGCTTTGTCGAACGCATCGACCACCGCCCCGTGTCTCAAGTATCCGAGTCGTTTGCCGCCCTTCCCCGATTCCGGCCACCATCGACCGTCAATCACGGACGTCTGCGTCGTCACGCCAAGCTTTGTCGGGCTCCCGCGATCGGGCGGAGCGTCGACCACACTAGCGTCTTTGATCTCGACGGACGCATCCGGTGAAGCGACATCCGCCACCTCCACCACAGCGCTGGTACGGCCGTTTTGACACGCGAGTGACATCATGGCCGTAAAGGACGTCGGAAAAGCAAACCAGCAGGAGCGCGCAAACCCTCGCCTGACAGAACGACAGGAAACGACGACAGGCACCGCTCCCTCGAATGCATGACGCGCTCGCACGTGGGCGTCTTAGCTCGCTCGAGGCTCGCCCGAAAGGCGCGCGCTGCAGATCGAAACGCAGATTATGACGACAATGACTTTCAACTTCGATAAGCTACACGACGGCATGGCTTCTGTAGTGCTGTCCATGATTGACTCCCATCGGCGCGTGACGATCGAGCGGGTCGACCTCGAGGACGAGGCTGGTGCGTGGTTAGCTGCCGTGGGGCTACACGAGGGCGAGGGGCTGGTCATCCTTCGTCGCGCCGCGCTCGGCGGCCCGCTGCACGTCCGCACATCGTCTGGAGGTGAATTCGCGATCGCCCGCGAGGTGGCCGCTCGAATTCACGTGCAAGACGCCTCTATCGACACCGTGTTGCTCAAGCCAACGTGAACGCGACCCGCCAGAGCGTTTCTTCGCTCACCATCGCGCTCGTAGGTCGACCGAACTCCGGCAAGTCCTCCGTCTACAACGCACTCACCGGGGGCGGCGCACACGTCGGGAACTACCCCGGCATCACCGTCGAGATTCTCGAAGGAAACGTGGCCTTACCCTCGGGTGCGAAGGCCGTCCTCGCCGATTTGCCCGGCTTCTATTCGGTCGAAAACACGGTCGACAAGGCGACGGACGAAGGAGTCGCACGCGGGTTTCTAGACGCGCTGGCCTTGGACGAACGGCCGCTCGTTATCGTACAGGTGCTGGACCCCACGCGTTTGGCTTTAGGGCTTCGCCTTACCGCTGAGCTCCTTCGACGAAACACGCCGCTTTTAGTCCTGCTTACCCACGCGGACGTGCTTCGACGCGAGGGCCACACCGTCGACATCAAAGCCCTCGAAGAGGCCTTAGGTGCACCCGTCGTCCTCGTTGACGCCCGCTCACGGACGACGAAAGCCATCGTGCTGGCCGCCATCGAAGACTGCCATCGTGGGGGCCCGCTCAAGCAGGGAGACGGCGCGTTCGACGCTTCGAGCCTCGCGCGGTCGGTCGTGAAGGATGTCGGAAGCGGACGAGAACTCCGCCGCCGACGCGCGACGGCTCAGATCGACTCGGTACTCCTTCACCCTGTGGTCGGTCCGTTTCTGTTCATCGGTATTATGGGGCTACTCTTTGCCCTTGTGTTTCTAGCAGCAGATCCCGCGTCGAGCTTTATGGAACGACTTGTGGGCTTGGCGCGAATCGAGCTGACCCGCGCGTTTGGCAAAAACCTCTTTACGTCATTCCTCGCGGACGGCGTTTTGGGCGGCGCGGGGACAGTGCTCGCGTTCATGCCTCAAATCGTGATCCTCACGATCGCCCTGGAACTCCTTGAGGCAAGCGGCTACCTCGCGCGCGGCGCGTTCCTCATCGACCGACTTCTTCGCGCACTTGGCCTAAGTGGCCGGAGTTTTTTGCCACTCCTCATGGGTCACGCGTGCGCGGTACCTGCGATTGCCGCGACGCGAGTGGTGCGCGACCCACGCGAGCGACTCACGACGATCCTCGTACTCCCGCTTATGACGTGCTCGGCGAGGTTACCGACTTACAGCCTCGTACTCGCGACGTTCTTCAGCCATCGCTCAGCGGTTTTCCGTTCGGGTATGTTCGTAGGATTGTATTTTACAGGCATCTTGACAGCACTGCTCGCGTCGTGGGTTCTTCGGCGCACGGTGACCAAGGGGAAGGGTCTTCCGCTCGTTCTCGAAATCCCGTCGTATCGGCTGCCATCGCCGCGTGTCGTGGCACGAAAGGCGGTACTCGCCGCACGACGATTTTTGCGTGATGTCGGGACGACGATCCTGGTTGTCTCCGCCATTCTCTGGATGATGCTCTCGGTCCCGATGCCTACTGCCCGCTATGGGTCGGGCATCGAACGTAGTGTGGCCGCCACCATCGGCCGCGCGCTCGAGCCTTTGACGCGACCGGCCGGATTCGACTGGCGGATCAACGTCGGCCTTATCGGTTCGTTTGGCGCCCGCGAAGTGATGGTCGGAACGATGGGCGTTATCTTCGGCGTCGAGAACGCGGCCGACGACCCAGCGCCGCTGACCTCACGCCTACGCGAGGCTAAAAAGGCCGACGGAAGTGCCGTTTACACGACGCGCACGGGCCTCGCGCTTCTCGCATTTTTCGTCCTCGCTTGCCAGTGTGTGAGCACGGTCGCGGCGGTCAAGCGGGAGACGCGCAGCTGGCGATGGCCCGCCTTCGTTGTAGCCTACACGTACGCCCTCGGCTACGGGGCGGCTGTGCTGGTTTATCAAGTAAGCGCTCTTTTCGGGATCGTCTGACCGAGTGGCGACGCGCCCCGGGCTTCGCCTAACGATTCTGCTCGCCTTGGCTGGCGTCATCGTCGTCGCGTACGTCCCTCTCTTTTTTGCTATCGCACAAGTCACCCGGGCGACGTCCTTAGCGGCGCGCGAAGAGGCGGCGCGAGCGCTCGGCCGGGCCATCAAAGTTCACATCCGAGACTCTCCCGACGAGTCTGTACGGAGGACGCTTGCGTCTCACGTCGGCGACGGAGGCGCGGTTGCGATAGCTCTCTACGACGGCCAGGACAGCGGCGAGCCTATGGCCATAGCGGGGTCTCCCAAGGAGCTTGCGACGCTCAGAGCCCCGACGAAACCGTACGCCGAGACGTTCCTCCGCGTGGCTCCGCGAAACGGGTCCCGCGCACTCGACCTGACGCTTCCGATTGGAGACCGCGCCGTTGTCCTCCGCGTTCGGACTTCGGACGAAACCGCACGCTCGATCGACGTGGTTCGCGGCGTCGCTCTCTACATGGGCGTCTTCGCGTTGGCGCTTCTTGTCTTCGCGTACATCGCTCTGACGCGCGCCATCGTGAGCCCTATCGAGCAACTTGCGCGGGCAGCCGATCGCGTCGCGAGCGGCGCGCGCTCGTTCGATTTGCCCGACGCGAGTGCACGAGAGCTCCAAGAGCTTGGGTCGAGCGTCCGTGCGATGGCTCTGAAATTCATTGCCGACGAGCGCGCTCTTCGCGAGAAAGTCGAGGAACTGAGCACCACGACGAGGCACTTGGGTGAAACGCGAACGCAGCTAGAGGGAAGCGAACGCATGGCCAGCGTCGGGCGGCTCGCCGCAGGGGTAGCGCACGAAATCGGCAATCCGATTACAGCGATTATGGGAATGCACGAGCTGCTCGATGACAAGGAAACGCCAGAGGATATTCGAGTCGACTTCCTACAGCGCATGCGCAAGGAGACTGAGCGGATTCACGTCGTCGTGCGTGATCTCCTTGACTACGCACGCCCGGAAAGCGCTTCTCCGTCGACTGCGGGAGAAGCTTCCGCACACGTTCGCGACGTCGTGGAGGACGTTGTCGCACTCGTGCGACCGCAAAAAGACTTTCGAGACATCACTCTTACCATCGATATTGACTCGGGCCTGCGGGTACTTCTATCCCCCCAACGCTTGACCCAGGTCTTTTTAAACCTGCTTCTCAACGCCGCCGCTGCGCTCGCGGAGTTCCCGCACGACTCCGCGCACGTCGTCACGATACGTGCTCGAACCTCAACGCACCCGCACCCGCACCCGCACCCGCACCCGAACCCGCACCCGCACGCTCGCATCGAGGTTGAGGACAACGGTCCGGGCGTACCCGCGGACTTGCGTGAGCAGATCTTCGACCCGTTCGTAACGACGAAAGACGTAGGCACGGGCACAGGCCTTGGCCTCGCCGTGTGCAAAGGGATCGTCGAGAGTGCCTCTGGCCGCGTTTTTGTCGACGCCTCGCACACGCAAGGCGCTCGGTTTGTCCTCGAACTCCCCGTGCAAGAGGGAACCCCGATTTCCCGCGCGTAAGTGCGAGCGCCGAGGTGTGAAGGGCGACTCGCCGGAGCGTCAGGACACCGTCTCAACGTGTGCCCGCAAGCCTTCACCGCCCTTCAGGTAACCCTTCACTTTCGTCATCAAGCCACGTCGAGAGCGGCGTCACGCGGAGGTTCTTGGCTTCGATCTTCTGCAAGATAGCGTCGAGCGCCGTCACGCCAGCAGGCTTCCGCGACCCGTGCTCCGCGGCGTCATGGAGAAGCACCACGGCGCCGTCTTTCAACCCTCGGGAGATGCGACCGACGACGCCCTCCGCGGTAGCCGTTGCCAAACCATCATGCCCACCGACAGACCAGCCCACCACGCGCAGATCAAGCTGTTCGGCGATTCGCGCGATCGTCGGATTCGTATGTCCTATCGGGGGACGAAACAGGCGGGGTCGCTCACCGGTGATCGTCTCGACGACGGCCACGGCCTGTTCGAGGTCGTCCCGTACCCGTTTGCTGCCCCAAAGTGAGAAGAGCCGCGCGTGCGCAAACCCGTGGACGCCCACCTGGTGACCTCGCCTCACGATCTCGATAACCACATCCCGGTGCGCGACGGCCTTATGTCCAATAACGAAAAAGGTGGCCTTCGCGCCGTACGTATCGAGAATATCGAGAACCTCCTTCGTGTGGAGAGGGTGTGGCCCGTCGTCGAACGTGAGTGCAACACCGCGGGCATCATGCGGCCCGCACACCAACGCATCCGCGAACATGCGTAAGCGCAATACAAGCGCTCCGCACGTCAGCAGCGCTACGTAGAGAAAGGCCACGAGCGCCGAAACCGCAAGCGAAGGCGCTTGAGTCAGCGCCGCGTGGCAAGAAAAGACAAGAACTCCCGCCGTGGCGGCCCAGAACAAGATGCGTGCTGGAGGCAACGCGTGTGCCTACCGCCGCTTCCTCCTCGCGGCAGGCTCGTCGAAGATCTCGTCGTCGCCGTCTTCGCGTTCTTCCGCGACGCGAACTTTTTTCCCCGCACCGGCCTTCGGTGAACCGGCTTGTTTCGTCTTTTCGCCTTTTTCGCCTGGCGAATTATCAAGCTCATAAACGCTCGCGAGCGCGGCAGCCAAAATCGGAAGCGAAGCTGCGGGCAGCTCGCCGATCAGACCCTCGCCCGCGTTGAGCATCGAAAGGTCCACGTGCACATGCGCCCACGTGCGCAGCGCAAACATGCCTCCGATCCCTAGCAAAGCGCCGAAAAAGGCTTTGAGCCCTGCCTCGATTTTACCATCGGCGGACCAGATTGGCTTTCCGGCGACGAGCCCCGTAACGACGCCCGCAACCGACGCCGCGAGATACATGAGCACGACGTTGTTCGCGCCCTCCGACTGCGCGGAGATGACCGCTATTCCGAGCCCCCGAACGAGGACGGCCGCCACGAGAGCGCCCACAAGGGCACCCAGCACGAGACCTAGGAAAAGGCGTTTTAACATCTCAACGGCTGCCGATTCTACTCGCGCACCGTGTCACCGCAAGTGACGCCTCGGGTCCGTGCGGCAAGCTTTGTCGCCCGACCGTGATCGGATGGCCTTTCGTCGCCGTTCGCATCGCGTGGGGCAAGCGCGATGCGGAGCGCGCGCGGGTCGGTCACGAGCACGACAAGTTGCTTTCCCCGGGTCACAGCCGTGTAAAGCAGGTTCTTCGTAAGCATGACGAAGTGCGTGGTCAGGAACGGAATCACGACCGCCGGATACTCGCTCCCTTGCGACTTGTGGATCGTCGACGCGTACGCCAGCGCGAGCTCATCGAGCGCCGGACCGTCATACGGTACCTCGCGAGGTTCAGAAGAACTCCCCCCGTCGGCAAAACGCACGACGAGCGTCTGCTCCTCCTCGTCGACACTCGCGATGATGCCGACGTCGCCGTTCCAAACGTTGCGCTCGTAGTCGTTGCGAAGCTGCATCACCTTGTCGCCGACGCGAAACGTGGTCCGACCCCGTAAGATCGAAGGCCCGGTAGGATTGAGCGCAGCCTGAAGCTCCTCGTTGAGCACTTGGGTTCCCGCAGGCCCGCGATTCATCGGCGTAAGCACCTGAATATCCCGAACCGGATCAAGGCCAAATCGGCGAGGAATCCGCCGTGTTACGAGTTCCAAAATGACGCGTCGAGCGTCCTCCGCCTCGCGCTTTTCGACCACGAAGAAGTCGGAGTTTGTATCTCCCGCTTCGGGCACAACCGGGGGCTCACCCGCGTTGATACGGTGTGCATTCTGCACGATGAGGCTCTTTTCAGCCTGGCGAAAGATGCGCACGAGTCGCACGCAGGGCACGATCCCCGACGCAATCGCGTCGCGCAGGAACGAGCCTGGACCCACACTCGGCAACTGGTCCACGTCGCCGACGAGAACGAGCCGCGCGCCGTCCGCGATAGCCTGGGTGAGTGCATCCGCCATCCAAATGTCGACCATGGAGCTCTCGTCGACAATGAGCGCACCGACGTCGAGCGGGTTCTTCGCGTCTCGCTTGAACCCATTCTTCTTAGGCTCGAATTCGAGTAGGCGATGGAGGGTAAGCGCTTCACGGCCCGTCGCTTCGCTCATCCGCTTCGCCGCGCGCCCCGTCGGGGCGGCAAGCCGCGTCGTCACATTCGCGCGATCGAAGACGCTGAGGATCGCTTTTACAATCGTCGTTTTACCAACGCCGGGCCCGCCAGTGACGACCAGCAGGGGACACCGCGAGGCGGTCTCCACGGCGAGCCGCTGCTCCTCTGCGAGCACGGTGCCGCTTGCTTTCTCGAACGCGGCCACGGCCTCCTCGAATCCGCGAAGGTCATCTTTTTCGGTGCGCGCGAGTGAGGCAAGTCGCGCCGCAAGCCGCACCTCGGTCTCGTACATCGCGACGTCGTAGATCGCGGCGCCGCTCAACTCCTCCGCGCGAGCACGTTCGAGAGTCCCCGCACGTTCGGCGACGACATAACCGCCGCGAACGATGTCTTCCAGCGCGCGATCGAGGTTCTCACGCGTCCCCCCTTCCGCATTGCCATCGCCTGCAGCATCCGCGAGGAGGCTCGTCGCGCGTGCTTTCAGGTCCTCCGCAAGCGCATAGCAATGCCCTTGATCCGTGGCATCGCGAAGTCCCTGAAGGAGAGCGGCCTGCATTCGCTCGATGGAGTCCTTGGTGATGCCCATCGACGCCGCAATGCGGTCGGCCGTCCTGAAACCGACGCCCCAGACGTCGATGGCGAGCCGATAAGGATTACCCGAGATAATCGTGACCGCTTTCGACCCGTAGCGCTTAAAAATACGAGCCGCGAGCATCGGGCTCGCGCCATGAGCCTGAAGGAAGATCATGACGTCACGGACGGCTCGTTGCTCCTGCCATGCCGCGATAAGCGCATCGGCGCGCGCACGACCCAAGCCCGTGACCTCGCAGAGCCGGTGCGGCTGACTGTCCAAAACGTTCAGCGTATCAAGGCCGAATTTTTCGACGATCCGCTGCGCCGTGACCTCTCCTATTCCTCTGATGAGACCCGAGCCTAGGTATTTTTCGATGCCGACAAGGGTCTCCGGTACGAGCTCCGTCACGCTTGTCGCGCGGAGCTGGTCGCCATGGTTGCGATCGACTTCCATGACGCCTCGCGCGCGCACCCGCGATCCGACGGCGAAGAGCGGAAACGTGCCGATCATCGTGAGGCGCGTGAGCTGCCCGCGCGGGCCGGTTATCGCGACCTTGACCACGCGAAACCCGTTTTCGCGATTTTCGAACGTAATCCGTTCGACCTCACCCTCGATTGCAATCTCGGACGCTGCCGCCACGCGCCGACCCTACCCACAAAACGCACCGCGCGCGACGCTATCGGTTAACAGCAAAAAGCCCCTCGCGCGAACGCGAAGGGCT
>JANXOF010000008.1 GCA_025353725.1 Polyangiaceae bacterium | reverse complement strand
GACGGTGCACGCATCAAGTGGCTATTCACCGTTGAACGGGCCCGCGAGAAGCTCGGCAGGGCATATCTCTCGGTCCGCCCTCAAGTCGCCATTCGAGCTGCGGCCTGATTTCGGTCAGAACCTCTGTGTGCCGGTACTAGTACAACGGCGAAACTCGCCCAATGGCGGGGATGATTTTGTCCAGTTTCTGCAAGAGCTGCCACGCGGCGTTGTGGGCTCTCGTTACCTCGGCCACCGTAAAAGGAATGTGGGTCACACGGGGCCTGCCGTAGGCCTGCGGTGGTCTCGAACGGGTACTTGGTGCTCCTCGCGTGAAGGTCGCCCGCGGCTTTAGGGCAAGCAGGCGCGTATGCATCAATTGCGTTGACGGCAGCCTTATCCACGTAACGAGCGGTCTTTTGCTTTCGCCCATGTAACTTCGGCCGAACGGTCAGCGAACCCAAAAGACGCCGGCTCTAGACCTTACAGTGCCTTGGCCTCATTTAAAAGGGCGTTTTACCCCAGTCATTCCCTCAGCGGATCGTTACCCAAGCCGATGATATCTCAAGATGGTTATGGCACCTTTCTCGCGACGGCCGAACGCGTCTTCAGAGGAGTGCACTTGACCTCACGAGACGCTCGAGCCCGGTGCGAAATTTTTGAAAGCTCGGGGATTTGTTTCGCGCAAAGTCGAGGTGAGGTCCGATGGTGTTCGCCCACTCGTGTTTGAGTTCGCCCGGGCGACTTACCCGACCAGGCTTGCACGCCGCGGCGCCTCCGAGAACCACGGCATCCGCCAAAAGCTCCCAGGTGCCGCAAATGGAATCCTGAACATACCGTTTTAGGTCGCTCTTTTTTGCTTTCGGGTAAGCGGCGAGAATCGCTACCAGGTCGCCGAGGTACCAGGCCTCGATCTCTTCTACCGCCAACCCAAACAGCGTCAGGGGTGTACCGGCTCTCTCCGCCAACGCTCTAAGCTCAGACAAGAGCGAACGCAATCTCGTCTATCTACGTCGAGAACGACTACGACAGCATCGACGCCAGGCGCGCTTGCGTATCCTCTTTAAAGCTGAGGAAGCCTATCCAACAGGATCCGTTTTTGAACGTCAACCTTCCCTGTCAACCCCTTCGGAATGTGGCCTACTCCTTTGTACGAGTGCACACGGTAGGTATGCCGCCAATCGCTCAAGCTCAGGATTTTTGGCACCACGTGCGCCAAGAGAGCTTTCCCTGACGAGTGCGTAACCGATTCAAAGGCCGTTGGGGCCAGAAGCGCGGAGCCAGCCGGCGGTGGAGTCGTCGTGATCGCACATGTGTGCAAGGCCGGAAGGAGGGACGAAGGTGCGCGAAATTCAGGCATATTGGCGCGAGTTCTGCCTGATGGCCGGATGGGTGCCCGAGGTCCTCGGGGGCTCTCCAGGTGCGAGGGAGACTAGGCCGCGTCGGCGCCGCCGCTCCGGATGCGCAGCGCCCGACTCGCCCAGTAGGGCGGCCCACGAGCCGGCGCTCGCTTGGGAGGTTCGGTGGGCTCGCCGAGAACCTTGAGGAACCGGCGCACCTCGTCCGGCTCGCGCACAAGCGCGAGGATGCGCATGCGCCCTTGGCAGTCTGGGCACGCGAAGGCGTCGATGCCGAGGGTGCGGAGCAGCTCCGCCCAGGAGCGGTAGCGGCAGCCTGCGCGCTTCGGTTCGCTCGACGCGCCCGCGTCCTCCACGACCTTCACGGGCAGAGGCTTCGGGATGATGCGAGGCCTCCGGTTGCTGGCCGAGGCGAGCACTCCGGCGTAGCGGACGGTGTGAGTTCTTGGTGCAGAAACGGATGCTGCGAGTCGAGAGAGGAGGGAGAGCGGGTCGAGGTCGATCGCCACGGTCCCATCGGCAAAGGGATGCTTGAGCAGGATGCGCACCAGCCCGTCTGGGCCGTGGGTGACGCGCTCTTGTGCGATGGGCGGGCGCAGGACGTATTTGAGGAGGGCTTCGCGCGCTCGGGTGTCGAGTCCACCAGCGCGGGTGGCGGCATGAAGGGTGAAGCCATCGAGGCTCGCGCAGAGTGGCTTGTCGAAGTGCAGCGGCTTGCCGGCGAGCGGCACGAGCTTCGTTTCCTTGCGGCGGAGCTCTGGTCCGGCGGGTGGCGACAGGCCGGAGGCGGCAGATGCGCAGAGGGCGGCGTGGCCTTGCGCCGTCGTAGGCTCAACGTCGTTGTCGGGGAGATCGCTGTCGTCCGGGCCGCGCAGAAGGCCGCGGCCTTGTGTTCCTCTTCGAAGTACGACGCGCAGACCTTCTTTACACGTCGGTCAAACCCCGCCTCCGCGAGCAGCTCGTTCAACTTCTCGTAAAAGCGGTGCCCGGGCGAGCGAGCCAGTTCGTTTCCAGCGAGCCACATCGGCGTCTGACGACGTTCGCGACGTCCCATCGACATGCTCCGACCCTATTCAGCTCGATAGCCGGACGTCGATCCCCGACGACGACCGTTCTTCAACGAGCTGCTAACGAGGCGCAAGCTTCCCGGTCGGGCCGCCAGCGCCGCGCTCGGCGGCGGCGGTCGAGGCCGACGCCAGAAATACCGAAGAAGAGCCCGCTGGTGTCCAGACTATACGCGAGGGGTTCGCCTGGAAAAAGCATCTTCGTCACAAACTAAAGACACTTATAGTAATTCCCAGACTTCTGGATTTCGCTAGAAGTGCTCGAGCCGGAATACAGCGTATACGACGAACACGGCTGACCCCCCGCCGGACAATTCAAAGTACAGGACGTCCACGTACTGCTCCACTTTCGGGCGGACGTTGGTGCGTTCGAGTTCACGAAGACTGCTGAGGCCGAACTTCCGGCGCCTCCGGAAAGACTCGAGGTTAGCACCGCTGGCTCGGGGTCGAACTCAACGTAAGCCGTGCTAGAGCCTCCCCCGCTAAGGTGCATAAACGGAAGGATTCCCGGCCAAACGATTTCAGCATCCTGAGCTAAATAATCAAAGTAGAGGTAGTCGAGGCTCATGCAGAAGCTGTTTGAGGCCGCGCAATCGAATCTTACGTACGCAGCGGGCAGACCACATGCGGTTTTCGACACACTGCGACTCGGTACGAGCTGCCCGGACGCGATCTCCCTTCGTAGCTGATCTGCGTCCGATTTTACCCAGAAATCACTAGGGGCCTTCGAGTTATCTCCGAAGATGTACGCAAGAATGTCGGTTGCGCGACGCTGCCGGTCGATCTTCAGCGCGGTTGTGGCCGGGCACACCCCAAGCTCCGACGAGACCGAAGCTACGGACCCCTCTTCCAAGGTTGACTTCGTGGCATCCTCCGACGCGCAGCCCGACGAGGCAATGCTAATGCAACCAAAAAGAACGGCGCAGATGACTTTGGACATTATCATTTTGACCTCACCCTTGGCTGACGATCACTGCAATGGACAGGCCAGCGAGCGGCAGAAGTCTAATCGCCGATATTGGATGTTGTACCGAACCAGAGCGAAGGCCAAAGCTCAATTTTGAACACGTTGTACCGGTTTGGTCCTTCGTGGCCCGTCTCGGTGGCCGTGACGAGCCTTCCGCCTCTGCCGCGCGGCTGTACCTCACCCTCACTCACATCGAAACGACAAGCTCTTACCGCCGGCGCATCGGGCAATGCGCTTGAGTCGAAAATCGATTGGCAGTGACTGCCGTAGATGGCCACGCGGTGCCGTACTGCGCGTTTTGGCCTCTGCGTGGCTCTGGAGGCGGTTCACCGCCTTCTTACGACTCTCGCGCGTGATGTCCGGAGGCGGCTCAACATCACGAAGAATTATTGGCGGAAGTCCGCGTGACCAGCCCGCACGGCCCCTTGCTCGGCGCGTTCGGTGGTCTCGTCGACGGCGCGCTCGACGCGAAGGACCAATTCCTCCGCTTCGGGCAGACGAGCCGTCCCAAAGTAGAATCGAACTCGGTCTCCCTCGACGCCCAAGTTTTCTAGCGAACCACGAACGCGCATTGATCACTGGCGGGGCAAGTTGCGCTGGAGCTGACCCACGAGCGATTCAACTTGCACGCCAGCGTCCACCTCGCCCCGAACGACGACGCCGGGCGCGAGCGCCTCTGTCGCTATCTCAACCGCCCGGCGTTCTCGCTGGCGCGTCTGCGCCTGCGCCGCGACGGCAACGTGTCTTACCGCGTGAAGAAGGCGAGTCGAGGCCGGGTGACCGAACGCGTGATGACGCCCATCGAGACGTTGGCGCGCCTCGCCGCCATGGTGCCCCCTCCGAGGTACCCGCTGCTGCGCTTCCATGGCGTGCTCGCGCCGCGCCATCGGTGGCGCGAGCGCGTGGTGCCGCGGCCTCCTCCGGCCCGCGGCGCCGCGTGCACGTCGATGCTGCCGGAGCTGCACGCGCGAGAGGCGACGGCCGCGACAGCAACGTGCCCGCCTGCGCATGACGCCGGCGACGGCCGCGCGGCCTTCGTCCTCGACGTCGTCCCGGGTGTCGCGACCGCTACGCTGACGACAACGGGGGCCGCCGAGCAGGTCGCCCCGAACGTGCTGTCGGTCACTCACTGGGACCGAATCCTCCAAGGCGAGCTTTACGCGACGACCTCGCGGATTGACTGGCGCACCTTGGTGAAGCGAACTTTCGACGTTGACGTTCGCGTCTGCGTTCGATGCGGCGGCAAGCTCACCGTCCGTGCCGTCTTCACCGATCCGGCCTGCGTCGCCAACCTCCTCGCCGCCCTCCGCAGTCCTCGCGCACCACCGACCGCAGCCTGACCCCCCCACTACGAGCTGGCGCGACACGTCGCGCATGGGCCGAGCTGCGCCTGCGGCCGCCATGACCCAACCCTCTATCCACTGCCGATGGAAGTGGGCCGCGCCCTCGACGTGCTGGCCCCTTCCGCACGGCCCCAGCCCCCAGCCTTCGCCCCACAACTCACCTACGAATTACTACTCTCTCCGTGTGCGCACGGGCGGCGAATGCACCAGCCTGGGTCATCGCTGCGCTCAGCGGCAGCAGCCCGATCGCGTCGAGCGGTGTGAGCCCAATCGACTCAACTCCTGGTTTGTACATAAACCCGAACACAACCGCGTGCGTAGCTGCGCACCCAGCGCCCCAGAAAGCCAAAGCAAAACTTCGCTTCGAAGCACGTCCTGAAGCGCCGCTGATCAACGTTCCTGCTGCAAGCGAGTAGGCAAGCAGAACCAACGCCGCACGCATCACCATTGTGACGCGAACCCAACCATCGCCTGGAGAGATGCTAACTGCACAAGCGATAGCACCAAAAATGCCAGCGTAACATGCAACGGATAGCGCTCGCGAAGTGTCTCTCATCAGCCCAAAAGATAACATGTTTTGAGCCACTTCGGACGTTAGTCCGCTACGCCGTAAGCAATCTCAACTGCGCCAATTCGAAGCACGTAGGGTTTTGTTCGGTTCCGGTGCAAAGCAATACTTCGCCCGATCAAACCTGGCCGCGTTGCGACCTTCGTGTGATGTGGTTGAAAGGAAACACCAAGCGGAACATGTCAACGTAAGTAGAGACAGCCGTTATCAGAATTCTATGAAAGGTTGGCCACCTGCATACGGCGCTAGTTCGATTTTTCTGTGGGCGTTTGGCACCACTAAAAACTGCGCTTTCACTGGGGTTGATGTGCACTACACGCGCCAAAGTTGCCACGCCTGGCGGCCCAGTTGGAGTAGTCTGGGTGCAAGTTGCACGTGTGTGCTGGCGTGTCCAAGAGCGGCCGAGGCGAGGGTCTTGTCGGCCACGGGCGGAGCTGCTGAAACGGACCGGAAGCGCGTGCCATCAGCGGGGTTCGACGCGCAAAAAGCTGCACGCAATGGTTTGGTTCTCGGCGCAACCTGACAGCAATTCACTCTTTTCTGCTGTCTAGACTGTTCCATGGCGTCGAAGCAGCTCTCAAACGCTGAAATAGAAGTCACGGTGGCGTGTATTGCCGAGCTTGTTGCGGAGCATGGCGCGCTTCCGGCGAACGAGCTCAAAGCGGTTCGGCGATCCTTGTCGCAATTAAAAGTGGCGCTTGAAGCGCGAAAGTTGGAGGTGACCAAACAGGTCCGCAAGCCGCTTCTTGCACAAGTGGAGGGCGGGTTCCGCGAGCGTCCCCTTGCTGTTGCTGTTGCTGAACTTGTTAAATGCGTATTCGGAGCGTCGGCAGCTGGCGAATAGGTAGCGCAAACGGTCAAGGCGGAAGCCGAGAGAAGACGTAACGCGCAATTCACGACGATCGTTGCAGAAAGTTCAAGTCCCAGCGGAATACCGATCGATCTGAGCGGATCGTAAAGCGACGCGAGGACGAGGCCTTCCGCGCTGCGACGTCGGCTCTCGTCGCCGTCCTCTCCCGCGGCCTGACGAAGCGCCCGCTCGTACGCAATTGCGGCGGATCGCGCGTCACCATTCGCCATTTTTGCTCGGCCCCAAGCGATAAACTCGCGCGGCGAGCTCAAATCCGAGAGCTTGAATCGCAGGAGTTCCTCCTTGTCCTTGTCCTTGTCCGCTGGCGCCGCTTCACCGCCTAGCCGTTCGGAGCGAATAGGTAGCGCAAACGGTCAAGGCGGAAGCCGAGAGAAGACGTAACGCGCAATTCACGACGATCGTTGCAGAAAGTTCCAGTCCCAGCGGAATACCGACCGATGTGAGGAGGCGCTTTGTTACTCGCTCGAGGAACTCTTCGCCGAGAAGACGCGCGCGCTCCTCGAACGAACACGCCCGCGCGATCTCTACGATGTCGTGCATCTGTGGGACCGTCGCGACGAAGTCGCGCTCGACTCAGTGCGCGCGGTTCTCACGAAAAAGTGCATCGCGAAGAACGTGACACCGCCGACGACCGCGACGTTGAGCGCGTTGGTGCGGGGGTCCGACGAGCTCAGGGCCGACTGGAGCAACATGCTTGATCATCAGCTCCCTACGCTGCCCGCGCTCGACGGCCTACTCGACCGGCTCGACGACGTCCTCGGGTGGATCGACGCGCCGCGACCGACGCCCGTACCATTGGCCGCGGTCGCGAGCGCATCGGGCGAGAGGCTCCTCGCGCCACGCGGCGGTTACTACTGGGGCGGCGGTCAGCGGCTTGAGCTCGTTCGCTTCGCCGGTGCGAACCGGCTGAAGATCGCATTCACGTACGACGGCAAAGCCCGGATTGCGGAGCCCTATTCGTTGCGGAGGAAGACGACCGGGAACCTTGTTCTCTACGCCTGGGAGAACGGCGCACGAAACATCAAGGCGTTCAACACCGCCAAGATGTTCAACGTCGCGACGACTCACGAGTCGTTCGTGCCCAGGTTCAGGGTGGAGCTGACGGGTTAAACGTGCTCGCGCCGTCCATCACGGCCATTCGGCAAGCAAGGCGCTGACGAACGCCTCAGTCGTTGTGAACTTCTTTCTCGAGAGTAGCGGACGCAAGCCCAAGATCTGTCGTAGGTCGCCAAGCCAGTCCCCGACGAGCCCATCGCATGTGAACACATCGCAATAGGCGGCACCGACCGAGAGGTGAATGAGATCGTGGAATGAGCCGCGCAGTGCTCCCCGCTCCTTGTTGCTCGCACCTGGTCGTTGAACGGCGGTATCAAGGAAGCCTTCGTTGAATCGAGCGCGCGCCCGGTAGCACGGCATCGCTTGAACGTTTTTCTCGATCAGCTCGACGAGGCGGTCTTGAACATCGCCGCTGGAGCATTGCTTGGCGGCGTACTCAACATCTCTGCGGGCAACCATGCGCCGGTCGGCCTCCATTGCCCGTGTTCGCAGGTCCACTCGGCGCTTGTAGGCCGTCTCGCTGTCCTTCTTCTCAGCGGACCACCCTTCGGCATCGGCCCAAGCGCGGTTGTCTCGAAACGCCTGCGCCGTTTGGGGCATCATGCCGACCTCCTCGTCCTGCCCCTTGGTCCTGATGGCATCGAGCAACGCGAGGATGGGCTCCTTGGTCGCCAGGAGTTTGGAAGCGGCATCGTGGCTGAGGTCGCGAAACGCCGTGAGAAGAGATGGGGCGAACGCGCTGACCGAGACGGCCGGAGTAATTCCGGCCGCAACCTTCACCCAGTGCTCGTCCTCCGCTTCCTCGAGGTCGAGGAGGGAACGAGCCCAAACAATGGGGAGCTGCTCGTACCAGCGCGCCATCGCGGCGGCGGTCGTGGTGTCACCCCAACGTCCGAGTTCTGCGATGTGAAATGTGGAGAGGCAGAGGTTCGCTTCCTTCGCGACTCGCTCGACCCAGTCGAACAGCGGCCGATACTCGGCTTCGGCAGGCTTCGAAGAGCCAACGGCGTGCGCGCGAAACGCGTCGCAGAGTGTCGAGTGGTCCAGATAAAAGGTCGGCTTGGATTGGTCTCGAAGCTTTGACGGCACGTCAGTCTCCTCCTTGCCTGCGAGTTCCAACTGCCCCTCCGCCTTCTTCGTCCGCCCACGTGGCCTCTTCTCGCCGTCCGTCGCGCTCGCCGTCTCGGGCATCGCCTTCTTCGCGGCCCCCTTCTTCTTGCCGCCGTCCGCGCCGAGCCCCTTGATCTTCTCGTCCTCGGCGCGCTTCGCGTTGAGCGCGAAGAGGCAATCGATGACGGCGTCCTCGAACTTTTCGAGCTTATTCCTATCGTCATCGTTCATGGGGCAGATCGGCGGCACCTCGACCTCAAGCCAGCGCCCATCGGGATCGCCTACCGCGTAAGCCTTGAGAACTTTACGGTCCATCTCCTCGTGGAGCCTCCGCAGCTCGAGAATGCGCGTGTCGCCGCACGCGGAGTCTTTGAGGCGGTTATATGTGATGGTCAGTCCGACGTTTTCATCGACCATGTACCTCGTCCGGGAGTCGTAGAGTCGCTCGCCGATCTGCTCGAGTGCAGGGATCGCTGTACGCGGGTCGGGCGTAGGGAATGGGAACGTGTCGAAACAGTCGGACGCGGCGAATAGGTAGCGCAAACGGTCAAGGCGGAAGCCGAGAGAAGACGTAACGCGCAATTCACGACGATCGTTGCAGAAAGTTCCAGCCCCAGCGGAATACCGACCGATCTGGCCCACGATGCCGTATACAAGAGGGATCGCGGCAAGATGGGGCGCGAAGAAGCGTCCTCGGCATGCGCCGGCGGCATGGGTGCTGTATGCCATGGCACTCAGGCGCGTCGGTGGAAACGATCCGGCGCGTGCAGTTCGAAGCCGAGTGACGAAGGAGCGACGAGAGTGCAAGCGGGGCCGACCATCGAAGGCCACGCCGTTCGCAGCGCGCGTATCGGCGTGGCTCGCTGAGGACCCCGATCTCCCGCACGCAGGAGTCTCCTCACATCTCCTCGCCGCCGTGGCAAGCTTCTTGGGCGAGCCGGCGTCGCCGGCACGCGCCAGGCTGCGCTCGACGGCGCGTGAGCACGGCCCACATCGCGCCGACTTCGAGCGTGTGAGGCGCGACGTGCTTGCCCTTCACCTTCGCGGGGCCAGAGTCCTTCTTGTAGATCTTGATCTCCTCGTGGAGCTTCGTGATGTAGGGGATGTCGATCCTGATGGTGCGGTCGCGGAGCGCCTCCATGACCTCGTTGTTCAGGAGCTTCCGTACTCGGCCTCGTTCGTGTGACCGAGGATGACCTCGTCGATGTCGGTCTGCGCGAACTTCTTCGGCTTGATCTCTTCTCCTTCGGGGGGGGATAGGGGGATAGTCGGTCCAAGGGGCGCGCGAAGCCGACGCAGTTACCGTAAGACGACTTATACGATCAACCCCCAGAGGGATTACGTTGATGGCGGAACGCCGACCGCTCTGGTGATGACATTCCCTTACGTATGGCGCAAGCCGCTCGGCTACGACGCTGCGCTGCTGTCAGTGCTGACGGCGATCTTGGCGAAGACGGTACTTGCTAAAAAGCTGCACGTTTCACCCGAGGGCGGCAGCGGCCGAGCAGCTCGGGCCTACGAGGCTAGCGGTCCAGATTTGAAGTGCCCATTGCGTTTGTGTAGGCTCGTCTAGGTGGGAGGCCGTCGATTGCATGCGTCTCTCGCTGCGCCATTCAGAATATTTTACATCGCAGCATCCGTCATGGGAGTGCTCAGCTGTGGTCGTGGACACTCTTGGTTCTCGGGTGAAACGACCTACGAACACCTGGGGGGGAAAGTAGCCGTCGAGCTGATTCGAAAGACCGATTGGAGCGGAGGGAAATTTGGCCTACCCCAATCGCGTTTCTCTGTACGTGTACACACTGAGCCGCCGTTCGACGAGCCGACGGTGTGTGAACGTGTTGAACTTGCCGAAGATCAATCCGGAATGAACGTCGCCTTCCGTTGTAGCGGGACCACGGAGTGGGATGTGCTTCGGCTCCGTGGGAACGGTCGTCATATTCGCGAATGCCAGCCGCCCGTTGGTACGAGCGCAAAACCAGACTTTGCGGCACTGAGAAGCCTGGTTGATATCGCACCAAAACTTCTCGACTGCGCAGAGTCGTCGGAATCATCTCAATATTTTTTGAAGTTCACCCGTTCTGCAGAGGTCGTTACGTCAGTCCGCGAAGAAGCCGGTTCTGGCGCTGCGATAGCGCTCGTATTGAGCGCTGTAGCGCGGAGCGCAGCATTCGATCTGTCGCGCAAGGAAGACTCCTGGGAGGCGATGTTCGCGGCACTGACCATGAGCGAACGCGCCAGCGCGCTGCCCAAAGTGTGCGAGAACTTAGTGCACGAAGATACCGAGCCACTCGCCTACCTTCACGCACTCCGCTGGTGTTCGCTCGGGAACGAGGAAGTACTTGGGTCCGTTGCACTGGTGCGGCTTCAGAGGTGGTTGCATAAGTCTAAAGAAGAACCGGTTTTGTCGTCGTATCTCGACTGGATAGCCCGACTTGCGAGCCGTGCACATCCGACGGCCGCGGGCGAGATTGCCTGCGCATCGGGCAAGAGCCTTTTCGTGGGTTTCGGCAATCCTGCGGCCAAGCTCCTGGTGACACTCATCGCGCGCGCTCGAATTCACTGCTCAGCCCTTGTTGCGGCGCCGCGACAGGTTCCTTGCGCACGACGAGGGTTCGATTGTGATGGTGGTTTGTGCCCCGCAGCGGAGCTTACAAATGAGCTCGCTGCCTGGGCGCGTGACCTAAATGAGGTTGATGACGCAGGCGCTCGAAATCTCAGGTTCGAAGAGTCGCTCGATGACGATCGCGTGGTGCTTGCAGCGGCCTATGCACAAGGGCCATTGCCGCGCGAAATTCTGATTCCGAATGCGCGACGCCTCTACGAAATCAGCGACGCCGAGCCGCCCTGCGAAAACAGTGAACTAGCAGAGGACACTCCCTGCAGGTGGAGCCCGGGCGAGACTCTGTGCACTGTACCGATCGATACGCATGAAGTCTTGATGAACTCTTGCAAAATTCGAATCGACGACGTGCACCGCAAACTTGAAGCGGTTCATCGGTGTTCTCACGACCAGTCGCCATGTCGCGACGTTTCCTGTTGTCCGGGCCTAAAATGCTCGAAGACTTACCCGCAGAAATGCGAAGCGATGCGACGCGACGGCGGCTAATAGCACCGCAAAACGGTACGAGATCGGTCGTCGACGCCGCCATTGGTTCTGTGGTTCTGGCGAGCGTCCCGGCATCCTGGTAGTTACTTTACCAAGGGGACCTTTTCTTAGGGCATCGTGGGTATTCGTGTCCTGGACCTCCGCAAGGTGGCGACGCAGTCCTTGCGCGTATGCGTTACCTCGCGGACGTACGAGGACCGACCGGTAATTTTCGCACCCACCCCCGCTAAACGCCATTTGGTACAGGCGGGTAGTGCTGATGACCTGTCGACGGAGGTCATCAAATCCCTGCCCCCGAAGTTCCGGCACCGCGTCGAGCATCGGCATGACAACCGCGTCACGCGTCTTGCCCATTACTTCCAGCGCAAGCGGGTTCGCGAACTCGATCTCTAGACTGTCGCCTCGGATGAGCATGCTAAGAGCGGGCGCGTCCATGAAAAGAGCTTCGACGGCATGCCGGTGCGCGTCCTTCGGCGCCTCCGCCTCCTTGCGAGCGGTCTCAATCGCGAGCCGGGCCGCTCGCACGTCCTCAATGTCGGTGTTGATGCTGATCCATCAAGTGAGCTTGCCGCCTGCGTCACGAACGGGGCTCCCCCGCGTAAGAAACGAAAAGCTGCCGAACTACTAACTTATCGGGGATAGTCGGTCCAAGGGGCGCGCGAAGCCGACGCAGTTACCGTAAGACGACTTATACGATCAACCCCCAGAGGGATTACGTTGATGGCGGAACGCCGACCGCTCTGAGCCGACAGGATTGTCACTTCACCGCAAAAGCGCTCGCCACCGACCTGGTAGCGGCGGGAAAGGGCAACGGCTGGACGATCTGTTGCGGCACCGTGACGAGCACCGCGAGGCCCCTGGGCTTCACACATTCTTGGCTAGCGACCTTCGACGGCTGGATCGTGGACGCGAGCAACGGCCACATTTTCGTGCTCGATGCCGAGGTCTACGCGAGTACCCTGGCACCGAAGGACGTGGAGGCGTTCGACCTGACCGATCTCGCGTCATGGTGGACCCGCGTGGAGGGGCCGTGATCACACCCCGCCCCGTTGACGGTAACGTCCAGCCCCGTCGATAGACTCCCGCACACCAGCACGACACGAGCCCCCGGAAACCGGGGGCTTTCGTCATTCCGGCGTCGTCGTTTCCCCGGGCAAGCCCCCCCAGGGGTAAGGCCTGTCGATTCTCGCGAACGAGGGAGATGGCGCCCGATCCGGGGTACGCTTTGGCGACCCACCCGATGGCCGCCCCTCACCTACAAATCCAGCGGTTCTTCGCGACGGACTATCCGAGGACCCGGTTCCCTCTCTCGACCAATGAGATTTTAGTCAAGCATGCGGCTAAGCAATTGGAGGACCACATCAACGGGAAGGTCCTAAACGAATCCGAGAAGAGTCATTCGTTCCTCCCTCAGCAGCGCGTCTATGCATCCAAGCCGAATCACCATCTCCGTCGGACGGTCAAGCTAGATCCGGTTGCGGAGTATTTCGTCTATGACCTCGCGTATCGCAACCGCGCCATTTTTCGGAAGAGCACTTCCCAAACGCGGAGAACGTTCGGTTACAGGTTCGCAGGTGGTGATCCCGTATCAGGAGCGGAAGCGTACGCCGAATTCAAGGGCGCACTTGCAGCAATGCGTGCTCAATTCGTACACGAGCTTTCGTTCGACGTGGCTGCGTATTTCAACAGCATCTACCATCACGACCTCGTTCACTGGTTTCGCGAGATCGCACCGAAGCCGGAGGACGTTGATGCCTTTGGTCAGTTCCTGGGCCAGATCAATTCGAGCCGATCCGTCGACTGTCTCCCGCACGGTCTCTACCCAACCAAAATGATTGGGAATACGTTTCTTCGGTTCGTTGACTCGTCTGCCCGTCTGAAGTCGAAGGTCATGCTTCGATTTATGGATGATTTTTATCTGTTTGATGACGACCAGCACGCGCTCATCGGGGACTTTTTTCAGATTCAGAAGCTCTTGGGAGACAAAGGGCTGTCGGTCAATCCGCGAAAGACCCGAACGCCAGGGGCGGGCGATGACTCGGCCACGACCAAGATTGACACGATGAAGGCCGAACTGCTGCAACTTCGGCGGGTAGTCATCACCACGTATGAGGACGGGGAGAGCGAGAGTGGCAGCGACGATGACGCACCTGCGGCGATGACCAAGAAGCAGCGCAATTATCTAATCGCCCTCCTGAAAGAGGAGACTATTTCAGAAGAGGACGCCGAGTTGGTACTGCGCCTGATGCAGCCCTACGCACGCGAAGTGCTTGCCCATCTCCACACCTTGATCGATAGATTTCCGAATCTGGCGAAAGAAATATATCGATTTTGCGGAGGACTGAGCGAGAAGGATAAGGCGCGGGTGGCGGATATCGTTCTTCGCTACGTGGCATCCGCCAAGCATCCGCAAGAATTCATGCTCTTTTGGCTCGCCAAGTTGGTGGAAGACCACCTTTTGACAACGGCCAAGGCGGGAGAGTTGCTCGTCGCGCTCTACCAATGCAATGCCGGTACCCGAATCTCAAAGGCGAAGATTCTTGAAATTCCAGAGAATCGATTCGGAATGGCTGATCTTCGAGATGAGCACCTAAAAACCGGACAGTCCGACTGGCTATCGTGGTCCGCCGCGGTTGGGAGTAGGGGGCAAAATCCTGCCGCTCGAAACTACGTGTTGAAAGGCTTCTGTAACGGGTCCGAGATGAATCACATTATCGGAAGCTGCATCCTTGCGCTCAAGTGAGCGCCTTGTGGCAATCCACCAGAAATACGATGTTGCTTGCGGCGAGGTGGAGAGCGTATGCGGCATAGTGTTCCGGCACGTCGCGGGGCACCGCGCCGGCACCATGCGCCGTTTTATTGCGGACCGTCGCCACGCCTATAAGGCACTTGGCCACGTTCTCAAGTTGCTCCTCACTGTATTTCGGCACCAAGCCATTGTCGGTCATGACCTTGATCAGGGGCTTGGGGGGATAGTCGGTCCAAGGGGCGCGCGAAGCCGACGCAGTTACCGTAAGACGACTTATACGATCAACCCCCAGAGGGATTACGTTGATGGCGGAACGCCGACCGCTCTGGCTAGCGCCGCTCGATTGGTTGCTCGTTTTGCGAGGGTTATCTCAAGCCAAAAACTACATAGTGAGCCGTGGAAGAGCCCTCGGTGCAGGTGGAGTAAGAGTCAAA
>JANXOF010000003.1 GCA_025353725.1 Polyangiaceae bacterium | reverse complement strand
CACACCCGATCCCATCTCGAACTCGGAAGTTAAGCTCCTCGGAGCCAATGGTACTGCACGGGTAGCCGTGTGGGAGAGTAGGACGTCGCCGGGATTTACTCGAAAAAGCCTGAGAGGTTATCCCTCTCAGGCTTTTTTTTTGCGCATCGACCTGCCCGTGCGGCATGACGGGGCCGAGTGGATTGCGCAGTGAATTGGTGTTCATACGAAGCCCCGCTCGAGATCAGCGCGGCGCTGCGGCGTCAGCGAGGTGCACGGCGGTTCCGCAGGCGAGAACCTTGCCTACTCCCATAACGAGGTCCGAAGCGTCGGGCTGACTACGTCCGCTGAGTGACGAAAGACGAGCCGTAAGCGCTAAGCTCCGAGACATGTTTCGCGTTCGCCCTACGCATCCTCCTATTGAGGGTTCGGCTCCGCCGCGCGGTCGTTGGTTTTCCTCCCGCCGAAGGCTTTTCGCCTCCTTGGTGGCGCTTTCAATCACGCTCTCATTGGTGAGCGGCCTGGCTCTACTCGGAGGTAAACGATGGATTCGCGCTCGAATGGCGACCGAGGCGACGCGTCGTCGCCTTACGGTATCCTGTAATGAAGTCCACTTGGGCTTCTTTGCGGTGGGCCTTCGTGATGTTGACGTTACCGCATCCGATGTGACGGGCGTGCGAGTGCACCTCGATGAAGTCCTGGTCGAACTAGGCACTAGCTTGGCAGTGCGAAATGTCGCCGCGCGCCGTGGAACCGTCCACGTCGTTGCCGGCGTGGACGAGCTAATTGCTCAAATTCGCCAATTTCGCGCTCGGTCAGTCAGCGCGAGCGCAACCCCGCAAAAGCTACATATTCCGCTATCTCTCAGCGCTGTAACCCTCGATTGGCTTCTCCCCGACGAGGAGAACGTCTCCGTCGAAGACCTGAGCGTCTTACGAAGCGAGGACTCTGCCATTCGAGTCACCTTCGCTCAACTAAACGCGGTAAGCCGAAACCGCGACACCATTAGAGTTACGGATTCGCAGGCGGACTTTATGCCGGACGGCGTCGGTCTACGCGCTTCGGCCGCGTCGGTCGCGCTTGTGCAAGGCCTATCCGCTCGAACATTCGGGCCGGAGCCTGCCGTCCCATCGCCAACCAACGATCCCCTGCCGCCGACACTCGCTCGAATCGCTCCGCGTACGAATGGCAGCGGTTCAAAGCGAACTATGGGCTCCAAAGCGAAGTCACCCAGTGAGGTCGACTCCGCCCTCGCGCCCCTCGATGCGCATTGGTTACCGAGTCACGACCTTCGCGCGTGGCGGGCACGTCTGCGCGCCCTCATCGCGCCTCTAGCGCCGCACGTGCCGGATGGCAGTGCGCTCGAGGTTGGCGGTTTATCCGTTAGCCTCGACGCCGCTGGCGAGCCCATTGTCTTCGGTCCAGCTCCGTTTTCATTTCGACGTCGCGCCGACTCCTTCCGCGTCACGTTCTCGACTGACAACTCCGCTTTGGATGCGAAAGACAAAGCTTCGCAACAGGATGCTACGCCGCTGCTCATCGACGCTGAAATCCCGATTGGCGTGGGTGCCATCACTGCGCGGCTATCCGGAGGCCCGGTGACACTCGCTCGTTTGGGAGTCAAAGAGAAGACGAAAGGGCTCTTCGACGTCCAAAAGGGAAGCGTATCCGGGAAGGGACAAGTGGTGCTCTCTGAAGCCGGAGATGTAGTCACGTTTGACGGTCAACTCGCCCTGCGATCGATCTCTCTGGACCAGCCGCGTGTCTCGCGCGAGCCACTTCGCGACATCAACCTATCGGTAGACGCTCGTGGGGTTCTTGACGCGGACGGTCACCTCCGCGTGGACGACGCAGAAATCGATATCGGCGCCGCTCACCTTCGCACCCACGGGAATGTCGAGGAGACGGATGACCACTTCGCCGTAGCGGTCGCGATCGACGTGGCGCCAACAGCGTGTCAAACCTTGCTCGAGAGCGTGCCACCGGGGCTTCTTCCCCTTGTTCGGTCGACGCATATGACGGGGACATTCGGCGCTACGTCTCGTCTTGTCTTCGATACCCGCGCCCTCGATAAACTCGAACTTGATTATACGATTGACGACCGATGTCGCGTCTCAGAAGTGCCGCAAGAGCTGTCGCGCGACCGCTTCGCAAGCTCGTTTACCTACCGAACCTATCATCCCGACGGAACGCCTGGCGAGACTCTTGCAGGGCCAGGTACGACGGCTTGGGCCGAACTCGTCGACATATCACCTTACATGATAGCTGCAGTCCTCACGACGGAGGACGGCGCGTTCTACAAGCATCATGGGTTTAACCACGCTGCCATTAGGGGCAGTGTCGCCGCGAATCTCAAGGCTCGACGATTCGTCCGTGGAGCAAGCACGATAACCATGCAGCTTACAAAGAATCTTTTTCTCTCGCGTGAAAAAACACTCTCTCGAAAGCTCGAAGAGGTCATTCTTACCGATTACCTTGAGCAAGAATTTACGAAGAACGAGATGATGGAGCTCTATCTCAATGTGATTGAGTTCGGGCCGGATGTCTATGGAGTGGTGGGCGCTGCTGAGTACTACTTTGGTCGAAAACCATTTGAGCTAAACGTGCCAGAATGTTTCTTTCTCGCCTCTCTAATGCCCTCACCCGTTCGGTACGGTCGCCTACGCGAAAAGGGCGAAGTCTCCGAAGCGTGGATGACACATCTTCGCGCGCTCATGACAATTGCAGGGAAGAACGGAAAGATTTCGCACGCAGAATTGACTGAAGCCCTCATGCTCCCCATCGTTTTCAAAAAGCCAGGCGATCCGAAGCCGGAGCCACGGCGTGCCGTGACGCGAGACCGAAAAGACGCGTATGGAGAAGACTCAGGTTGGCAGCCGCTCGATTAGGTAAGATCCTTGAGATTATTTCCTCATCCGCAAAGCGGCGAAGAAGCGCTTTAAGCGCTCGCCACACTCATCGGCAAGAATGCCCTCGACGAGGGTAAAACGGTGGTTGAGTCGCTTGTCTTCACCAATCGCGAACAGTGTCTTGCACGCACCAGCCTTCGGGTCAGTGCATCCAAAAACCACGCGCGACACGCGTGCGTTGACCAGCGCCCCGGCACACATCACGCACGGCTCCAACGTGACATACAGCGTAGTGTCGAGAAGGCGCCAGGTTCCAAGTGCTCTCGCAGCTGCGCGAATAGCCACAATTTCGGCGTGAGCGGTTGGGTCTTCCTCTGTCTCACGTAGATTGTGGGCGCTGGCTAGCCACTCCCCAGTCCCCGAGATGAGAACGCAGCCAACGGGAACCTCTCCGCGGACGGCAGCGGCGTCAGCCTCAGCGAGCGCGAGCCTCATCCATCGTTCGTGATCATCATTCACGACGAAGCACATCTCCGAGCGACTGCCATCACGAGGCAACCATCGTAAGTCTCACGAGAATCCAAGTCC
The DNA here is from genome assembly GCA_025353725.1 of Polyangiaceae bacterium. Classification (GTDB taxonomy): domain Bacteria; phylum Myxococcota_A; class Polyangia; order Polyangiales; family Polyangiaceae; genus Labilithrix. Next base: position 16,464 of record JANXOF010000003.1, on the reverse strand, counting down.
GCTTGTCTTCTACAACGAGGGTTCTGCCGAATCACGCAGTTCCCGGAAAGTGAAGCGAAACAAGACAAAGAACAAAGAACAACGAACTGAGAAGTTGCGCGCCCGGGAAGATTCGAACTTCCGACCCTTGGCTCCGTAGGCCAATGCTCTATCCAGCTGAGCTACGGGCGCATTTACGCGACGAATCGCGTCATCAACGATGCGTATCTTACCTGCGCAAAGACTTCTGTCAATCGCTGAATGCACGGTGGCCGCAAGCAGGGGAGCCACTTCCGAGAAAATCGTGCCACCTCCGCAAAGATTTCACGCTCTGCGTCCAGGCTGATCCGCGCGACACCCCTGCACGGGCGCCGAGCGCAGCAAAACACGCCAGGTCTTCGTAATCGCTAGGCTTCGGTAAGTGGCACGGCGTCTGCTCACCGAGTTCGCATCTTCGAGCGTCGGTCGATGCAACGGTTTCAGCTTCCTTAACTTCTCTTGTGCCGCTCTTTCTTAGCCACTCGCCTCTTCCTTAACCTTCGTCTTCGCCTAGCTTTCGCGCAGTGACTTCTGGCTTTGATCGTGGCGTCCTCGGCGTAAACGCGGATGGCGCCACGTGCCTATTTTGAGTCAGACTCAAACCGATGATGCGTCTATCCCATCGAGCAGCCCTCATCGCCGCCATGGCGGTTGCGATTACTGCGTCGGAGGCGCGTGCGGGCGAACCGCTCGGGTCGCCACGTTCAGTATCTCCACGACCACTTCTGCCCAACGTTCGTCCGTTAGGTCGATCACCCGACCAGGCTCCTTGGCTCGGGATTCAGATGGGCAGCGGAAGCGACATCGGCGTCACGATTGAGAAAGCCGTTCGCGGATCACCAGCCGCCAAAGCTGGCGTTCATGCGGGCGACCGCATTGTTTCGGTGGAAACCGTGAGGGTCACCACGCCAGCCCAGGTTTTGCTCGCCCTCCAGCGGCGCGCCGCCGGCGGAACCTTACAGCTTGGGCTTGAACGCGCTGGACGTGAGGTCTCCGTCTCCGTCGTACTTGCTCGCCGACCGTCTGCGGACGATGTGCTGAAGATGGATCTTGTAGGGGCCTCTGCCCCGTCGTGGAGTTCGGCCGTCGCTCTTCCGGGCGCGCCCGCGTCGCTCTCTCGACTTCGTGGCCGCGTCGTGCTGGTCGACTTCTGGGCGTCTTGGTGTGTCCCGTGTCGTATGCTGACGCCAAAGCTCAATACACTAAAGGACAAGTTCGGCGCGCAGGGGCTCACGGTAGTTGGCATCACGACCGACGACGCCGAAACCGCTGCAACCTACGCTGAGGCTCATCAAATCCGTTACGGCATTGTTGTTGACCCGGAAGGTCGTACGAGTCGCAGCTATGGCATTACAGCCATGCCTACGTTGCTTCTTGTCGACAAGAAGGGATTCGTTCGGGACGTTCTCATTGGCTATGAACCAGACGCTCTCGCTCGGATGGAGACCACAATTGCGGAGCTTATTGCCGAACCCTCGCCCGAGTCGTCACCGGCTTCCGCGAAGTCGGTTCCCGTCCCCGACGTAAAGGCGAGGTAGGGTTGGGCCATGGCCGATGCGCGAACCGCGCTGCGTGTGATCGACGAGCTTCTTTGGGTGCTCCGCCGAGCAGGGTTTGCCATCGCAACCTCACAAGCGATCGACGCCGTTAGCGCTATCGCAGCCGTTGGGCTTTTTTCGCGCGAAACTGTGAAGCGAGCGCTCGCAACAGTCCTCGTGAAACGCGCCCGTGATCAACGTCTCTTTGACGACACCTTCGACGAGTTTTTCGCTCGTGACCCGCGCCGTACCTTGTGGGAGCGACTCGCAAAGCAGGGCTTCACCAAAAGCGAGCTCGACACGTTACGTGAGATGCTCGAAACGCTTTCGACGGTCTCTCCAGAAGGCGCCCTCGGGTCGCTCCTGCATCGCGGTGCTGATCTCGATCGCCTTCTTCAACTCGCGACAACTTCTCGGCTCCTTGGCGGGATGCAAAGTCCTTTGCAAGCGGGGTTTTATACGCACCGCTTGCTGGGGGAGCTTGGCGCCTGGCGTGCGCGAGATGAGCTCGCCAGTCTCGCAGTCGTTCTCGCAGATGCCATGGGAGGGTCGCGCGCCGAGGCTCTCGTTGGCGCCCTTCGGCGCGAGGTTCAGGGCGCCACCGACGACATTCGTAAGTTCGTGCAAAGTACACTCGCTAAACGCGAAGCCGACGCCGCGCAGGGAGACGGCGCGATGGGGACTCCTTTTTCCGCGCTCGAGGAGGCCGAGGTGGAAGAAGTGAGACGGTCCGTGCGGGCCTTCGTTCAACGCCTCCGTGGCGGCGCGCGCGTCCGGCGGCGCCATGCCAAAAAGGGGCGTGTTGACGCTCGCGCTACACTTAGGCGCGCGATGAGGACATGCGGCGTACCGTTCCAGGTCGCTCGAAAAGTGCGAAAAAAAGACAAGCCGCGTCTCGTCTTGCTTTGCGACGTGAGTGATTCGGTTCGCAGCGTCGCGCGATTTCTCCTGGAGCTCGCGTATACGTCGCAAGAGCTCTTCGACCGCACTCGGACTTTTGTTTTCGTAAGCGAACTTGGAGAGACGACGCGTCTCTTCGAGGAACATCCGATCGAGACGGCGCTCGCGAAGGCCTACGCGGGCTGGGTTGTACCCGTCACCCACAACTCGAACTACGGCCGGATGCTCCGCGCGTTCCATGAAACCGTGCTTCAAGATATCGATCGTCGCACGACCGTCGTGATTCTCGGCGACGGTCGTACCAACTACCAAGACCCAGCTGCAGAGGTGATCGACGCGATTCGAGCGCGGGCGCGCGCCGTCGTGTGGCTTTGCCCAGAGCCGCGAGCGACGTGGGCCTCCGGTGACAGCGCGATGTCTCGCTACGCGCCGAAGTGTACGCGTGTTCTGGAAGTGCGCTGCGCACGTGACCTCGAAGACGCCGCCCGCGTGTTCCTTGCGCTGCGTTGAGTTGAGCTGTCGCCGCGTCAGATGCCTTCGGTCGGAGCGTTCACGAGCTCGACTTTTTCGCGGAGTCGCTGACTTACCCAAACGTTGTTCTTCGCGTCGACGATGACCGCTCCAACGCCGTCGAGCTTTTCGACCAGCTCAAGCCCTCGCTTCGGTCCGAGAATAAACACGGCGTCGTCGATTTCGTCAGCAACGAGCGCGCTCTTGGCCCAAATCGTGACACTCCGACATGCCCCGGCTGGATACCCAGTGCGTGGGTCCAAAATGTGGTGAAACCGCTTTCCGCCAACGACATAGCTGCGCTCGTAATCGCCCGCCGTGCTGAAAGCGTGGTCGGAAAGCGGGACCTTTGCAAACCACTTGCCTTCAGGACTGCGGGGGTCACGTATGCCAGCTTGCCATTCGGCGCCGTCCGGTTTCGTTCCGCGCGCGAAAAGATCGCCGCCCGCTTGAACGAAAAACGAAGACAGTCCGGCGCTATCGAGGATGGTGACCGCGCGATCGACGGCATATCCTTTGGCAATGCCGCCCAGGCTTATTTGAGTTTTTTCTTGAGCGAGTTTGACTGATTTGTCTCGGTCGTTGACTAGAATCTTTTTGAAGCCAACGAAGGCGAGTCGAGCTTTGATGGCTGTGTCCGAAGGAACGTGAGGGTCGAGGTCTTCATCGAACTTCCAGAGCCCGTGCAGCGATTGAAACGTGATGTCGAAGGTGCCTTCCGAAATCTCGCTCGTATGAATCGAGTCGCGAATCACTTGTAGCGTCTCGTCGCCTACGACAACTGCAGACTTTCCCGCGGCCGCGTTGATGCGCGAGATCTCGCTGTCCGCGCGCCATGTCGTCATTAGGTTCTCGACGCGGCGAATTTCTGCGATAGCGGCGTCAAAGGCCAACCGTACGTGTTTCGCGTCGACCTCTTTCGTGGTGTACGCCGCGAACGCGAGGTGCGTTCCCATCGCCGACCCCTCGCCCCAGATACGCTCAGGCACGAACGACCCGTTCGTATCCGGACCCGTACGCGCACTGGTTGTTGAAGCGGCGGGGGTTACAAGCCGGGGCGACGCTCTCGGGGGGCCGGGCAGTTCGGGAACAAGGGGAGTCGTGCTCGTGCGCGCCGGCGACGCCGGATCCGACAGCCCCGAAGATTCATGACAGGACGAAAGCGCGAGAGCGGCTAGCGTCAAGCCCAACAGAAACCGCCGTCGAGGCCACGAAACCATGAACTTTTGGATAGCAGGTGCGCTCTAACCCTTGATAGGTTTTGCGAGCCGCGTGACGGCTCGACCACGCGATGTCGCGACGCGCGCGAGCAAGTTAGCCAGCGCTTCACCCGCGCGAACGGTCGGCAGACGCTCGTAGGAGCCGTCCCACAGCTCGAGCATCACTTCGTCTCCGCTCAGGATGACGCGATCGATCTGCGCCCAGGTCCAGCGCTTCACTTTGGGGAAGCCGGCCACCAGCAAGCGTGCTTCGACGGCGTCAGCCGTCACGATGACGCCTCGAAGCGCCGTTTTCAGGAGGTTACCAGCCGCCGCGATCATGAGGACGAACGCGAGTGGCCCAGACCCGAACAGTCGATGCCGATCGCCTTCGACGATCCAAACGAACAACCTGGTTTGGCTCGGCCCGGAGTAGGCCGCGAGCACCGTCAGCCCAAAAGCGACCGCGACGAGGAAAAAAGCGTATCCGGGGAGCCGCGCGAGCAATGGAGGTCCGAAGGCGAATCGGTCGTTCCGCAACGGCGCATACGCCATCTCGAATTTCGCGATGCTGCCGCCTACCTCCGTGATGGAGGCGCGGTCCCCCTCGTCGACAGCCTCGACAGGCTCAGAATGTGGCGCGCTGGGCGAAACGGAGGCGGAGGCAGAAGCAGAAGGTGGGGCTTGCGACACGAGCATCTCTCCAAGACACGCCTCAGGCGACCGACCTTGGTCGCTTTCGAGCGTCAAAACTCTACCCCCTCCCGCGCACGCTTGTATTCGCGCAGGGCTGATACTTCGCTTTTTGACGGATTAATGACGAGAAGGCCGTGGTCTGCGTCGACGAGGGCGACGTCGCCGTCTGACGCCCACCGGAACAGGCCCTCGACGCCGACGACGGCAGGGACGTCAAAAAGGCGGAGCAGCGTCTGCGTTCGCGGACCCCCGCGGTCTGTAAGCGCGACGGCGACGGGGTGAGCGCGCGCGGAGATGAGCAAGTCGAAAACGCTCAGCGCGTCGCCCACAAGGACGGCTCCGCTCGGCAATTCGGCTCGCTTGTCGACGGCGGCCAGCATGACGAGTGCGTCGCATAAATCCTCGACGTCGCGTGCACGTTCCTCGAGAAAAGCGTCGCGTGTCATGGACGCCGCGGTGCGCGTCACCTCTCGGGCGACCCGATTGAGTGCGTTGGGAATACCCGCGCGATCGGCGACGAATTCGTCGGCTCTCTCGCGAAAGCGCGCGTCGCCCAAGATCTCAACGTAGGTGGCAAGAAACCCAGCTTGTTCGCCGAGTGCCATGACTTTTGCGCGATCTGCAAGGGCACGAATCGCCTTGCCTGCGACATCGAAGGCCCCACGCAGGCGTCGGCTATCACCGCGTACGTCAGCATCGCCGCGTGCCTCACTTTTGCGCGCCGCGGGTCTACGAAGCGCGGCGATGGCGCCTATCGCACGGCCACCTACGAACGGGCGCCCCGTGAGCGTTACTTTGCGGGTCCCTCCGCCAGCTTTGCGCGTGAGGGCGCGTTCGCGGCGTGCGTCGATGAGCTCCGCGTGGCGTATGCCTGCGGCGATGACCGCGCCGAGCGTGGCGAGTAATTCGATGTCGCGATCGGCGAACGAACTGCGACCGCGTTGAACGACGAGCGCGCCGAGGGGGCCTATTTTTCCGCGCACGGGCACGGCGAGGAAGACCGGGTAGCGCTCCTCGCCTAGCCCGTCGAAAGCCTTGTATGCCGCGTCTTCGGGGGCGAGGTCGCTCGAGACGGGGCGGAGGTACTCGACCGCTTCGCCCGTCATTCCCTCGCCGATGTGCAACCGCACTTGACCTATCGCCGCGGGCGAGAAACCGACGTTGCCACGCATGACGAGATCGTGACCGCTTTCCACGAGGTAGAGCGAACATACCTCCGCCTCGAAGATATCGGCGATGCGCCGAGGAGCTTCGTCGAGCAGGGTGACGAGGGGCATCGGTTTTGCCGCGAAAGCGACAAAGTCGAGCACGTTGTCGAGGCGTTTGTTGCCGCGACCATGGATCTTGGGATGGGACTCGCCGGTCATGCGTCGGCCTGAGTTTGGCGCGGTACCGGAGCGCGTGTCCAGGGGCGGGTGACAGAGCGACGATGTCGAAGTAAGAGAGCCCCGATGGTCCTTGATTTTCCTTCGAACGAATGGGTGGCAGCCTACAAAGACGCCATCAACGCCAACGCCGACTACAAGAAGGCAGGGAAGGACTGGACGCACGGTGTCGTGGCGATGGTCGTCAAGGCCGAGCCGACGCTCGGTATCCCGGTTGACCTCGCGATGTCGCTCGATGTCCACCAGGGTGAGTGCCGCGGCTGCACGTTGACACCGGCGACCGACGCTGAGGTCAACGCGCCCTTTGTCGTGGTGGCGAGCTACGCGCAGTGGAGGCAAATCATTCGAAAAGAGATCGACCCGACCAAGGCGCTGATGCAAGGGAAGCTCAAACTAACCAAGGGGCACATGCCCACGATGGTCAAGCACGTGAATGCCTCGAAGCAGCTCGTCGAGTCGACGACGCGCGTTCCGACGAAATTCCGCGGCGAGTAAGCGCGTCTGGGCGCATGAGAGTCGCGGGTGAACGCCCGGGGGAGATGCGGGACCACGCCGGTGGCCGAGGTTCCCCTTGACCGAGATGGCCGCGTCCTTCGATAGTACGCAGATGCCAACTTCTGCTCCGCTCGTACTCGTGGCCGATGACGAACCGTCGATGCTCGAGCTCGTCGCGCGGCACCTCCGCACGATGAACGACCCCGTGCTTGAGGTGATTCAGGCCTCGGATGGCGAAGAGGCTTGGCGGCTCGCGAGTGAGCACTTGCCCGACCTTGTCGTGCTGGACGTCATGATGCCTGGCATGAGTGGCTGGGAAGTGTGCCGAAAAATCCGGGAGGACGTTGCGCTCGCGCACACGGGCGTCGTGATGTTGACGGGCATCGGTGAGAACCTCAATGAGATGACGAGTCCGCTTTACGGCGCAGACGCGTACATCGACAAACCGTTCGAGTTTGAGGACTTCGACAGTAAAATTCGCAGCACCCTCCGAGCGCGTAGCTCACAGCGCGAGGGCGTAGTTCGACCGCCGATCAACGGTACGGCCGGAGCTGCGGCGCCCATGGCGGAAGACGACGAAGACGACGAAGAACCCGACGAAGACACGTACGTCGCGCCGAAAAAGGCCGCGCCGAAGAAGGCCGCGCCGAAGAAGGCCGCGCCAAAGAAGGCCGCGCCGAAGAAGGCCGCGCCGAAGAAGGCCGCGCCGAAGAAGGCTGCGCCGAAGAAGGCTGCGCCGAAGAAGGCTGCGCCGAAGAAGGCCGCGCCGAAGAAGGCTGCGCCGAAGAAGGCTGCGCCGAAGAAGGCCGCGCCGAAGAAGGCCGCGCCGAAGAAGGCCGCGCCGAAGAAGGCCGCGCCGAAGAAGGCCGCGCCGAACAAGGCCGCGCCGAAGAAGGCCGCGCCGAACAAGGCCGCGCCGAAAAAGGCCGCGCCGAAAAAGGCCGCGCCGAAAAAACGAAATTTGCAGCGCTGGTAAGCCCCGCTTTGTCACCGTAGCGACACGCCGCGTGCGAGCCTATAACGAGCCACTGTACGGTCGTGTCGGGTAACTCGTGCGATTCGGATGAAATCGGAGCAGAAAAGGGGCGTGTCTATCGCCCACGCGGCGTTCGTTCGTGCCGCAAACTCTCATTGACGCGTCCCGGCCCGAGCTCGGCGTCTATCGAGGCTGCATACTCATGTTCCGTGCGAGCGAACTCCACGTTCGATTGCCGTAGCCTCGTGGATTTGCGCTTCGCATCCGATCCGTCGTGAGTTCCTGACGAGGTGAACGTGCGTGAAGTACGCGTTCGCCATGTCGGCACTATGGAGCCTCGAACGTCGCGATCGATTCGCGACGTCTCGTCGTGTTCTCGCGTCATGCTGTGCTTGCGCGCTGGACGATCGACTATCGGATGTTAAGGACCGGCCCTGTCACGTGCACCCTGGTTTCAACGAGCGCGAAAGTCGCCTTGTTTCGACCTCCGAGCAAAAGCGTCGCGCGACCCTTCGTCATTCGACGATGACGCAACGTTATCCAGCTGTGCGCTGAGATTCACGCAATCACATGGACGAACGAACGATAGGGGGCAACCGATGTACTCCGTGAGATTTCTTACACTCTTCAAGGCTTTCGCGGCGGTTATTGTCGCGAGCACGGCGGCCTGCGGCGTTTTTCACGGCGACGATGACGCGGGAGGCGAGTCAGCAGGGAGCGACAAACTGACAGCCGTGGGAGGCGCAGCCGACCCAAGCGAGCTCACGAACAGGCTCGGTGTTTTCGTTGCCCCGAGCGGCGCTGAGAATGCCGACGGATCCTTGGAGCACCCTCTCGCGCGTATTCAAGCGGGCATTGACCTAGCAAAAACCTCTGGAAAGCGGCTCTACGTGTGCTCAGGCACCTACCGCGAGGCCATCGTCGTCGCCGACGCCGTTTCGATTATCGGTGGTCTCGACTGCATCGGCACGGGTTGGCGACTCGGCGGTGCTCGGTCGCGCATCGAAGCTCCGTCGAGTCCCGCGATTCTCGCAAACGACATCCTTACGCCGACCCGTCTCGATTCGCTCGAGGCCTTTGCTCCGAACGCAACGGCTCCGAGCGGTAGCACCATAAGTGTGTAATGTGGCCCACATCCGGGTGTCGGCGAAGTAGCTCGAGCGTCGTAGTTGCAGATATGGCGTCCTCATCTACACTTCGCAGTGACTACACTTCGCAGTGACGTGCCCCTCCGATACTGACGATAAAGCTCGGGCTGCACAGCTCGCGGTTCTTCGGCGCACGAGTCCGGCTTCGAGGGTGCGGCTGGCGGCAGAGATGAGCGATGACGTCCGGCGTATCGCGTTCGAAGCGGAGCAACGGCGCCATCCAGAGCTCTCCTCGGTAGAAGCGCGACAGCCGTCCTCGACCGGCTCTGGGGCGCCGACTTCGCCGCTGCCGTACGGCGCATACGCGCAGGACGCTGATGGAAAGCGAGGTCAGTGGTCTCCTTGGTCGCGTCGCGCAGTTGGTCGAGACCGCTGGGATCCCCTTCATGGTCGCCGGCTCGTTCACAAGTACGGCGCACTGTCTCCCGCGAAGCACGCAGGACCCTTAGGGGTGCAGGTGTTTGTCGCGTCGTCCGAGGCCACAATCGTCGCGAAACTCGAGTGGTCCAAGCTAGCCAGGGGTTCCTAGCGGCAACGACGTGACGTGGCGGGGATCGTCGCCACGATTGGCGCCGCGCTTAATTGCGCCCACATCGAGCGCTGGGTTCGAGACCTAGAGCTGGCCGACGAGTGGGAGGCGGCGAAGATGACCGAGACCTGATTGCCCTTGCTTGGTGGCGTCAAAGCGGGGGGCGGCGCGTCGAGCGCGGTCTTTTTCTTCTGAAAGCAGGCTTCTCAGCGGCTAAAAGCTGTGGCCAGCGACTCTTTTGGCCGGTTAGTGAGAAAACAGCGACTCCATGTCGACTGAGGCGGCAATGAGCTCATCTCAGTGCACGTGTGCCTCGCACGCCATAAACCTGAAGCTTCAAGCTCGTCGAGTACTTTGGTCGCTGAGCCGCCAGAGCCCAGGTTGGCGGATTCGAGGAGCTCGTACCGCGTCATGCCTGAGACGAACAGAACAAGTCACGACTGCTTCACGGCCCATGCATTCCAAAAGTGCTCGAGAGCGGAAGGGAACCCTGACCGCCGCGAGGCAAGTCGAGGCAATTTATCGATAAAATAACCCGTTTAGCGGTGCGTTTGGGATGGCGTAGAAGCGCTTCACGAAGCTTCGCGAAAGCGGATTGCCAATCCGTCGGAGCATCGAGACTCCCTCCAAACGCCCACTGGAACGCGTGCCAACGTTGTGGAGCTGGTTTCGATAGGCGCATCCAAAACGTTGTCAACGTCTGTCATTTGGCTTGGTTAGGGAGTGAATGACCTTCTCGCTTCTATGAAACCCTGAGGTGCTTCGAGCCCGTTTCCACGTTCGCTTTGGCTGATTCAAACGTTGCTGCCCGCGACCTTATCCGCCCGAGACCGCGGAGGTCGTGAAACCGCGCTCTGACGTTGGGTCTCCGACTGGAAGGTGACGATGACGTTGATCCGAACCGTGCGAGAGCGGTGGCGCTACGGTTGGAGCCACCGCAGGAGGTAAGCCTGAATATCTTTGGGCCAGCCTCCGACGAGCTCTCGAAGGCGCGCGTTGTCCTTGGCGAAGAGAGCTCGCGAAGCTTCTTCGAAGCCCGGGAAGTTCCCGGCGATCGCGGTCATGAAGGAGCTCGCCGCCTCGCGTGCCAGCCGCGCCTTCTCGCCTTCGGGGTCGCGTTTTCGCGCTTCATCAACGAGGCGGCGCAAGGCGGCGGAGATTCCGTTCGGCTGCTGTTCGAGCCATTCCCACTGCCGAGGAAGGAGGGAGATTTCCCGGGAAATTATGCCGAGTTTGGGGCGGCCCGGACCGGGTTTCGCCTGGTCGGGCGTGCGATTCGATGCGACGGCGCGCGCGACGACCTCCGCGTCGGTGCCCCGAAAGTCGAAGTCGACCTGGCGACCGGTGCGATCGTCAAAGATGAGGACGGCCTCGCCGGGGTCACGATCGAACCGTAGTTTTACGACGCGCATTATCGTCTCAAGGGGGCCTGAGGCCACGCAGCAGTTTACGACAAAGGCCGAAAATGAAGGCGTTTCGTTCATGGCGTCTCCTACTCAAACGAAAAGCGACCGTCAATATTACCCGGGTAATATTCATTCGTGCGGGCTTATAAACCGCTAGGCAGAAACTCATTCTTGCGTGGCCCGCTGCGGCAAGCAGGCTCGCAACCCCAAGCCGCAAGGACTCGTGCGAACCAGTCAGGACCTCGAACCTCAAGGGCGCGAGCGAGTGAATTGGGCGCTGACCATGGGAGGCGATTCGGTCAAGAACCGCGATGGCTCTAGCGCGTGTTCTATTCCTGCCCGCCGCGTTTTTCGCGTGCTTCGTCGCGTGCAGCGCGTCTCCATCCGCTGGCGAAGCCGGGGTAACGGACACCGATGCAGGCTCACCCGTCGACGCTCCGACTGCACGCGATGGCGATGACGCGGGAGCCGACGCGGCATCGGCGCCGTCGCTCGGGGCATGCGCGCACTTCGTGGCATGTGCCGAGGCGACGGAGCCCAGTGCAGCGGTGGGCGCCCGCGCCGCCTACGGTCCCGATGGCGCGTGCTTCCACACGGAGGCCAAGTCCTTCTGCGAGGACGCTTGCCGGAAGGGCCTTCAAGGGCTCCATACCTTGCACCCGAAGTCGAAGGCGTGTGCGCTCTGCGAGCGCAAGGCCGATTGCCCTGCGTCAAGTCCCGTGTGTGCCGCGGACATCGGCGAGTGCGTCGAATGCGCCGCCAGCACCGACTGCAAACTACCGACTGCGGCGTGCGACTCGACTACCCGGCGTTGTGTTCGCTGCGCGAGCGATACGGATTGCAAAGATTCGACACCGGCTTGCGACATAGCGAGCCACACCTGCGTCGCTTGTTCTTTCCCGTCTCATTGTAAATCGGGACTTTGCTACGCGGACCATAGTTGCTGCATAGCGGACAACCCATGCACGTCTGGAATCTGCGGTATGGTGAGGAACAGCTGCGGGCAACCCGTCGCATGCGGCGACTGTCCGGCGAGTAGCTACTGCAGCGACAGTGCTTGCCAGCCAGTCACCACCAGGTACGACTGTAACACCAGCTTCCAGCGTCAAACATGCGCGAAGACGGTCGAGTACTGCGATCGCTACACGTTCGGAGGCGACTCCTACGGCGATTGCAAGTCGGCGTCTGCCGCATGTGCTGCGCACTTAACGTGCGATTGTATGCGTGCGCAGAATGCTATTCCCGCGTTGGCGAAGTGCTCGGAAGGCGTAGGCCGGAACGGCATAGGAACCATCTACGTGTGGTCGCGGGATTGACCCGCATCGGTTCGTTTCAAACGTCGTGGAACCCCGTCACTTCCTCCGATCGTTCCAAGAGGAGGCCGCAGACGCCTCTCTCTCCAAATCAACCTCCTGATTGACGATAACGATCTCTCAAGCGATTGATGCATGAATTTAACGCCATTGCTCCTCCTCATCCTCCCACGGAAATACCCAAACAACACTAAACCAAAACAAGTGTCGCGCCGGGTCAACCATCGCGATGGTTCATGAAGGGGGCGTTCTTGTTCTTGCGGATCGTGACGGCGATTGCGGCCGTAGGCGGCGCCGGCATCGCAGCGGGCGTACGACGACGTGCTGGGCCGTACGAAAGCGATTTTGGCTTACGCCTCAGGCTTATTGAAGAACGTTCTCGCGGTCTGCGCAGCCTCGGAGAACCGCGATCGTGTGCGTCGAAGGCGCCTCGTTGCGGCGTTCGCTGACCCAAAGCGCAGGTGGCTGTGCACGGCATGATGTTTCGTGTACGAAATAAGTATGCCAAGCCCGTTTCGCGAGGAGCACGATCACTTTCGCAACACCGTCCGGCAGTTCGCGACCAAGGAGCTCGCGCCGTACGTCGACGCGTGGGAGGAGGCCGAGCTTTTCCCCGACCAAGTATTCAGGCGAGCCGGAGAGCTCGGGATTTTTGGCGCCCACTACTCCGAAGAGCACGGCGGGTCGGGCGGCGACTATTGGTTCAGCGTCGCGAAGGCCGAGGAGCTGCCGCGATGCGGTTCGGCCGGCGTATCGATGGGGCTTCTCGTTCAAAGCGACATGGCCACGCCGGTGATTAGCGATCTCGGAACGCCCGAGCAAATCGACGAGTTTTTAAAACCCGCGCTACGCGGTGAGAAAATCGCGGCCCTGGGCGTGAGCGAGCCCAACGCGGGGAGCGACGTCGCCGGTATTCAGACGTGGGCCAAGCGCGACGGCGATGATTGGATCATGAACGGCGCGAAGACGTACATCACGAACGGGACGCGCTGCGACTTCGTTACGTTGCTCGTCAAAACGAACCCGGATGCCGGCGCGCACGGGTGCAGCTTCTTTTTGGTTCCGTCGAAAACCAAAGGTTTTAGCGTATCGAAGAAGCTCAAGAAGATAGGCAATCACGCGAGTGACACTGCGGAACTCGCCCTTGAGGACATGCGCGTGCCGCAGCGGTACATGATCGGCGAGCCGAACCAAGGCTTCATGTACCTGATGCAAAACTTCCAGACGGAGCGTCTCATCGGCTGCGTCAGCGCTTGCTCGGCGCTTCAACTCGCCATGGATCAGGCCATCGCTTACGGTCGCGACCGCAAGGCCTTCGGCAAGCCGATCATCAAGCGAGAGTATTGGCAGCACAAGTTCGTCGACCTGCACGCGAAGCTCGAGGCGGCACGCGCGCTGACCTACAAAGCCGCGGACATGTACAACGACGAGCGTTACGTGAAAAAAGGCCCGATCTCGCTCGAGACGGTAAAAATCATCAGCATGGCGAAGATGTTCGTCGGTGAGCTCGGCTCTGAGATTATGGACCAGTGCCTTCAGTTTCACGGCGGCGCCGGCTATGTCGAAGAGATGTCCATTGCGCGATCGTGGCGTGATCAGCGGCTCTTCCGCATCGGCGGCGGCACGACAGAAACGATGCGCTACTACGTCGCCAAGTTGATGGGACTCTGACGGCGCAACGGCGCTGGGCTAGGGCCTACGCCGCGCGGAGCTTTTCGCTCTGATTCATGTGGAAGAAGCGGCGCAGCTCGCCCTGAAGCTCGCGGAACCGCGCCCGTGTCACGTATTCGCGCTCGAGGCGCGCGGTGAACTTGCGCGCGCACCCGTTGGCCATGCGGTACCGGTCGCCAAGTTCGGTGCCCTCGGCGTGGACGAACCCAACACCTTCGTAGAGCCGCTCGCGCAATCGGCGGCTCGCGCGTTCGTCGAAGTCATGGAGCGCTGAACCGAGGATGACGTACTTGTCGACCTCGGCTTGGAGCTCCAGCTCGAGTTGGGTGGCCTCCCGCTCGCGCGAGGCTCGGTCGGCGAGATAGACGAAGTGACTGACGCCTTCGATAATCTGGCACAGCGGGTCGAGGTGCGCGCTGTCCATGTCCACGGAGCGTTCACCGAGGTGCGGAATGCGCAGCATGACCTCGAGTCCCTCCGCGGACTCGCGTAGAAAAAGCGCCTCGCGCTCGCCCTCCTCGGCGTGGGTCACGAAGGCGTCGACATCGACGGCTCGTTCGAGGCGGTAGAGTGACTCGAGCCCGCGTTGGATGCGACTCGCAAGGGCTATCTCGCGGACGAGGCCCGCACCGTTGCCCTCGAGTGCTCGTTGCGTGACAAGAGGTGACGAAGCCGACGAAGGCTCCCCGTCTCGGTCTGTCACGACAGGACCCGCCCGCCTCCTCGCGGAGCTACAAACCCCTGCGACGCGAGCGCATCGCCGAGTCGCTCGTTTTTCGTCTTGAGCCAACGCTCGTAGAGCTTCAATACGCCGCGGGACGTCGCGACGCCCTTGGCTACCGTCGCGTTCGCGACCTCCGCGAGTACAGCAACGAACCCTGCGAAGTCTTTCGCGAGCTCGCCGAAGATGTCGACGCTCGCGTTCACGTCGCGCTCGCTACCGGTCCGTAGCAGCGACCCCGCGTTCTCGTAAGCCGTACGGCCGATGCTGATGACGTATTTCGTGTCGACGCCACGCGCCTCGAAGTGATCGGCAAAAAAGCCTGACGAGTAGAGAACGCCGTCGCCGAGCGTCCGAAGCTTCTCGAACCTATCGGCGAGTGGCGTGGTGTGGAGAGCCTCGTCGAGCAAAAGAGTCAGCGGCCTTTCGAGTGTGCGCTCGACAGGGCTGCCTGGCTTGGCGAGCTCGGCGAGCAGCGCGACGACGTAAGAGATGGTGCCTTCGGAGGCGGTCACCCCCCGTGCCTTCATGGCATCCTCGACCACCTCTTCGAAAAAGTCGGAGACGGACCCTGTTGCCACTATCGACATTCGAACCTCCACACGGTGTGCCTGTGAAGTATACAGGGCCCTGCAGAAAGACAATTTCAGTAATATGTCCGGGCGGTTGCGTGCGAAACTCGAGCAGCACTTGATGACCTAGAGTGCCAACCGCACCTCAATTCGTTGGCACGGGGCCGCGCGCGATCGGGGCAAGCCAGAAATGGCCGACGAAGTGCCGCAGCAGGCTGCTTAGCCGCGGTGAATGGAGACTCGCCTGCTAGCCCTTGACGTGGCTTGGGTGGGGGTTATGTTCGGCGCGCGTCGTTAGCACTCGCCCCGTGTGAGTGCTAACAATCGCAATCCGTTCTATAGACCGTCACGCCCTCGTACCTCTTACGACCTCCTCACGGAGGAGCTGAGGCCTACGCGGGCTCGCACGAACCGCGAAAACGCGAAAGAAAAGGCACCATGAGCATCCGACCCCTGCAAGATCGCGTCATCCTCAAACGAGTCAAGGAAGAGGAGAAGACCAAGGGCGGCATCATTATCCCCGATACGGCCAAGGAGAAGCCCATCGAGGGTGAGGTTGTCGCTGTCGGCAACGGCAAAATCCTCGAAGACGGAACCGTCCGCAAGCTCGACGTCAAGGTCGGCGACCGCGTTCTCTTCGGCAAGTACAGCGGCACCGAGGTGAAGCTCGAAGGCGACGAACGCCTTATCGTCCGCGAAGACGACATTCTCGCCGTTCTCGAGAAGTGAGCCGGGGCGGCTTAGGCCGCCACGCACACTCAGGACGCCTGAGCCGACACTCGCAAACGTTACCTAAAATTTTAGAGGCACGAACATGGCAGCGAAAGAAATCGTCTACACCGAAAATGCGCGCAACCTGATCCTCGCGGGCGTCAACGCGCTTGCCGATGCGGTCAAAGTTACGCTCGGCCCCAAGGGTCGTAACGTCGTTATCGAGAAGAGCTACGGCTCGCCGACGGTCACCAAAGACGGCGTCACCGTCGCCAAGGAGATCGAGCTCGAGAACCGTTTCGAGAACATGGGCGCGCAGATGGTCCGTGAAGTCGCTTCCAAGACGTCCGACGTCGCGGGCGACGGCACGACCACCGCGACCGTGCTTGCTCAGGCGATCTACCGCGAGGGCTCGAAGCTCGTCGCTGCCGGGCACAACCCGATGGAAATCAAGCGCGGCATCGACAAGGCTGTCGAAGCCATCGTCGGCGCGCTCAAGAAGATGTCGAAGCAGACCAAGGATCCGAAAGAGATCGCTCAGGTCGGCACGATCAGCGCCAACGGCGATCGCGAGATCGGCGAGAAGCTCGCGCAGGCCATGGAGAAGGTCGGCAAAGAAGGCGTCATCACGGTCGAGGAGTCGAAGACCGCCGAGACGATTCTCGAAGTTGTCGAA
>JANXOF010000082.1 GCA_025353725.1 Polyangiaceae bacterium | reverse complement strand
CGACCTTCGGGTTATGAGCCCGACGAGCTACCAGGCTGCTCCACCGCGCGCCATGTCCGGCCTTCCTGCCGGGAACAACGCGGACGTTAGTCGCCAGGATGCTGAAGGGCAAGACAATAAAATTGGCTGATCGCGACTTTCCTCGCGAGCGCGCGTGGCGCTCACGGATCGCGCGCGCAGCGTCCGCCGAGCGAGCGGTAGGTCCGGCCTACCGGGTAGCTCGTGTAGGTCTCGATTTCGACGTCGCTCTGGCCATTCGCGAGGCCGAGGCTGTTGTCCCACGCGCCGCCTCGCACCGAGCGCGAACCGCCCGCGAACCACTTGTGCTCGAAGTCCGGAATTCCCTCCACGGCGTTCGGGTCGAACTTGTCGAGCGCAGGGTATGACGTGTTCGCGCAATCGGTGCACTTACCGGGGCGAATCGGGCCTTCGTCCATCGTCCACTCGTACATGCCGCCCGCCAGGTCCGCGTGACCCCACTTGCCGTTGCCGAGCGGCAAACGGCCGACCGGGGGGACGTGCGACGCGTTGTCGGTTTTCGTTCGAAAGGGTCCGCCCCACGTGTGCACGTAGTTCGCCGGGAACCTGTTGGGGCCGAGCTTCGCGTCGTAGAGACTCGCCGAGATAAACTTCGAGCCCGTCGCAAGAAACGGAACGAGCGAAAGGTCGTCACGATTGTCGACGTGAACGAGATCTTTCGCGTCAAAGTTGCCCCAAGGGAACGCGCGCTGCTCGACGCCACCTTGCGCCGCGAAGCTCCACTCGGCGTCCGTCGGCAAGCGACCGCCATCCCACACGCAAAACGCCATGAGGACGTGCCAGGGCACACAGTTGAGCGGCTTCCCGTCGAGCGCCGCCCTCGAATTGGCACGGAGCACGGCCGAGTTCCCGTTGTTCCGTTGCACGACCTTCGCATCGAGCGAAGGCGTCCACCACGTGAGCGTCCCGTAGTCGTCGAGGTTGCCACCCTCCTGGCACTTTTCGGGACCAAGCAACGCGTCGACTTCCCCGCGACTTGTCGGGAGCGTCGCGTCCCATTCCGCCCGCCATCCGCTATTGGTCACTCGCGGATGGGCGCCGGCACCAGGCTTCGGAGCGCTTCCGCGGAGGTTCCCGTCCGTCGCCTCGACCCACGCGCGAAAACGGCCGGCCGTGACTTCGTACGCGTCGAGAAGGTAGGGGCCTATCGACGCCGGGTACATGGCGTCATTGAACCGATTGAACGAACCGCCGGGCACCGCGAGCGTCTGACAACACGAAGTCGCACCGTCCGCCGTCACATCGGCTGCGACCCCGCCACATTGGTGGCCGGCTCCCGCGCCGCCCGTGCAGCTCTTCGCGGCAACGCATGCTTTTTGCCCTCCGCCCACCGCTACACAGGTTCCCTGATGCGCGCCCGTGCACTCTTTGTCCGAGGTGCAGGTGGCCACCGTCAGCGAGGGCGGAACATCGGGAAGGACAGGTACGCCGTTCTCGTCGGTCGCTGGCGTCGCACCACACGCGGCAACCACCGCCCACGCAGCGGCCACGGCTAGCGCCAACCCGTAGGCCGCGAACTGTCGAGGAACACCCACCACGCCTCCAGCGTAGCAAGCGCACGGCGGTCGACCATCGACGGAACGATATTTGCGTACTCCCACAATGAACTCCGAAGGGAGCGTTAAAACCATGCATACTCACACGTCAGGACCGAGGATCCCCACCACACCGCGCGCAGAAGCCGCAGGCGTGCCTCACCACCAACACGACCACGAGCGCGCCGAGGGCGTAGGTCTCGGGGCGGCCACCGGCGCGGCGGCGGGAGCGGCACTAGGGTCGTTCGCGGGTCCTCCAGGCATCGTCGCGGGGGCGGTCATCGGCGCCGTCGCGGGAGCTGCGACAGGCATCGCGCTTGCCCAAGATCACGATAAAGAAGAGCTAGACGAAGTTTTAGACAAGGAGATTGGGGTCGTCGGCGACATCCCGATAGGCGCCGCCTCACGCCGCGCGCCGAAGGCCACGCGCGGCACGTATTCCGCGACCTCTGCAGGCGGCGCCACAACCTCGATGAGCGACGACGCGCCCAACGAAGGACCGCTCTCCCACGGAGATTAACGTTTACGAACGTCCGAATCGCACGCGGCCGACGCTCGCCCACCATTCGCGGTAACGCGATTGCGCGCGTTCGCGTTCGCGTTTAGGTAAATCATCGTAGTAGCCAAAGTACTCGTGGGTCGTCGTCTTCAGCTGCTCGCCGGCCGCCGCGCGGAGCCTTGGCTCGTCATGCATGAGCGCGTCGATGAGCCACTCGAGTCGGTGACGCTCGCGGTTGTCCTCCCACCACGCGTGCCACTTTTGAGCGGACGTGCCGAAGTCTTGAAGAGTAAGTCCAACCAGCGCATCACGAATGGCGTGAGCTATGTCGAGGTCCGGGTCGATGAGAACCTTCACGAGGGCATGCACCGCGCTCGTCGAACGCGTTTCGCCGAGGGCTTGAATCGCCATCGTCCGCCGCGCCGCTTGCTCGCTGCCGTCCATCGCCACGACCTCGAGCCGCTCGACGAGCGTTGACGGATGAGCGTCGGCAAATGCACGCACGGCCGCTAGAGCGGCAAAACGAACGCGGCGATCCTCATCAAAAATACGAAGCATCAGCGGCTCGAGGGTGTCGGGGTAAACGAGCTCCGTCAGGAGGTACGTCGCCCAAAAACGCTTCTCGACGGAAGCCTCCGAAACCAGCGTGAGCACGAACGGCAGTGCGGTGCGCCGCTGACTTGCGACAAGACGAAGCACTGGCCCGCACTCCGCTGCGCGCGGCAATGCCGCGTCGAAAATGGAATCAAACCCTACGGTAACGGGGCCGGGAAAGCGGGCGATCATTGCTGGTAAAGCAGAAGCGCCGCCGCGGAGCAGCTCTGTCTCGGCATCGTCTGCCGTATGCACACTCCGATCAATCGCCTGCCCCTTGTCGGCCGCAATCACGCGCTCCACCAACTCGACGTACTCCACCGCGATGTCGACGATGACGGACGGCAAAACGCGCGACTCGTCGCTATGGGGCAGTGGAGGCCGACGGGGAGATACGCTCACCTGCTGTTCTGAAGCCGGCATCGGCTTTGACTGCGCGGCTGTGGGCGGCACCACGAGGCCTTCGCCCGGGCCCGCGTTCGCCCGCGCGGACGGCTCGCGGTCCTCCGTAAATGCGGCAGTTACAGGCGCGAGCGGCGTATCGCGGTCTTCGGGCGCGACCGACTCGGTCGGCGGAACAAGCGGCGTCGCGTCTTCTTCCAAGGGCGCGCGGTCTTGTCGTTGGCGCTCGACTTCATCGCGGTCGAAGCTGTCACCGAACGTCGAGCCGGGAACTGACGCGCCTGCGAAATCGAGCGTCGGAGCCTCCCGCCGACCCATGCGGGAGACTTTGACTTCGGGGGCGCGTTCATCTGCCGTGTCAACGGGTGGCTCGGGCACGCCATGCCGAACGCCGGTAGCCGCTGCGAGAGGCGGCACCGAAGGCTCCACCGACTTCGCAGGACCCGGCGGCGCAAGCGAAGGACCTGCGAAGCCGATCAACGCCGCCAGCGACGGCGGCAGGGAATCGCCTACACGTGGAATTACAACGTCGCGCCGAACCGCCAAAGAACCTAAGTCCGCGGGTACGATCGAGCTCTGGAGCTTTCGCCTCACGACGAGACGTTCGAACGCCGCCGTCGCGTGGACGACAACCCCCTCGACGTCCACGAGCGACCGCGTGTCGACGTCCGCCTCTCCAAAGTCGCCAAAGAGGAGCGCGACGACGCGCGCTCGCACCACGAGCGGAACGACTGCGCGCGTCCCCGCCCCGCGAAGCGCGAGATCCGTCTGCAAGACCGCATCGAGACCCGATGACGAGAGGGCCCGAAGCACAGTCGTTTTACTTTCCCGCGCCGCAGCGAGAAGACTCGGCAAATCGAGGGGCACCCCAATGCGGGCCACGTTCTCGCGCGCGGCGCCATCCCCGTACGCGTCCCGCCCCTCGGCCACTTCGCCGTGAACGACAAACATGGCCGTGTAATCGAAGTACTGACGCGCGAATTCGAAGACCAAGTCAAAAATCGTGTCGCGCTCACGGGCATCGAGGAGTTCCTCCTCCGCCATGGAAGCCGTGAACGCCCCGCGACGACGACGCAAAGGACGCATCGACGGCGTGGCCATGGCCCTCCGCAAGGAGCGAACTCCGCCTTCCGGAGACGGACGCACGGAAGGCTCGGACGTGTCAGTGACCTTGTCTGTCACAGGCTCTGGCGGGAGACTCGGTCCACGCGCCGCGTTGAGTTTGGAGGAGAGACCGAGCATGGCGGGCGGGGGGACGCTCGGCCCATCATCCGCCGCGCGCTGAATGCGCTCAAGAATCCGCGCAGAACGCCGGTCGAGCGGTATTCCGTAATCGCGCGTGAGAGCCTGGTGAATTCGCACGAGCGGCGCAATCACTTGAACGATGCTCCGCGAGAGCGCAAACCCCAAGTCCTGTTCGACGTCAGCCCGAAGGAGCTCGGCCACCGCGACGGTAAACACCGAGCTATCGACTTCGAGCGGCGCAAGGCTTCGTGCGACCAACACCTCCGACGCGAGGAGCCGCCTCGCGGTCTCGTCCGGACGCGCAAGCTCGCCTGGCGGTGTTGGCGGCCGATTCATGGATTCGGCGACCAGCGAAAGGAGGGCGGCCTCGCGGAGAGGGCACACCTCCAAAACGTTGGTCATCAGATCGCCGCCGTAGAGCACCTGCCTCGCGAGCGCCTCCTCAACCTCACGAATCGACGCGATCTCGCGCTGGACAATCAGGGTACTTAGAGACATGCGCCGCGCCCGACAGCGTCGCGCCCCGTGCAAGCCTTGTCAAACACCGACTCGCGCACGCCTCCCCCGAACTCACGTCGCGTGTCGTGAACCAAAGTGTTCCTCCAGCGCCGCCACGAGACCTGCCACGGAGCACTCCGAGGCCACCACATCGACTCGAAGTCCCCTCTTTTTAGCCGTTTCGGTCGTGACGGGCCCAATGCTCGCGACGCACGTCTTTGCAAGTAGCTCAGGCGCTCGCCCCTCCAGCGCATCGCAAAGATGCTCCACTGTGCTCGACGACGTGAACGTCACGACATCAAGTTCCGCGCTTTCAAGCAGGGAGCTTAGCGCCGTGAGAAACGACCGGTGAGGAGCACGGGTCTTGTACACGGCGACGACATCGACCGTGCACCCGGCGGCGCGCAGCGCGTCCGGCAACATGTCCCGCGCTACCTCGGCACGCGCCAGGAGCACACGAACGCGACCTTTGCCTGCGGGTGGCTCGGTTAAAAGCGCAACCAACATGTCGCTCGCGAGCCCTTCTTGCCGATGCTCTTTCGCGACGATGTCAGCCACGATCCCGCACCGCTCGAGAGCGCGTGCCGTGCCGGGTCCGATCGCCGCGACCTTCATGCCGCCGAACGCGCGCGCGTCTTTCCCTTGGCGCGTGATCTCCGCGCACAACTTATCGACGCCGTTCGCGCTCGTGAGCACCACCCAGTCGTAGCGCCCCGGCATCGCCTGCACCGCGTCGATCATCGCTCCCGGATCACTCGGTGGGTGAATTTCGATCGTCGGAACTACGACGGGGTCGGCCCCTCGCTCGCGCAGCCTCGAAGCGGCGTCTCCTGCTTGCTCGCGCGCACGCGTGACGAGCACACGCTTTCCAAAAAGCGGCAGGTTCGAAAACCACGACAGCGCAGGCTCTGCTTTCGCGCGCGAACCGACCACGAGCACCACCCGCCGCGACGGCGGCAACACGAGCCTGACGGCCTCAGCAAGCGTCGTTTGCGTCAACCGCTGCGAGGGCAGCGAGATAAACTCGACAAGACTCACGGCTGTATCCGGCTGCCGCCCAAAGTATCGGAGTAAGCGCGCGACTTCCGACACACTCTCCGCATCGCACTCAATAAAGAGCGTATCCGTCGCGGTGGCGAGCTTATCCCACTCATGCAAATCCTCATGACCACGGACGACGCTCACGGCCGCGACGCTCGGTGAAGCGTCCCCCGTGCGCGTGAGAGGAATGCCGGCGAACGCACCTAGCGCGAGGAGAGGGGCGATGCCCGGGACGACCTCGAAGGGCACGCCGTAGCGCGCAAGCGCGGAGCCCTCGGCGTCGACAGTTCCAAAAAGAAACGGATCGCCCCACGCAAGGCGAACGATGTGGCGTCCGCCCCTGGCCTCGCGCGCGAGCCATGAAGCGACGTCTTCAGGCGCCATCGCAGGCGTTACAGTCGCGCGCGGCGTCCCTTCGCGAAGGCGGGCGAGGATGTCAGGATGAACCTTTGGGTCGAAAACGACGAAATCAGCCCCCGCCAAGACCTCCAGCGCACGCAGCGTGAGAAGTCGTGCGTCGCCGCAACCCGCGCCCACAAAAGTGACCTTTCCCGTCATGCCATCACCGTGCGGGGGCGCACGTCGAAACGCCCGCACCCACGATACGCGTAGGCAGTCTACCGACGACATCCAAGGAACTGTCAAGCGGCCGGAAGCGCGTCACGGTGGACCCCTCGCCCGGCGACGTGAACATGTAAAAGTCTCCGCCCCAAAACGCGAACGCCCAACCCTTTCCTTGGTCCACGGAGGGGAACGCTGTTTCCGCGACCACATGCGCCGTCTGCGTGTCGATCTCCCCGATGAACGAGGGAGGCCCGCTTTGCTCCCCTTTCGTGTAGAATGCAAAGAGACGTCCGTCGCCCGTTCCAGTGAGCTCGGAGCGCGCGATGTCGGGGAGGAAGTTGCCGACCTTCGTAAGCTCGAACGAGGTCGGTGCGATACGCCCTAGCCCGGGCGACTGGGCTTGGGTACCGCCTTGCGACCCTGCGACGAACAAGAACTCGCTAGGCCCGACATCGTTCGTTGCGTAACCCATTCCGAAGGAACCAAAGCCTTGTGAGGTCGCAGACTCTGGAGAATACGCCGTCACCGAGCACGCGCCGGTCGACGTGCTTACGCGATAAAGCCGCTTATCCGTGAACTGAACGTAGGCCACGCCCTTTCGGTCAACGGCCATCGAGAACGGAGACTCGCCTACAGGGGTGGGACACGCGAGCGTCGCCAGAAACGTGAACGAGCCGTCCGTCGGTAAAAAGCTGAAAAGCTGATTCGACGCGGTGACCACATAAATAAGCGTAGCGCCCGCGTCGGGACAATCGACACGACTCGGCGCGCTACGCTTCCCCGCGTCGATAGGTGGCAGTGGAGCAGGAGACGGTGCGTCCGCCGTAGCGTCTCCGCCCGACCCGCTGTCGGCCACCACGCCTACGGTAGCCTCGTCACTGCCCCATAATCCGGTGCGGCTGCCACACGCCAACGCCGAAGCTAAGGCCGTAGCCGCGAGGAGAAGTCCGCCCGCGATCCGACCGAGCTCGCGACTGAGATTGAAACCGAAACTTGACCGAGGTCTACCGTTCCGTGCGCTCGCCCGACTTTCCCGCGGGAACCTCATCGGCCTTAGGGTCGCCCCCATCGCAGTCGTGGGCAACGCCTATCGACGCGATCTCGCAAAAGCTCGGTGGCACTCTCGATAGATTCAGGGCTAGTCTGCCGCAAACGATGGGATTTCCCACGATTCGTCCACGCCGCCTGCGCGCCTCGCCCGAGCTCCGAGCCCTCGTACGCGAGACTCACCTGTCACCGGGAGACTTTGTCTACCCGATGTTTTTCAACGCCGCGCTCGACGCACCGCGACCGATACGCACCATGCCCGGCATCGATCAGCTGCCACTGAGCGCCGCGCGCGAGCAGGCCAAAGCGATCAAAGCGCGTGGCATCGGCTCGGTGATTCTCTTCGGCCTTCCAAAGACGAAAGACGACCGAGGGTCCTCCGGCCTGGACCCTTCAGGGCCCGTGCCCGTCGCCATCGCCGAAATGAAGAGCGCCGTTCCTGAGCTCGTCGTCATGGCCGACGTCTGCGTCGATGAATATACAGACCACGGGCATTGCGGCATCCTGAAGAAGCGCGCGGGCGGTTCGCGCGCGGACGACTGGGAAGTCGACAACGATGCGACCATCGCGGTCCTCGCGGAAATCGGGGTGCTGTTCGCGAAAGCCGGTGCAGACGTCGTCGCGCCGAGCGACATGATGGACGGGAGAGTCGCCGCGATGCGTACGGCCCTGGACGCCGAAGGATTCGCAAACACCAGTATTCTCTCGTACGCCGTCAAATACGCGAGCGCCTTCTACGGGCCGTTCCGAGAAGCGGCGGACTGCGCGCCAAAGTTTGGTGACCGCGCGGGCTACCAAATGGACCCCGCGAATGCCCGCGAAGCCCTCCGCGAAGCCGCGCTCGACGAAGCGGAAGGCGCCGATATGCTCATGGTCAAACCGGCACTCTCGTACCTCGACATCATCAAAGATGTTCGTGCTCACTCTCGCTTACCGCTCGGCGCTTACAACGTCTCAGGCGAGTACGCGATGCTTCACGCCGCCGCCGACCGCGGGATGATCGATCGCGACCGCGCCATAATGGAGGTGCTCACGTCGATCCGCCGCGCCGGGGCAGACTTTATTCTCACTTACCATGCTCTCGCGGCCGCAGAGCTTCTGGGTGGGTAATCCCGCCATCCGCCGAGTCTTCGCGGCGGCCGGCCTTTGGCTTGTCGTGATGGGCGCGACCGTGTTGGCGCCGGGTTGCTACGGTCGCACGTGTGAGGGCGATACGGCCTATTTTGGCGGTGGCCCAGGCGAAGGGCGACTGCTTACGACAGACCTTTGGGAGTCGAACGCCATCGACGGCGTTTGGCTGCCCTTTCCTGGAAAACGTGCGTGGGTCTTCGACCTGACGACACTCGGCCCCGATCGCTTGCCCGACGTCATAACGCCTTACGTGACCGCCGAAGCCGACCCCACGCATACGCCGGGCAGCAACTTTACCCTCGGCGCGGGCAACATCGCCGAACTGTCGGGCGTCAAGAACGGCCAAGTCGTCGTGAAAAACGGGACATGTGCGACTTACTACCTTCGGGTCGTCGTGCAAACGACACCGCGCCCGCCAGGTGCCGAAGCTGGAGCGGGACCGGGGACAAGCGCAACCACTACGACTTTCGACGCCGGAAATGACGCAGGTAGCGACGCAGAAGCGGGCCCGTGAGAAACTCGAATCGGCTTAAACGTGAGAACCAGCCCCATGACACATCCTTGGCACGATATCGCCTGTGACGAACCGATCGACGAGTCGTTCGTCGCCTACATCGAGATCCCGAAAGGCTCGAAGGTGAAATACGAGCTCGACAAGAATACCGGACTTCTCAAAGTCGACCGCATTCTCTTCAGCGCGGTCCATTACCCAGCGAACTACGGGTTCATTCCGCGTACCTACTGCGATGACGGCGACCCTCTCGATGTACTCGTGCTGTGTCAGGAGCCGGTTACGCCGAACTGTATGATGCGCGCGCGCGCCATCGGTTTGATGCAGATGCGCGATGACAAGGGTCTCGATGACAAGATCATTGCCGTCCACATGGATGACCCTGCGTACAGCCAGTACACGCACATCCGCGAGGTGCCGCAGCACACGATTCTCGAGCTCCGTCGCTTCTTCGAGGACTACAAGATCCTGGAAAAGAAAATGGTCGAGATTGATGAGTTGCTCGGCCCCTTCGACGCCGCAAAAGTCATCCGAGCCGGTCTGAAAATGTACCGCGACGTGATCTTGCCAACACTCACTGCCACCAAGTCGATACCGCCACCGATCCCCTCTGCGCCGAAAACGACGCGCTAGCCGTACGCTGGCGGCCTCGTTTACGCGCTACTCCGAGAGTCCGGCGTCTGGAGGGTCGAGTGCGCCCTTCCGGCGCGAAGCCTGGAGCTTAGGAAGGTTGAGCTTTTCCGCCAGCGTCACATAACGTTCCGTCGCGTACTGAATGCGGTCGCGCGTTTGGCCGTAGGTGTAGCGTTCGGACCAATCTCGCCAGCAGTCTATCTTTTCGGACGTTGTGCGCTGGCGACTTTCCTCCAGCGCATAGCAATGCTCGAATCGAGAGTTGCCTTCGTAGATAACCTGAAAGCTCGGGCCGCATCCCGCCGTCAAAGCCACCAGTGAACACGTCATGAAAACGGCGATCGCGACCTCTCTGCGAGGAAGGCGAGGAAGTTTTGGGCGCGTACGCACATCGCTTGCGCGACGAGGAAGGCGCCCTCGGGGACTCACGAACTAAGTCGCTCAAGCGTCGCGACGATTCGGTCGATGAGCACATCGTAGGAACCTGGCCTGCCGCTCGGGTGCTTCGCCATCATCTCGACGATGAGGTCCGCGAGTTTGGTAGGGATGGCTAAATTGACGGATTCCGGACGCGGTATCGGCTGCGTGCGATGGAGCTCGATGCAACGCGCGGGCTCACGTGTGTTAAACGGAATCGAGCCCGTGGCCGCATGAAACATCGTAATACCCAGGGCATACACGTCGGCCCTGAAGTCGACGTCTTCCGGGTTAATGCTTTGTTCAGGCGCCATGTACGCGGGTGTCCCGACAACCGGAAGGCGGCTCGCGATGGTACCGGAACCCGCGCCGGACATAGGACCGATAGAGCTCGGAAAGGAGCCTCCCGTACCCATCGAGCTGCTCGAGTTCGAGCCCGGCCCAAACGGGTGCGCAAGTCCAAGGTCCACAATTTTGGCTATGCCTGCCCGCGTAATGAGAACGTTTGCGGGCTTGATGTCGCGGTGAATCAGGCCTTGCTCATGACCTGCACGAAGCCCACTTGCAATATCGAGAGCGATGCGAAGCACACGCGCAGCCGGTAGCGGTCCCTCCTTCTCGATGACGCGTGCGAGAGTCGAGCCGTCGATATACTCCATGACGACATAGGTAATTTCAGGCGTATGGGTGACGTCGTGCACGCGCACGACATTCGGATGATTGATCCGTGCGGCGTAGCGCGCCTCCTCGCAGAGTAGCCGCGCGAAGGACGGATCTTTCTGAATCACGCGCGGGCGTAAAAGCTTAATGGCCACCGAGGTCCGGAGCAGCAAGTGAGTCGCGCGATAAACGACTGCAAATCCGCCTCGGCCGACCAACTCCTCGATCCTGTACTTATCGAGAATCGACCCTATCTCCGGCAGGTCGGGTTCGACTATCGCCCGCTCGCGAGGTCGTCGCTCGGACTTTACAGGCAGCGGCGCAGGAACCGAGGGTGGCGCTCGATTCTTCTTTTCCTCGTCGAGGGTTCGCATGAATACGTACGTCGGTATTTCACCCTCGAAGTAACCCCCAGAGGGTGGTCCGCTAGGAAGCGGAACCTGCGACTTCGGCTCTGGTGCAAAGACGCTATCGAGGTCGGCATCGAGGATTTGCGATCGGCGCGTCATGGGCGTGAACCTGCCTCGCTCATAGGTTCCCACAGGCGGATGCCTTCGACTAGTAGCGAACGCAGACTACCCACTCCTTCCCCGAGTGTGCCGGTGAAGGTTTTTAACTCACAGATGCCGTTCGCCACCGCGGGAAGCACTTCAAGTGCCGTACGCAGCGACGGATTCCCCACGCCAATCATCACAGGCGGCATTAGCCTTTCGAGAAGCGCCTCAAGTTCGGTCCTACCTCGGACACCGGCCGCAAGAAAGTCGCCATCTGGCGGAGCAATCACGACGAGGCAGGGGAGCTGCCTGAGAGAATCCGCGTGAACCGCAGCACTGCGCACATCGAGAAGTACGATGTCGACCTCCGCATTTCTACGGAGCGAGAACGTGAGCCCGAGGCTCTTTGAGTCGGGCGACAAGCTTTTAAGCACAAAGCTAGGGCTAATGGACGACGCAAGGGCGAGCAAAGCGGAGGCTCCCACCGCCGGGTCAGCCACGAGGAGCACGTGAAAGCGCTCTTCCGTGGCCGTCGAGGTCCATTCGTAAAGCTCCTCCGAGGTACGGACTCGGAGTTCGCCTAACGTAAACGCATCGGAGATGCCCTCGAAGAAGGCGGAAGCCAAGGAAGGGAGCGGTAGCCCGGCGAGGAACCGCACGTTCATGGGCGGTGGCATGGAGGGAAACAGTCGAGGCGGCTTCGTGACAGGAACGGTGTCACGCTCGGCTTCGTCGTGAATGCGCGCGCCTTCCATCAAGAGCGCGTTCACTCCCGCGGTGACCGTGCGTTGGTTGCGGTCGAGCACGGGAGGTGTCGAATCGAGCTCGAAGTGGCCCACGGGATCCGCAAGCATCCGGTAGAAGGCCGCGTGCCCGGTCAGATTTCCGCTCAGCGCGTGAAGCAGTTCGCCGTGTTGAAACGCCAACTGGCCGGAAAAACCTTTCGTCACGACGGAGAGCGTCCCGCTCCGCTGCCCCATCGCAAGCATCACAACGAGGTCTGCGAAAGGCAAGGCGGAGAAGTCACCAGCAAGGGTATAGGGCTTCCGGCGCGCCGACTCGCGTTGTTTGAACTGACGATAAATACACGCGATACACCGCGCGGCGAGCTCGGTTCGATCGACAGGCTTCGTGAGATAGTCTTGAGCCCCGGCGCGAAAAGCAGCGACCTTCGAGGCTATGCGAGATTCCGCTGAAAGAAAGATAACCGGTATATGACGATACCAAGCGTCTTCAGCAATACGACGCATGAGCTGCAGACCCGTGAGGTCGGGAAGTGTGGTGTCGCAGACAATGAGGTCAATCGAGGTCGAGCGAAGTACTTCAAAAGCGGCCGCCGCGTCGCGTGCAATCTCGACCGCAAGGCCCCGGCCACTCAAAGCGAGCTCGACAAAACGACCCGAGACGCGGTCCGCATCGACTACAAGAACGGTCCCCGCGGGTCCTTCCGCATCCGGTGGCAACGTCACGGGATTGAGCGTCGTCCCGTGATGACTCACGGAGCGCTCGCAACGAGGCGCGCGACCGCTCGAAGCGAGCTTGCCGCAGCCTCGCGCTCGGCTGCGGTAATAAGCTCCTCGACCGCAAGCGTCAGACCCACAGGTGAGCGCGCACGCGAGCGCATCGCGGCTGGCACCTCGAACGCCGCAACGATCGCACGGCGCCTCGCGTTGAAAAGGCCAGACTGAAGCTTAACCGTCACCGGTGGCGCGCGGACAACGAGACACGGACCCGTGTCGAAACAGAGGGCGAGCGGTGCGCCGTCGACGACAGTGTTGACAAGAACACTCGCGCCAACCGTTGGTGGCATCCCAAGCAATCTGCCGAGGTTGAATGAGGCGTAGTTCCGCGCGGCTACTTGAACCACGGGGACTGCGCCATCACGCGTTACGACCACAACATCGTGTGACAGAACAAGCCGCTCCACCGAACGCGTCTCGATGGTGCAAACAAACTCGTGACATTCGACGAAAAGACTTAGCTCACTGCTCTCCATCGGTCATCTCCGCAACCACCGGCGGACGGTGGCCTCGAGCGACTGCGCGCTAAACGGCTTCGTGATGTAGTCCGTCGCGCCCAGAGATCGAGCGTGTTCCTGATGCTTTTGACCCGATCGACTACTCACTACGACGATGGGCAAATCCTGATAGGCGGCCAACATGCGAAGCTGTCGGATGAAATCGTAACCGTGCATACGAGGCATCTCGAGATCCGTAAACACGAAGTCGAACCTGCCTTCTCGTAGCTTCGCGAGGCCGTCGACGCCGTCCACCGCGACGACAACCTCGAGCCCGATCGCACGCAAGTGAGCCTCGGCGACCTTACGCACGGAGAGTGAATCGTCGACGACGAGCACGCGGACGCCAGCTAAGCCGCTCGCCGCGGGCGAGCCCACCGCCTGTCGAGCCTTCAAAGCGAAGTTCGCCGCGGCCTCGGGGAGACGCAAGGGCTCCGGCGCGCCCGCAACCTCGAGCCGTGACTTTGGCGCCTTGAGCTTGAGCCTTGGATCGGAGCGCGGTGAACGTGCCTTTGGCGCTGGCGCGACCATCACCTCGATAGGAAACCCGAGCGTCGGTCCGGAGACATCGTCGGTGAGGCGAGGCTGCACGTGCTCCTGCAATGCGGTCGTGGCACGGGTGCGAGTGAACTCACCAAGCAACCCCGGTACGTCGACGATCAGGACGAGCTCGCCTGACCCACGCAGGGTCACGCCGGCGAACAAAGGATGGTCTTCAAGGAGCTCGCCGGCGCGCTTTACTACGATCTCCTCTTGGCCCAACACCGCGTCGAGCTGAAGGACCATTCGATCGTCGCCGACACGCAAAACGAGCGCCGAGCCATCGCCACCGGAACGTATTTGCGAGTCGCCGAAGTATTCCCCGAGGCGCCGAATTCTGGTGAACGCGCCGTCGAGAAGCACGCGCCGCTCTCTTCCAGTCACGACGATATCAAGTGCGGCCGTATCGAGAATGCGTTCAGCAAAGTAAAGCGGAACGGCATAGGTTGCCTCCCCTTCACGCACCAAGAGCGCGCGCGTAATGGCGAGCGTGAGCGGTAACGTGATGACGAAAGAAGTCCCCTTCCCCCGCGTGGTTTCGATACGAATCGCCCCATTTAGGCGCTCAATCGTGCGCTTGACGACCTCCCCACCGACCCCGCGCCCGGCGATGTCGCTCGCCACATCGCGTGTACTCAGACCTGACGCGAAGACCAACTCTCGAACGCGCGGATCGGATTCGGCCACGTCTGCCGCGAGCAAACCGCGGCTAACTCCGCGCGCGCGAAGTGCAGCAAGGTCGAGGCCTGCGCCGTCGTCTGTAACTTCGATGACAATCTGTCCCGACTCTTGCCGCGCGACGAGACGAATCGTGCCGAACTTGTCTTTGCCGAGTGACGCGCGGCGCGAGGGAGACTCGATGCCGTGCGCGACGGAGTTGCGGACGAGGTGAAGCATCGGCTGCAGAATGGCGTCCGCAATTGTCTTATCGATCGTCACGTCCGCACCTTCGGTCACGACATTGACGTCTTTTGCCTCGCGGGTAGCGGCGTCCCGAACAGGGAAACGTAAGCGAGCAAACACCGCGTCGAGCGGCACCATTCGCGCCCGTGTCACCTCGCCCTGAATGCCCGAGATAATACCGCCTAACGAATCGGCATCCTCGGCAAAGCTCGACAGCTCGACGGAGAGCGTTCGAAACGCTTCCTCGAAATCATTTCCAATCTCCGCGAGCGACCGTGAAAGAACGTGAATATCCCCATATTCGTCGAGCTCGAGCTCACCGAATACGGCTGGACCGCCCGCTCGCGAGCCAAGCGTCATCTCGGTACCGTTCGCGTTCGCGGCGTTTCCTCGTGAACTCGCACTCGCATGAACGACATGTTGAGGGAGAGCTCGACTCGCTTTCCCGCCGATGTTCGCGAACTCGTACTGATCGCGGAACGTTTCGACCGTATCCGTGAGACGTATGCGGCTCCGCCCGAGCTCGCTGTAGAGAAAGCGAAGGGTGCCCACGCGATTCACCATGCGCGACCGACTGACGACGAGCTCACCGGCAAGGTTCATGAGTGCATCGAGTCGAGTGGTAGCTACACGAATGTACGCGCGCTCCTCCGGCGTAGTGCCCTCGTTGGCACTCGCACTGTCGCTCTTGTCTCCCTTTTCGCTCTTGCCTGCCCGTGACCCCGTGCCGGAGGCGCCCTGGTCATGAATCGCCGCGGTTCCAAACAGAGCGGCCGAATCGAAGATACTCTGGAGGCTTCCAGTAGCAGGAGCCGAGCCGCGCTCCGGAGAACCGCGATGGGAAGACGACCCCGGGCGCATCGCCGACG
This sequence comes from Polyangiaceae bacterium, assembly GCA_025353725.1. GTDB lineage: Bacteria > Myxococcota_A > Polyangia > Polyangiales > Polyangiaceae > Labilithrix. The sequence continues at coordinate 102,542 of JANXOF010000082.1, read as the reverse complement.
CCGTCCGTGCGGCAAACCCACCGAGCGAGGTCTCGACCCAACCGCTCTTCGCAGTTCGTAGATTTTGCCTAACATCCTTACAAACGTCGATAAGGATCCCTGCGACCGTGCGCATGGGAGGCATAATCGGGGACTTTACGAGCTCCTCGAGAAAGTCCTCCGTGATGTGAAGAACATTCCCCGTGGGTGACAACCCAACCGTATTCACTGCGCCCTTGAGCGTATGAATCAGTCGAAAAACTTCCTCGAGGACAACCTTTGGCTGCGCCACCTCTTCGAGGGTAAACGAGGCCTTGTCCAGGGAATCTAGGATTTCCGTGCACTCCTGGTCGAACGACTCCCAAAGCTCCGCGTCCTCCGGCACAACCACGTTTTCGCGCTGAATGCCGCCACCGCCGCGGTCCTTTCGTGGTTGCACGCGCTCGAACCCCGCCAAGTCGGCAATGCGAACGATGACGGCTCGCACGAGATTCGCAATTTCGCGCGGCGACGCCTTACCCTGCGCGATGACATTGGCTCGCGCCGCCTCTTCAGCGATGACGTGAGCCCCAACCGTCGCGGCCGTGCCTTTGAGTCGGTGAAAGAGATCGGCAATCTCGGCTCGCTTCTTGACGCTGCTTTCCGCATCGCGCGCTTCGAGCAAGGCGCGCACGTTGGCGGAGGCCTGGCGGCAAATGCTCTTCACCTCCCCCGAGAAAATACGTCGCTCGATGTCGTCGATACTGTCGTCCGCCGACGGCCCGCTCGACAGAGCTCCACTGTCGTTTTGGCGAAACACGAGAGGCGCAACACCTATCGCGAGAAGCAGCTCGTTCGTGCTCGACACAAGCTCGTTAATGAACGTCGCGTCAGGGACGCGCTTGTTCGTGACAACCTGACCCATGCTCGCCTGGAGGTTTGCCGCTTTTGCGGAAATCTCCACAAGTCCGACGGTCGCCGCCGCACCTTTGAGTGTGTGAAAGAGGCGCTCGATGTATTCGGCGGCGTAGACCGATGACGGGGTCGCAATAAGCGTTTCGGTGTGGCCCTGCAGCGCGATGAGAGCCTCTCGCGCCTCTTGCTGAAAGATCTCAAGAAGCTCACTCTTCGTCCGAGAATCGCTATCGTGCGTGGTCTCCTCGAAAGCGAAGGAAACCTCGGGCGCCAACGCTCCGCTTAATTGCCGCGGAGCAGGCCGGGTCGCTACAAGCAAAAACTGGTCGGACACCGCTCTCAGCGCCGCCACGCGGCTCGCTGTAAGCAAAACACCGTTGGTGACGGCCTCGAGCGCACTTCGCAAGAGTTCAGCGGTCGAGCTGAGATCAGCGCGGTCAACGGTGGCCGCCGACCCTTTGAGTGTATGGAAAAAGCGCTCTAGGGCTCGCGCAGCGCCTACCTCGAGCGGATCGCGTTCGAGCTGGTCAAAGGCCTCCCCGATCGTCGGTGCGAGTTGCTCCACCTCCTCGGCAAAAATGGCCGCGAGTTCGTCCACGGGCGCATTGCCCTGTCCCGGGATCTCGAGCGCTACAGCGACGCCTTTCGCGCAGTTTGCCACAAGGTCGTCCCACTCCTCCGCCGTCATCGGCGGTACCGCGGATCGATCGCTAAGAACGGCTTCAGGCGCCGCCCCCACGCTCGCGGCGACAGCTTCATCCGTCAGCCCGCCAGAGGCCTCATCGACGACGAGATCCGCGTCCGAAAGTTCTTCGAGCGGTTCGACAAGGGCGCTTTCGAGTCCGAGGACGGCGAGCGCCGCGCGTGCGCCGACGCGTACCTTTTCGACGAACGAAGCATCGAGCTGCGCTTCCCCTTCAATCGCCTCGTCGAGCAGGTCTTCGACCGCCGCCGCGTAGGAAGACATTTCCATCTGTCCAACCGAAGCCGCGGTTCCTTTGAGGGTATGAAAGGAACGATGCAAAGCCTCGAGTGCCTGCAACTCGCCAGGCGTTGCGTCAAGCTGCTCGAGCGCCACGTTGATAGGCCCGACCATTTCAAGAATCTCTTCGCGAAAAATCGAACGCAGTCCGTCCGTCACGAAGTTGGGCGGCTCACTCGGGCGAAGGGAGGCCTGCGGAGACATGGCCAACGGGACCGCGGGCTCGTCGAAAGCGAACGGAGACGCCGTCTCCGCCAAAAGAGTACGCATCCGCGCGCAACCTTCCCGGATCGCGGTCGCTAGAGTGGCGGGATTTCCGAGATTTTTGCAGGCGAGCATCACCGCGTTCGCCTCGTCGCCTAAGCGTGCCGCTCCGACGACTAGCGACGTTCCCTTCAAACGATGAAACAACTTGGCCGCCTGATCGGCGAGAACGGCGACCGCCTCCCTCTTCGTCAAAGCCCGGCTGAGCTGCTCGGCTATCGCCTCGGCGCTCACAAGAACCTCGTGCGCTTCGACAAGAAACACCTCGGGTACATCGACTCCCGAAGGAGGCGACACGCGATGATCCTGATCCTCATCGACCGGCGGAATAGCGAACGCCGCAAGGAGGCGGTTCACCGCAAGGAGAAACGCCGGGACTCCTTCACGCATCTCGGAGCGCCGAAGTTCCGCGGCGGACGAGATGGCCTCGTCCGCCTGGGTGCTCAAGTAGCGAAGCTCGACGGACGCGGCGGCCCCTTTCAGGGAATGGAGGAGCGGGTCGATGAACGTGAGCGTGGAGACTGCACGCGTCCGCAAAAACGATTCGACGTGACCCTTGAGAGCCACCATAATTTCACGCGCTTCGTCTTGAAAAACACGCGCGAGCGGAGGCGGCTGCGACGTCTCGTCGAACGCATCAAAACCGAACTCCTCGACCGGCATAAACGTGGTGGCGTTTCCGTCATCCGTGCGTGCATTACCTGCTACGCCGTCCAAATTGCCAACAGCGTCGGTGCCCTCGAGCACGGGCGGACGGTACGTCTCCGCCATGTGGGCGCCGCGAGCCTCCACGTTGGCAAGGCGGAAAACCTCCTCGTCGTCGACCTTCTTTGCTTCAGCCCGACGCTCGCGAAGCTCCATCGCGAGCCAAGAGGCTTCTTCGGGAGCCTCCTCAACGTAGAGCGCCAACATCGCATTCATCTCACGCATTGCGTCGTTGCAGAACGCAGCCATTGCGTGCGCACGCTGGGCGTGGGCTGTCGCGCTCGCAAGCGCGTTAGCTCCGCGCCTCGCGAGTTCCTCGACGTACGACGCAGACTCAGCCAGAAAGTCCGCGTCAATACTACTCGCCGAACCTCGGATGGACTGTGCCGCGTCTTCAATGGATTCAAAAGGGTGAGTCGCCCGCAGCGACTGAAACGCTTTTGGTACAAGCGCATGCGCATCGACAAGGAGACTCGCCGCAACCCCCATGCGCGAAAGAAACCCACGTGTATCTTCCGCGAAGAGCGCTCGCACTTCCGCATTCACTTCGGCGTCGGTCATATCGCTATTCTCTTTCGGATGCGGACTGCTTGAGCCGCTCGAGCCGCGCCAGAAGGTCAGCGGGGTTGATCACTGCGACGTGCCCATCTGTACCTGCAGCCTCCAAAAACCCGAGCAGCATCGCATTGGGATCCGTACTCGCCACAAGCCCCCGATTCGGTACAACCGTTCCGAGCGCATCAATGCGCGCGCCGACCGAGAGGGTCTCGCTCCGCAAGATCATCACGGCCATTTTCTTAGACAAAGGTCCGACAGAATCCCCCATACCGAGCACCGTGGCCATATCGACAAGGGGCATCGGCTCACCGCGGAGATTAAACAGGCCTAAAATAGCGGGGTCGACGCGTGGAACAAGAGTCACGGCGGTGACTTCGACCAACTCGCGGACGAGCGCCGTGGAGAGCGCGAACCGCTGGCCATTGACGACGAAGGTACAAAGGTTGGCCTCCCCTACCCCTACGGAGCTCCGAGCGTCCCGCGGAGCGCTCTTGTTCGCGGTGGACCGGCCTTTCGGCGAACGCCCACTGTCGGCGAGCGAGCCGGAACCGCTGCTACTCCCGCCAGTGCTCGCGGTCCCAATTCCAGTCCCACTCCCGCCTGTGGGCGCACCGCTTGCGCGCGTCATCGAACGTAACGCCGAATAATGTCGACGAGCTCCGTCGAAGGGTAGGGCTTGCAGACGTGGTCATCTGCGCCTTGTTTCTTTCCCCAGAACTTGTCGCTATCTCCGCTCTTCGTAGTCACGAGGACAATCGGAATGTGCTTTGTCGCCGCATCGGCTTTCAGCTGACGTGTCGCGTTGAAGCCGTTGAGATTCGGCATCACTACGTCCATCAAAATGAGCGCGGGTTGAAGCGTTTTTGCCTTTTCTAGCGCCTCGGCGCCGTCCTCCGCAAAGACAGCGGAGTGCCCGGCAAACGTTACGGCACGAGCCATCAACTCACGCTCGGTTTTCGAATCATCGACAATTAAAACGGTGGGCACTATAGACACCTCGCGTAGGTATTGTTTCAGGCGACGAGCAGACGCTCAATGTCCTCGTAACAGACCGGCTTCGAAAGAACCGCGTCAAACCCGGCTTCCGAAAGTGGCTCAGCGTCGGCTTCAGAAGGTAAGTCCAACACGGCCACGAGCAAAAGGTCGCGGAGTTCGTCCGAACCACGGACCGCACGGGCAGTTCGAGCGCTCGAGGTGACCCCGTGAGACGTGACATTGAGAATGACGAGGGCTGGCCGAATCCGACGTATCGCACCGAAGACGTCTTGCTCGCCATTCACGGGTACGAGCGTGTAAGCGCCTGGACGCTCCGCGAGCAGGCGTCCAAGCGGCTTTTGAAAGCCTTCGACGTCAGGTTCAAGGATAATCACCTGACGAGCTATTGAAGAAGGGGGCGCCTCGGAAAGGCGGTTCGTGCTTTCACGCCGCCCGAGCAGCTCGATGGCCTCGAGTCGACGCAACGCATCACACGTCTCGACAAGGCCAAGAGCGGTCCGCTCCGCGATCGACCGAGCCGTGGCGCTACCGTCGATGAGCGCGAGCACCCTTCGTTCAGACGGAACCAGCTCGAATTGAAGAAGCCGACTACTGAATCCGCCTCGTCGTTCGAATACGGTATCGGCAGTCACGCTTGGTAGGTCAAAGCTCGCCGCGGGGTCCTCACGGAGCCGCTCGAGAACCACCTGTCTGAACGATAGGCCGCGTCCGTACGCGTCAACGTAGAGGGGCAGCGAACCCCGCGCGCGAACCGCAAACGGAGTTCCAGGCCCGAGCCGCCCAAGCACACGTTTCAACACGCGCTTTCCTTGTTCGTGCAAGAGACCTTCGAGGTCGCACGGTGGAAGGCACCCGAGCTCTGCAAGCGTGACGAGGACGGGCTTTCCAGACACTCCTTGCTCGGCCTCTGCCTTGTGCATCGCATCCGCAGGAACACTCGTCAGATCGAGGGAGAGGTGCTCCAGCCACTCGGCGGGGTCGCGGCTCGTCGCAAGAACAAGCTTTCCCTCGCGCAGGAATGCGGCGACCTCGAAGTTCGCGCCGATGACCACCTCGGCTGTGCGCTGAAGTCTTTGCGCAAGGGCCAGGACCTCATAGGGCGAGAGAGTGCCAATGCGGCCCTCAAGGATAACATCCGTGGCCACGTCTGCGGCGGCCGCGGGGGCAGGCACACGCAGCCTTGAGCGGAGCACGGGCAAAAGCGATTCAAGAAGGCGATCCACGACCTCCGGCGTAAGGATGCGACGCGCGTAGAATTTCGCAGGTGGGGTGTCGCCGAGCTCGCCGGCCCACGCCGGGATTTGAGCCAAACGAGGACGAAGCTGCGCGAAGAGCGCAAACGCGGCGGCCTCCCGCTCGGCCGACGGAAGCAGGAGCGCGAGCGGCGCGACGGGCGGCGCGACCGTGAGCGCACCTCCATCGCGTCCGAGCGCGTGCATCACTCGCTCGACGATATCGGTCGCCTTGAACGGCTTGCTCACGAAGTCGACGACGAACGGGAATGGGGCGAAGAGCTTCTTCACCTCTTCCATCCGCGCTGACATGATGATCATGAGTGGGGGGGTTCCCTCCGTCGACGCGACCTTGGCGCAGATCTCAACGCCCTTCATGTCGGGAAGGACGTAGTCAATGAGCACGACGCGCGGAGACGACGCCTTAATTTTGGCAAGACCGTCGGCGCCACTCGTCGCAAAGTCGACAGCGACCTGGCTCCCGCGAAACGCGAGCTCGACGAGCTTACGAATCGTTATACTGTCTTCAATAACGAGAAACGTGCTCATCAAAAAACCTCGATTACGGCGCCGACGAGGTCGACAGGCTGCCCGCGCGTCTCCTGCTCTAGAAAGTCGAGAAGCGCGGCTCCGCCCTCACCGAGCGACGGCATGAGCGCGGTCGCCGACGCTACGAGCGAGGTATTTGAGTCGGGATTCCCGCTGCTCGCACTTGGGAAACACGTCAATGCCGCAATCATGTCACAATGGGCGGCATGAAATCGTATTAGGTTTTTCCCGATGCGTTCCATCGAGCGGCACAGGTTCCACACATTCGGTAGGCGGAGCGGTGACGATAGAAAAAGCGGCCAGTGCTTGTGTGGCCAATACACCGTCCACTCATCGGCCCCGGGCGCGAGGTGCAGCGCGGCGCCCCGCTCTCCGAGGCCTTGCTCGAGCGACGCCGAGCGGTCTGCACCGTCACGATCTCGCTTGAAACATGCCGCTACCGCGTTCACCTCGAGCAACGTGCTCATGCCGGGCTTCGGCAAAATAACCGTGAGTCCGTCCGTTTTCGTCTGCCTGACCAGCGGGAGCCGAGCGCTGGCCCTCTCGTCTCGGCCACTCGAAAGTACGCCGACCCAATAGTCGGAACGGCGATACCTCCGGACGTTGACCGGAGATTTCGGACCCAGGTGACCGGTGGCCGTATCCGTGCTCGCGTATCCCATTTGCCGATCCGACAAGAGGCTACGAAGCACACTCGCTACACGCTGCGATGTGAGTGGCGGACTGACAAGGATAACGCGGCCATTGTTCAAGGACATTGTCGGCCGAAGCAGAGGTTCGCGACAAAGGACGAGCAGCGACAGATCCGGGTAAGAGTTCGTTGCAAGGTCGAGCACGTCTTCCGGGACCCGCCTCTCGCCGATGCGAAGGCCCGTGACTAGAACTGCGGGCGTCTTCCGGAGCTCACGCATGCTGGTCTCTCCAGACCATGGAACGTAGCGCGCGTGCGCTTTGCTGCATGCATCTTGCACGTCGGGCAAGAGCTCGGGATCGATACGATGCGTCGCGACGAGTACAGGCTCTTCGATCCGACTTTCGTGGATGCCTGCGGAGACCAGATCTACATGGCTCACGTCATTCGCTCCGTTCCGAGTTCACGTTCTGGTTCACGCGTCATAGGCTCGCGCCATGCCCGCGACGTCAAGAAGACCCGCCACAGACTTATCTTCGAGAAGAGCTCCAGCCACCCAGCCAGGCCATTCAACAGGCATCGAGGCTGGCCGTCCACAGCGCGTAACCTGAACGAACCCAAGCGTCGTCGTTACCCGAAGCGCCCAGCGAAGTCCGGCGCGACGTCCCGTGTCGAGAAGCACGCAAACGGAGGGGGCCGCGAGAACGCTACCCCCCTTTTGGGAAACCTTCGGCGTCGCGCCGATGGCTAAATCGACCGCAACGAAAAGAGTTCCCTCTGAAGACCCAAGGCCGCCGATCCAAGCACGGCCGAGCGGAGGTGGAGGGGAAAGCTCCACCTCAACGACTCGCTCGACGAGCATCGCGGGGATGACCACCGCATGATTCCCCACGAGGAACGAAAGCGCTCTGCCTCGTTCATCCATGTCCGCGGCTGTCTCCCCTCGGCAACACGTCGTTCAGTTCGTCTTCGCGACGATGCCGAGCGTCGTCGTAAACTGCGTCTTCGAGGTGCTATGAATCGTCGAGAAAACCGCCTCATCCGCGGCATCGAGCCGATTGTCGAGACGAAGGATGAGATTCTTGTGCGGAGCGGCCTCGAGCGTCAGCGTTCCTGTATAGAGCGTCAGCGGATTCACATTCGGGGCCGAGATTTGCCCATCCTTGTCACGAAGGAGCTCGCCGCGAACGGCTGCCGCCCAAACGTCCGAGAACGCGTAGCGCGCAAGAAGAGCAGCGCCGAACCAGGCGACACTCTTGTCGGCGCCAGTCGCTGAATCGACGATCGTCTGCGTAACGAAGTCGCCATTCACCACCACGCGCAGCTCCGGCGTTACTTTCATATCGGCGACGATATCTACGAGATGGCGAAGGCGACTATCCGCGCCGACGTTTCGCACGGTTCCTCCGGCGGCGCCGCCAGGCAATGCGGGGACTGCCACAACCCCGTTCTCTTCCGGGCCTCCCATGTAGCCGAGAGAGAAGGTGTATCCTTCTTTCGGCGTCGCAGAAAACTGCGCTCCTATCGATTTACCTCGATTGTTATCGACTGTATTGTTCCAGCCGTTGACCGCCATCACCTTGAGGGTGAGCGCATCACTCAGCTGGATGTCGGCGCGGAGTCCGGTATGGAAAAACGGTTGCGCAAGATTGTAGAGAAAGCCGCGCGTGTAGTTGAAATTCAAATGGCTCTGAGCCACCTCCGCTCCGTAAACCGTATCAAATTTACCCGCAATGAGGGTCAGCTTGCCGTCTTTGCCCTGCGGCCGCCAGGAGACGAAACCGTTTTGTACGAAGCCGATTCCGCCGGGCACGGTAAAGTCACCGAGTGCGAGATTCGGTACACCAGGTCCAAACCTAAGCTGCAAGGTGGCGCCAACGGGGTCGGGGTCGACCGAGGCGTCAAGTCCGACCCACGCCATGCCGAACCCCGTATTCGCCGTGTACGGATGGTACAGGTTGGCGCCGGCGTTGGGCCGTGGCGCATTCCAATTTTCACTATAATAGGCGTCAACAAACGCGCCCAGGTTGATGACGTCATACCACTTCTTATCGGCAGGGGCAGGGCCTGGAGCGGAGGCAGCCGCCGCAGCACTCGACGCCTCAGGTGGCGTAGCGACCGCAGTACCGCTGGCTGTACCGACTGAAGGCGACGGGCCGTCGGGCGCCGTGACCACCACCTTCGTGCCCGATCCCACCGCGGGGTCGGCCATATTCGGCTGAGGCTGAGCCGAAGCCATGAGTGGAAGGCTACCCACGGCGAACGCTATCCATGCGCCGAGCGCGCGTCCGCCTCTCACACCAGCATTCGTCTGAGTCATTTGTCTCCCTTGGTCCTTCTCAACGGTCGAAAAGCCGCTCCGAACAAACCCATCGTTCACAATCACGACACCTTGAACTTGCCTACGCTGCCCGAAAGCTGCTGGGAAAGACGGATCAGGTCATCGATCGTTGCCACGGCGGTCTGCGCGCTCTTTTGTGTATCAATCGCTATCCGAGATACGGCTCCGACAGTCTTCACGACCTGGGACGTACCGTCCACTTGAGCGCGCGCGACGGAACTTATTTCCGCGACGAGCTTGGCAGATTCCGCGGACACCTGACGGATCCGCATGAGCGAATCACCAGCACGTGAAACGCTTTGCGACTGCTCTTCAACAACCTGCGCTTGTTGCTCGATGACCTCGACGGTTTCGCTCGTCTCGGCGATAATCGCTTTCACGAGGCGATCAATTTCTTGCGTAGCGCCTGCGGTCCGTTCCGCGAGCTTTCGAACCTCCTCTGCGACAACGCTAAAGCCGCGCCCGTATTCACCTGCGCGCGCAGCCTCGATGGCTGCGTTGAGAGCGAGCATGTTGGTTTGCTCGCTGATTCGGCTAATCGTGCTCACAATGCTCGTAATTTCCATCGAGCGGTCGCCCAGCGCTTTGACCTTCTTTGCGCCAGCCTGAGCGGTTTGGCGAATCCGGGCCATGCCGTGGATGACGCTCTCGACCACCTGCGATCCTTCGGCAGCCGACTCTTCCGTACGCTTTGCCGCGTCTGCGGCACGAAGTGCGTTGTCCGAGACGCGTTCCGACTCCGAGCTCATTTGCGCCATGACGCGCGTGGCGGATTGCACCTCGCTCGCCTGCGTATTCGCGCCGCTTTCCATCGCTTTTGACGCCACGCTAATCTCGCCGACCGAGTGGTTCGTTTGGGTAATTTGACTGACCACTTGCCCGAGAACGCGCTGTAGCGACTCAAGGAGGAGATTGAACGCGTCGGCTACGTTTCCGAGAGCGCCTGCCGAAATCTGAGCGCGCGTCGTGAGGTTCCCGTCCGAAGCGTCGGACACCGCCTGGAGGAGATCGATAATATTACTCTGTAGTTCATTATTTTCGAGCTCGATACGCTCTTTGAGCGCGCGCGCCTCGACGAGGGCACCGTTAATTTGATTGTAGTCGTCGATGACGTCGGCCATCTCGTCGCCGACGCCTTGGGCCTGGAAGACCTCCGAAGTCCCCTTGATGAGGCGCATGGTAGCCGCTCCCAGGCGGTCAATCGACTCTTTCATACCGAAGTAGAAGGCTGCAAACACGTAAAAGTGGATGAGCGTGGAAAGGATCATAAAGAGAATACCCTGCCGGCGCTCGCCCTGGTACTTCTCAACGCGCAGTTGACAAAGCGCGTCGAGTTCGGGGTTCACCTTGTCGTAGAACGCATCGAGCGATTGAAGCGCAGTAAGGCTTGCGTGGACGAGAACGCTCCCGTCCGGTTGCGCGCCTCCTTTCGCCTTCGCATCTCGCGCTGCGAGCGAGGCCGCCGCCAGCGGCAAATACGCGGTCTTCACGACGTCAGCCACCTTTGTCGTATCGGCCTTCGTATGATCGAAGAACGGCACGAGCTGACCTATCGTCCGGCTTTTACCGAAGTTAGCCGTCTGCTCCACCGCCGTTTTCAAGTCGACAGTTTCCGTATCGACGAGGTTTTGCAACGACGCTGACACGTAGCCCGAGAGCGCGAGCAAGCGGTCTGCCGGGTCCCCCGCGGAGACCAAGGATGCCGCTGTTTGCTGCGCAATAAGGTTCCCGAGCGTCGGCGCCTTGACCACCGCCACGTCCATGAGCCAATACGAGTCGAGGTCGGGGTCGAGAATAAGATTCGAGAAGTTCGCGACGAAGTTGACGATGAGGTCGGAGGTGATGGCTGTCGCTTCGGAATGAGCCTTATCGATCTCAGCGGGTAAGGAGCCACCCGCGTTTAGCGCACTCGACCATGCAGCTTTTGTGGCCTTCCATCGCTCATGCGTCTTCAGTTGTGTGCCGACCTTCACGTCGGCGGCCTCGACGTCGCGCTCGAGGGCTGCGGCGTCATCAGCGGCTTGCTTCTCGACTCGCGCGAACTCAGGAAGACCAGACGCTCTGGCTACGGAGGCTACCCAATGGCGCTGCTGAGCGGCGAGGTAATTGTGAAGCGGCTCAAGGTAGACCATACCGACCCGCTCGGCTTCGTTGAACTCAACGCTGTGAGCGCTGCTCTTATATTGAAGCCAACCCACCCAGAATTGCGGAAGGAGCAAAACCACACCGAGCACGGTGAACTTTGGCAAGAATCGCATCTTGCTCAAAACCCACACCATAGGGAGATGAATCCACCGCACGAATCGCAGCGCGTTTGCGCTTGTCGTAGAGGGCGTCGGCGATGTGGCAGACGTAGTCATGGGTCGCTTCCTGTCAGACGTTCAAGGCTTCGATGGTCGGCTTGCAGTAAGGTCGGAATCAAGGACGCGACGACCCGCGTGCGGAGTGCACGAGACGTTCGACGGAACGAAGCGCGGTTCACTCCTGCGTTTCTCGAGCTTGCCCCATCCCTGCAAGTTCGGTCGTTCGACAACCCCAGGTGATAAGGTAAAGGACACACAGTCGGACGGTCCACACTTTCCGCTACGCGAGACTCGCTATTTTTCGGATTGTAGGTACGCAGGGCACGCCAAATAGCCTTCTCCAACCCACACTGACTTTAAGTGGGTTGCGCTGTGAGCGGGCGGCCACGCGCCGCGAGCGCTCGTCGCAAGCGAGCCTTTGACGCTGCAACGATCAGGCACTATCCCCTTCTGGCCGCCATGTTTACAGGCCTCGTAGAGACCAAAGGTTCCGTGCTCCGTGTGGTCAAGCGCGGCCGCGATGCGCTTCTCGGAGTGCGCGGCAACTTCTCGAGTGAGGCCCTGACGCTCGGTGAAAGCATCGCCGTCGACGGTGTGTGCCTCACGGTCGCTTCGATTCTCGAAGGCGGCCCCGGAATGTGTGCGTTCGAGGCTGACGCATCGAGTGAAACCCTCGACAAGACGACGTTAGGCGAGCTGGTTGCGGGTAGCCTCGTAAATCTGGAGCGGGCGATGCCTCTCGGCGGCCGGATGGGCGGGCACATAGTGAGCGGTCATGTCGACGGCGTGGGGGCTATCGTCGAGAAAATGTCCCTCGGGGCCGCCGTGCGCGTCACGTTTCGTCTGCCTTCCGCTCTGCTCTGTTACGTCGCTCCCAAGGGTTCGATCACGCTGAGTGGGGTGAGCCTCACAGTCAACGAAGTCAGCGACGATCGCTTCAGCGTCGTGCTGGTGCCGCACACTCGTGACAAGACCTCGCTCGATGCTCTTCTCGTGGGAGCTCGGGTCAACGTCGAGGTCGACCTGTTGGCTCGCTATGTCGGACGCTTGATCGCCTACGGGCGTGACGCCGAGGCGAGGGCCGGCGGCGCCGGAGAGGATATCGACGCCGCCCACGCATCGACATCGTCTACGAGCTCTTCGCGAAGCCACGGCGACGCGGCTTGGATGGAACGCCTCAAACGGTCTGGGTACCTGTAGCGTGCATAATCCCATGGCTCCTGCGCTGAATATCGAACCGAAGCTACTTGAGCGAGTGAATGGGGCCATCGCGGACATCCGTGCGGGCAAAATGGTGATTCTCGTCGACGATGAGGATCGCGAAAACGAGGGCGACCTCACCATGGCGGCCGAGTTCGTTTCACCCACTGCCGTCAACTTCATGGCCACGCACGGGCGCGGTTTGATTTGCCTCACGTTGACTGAGGAGCAAATCGCGCGACTCAGCCTGCCGTTGATGTCCGCGCCCGGGCGCTCTGGCCCGTCACTTGGCACGGCCTTCACGGTAAGCGTCGAGGCTCGGCTCGGCGTCACGACCGGCATCAGCGCGGCGGACCGAGCGCACACGATGCTCGTCGCCGCTAGCCACGAGTGCAAACCGGAAGACCTCGTGACACCAGGTCATGTGTTCCCGCTACGCGCACGCTCGGGTGGCGTGCTCGTACGAACGGGGCAAACCGAGGGGTCCGTTGATCTCGCGCGGCTGGCCGGCGTCACTCCGGCGGGTGTGATTTGTGAGATCATGAACGCGGACGGAACGATGGCTCGCATGCCAGACCTCGAGGTTTTCGCCAAGGTCCATGCACTTCGCATCGTTACGATCGCCGACCTGATTCAATACCGCTTGCAAACGGAGCGCCTCGTTCGCCGGGTCGCTACCGGGACGATCGCGCTCGACGAAACGGGGAGCCGCTGGAGCGTCACGGCTTACGAATCGTCGACAGAATCACGTCAGGTCGTCGCTCTCACGCTGGGTACACTCTCGTCGACCGAGCCCACGCTTTGTCGAATGCACTCTGGGTCACTGATTGGCGACGTGTTCGCATCGACGCCTCGAGACGGCGGTCGAAACCTACGTGAGGCCATCCGGCGAATTGAGGCCGAAGGGCGCGGCGTGATCGTTTACCTCCCTCCGCGGCACGCGCCCGCGTTCGAAATCGGCCAGCTCGGGCTTGGGCCGGAGTTACTGCGCCCGAGCGAATCCGTCGCGCATAGTGGGCTCTCCGACAGTCCTCTCCGCGAGTTCGGGATCGGCGCCCAGATCCTGGCCGATCTCGGGCTTCGCAAAATTCGCCTGCTTACGGACAATCCCCGCAAGATAGCGGGGCTCTCGGGCTTTGGGCTCGAGGTGGTCGAAAGCGTGCGGCTTGGTGCAGAGTAAGCGCACGAAACTTTAGGAGAGAACATGGCTGTTTTGTCGACCGCTGTCGTCGAGGGAAACCTCATCGTGCCCAAGGGGGCCAAGTTCGCGATCGTCGCGAGCCGCTTCAACCACTTCATTGTCGATCGCCTGGTCGAAGGCGCCATCGACGCTCTTGCCCGACACGGCGGCGACCCGGGCTGTCTGACGATCGTGCGTGTACCCGGCGCATGGGAGATTCCGCTTGCAGTCCAACGGCTCGCCGCAAGGTCAGGCGCAGCTCCGCGGAAAGTCGACGGCATCATCGCTTTGGCGGCGGTGATACGCGGGTCAACCCCCCACTTCGACTACGTCGCGGGCGAGGTCGCCAAAGGCGTCGCTCAAGTATCCCTCTCTTCGAACATGCCTATCGCGTTCGGCGTGTTGACCACGGACACCATCGAGCAAGCGGTTGAGCGTGCAGGCACAAAAGCTGGCAACAAGGGCTGGGACGCCGCGATGAGCGCGATTGAAATGGTCTCCTTAGAGCGCGCTTTCGACACGGCCGGTTTTTGAGGAGTAAACGCGATGGGTGCACAACGATCGGGACGCGAAGCGGGTCTTCAGATGCTCTTTCAGCTCGAGGCGTCGAGCGCGAGTGCCGCACAAGCTATTGAGATGTTTTGGCGCACGTTCGAAGAGGCGAACCCCGAGGGTCGACCGTACGCGGACACCATCGTGCGTGGCGTCTCGGACAACGTCGAGGCCATCGACAAACGCATTACCTCGGCATCGCAAAACTGGCGCCTCGAGCGCATGTCGAGAGTCGACCGTAATCTCCTACGGCTCGGCACCTGGGAACTGATGTTTCAACCCGACGTGCCGCGAGCCGTCATCCTCGATGAGGCCGTCGAGCTCGCGAAGTCGTTCGGCACCGAAGAATCGAGCGGTTTCGTGAACGGTGTCCTCGACCGCGTTGCGAATGATCTGGGCCTCCGAACGGGCGACCACGCGGCCGGATGACAGAGCTTCGGTTCGTCGCGCCCGACCTTCGACGCCTCGACCAAGCGAGCTCCGAAGTCATCGTTTGCGGCGTTTGGAGCGACGTGCGGCCGCTTTCGGGTCTTGCCTGCCTCCTCGACTGGCGTCTCGCTGGGCGCTTGAGCGCGCTCGTTCGGACCGGCTTTCTTGTGGGCGAGTTGGGTGAAGCCCTCCTCGTGCCGACGAGGTCTCGCTTGCCCTACGAAAAGCTCCTTGCGTGCGGCCTCGGTGCACGAGCGAACTTCGACGAGGCGACGTTTCGCACTGTCCTCACGCGGATGCTCGATATCCTTAGCGGCCTTCGTGTAAAAACGGCCGTCATCGAATTGCCCGGGCGAGGCGGCGCGTTAATGGAACCGGAGCGAGCGACGGACCTTTTCCTCGAGATCGCCGACGCGCCACGCGACGCGCCGCGGCCGGACTTTGCCTTCGTCGAACCCGTGGAGGCTGCGAGACGCATCGAAAAGTACGCCCAAGAGCGGCATCGCACCGCGCTTCGCACCGAGGGCGCGCTCGCCACGTGACGAGGCGCGGAAGGCCTCATCACGTGACGTGACGAGGCGCGGAAGGCCTTATCACGTAACGAAGCGCGGAAGGCCTCGACGCCGGCCCTCCCCGTTTTTTCGCGCGTAGCTCTCTGCGACAATGCAAGCGTGCGACTCGCCCTAAAGACACTACAGGCCCTCGCGGTAGGCCTTTATCGCATTTGCGATGGCGTCAGCAAGGCGCTGCTGATAGTCGGCCGATCCGAGACGCTGCTCCTCGACGGCGTTCGAGATGTAGCTCGTCTCGAGAAGCACCGCCGGCATTCGCGCGCCTACGAGCACGTAAAACCCCGCTCGGTGAACCCCGCCGTTCACTACATTTTCGTAACGACTCGCGAGCGAGGCTGAACCCGCCCGTTGCAAAAGCTCCGCGAGGTGTGTCGAGCGCGTGGCCTGATCGGCCAGTCGCATCGAGGCAAGCAGCTGGGCCACCTCGTTGCTTGCGCCCGCGCTCGCGCCGTTCTCGCGCGCGGCGACTTTCCCGGCCATCTCGCTCGCGGTGGTGTCGAGGACGTACGTTTCAACGCCCTTTCGCGCCCTATTTTCTGCGGCGTTGCAGTGAATCGACACGAAAAGATCTGCGCCGTAGGCATTCGCGCGCGCGGTGCGCTCTTCGAGGCTCACGAACGTATCATCGTCCCGCGTGAGGGTAATCGCGACTCCCGCGCGCGCCAGCACCGGAGCCACACGATGGGCAACGGCGAGCGTGACGTCTTTCTCTTTCAGCCCTGAGGGTCCGATCGCCCCGGGATCGCTGCCGCCATGCCCCGGATCAAGCACGACGCGTACGACACTGCGTCCGCTCCCGCTCGACCCAGAACCTGGAGGGTGACGCGCGATATCGACAACGACCCGAAACGGTTCGAGAAGAGTGAAAACACGCCGGTACGCCCGGCCTTCAAGATCTAGGGCTACGCGCGAACCAGTCGTCGTTGACTCGGCGACGACCTTAGAAACGAGCCGCAAATCCGCGCTTTCACCGGTCGTCTCACGCGGCAACACGCCGAGCTCTACGCCATCGAGTTCGATGTAGGTGCGCGCGCCCCGCCCGTCTCGACTGGGCGAGTCACCCGTGCGAAACGGCACCACTCGATCGAGGTGCACGACCACGCGAGCGGCTTCGGGGCCTGCCCATTGCTCGATACGTGTGATTCGAGGAGCGCTTCGCGTGCGGAGCAGCCCCCCGTCGTAGGAAGCCAAGGCGAGAGCGATAGCCCCTTCGCCCGCGAGCCCCTGGTCGATCGCCTCAAGCACTTGTAGACCCGGTCGGAAAGCCGCCAAACTCGCCAGCGGAACGTCAACGGCCGCCGCACAAAAATTGGTTCCGCCGTCACTTCCGGGAGCGCGGCGTTGCACACGATAAAGCTCGGCGTACGTACGCCGAGCGTCCTTCGCGAGCTCCCCCGAAAGCATCGCGAAGCGGACGGCGGCCTCGCATGCTCCAGGCAAATCAAGCGTATGACCTGCCGCACGGTAAAGGTCGAGAGCTTCGTCCGCATCTTGCGAGCGATGCTCCGTGCGCCACATGCGCTCATAGAGGCCCGCCGCGAGCGCATGAAACTGTAGCGCGCGCGCACCAGCTCCCTCGAGCAGCGCGAGCGACTCGATCTCCTGTGCAAGCGCGAGCACTTGCGGCCTTGGCGGAAGGACCGTCGAGAGGCTTTCCAGCCTAGCGCCGCGGCTCAAGGCGTCGTTCGCCCCGCGGCCGGCGTCCGCCCGTTCCACATCGGAACAAGCGAGCGCCCCGAAGCAGATCCCGCACCGAAACAGCACGGCAACGAAGCGGCTACGCCGCGGAGAAAGTGAGTTCGAACGAAGGAACACGGCGTGGCAGCGTATCATCGGTGCGTTGACTCACCAGGAAGACTGTAGGGATGGCATTTTTTGACCCTCGTACCTTGGGGGCGCGTTCCTCGGGCCTGCGGCGTGAACGTATCGAGGCCTCGCCGCGATACAACGACGGCCGGTTCGAGAACACAGTTCCCGTCCGCTCGCCTCTAAAGGCAGACCGCACGCTCGGGCAGCGTTTGGGCCTTGTCTCGGAGTTCTTTCGCGGCGGCGCTAGTCGCGCCCCGCACGTTCACATTCCCGTCGAGAATCCACTCGCAAGCTGGTCGCGTGCGGCCGAAACGGGCCTGCGCGCTACGTGGCTCGGGCACTCTACCGTGCTCCTCGAGATGGACGGCGTGCGCGTCCTCACCGACCCCGTGTTCGGCGAGCGCGTCTCACCGGTGTCGTGGGCGGGCCCACGCCGTTTCCACCCGACGCCCGCGTCCATCGCCGACCTTCCCGAGCTCGACGCGGTACTGGTCTCGCATGATCACTTCGACCATCTCGACTACCCGACCATCAAAGAGCTAGCGCGGCGAAAAGTTCCCTTTTACACGTCGCTCGGGGTGGGCGCGCACCTGGAGTCTTGGGGCGTGTTGGGGTCCGACATCGTGGAGCTCGACTGGTGGGAGGAAGCCCTGCTGCCCGGCGGGCGCCTCTCGTTTACAGCCACACCCGCGCGCCACTTTTCAGGTCGAGGCGCGGGCGCCAACCACACCGCGTGGTCGTCGTGGGTCCTGCGAAGCGCGCGTCATCGCGTTTTTTTTAGCGGCGATACGGGGCTCACCCCCGAATTTGAGGCCATCCGCGATCGTTGCGGGCCGTTCAATCTCGTCATGCTCGAGGTGGGCGCGTTTCACCCTGCGTGGAGCGCCATCCACCTCGGCCCAGACAATGCCCTCGTCGCGCACCGCATGCTCGGCGGTGGCGCACTGCTGCCCGTGCACTGGGGGACCTTCGACCTCGGACTGCACCCATGGGACGAGCCGATCGAGTCGCTCACTCGGGGCGCCTTGGCCGCGGGCGTCCACTTGCTCACGCCGCGGTTAGGGCGGGCCATCGAGCCCGCGCGCATCGAGAGCATCGACCCGTGGTGGCGCGGGCCGTCCTTGCCACAGCCGCATGTGTGGTGAGGGCTCGGATCCCATCGTGAGCCTGCGTTTTCCCATCCTCGGTCGCTTCGCTCTCCGCACGAGGATCCCCGCCGAAGTCGTTGCGCTCGTCGATCGCAGCGCTGTGACAATCGACTACGGCACGTCGCGCTTGGAGAGATTCGCGCCCTCTCGACGCTCACGAACGCTCGACAACGTTCGTGAGTTTTGGCATGACATCGCGGTCGAGGCCGACACGTAGAACCGCGGCTGGCATCTATTCCGCTACCCATGTGGCTCGTACGCATCGCGCTCCGGCGCCCCTATACGTTCGTGGTGATGGCGATGCTCATCGTCATGATGGGCGTCTTCTCGATCCTGCGAATGCCTACGGACATTTTCCCAGACATCGACATCCCGGTCATATCCGTCATCTGGAACTACACGGGGCTTCCGCCGGAGGAGATGGAGAAGCGCATCGTCACGAACTACGAGCGCATCCTCACCACGACGGTGAACGATATCGAGCACGTCGAAAGCCAGTCCCTGACAGGCATCGCGGTAGTAAAGATTTTCTTCCAACCGGGAGCACGCATCGAAGCCGCCACGGCTCAGGTTACGGCGGTCTCGCAGTCGGTCCTGAAGCAGATGCCGCCAGGGGCGACGCCTCCTTTCATCATTCGCTACAGTGCGTCGAACGTTCCTATTCTCCAAGCCGCACTCGAGAGCGAGTCACTCAGCGAACAAGAGCTTTTCGATTACGGAACCAACGTCGTGCGCGCCGACATGGCTACGATTCAAGGAACCCAAATTCCATGGCCATATGGTGGCAAACAGCGCCAGATCATGGTCGACATCGACCCTGCGCGACTCTACAGCTTTGGGCTCTCACCACGTGACGTGAATGCGGCCATCTCCACGCAGAACGTGATTCTGCCCACGGGGACAACAAAAATGGGCACGAACGAATACCCGGTTTTGCTCAATGCAAGTCCCGAGGCTATTAAAGACATTGGCAATATCCCAATCAAGACCGTAAAGGGCACAACCGTGTTCGTGCGAGATGTCGGGAATGTGCGTGACGGCTCCTCGCCGCAGACGAACATGGTTCACGTCGGAGGCAAGCGCTCTGTTCTGATGTCGGTTTTGAAAAACGGCAATATCAGCACGCTCGACATCGTGAAGCATATACGGGAGGGCTTGCCGGCGATTCTCGCGAGGCTCCCCAAAGAGCTCAAGGTCTCGTTGCTTTTCGATCAATCGCTCTTCGTGCGCGCGGCCGTCAATGGCGTCGTGCGCGAGGCGCTTATCGCCGCAGGCCTAACGGCGGCGATGATTTTCGTCTTCCTCGGAAGTCTGCGAAGCACGCTCATCGTCGTCATTTCGATTCCGCTCTCGATTCTTGTCTCGATTGTAGTGCTCAGCGCGTGTGGCGAAAGCCTCAATGTCATGACACTCGGCGGCTTGTCACTCGCGGTCGGAATTCTAGTCGACGACGCGACCGTCGAACTCGAGAACATTCACCGCAACATGGCCCAACAAAAACCTATTGTGAGGGCGATTCTCGATGGCGCGCAGGAGATCGCGACGCCCGCGTTCGTGTCGACGCTCTGTATCTGCATTGTGTTCGTGCCGGTGGTGTTCATTACGGGTTCCGCGAAATCACTGTTTGTTCCACTCGCAATGGCCGTCGTTTTTGCGATGATGACCTCGTATTTTCTCTCAAGAACGCTTGTGCCGACCCTCGTTCACTACCTTCTCGAGGGCGAAGCCAAGGCGTACATGGCGAATCACGACTCGCATCGCGTCCAGCCAAACCGCACGCGCTTCGAGCGATTTTTCGCAACGTTCAACCGCAGCTTTGACCGCGTTCGGACGCGCTATGGGGGATGGCTCGCGTTGTCGCTGCGTCATCGACGCGTCTTCATCGCGTGCTTCGCGGCCTTCGTAGTCGTTTCGGTCGGCGCCTTGACGCCCCTTGTAGGGCGCGATTTCTTTCCGAGCGTTGACGCCGGACTCATTAAACTGCACGTCCGCGGTGAGCCGGGAACGCGCATCGAGGAGAGCGAGCGGCGCTTTGCGGATATCGAGCAAACGATACGCAGCGTCATTCCTCCTTCAGCCATCGACACGATGCTCGACAACATCGGGACACCATATAGCGGCATCAACTTATCACTGAGCGAAGGGACATCGATTTCGGCGGCCGACGGAGATATCCTCATCTCGCTGAAAGAGCCTCACGCCTCGACGCCTGCGTACGTCAGCCAGTTGCGGAAGGTGCTGCGCGATACGTATCCGGGAATTACATTCTTCTTTCTCGCGCCGGACATCTCCACGCAAGTGCTGAACTTCGGACTGGCTGCGCCGATTGACGTGCAGCTCGCCGGCGGGCCTGGTACGGAAGAAGCCACGGCCGACGTTGCCAAAAAAATCGCGATGCGTATGGCGTCGGTTCCGGGCGCGGTCGACGTGCATCTCGCGCAGGTCACACGCGTGCCTGAAATCAAGATTGACGTCGATCGCACGATGGCACGTCAGCAAGGACTTACCGAGCGCGACATTGCGAGCGATCTGCTCATTTCGCTCTCTTCAAGCTCGCAGGTCGCGCCGAGCTACTGGCTCGATAACAAGCGAGGCGTGCAGTACCTCGTTGCCGTGCAGACGCCTCAATATGAGCTTTCGTCGCTCGATG
Organism: Polyangiaceae bacterium; assembly: GCA_025353725.1. Taxonomy (GTDB): domain Bacteria; phylum Myxococcota_A; class Polyangia; order Polyangiales; family Polyangiaceae; genus Labilithrix. Next base: position 81,568 of record JANXOF010000082.1, on the reverse strand, counting down.
ATCTCGGTGCGACGCCCCTCTCGACCGGCGACACTGGAACGCCTCAACTTCTCTCCAACATCGCCAAAGTCTCTCGCACGACCGGTCCGGCGAACGTCACGCACTTCAATGCGCTACGAACCCTCGACGTCCAGGCGAACGTGGAGGGCGCGGACCTCGGATCCGTGTCCAGCGCCATACGGACGATAGTAGAAGAGTTAAGACCAGAATTCCCACGCGGAACGACGGTGCGTATCAAAGGTCAGGTCGAAAGTATGGAGTCTTCGTTCCGTGGCCTCGGCTACGGATTGGTGTTTTCGGTGCTTCTCGTTTACCTGCTCATGGTCGTGAACTTTCAGTCATGGCTCGACCCTTTCGTCATATTAATGGCGTTACCTGGCGCAGTCGCTGGAATCGTGTGGATGCTGTTTCTGTCCCACACGACCCTCAGCGTCCCCGCGCTCATGGGGTCAATCATGTGCGTGGGCGTCGCAACAGCCAACAGCATTCTCGTCGTCACGTTCGCCAATGATCAGCGCAAAGTAGGCAATGACGCTACCGACGCAGCGCTCGCGGCTGGCATGACGCGACTTCGCCCGGTCCTCATGACCGCGCTTGCGATGATCCTCGGGATGCTGCCGATGTCTCTCGGTTTCGGTGAAGGCGGCGAACAGAATGCGCCTCTCGGACGCGCCGTTATCGGGGGTTTGCTGCTTGCCACCGTGACCACACTGTTTTTCGTACCCGTCATGTACAGCATCTTGCGCCGGACGCCCCCGAAGGCGCACAACAGCGAGCTGGAGGCCTTATGACTGCGCTCGGCGACTCTCCAAACACACCGAAGCCTTTGCCTTTGGCGCGAGATCCAGAGCCTCCGGGGCGTTCCCCGGGCGAGGATGCCCACGGGCGAGGCCTGGGGTTCGAGCTACCGTCTGCCTCGACGCTGAGCATCCCCCGTGCCTTCGCCTTTTGCGCCCTTTTCGTGAACGTTTGTGGCATCGCCTTTCTGCTTGCGTGGTTGCCGAAAAGGCATGCGCAGCAGGCTTTGGTGACGGCCACCAAGACGTTCGAGACGACCGCGCCGCGCGTGCAAATCGTCATGCCAAAAGTGAAGTCGAGCGAGCGCGCGCTCTCACTGCCTTGCAGCATCCAACCGCTCGAGGAAACGATCGTGTATCCGCGGTCGAGTGGCTATGTGAATAGGTGGCGGGTCGATATCGGTGACAAGGTCGATGCGGGGACCGTTCTTGTCGACATTGACGAGCCGGAGATTGAGCAGCAACTTGGGCAGGCAAAAGCCCAGCTCGCGCAGTCGCAGGCAGGGATAATCCTAGCGCAAGCAAACCGCGATTTTTCAAAGACCACCCTTAGTCGCTATACAAATCTGACCCGCGAGGGCGTGGCCTCGCAGCAAGACCTCGATCAAAAGCAGTCCCAGCTCCTCGTCGACGAGGCCAACGTGAAGGCTGCGAATGCCGCGGTAGACGCGCAACAGGCCAACGTGCGGCGGTTCGCTCAGATGATGTCGTGGGGCCTTATCACGGCGCCATTTGCAGGGACTGTGAACGCTCGAATGATCGAACGGGGCGCTCTCGTCTCGACAACGACGCCTCTTTTTAAAATTTCTGCGACGGATCCCATGCGTGTGCTGGTGCAGGTGCCCCAAGACGTGGCTCCGAGCGTTCGTAACGACGTGCCCGCGCACGTGACGGTTCGCGAATATCCGGGCCGCACGTTCGACGGGAAAGTGGCGCGATCCGCGGGCTCCCTCGACCCTCTTACGCGAACGATGAACACGGAAATACGAGTTCCGAATCCCCACGGCGAGCTTCTTGGAGGCATGTATGCCGTGGTCGCCTTGACCCTACCCTCGCCGCATCGCGTTTTCGAGCTGCCCGCTACGGCGGTCATGGCCGACGCGAAGGGTCTGCGCGTGGCCGTGGTCGAACCCGACGGCCACCTAAAGCTCGTTCCTGTCGTGGTCGAGCGCGATACGGGCTCGACCCTCGAAATCGCCAATGGGGTAACGGAAAGCGATCGCGTTGTGAGGTTAGGCACGACAGATCTCGTGGACGGAAGGAACGTGACTATCGTGCCCTAACGCGCCGGGGCGAAGGCCTTATCGAGCGCGCGCGTCGTTTCGTATGGGCGTCCCGACGTATCGGTAGCGATGGGGGCGAAAGAACGTCGCGCGCCGGCAATCAGCGCTAAGACCCGCAGTCGAAAAGGGGTTCGTCGGCCGTTCGTGCGCCAACCGATCACGGTCGCGTACTTCCCTCCTACATGGATGATGCGATTGTTGACCTCGAGCCTTCGTAAGACGATGACCGCAGTAGTCCTGACGGTGGCGCTTTTGGCCGTCGTCGCTGCAGCGGCACTCGTCGGGTTCACGACAATGATCCATGCGGCAAGCCTGCAATCGTCCGTCGCGGCTGAAAATGTGATCTTGGCCGAGGTCATGCACCGCGCGCTTGCCCTCCACGAGCGCCTCCAAGACCCGAGCGAGCGTCACCAAGTGGCGGAACGTCTCGTCGAGAGGCGAACCACGATCCAATCGCACGTCCGAAGTCAAACCGAGCGTGACGCAGTGGAGGCTGTCGAGCGAGCCGTATCCCATTATCTCGAAGCCATAGAGACGCGGGGCACACTGAAAAGTGAAGTCTCGATAGCCTATGCGGGTGCATTTTCCGCCGTCGAGGCACTTGTCGCGGTCGAGATGCGCCAAGCTGAGAGTGCACGCGCGACCGTGAAAAGATACGACGACCTCGCCGAGATTTTAGGCGCATTCGTCGCCGCGATGGTGATTGTTGCGGCAACGCTCATGGTCTGGTGGCTCCATGCTCGTGCGCTCCGGCCGCTTTTTGCACTCGCTCGCCAAGTGAGACGCTTCGGCCAAGGGCACGTTGATGAGCAGGCGTGCGAACAAGGGCCGGCGGAGGTCGTGGAGATGGCCAAGTGCTTCAACGAGATGGCGGCCGCACTCGCGCGGCAAAAGAAAGAACGCGAAACGTTCATCGCGAGTGTCGTGCACGATCTCAGAAATCCGCTTTCGGTTCTCCGCATGTCAACCGCGCTGTTGCGGGCCCAAGAACCGGAGGTCGCTCCCAAGCAGGTCGCGAAGGTGCTCGGCGCTGTCGGGCGACAGGTCGACCGTCTCGATCGCATGCTTGGCGACCTCCTCGACAACGCGATCATTGAATCGGGGCACGTCAAGCTGCATTGGGAAGAGCACGACGCGCGCGCACTCGCGGCGGAGATAGTCGACCTCTACGCGTCTGCTTCACGTGCGCACACGATCGATTTGGACGTTCCGCCGACCGCGATATCTTTACGATGCGACGGCATGCGCCTTGAGCAGGTCTTGTCGAATCTCATGAGCAATGCCATCAAGTACTCGCCTGAGGGTGGCCGCGTGTTGCTCCAGGTAAAACTCTCGGAGACCGGCGACGTCGTTTTTGCAATCTCCGACCAAGGTGTAGGGATGAACGACGAGGATGCCTCGAACGCGTTCGAACCGTTTCGGCGCGGCGCGCGACTCCGCGACCAGGTGCCGGGGGCGGGCCTTGGGCTATCGGTGGTGCGACGCCTCATCGAGGCACACGGCGGGCGCGTCGAGCTTCGCACTTTACCGGGCCGCGGGTCGACCTTCGAAGTGCGGCTCCCGGCAACGCGGAAGGTGGACAGTCTCGAATCGTAACGAGGCCTGGCTCGCCGTTGATCCGCGAGATCCGCGCCGTGTGACGTCGCGATTTCTCCGACGCGCTGGGCCGCCGTGTGAGTCGATGGTAGCCTTTGCGCCATGGCAAAGTCGGAACGCGCCACGGAGTCGCTTGAGCCCGACGCCGGGGAGTCAAGAGCGATGGCGCTGAGCGATGAACAAGCCGACGCTCTCGCAGAAGCGTTCATCCCGACCTGGGAGATGCACGTGAGCGGAGACGCTTCGTTTGGCGGCGACCCAAGCGCACCGGCGGTGGTTTCGTTCGAACCCTCGCGCCTGGGCAGTCCGAAGCAAACACTTATCGGAACCGCACCGGTTTCAAGTGGCCAAGGGTCGCTCGCCGAAGTCGCTGAGCCTTCTGCGTCCCCTGATGCGGTGGCGAAGGTCGACACGGCGTTGCTGCTTCCGCCAGTCGTACCGCAAGGTGGCGTTGGTTTAGGCGGAACACTGGTGATGCCGGCTCTCCCCGCGAAACCACCTGCCCGCGCGAGCGCAGCGGCACCGGCAAGGCCTGTCGCTGCCGTCGCGCTTTCCGCCGACCCTTTCGGTTCATCGGCTTCACGTGATCGCGCCGTCGTTCCGAAGACCTCGAGCAAGGCCGCATTGTTGGGGGCGGGAGCCCTTGCGTGCGCGGCGGCCGTTGGCCTCTTTCTCAGGTCTGCCCTTGAGAACGACGGGAAATCCTCACCTACGCCTCAAAGTTCAGTCACCGAAGTGGCTCGCAAGAGTGAAATTCCTCCGCCGGCCCCCCCAAACGAACCGGTTTCGCAGCCGTTGTCGGAATCCACGACCGCGCACGCTCATGCCGCTCCAATTCCGGCACCCTTGGCAGAGACGCTCCCTAAGACTTCGCCCGTGAGCCCGCTGCGGAGCGAGCCAAAAGCGACGCGCTCGACAAGCAGCTTTCCGACCGCGACCCCGCAGGTCGTCCAACCGGTTCAAGGCCCAGTTCCGCTTCCCCCTGCGCCGAAGACTCCACCGAAGCCTCCAAACGGCGCTATTGTCCGCGACAATCCGTTCTGAGCCGTCGCGTAGAACGCCCCGAGTAAAGATGAAGACGAGCCGAATCATCGCCGCAGTCCTTGTGGCGTTCCTAGGGGTCGCAGCGACACTTCCAGCGACCGCGCAAGACGATGCCGTTACGATCCAGGCTCGCGCCCGGTTCAAAGAAGGCGTCGAAGCTTACGACAAGGGCCAATACGAGAACGCTCGACTCGCGTTCCTTCAGGCGTACGCCTTGAAGAAACATCCGGCCGTGCTTTTGAACCTCGCGCAAAGCAGCGCGAAGGCCGGCCACGCGCTAGAGGCCGCGAAGTCTTTCCATCAATTCCTAAAAGAGGCAACGTCCTCAAGCCCGCAACAGCGTGCCGATGCCGAGAGCGGGCTCGCCGAAGTGCGACAAAAAGTAGGGCGCATCGAGGTCATCTCGCCTGCGGGCACGGAGATTACGCTCGATGACAAGGAGCGCGTCGGGGCGTCTCCGTTTGCGGACCCCATCGAGGTCGAACCCGGAGCTCACTCGCTTCGTTCGGCCACCGAAACGGTCCGCGTGCACGTTACGGCAGGCCAAAAAGTGCAAGCGCGCCTCGCTGGGAGTGCGAGCGGGAACGCTCAACCTGTCGCCACGACGCCCCCAGCCACGGTAGGCGCGGCCGTGCTCACGGTCCCGAAAGACCCGACGTCCTCGACTGTTTCGACGGGTAATGAACACCCTAACCGACACTCCACGCTGCTCTCGCCGCCCGCCACGATGACTCCGGTGGTCGTAGGTCTCGTCGCAGCAGGCGTCGGCCTCGCCGGGACGATTCTCTTCGCGGCGTTCAAAGCGGAGTCGCAGACGAAGGCGGATACGGTGGCTACGGAGATTCGCGACGCGGCGATCAGGAGACGCTACGACGGTGACGGCGACGGCGTTCCAGACGCCAAGGGCGTTTGCGGCAGTACGAACGCTGGGGTTCAAAAAGACTTCGGCAGCGCCTGCGCGACGCTGCAGCAAAACAACGACAAGGTCGACACAAACGCGACACTGGCGAACGTCTCGGTGGTGGTCATGCTGCTGGGGGCGGCGACAGCTGCCGGCTGGTACCTCTTCGCACCGAAGCTCGACGACGTAGGCGATTCAAGCGCCTTAAAGCGATCGGCCTCGAGGTCTGTCGGCGCACCCCCGCTCACGCTCGCGGTAGTCCCTCATGCGGGTTTCCGCAGCGGCGGGCTCTCGTTATCCGGAAGCTTTTGAACCGACTCAGCGACCTGCTCTCGCTCCGTAGCGAAGAACTCGCGCGATGCCCGTGACTCTCGCAAGGGCCACGGCGTAACACCGTGCACTATCGCACCCGGCGTCGACGAGCGTGTCGGCCGAGGTTTCAACGCGCGAGAGTTCCCCGAGGGGCCCCGTGGCAGGCAGCGCGCGATAGGCAAGGCCTGCTATTTTCGCACGGGGCTCGCCGACCGTAGCGAAGCGCTCGACCCAGCTCACGGCGACGTTCTCGCCAGTCGCACTCGTGAAGAAGGGGCCGACCTCCCGGCCACACGAGCCCGGCGCCAACTCAAAAACAGACTCCTCGAACGTCACGCGATCGACCCGCAGGGCGTTGACCCGAATGGCGACGCTCGAACCCGCGCTTGCCGTTTTTCCGCATTCGGCCGCCGCCTCCTCCGTAAAAATCACGGCGAGGCTCTTCGACGATGCGTCGACCGCGACGACGTCGCTGTCGCGCGGAATCGAGGTCCTCAGCCGTCGAAGCTTACCCAGGCCCGCAGCCGTCACCTCGCGCACGCTAAGCGCACCAGAGACGCCGAGCCGAACGACGCCAATGTCGTCGCCGACGGTGTAGTCCGCGCGCTCACGCGGCTCGTCGTCGCCAAAGTCCGCCTCCCGAACCATCGGAGTCGCCGCAACGCGGAGCGCGCCGGTCTCTCCACCGTCCAGAGCGACGAGCGACGTTTTATCGTCCTCATCGAACATGGCGAACGCTCGATGCGCACCGCAAACGACAGATGCCTCTCGTTCCTTTGGCCAGGCGAACTGTGACACTGGCCCGGTCCAAGGCCGGACGACCACGCGAGGCCCATCCATGAACCAGAAGGCATCCTCGGTCGCACACGAGGCTGCCGTAACGTCGACGGGCTCTCCTCTCGGCGTGAGGTCTTGGGCGAAGACAACAAGTTGTCGCACGAGCTTTCCGCCGCGCAACCCACGCCAGGTGATGGCGACGCTCCCGCCCGCGCTGACGACCTTGAGCTCCGATTCGCCCGACCAGGCAACTCCGCGAAAAACGGCCTTTTCGGCGATAATTCTGTCGTTCGCGTCGATGCGCTGCACGCGGATCGATGCCGCGGCTACGTCGAGACCTGCCACGACGACATCGCCGTCGGCTCCGTGTGCGGCCGCGAGTGGCGCCGACAAGCCGGCCCCCGCGCCAGCAACCTTTTGTGCGGTTCCTGCGGACTCAACTCTCCCCGCCTCCGTGGAGGGCGCGTTCGCGGCCCGCGTGCAACGATACGCCCACGCCCCTGCGACGAAAATGAAAATGAAAATGAGCCCCGCGAGCTCCCGTGCAAGCCCGACTCGCACGTACTTCGCCATGGCAACTCCTTGCAAAGGTGGCCGCGCGGGTCAAGCGACGCCACGCGCGGAGGCCGTTTGTGTCCGAGGGGACGTAGGCTCACCGAGCACCTTTCGAAAGGACGTCCGCGCAAGACCCGCGCTTCGCGCAGCCGCGCTCAGGTTGCCGCCGTGAATCGCGAGAAAGTCTCGGGCAGTTTCGGGGGTGAGCTCGATAGCGACCTTCCGCGGCCGACGAAGCGCACGGTCGATGGAGGCTGCATCGAGCAAAAAGGGGTCTCGCGCGACGTCCGCGGCACGGCAGAGAACGTTGCGTAGTTCGCGGACGTTTCCCGGCCAATCGTGGGCCGTAAGTTGGGCCACAGCAGCAGGAGTGAGCGATCGCTTCCCGATCTCATGCTCTAGCTGAGCGAGCAACAACCGGGAGATTGGAACCACGTCCCCAGGGCGCTCGCGGAGAGGTGGAACCTCCACGACAAACACCTCGAGGCGATGAAACAGGTCCCGCCGAAACGTGCCCCGCGCGACGTGCTCCCGGAGCGCTACGTGCGTCGCTACGACCACGCGAGCGTTGGCTTGACGACCCGAGCCGGCAGCGCCGATGCGCCTCACTTCATAGCCGTCAAGCGCACGAAGCAACTTCGGCTGCGCATCCAGCGGGAGCTCGCCGATTTCGTCCAGAAATAACGTACCCCCTTCCGCCTCCGTGAAAGCGCCGGCGCGCCGCGACACGGCTCCCGTGAAAGCTCCGCGTTCGTGACCGAACAACTCGCTCTCGACAAGCTCACGAGGGAGCGCTGCCACGTTAATGGCAACGAACGGTTGTGGCGATCGGGGTCCCTGCGAATGCAGCGCCCTCGCGACAAGCTCCTTGCCCACGCCAGTCTCGCCCGCCACAAGGACCGGCGAGCTCAAGACGGCAAGGCGCCTAACCTGCGCGGCGAGCTTCCTCATCGCGTTCGACGCCCCCGCCACGCCGGGCAGGCAATCCCCCAGCTCATCCGAGTCCTCTTCATCCAGCGCGACGCACACGAGCGTTGTCTGCCCCAAGGCCACAGTGGTTCCCTCGGTGGCCCACGCTTGTTCGACACGCGCGCCTCCCACGTAGGTTCCGTTTCGAGACCCGAGATCGCGCACTGAAACGCGCGTTCCAACGACTTCAATCTCGCAATGCTTAGAGCTCACCGTTCGATCGCAAACGCGAATGTCAGCGGCGCGCCCGGATCCGAAAACGAGGGCTGCTTTTGCGATAGGAACACGACGTACGCCCTCGTCATCCTGCACCTCGACTGCCCATGCCCGCGGCGCGAGCGACAGCCTTATCTCCAGGGTTTCACTCCTGCGGTCGTCACCTTGCGAGCCCTCAACTTGTGATGCGTCTATCATCTCGCGCGGCCGGTCGACCGCGGTGAGCTTGAGTTGCTCCAATTGCCGACCGAGGCACCCGAAACCGCGAGGCGCGTTGACGGGTGCGCAGGCGCGTGGTTCGGTCCGGGCCCTATGGCCACTCCAACTTCGTGTAGACCGCACCTCGCGCGTCACGCACCACGATGTACCTCAGGGGTTCTCACGCTGTTCGCTTTCACCGCACTCGCCGTTGTCGGCTGCGCACCGCAGGACGGTACAGGCACGAGCGGCGGCACCTCATCGGGTAGCGGATCGGTCCGACCAAGCACGCCGGATGGCGGCTCCGCCACGGCCTCCGCAAGGGCATGCCTAGACACGGCGTCTGCCTTTGCCTCAGCGTCGCAACGGTGTGGAGGCACCTACGAAGCCGACTACGCAGGGTTCATCCGCGACCTCGCAGGAGGTGATTGCAACTCGGTCTCGATTCGGAACGAAACAGAGTTGAGAGGACAGTGCTTTCCGTCGCTCGGCCGCATCAGCTGCGAAGCGCTGAAAAATCAGCGCTTCGACCCAAGCTGCGCGGAACAAGTGATCCGTTTGAGATGAGGAGCCTTTAGCCTATCGCAATCCCGAGCGCCTTGCGTAGCGCCAGGTACTGCTCGCTCACGCTGAATACGATGAGCTCCTTCAACTTGTCGGGCGGCGAGAGATCGCCTGGCAACTGGGGTTCGGCTGCAATCACCTTCTTCGCGATTTCGAGATCCGCGCAGAGGAGAAGACCCGCCCGCGCACCCGAGATGTCGACAGCCTGCATCCACCGTTTCAGGTCGGCCTTTGCACCATCCTCGATGAACTTTTGAACGACGAGGCGAAGCGAGTCGCGCTCGACCGGTTGCATGTATTTGACAAGCTCGCTCGCCGTCGTACTCACCGCCTGTGCCATCTCAGCCGGCACCGCAAAGTCGGGCTGGATGATCTTGATAGCCGAGAACATGACGACCTTCAGCTCGCCGAGCGTCGGGAACAGAGTCTTGATGTAGTGCTCACCCCGGTAGTAGCTCAGGTGCTTGCCGACAATAAACGTGAGCTCCTGCGGCGTATATCCGGTGAGTACCGACTGCCCCGCGACGCTTGCAGGGGGCCGCGACGGCACGGCGATGAGCGCGCCCGGAACGTCATTGCGCACGTACAGCTCGGGCAGCTGAATCCCCAGAACCTGTGCGGCCCACCCGAACGTCTTGGCAAACGTCACGGTCGATGTCGCCGGGTCCTGCTTGAACCGTTTGTCGAGCGCCGGAAGTTGCTTGGCCTTCGCGAGCGCTTGGGTTTTCGCAACAATGGCGGCCGGCGTCACCATCTCGAAGATTTTGCCAATGAAGATGTTTTCATCTTTGTGGAAAAGGTTCTTCACCCACTGCTCGTTATCGAGCCGGCTCTTCACCTGAATCATGCCACGGGGGCGGTAGTCCTCGAAGAACCGCTGCTCCTCCTCGTCCGCCTTGTGGAGGAACGCGAGGGCCGAACACATGCACCATGCACGGTCATAGTCGTGCATCTTGATCGCGAGCTTGTAAAGGCTGCGATACGGGTCGACCCGAAGCGGGTCCTTCTGAAGCACTTGGGCGTGCTCACCAATGGCGGCTTCGAGCTGTTCGGTCTGCTCGTAGAGCTCGGCCAAAATTTGCCTCTCGACAGGCTCGTCCGCCTTGTAGCGCGTCGCCATCTTGAATGCCTCGATGGCACTGTTGATGTCGGAGAGCCGATCGCGATAAATGAGGCCGAGGTTGTGCCAGAGATTGAACTCGAGGTCCGCGTTCGCGCTCGTACCCGCGACGACCCCGGAGGCCGTCGAGAGCCTCCGAAGCATCTTTCTAAACGCGCGTTCGAGCGCTTTCCAGTCCTTCTGCTGCGTGAGAATCTTATTAATTCGCTCGAACGCCTCGAGGTATTGCGGATTGAGGTCGAGCGCTTCGTTGAAGAGTTCGACAGCCCGTTCCTGATCATTTTCTTTGTCGCGATAAAGCTGCGCGACTGTGAAGATGAATTTGCTCTTCCGGATCGGATCCTTCTCCATCTCGGCGATCACCTGAATGGTGTCGATCATCCGCGACCAATTTTGGGTCGCCTCGTACATCGCCAACATCTTGTGCAAAAGTGAGCGGTTGTCCGGCTGGAGGTCTTTTGCCTCTTCAAGCGCTTCTATAGCGCGCGCTGGGTTCTTATCGAGGTCGTTCCAAATGTCAGCAATCTCGAGAAGTATCGCGAAGCGCTCCTCACCCGAGGCGATGCTGTCGAGGACCAATCGCTTGTAGGCGACGACCTGCTTCCAGTCCTTGAGGTCGTGGTACATCCCGACCAGCGCCTCGAGCGTCGGTCGGTGCGAAGCGTCGACAGCAAGCGCCTTTTCGAAGTTGTTGATGGCCTGCTTGGCTTGGCCCTGCTCACGTTTGATGCAACCAAGTTTGTAGTAGACCTCTGCGCGCTCTTGGTTCTCATCATCCGCGAGCGCCGTGAGAACTTTTTGGAAGTTGGTGAGCGCGGCTCCCCAATCCTTCAGCCGGAAACAGACTTCGGCGAGGCCACGAATGGTCGTCTGATCCGTAAGGTCGAGCTGGTGAGCCGCGGAATAAGCCTTGAAGGACTTGTCATCCTTCCCGAGCTTCGCCGTGACCATACCGAGCTTGTTATGAAGCGTATGTTGCTCACCGCGATCACGCTTCCCAGCTTTCCTCGTCAGCGTATCGAGGAGCGGCTCCGCTCGGTCCCACGCCTCACGGAGGATGTATTCATCCGCGAGAGGCATCGCCGACTCTTCATTCTCGGAGTCCGCCTCCTGTGATGCCTCCCAGGCGAGAACAGCGCTGTCGTGGTCACCGAGCATCTCCTCCCGCAAACGACCGAGCTCGACAAGGAGGCGGGCCCGCTGCCGGGGCGCCGGCGTGTAACTCTGCTCCTGATCAATGTACCGAGCCGCCTTATCGTAGTCGGCGTTGTCCATCGCTATTTGACGAAGCGCACCCAACGTAGGCAAGTGCGAAGCGTCCAGATCAAGCGCCATCTCGTAGCGGTCCTGAGCGGAGACGCGATCGCCCAGCTTCTCGTCGAGCGCTTTTCCGATCTTGTAGAACGACTCCACGCGCTGTTTCGGATCCTGCGTGAGCTCGGCTACGCGAGTCATGTAGTCAATCGACTGCGAGGCGTCTCCTGCCTTGTCATAGAGCTTGGAGAGAGCCTCCAGCGCGGGAAGGTTCGTGTCATCGAGATCCACGATGTTCCGATAGGCGTCGATCGCCTTATCGGTATCTTCAATCTCATCGGCATAGACTTGCGCCACCGCACCGTAGAGTTCGACCTTTGTTTTGCGGTCGAGGGTCGCGGAGACGTGACGCTCGTAGACGTCAATAAGCTGCGGCCAATGCCGCATCTTTCGGTAGCAGCGCTCAAGGGCGAAGTACGCGTCCTCGTGATTCGGGTCGATTTCGAGAACTTGCTCGAGCCGTGTTGAAGCGATATCGGGCTTTCGGAATTGCTCCTCGTGGATACCCGCGAGCTGAACAAGAATATCGATGCGCTCGCGCTCCGTGGTGACAACCTCGAGCTCGGATTCGAGCACGCGTACGAGCTCCGACCACTGTTCGAGCGCCTCGTACACACGCGCGAGACCGCGAAGTCCCTGCAGACTGGTCGCTTCGAGCTCGACGACCTCACGGTAGGTCTGCGCTGCTTTCTGGGTTTCTTGTCCCTGCTCATAAAGCGCGCCGATGCGCAGCTTGGTAACCGCGATGTCGGCCGGCTTGACGAGCGCGACAACCTTTCGAAGCAACACGTCAATGAGCTGCTTGTTCTCCCCTCTCACACCGTAGATGCGCTCGAGATTTTCGAGGGCGGGAATGAACTGCGGATCGACCTCGAGAGCACGCTGGAAGTACGTGACCGCTTGGTCCGTCTGATTCATCTGACTATCGAGGAGCTCACCTAGTTCGGTCTGGATCTCCTTGCGGTCGGCATCGGCGACTGCAACGTCAAGGGCGCGCGTAAGCGTCGCCCCCAGCTGCTGCCAGTTGCCATTTTTCCGATAGAGCTGCCCCATCTGCCGAAGGGCGCCGACGTTGTTCGGGTCGAGCGCGACGATCTGTGCGTAGTAAGGCTGCGCGTATTCGGGATGACCGAGGTCGTCGCCGTACCACTTGGCCAAGTGCAAGCAGAGCCGAATCTTCTGATTGGACTCCGTCTGCGCCTGAAGCCAATTGTTCGCCGTCTGGATGACCTCCGCCCACCGACCGGTGGCTTGTGCCATCCGCTCGAGATACTTCGCCGTATCGCGATCGTGAAAGTCCTCGCCGAGTGCGTTGATGAGAGCGTCGAGAGCCTGACTCTTATCGTCGAGCTTCTCCTCAAAAATGCGAGCAATCCGACGAAGAATGTCGGTCCGCTCCCCCGTTGACTCCCGCGTATCGAGCCTCGCGAGATAGAGCTCGATAAGAGGCTCCCACCGGGTCGCTTTGAAGTGGAGCTTCTCGAGTTCGTTGAACGCCTCATCGTGCGAACTGTCAGCCTCGACAATTTTCTGCCACGCCACGGTGGCCTTGTCTGGCTCGTGCACGGTGTCGCGCCAGAGCTCGGCGACCTGTCGGTACTCTTCAATGCTCGAAACGACGTCCTCGAACGCCGCGGCTCGACGCATTTTCACGTCGATGACTTCGGGCCATTGCTCCTGGCTCCGATAGATTGCGTCGAGCGCATTCATCGCCTCGAAGTCGGGCCCCACGTCGAGAAGCTTCCGCCACGCGTCCGCCGCGTCGTAAGGCTGTGAAAGCCGCTCGCCGTAGACCTTCCCTAGTTCGCGGAAGATCTCCTTGAGTTCATCTCCGTCAAGCATCAACGTTGCACGGTCCACTATTTGGTGGAGGGCGGTCACGAGTTCTTGAGGTTCATCCTGGCGGCGCCGAATCGCCGCGACCGCGCGAAGCCCTGCGAGATTCGCAAAATCAATATCGAGGACCCGACTCCAGTTTTCAAGGGCGAGGTCGTCACGCTGAAGCTTGGATTCAAACGTCCGGGCGCGACGTGTGAGCGTGTTCACGCGATCGTCATCGTTTTCAGCGATATCGAATTGACGTTCGAGAATGTCCGTAAGGTCGCTCCACGATTGCTGACGCTCGTAGAGATTAGCGATTGCCGACAGCGCTTCGGGGTCTTCGCCGCGCAAGTCGAGCACGCTCTTCCACGTATCGATCGCTCGTGCCGGGTCATCCAACCGCTCCGACGCAAGATGCGCGAGCTTTGCTCGAATCTCGGCTTCTGCAACATCACCTGAGGCGTTGTGAAGCTCCCGCTCGTACACACTGTTGAGAGCAGGCCACGCCCCCTGCGCCATATAAATGCGCGCCAGCGCTTGAATCGATGGGTCGTGAGTCTTATCCAATCCGTCAAAGATTTGACGAAACGCAACGGTCGCGTTCGGGATGTCGTCCAACCGCGTCTCGTAGACTTCTCCCAACCGGGCATAAAGGTCGACTAGCTCGAGGTCGTCGGCCGGCGCCTTGACGCGCATCTCGAGGATACTCGAGAGGTCGGCCCAAGCTTCGATGGAGAGATAAATTCTATCGAGATTCGCAAGCGCTTCCGCGTCGAGAGGCTCGACAGACAGTACGTAACGGTAGGTTTCAACAGCCTTATCGATATCGCCGAGTTCGTCCTCGAACGTTTTTGCCAACCGGCGACCGATCACGCGCTGAACTTCAGCTTCGCTGTGTAAGCCTAAAATATCGGCATACGCATTCGCGAGGATCTCCCAGCCGCTTTCGATGGCTCCAGCGAGGCGCGGAGCTTCTTCGCCGGACTTTTCGTCGAGCGGAAACTCTTTGAGCGCACGAATGTAGACCTCGAGCGTCTGAGCTGCGTCGATAAGCTTATCTTCGTAAAGCTCGGCGATTCGGTAGTAACCAGTCTGACGGTCCTCCGTGGCAACGCCGGACTCGTCGACATTCCGCGTGTGGGCGAGCTGAGCTTCGTAGACTTTGGCGAGCTTTTCCCACTCGCCAGCCGCTCGATAAAGCGGCTCGAGAATTTCCGCGATCTCGAGCTGCTTGCCCGACGCCTCGATTTGAGAAGTCCTCTCAGGCTGCGGAGAGGCCACGTCGCCGTCGCTATCCGCTTCGAAAGTGCCCGAGACACTAAGCAGTCCCTGACTTGCGAACAGCGCTTCAAGGGCCGCGAGGGTCGGCGCATGATCCGGCGCGGCATTGAGCACGTCGCGGTAAGCCGAGATGGCAGCGCTCAAATTGTGTAAGTGATCTTGCTGAACCTTCCCGAGCCGATACTTGAAGGCAAGGATTTCGTCGGGAGTTTGACCGATTTCGGACTCACGGTCGAGGACGCCCGCAAGTTCAGACCAGCGCTCAGTCTGTAGATAAAGTCGGTCGAGCGACCGAACGGCGGTTTGGTTCTCGCCGTCCACCTCAACAACCCGTCGGTATCGCAGGATGGCACTATCAAGGTCCTCGAGTTGAACCTCAAATATCTGTGCCGTGCGAAGACCGAGCTCGACGGCACGCTCCGGATTCTCGGAAAGTTTCGCGAGCTCCGCGTCATAAAGCGCCGCGATACCTGACCCTCCGCCCCAGCGGTTGACGAGCATCGCCAGCCGCTCGAGATTTTGAAGCGTTGATTCGTTCCCGTTGTCGATAGCGAGCGCTCGCGCGTACGTGTCAAACGCGGACCGGTGGTCCTCGAGTGCGTCTTCGTAGAGGCGCGCGATGCGGTGAAGCAAATCGACCTGCGCGAACGGATCGGTCGCCGCGTGAACTTGCACTTCGTGCACTGAGATGAGCCGAGTCCAGTCGCTCGCGGCTTCGTACACCGGCTCCAAAACAGCCGCAGCGCCGAGTGGGTCTCGGTCGCCACTCTTGAGTCCCTCGAGGGCCAGGAGCGTGGGCTCATGATCGCCCTGTCGCTGTAAGACCTCCCGATAAAGCTCAATAGCGCGCACCACGTCATCAAGCCGCTTCTCGTAAAGCTCGGCAATGCGATACTGAAAGCTTATGGATTCGTTCGAGTCCTCGCACATTTCGCTTTCGCGAGTCAGTACTCCAAGAAGCTCCTGCCAATTTTGAGCCTGCTCGTAAAGGACATCGAGTCGGGACAGCGCCTGAGCATCGTCCGGATCGAGCTCAAGGAGCTTTTGGTAAGTCTCGATAGCCTGCGGAACATCACCAAGTTCCCGCTCGTAGACGGCCCCAACTTGGTAGTAGATGCGCTTCTTTTCGTCCGTATCGGCGACGAGATCAGCCTTTTTTGAGTAAACTGAGAGAAGCTCTGGCCAGCGAGCAAGTCCGAGATAGCGCTTACTCAGAGCATCAAGCGCACGAAGATCATACTCATCAATGACGAGTACCTTGGTGTAGGCCGCAATGGCCGCATCCGGTCGGTCGAGAACGTCTTCTTCGATAGAAGCGGCCTGGAACAGCGCATCTTTCTTGTCCGACGGCTCTTCGACAATTTCAGCTTTTCGCTGAAGAATAAGCGAGAGGTCTTGATAGCGCTCCGTCTGCCGGAAAAGTCGCTCCAAAGATTCCGCCGCCGCAAGCCGCGCGGGATCCAGGTCCAACACCTTCAGGTAAAGCGCAATCGCGGTATCGAAGTCTCTGAGGTCAGCCTCGTAAACCCGAGCGCTCATCATGGTGAGCGAACTGGCGAGCTCGCCATCCATCTGCGAAGTGCCAAGCTCTTGGTAAACAGTGGCGAGGTCGGCAAAACGGCCCGTGGCGCGCGCGACTCTGTCGATCTGCGACTGCGTGACATCGTTGGCAGGGTCGACTTTGAGCGCGCGCGCGAGCGTCGAAAATGCGCTTCCGTGATCCGACGCAGCATCCTCGTGCAGTTGGGATATCTGAAGAAGTAAGTCCACTCGCCGCGACGGGTCTTCCGCTCGACGAACTTGTACTTCGTGCGCCGCGATAAGCTTCTCGTAATTTCCTGTCTGTCGGTAGAGCGGCTCTAGCAAGTCCGCAATGACGAGCTCGTGAGCAGGCGCCTGCCCGAGGCGCTCGAGCGCCGCTAGCGCCTGGAGATTCGAGACGTCGCGCTCAAGCACGGTGCGATAGCCGTCGATAGCTTGTTCGACGTGACCCATCTCGGTTTCACGGAGCGAAGCGAGGCGCAACATAAGTGCAATCTGCGCGTCGTCCGAAGCGGCAAGTGTCAGTTGCGACTCGAGATTGTCCGCGAGATCGCTCCACATCTTTTGACGCGTAAAAAGCGCATCAAGCGCGGCGAGCGCGGTCGTCGAAGCGGGGTCAAGCTCGAGAACGCGCTTGTAAGAACTTACAGCATCGTCTGGCCGCCCGAGTTCCTGGTCGTAGATGGAGGCCATCTGCGCATAAAGCCGCTCCCGAAGCTCCGGGTCAGTCGTTTGCTCGATACGACGTTCGATCACGCCAATCAAATCCGTCCATCGACGGGTCCGCGTGAAGAGCCTCTCCAGTGCATCGAGTGCCTCGGTGTCGCCTGGGTCGAGCGATAAGACGTGAGTATATCCAGTGGCAGCCTCGTCAACGAGCCCAAGCGATTGGTCATCGATCTGCGCCGATCGCATCCAATAACTTCGGGCGAGGTGGCTATCCGTGAGCCCCTCGGCAATTCGGTCGTAAAGCTCAGTGAGTTCGTGCCACGTCGTCGAAACGTCCGCAATGTGCTCGAGCTCGGCTCGCGTCGCAACGTGGCCCGGCTGCAACCCAAGCCCTGTCGCG
The DNA here is from genome assembly GCA_025353725.1 of Polyangiaceae bacterium. Lineage (GTDB taxonomy): Bacteria > Myxococcota_A > Polyangia > Polyangiales > Polyangiaceae > Labilithrix. The sequence goes on along the minus strand of JANXOF010000082.1, from coordinate 64,209 downwards.
AGCGCACGGAAAGCGCGCGGATAGTCGTTCAGCATCTCACTCGAGATGCGCGCGACCTTTCGCAAAAGACCCACGCGCTTGTCTACGTCGGCGGACGTCTCGCAGAGGATATCGAGCGCCGTTAGTAACTTTACCCAATCGCCGCGCTCTTCGTAAATAGTCTCCAGGATGCTTGCCGCCTCGGCCTGAAGCGCGGGGTTCGTGAGAAGCGCTTCAAGAGCCTCCCGTGCCCCGGCGTGCGAAGCGTCGAGGAAAAGAATCTCGCGATAATTTTCGAGGGCTGCGGGAGCATCGCCGGTGTGATGCTCAAGCGTTTGCCCCAAGCGAAACTTGAGGTCGATAAGCTCCGCCTCCGTAGCGTCGAGCTCGATACGGCGACGCAACGTGTCGACGTACGGCTCCCAACGCTCCAACTGCCTGTAGAGCACATCCAAGGCTGCGAGCGCGCGGACATCGATGGGCTCCGTCTCGAGCACCCCGTTATAGGTGTCGATGGCCCGGTCGAGATCCCTCAACTCGGTCTCGTAAAGATTCGCTATTTCATAGCTAATCTGTCGCTGCTCAGCAGGGTCAGGCGAAAGCTGCCTTCGCTTTTCGTAAACGCCGAGCAGGTCCGAAAATCGCGCGGTTGCGCGGTAAAGCCGTTCGAGTGCGGCGAGGGCATCGGCATTCTCACTGTCAGCGTCGTAGACGGCGCGGTAAACCGAGAGTGCCTCGTCGACCCGAACTTCAGAGGGCCCCTCTTCGACAAGGACGCGTCCTAACTTGAGGCGGAGCGTGATGGCGAGCGAAGCATCACGAACCTCCACAGCTTCTTCAATCGCCTTGCGATAAGCTTCCTCGATAAGTACCCACGCGCTGGCGGCCTTCGCGGCGCGCTCGGCGTCCGCGGTCGCTTGCTCGTCCGACGGAAAGAGAGCAAAGGCCGATAGGTAGCGCGCAAACGCCTTTTGAGGGTCGCGAACTTTCCCCTCGTAGAGCGCCGCAACCTCACGGAGGAGCGCGAGCTTGGCAAACGCGTCCTCCTCGTGAGCGAGTTTGACCTCAATCGCGTTGGCAAGCGCTTTTTGGTTCCCCGCCTCCGTGTAAATAGGAATAAGCGCTTCGGCGGCGCGCAGATTTTGCGGCTCCAACTCCAGCAGCTTTTCGTAGGCGCGGGCAGCGCGATCGTTTTTCTGCTTCTTTTCAGACCAAAGCTCGGCAATTTTGAAGAGCAGTCCGATCTTGGCCGCAGTCTGGGTCTCCTTCGTTTCCTGCTGCTCGAGCACGCGAATGAACTCGTCCCACTTCCCAGTCTCGGCGTAGAACCCCTCGAGATCGTTCCACCGACCAAGAGCGAGGTACTTCTTCTTTAGAGCTTCCTGGGCCTTGCGATCGCTCGGATCGATGGCGAGGAGAGCTCGCCACGCGTTCACGGCGCCCTCATCATTACTCAAACGATCGCCGTAGATCGTGCCGAGCTTCGTCAGGATCTGAACCTTAATGGCACTATCATCCGTAACGTCAGCCTGCTTTTCGAGCACTTCGACGAGTTTATCGAAGTCTTTCGACCGTTCGTAGAGGCCTCCGAGCGCACCGAGTGCCTCTGAATTTACGGGGTCGGTATTCAGGACTTCGTGCCAAAGCTCGATGCAAACGTCTGGCTTTTTCACGCGCTCGGTCGCGAGCTTCGCGATGTCGAGGAACTTGCGCGCGCGCGCATCCCCCTCGAGTCGCTCGGCTTCACGCCGCTCGAGTCCCAGGAGCTTCTCCCAGTCTCGACGTTTCTCGTACATGCTGCGGAGATAATCGATGGCGCCGCTGTTGACGGGATCAATCCCGACTACGGCTTCGTAAGCTTTTACCGCTTCTGCCTGGTTCGCGAACTTACCCGTATAGAGCTCCGCCGCTTTCGTGTAGAGCGCAACTTTCTCAACCGGGTCGGGAACCAAGGCTGCAAGCTGAAGAAGCGTTTTGACGTACTCGTTGTAACGCTTGTTTGCTTCTTGCTTATCGGCAAGCGCCCGCAGCTCTCCGATCTTCGCGGGATCGGAGAGCCCACCGTCCACCGGAGACGCGCCAGCAGACGGTGCCAGAGAGCCAGAACCTGACGCAGAAACAGGGACAGCCGTGGCACGATCGAGCGATTCAGAGCCTGCATCGGCTGCGTCCACGCGCACGGAAGTCAGTATAACCACGCCGCCAGAAGGTGGCCCGTCGAACAACTCGGGAGGCGCCGTCGTTGCTTGCTCCTCCACGATGTCGACTGAAGCTCGACGTGCGAGGTCGAAATCCCCAGGAGGCGGAGCGGTATCCCTGGTCTCGTGGCCGTGCGGCGGTGGAGCCGTCTTGAGGATCACCACCGGTGCGATGCTCCCGAGCGGCGGAAGCCCTGTTAAGGGCGGGAGCCCCGTAATCGGAGGCGGCATGTTGGAGAGCTGCTCGCCGATTTGCGCTTCGAACGCCAGTAGCTGCGGGTGCGACGGGGCGACCTGGCTTAGGCGCGCGAAGACGGTTCTCGCACGTATTAGGTTGCCGAGTTGCCGCCAGGCAATCGTTCCGGCCTGCGCGAGCATGAACGTCGCGTTAGCATCCTCAGAAGATTGCGTGACCGCCTCTTCGGCAATCGTAAGCACGCGATCCCAATCGCCTCCTTTGCGACCGTACGTGTCACGTAGATAATTGAAAGCCCCTTCATTGTCGGGGTCGAGTTTGATCGACTCTTCGAGAAACTTCGTGCCCATATCGACGTTTTGGTGGCGCGACACCCAACGCGTTCCGAAGATGTGCGCTAGCTTAGCGCGCAGCTTTCGATCCACCTCGTTTTGAAGGATACGAGACTGAACCTGGTCGAGCGCCTCAAATTGGCCAGCCTCGGACATCGAACCTTCGTAGAGGGCCGCCGCTTGTTTCGACGACGGATCCGCCGCATAAGCTTTCTCGAGCATCGCAGGCAGTTCATTGGGTGCAAACCGGCGTGTAATACGAGCTGCTCGAAGTAAAAAACGACTTCGCGCTGCGGCGTCGTCCGATACGTTACGGGCGTTCTCGACCAATTGGCCGACATGGGACTGCCACGAGCCACTCTCCGCTTGCACGTCCTCCAGACAGGCTCGAGCTTCTGCGCTTGCGCCCCCACTCGTCGCAAGCGCCCGCGCGTAGGTACTCGTCGCCTTGTCGTAGTCTCCAAGATCGCAAAGAACATCGCCGAGCTCAATCAGAAGAAGTGTCGCGTGCGGCCCCTCCTTGTGAGTCCGCAACTCGAGTTCGAGAAGCTTTTGGACCATGTTGAGCTTGCCGAGTGCCCAGTACACCGCGCGCGCAGCTTCGAGGCTCGAAGCGAGGGCCGGATTGAGCTTATAGGCGTCTTGAAAGTGTTTGAGCGCTTTCACACCAGCCAAGAATTTCTGCTCGAGAATCTGCCCGAGGCGCAGATGGAAGCCCGCTTTGGCTTCGTTGCCGTGCGCTTCCTGGGATTGAATCCCCTTCTCGAGCTCCTCGACCAGCCCTTGCCAGTCGCGAACATTTTCAAGGTGCTTCAGTCGATCCTGCAGGTCCATGGATTCCCTCGGTTATCGCAAACCGGCAACATCAACAGCGAAGGGCCAGGCTAACAGAGCAAGCGGGCGCTTGTGCAAGCATGCTCCGATCCGGAACCCAACATCGAGCGCGCTTCGGTGAACGGCTCAATAAATCGAGGCGAAACGGCTCTAGCCGTTCCGCGAGCAAACATCCTACTGAAGCGTCCCGCCGAGCTTCGAGGCGAGCTGCTGAGCGGTGGTACACTGGTCTGCATACCGCGTCGCCGCCGCGCCCTTGCAGATCATCTTTTGGAAGGATTGAAGCTGCGCCATCGCCTCGCTCTTCTTCGGGGGCTTGAGACTTGCGAGAGCTGCGCCAAGGTTAAAGAAGGCAATTTGCTGGCCGGCCTCGTTGCAGAGACCGCATGCTTTCTTGGCAAGCTCGTATTCGGTAGCCGCTTTCCCCAAGTCTCCTTTCATGTCTGCAACCTGCCCAAGTAAGCTGTGGACATTGAAAAGCGACTTGTCGCCATCTTTACCGAAGATAACCCCCTGAGTCAGGACCTCTTCCGCTTCGTTCAGAAGGGTCAAATCGATATAAAGAGCTGCAAGCGGGCCGTAGAAGGAGAGCTCGTCCGGCTTCGCTTGCACGGCCTTCGTGTACTCGATGAGCGCCCCCTTTTCGTCATCGAGATGGTAAAGGACCTCTGCGAGCTCGAAATGGGTTGACCCCGCATTTTTCGCATCCCAGCCCGCCCCCGTCGGGTAGTCGGGTCCGTTCGGGTCAAGCCTCAACGATTCCTCGAGAGGGGCCTTTGCGTCCGCCCATCCAGTCGGTCCTTTTACGGCCTGCCTCGCCAGGGCCATCCCGCGAAGGTAAGAGAAATTTGCGTGATTTGGTTCGAGCTTTTCGGCCTTCGCCATCGTCGTCGCGACCTTATCCCACTGTTCCTTCTTCGCGTAAGCGAGGCCAAGCTTCCAAAGAATCCGGTGGCTCGTCGGGTCGAGATTTGTCGCCTGTTCGTACTTCGAGATGGCGCTGTCTACGTCCGTTCCCTTAGCCTTGTCGCCTTCGTTTGCGAGGTTTACCGCTTCGATGTTGTTGCGGCTACAGCCCGCAGTCACAACCACTGCCACGCTATTCAAGGCAGTTACCAGCACAAGGGACTTGAGCATCCTGTTCATCGCATGGCGAGTCTATGGGAACGAAGCATCATGGCAAAGAGGAAAACCCCTCGCCGGCGCGAGCGGACCCGCGAGGGGCGTTTCCCTACGGTGCCATCCACGTCGCGGACTGCGGAATGAGCCAATTCGCCCAATCATCGCTAGTTCCATCGTGCCCGCCAGCCGTCACGCTCGTGACGATGGGGAAGCCGGCCGCCGCGGTTTTTTCCCAGTCGCGTTTAATTTTTTCGAGAGGGAAAACAGTGTCACTCGTGTGAGCCCGGTGAGCCACGTGGACCTTCCATGACGCATTCGCGAGCAAAGCATCCGGGTTGTTGTCCGACGCGTACAACCCCGAATCCTCGATTAAAATCGATGCGAAGCGGCCCGCGTGCTGGAGACCAACGCGATAGGCAAGTCCTCCGCCGCTCGAAAATCCGGCGATCGATATTTTCTTCCGGTGGATCCAAAAGCAGCTCGCGACGTCATCAACGGCGGCAAGAACCTTGTCGTCGTCAACGCCAAGACTCCAGCAGTTACCATCTTGGCCACCAATGGAAATTCCAATGTGGTCCTGTGAGGCACGTGTCGCAAACGGGTTAATTCCCCATGTCGCAAAATTAGCTGCCGTATCTCCACATCCGTGAAGGCCAACGATCAAGCGCACGGGGGAGCTACCATCGTAGCCTTTCGGCACGTAGGCCACGTAAGAGCTTTTGGCTGAAACGCGTGAGAAAAAACCCGCGCGGTCCTTCACCACGGCGCACGTTCCGACTGGCTTCGGACCCGCGCCGGCGTTTGGCTCGACGGGCTTCGGCTCGCGCGATGGGGAAGGAGGCTTGGTGCCGCCGTCCGCTCCAAGAGCAACACCAGGGCCGCCATCCGCGGAGGCTACGTCGGTCGAAGCACCGGATGGCTTGGTTCCCGCGCCGTTGGCAGCTTGCCCGACGTGGGAGTCATTCATCTCAGGCGCGGGCAGGGTAGCAAGTTCGTCAGCCGTCGAACCGTTGCTCGAGCAGGCGGACTGGGTCAGAGACATGAAAGGCATCAGCACGACCGCGCGCGCTAAAGCAGACACTAATCGACTCTTGTACATCAAGCCGGTGTTTTAGGAGGTCGACAGCCCGGTGGACAGACTATTGTCCATCGACGGTTCACTTTCGTCGCCGACTTCGCGACGAGTCGGCACTCAAACCCCTCATGTAAGTTAGACGCTTCTCGCGCATATCCTCACGAGTTCGGCACACAGACTGTGGACTACCCCCTCCTAGACTCTACAGTGAGCGTTTTAATCACGCTCACCAGAGCCGACGTCAAACCTTTGCGAGGAATCCCAATGAGGGCTTCGAGCGAGCCCCGCCGTCGAATCAATCGCCCGGATTGAACGTAATGGGATAAACAACCGTCACGATCCCCCCCTCAGGCTGCGGAAACGACAGGTTGCCGTAGCCGCGAACCACGCAGCCGACGACCCCCTGATCGGGAAGGTCCGAGCCAGCGTCCGAAGCTGTCGAGACGGCGCCGGAGCGATCAATGACGAACTTCACGGAAACTCGACCTTGGAGGTTTGGATTCGTCCGGAGACCGTTCTCATAACAAAGGCGAAAGCGTCCAAAGTTTTGGCGCACGATACGCTGGATAACCTCGGCCGGTAAGCGACCGTTGACTTGAGTGGCACCTTGACGAAGTGAAGGCGTTTTCGTTTGGTGCGCGCCTCCAAGGCGACCATGTCCGCTTCCGAACCCTTGGCCGGTACCGGTGCCAGCACCGTGGCCGAGCGTGCCAATGTTGCCAAGGCCAATGCCTTCACCGCGACCGCCGCCACCTTCACCGACGCCGGATAGGCCTAAACCACCAGCACCGAACGCGTCGCCTATCGCATCTCCCCACATATTTCCGCGAGCAGAAAGCGGGTCATTCCCGCTCGATTCCTCACGGCCCCACGGGGCAGTCGGCGCATTTGGATCGCCCCCAGCTCCCACGTTGATAAGTCCGATCATGCCGAATTCTTGGGCCTCTTTCAATGCGGCGGTGCGCGCAAGATGAGGGTCAGGGTTGTCTTTCGGCCCTTGGACGCCGTAGCGCTTGTTCGTCGCGCTCGTGTTCGGGTTACCCATTGACCCCTCCTCCCCCTTTGCGCGAGTGCCGCTGCCGCCCTCTTTCTGGTCGGCGTTACTGTCGGCTACCTCTTCCGACTTTTTCTCCTCCAGCTCCCGCTCCGCAGCCGCGTTTAACATCTTCTGCATGAGCAGGAGCTGGTCTCGGTCGATCGCTTCGGAGTCATCGCCATTCATGCTCGGCATGAAGAACGCCATCGAAGCGACAATGCCTATGTGGAGCAAAAACGAGAGCCCGATAAACAGATAAGCAGCAGGCTCGAAACTAGAAAAGGCACCTACGGGGGGCGCTTTCCCAGCGTTTACAGCGCTAACCTCGAAAACAAGACCCGAGCCGTCAAGCTCCATGCGAGCCTTCGCGTTCGGAGGCAGCTCAAACTCGTGTGCTCCGCTCATCTCTGACGAAGGACGCGCGCGCCCGGATTGTATCAAGTCTGCAAATGTAAACGTCCCTTGACCTGGAACCTCGACGCTACCCGACGAACGGGGAAGAATGACAAATGCTGCACTGACGCCGCGGGCTACGACAATAGGCGCGCGCGTGGTGCCCAACACCTCGCTAGGAACGAAGTAGTCGCAGCCGACGTTCTCCTCGCCCACATAAAAGCTTTTCGGTGGGCTCTCGTGCGAGACGTGAAGAGTGTTTTGGTCCCACTTAACCAGCACCTCAACAGCCGCAGCCGCACCTTCCACCTCATCTGGATGAACGTCAGGCCCACTCTTAACCATCGCGTAGGTAAAAGGCTGACTCGGGTCAAAGTCTGACCCCCCCGGCGCGTTGATGCCGTATCCGTATCCCTGCTCCACGGCCGATGCCGCAAACGGGTTGGCCGGTGTGAACGGGTGATTCAGCGCAGCGGAAGCACCGCTACCGAACTGCGACCCACTTGCGAATGGATTGCCTGCCGCTGGCGGGGGCGGCTTGCTTGGCGAAACCGCAGGGGCAAAAGGATTTGCCGTTGGCGCGGGCGGCGGACGACTCGCAGGCCCCACTGCTGCGAACGGATTAGCACCAGCAGACGAAAGCTGACCAGGCCCGAAGCCGCCGAGCGCAGTGCCTGCTCCCTGCCCTGCGCGCGTCGCTGTCGGCACGGGTGGCGGAAGGCCATCCACGGGCGTATCCGCGATTGTTGGTGGCGCCTGCGAGGTCGGAATGGCTCGAGCCGTTCCTGCGGCTCCAGCTGCAGCGAAATCCGACGCTGTTCCACCCGCCAGGTCGGCGGCTTCCAACTGAATCATCGTCGAACCAATTTGAATCTGGTCGCCGGGTCGAATCTTGCACTTATTGACACGCTGCCCGTTCACTACGGTCCCGGGCTCATTGCCGAGATCGATGAGCGTGATGTCGGTCGGGCCCGCGACCTCGATAACTGCGTGCATGCGCGACGCGAGGTCGTCATCCACGCGAAGGTGACTTCGCGGGTCTTTACCGACCTTGACGATGTCCTGCGCGATAGTTTCACGCCTCACAAGCTGTTCACCCTGATAGAGGGCGAACGTCAGTTGAACTTTGGCTTTGGCTTCCATCGTCGGACCTTTTCTTCAGCGCGAATGAGCGCGAATCGAAACGAAACAGGAACGACTCAGAGGTTTTCGACGGATTTCAACATCTCAGGCACGAACGAAGTGCGCGGTCGAATGAGCGTTTGCCGTACAGGTCCCGGGCGCACGCGGATCGTCGCGTCGTTTGGGCCGAACCCACCGGCCGCGAGAGGGTCATCCGAGAATTCGTAGCCGTAACTGTCATCTTTGCCACCACTAACGTTCGCCGAGGCCTTCGGACTACCACCGCCGGGCGCCGCTCCTCCTGCCGGGGCCTGAGCAAATGCGGACGCGCTCGAGGCGAAAACAAGCAGGGCCGCAACTACTCCGCAAACTCGAGTGGCTTTCATGTCTCTCTCCGTCATTCGTGATGCTTCCGACTGTGTTGGAGGGAACCGCCTCGACGAGCAGCACCGCATCCCGTTCAACCATCCCGACAGCGTTCAGAACGCGAAGGTTCCGGAAAACTTTTACTTCTTGGCAGGCTCAGCGGACTTTTGGTCATCTGCACCGAGGTCCATAAACTTTAGGGTGCCGTCGATGTCCTCAATCCGCTCACGCGAGCGTTTTACAGCTCCATCGTATTCGGGCTTTCCACTCGCCTTGTCGATGAATTGCTGAAAGATCTGCTGCGACTGCCGAAGCAACCCCTTCTGCTTCTCCTTGTCGAGTGACCCTTTGGCTTTGAACTCCTGCGTTAAAATACCCTCATTGTAGAAGGCATCCGGCCGATTGGGATCAAGCTTCTTCGCGGCGTCGAGCTCGCCTTGAACAGCGAGGACGCGTTGGTCGTAGTCGGGCTCAGTACCCGTAATCGGCCCCCTCAGCGCGAGTGCCATACCGAGATGTGCGTCGTAGTCGTTCGGGCGCATGGCGAGCGCTCTCGTGTAGGCGGCCTGCGCCTGCTCAAACCCGCGAAAGCCAAGATTGACGGCCGCGAAATTCATTTGGGCCTCAAAGAACTTCGGGTCGAGCTTCGCGGCAGTGGCAAACTCGCCCACCGCGCCGTTGACCTGACCTAGCTCGTTTTGAATCAGCCCCGCGGTGTTGTGAATCGGCGCGTAGTTCGCATTCTTGCGGATAGCTTGGGAACAGACGAGCGCTGCGAGCTCGAGCTGCTGCTGGTCGGCCTTCTTCCCGACCGAGGCATGGGTAACGACCTGACGCCCACGGGAACCCTTTGCACTCGACTTGACGACACCCGCCCGCTTCTTCGCGAGCTGGAAGTAGTAGAGAGCCAGCTGATTGAAGGCGGACATGAAAGCGTCGTCGATCGCGAGTGCACGCTGAAGGTTCTTCTTTGCACACTCCATGTCGTCCTTGCAGTCCTGCTGGCCGGCTGCGCTGTCGCGCATCATCTGGAACATCGCCAGGTTGACGAGCGCAGGAACATTTTGGAACTGCGCGTCAGTCACGGCCTGCTGCATCGCACCAATGGCCGCGTCTTCGTTCGAGTCAGCCTTGAATTGGTAGAGCGCGAGCTGCGCTCTCGCATGATGAAACTTAGGGTCCTCTCGCAACGCTTGCTCGAACTTTGCCCGCGCCTTAGCGTCATCGTTGCAGCGCTGAAAGGCAAGCCCGGCATTAAAGGTTGCTTGAGCAAACCTCCCCTTCTGCTCAGCCGCCGCGTCCTCGAAGAGCTTGGCAACGCCAGCACAATTGGCGTCACTCCAGTCGTTAGCCTTGTCGTGCTCGACGAACGAATCGACGGCCGCGTTGAACTTCGCCTGCGCATCTTTGGATACGTCCTCGGGCACTGGTGCAGAGGCGGTGCCCTTCCCCGGCGCCTTCGGACCTTCTGAAGATCCCCCGCCACCACCGCAACCGACAAGGGCTCCCAGCAGGATGCCGACGCCAAGATTTCTCGAACGGATACGCAGAAACGACATAGTCCGCCTCACTTCTTCCTGCCGGTCGCGCCCGGAAGCGGCCGAACCGCGCCAGTCGGCCTCGCCAAACCTTTTGACCCACCGCCAGCGACGGCTTTAGGTGCCGCGGCGCCGCCACCTTCTTCGGTCGTTGAAACGGTGGTTTTTTCCGGCGTCGCCGCCGGCGGGTGCCAAAACGTACCATCGGTCAAAACCGGAGGCGCTTTCTCGTCCAGACCGCTATTCGAGAGCGAAGGCGCACCGCGCAGTTCGTCGACAATATGGTATTCAGATTTGTAATTCTTCGCGAGCCACACCTCGCAGGTCCGCGAATATTCGTCGAAGTATTGATTCTGCACAGATAGGTCGAGACACGCCTTCAACGCAGGCTTGGCGTTACGCACTTTGAACGGCTCAGAGGCAGCATCGAGACTATCGTAGTAGACGCCGCGAAGCTCCGGGTCGGATTTCCAAGCTGTAGGAATGGGCGCACGCCTGAAGTCGTCTACAAGATCGCCCCACATCATCCCGGCACGGGATCCGGCCGCGATTTTCCACTTCGGCGGCGACTTCGGCTTAAGGTCTAGGATTTTGACGTATTCCGGCCCAACCTTTTCTATCGCCGCGCGCTTCTTTTCGTACCAATCCTTGACCTTCGTGCGGATGTGATTCGTGACCGTCGCCTTGTCTCCAGGCCCCGAGTAGGCCGGAAACTTGATGGTCTCAACTTCCGCTTTTCGCCGCTCTTCTGCTGCAAAAAAGTAGGCCTCGCCCACGGCATTCAAAGCCTTCGCAAGGCGACGGTCCTTAGAAGCGTCATCCTCACTCGGATAGGCGGCACGAATCGCTGCCTCGGCGCGCACGGGGTCCGACCATAGCGCACGTACTTTGGCGTACTCCCCTCGCGCCTGAGCCTCACCTGCCCCCTTGCCGCCTTGGAGGTACACTCGCCCAAGCGTCGCTCGCGCTTGAACCTGAATGTCAGGTCCAGCCTTATCGATAATCCCCATCGATCCAGAAAGCGCGCCCTTGGCCTTGTCCCACTGACCCTGCTCCGCGTAGTGAGCCCCCACCGCAAACGCTACCGAAGCCGTTTGTGCAGGCTTTGCACCACCGTAGTTTTTCGTGAACGTGCGCGCATCATCAATGGCCTGGTCTTCCTGACCGAGGCCGAGGCGAAGGATGACGGCGTCAGACAGAGCTTTGTCTGCTTCGGGCGCCTTTGGATCATTCTTCGCGTAGCGCTCGAACCAGTCTGCCGCGAGATCGTAGACAGCGATAGCCTGGTAGTTACCAGCGATCTCGAAGGTGGCCTTTTTCGCAAGCGGCGAGTTGAGCTTTAGCTTCTCATCGTAGGCAATGAGCGAACGGCGCACAGTGATAGCTTTCGCCACGAGGCGTGCGGCCTGGAACGAGCGCGCGGCGTTGTACGCTATCTCATCGCACTTTTCGGCTTGCGGAGGCTGGCCGTTTCCTACGGGATCTTGACAGTAGCGTCGAAACATCTCGAAGTACGCGGTTCCGCCCTTTTCGTACAGGCTAATCGCGTCACGTCCTCCTTCTTTGTCCGCGCGTTCCACTGACTTTTGAGCCTTGAGCCTCAGAATGTCGACCTGAATCTTATTCAGGCTGGTGCAGGCGTCGGCGTTCTTGGCGGCCTTTTCACCCTGGCAGTAGAGCTCAACGAACTTAGGTACGTCCTGCTCCATGTCATCAAAACACGTCGTCTTGGAAAAATGAGAGCCGAGCACGTTGACGCTCTCGAGATAAAGTTGCGACGCGTAAACGCCTACATCTCTGTCTGCATTATTGAGCGCGATATCACGAAAGCCTATCGCGGCTTCTTCCCAATGCTGTGACTCGAAGTAGGTGCGCGCTCGCGCGTACTTCACCTCGACCAATTGCTCTTGACCGGCCGTATCGCTCTTCGGTGGATTTATGTAGCAAATATAACGATTGAAGGCCGACACCATTCCTTTTTGGTTGTCGGTCATATCTTTGGGCCTCAGCTTCTCCGATTCCGCTGCACGCTGCGCGGCAGCCGACTGAGCCTTCCCTGACCCGGGCAGATTGCCTGCCCCCTTTCGGTCGGCGCCCCCCTTGTGTGTCTCTTCGTAGATATTTTGGTAGCACAGGACGGACGCGTACGCCGCTTCCGGCGCTTCGGGCGCGGTCGGTCCTTCCGCCACTACGGAGTCGAACGCAGGCCCGCACTTCGCCCAATCTTTTTGGAAGTACAGAAGGTCGGCCATCGCGTACTTGATTTTATAGATATTCGGCCAGTCCTCCTTCACAACACGGGGGAAGGAGAAAGTCGCGAATTCCTGGGCATTGAAAGTATCGACGACCTTCTTGTAGAGCGTCGCTGCCGCGCTCATCGTCTTCAGGTCGCCCGTACCTCGCTGGCCTCCGGAGCCCACTGCCTCAAGGTGCCACGCCATCGCAGTTTCTGTGGCGAGCGCGGCGCTCTTATTCGCGCACTCTTGTTTCAGCTCGGGAGAATACGAGCTCGTCTTGAACTCCAGGGCGATTTTAACCTGGCTGTCGACCTCCTTGACGATAGCGTCTTTGTTTCCCGACTTGAGCGCCATTGTCGCTTCGGTGATGTGCGCCTGGTAGACGCAATGGCGACCGGACTTGTCTCTGCCGATGAGGTCTCGATAGAGCTGAATCGCCTCCGGGTAGTGCCCGGTGTCGAGATAGTTATTCCCGAGGTCGTCCATCATCTTGTACGTCCGCTCGTTCGACCCTTGTTGGTCGCCCGAAATGTTGTGCAAGAAGTTGTACGCCTGCGCAGGGTCGCCTTTGAGTGCGTAGACGGGGATGACATCACGGCGAGCGCTTTCAGCGAGCTTGCCTGCTCCCGGAAGCTGTGTATGAACAACCCCAAAATCAATGGTCTTTTTGAATGCATTGAGCGACTTGTCGAGTTGCCCCGTGTTCCAGAAGACGTACGCCAGCTTATACCACGCGTATCCGAACACCTTATTGTTCGGCGGCGGATACTTGATGACCTCTTCGTAAGCCTGAAGCGCGTTCTCCCACTTCGACGGGTCGCCCTGCGCCTCGTTGAAAAACAATTCGCCAAATGCTAGATACGCGTTCGGGATGTATTTTGAATCCGGACGCTTCTTAATGAGGTCGTAATAGACAGAACGCGCGTTCTTGAGGTCGCTCGCCTGCTCGTATTCGTACGCGAGGTAATAAAGAACCTCATCGAGTGATGCGTACGTCGGATAATCCGCAACAATAAGCGTGTAGTTCTCGATCGCCTTTTTGCGAGCGAGCTTCATCACCTTTTCGGCGTCGTTCGCGTAGGTCTGCTGTTGACCCGCGGCTTGAGGATTCGACTTTTTGAACCCGTCGCGCTTGATTTCGGCTTCGGTCTTGTCGCGGAACGCTGCGGCCTCCATTTCGACGTAGGCCTCCGCAAGTCGCCTCCCGAGCTGAGGGCGGTCGGGGGCGTTCTTCCTGGTCGTCGCGAAAAGACTTTCGAGACCAGAGATCTCCGTAATAAGGAGGGCGCGCTGGCGCGCTTGAAGCCGACTTTTCCGCTCATCGCGCGGAGCGTCCAAAAGACTCGGCGCACTGGGCTTCGTCTGCTGGTCCCGCTTCTTTAGGTCCGCGGGAGGCGGGGCCGAGTGGAAGTTTACTTGCGGGTTCTTGCCGTGTTTGCCGACGTCGAACTCTTTAGGGCCGTTGCCGCCACACGCATTCAGTGAGGCTTTCGCCTTTTCATCGATACACACGTCCGCGGCACGAGCTGACGGTACCGCACCAGCCACTAAGGTACCGAAAACCGCAACTTGAAGAACACGCTTCATACGAAACCTATCTCCCACACTTCGAGGTGATGGTCTGTCGATAGAACCCAAGCTCGTCACGCCAGTATTCGCCGTCGAACGGCCAAACCACGTGTTCTTCGTCAGGCCTAACGATGTTCCGCTCCGACTCTTGCGACGTCAGCTGAGAGCCCGCGATCGCCGCATCAAGCTGGTTTCGCTTCGCCGCATTGATATCGATTCGAATTTTCGCGCTGTCGCGGAGATGCTCATTCAGCTCGTCAAGGTTCCGCTGATAGCGCTCGCGAGCGAGCTGCCCCGCGTTCCGGACGGCGATGTCGCGAGCCAGTTGCAGCGAGTCCTTAACATCGTTTCCGAGAGGCGACTCACGGAATGTGACCGGAGCTTTACCGAATCGCTTGCCTTCATCATCCAAAATTTGAACGTAAGAAAGATGGCGAAGGAGCTGGCGGTCCGAGAGCGCGTTGTGCACAACGATCTTCGTGCGGGGCGGAAGGTCGGCTTTATCGTCGCGAACGTCCTTCAAGAACTTGTAAAAGGGTTCGTCCGCTTCGTCTCCCTTGAACCGCGTGAGGACCTTATTGAGGTCATCGTAGAGCGGCTGGTACTTCGACTGGAACTTGGCGACGACAATCTCAGCGTCGTCGTACTGGCAGTTCGCGAAGTAGATGACTCCCTTGAGGATATCGCCCTCCGGGTAGTACGAGTCGGGAAAGTAAGGCGACTGAATCGTGTGGACGTTCCCGAGCGCGTGCGCATAGTCGCCCGCCATGAAGTATGCCCACGACTCCTCGAAAAGCGCGTCGAGCCAGTACTCGCTTCCGACATCGACCTTGTTCCAGTATTTTACCGCCGCGCTGAGCTTTGAACTGTCGATCGTAGGCTTGTTGTTCTCGTCGACGCGAACCGAGGCCGAGTAGTACGTCCGCGCCATCGAAAGAAACGCAAGGTCTCTCATGCGGTCTTCGTCGTCGAGCCCCTCGATCCCCTCGTCAATGGCGCCAATAATGCGCTGAAACGACTGCACCGCCGGAACGCTCTTGCGAACCTGAACGTTGCTGATGCCCGAGAAAAACTGGCCCTTGACGTAGTACTTCGACTGCCTGTCGACCTTCGTGAACAGGCGGAGGGCGTCCTCGTATTGCCGGTTGCGATACTTGTAACGACCGAGCAGATAGTTCAGCTGCCAGTACAATTCGCGCTGGTTCTGGTTATTAAACTTCTCGATGGCCGCGTCGTTGTACTTGCCAACTCGCTCGACGATATCGGCAGGCTCGGGAAGGTCGGTTGCGAGCTTCGCGAGCCAGAGCAACGTCTCATTAAACTTCAGATGGTTCGGCTTGTCGGCAATTTCAGAAAAGAGTCCATAGGCCGCTTGGTAGAATTTCAAGCGATAGAGCGAGATCGCTAAGTGGTACTGGCTTAGCTGCTTGTTCCCCTCATCGTCGCCTGTCTCACCTTTGTACACGCGGTACAGGGCAAGCGACGCATCACCCCACTTCTCACCATCGAACAGGCGCTTCGCCTGCGCAGCCTGCTCGGTCATCTGTCCTGCGACCGGCGGAGGTCCATTCTCCACCGGCTTGGCCGCGCCCGGACCTGTGGGAGGGACCGCGGCGTCGTCGAGTTCAATGGCGTCACCGCCCGCGGCGGGTTTTCCTTGCTTTGCGGGAGGCTTTGGCGCGGGCCGGGCGGTAGGCGGCTTTGGCTTGAGGCGCTGCGCAGAGGCTTCGGTGCTCATCGTCGCGAGCGCCAGGAGGCACGATCCTGGACCGATGACGACGAGGAGTTTTCGCAGACAGCTTCGAACGATCGTGTGACGCATTACCAGGTTTCCTCGCCTTGCGGAGTGAGAGGACAGCGAAGTGAGGCAGAGCGGGCGCGAAGGTTCCATCAGCAGAAACCTTTTGCAGCGCTCGATTCACATAAAAAACTGCCTCGTGCCACGAGGTGGGCGCGGGCAGGCGACAGGGCAGAAAACATGAATGAATTGATGACGATCATCGATGTGAGCTGACGGATGGTACGGAGTGGAATTCGCGCTTGTCAAGGCGATTGCGGAAGCGGAGAGGGAGTCCACGCCGTCGCTGACTGAGTGCCAGATGCACGAAAATTCCGCTCCGGTGGGTGGCTCGCGGATGAATCGAGAGACTCGACTCGCGCGCGCCGAGCGCCACGACGATGACCCGGAAAGCGGCGCGCGAAACGAGGTCGCAGAGGCCCGACGGATCTCCCGCGAACCGGCCATGGGTGACTACATGCTTGACGCTCCACGCACCAAACGTCTACCGTTCTCAGCTACGATGAAGAGAGCCATTTCGACGGCGATTTTGCTTGGGACCGGCTTCCTTCTCGTTTCCGCCAGTCCCGGCTGCTCGGAGCAGGGTGTTGGCGATCCGTGCACGCCTGAACAAGAGTACGACCCAAGCTTTGGCGGTTTCGACGCACGAGAGGTCAACGTCGAGTCGAAGAGCTTCCAGTGCCGCACGCGGATTTGTCTCGTCAACCACTTCCAAGGGCGCGTGAGTTGTCCCTACGGCCAGCTGGCAGACGGCCAGAAGCCAGCGGCGGCCAAGAGCGCGTGCCTCAATCCCGGCGATTCGACAAAGGCTGTGACAGGGCTGACGAATTCGGCAGACCCCGCGAGCTTTCGGGATCCCGAGAAGAAGGCTCTTGTCAAAGCCCAGTGTGTGGACCGAACCGCTGACAAAGCCGTGTACTGTTCTTGCCGTTGCGCCGATGCGAATGGTGAGAAGCCGAGTGGACAAACGTTCTGCGATTGTCCCGATGGTTTTTCGTGCAGCCCACTTGTGACATCGATCGGCGCGGGTAGTAACGAAGGCCTTACTGGCTCGTACTGCATAAAGAGCAAAACAGAGTACGACAAGAACAGCAGCTGTAAGACGCCGTTTTGCGATCCTGTAACCAACAAGTGTGACTAGCAAACGGGTGCGCTTGGCGTCTCAGCCTCTCCCGCGCCGTCATCAGCTCGGTCGGGATGCCGAAGATGCTGCAGCAGACCGCCTTCTTGCAAATGGCTTCCAGATCCTCTGGCGTAACCTTCGTATAGGCTCTTTGGAGCTCGACATCGTGGCCTTTAAAGAAGGACTCGTTGTCGTCGTGGAAGTGCGCGCGCGCGGTCCGCGGTCTTTCGATAAGCCGCTCGCGAGTATTTCTCTCACAAAGCGCCGAACCGTATTAAGGGGCGTCCGCGCACTTTGGCGCGGTCGGCTCGCCACGCGTACCGACGTGAAGCGCGTTCGCATCGACGTTGCCGCTGTCACGCGTGACGTCTCCGGCGCGCTCACCATCGAATGGATCGCAGGTGCTTTCACGGAAGACGACGGCTAGGGGCTGTCTCCGCCAGACCTACGAATTGAGCAGGCGTGCGAGCTAAACGTCGAGAGCGGCGCGCATCTCATCACGCACGTGTCGAATTTTTTCGATGGCGTCATCGCTTGCTCCTGAAGCCGTAGCGGCCTCCATCGCCTGCTCGAGCTCGGTAACCTCCCGACGTTGTCGGTCTTTTAGCTTCTCGACCATCGCCGCAAAGACCTCGAAAAAGTCTTGAAGTTCATCGCCTTTGCGTAGCTTGCCGTGGAAGTTAAGTTTGCCGTCACCCACTTGACGAAGGAGCATTTTCATCTTGTAGATCGGGCCTACGACCTTGTGCGTAAAGTAGATGCCCAGCACACCGATGAGAACCACGAGAAGGGCGAGACCGGCCACAAGCGACGCGAGCATCGTGTTCTGCTGCGAGATCGTCGCTTGCTGCTGAGAAAGTAACAGCTTGTGCTTGATGTCGAGCTGACCGTCGAGCTCCTGCGCGCTCTTGTTGAACGTCTCCGCAAGTTCGGGGGCGTCACCGTACTCCTTTTTAATCTGCATCTTGACGAGGTCGGAGTTTTTGAGGCTCTCCTTGATAAGCTCCTGCCCTTGGCCGATCACTTTCTGGCTTTGAGCCGTGACCTCGCTGCTCGTCCGGTACAGGAAGATTCCCATGATGGCGCTGATGACGAACGCCACACCGATGATCATGCCCGTCCACTTTAGTTGGAAACGCGGGTCGAGCAGGTAGTTCTTAAAGCTGCGCTTGTACTTCGGGCGAGTGTGGGTTGTCGGCTGAGCAGAGGTCGTCATCGGTCTAAACCCTCATCACCATCGGAACCATCAGAGGAATGCACTAGCGCTTTGTGCGAACTGTTCGCTCGCGAGTCCTGCCGCGAGGTCCAGCATTTGGTCCTCGGAGGTTTTGTCGCCGCTCGAAACGCCCTCCTTCGTCAACGTCTTGTCGACGTTGCCGAGGAGTGACTTACCTGGGTAGGTGAAGACTCCGATCTTCACCTTCACCCTTAGATTACCGCCCGAGTAGTCGAATTTGTCGACGGCAATCGCGAGATAGAACCCACTCAGCTTCCGTTTCTTGATGGACTCCCGCGCGCTGTCGGCAGATTCCTTAGAGGGTGCGAGTTGCGCGGTCCCTGACGCCTCCAGCTTGGACCGAATGGCCCTCACCACGACACTTTCGACCTCGGACTGCGTGCGCCCCGTCGAGTTCGCGATCGTCGAGAGAGCGATGTAGTACTTCGCGTTCGGGTTTTCTTTCACCCTGTCATCGGCGTCGCTGCCGTCGGAGCGCGCGGTCGCCGAGATCGACTCAATCGCACGCTCCATTGCCACCTTCACGCCGTCGCGGACTTCCGCGGCCAGCCGCTCGCGCAGGCACGGCAGTGCGCCCGGTCGGCCGAGGCGCTTCATCGCGACAGCCGAGGCCTGTCGAACGACTTCGGCCGGGTCTCTAAGCGCGCGACAGAGCGGTTCGACAGCGGCCTCTTCGTTGCTGGAACCAAGGGCTAGAGTCGCGCTCGTTCGGACGCGCGGGTCATCCGACTGCAACCGTTCCGCGAGAAATTTTACCCGATCGACATCGGCGTGTGCGACCCCAACGCCGAGCGGAGAACACAAGCCGAGCCATACAGGCACAAGCATCGCGGCCAGGCGCCCGGAACCGCGGATTCCGCGAATGGCGCGCGTTGAAGTAGAAGAATAGAAAACAGGATCGGCCGAGCCGCCGGCCATCGCTGACCCGTCTGACTCAGTTGACTTAGGCAATCTTGCCGAGCCGACTCGCACGCGCATCAACATCCAAAAGATATCACGCATTGTCGGGGCTCTCGCACTCCGTTTTCGCTAGGCTCGGCTCGTTGACAGACGCGCACGAGGCAGGTAGCGGGCAGTGAGATCGACGGAGACCCACGTGAGTTCCTTCACTTCTTCTGCGAGGGTAACGTGAACTACCGCGTCGCACGCGCAACGCGTTTATGCGCGAATTCGTGCGCATTCGCGGCCCTGGCTCTCTCTATACTACTCCTCCCCTGCTCCAGCGACGCGTCAGGGGCTGAAGCCCTTCGGATTCGAGGGAGAGCCGTCCTTGAGGCCCACGTATCTCGGGACCGAGGCGAGATCGTGTTCTCGGGATCCCTCGTCGACGACGCGGGGCAAGCACTCGCACGCGAAGGTCTGACGATCCTGCTCGCGCGGCAAAGTGAGCCTACGGGTACCGAGGTGCGTGAAAACCTTCAAGGGGTTCGATCGTGCGACCCGCGAGCGGCTGGTGGAGTCGCACGCGCGGGTGAGCACGCATCCGGACAGGTTGGCGTTCACGACGTCGTTGCGACCACCGACGACGGTGGCCACTTCTGTTTCCGAGTGAAGCTCGCTACCGCGCAATTCAAGGCTCGGCTGGCCTGGCGCGGCACAAGCTTCATCGACGGCGTCGAAGCGGAGGTCGCGTTCGATGCCGCACGCCAACTTCTTCGCCTTCAATTTGACCCTCTTCCTAGCAATCTTTCACTCGATACGCAGAGCATGGCTTTCGAGATAGATGCGCGGGTCGAGGAGGATGGGAGAACGCTCCGAAAGCCAGGCCTCCTTCTTGTTCTCTCCGACGAGTCGCGATCGGAGCTTGCCCGCACCACAACCGACGCCTCGGGGCGAGCGCGCTTTGACGTGGACACGAAGAAAATGGGCCCTCCCGGCCAGGGTCGGCTCCACGTGTCGTTCGCCGGCGACGCGCAAATCTCTCAAAGCGTTTACGCCGCTGAGATCGAGCGCCGTGTGAGCGTCGCCGTGCGCGGGCCCGCGGTCGCGCGGGAAGTCGGCGTCTTCGACGACAGTCTGCAAGACGATAGCTTCGACCTGACGCTCGACGTGACCTCTGTACGAGGCCCAGTGACGGGGGGAAGTGTCGAAGGGCGCATCGGTGACCACGTGATCGCGGCCGCTCCCGCCGTCCTCGGGAAGGCAAAGCTCTCCGGCCGCCTCAACTTACTCGGGGCGGACAGATGGATGCACGTTCGCTACGTGTCGACGTCGCCTTGGTACGAGCCGGGTGGCGTCACCACGGTGTCCATCCCGTTCCGAACGCCGAGTTTTTTGGCCAAGGTGCCGATCTTACTCGCCAGTGTCTTCGTGCTTGGAGGGTTCCTTTTGACCCGAATCGCATCCCGCCACCGCCAGGCCATTCCCGCACCGGGGACCTCGAGCGCGTCTTCCAGGGCGCTGCCGCGGGCGCGTCTCGACGTGATCCGTGAGGCGAGCAAAGACGAACACGGGTGGCGTGGACGCGTCATCGACGCCCACGACCTCACCCCGATCGAGAACGCTCACGTTTGGGTCGAACGCGGAACCTTCGACGGCAAAACGATCCTCCATGAAGTCCTTGTCGACGCGAAGGGGCGCTTTCAGATACCCGAGCTCGCCGGACTCGTCGGCGTCGAGCAAATCGGCGTTGAAGCGAAGCTTCACGCGCGGCTACTGCAGCCTTTACCGACTTCTGGTGAGTTACGTGTCGCGCTTTTGCTAAGAAAGCGCGCGTTGCTCGACCGGCTCGTGAGCTGGGCGCGTCACCGCGGACCCCCCGTCGAAGGACGACCCGAGCCCACCCCGACAGAAGTGCGATGCGCGAAAGGTGCGGACGCGCAAACGGTGCGATGGGCCGAGGCGCTCGAGCACGCGGCGTTCGGGCCGGGTTCCGTCGACGCCCAGCGGGAAACCACTATCGACCAGCTCTCCCCCGACCCTCCGCATCGCGAAACCGCGCTGAACGACTTCGCGCCTCCCAAACGGGCAAATGCAAAGGGACCGCCACGGGAAAGCGGTAAAAAGCAACGAGAGAGAAGCGAATAACCAACGTTGACGGGGCAGGCACCGCCTTCCTATAACGGTACGGCGATGGATACCCTCACGACCGTCATCGCCGTGGTGGCTCTCATCGTGCCCGCGGCACTCGTTTACCTCGCCGCGCTTCGGTTCCGCAGTGGCGCCAACGCGCTCCCGAAAGAGACCGCGCCGCGCGACACAGAAGAAGATAACCTTCCCCAAGAGGGTGCCGGCGACGCCGTTGCAGAGGCACTTTCGTCCCCGACGCCGAGCGAGGTCAGCGCAACGCGCCTGCCCTCGCGCAAAGACGTGGCAGGCCTTCGCAAGGGCCTCGCGGCGACCCGTGGGGGATTCATGTCGCGGCTCCAAGCCCTCTTCACGGGCGGTAAGGAGATCGATCCGGCCATTCTTGAAAGGTTGGAGGAAGTGATGCTTTCGAGTGACGTCGGCGTGAGGACCACGCACGCGATTCTCGAACGCCTCCGCGAAAAGCTTGCCAAGAAGGAACTCACGGACTCGGACGCCGTCTGGGCCGCACTTCGCGGCGAGGCGACGCGGATCCTGGACGATGGGGGGACGTCGACGGAACGGCGTGCAGCGGGCGACCCCTCTCCAAAGCCGGTGGTCGTTTTGATGGTCGGAGTCAACGGCGTTGGCAAAACCACGAGTATCGGAAAGCTCGCGACCAAATGGAGCGCCGAGGGCAAGACGGTCATGCTCGCCGCAGGCGACACGTTCCGTGCGGCGGCCGTTCAGCAGCTGGAAGTTTGGGGCAAGCGGGTGGGAGCCGACGTCGTACGTGGCAAGGATGGCTCCGACCCGGGCGCGGTCGCTTTTGAAGCCACGAAAAAGGCGCAAGAGGCCGGCGCAGATGTTCTCCTCGTGGACACCGCCGGCAGGCTTCACACAAAAGTGAACTTGATGGACGAAATCAAGAAGGTGAAGCGCACTCTCGCGAAGGCGATGGCGGGCGCGCCGCACGAGACGTTCCTCGTGATCGATGCAACCACGGGCCAAAACGCGCTCACACAAGCTGCCCTCTTCAAAGAATCGCTCGAACTCACCGGACTGATTCTCACGAAACTCGACGGGACCGCCAAGGGGGGTATCGTGCTCGGCATCTGCGACGAACTGAAGGTTCCCGTCCGCTACATCGGACTCGGGGAACGTGCGGAGGACCTCCGCGAGTTTGTCGCGGTCGACTTCGTCGAGGCCCTCTTCGGTCGCGACCCAGACGACGCGGGCACGGTCTGAGGCCTACGCGAGTTCGGAATTTCGTGCATTCTTCCGTACGTTGAAGAAAAAGAAGACACCGACGCGGGAGCCGGTGACTCCGATTAGAGATTGCTCCTCAGAAAAAGATCATGATAACTTGCCAAGTAGTTTCGTAGTCGGCCTGAATCCTTAGTTTTTCTCAGGTGTTAGGCAACTTGATAAGCGAGAGTAACGCTCGCGAGTACGCCGAAACGGAAGGGGTCTCTTGATGAAGCAGGCTCGATTCTGGCTCCCCTTGGCAGCAGCCTTGGTGTTGCCACAGGTTGCCAATGCGCAGCCGAAGAAGCCGGGAGGAAAGCCTCCCGCCACAGTGCCCGCAAAGCCCCTCCCATCCTCCGCGGGAGGAGGTGCCGGCGGTGATATGGGTGATATCGACGATCCGTCGAAATCATCAGACACTGGCACACCACCCGCTGCACCGGGAGACACTGGGGCCATTGTCGTCCCAGGTGCCCCAAGCAGCGGAGGGATTTGCGAGGTTGACCCCTCCGCCTGTCAAAAGCAGAGCGACGTGCAAGCGCTCGCGGAAAAGGAGCCTCAAAAAGACATTTCTGCCGTTCAGCAGATATACGCGCTGCGGCGAGGCCGCGTCGAGCTGATGCCCTATTGGAGCTTCAGTCTCAACGACCAGTTCGTGAGCCACCCAGGACCTGGGCTTGGGGTGAACTACTATCTCACCAATGTCCTTGCGATCGGTGTCAACGCAACTCTTTACCAGCCGTTCAACGGCGATTCGGACTTCAACTTCCAAAATCGCCGCGCCACCCGCGTTGCCGTGCCACTCAACGAATACCAGGCGGCTGGAACCGTGAACTTCACGTATGTTCCGATGTACGGAAAGTTCAGTGGCTTCAATAAGTTTATCTTCCACTACGACGGTTACATCGTAGGCGGCGTCGGCGCCCTACGTACTCGCCCGATCGCAGTCATTGACCCTGACAATCGCAGTTTCAGCTACGACTGGCGCCTCGCGATGTCGGTCGGTCTCGGCCTCCGTATCTTCCTAAACCGCTGGTTCGCGGTGACCGCCGAAGTGCGCGACTACATCTATGTCGAGCAGCTCGAGAGCACTAAGATTGCCGCGACGCAGGCCCAGCAGCAAAACCGCGACACCTGGTTCGGCGAGAAGCCCCTTACCAACAACGTTCAAGCCCAGATCGGCATCAGCATGTTCTTGCCGTTCAGCTGGGAATATCGGTTGCCCAAGTGATGCAGTCGGCAAGGACGGTCATGAAGCGAAAGCTGTCTCGCACTCACGCGAACCTTACGAACCGCGCGCTTCGCGTACGAACCGCTTGGCGCTGTGGCGCCATCGTTTCAAGCGCCCTCGCGGCTCTTGTCGTTACACTCCCAGCTCGATCGGCGCACGCCCAGGAAATACAGCTCACTGGCCCGCTTGCAGGGGCTCCTCCTGTTCGAAAATTGCGTCTCTATCGCGAGGGTCGAGTCGAATTTGCGCTCGGCGCATCGCGGACGTTGCTCGATGAGTACCAGCGCACGCTGTTCATCACGGCGCGCCTTCAGTACCACCTAGCAGACTGGATCGGGATCGGGGTGTTTGGTGGGTTTGGCGCCTGGAGCCAATCGACGGATCTCACCGATAAGATCCAAGCTACGGCCCCGCGTAACACGCGCACGCAGAAGAACATCCCGCCTCTAAACGGGCCCAAGTTTGATGCGCAGACCGCCAAGTTGAAATACATGGTAGGCCCGCAAGTCACCATAAGTCCGTTTCGTGGAAAGCTTGCACTGTTTCAAAAGCTGTTCGTCGACACGGACCTCTACTTGCACGGTGGTGCGGCTTTTGTCGGCGTCGAAGAGCGAAAAGATTGTACGGAAATTACGTGCAATCTACCTTCATCATTCGCGTCGGAAACGCGGGTAGCGATTGCTCCCACGTTCGGGCTTGGCCTCACCTTCTATACGCGAGGGCTCTTGAGCGTGAATCTCGAATATCGAGCTATTCCGTTCATGAAAACCAACCGTGGCGGTTTCGACTCACGCGGCCTCAAGAACAACGTCGACTTCCCTGATGGCCAGATCAATTCAGACGACCGGACAAACAAGTTTAATCAGATGATTGGACTTTCTATCGGGTTCTCACTTCCCGGCGCACCGAAACTTAGCGAATAGCTAACGATCGACGACGAAACGGAAAGCCACGACGCAGTTCTATGGACTTAACGTCGTGGTGTTTTGCCGTTCCAGCAAGCCATCCGCCCGCGAGAGGTTTGCATTAGCCTGGAAAATGTTCGACAGGTTCCAGTGCAATAAGAAAAGCCCCCACTCCGAAGTAGGAGTGGGGGCTTTTTCGTGTGATTTCAGTCCTAATTAGCCACGCTTCGAAAGCAAGCCAGAGGCGTCGACCGAATACTGGTGCGGCAACACTTTGCGCACGGCATCTCGTTGGTCATCGGGGATCTCCCAACCGAGCGTTAGGAACCCTTCAGCGACTTTGCCGCGGACGCGAACGCTCTCCTCGTCCATGAGCAATTTGATGAGCGCGACGATAGAAGCCGTGTCTTTTTGCGCGAGCGTCGTCGATGCCGCATTGAAGCGAGCTTCTTCGTTTACGTCCTCGAGGAACGGTTCGACGGCCTCGCGAATGTCGGGATGACTATGCTCCTCCAGACCTTTGAGAATCTGAAGCTTCGGGTCTATGAACTTGGCGTACTCGGTGTCCCACCGCTCAAGCCAAACGAGCAGCTCTTCGACGAGCTCGTCTTCGGGCAGCACTTCTTTGAGGACGCGCATCGGCCAGGAGAGGCTCTCTGCCTTAGCCGCGAAAGCGCGAACGGGCTCAATAGCCTCTCGACCCGCGCCAACGATCCCGTCGAAAGCGGCCTCTTTTTCCTCTTGATCGGTAATCGACGGATCTGTCTGAAATGTAAAGCGCTTCAAAAGCGCCTCGACGGCATCCGCAGACTTTAGACGACAGAGCTCGGAGATCGCGTCTTGCCTATCGTAGGCTTGAGCACGCTTACTCCCAGCAGCTTCGGCGAACTTTGCGGCTGCATTTTGCTTTTTTTCCGGGCTACCGGTCTTACCCTTGAACAGATCGAAGAGGCCCATTAAGGCTCCCTTTCTAAGCTCGATTCGCAGCTTGCGCCACGAATGTTTCCGGTCAAGCCCTGCGAGTCAACGTCAAAGCGACGCGAACAGAACCACTCAAAGCGAGACAGCGAGGAGGACGACTTCACGTCCGTTCGACTGAACGTGGTAGCGGACGGGACGGCCGTGCTTGGTTGCCGCGTCGGCCTCCATCCCTTGGATGCGACTCTTGAAAGCCGCGTCAGTGATATGGTCGACCGGTTCTCCAAGGGTTTTCTTGGCTCCAATATATTCAAGATAAAGACGCGCGTAGTAGGCGTCAGCTGGCTCAGCGGCGAGTCTTGCAGCGTCCATTCCGGCAACACCGGCAATAGACGAGGACGCAGACGCGTTGATTGCCGCTTGCGCTTGCTGACTGTTCTTGTCGACAGACAGGGCCGCACCAAAGTTTTCGGCGGTTGGCGCCTTGGAGACCCGGCCGTCGTCGTCGGTATTGTCCTCCTCGACCCCCATGAGCTGATTCAGGAGTTGGTCGATCCGAAATGCAAGACCTCCGAGGTCGGCGTGATCGAGCTCGAACCGTTTATCGGTTTGCCCGTTCAGAATCATGAGAAGGCCCTCCTCGAGTGCGGCAATGGGCGCGGAAATGTAGTTGCCCAGGAACCAGCCCGCGGCAACCACGAGGATGAGTCCGAGCACAGTGACCGCGAGAATCGAAAGCGGAATGGCGCTGGCTCCAGGTAGGAGGGACGCGGCCGCGGCCGCGACTGCGGCCGTTCGGTGCCCGTCGCCGAACCCAACGAGCGGAGCCGATGCAAAGGTGACGTCGCCCGCCGCGCTCGCGATGACGTTGCCCGTGGCGAGCGCGTTTTTGATGTCGCCAACGCTACTTTTCACGGCGTTTTTGATCTCCTCGCCGGCGTTCCCCGACGCCGCGACCAACTCGCCGGCGTTGTTGACGAGTAAGACGCCTCGGCCGGTCGTAATCTCGCCGACCCGTGCGAGGGCGTCGTTGATTGCGACACCGATGACGAGCATTCCCGCGGCCCGATTTTCGTCGCGAACAGGAACGTAGGACGCGATGTATTGGTCCGCCCGCGCCTTGTCCGTCCACACCTCGGAGCCCGGGTGCGCTTTTGTAAGCGCTTCCTTGAACGACGGATACGGAGACGCGATGTCGTCGCCTCGATTGAGGTCGGAGCCATTGCGGCCGACGATCTTCCCGGCGTTGTCTACCACGGCAACGATCGAGGGCTTGGCCCCGAGGGCCGACGACGCGGCACTCGCGATTTGGTCCGCGAGCTGACGCGCCGCATCACCCCGCGCGTCTGGTGTGGCTTTGCCGAGCGCCGCGCGTGTCGCGGGCTCGTTGGCTTTCGTGGCTAGCCAACGCTCTGTTCGAAGGGCGTCGAGCTGCAGCTGCGCAGCGGCTCCCGCGACGTCGCGTTGAGCGCTTTTTTTGAGCTGATCTGTGCTGCTTGTCTCTGCCGCGAGCTGCGTGCGAACGATCGCGAAGGCGAGGAGCCCCACGACCAGCACGATCACGGCGTTGACTGCGATGATTTTGTTTCGCATTCCGCCCTCGGAACGTTTCTGTAAATCGGAAGAGTGACGCTATCATCGGCGCTGCGATTGCGGCAACTCATGACTTGCGCCGTTCTACTCTCCGACCCGCGGTTCTTTCTTCACCGCGCTCCCGGCTATCATCCAGAGCGGCCGGAGCGGCTCGAGGCGGCGCATGCGGCGCTAGAACAATCGGGACTTTCGTTCGCGCGCGTTGAACCTCGGCCTGCGACGGACGAAGAGTTAGAACGAGTCCACGACCCAAACTTCGTTAAGTGGTTACGGACACTCAACGGTAATCCCGGCTACCTCGATGCCGATACTTACGTGGGTCCGTCGAGCGTGGCGGTCGCAGAGCTTGCCGCAGGCGGCACCGTGGCGATGGTCGACGCGATCCTCGACGGTCCTGTAAAGCAAGGAGTAGCGCTTGTTCGCCCGCCCGGTCATCACGCCAGGCCCGACCACGCGATGGGCTTCTGCCTTCTCAACAACGTCGCGGTCGCGGCGGCGCACGCGCGCGCACGCGGACTCGAGCGGGTCGCAATCGTCGATTGGGACGTTCACCACGGAAATGGCACACAGGAGGCGTTTTTCGACGACCCCAACATTCTGTACCTTTCGACTCACCAGTTTCCTTTTTATCCAGGCACCGGCGCCGTCGGCGAAACGGGCGCCGGCGATGGAAAAGGCTACACGGTCAACATTCCGCTCGCAGCGGGGGGAGGCGACGGCGTCTACCGTGCCGCGTTCGAGCGCGTCGTTCTCCCCGTCCTCGATGACTATAAACCCCAACTCATCCTCGTGAGCGCCGGTTTCGACGCATCAGCGCGTGATCCGCTCGCGGAAATGACACTTTCTTCGGAGGCTTTCGGCTGGATGGGGCGCGCGCTGCGCCGAGTCGCCGACAAAAGCGCCGGCGGACGCATCGCGATGGTCCTCGAAGGAGGCTACGACCTCGTTGCCCTCCAGGCAGGCCTCCTCGCAGCAACACGTGGCCTGGTCGCAGGCGTCGCGGACGAAATCGCCGAGGAACCCTCGAACGCAAACGACGACGTCTCGCGAGCTACGCGTATCGCCCACGAGCACTGGAAAAGCGTAGGCTAATCCGCTGGCCAACCTTCCCAACACCGTGCCAACACCGCTCCAAAGCGAGCTACTGACAGCGAACCGCGTACAGCAGGCCGTCTACAGCGAGTTACTCGCACGTCCGAGCGTCCAGGGACACGGCCGTCGTTTCTCAATGGCAACCCCGGGCTCGCCCGTGTCTGGCAAATGTCCGCGAGAAACGCACCGCGACCACACCAACCCCCGCGCGACCGGCGGGGGGGGTGTCGAGGGGAGCGGACTCGCGCCCCCTGACCGAATACTAGGGTGACCGACGGGGCTTGAACCCGCGACAGCTGGAGCCACAATCCAGCGCTCTACCAACTGAGCTACGGCCACCGAAACAGAACGAGCGCAGTCTACCTGCGGTGGGCTCAGTTGCAAGAAGTTCTTGCGGCGGCGCGAAAGCGAGCGGGATGTGGCCGGACACGCGAGCGGACATCGAGCCTAAGGCGATGCGCCCGCCGCGAAGTCCTTCGCGATCGTGTCGCGGACCTTCTTCGCTTCGGTGGGAGCATCCGTGACGACGCCGACCTCCCGGTTTTGGAAGAGCGCTGTCGGCGTGAAATTTTGAGAACCTACAAAAACAGTGGTGCCATCCACCACCACGGTCTTTGCGTGGATGTACGGCGTCATCACGAGTCGTAACGGCACGCCTGCGGCCTTGAGCTTTGCGATCGACTCTTGCTGAGCTGGCGTGAGCTCGTTTGAGCCCGAAAGGACGACGCGAACGGAGATTTTTGCGCGATGCGAGAGCAGGATCGCTTCCGTGAGGCCGTCGTCGCTCAGCGACTGCACCTCGATGTCGAGCGACGTCGTCGCACTCGCGATAAGCGCCCTCAAGCGGTCGCGCGCGTCCACGGGCGTCGCCCCAGAAGGCGAGATGACAAGATTTCCGCCGACCGCTACGGAGGTGCCCGCGAAGTCGGCGGCGAATAGGCTCTCGCAGTCAGCCACATCCGCGGGGTCCGCGTCTGTCGCGATGTACTCGCGATTATTTCCCGCGCTCGTCTGCGTAAGGTTCATCGTCATGATAAGCACCTTTGCGCCGTCGATAATCACCGTTTTTGCATGCGTAAACGTATACGCGGAAGGCGCGTAGACAACGTCAACGCCCCGCTGTTTGAGCTTTAAAAAGGCCGGGCCGTTGTCTCCACCACGGGGTGGAAAGGTTTGATTAAGAACGACTTTTACGTCTTTTCCCGCGTCTTTGAGCGCGCCTAGCGCGTCGATGATCGACGCGTCGCTGAGCAGGTACATCGTCATATGAACGCTCTTCGTAGCCGCGCGTATTGACGCTTCGATTTGTGCTCCGAAATCACTGGGTTGAATTTGAATAGTGACGTGCGTGCTTTTGGGAATGCCGACGCCATCCCGAGCCGAGCCGCCGTCCGCCGATCGGCGCGCACCGCTGTCGGCGCCAGCTTCACCGGCATCGGCCGGCCCGCTGGGCTCCCATGCCGGGCCTCCTCCAGCCAAGCTCGGCGCGTTAGACCCCGGCGAACCGCAGGCGGAGAGGAAGACAAGAGCCGCCCCGACCACACAAAGTGCCTGAGGTGCCCGAGTCGCTGCAAAAGCAAAAAGAAACCTCGGTTTGCCCACCGCGCTACGATGACCGCTAGGGTCGGCGCGAGCCAGTCTCATTTCAGCATGAACGTTCACGAGATCGCGCTTCGCGGGCCCGATGGCGCATGGCGGCAGGCATTCGAAAAGCGACTTTCGTCACGGGAACGCGGGACCGCCCAGAGTGTCGCTCGCTTGCGGAGCGAAGCTACGCTCCTCGATCGCCTTGGCGGGCGTGTCACTCCGCTGTTACTTGGCGCAGGTGACGACGCGCAGGGACCATGGCTTCGCACCGCACGGGTCTCCTTCCCCACCCTCGCGCATCGAATCGTGGAACGGCAGGCGTTCTCAACAACCGGCGCACTCGACGCAGAGTGGGTTGAGCGCGCAGTGCGAACGGCGTTCGCCGCGCTCGTCCACCTCCACGAAGCGTGCGACGCGCTCGGCGCACTCAGCATCGTGCACGCCGACCTCAGTCCGGCAAACGTTGCCATCGACGACGACGCGGCAAGTGCCATCTTTCTCGACCTTGAGCTCGCCCGCTGGCGCGGAGCGAAACCTCGCGACGGCGCGTTCTGTGGAACCATCGCTTACTGCGCGCCTGAGTTGGCGCGCTGCGAACCCGCCACGGTCGAGAGCGATCTCTTCGCGCTAGCGGCGACGTTGCTCCACGCGACCACGGGAATCGCGCCACGCACTGCCGACGCGCTGTCTTCACTCGCGACGCGCATCGTTGAGGCCGCCGAGCGCCCGGTCCTCGAAACGCTCGAAAACGCAATAGCTTCCCTCAGGCCCGCCGCGTTGGCCGCGCGCGGCCCAGCTCACGCCGCGCTGTTTGCCTGCCTTGCCCATCGAGCATGCGAGCGACCCACCTCAGCGCGCGCGGTTCTGGCACTGCTCGGAGAAGTCCGCGTGTGATAAGCACGGAGGCATGACGGACACCGGGCATCGCCTCGAAACGCTCTGCATTCACGCCGGTCAAGAGCCAGACCCCATTCACGGCGCCGTGATGACGCCGATCGTTCTCGCGAGCACGTTCGCTCAGAAATCACCGGGTATCTACGACGCCTATGACTACTCACGTGCGGGAAATCCGACACGCACCGCGCTCGAAGGCTGCCTCGCGGCGCTCGAAGGCGCAAAGCACGGCATCACCTTCGGAAGTGGGTGCGCGGCGACAACGGCCGTGCTCCTAAGTCTGAAAAGCGGCGACCACGTGCTCTGCGGAGATGACGTGTACGGCGGAACCTTTCGCATTTTCGACAAGGTCATGAAGCCCTGGGGTCTCGAAGCCACGTTTATGGATATGAGCGACCTTCAGGCGGTGAAGGCCGCCTTAAGACCCAATACGCGTCTTGTTTGGCTCGAGACGCCATCCAACCCGATGCTGAAGATCACCGATATTGCCGCGATCGCAGAAATAGCGAAAAAGGCGGGTATACCGCTCGTCGTCGACAACACGTTCGCAACGCCGATGCTTCAGCGACCGCTCGACCTCGGGGCGAGCCTCGTCGTACACTCGACCACAAAGTATCTCAACGGACACTCAGACGTCATCGGAGGCGCCGTGCTCACGAGCGATGACGCGTTGGCTGAGAAACTTCACTTTCTCCAAAAATCCGTCGGAGGCGTGCCCGCCCCGTTCGACTGCTACTTGGTGCTTCGAGGGCTGAAAACGCTCGGCGTCCGAATGAAGCAACACGTGGCGAGCGCGCGGAAGCTCGTCGACCACCTCGTTCAGCACAAGCAAGTAGCGCGCGTTTTTTACCCGGGGCTGACAACCCATAAAGGCCACGATGTGGCCTCACGTCAGATGAAGGCGCCGGGTGGGATGATAAGCTTCGAGGTGGTCGGTGGATTGCCCGCCGCCAAAGCGTTCCTCGAATCGCTCAAGATCTTCGTTTGCGCCGAGAGTCTCGGCGGCGTCGAGTCACTCGCCGAACACCCTGCCATCATGACCCATGCGAGCCTACCTGCGGAAACCCGGCGTACACTAGGCATCGGAGACGGTCTCATTCGGCTCAGCGTCGGACTGGAAGACGTAGACGACCTTGCAGACGATC
The DNA here is from genome assembly GCA_025353725.1 of Polyangiaceae bacterium. GTDB lineage: Bacteria > Myxococcota_A > Polyangia > Polyangiales > Polyangiaceae > Labilithrix. Next base: position 32,435 of record JANXOF010000082.1, on the reverse strand, counting down.
TTGAACGCGGGTTTTCTGCTGCAGCGCCTCGATGACTTTGTTTGTTCATGTAGAGTGAAGAGGCCCGCGCTCCGCTGTCCGCCTTCCTTCGAATGGGAGACCAACGATGTTCCGTCGCAACGATTACAAACACTTTGAAGTCTGTGGGAATGTGTCACCTCTATCCCGCGCGGCGCGCGGGTTTGGTTTCGTCGCCGCCTCGGTCGTCTTCGGAGCGCTCGTGCTCGGCGGTTGCTCGGATGACGTCCAAGCGACTCCACGCGTGGTCTTTGAGAGCCAGATTTCGCCTGGCACTCACTCCCCTAAAGACTGCGGGAAGATCGGCACATGGTTTGATATCGGAAGCTTTGGCAACCCGGCGAGCGGCTACAAGGTCACCGACGACCCGAAAAGCGGCCTTGTCGAACCCGCTCGGCCCGTCGACGACGGAGCCGCCGATCAGCAGGGCACCGTGTCGATTGCGTGTTCGGTGACTCCGAAGGGTGACGGCTTCGACGTCCGTGCCTCCGCGCAGCTTAGTGGTGCAACCGGCGGCGCCATGACGATAAGCGGCTTGTTCCGCCCAACGGGAGACCAAAACGACATCACGGTGTCGCTGAGCAAGCGAGGAGAAACCTTCACCGATCTGAAGTGCGTGGCGCGGTTCAGTCCAGACGCTGGGCAAGGCGTTGCCGCGGGGCGCATTTGGGCAACGGTCGAATGTGCCAACGCCGAGTACGAGGACACGAAGCAGATTTGCAAGAGCTCGTCGCAGTTCAGATTCGAGAACTGCGCTCAATAGGACAGCGAGGCTCAGTGAGCGCAGTTCGAGCTGGCGGATTCGCGCGGTAGGTCATCGTTCATCGCCGCGACGCGGGCGAACGAGTCGCTCAATCGATCATCGTTGAGAGAAGCGCTTCGACTTCGAGGCGCGTTTCGAGCTCGGGCTTCGCTCTAAGGAACGCCTCGAGATAGCGCCGCGCGGCGGGGTTATCGCCCCGCGCCGCGTACGCGATTCCCACGGCGTACATCGCGTCGCCGTCATGCGGTGACTGGTCCACGGCAATCATGCCCTCCTTGATCGCCTCGCGATGTCGACCGAGCTTGCGTTCGACGTGGCAGAGCGCGATCCGCGCACCGAGGTGATTCGGTGCCCGCATCAAACACGCGCGGTAAGCATCGCGCGAGGGTTCGATTTCACCGACCTCATAGAGAGCCTGACCGAGAAAGAAAAACGCGTAACCATTCTGAGGGTCGACCGTCAAGATCGCGCGCAGGACGCGAAGTGCCTCGTGAAACCTCTCCTCGTGCATGAGCTCGGCGGCTTCTTCGACGGCTTCCCACTGTGCTGCATCGCGATCCATGGCGGAGACCGCTAGCATGGCCGCGCGCAACCAAGCAAATGCGGCGGCCAGCGACATCAAACCTTCGGTCTTTCGTGGCCTCGCTTGCCTTCGCCACGGCCGCGGGCGCCCTCTTCTGGCTGCCGTCCTACCGAGCCGCGCGCGGGTTCTTTCCGGCTCCACTCGATGACGTCTACATCCACTTTGACTTCGCGCGCTCCCTCGCGCTCGGGCATCCGTTCGAATGGATTCCCGGCAACGGCTACTCGTCCGGCGAGACGTCACCGCTCTACGCGGTCGTCCTCGCGGCGGGGTTTTGCCTCGGGTTTCGAGGGCGACTCATGGGCGTGTGGGCCGCTATTGTCGCAGTTTTTGCGGTCGCCTCCTTCCTTCGGTCGCTCCGCACGCTCGTACGTCCCTGTGCGCCGTGGCTCTCCTGGTGCATCGCCCTGCTTCCGCTTTCCGTTGGCATCGTCGATTGGTCGCTGTTCAGCGGTATGGAGGTGGCGACATTTGCGGCCGCCCTCGGTCAAAGTCTTCTTGCGCTTGAAGCCACGCGCAGCCACATCGACGAACGCCGCGGACGCACGCGTGAAGCCGCACAAACGACACTCGGCGTGTGGGGCGCCGTGCTCGTGCTCCTGCGTCCCGAGTCCGGCGTGCTCGTCGCGATCTTTACCGTGGTCGCGGCACGCGGCGCTCAGCGGCGTTCTGGAGTCGCTGCCATCCTTCGCGCGGCGGTTCCGGGCGTCGCCGTCACCGCGCTTGTCTTGGCCACGAACCGCGTGTTTAGCGGCCAGGCGCAATCCGCAGGCGCTCAGCTCAAACTATTGTCGTCGAATCCCTATCTCAGCGACGTCGACCGCGCTCGAGTCTATGCCGAAAACTTAGTTCTTTTCGCGCTAAAGGGAGTTCGTACCGAGCTCTTCGCCACCTCGCCGTCGAGTATCGTCATACCCGCACTCGCCGTCACCGCGCTTCTCTCCCCGAAACGACGTAGCCTCGCGGGGGCGTGCCTTCTCGGCGCGACCGGGTGGGTGCTTCTCGTCGCCTCGAACAGCAACGCGCCGTACCATAACTTTCGTTACTACGCGCCCGCGCTGCTGCTCGTGTTCGTGGCTGTTGGTCTCGGCGTGGCGACGATCGCGCGAGCCATCGCGAGGCCCTACGGACCGTGGCTCGCAGGGGCGATAGGCCTAACGACTTCGGGTCTTTGCGCGACGCGAATACCCGTGCAAATGAAACATTTTCAACGGGCAGTCGCGAACATTCGCGATCAACAGATCGAAATCGCCATGCGCCTCGCGACGACCACGGCCCCCGGCTCGCGCGTGCTTTTAGGCGACGCGGGTGCGATTCCATTCGTCTCTGGGCGACCCGCGCTCGACGCACTCGGGCTAGGCGGCTACCGAAGGATGCCGTTCGCGCGCGCGGCGGTGCATGGTGAGGCTGCGACCGTCGAACTCATTGAGCGGCTAACTGCAGAGGAGCGCCCTACCTACTTGGCACTCTATCCGAATTGGTTCGGACTCATCACATCTACGTTTGGCGTCGAGCTCTCGAGAGTTACCCTCACGGATAACCTCATTTGCGGAGGCGCGACGAAAGTAATTTATCGCGCTGACTGGAGTGCGCTCGAGGCCTCGCCTTTTTCAACGCGAACAAATCTCATCGACGAACTTGATATCGCCGACATCGTAAGCGAAGAGGAGCACGGCTACGTGTCGCCGGTGCCGCGCGGCGGTTGGACGACCCTCGAGGTCCTTGCCGATGCGAGTGGCGCGCGTCGCTTCGACGGAGGGCGAATCATTCCTGAAGGCGCCTCGGAAACCTTTGTCGTGAGGAACAGCGGCAATGCCAAGCGAGTGCGCGTCATCGTGCGCGTGGATGCGAACGCCCGTGGGCTCCGCATTCGCTCGACGGCAGGAACGACCGCATTCGAGATGGTGACACCACAAGGCGGCACGTGGCGCGAGGTCATGGCCACCATCAACGCGCCAGCCCTCGGGGACGTCCTGACACTCGAGGCGACCTCAGGGCCGTACCGGAACTACCACGTCTGGCTCACTCGGTGAACGCGCGCAGGCAAGCTCCCGAAGCGTTGGCTGAGCAAATGCCACGCGTACCGAATCGGGGATGCGCGTGGGCCTACCCGTGGCGAGCTCGATGTAACCCCATGTCGTCATCGCGCGGGCGACGATGATCCGCTCCGTGACCGATGAAGCCAGGCGGACTACCTCCGTGGCGCGCTGACACTTCGCGGCTGAGACACTGTCGATCCATGTACGCAGCTCGAGTTGGTCACCGCGTACGACCGAACGCAGGTAGTCCACCTCGTGCCGCCTGACGACGAAGACAGCGCCAAGCTTGGTGTAGCCTCCCATGTCGAGACCGACCGCGGCCGAGTGGGCGACGGCAACGTCCTGAATCCACTGTAAGTACTGGATATTGCTTGCGTGGCCGAGCATATCGATCGCGCGGTTATCCACCTCTACCGAGAGCACGAAAGTAGAGCGCGCGCGGGCGAGTTCAGCCTTAGATGCGGATTCCATAGGGGCCGCGCAGCCTAGCAAGCCAGTGAGCGGCTCGCACGGTTCGTGCAGTGTAGGAAGCGTTGATGTTCGACGATGCCATTCCGCCGCTTTACGGCGCAGACGAACATGCGGCGCCCGGCTACTTCGCCCGTACCCCCTGGTCGGTTCGCTCACGGCTGACGGAAACGCTCGCCACGCTTCGCGAAGTGGCCCTGATGACACAGGACATTGCGCCCATTGTTCCTGTCCACGCCGCGTCACACGACGACGTAGTGGTCCTTGTTCACGGCTTTTTTGCCAGCGCGGGCGTTTTTCGCCCGATGCGCGAGCGGCTCGTGAGCGAGGCCCAGGCCAAGGTCGCGAGCTTTAGCCACGCACCTGGCGCCGGCATCGAGCGAATCGGGCGCAGCCTCGCGCGCCTCGTCGCTCGCATCCCCGCGGGCTGCCGGATCCACCTGGTAGGGCACAGTCTTGGTGGGCTCGTCGCGCGTTGGTACGTGCAGGAGCTAGGCGGACATGAGCGCGTCACACAAACCATCTCTTTGGGGAGCCCATTCGGCGGAACCGAACGCGCGCGCCCCTTCCGTTTCCTTGTGGGTGCAGATCTTTGCCGGACGAGCCCCCTCCTCGCTCGACTTCGAACGCGCGCTCACGAACACGCCGTGCCACACATGTCGATCGTTGCCGACGCTGATAGGGTCATCGTGCCCTGCGAAAGTGCCATCTTTCCGCGCGGTGAAGTTACGGTCCTTCCCGGCCGCGGTCACAACTCGTTGCTGTTCGACCCCGATTCGATTGCCACCGTTCTAAGGTGCATCCGCGAGCGACAACCGGCACGCGTCGATCGAGCCGTCGGCGTGCCCGAGGCGACTTAGCGCTATCGCCGCTCGGGCAGGTCGAGCGCAGGAGACCACGACGCATCGCGCTCCGCGCGTTTCGGATCCTGAAGCAGTTTTTCGCGCCAGGTAATTCCGGGTGGTGACGCATCGGTCCAGTGACAGCTTTGCTCGCGGACGTCCAAATGTACGTACTGCGTTTTAGGATGCGTGTAGTGTCCAACACCTGCGCGCGGTGTGTCCCGCAAGTAAGTCGCGAGCACTGACGCCGCGACGCCCTCGAGCGCGAAGTCGAGCGCCTCACCGGTTCCGTGTTTCCCGCGTGCGCCAGGCCTCGAAGAACTGATTACGCGAATCGATGCGCCGCCAAAATGAACCGCCGTTCGAATCGCCAGCTGCACCAAGCGCAGATCAAGTCGCTCGTCATCGTCGCCCGCGTCTTCAGGCGTGGTCGCCGTGCGGCCGGCGACGCGCATGAAGGTGCGCGCAGCGGCGCGGTCAACGGCCCCGTCCGCGTCGTAGAGGCATAGCCTCGCTTCGTGGTTCGTCGAGGGATTCACGACGGTGACGAAGTCCGTGCCCTCGGCTCCGAGCGCGGGAAGGGCTGGTCCCTCGATGCCGGGCGCACTGGCCGTAAGCAATGCTCGCCCCTCCGCAAACAACACACGCGGGGCCCGAGTATGTGCCTTTGGTGAAGCGAAAAGAGACGGCCCAGCGCCTAACGCTGTCGCGGCTGTCGCGGCTGTCGCAGCGCTCGCGGTGACGAGGAGGGCGACGGCGGAGACTCCAACACTTCCCATGGGCGCACGAGGGTAGCATAGAGCGAAAGCGTGGTTCTCGTGGCCGCGCGCGCCACCCCGCCGACAAGCAATTTAGGGACAGTGAGCCGCAGGCACGGCGGCCTTCGAAAGGCAATTCTCAGCTCTCGACGAGCGTTCAGCCGAGCTGCGCCTGGAGGCGCGCTTACGTCACATCGTGGCAGCATTGCGGAACCGCGCCCGGCACAAGCGCGCGATTCGCATTCGCCCGCAACGGAACGAATTGTGCTGACACGGATGCGCGTTTCTCACAACCCAAGCGCGCACTCAAGCCCACTTCATTCTTGGAATCGATGACACCAATGACTCAACCAACGAAAAGCGCTACCTCGAAGTCTGACACCGCTTCAGCGACGGCGAAAAGTGCTCGTTCGACCGTTAGCGGTCCCTCGCGAAGCGACCGCCCATCGCCTACGAATGCCGCCGTGGAAAAAATGGAAGGCGTCGATGCCCTCGTCGATGCAATGCCCTACAACAAAAATAAGGCGAGCGAGTATGGGGAGGCGTCCTATGTCCCGCTCGAAGGAGCGACTGTCGACGCGCAGGACCCACGTGTTACCGCGAGCACCCTGACCGAAACAGTGGCCTCACCGAAGACGGGTACTGGCAAGCTCGAGCTCGGGAAAAGTCCTGGAAGCCCGCCTCTCGATCAAGTTCGCGCAGATTCGTCGGGCCAGCGCCTGACAACCAATCACGGCGTCCCGGTGGCGGACAACCAGCACTCCCTTAAAGCGGGCCTTCGCGGTCCGGCGCTCCTCGAAGATTTCGTTCTCCGGGAGAAGATCACTCACTTCGACCACGAGCGTATTCCCGAGCGCATCGTCCACGCGCGCGGCAACGCCGCCCATGGCTACTTCGAATGCTATGCCTCGATGGAGTCCGTAACGCGTGCATCGGTCTTCGCCAAGGCCGGAAAGCGTACGCCTGTGTTCACCCGTTTTTCGACGGTCATCGGCGAGCGAGGCTCGGCCGACACCCCACGCGACGTGCGCGGCTTTGCAGTAAAGTTCTATACCGACGAAGGCAACTGGGACCTTGTCGGAAACAACATTCCCGTCTTCTTTATTCAAGACGCGATGAAGTTTCCCGACCTCATTCATGCCGCCAAACCAGAGCCACACTTTGGTATTCCGCAGGCCGCGACAGCCCACGATACGTTCTGGGACTTCATCTCGCTCATGCCGGAATCAACTCACATGATGATGTGGGCAATGTCCGATCGTACATTACCGCGCAGTTATCGAATGATGCAGGGGTTTGGTGTCCACACGTTCCGCCTCGTCGACGCCGAAGGCAAGTCGACGTTCGTAAAGTTCCACTGGCGCCCCGTGGCGGGCACTCATTGCCTCGACTGGGACGAGTCGGTAAAGATCTGCGGCGCTGATCCGGATTGGCATCGTCGTGACCTTTGGGAGGCCATTGAGGCCGGTGCCTTCCCCGAATGGGAACTTAGCTTCCAAATGTTCTCGGAGGCGCAGGCCGAGAGTTTTACCTTCGACGTACTCGATGCCACCAAGCTTATTCCGGAGGAGCTCGTTCCGCTCACTCCCGTCGGAAAGATGGTCCTCAATCGAAATCCCGACAACTTCTTCGCGGAGACAGAGCAAGTCGCTTTTTGCACGGCGCATGTGGTGCCTGGCATCGACTTCTCGAACGATCCGCTCCTTGCCGGGCGTATCCACTCGTACATTGATACGCAGATTACGCGCCTCGGCGGGCCAAACTTTCACGAAATCCCAATCAACTCCCCCGTCGCTCAGGTACACAACAACCAACGAGACGGACTCCATCGCCAGGCCATTCATCGTGGGCGAGTCTCTTACGAGCCGAACTCGCTCGCGGGCGGTTGTCCCTTCCAAGCCGGCGCCGCAGGGTTTACGTCTTACCGAGAGCCCGTTGCCGGCGACAAGGTGCGCGGCAAGCCCGCGAAATTTGCCGACCACTACACGCAGGCAACGCTTTTTTACAACAGCCAGACCGCAATCGAAAAGCAGCACATTCTTGGCGCGTTCCGTTTCGAGCTTACGAAAGTACAGACGCCGGCCATTCGCGAGCGGATGGTCTCCTCGCTCGCAAATGTAGACGAATCGTTCGCAAAGGCGCTTTCAGGCGAACTCGGAATCCGTATGCCGAAGGCGATGCCGAAAGCTCTAAAGACTCCGGTAGCTCCCGAAGTCACCGCCTCCGCCGCGCTCTCGGTGTTCTCGCAACCGGGCGACCGCAATATCCGCACGCGGCGCGTCGCGATTCTCGTCGCCGATGGCGTTGATGGAGATGCCGCGGAGGCACTTCACGCGGGGCTCGCGGCCCAAGGGGCGTTCCCACGTTACATCGGTGTTCGACTCGGAACCCTCGCGACCGAGCAAGGCGGCTCGCTCGAGGTCGAGGCGACTCTCGAGATCATGCCGGGCGTGCTGTTCGACGCCGTTGCCGTTCCCGGCGGCAAGCAGGCGGTCGAAATCCTCGTGAATCTTGACCAAGCGGCTGATTTCATTAGGGACCAGTACCGCCACGCAAAGCCGATTCTAGCCCTGGGCGCTGGCGTCGATCTCACGACGAAGGCGGGAGCTCACGCGAACTTGCCGTCCGGCGCGCCGGATCCGGGCATGCTCATCGGCCGCCACGACAAGGCAGAAAATGCGCTGCCCGAGTTCGTCACGGCTATCGCACGCCATCGCCACTTCGAGCGCGTTACGGATCCGCCCGTGACATGACGGATCTCACCGTACAGATCTAACGGTTAGTCGCGACGGCGCCCGCCGAAGAGTTGCAGCATGAAGAGGAACATGTTGACGAAGTCGAGGTAGAGCGTAAGCGCACCGACGAGCGGCATGTTTGCGTGCGCGTCGCCCGCGGCGAAGAGCTGCTTCAACTTTTGAGTGTCGTAGGCCGTGAGCGCTCCGAAGATGAGCACGCCGACGACGCTCACGAGCCACTGAAGCGCAGAACTCTGGAGAAACACGTTGACCACCGACGCGACGATAAGCCCAACGAGCGCGAAAATAGCAAACCGCCCGATGGCTCCCAAGTCGGCCTTTGTGAAGAGCCCGACGGCCGATAGCCCTGCGAACGCGCCCGCCGTTATGAAAAATACGCCCCCGATCGACGCCGACGTGTAAACGAGAAAGAGGGTCGAAAAGGTTATCCCCGTGAGCGCGGCGTAGAGAAAAAACATCAACGCGACCACCGGCGTACTGGCACGGCGCGCCGCCGCGTTAAACCCGAAGACGAGACCCAGCTGAGCAAAAAGCAGCCCGTAAAACACGATGCGATTTCCGAGGAGCAGCTCGAGAGCGGTCGGGGAACTCGAAACCGCGAGTGCAACGAGGCCCGTAAGAGCCAAACCGAGTGTCATCCATCGATAAGTTACCCAAAGCGGGTCAGTGAGCGAGGCCTCCGCGCGGAGGCCTGTCGCACGCGGGCGTGATGCATAGTTCATGCGCGCAATGTAGCGACGCCAAGAAAAGGCGCAATGTTGTCCCGCGGTCCAGGCGTCTACATTCTCACGGCGCCGACGCGGAAATCCTCTGTTCGACCACCGCCGCGCGCAGCTCCTCCACCTTGCGCTTTACGTCCATCGGAAGACGCGACGCGTGCGGCCCCTCGTGGACATAGTCGACTCCCGCCTCCTTCAACCCGAACACGTTCATACCGCCCTGAAAGCGACCCGCGAGCGTAGTCTTTACGACGTCGAACACCGCGACATCGGCGCGCTTGATCATGCTCGTGATCACCGCCTCCGGCATTTCATCGTGCTGGTCCGCGTCAACGCCAATGGCCATAATGTGCGCCTCGGCCGCCGCCTCGAACACGCCGTGACCGGTCGCTCCTGAAGCGTGGTAGATTACGTCACTTCCGGCAGCGATTTGAGCGTTCGCGAGCGCCTTGCCTTTCGCGGGGTCGCGAAACGCATCGGGCGTCGGTCCGGCGTACGCCGCGTGCACCACGCACGCGGGACACGCCGTTCTCACCCCCGCGGCATATCCATATTCGAACTTCCGTACGAGCGGCCCCGTCATCCCTCCCACAAAGCCGACGTGATGCGTTTGCGACATCAAGCCCGCTACAGCGCCGACGAGAAAGGACCCCTCCTCCTCACGAAACGCGAGCGCCGCGACGTTGGGCGGGATACCCGCAGGCCCGGGTGCGTAATCGATCCCCGCGAAGTGTGTTCTCGGATACGCGCGGGCGACGGCGTCAATGTCGCTTGAAAAGATAAACCCAACGCCGATGACGAGGTCAAACCCGCGGGCCGCGAAGAGGCGTAGCGCGGCTTCACGATCTTCCGTCGTTCCTGGCTCGAGGTAGCTTGCCTCGATACCGAGCTCCTCTTCGGCGCGCGCGACGCCAAGGTAGGCTGCGTCGTTGAAACTTTTGTCTCCTCGCCCGCCCACGTCGAAGACCAGCCCGACGCGAGCACTCCCGCGTTTGGGCAAGAGGCTACCGCGCGCGCGCCTCTCGCTGGAGCGCGCGGGAACGAACGTAGCGAGCACGGCAAAAGCCGCCCACACGGCCGCCCAGAGCCGCGGGGTCACGCGGGGACTTCCGCGTCTTTCGGTCTGCACGCGAGCACGTTCGTGGCGCATTTCGAGGCCCAGGCCGCCCTTGCTTTTTCCACCCCGCGCCCATCGCCATGGGCATCCACCTCGATGAAAATCTTACGCATCAGAGGCAGCTCTGCGCGCACACGCCGCTCTATTTCGTTGATACATTCTTCGATCGCGGTCGCCGTCATCTCGCTTCGAAAGCCGAGTTTCATGGCAAGAATGACGACGTCGGGACCGACATGAAACGTTAGGATTTGGGTGACCTTCTCGACGCCGTCGACGGCTTCCGTAAGCGCGAGCGCGTGTCCTTGCTCCTCTGGATCCGCGCTCGAGCCGACAAGCAGCGTATGCGTGTTGCGCGCAAGCATCACGGCCACCACCGCGAGGAGCAGCCCAATCAGTACGCTGCCAAGCGGGTCCCAAAAGGCTTGACCCGTCAAATGACTCGTGAGGACGGCGCCGAACGCTATCACGAGCCCCACGAGCGCCGTGCTGTCCTCGGCGAGAACGAGCGGAATCGTCGGATCTCGCGCCTCGCGGACGGCCACGATCCACGGACGCCCCTTCGCAAGAATCTTGAACTCCCGCCACGCGACGCGAAAGCTCATAGCCTCGAACGTCAGCGACACGCCCAACACTCCGTAGCTCCAAAAGCGCGAGCCTTGCTCGCCGTGCGACGGTCGCAAGAGGTGCTCCAGACCGTCGTAGATGGCGAATGCGCCTCCGACGGAAAACAGCATCAAGGCGACGACAAACGGCCAGAAGTACTTTTCGCCCGAGCGACCGAACGGAAACCTGTCGTCGGCGGGCCGCGCGGCAAGGCGTAGCCCGACGAGTAGTAGTCCTTGATTTCCCGTATCCGCGACGCTGTGCACGGCTTCGGCGAGCGTTGCTGTAGAACCCGACATGTACGCCGCGCCAAACTTGCAAAGAGCGATCGCCAAGTTCCCCGCGAGGGCGGCGACCACGACCTTCTTCGTATCCGGACCGCTCATCGCGCCACGGGCAAGGGTGAGGGTTGAAGCGACATGGGCGGAGGTGTCATCACGGCGACGACCTTGATACGCGTGCGAGCCGCTTGCAAGAACTCGAGCTCGGCGGCGCGCATTCGCTCCGTTGCCAGCCATCGCCGGACACGAAGCCGCGCGTCCTCGAACTTGAGCGAGCGGAACGGGTGCGCCATCACTCGAAATGCCTCGCGAAGTGAATCTTCGCTCACGGCGAGAATCGGCGACACCGCCTTGTCGAGGTACCAAGCCGCGCGGACCTGGTCTCGCAGAAGGGCGAGCAGCTCCTGGTCCTCAAGGCCTTCGCGCTGCAGTGATTCCTCGAGAACGGAGGCGCCGCCGAGCCGATCCGCAAGCTCCGCGCGAGCTTCAAGCACGAGACTGGGAAGGTCAGGAGGCTCACTGCCGCGCTGAATTAACAGCTGAGCGAGCATTTGTCGGGCGACAAGTCGGTCGGTCGCCGCGCGAACGTAACGTTCCGGATAGATACCGTCACCCTCCCCCGAAACGCCTTCGAGTGAGGCTTCGCAGCGCGCGTAAAAACCGAGTTCTCTGGACGTAAGAAAGCGTGGTCGGGCAGAGCCGCCAGTCTCCGGTGAGACGAAGCGCACCGCCACGCGGTCGACCACGACGGCGTCCGCCGCAAGCGCATGGCTAGGCTGTACCCCTGCGACCAGGCAAACGCCAAGGGCACATAAGAACGAGCCATTTCGGCAAGTACGGAACGCCTTCACGCGAGGCTTAGTTGCCCGAGGGCGCCGACGCCAAGGCGATCTCTTCTGCAGGTACCGGCGCATGTTCGATGGTTACGCTGGTTTCACTGACATGCGCCTCACGATGAGCGTGCAGCAGCGCCTCGCGCTCCTGAAGCATGTGCTCGTGGTGATGCGCGAACCCGCGAGCCGCGCGGCGCGCTTTGAGGAATTCGGCGAAACCGACCAGCAAGTCGAGCTCGCGTGGACCCAACGTGTCGCCCAAGTCTCGGAGCGCGGCGCGCAACATCTCCGCGTTTCGTTGGCGACGACCGCTTTGCGACTTTGGCGCTTCGCCCTCGGCCGTGAGGGCGGGCTGGCTGAGTGGAACCAAGCTTTCGGGCGGCATGTCTTCGTCCAGGAGCGAGCCGTCCGCCCACGTCGGACGCGCGATAGCTTGAATGGCGTGCGCGCCGAGCCAGGCTTCCATAAACGTACGCAGACGCTCGCTACGAAACGTGAACCAACGCTCGCGGTCCTCCGCAAAGGACATAAGCACGTCCTTGAAACGCCGAAACGCTCCTTTGCCGTCGATCGCCTGGAGGAGCTTCGTTTTCAGCTCCCCCTCGTCGACCATCGGGATGAACCGCTCCATCCAGCGGTATTGCTCCCGCGACGAGACAGGGTCTATCCGAAGGTAATTCGAGTCGACGCTTATCCGCGAGTGCATCTGCGGATCGGCGACGCCGTCGACGACGCGGAGCACCTCCCCGGTGGCTAAGTGAAGGTAGCTATGCACCTCTGGCGCATTGTTCTCAAAGGCGTCTTCGAGCGCTTCCCAATCCACGGGGACATCGCGGACGGGCGCCGTCGGCTGACGGTCCTCAGACATGGTGTTTCTCCCTCCAGAAAAAATAGCGTAAGAGCGCACGCCGGGCTTCGGACCCGAGGGAGAAGCGTCGCACGATGCGACCGTTCACGGAAGCTCAGCTTCCTTCAATTTGAGTCGCGTGCCCGCGGCCTCCGAATGTCGGTGGTCGTCCTACCCAGCCGAGCTGCGTGTTCGTCGCACGGCTCGCTCCCACCGGTCCAGGTGAGATGCGCGCTCGGCGACTGAAATTGCCGGAAGAAACGTCCGCTCGGCCTTCAGCATTCGAGCGGAGGCGCGCCCATCGGTTAGCCCAGCGCCGACGCCCGCGAGCATCGCCGCACCTCGGCCGGTGGACTCGACATCCGTCGGTCGCACCACTGAAACGTTGGACAAGTCCGCCTGAAACTGAGCGAGGAGGTCGCTTTTTGAGGCTCCGCCATCGATTTTTATCACGGTGAGCGGGCGGCCCGCGTCCGCTGTCATCGCCGAAACGAGGTCCCACACCTCAAAGGCGATCCCCTCGAGTGTGGCGCGCGCCAGGTGAGCCGCGGTCGTTCCGCGGGTGATTCCCGTGATCGTTCCGCGCGCGTCCTGGTCCCAATAAGGAGCGCCAAGACCGGCAAGGGCTGGAACGAACGCGACACCCTCGGTCGACGTGACGGTTCGCGCGAGCGCCTCAATGTCGGCCGCAGTTTTGATGAGACCAAGGCCGTCGCGTAGCCACTGCACGGCCGCACCGGCGATAAACGCGCTGCCCTCAAGCGCATACGTCGTACGGCCGTCGATCTGCCAGGCCACCGTCGTGACGAGCCCGTGCTTGCTTCGCGTCGGAACAGCCCCGACGTTCATCAACGCGAAGGCTCCCGTTCCGTAGGTGCACTTTACATCGCCTTCGGCAAAGCACTCCTGTCCGAAAAGTGCGGCCTGCTGGTCCCCCGCGATGGCGGTAATGGGCAAGCCATCGGGCAAGAATCCTGCTCCCTTCGTGGTAGCCACGGCGCCGGCGCTCGGAACAATCCTTGGGAGGACGCCTCGCGGTACGCGGAAGAGCGCAAGCATCTCGTCGTCCCACGCCAACGTGACGAGACCCATGAGAAGCGTGCGTGACGCATTGGTTACGTCCGTCACGTGCACCGCGCCCTTAGTGAGTCGGTGAACAACGAACGAGTCCACTGTGCCGAACGCGAGCTGTCCACGCTCCGCCCGCGCGCGAGCGCCGTCGACATGATCGAGGATCCAAGCGACCTTCGTAGCCGAGAAGTAAGCGTCAACGACAAGGCCCGTACGCTCGCGCACGAGCGCCTCCGCCCCTTCCGCTTTGAGCCGGTCACATTCCGCCGCCGTGCGCCGATCTTGCCAAACAATCGCGTTAAAAATAGGCTCTCCCGTAACTCTGTCCCATACCAACGTAGTCTCGCGCTGGTTCGTGATTCCGATGGCCGCAAGGTCACGTGCGTCGATCCCGGCCTCCGTAATCGCGCCGGTAACCGAAGCCGCTACGCTTGACCAAAGGGCTTCCGGATCGTGCTCGACCCAACCAGCCTTCGGGAAATGTTGTGCAAATTCGACGCTTCGTTTTCCGATGACATCGCCGTCGAGTGTCACGACGAGCGCCGTCGTCCCGGTCGTTCCCTGATCGATCGCAAGCAGATGCTTTGCCATTTGGTACCCGAGGATACCGAAGACTAGCGGGCGATTTGAGTGAAACGCGTGCGACCTCGTTAGCGCACGGAACGCGGTCGTCCGAAGATCGACGAAACAGTGAGCAAAAGCCCGCAAAAACAGGCCGCGCCCATGAGCGCCTTGGTCGCGCCGCCGTCCTCGCCCTTCGCGTGAAGCCAAAGTGCCGCGTAGCCCGTAGCGATCCCAAGCAAGGTGTAAATAAGCTGGCGACCCACGGTGTAAAGAGTAGCCGCTCCCTCCTGCAAGCCGCGCACGCGCAGCTCAAGTTCTCCGCGCGTGGCTCGCTGGAGAAACTTGCGAAGGTCTTCGGGCAGCGTCACGGCCCGAAGCGCCATGTCGCGAACGGTCTCCATCGCGACTTTTTGCCAGTCACGGTTACCAAACACGAAATCCTGAAGGTACGGCTGGATAATTCCCATCGGATTCAAGTCAGGGTCTAGCAGCGCGCAAGACCCGTAAACGAGCAAGATGGTCCGCTCGAGAAGAACCCAGTCACGGGGGATGTGAAACGCATCCGAAAGCTCTTTGAGACCAACATTCATTTTCTTGAGGTCGAGCAAGTTTTCGAAGCCGCGCTGCGGATCAATCTTGATGTCTTTCAAATTGAACGAATCGAGCTTCACCTCCTCTTGAAACTTCTGATGAAAGTATTCAATGATCTTTTCGCTTACGCCCTCATCGCTTGTGCGCGAGAGAAAGCCCATCTTTCTCAGCGCACGAATGAGTCGCTCGGTGTCGCGCCGAATGACGCCCTCGAGGAACTCAGGAATACCCTCGCGCATCGCGCGTGAAAGCTCCGCGACGGCTCCGAAGTCGAGCAAAACAAGGTCGCCGCTTTCGTGAACAAGGATATTTCCTGGGTGCGGATCCGCGTGATAGATGCCGTCGACAAAAATCATCTGGCAATAAACGCGCACGAGTCGACTCGCGAGTTCTTTCTTGTCGATGCCCATCGCCTCGAGACCGGCGAGATCGGTAAGTTTCTTCCCTTCGACGAAGGTAGTTGTGAGCACGCGACTCGTCGAAAGCTCGCGCACGGGCACTGGGAACCTGACACGCGGATCTTTATCGAATTTAACGGCGATTTTTTCGATATTGTCGGCTTCTCCCTTGAAGTCGAGTTCCTGCTGTAGAAGCGCTTTTATCTCGTGGTGATACCCATCGAGCCCCTTCACGGGCACGAACCACTGCACCACCGTGAGAATCCGGCGAATCGTCTTGAGATCGAGTCGCACAATTTCGTCGATATCGTGATGCTGAACTTTGACGGCCACGCGAAGTCCCGTTTTGGTGCGGGCCTCGTGAACTTGACCAAGCGACGCACTCGCTATCGGGGTTCGCCCGAACGCGTCGAAGACGTCATCGACGTTGCGGCCGAGCTCCTGTTCGATACGCCGTGCGATTTCTGAAAACGACCGCGGCGGCACTTGGTCCTGAAGCCCTTCGAGCTCGAGCCGAAACGCCTCGGGGAGGAAGTTTGCCATGATCGACAAGAGCTGCCCGACCTTGATGAACAGGCCCTGGAGGTCGAGAATCGTGTCGTAGACTCTTTTCGCGCTCGACTTGTGTAACGCTTGAATTCGGTCGTCGCGGTAAGCACGGCCGAAAAGCCTTCCCGCCCAGTGCAGTGCGACGTAGCCGAAGATGACGTGAAACGTGGTGGAGTACGCACGAACGAAACGCCAACGGTTCGCACCCCGCTTCCTAAAAACGACGAGCGCCTCGTCTGTACCTCGGTGCATCCTCGTCATCCCGCACGCTCACTCGCGTCGACATTCGATGCGTGGGCGAACGCTAGCCCAAAGAGAGCATCATGCGCCAACGGTCGTGCCGTACGAATCCGATTGTTATTTCGTGTAGGATACACGCGATTGGTCAGGAGGACGACGACGGCCTCGGCGTCGGGATCGATCCACAAGCTCGTCCCCGTGAACCCGAGGTGCCCGAACGTTCGCGGTCCCGCACGTGCCCCCACGGAAGATTGCGACCCCTCGCTTTTCCCGTCGAACCCGGCACGGAGAGTTCCGCCGGGTCGCGGGCGGACCATCCAACCGAAGTCATCGGCCGTGCTGAGCGGACCTTCTTTTCTCGCTATGGCCTCGAACGCGGCAATACCAAACGCCAGCACGGCGCTCACGGTACCAAAGACACCGGCATGGCCGCAGGCCCCCTCTCCTCGAAGTGCGAAGGCGTTTTCATCGTGGACACGGCCGCGAACGTCGCCGCCTCGCCATGAAACCCACTCGGTGGGGACGACGCGCCGGCTAAATCCAACGCGTTCACCATACGCCTCGAGATCGCGTGCCGACCCAAGCTCTTCAAGCCTTCCGAGAGGCGAAGCCACGAGCTGACGGACGACTTCCCCCATGTCGGCGGCACCGAGCGCCGCAACCATCGCCTCGCCCGCGAGCATGTAACCCAGATCGCTGTAGAGAGGGGCAAACCCATCCTGCGGAACGGCTCCCACGGCGTCCGCGCGTATCGCGCTGCAGGCTTCGCGGACCGCGCCTTCGAGCGCCACCGATTGTCCCCCAACGAGCGGTTGAAAGAGGGGAAGGTTTGCTTCAAGCCCACTGCGGTGCGCCAGCAAAATTTCGAGCGTCGTGTGCTCCACAGGCGTCAACCGCGCCACCTTGAGGAGCTCCCCGACGCGGGCCCCTCGGAGCACGCCAGATCGCGCGACCGCCATCGCGGTCATGGGCTTCGTGAGGCTCGCGAGATCGAAGAACGCCTCTGTATCCCCTCCTACCGAAAGGTCCCACGACCCACCGGATCGGCGCACCGCCCACCCCGTCGCCGCGTGGGTCGCGACGCCTCCTTCTTTGATTCGGGAAGCAACGTCAAAAGGACTTCGCGCGTCGAGCACCGTCGATACTTTACCGATGGCCGCGCGGATCGGTAACCTTTGACGGGCCATGAGTGAATTCGTCTGGGAAGCACGCGCACGTTCCGGCGAGCTGCGCAAAGGCGTGATGGACGCCGACGACGAGCCCGCCGTGCAGGCACGTCTCAGGTCTCAGCAACTCGTGCCGACGAAAATCAAGAAGAAAGGCAAATCGTTCAAGTTTCAGTTCGGAACGGGCGTCGACCTGAAAGAGGTCGTGACGTTCACGCGCCTCTTCGCAACGATGATCGACGCCGGGCTTCCGATCGTCCAGTGCCTCGAGATCCTCGGCAGCCAAACGGACAACAAGCTTTTCGCCGTGGTGATACGCGACGTGAAAGCGAGCGTTGAGCAGGGCGCGACGTTCAGTGATTCGCTTCGCCGTCATCCCAAAATTTTCGACCAGCTGTACGTGAACCTCGTTCAAGCGGGCGAGGTCGGCGGCATTCTCGATACGATCTTGAACCGGCTTGCAATCTACAACGAAAAGGCCATCAAGCTACGCCGCCAGGTCCGCGGCGCCATGGTGTATCCGAGTTCTGTTCTCATTATTTTTACGGGTGTTCTCAGCATTTTGCTCGGCTGGGTTATCCCGTCGTTCAAGACGATCTTCAAAGACCTGGGTTCAGAAGACGACCTTCCGTACCTGACCCAGCTCGTGATCATGGTCTCCGAGGCGTTCATCGGATACCTCCCGCTTATCGTTCTCTTCTTTACCGGCGTCGCGATCGCCCTCCGCGCGATCTACAAGCGCCCCGCGGGGAAACGCTTTTTCCATCGGATTTTCCTGAAGAGTCCGGTGGTCGGCAACGTCCTTCGAAAGGTAGCCGTGGCGCGATTCACGCGAACGCTCGGCACGCTACTCGCGTCTGGCGTTCCGATCCTCGATGCGCTCGAGATCGTCGCCAGAACCTCAGGGAACATGGTCGTCGAGGAGGCGATCATGTACGCGCGCGGCAAAATTTCCGAAGGAAAGAACATGGCGGGTCCGCTCATGGAGTCGAACGTCTTTCCTCCGATGGTTGTCCAGATGGTCGGCGTAGGCGAACAGACCGGCGCACTCGACGCGATGCTCGGCAAAATTGCAGATTTCTACGAAGAGGAGGTCGACGTCGCCGTTGGCGCGCTGACGAGCCTCATCGAACCCATCATGATGGTCGGAATCGGCGGAACCGTCGGCGTCGTTCTCATCGCAATGTACCTGCCGATTTTCAGTATTGCAGGTAAAATCAAGGCAGACTGACGCAGAGGAGGAAACACTTTCTTGAGCGCCGCGTCGGTGGATACCCCCAACAACGCCTCCGCAGGGCACCTTGCCGCAGGGGACCGCGCGACCGCGGCCCCGACGGCCCCCATGCTTCATTCGCCTGACCACGACGGGTACGATTCAAACGCGAGGCTCGCGAAGCGCCTCGGATGGATCACGGGCTTTCGGCTCGCGCTTCTTACCCTCCTACTTGTCGCGACGGTCTTTTTCTACCTTCGCGGCGCTCTCGGAAGCTACCCCGTCAGCCAAACGATCGTGGTCGCAACCATTGGCGGCGCGTACGCACTCGCCGCCGCGAACGCCGCCGTGCTGCGAAGCGGAAAACACCTAAAGCGACTCGCGGAGGCACAGATCGTTCTCGACCAACTCACGTGGACCGTCATCGTCTACGTTTCCGGCGGTCCCACCAGTGGGGCCACCTCGTTTTATGGGCTCACCTGCCTCGTCGGAGCGATCCTCATCGGGTTGCGGGGCGCCGCCATGGCTGCCGTGACTGGCATCACCACGTTTGCCCTCGTTTGTGCAGGGTTCGCTTCGCAAGCCATCCTCCCGCCGCCGGACCAAGCCGCGGCCAACTACGTCGTCACGTGGCAAGGCGTGGTGTATCCGTTCGCTATCAACGCGCTCGGCATCGTCGTCGTCGCCTTACTCGCGGGCTATCTCGCAGACCGCCTTCATCACTCGGACGGGGCGCTCAAAGTCGCCAACGAGCGGGCGCGGGCGGCTGAACGTCTCGCCCTCCTCGGTCGAATCGCGGCTGGCTTAGCTCACGAAATTCGCAACCCGCTGGGCTCGATTTCCGGGTCGATCGAGATGCTGAGAGAGGCCCCTGGCCTGACCGACGACGATAGGCGCTTGTGCGACATCATCCATCGTGAGGCCGCCCGTTTGAACAGACTCGTTTCGGACATGATGGACCTCGCAGGACCCAAGAGGCCCGAGCCCACGTCGGTCGACGTTGCGGCACTCGCGCGAGACGTCGTGGAACTGGCGTCGAAGTCGGAGCGGAGCGGGTCGGGTGATGTAACCGTTTGCTACAGTGGCCCGCCGGTGGCGATGTTTGCCGTCTGCGATGCCGGTCAGATGCGCCAGGTACTGTGGAACCTCGTCAGGAATGGGGTACAGGCCTCCGGCGCAGGAACGTGCGTCACCGTCTCGGTTCAGGCGATGGGCTCGCGCGTCGAAATGACCGTGACCGACGAGGGGCCAGGAATTCCGCCCGAGGCCGCCGAAAAAATCTTCGACGCCTCTTACACGACGCGCGCAGGCGGAGCTGGAATTGGGCTCGCGGTCGTACGCCGAATCATTGCAGACCATCAGCATGTCGGGGCGACCGTCGAAGTCCGCCGCGGTCGCGAGCCCGCGACGGGAGACAGCGACCGAGGATGCGGAGCTGCTTTCGTTATCGGGCTTGCCGTCGCGCGACCGCCGGCTCACTCCGTCCCCGACGATGGCCTTGCACCTTCAGCGCCTGTGTCGCGAGTGGCTGGGATCACGGTCGACCGACGTCCGGCATGAATCGAGCAAGGCTTCCTTGCGTCCAAACCCACGTGAAGCAACCAAAAGGCCGAATTCCGATGCGTTTTCACAACTTTCTCTCTGCCTTTCCGGGCGTAGCACTGGCGCTTTCGTGCACGCTCGTGGCAAGTGCGGCGTTCGGCGACGTCGACGCCGCAAAGTCGTTCGTCGAGAAGGAACACACGCAAATCCAAAAGCTCGTCGAAGCGAACGCCCCCGAGGGTGACGTGCGAAAGGCGATCGACGGCATGGTCGACTATGACCAGCTTGCCATGCGGACCCTGGGTAAGCCGTGCCCCCCCACTGTGCCCTCATGCAGCAACCATTGGGATGAGCTCACGGCGGAGCAGCGCACGGAGGTTACGAGCCTTTTGCGAAAGCTCGTCGAGAAAAACTACCATCACAACCTTACCAAAACGCGCGACTACGAGATCGCTTACCGCGGCGCGAAAGACCAAGGCGAGAACGTCTCGAAGATCAAAACCGAGGCTAAAAGTAAGATTAAGCCCCGTGATCCAGCCGTCCAGGTCGACTACGTGATCCTCGGCACCGGCGACCGGTACCGCGTAATCGACATCGTCACCGAGGGGTCGAGCATGACCAAAAACTACTACGACCAGTTCCACCGCATGCTCACGACCGCCGGTCAGGGCTACCCGTATCTGGTCAAAAAGCTCCAGGACAAGATCGTCGCGAAAGACAAGCCGGCCTCCTGACGGCGGCACTGCGCGGCACTGCGCAGGGTCGACCCAAACGTTCGCGGGTGAGGTCCCCCACGGCTCGAGCGAACCGGACCTAAGTGTCCGTCGCGGGCGGTGGTGGAACCGACTTGAACAAGCCTGAAACACTTGTGAACTCGAGACCGACGATCACCCCGTCGGGTTCCTCTTGGACCCACACGACGCGGCTGGGGCGTAGCGTAAGGTCGTCTGAACCGATCGAGACGTCGAACTTTTGACCAAGAATCACCCTCGTTTCGAGGATAGCCCGCAACCCACCTCGACTCACATTTAGCGCCCACCCCTCCAACACTTCGCCATCGGCGGCTCGCAGGGCGACGCGTTCTGTCACCTCCCGTCGCGCGCCGCCGCGTCTCATGGCATGCGCCCCGCTCGGGGCTTTCGGTCCGCGCGACGGTGAAGGTGGTGAGGTTGGTGGGGGCGAAGGCGCCCTTGCCGCCGGAGATACGGCCGAAGATGGTGGTACAACCGATGCCGGGAGCGCATCCGGAATCGATGCGGTCTCTGAAGGAGGAAGGGGCTTCTTCGTCACGGAGCTGCGAGAAGGCTAGCAGAGGCACATTGGCTTGGCGCAAGTCCTCCGAGGTGAACAGCCGCTCCGGCGCGCGTGTGCGAACCTTGTTGCGCAGCTGCTAAGAGCAGGGCCGCGACAAAAGGAGGTGTTGACGCACAGGACACTTTCGCCAGAATGGGGGGGCCTCTGAGGACTCCCCATTATGCCGCTCGTGCCTCGTTTGCCTCGTTTGCCTCGTTTGCCTCTCGTGCCTCTTTTGCCTTTTTTCGTAGCTCCGAACTCTCGCCTCCGCCTTCAGAGACGCCACCTGGCGACACCACCGTGACCGTTTTACCCATCAAAGTCGCACCTCAACAGCTCAAGAAGGTACTCGTCGCGAGCGGGTTCGAGGTGTTCCGAACACTCGCCGAGGAGGTGGTCCTCGCGGAGCGCGTGCGCGAGAACCTCATCTTGGACTCAGGCGTTCGGATTGGCCAACTCAGCAACGGGTGCTTCCGCGTGCGCGTCGTCTTGCGTGGCCAGCGTTCGGACTTCCCATCCGACGAAGAATCTGCGCTGTTTGAGCGCGTTCGCGTGCTAGGTGCCGACGCTGTGGCACACGGATTCGCAGAGGTTTCGGCGAACGTGAATTGCGTGAAGGACCCCGCGGACCCCGAACGGACACTCGATACGTTTTACGAGCTGTCCTTCGCCCGCGAGGTGGCCACCGTCGAAGACGCGCTTCCGGTGCTTAGGTTCGCGCTGCTGCTGGAGAAAGACGTTTTGCAATCCACGCCCGCGACCTGATCTTCGCGGCCGAAAAACCGGGAACGAAAATCGTCCGGGTCTCGTGGTATATCCGGCGCCTGCCTATGCTTAACTTCTTCCGCCAAAAGGGTCTGACGTCGATCATTTACGGGGTGATCATCGTCGGCATGATCTTGGTCTTCGTCCTCGGGTTCGGGCCGAGCGCAGGAAAGAAGCTCGGACCCGTAAGCGAGGCGTGCGCGGCTCGCGTCGCCGGGTCGTGCATCGAGCCAAAAGCTCACCGCGCGGCCTACCGACTCGCTTTCTCGCGCGGGACCGGAGGCATGAAGCAGGCAACGGCGTCGCGCATCGTCTTGGAGGGCTTGATCGAACGCGAGCTCCTCGCGACCGAAGCCCAGCGTCTCGGTCTAAGCGTCACCGAAGACGAAATCACAGACGGCATTTTCAAAGGATTCATCCTGTTGAGTCTGCCGAGCGATCAAGCGCAAATGCAGCGCGGCCTCGGCATCGACGATGGCAGGGTAAACGTGGGGTTCAAAGACCCCAAGACCAAGCAGTTCGAGATGAAGACCTACGAGCGCCTCGTAAAGCAAATTACAGGGCGATCGCCGACGGAGTTCCGCGAGTGGCAGAGCCGTGAGCTTCTTGCGGCAAAGATGCGCGACCTCGTTCGTGCGCCCGTTCGCGTCGCTGAAGACGAGGCACTCGATCGCTTCAAAACCGATCGCACGACGTCGACGGTTAGCTACGCCGTCGTACGCCGAAGCTGGCTCGAGAAGTATGGAATCTCTACCGAACCGAAGGACATCGATACGTGGTCCAAGGACAAGGTAAATCTCGGCCAGATCAAGGTGCCCGTTCGGCACGTCCTCGTGAAGTTTCCGAGCGAGAAGCAGGAGGACAAGGACGCCGCAAAAGCCAAGGCGCAGGGGATCTTCGACCGCATTAAAAAGGGCGAAGACTTCGGGAAGCTCGCGAAAGAGTTCTCGGACGATCCGGGCAGCAAAGACAAGGGCGGCATGTACCCCGGGGAGATGGTCGAGCAATTCGTCGAGCCTTTTAAGAAGGCCGTCGAATCTGTCAAACCGGGCGAATTGGTGCCAAACCTCGTCGAGACAACGTTCGGTTATCACGTGATCAAGCGCGATGAGGCGTCGCGGGACGATGTCCTAAAAGCGTACAAGCAGACCCGATCGCTCGACCTCGCGAAGCAGGTTGCCCAGAAAGTCATCGCGGATGTGAAGTCTGGAAAAGCGGGCGAAGATGCCGCGAAGTCCGCGACAGCGCAGTTCGGCATCGTCAAGCCGCTTTCGGTGCGCGACGGAAGCGTCGACGCGGGTCCGGGCGCCGCGCAGAGCTTCGCGGCAGACACGGATCCGGAGCGCCCCCAGTGGAACCAGTCGAGCGCGTTCAATCGGAGCGGCGAGACCATCCCGGCGATCTCGAGCGAGGCCTCGCAGGCGGTTACGAACTTCGCGTTTAGCGCCAAAACGGCTGGAGACGTTCTTGCCGAGCCGCTGCGGACCGACGACGGTTTTCTTGTCGTGTCGCTGAAAGAGCAGAAGGCCGCGACACGCGACGAGTTCGACAAGGAGCGCGAAGCGTTCACGCAGCAGCTTCTCTTCGCGAAGAGGGCCGAAGCCTTGGGAAACTACACGCGGCGCCTCCGCGAAGCTGCGAAATCCGAGATCAAGATCGACGAGAACAATGTGATGGGCGCAAAGTCCGACGCTGGCGCCCCACGTGACGAGGAAGACGAAGGACAGTAGTTGAACGCTCCCATCCGGCAAACGACACTCGCCAACGGCCTCCGCGTCTTCGTCGCGCCGCAGCCGCAGCTCCACCGTGCACACATGGCCGCCTACGTGCGCGTGGGTTCGCGTTTCGAGGCGCCGAAGACCAACGGGCTCAGCCATTTCCTCGAGCATATGCTCTACCGGGGGACCCCCAACCTTCCTACGTCTCACGCCGTAAACAGCGCGTTTGAGAGCTTGGGGGGCTATCTTTACGCCGCCACGCAGACAGACCTCGGCGTCTTTTCCGTGACCGCCCCGACCGAGTCGCTCTCTGAAACAAGTCGACTCTTCGGGGATGTGCTTACGCATCCCAGCTTCAACGATATCGAGATCGAAAAGGGAATCGTGTGCGAGGAAATCCTCGAAGACCTCGACGACGAAGGCCGACAGATAGACGCCGATAACCTATCGCGTGAGCTTATCTATCCGGTGCACGCGCTTGGCTACACCATCACGGGCGACGAAGCGCGCGTGCGTTCGTTCGATCAGGCGATGTTACGAGAGCATCACGCTCGCCACTACAATGCAGCCAACTGCATCCTCGCGTTCTCGGGTGCCGTAGACGCGGACGATTGTTTTCGGCTTGCGGAGCGATGCTTTGCGGAACTGCCGAGCGGCGCGCTCGTGGCGACCGAGGCGCCGGTTCATAAGCAAAAGAAACCTCGCCTCGAGATCGTCGAGAATGTTTCTAGTCAGACAGAGCTGCGCGTGTGCTTCCGCGCTGTGCCCGATCGCGGCGAGCATCGTCACACGATGGATATGCTGCTTCGCATCCTCGACGACGGCATGTCGACACGCCTCTACCATAGGATCTGCGACTCAAAAGGGCTTTGCTACGACGTAAGTGCCTCGTTCGACGGATACGAAGACGACGGGATTCTCGACTTCACCGCCGGTGTACAACATGCACGGACGTCCGTCGTCGCGCGTGAGCTCATCGACCTGATGTGCGATCTCGCGACCCATGGGCCCACCGAGCAAGAGCTCGAGAAGGCGCGCCGTCGTCATGCGTGGGAGGTCGGGGCGATGTACGATTCACCGGAAGATTTGGCAGGTTTCTTCGCGGGCGGTTGGCTTTTTGACCGCTTCGAAACGCCCGAGGAACGCCTCGCGTCTAACGCGGCCGTGACACCGAAACGCCTGCGTGAGATGGCCGAACTCCTCGCCCAGCCGGATCGCCTCAATGTCTTGGCCGTCGGGTTGCTCGAAGACGGCGAAGACGAACGCCTCGAGGCGATCGTGAACAGCTTTAAAGGACCGCGTTAAGTTAAACGGCTGCGCGCCCAGGTTCCTCGACGTCGTACTTGAGCGCGAGCATCTGAGTGCACAGCGCTTGCGCGAGCGGATCGGGGAAAGTCCAGTGAACCATGTGGCCCGCGGACGAAAGCTCCACACGCGTGCAGTCCTTGAATGCCGCAAGGCGCTGCGCCTCGTCCTCGGGGTGATACCCAAGTGGGCCTCCCGAGACAAAGAGCACGGGACACGTCACGCGCTTCGCGAACTCCGCGAACATCTTCGCGAAAAATGGCGTCGGCGACGTCGTCCGGTGCAGGGCGTCGAATTTCCAAGACCTTCGCCCCTCGCCGACGTCCGTAGAGAGATGCCGCATGCGCCCCGCGAGAACGTCCGACGGTACCGTTGGATGATTCACTGCGAGGCGCCGCAACGCTTCTTCCGTCGTGAGCGTCGGCGCGCTTCGGTTCCGTGCGCGTGAGACGCGCACCTGCTCAATCCACCCGCGCATCCGCGACGGTCCGGCCTCCCACTCACTGTCCGGCGGGCCGACTCCCTCGACAAGCGCGAGAAGCGCGACGCGTTCAGGGAATGAGCCCGCAAACAGCGTCGCGATGGTGCCTCCCATCGAGTGGCCAACCACGGCCACAGGCTCGTCGGGGCACAACGCTTCGACGATTTCTGCGAGGTCGAACACGTAATCCGCGAAGTGGTAGTAGCTACCCGGTGCAGCGCGTACGCCCTCGCCAAACCCGCGCATGTCAGGGGCGAGCACGCGGAAGCCCTCCCCCGCAAGGATCGGCGCCAAGAGGTCCCACGTGCCCGCGGCGTCCATGAAGCCGTGCACGAGCACGACAGTACGCACCGGGACGCGCGGATCCGTCGGCTGGGTCAAGGGATGCGGCGGCCACTCGAGCACGTGGTGCGTGACCTCGTTGGCGAAGACCCGAAGGGAGCGGAACGTACGATCTTGGGACGGCGCGATCATGCTTTTGCAGCCAAATCTATTAAACGGCTCTAAGAACGGAGTCGCGAAGCGCGAAGGGGTAGAACCTGGGCAACGACGAGGCTAGCCTAGCGCGCATCTATGGCCCATACGATCACGCTTATTCCTGGTGACGGCATCGGCCCCGAGGTCGCCCATGCGACGCAACGCGTCCTCGAAGCGTCCGGTGTGCGCATCGACTGGGAGGTGCAGGAGGCCGGCGCGGCAATCGCCGAAAAACGTGGAACGACGCTTCCGGACGAGGTGCTCGCGTCGATCCGAAAAAACAAAGTCGCGCTGAAAGGACCTATCGGAACGCCCATCGGCAAGGGCTTCAAATCCGTCAATGTGACGCTGCGTCAGTCGCTCGATCTCTACGCCAATGTGAGGCCGATTCGAAGCCTGCCGGGCATCGAACCGCGCTTCGAAGGCACCGATATTGTCATCGTGCGAGAGAACACCGAGGACTTATACGCCGGCCTTGAGCTCATGATCATGCCGGGCGTCGCTCAGTCGATCAAGCTCATCACTGAGAAAGCCTGCACTCGAATATGCGAATATGCATTCGAATATGCGGTGAGGATGCAGCGGAAGCGCGTCTCTGTCGTTCACAAAGCGAACATCATGAAGCTTTCGGACGGACTCCTTCTGGAGTGCTTTCGAAAGGTGGCGCTGCGGTATCCGCGGATCGAGCCGTACGAAATCATCGTCGACGCATGCGCCATGAACATGGTGCGGAACGCCAACAAGCTCGACGTCATCGTGACCGAGAATCTCTACGGCGACATCCTGAGCGATCTCGGCGCCGGCCTCGTAGGTGGTCTCGGGATTGTTCCAGGAGCGAACATTGGCCTCGAGTGTGCCGTGTTCGAGGCGGTGCACGGCAGCGCTCCCGACATTGCTGGCCAAGGAATTGCGAACCCGACCGCCCTCATTCAAAGCGGCGTCATGATGCTCCATCACCTGGGCGAACACACCGCCGCCAACAGGATTGAGAAAGCGCTGCTCGCGACGTTCGAGGGTGGAATGCGCACGGTCGACCTCGGTGGCGCCGTGGGAACTGAGGAGTTCACTCGCGCGGTCTGCGAGGCTCTTGGCCGCGCCTAGCTCGTGAACGAGCACGACGCCGTAGTTTTTCTTCTTTCGATCGCGGCACTGCTGGGAACCGCTCGGCTGCTGGGTGAGCTCGCGCGGACACTTGGGTTGCCCGCCGTGGTCGGCGAGCTAACGGCCGGTCTGCTACTTGGTAAGACCGTGCTCGGGCGTGTGGCACCGGCCGCGCAGGGCTTTCTCTTTCCCGGTGGTGCGCCACGCACGATGTTGTCGGCCTACACGACCTTCGCCGTCGTGTTGCTGCTCGTCGTAGCAGGCTTGGAGGTCGACCTAAATATCGTCAAGAAACGAGGCCGCACGGCGATTATTGTCTCGCTCCTGGGCATCGTCGTGCCTCTCGTGGGTGGGGTCATTGTCGGCTACGTGGTGCCAGAATCGTTCATTCTGCATCCCGAACGGCGCGACCTCTTTGCGGTCTTTCTCGGTGTCGCACTCTCGATTTCCGCGATGCCTGTCATCGCCAAAACGCTCCTCGACCTAGGTCTTTTCAAGACCGACATCGGGCTGCTCGTGATGTCCGCGGCGATGCTCGACGACCTTATCGGCTGGGTCGCCTTCAGCGTGTTGATTGGCCCGATGCACGGTGGCACCGTCGACTTTGTACTTCTCGCGCGCACGCTGATGCTCGCTACGCTTTTCGTCGCGGGTGCGCTGCTTCTCGGACGGCCCCTCGCCGATCGCGCTCTCGCCAAACTAGAGAAGAAGGCGGAGGTCGCTCCAGGGAGGATTCTCTCGCTCCTCATCGTGCTTGCCATCTTGGGCGCGGCGTCGATGCAAGCGATTGGCATCCACGCCGCGTTAGGGGGCTTCATCGTCGGCGCGACCGTGGGGGATTCGCCGCGCCTCCGCGAACGAACCCGGCAAACGATGCAGCAGTTCGTAACGAACATTTTTGCGCCGGTGTTTTTCGCCTCCGCGGCGCTCCGCGTCGATTTCGCAGCGAACTTCGTTCCTTGGCTTTGTGGAACCGTGTTTCTCGTGGCCACGCTCGCAAAACTCTTGGGCTGCACGATGGGCGCGCGCTGGACGGGCTTGTCATGGCGCGAAGCCCTCGCGGTCGGGTTTGGGTTGAACGCGCGGGGGGCGATGGAAATCATTTTGGCGCTCTTGGCGCGCGAGGCGGGGCTTATCGACGATCGTATCTTTGTCGCGCTCGTCACGATGGCCATCGGCACGTCGCTTCTCGCGGGGCCGATGATGAAGAAGCTTCTCTATGGGCCGTCGGCCAGTGCGCGCTCTCTGAAGCGACGCGATGCGCAGGATACTGCCGCCGATCTCGTGCGTAACGGCGCCTTCGTGCCGCACCTGCTCGCTCGTACATCCGCGCGTGCCATCGAGGAACTCGGCCACGCGCTGCGTGGCTCGCTCGGAGACCTCGTCGAGCCAGCCCTGATTGCCGTGCTGGAACGCGAGCTTGTCGCGCCGACGGGCCTCGGCGATGAGGTCGCTATTCCGCACGCGCCCATCGAAGGACTTTCACGTCCTATCGTGGCGCTTGGCCTATCCAAGGAAGGCATCGACTTCGACGCCCCTGACGGACGAGCGTCTCACATCATCTTCCTGCTGCTCCTGCCTCCCAAAGCGTTTGAGCGTGAAGTGCGCGTCCTGGCGTGCCTTGCGCGCTCCGTGTTCGACGAGGCGGCTCGAGACGCACTCTTGGCAACGACGACCTCCGACGAAGCGTTGCGTTGCCTGCACGAGCACGCGCAGCGGATCGACCGCGAGACACAAGCCGCAGGCTCGCGCATCGCGGGCTTCACCGACATGTGACACGCGGAAGCGATCGCGCTACGAACGAGTCCGTGCGGATAGCGACATGGAACGTGAACGGGATACGCGCGCGGGCCGTGCGCCTCAACGAATGGTTAGCCGAGCGCCAGCCGGACATCGTTTGCTTACAAGAGCTGAAGGTAGCGGAGGCCGAGTTTCCTCATCTCGAGCTTCGAGCGGCAGGATATCACGTGGTACTCGTAGGACAGCCGAGCTGGAACGGCGTCGCCGTACTCTCAAAAGAGCGTCCGGAGTTGGTGATGCGCGAGCTACCCGGAGCCTCGACGGCAGGCGCTCGCTTCGTGGTCGCGAACGTCCAAGGTATCGAAGTCGCGAGCGTTTACATTCCGAACGGGAAGACTCTTTTACATGCAGACTACAAAGTTAAGCTCGACTGGCTAGAGAGCCTCGCGCTTCACGTGGAAGAGCGCGCACGGCGCGGAGTCGACATTCCGCTTTTCGTAGGCGGTGACTTCAACGTGTGCTCGACGGACCTCGATTCCTACGGCGGGGCGCGCTTCGACGGTCACATCTTCCAAACCCCCGAAGAGCGCTCACTCCTCGACCGATTGCGTGCGGCAGGGCTTGTCGACCTATACCGCTCGAAGTACCCCGAGACTCCAGGGTTCTCATGGTGGGACTACCGTGCAGGCTCGTTTCACAAGAACGCAGGAATGCGCATCGACCTCCTCTTCGCCTCCAACGAACTGGCAACGCGCCTGCGCGACGTTTACGTGGATCGCGACTTCCGGAAAAAAGGAAAGTCAGGATCCATTCCGTCGGACCACGCCCCCGTCGTCGCGGATTTCGACTAGCACCGAACGCGTGAAGTTCGTACCCGGTTGAATTAACGCGATTGGGCTCCGTCTGACTGGGGTGCAGGCCCAACAGGTCGCCTTACTACCCCGAAACGCACGTGTAAGCCCACTACGTTTCTGCCAGTCCTGGGCGCTCACGTCACCATCTCCGGTCGTGGTTGGCAAACATCAGCCGTACGTTTTTACGGGTATGTGCCGCCCGCTTCGGCGACCCTTCGCGAGAGCCTCCGTTATAGTGAGGCGCCCCCGGGCGGCCCCCCGTGACACGTTCCCATTCGCGTAAGCGCCGTTTCGCTTTTCGACGCGACGTAGTCAAACGCGTTATCGTGCACGAGGACTCCTGATCCCGTATCGCTCCGCTGACTCCTCGGGATGACGACTTCGACGATATCCCCAAGCTGCGACGGGACGACCGCATCAAGCGTCGCTCCCGGGGCAAGCGTCACCGTCGGTCGCCGGTCGAACGTCGTCGGCACATCGCACGGCGGCTCTTGGCCGCCGCCCTGATGCATGACGGTGACGTCGACCTTTATCTCGAATGCCGCGTTATTTGTAAATCGGATGGCCTTGCCCGGCATGACAGGGATGGTGTCTCCGAACCGCGTGTAACTTCGATTCGACTTGCAGCTCACGTTCTCTCCCGGTGGACTCGAGGCTGACCTCCACGACCGTGCAAAGTCCTCGTGAGGTCACCACGGCAATGCCGCGAGCACTTCGCGCTCTACCTCGCTTGTGAGAAGGCCGATCGAGAGAGCTCACCGCTCGAGGATGTATGCCCTCGGCAGGCGGACCGAACGCAGAAGGTCTGATTTGGCCATCTGACACCGACGACGCCGCTCTCACTGATGGGCGCCGAACGCATTGAGCTCCGGGGGTGTACGGAAGCGCTCGCTAAGATCGACGACCTCGTCAAGCAGACCATGCCGCGCGATTTTACGCGGCGGAGTTCCGTACCCTTCGCGCGTTCGCTATCAAGAGTTGCAAGGCACGCGGACACTACGTGTGGAAGGGCGACCGTTTCGTTCCGTCGCCGCCTGCACAGCGCTGTAAGCTCTGTACCTTGTAATGAGCGCCCCCCCTGGCGCACGTCTTCCAATTTCGCCCAGCAACTCGGGAACCCGATTTACGGCGCGGGCCAGATGCGCTGCATCGCAGGGGTGGACGCCCGAGCGCCCGGACTGACACTGGCAACGATCTCCAGGGGAACGTCGCTCGGGCACTCTCCCACGGTGAGCGGGGCGAGGGACCATGCAACGCGGACCTGGACGTGCGGGGCAAACCCTGGATTGGTCGCCGGCACCCTGGGTCGAAACGCGTCGCGAAATAGGTGGTACGCGGGAACCTTGTCCTGCCACCACATTTCGCCCTCCGTCAGGTAGCGATAGACGTCCATGAGCTCCTCTTGCATGGGGCCTCGCACCGAAGCATTACGTGGATTCCACGTTTTCACAACGCGAAATCGCGCTGCAAGGGTTGCGCGGTAGTCTCCACCGTCGCGGAAGAAGTCGGCGCGGAGCTCGGCACACGTCGTGTAGCCGGAAGGCCTGCACGCCTCGGCAACGGTGCGCGCAAGCTGCAGCGCCGCGTTGCGCGCCCGTTGTGGAAGGCCACGGTTCGGTGCGCCAGGGAGCTCGAGATCGTCGCCCGGAAATGCCGACGCGAGACCGTAGCTCAGGCCCGGTTCATTAAGAAACGAGCATGAAGTCGCCGACGCAAAAAGAGCGTGTGTTGCCTGCGTATCGGTCGGCGCGTCACTACAACCTCCGGCGGATATCGCAAGGCATCCAAGCGCCATCGGCATCCACAAACAACACACTCTTGCGGGGTTCAGCATCGAAGTGCTGCAGGTCGTAGCAACGCCTCTCGCGATACGCCACCCGCACCGAACGTCGAGCGTCGCCGCGAAGTCGCATTTTGGGCATGGCGCGCACCGGAACCTGAAGGGGTTTGCCGGTCGACGAGCACAACGCGCCTCCGCAAGTAAGCGAAATTGGTCACTTTTCGAAACAAATACGCGTTTTGAAGAAGTCCGCCGAGCGCGTGGAAAAGCGAATGGACGGAGCGCCGGGCAGCGACGAAACTCCGAGGTGTGGAAAACCCAATAAAGCGTTTAGCGTACGCGTGCAGCTTCGGCGCGACCGCAGCCATGGGCCTCTGGGGAATGATGTTTATCAACTACCTCCAGCACGTTCACGGCGACCCATGGTCGGACTACAATCAGTCTCGGAATTTCGTGGGGCCTGTTGCGAACTGGCTCGTTTTTAGCAGCGGCTACCACACCGCTCACCACGAAAAGCCTGGCGCGCACTGGAGCACGCTGCCAAAACATCACGCAGCTCTCGCCGGAATGATTCATCCCGATCTAAACCAGCCCAGCATCGCGGGGTTCGTCTTGAAGTCTTACGTGCTTGGCCCGCTTGTTCCTCGTATCCCCTGCACCGAGACACGTTCTCGACTTGGAGCCCGTGATGGCCGAGACTCGCGAGCGTGGAAGTTGGCTTAGCTCGGCGCAAGCTGTTGTTCCGCGGGCGGCACCGTGATGGGGCCGAGCGGCATCGCGAGCTGCTGCGCGTCGAGGCGAGCCCGCGTTCGCAACCCGTACTTCGGCGCGAGCTCGAGATACCGGTCGCGCGGCCAATACGGCACGACACGAATCATCGCCTCGAGGTAAGACTCGGGGTCGAGGTCGTGCAGCATGCACGACGCGAGGAGAGAAAAGAGGTTGGCCGCCGCTTGCGCG
>JANXOF010000017.1 GCA_025353725.1 Polyangiaceae bacterium | reverse complement strand
CCGAGCAGCGTCCAGAGTCTCACCCCGTGACGCCGCGCGATCTCCTCGGCGTCACCGCCCTGCGCCAACTCTTCGAGTCGCTCCGCCCACCAATCCTCCCGATGTCTTCCCATCCGAGCACTTCAGCAGGCCGCGCCCGATTGCGCACGGCGTCCAATTCCGTACGGTTACGGGACAACGGCTTCGAACCACGAACCGGTTGCGGCCATGCTCTCGACGTTCGCCCAAAGGACGTGCCACGCACCTTCGCTCGCGATATCGTCGCCGGCCTCGACGAGCAAGCGCGTCTTGCCCGTTCCACCCGCTCCGTGAGCGACGAGGAAGGACTTGTCGGAGGCAAGGAATTCGCGAATCGTCGCCGTCTCGTTTTTTCGTCCACAGAAAGGCGCAAGTCTATCGCGACGCAGAAATGGCTCGTTGATTTGCAGCCGCTCTTTCACCTCGGGAAGTGAAAGAAAGACCCGCGTCTCGTTCTCGAAGAACGAGCGATGAATCTCGGGGTGCTTGTCAAGGAGCGCGTTCAGGTTCTCACGCTCCCAATAATAGTCCGCCGTTAGTCCCTGCTGCGCGAAGAGCGGTGCGACCTCCGTATCCCACTTCTGTTTGTCCGTGGCATTGAATGCGGCATTCGTTACGAGCTGCCAGTGCGTCACATTCATCCACTGGTGATGTCGAGCGTGGTCCGGCTGACGATACTTCGCGATCTTCGCGGCTTCCTGCTTGGCGTCTCTGAGCGCAGCGGCCGCCGAGCCGTTTTCGTGGTGCTTCGCCTGAAACACTCGGGTCCCGTCACCCGAACGCGCATCCTGTCCGCCGTCTTTGCCTCTGCGACCGAAGAGCGATGCGTTCGAGTCCTCAAAGTACACAAGGGTCGTGGCGAGGGACTCGAAGGTCGCGCCGTTCGTGATAGCGCCCCACGTGCGTTCAGCCATGACGACTTCCTCTTGCGGCTATCGGTGGGTCCGCCGTCGGCGCGAGCTGCGCGTATAGCTCGTGGAGTTTCGCGCGGAGCACTTCCTTCGGTGGAAGGAACGTCTGGTACTCGGCGACCAGCGTTGGTGATGTCGTGCGCGCGAGCGCGTACTCGACGACCTCGTCATCCTTTGTCGCGCATAGCAGCACGCCGATGGAAGGCCGCTCGTGCGACTTCTTCACGTCGCGGTCGAGCGCCTCGACTTAGAACGAGAGCTGGCCAAGATCGGCAGGCTTGAACCTGTCAACCTTCAGCTCGAAGGCCACGAGGCATTGAAGGCCACGGTGAAAGAAGACGAGGTCGATAGCGAAGTCCTGGTTGCCCACTTGGATGGGGTACTGCGAACCGACGAAGCAGAAGTCGCGACCGAGTTCGGTCAGGAAGCGGCCGAGGTTTCGCAAGAGCGCGCCGTGAAGGTCGGCCTCGGAATGTTCGGCCGCGAGGCCCAGGAACTCGACGTTGTAGGCGTTCTTGAACTCATCAATGGCGGTCGGGTGAGTTTGTCTCACCGCTGGTGAGACATTCTTCGTGGCCTGCGCCTCGCGAAGCACGGCCCCCGAACGGATCTGCCGCTCGAGCGCTCGTTTGGGCCAGCGCTCTTTGATGGCGGCGAGAATATAGAACGCGCGCGTCTCGACAGGCTTCGCTTGGCTGAGGATGATGAGGTGGTGCGTCCACGGCAAAAGTCTAACCAATGGTGAGACTTTTCGGTTCGAGCGGTATGCCTCGTAAAACTGGCGCATTCGAAAGAGGTTCGGGCGCGTGTAGCCTCGGACACTCGGGTAGCGCCTCGTGAGATCGGCGGCGAGTTCTTCGACGACACCGTCGCCCCACTCGGCGCTCGCGATCTTTCGGCTGACGTACTCGCCGAGTTCCCAGTAGTGCGCGATGAGCTCGGCGTTCACGGCTTGGTATGCCCGTCCCCGCGCTGCCTCAATGAGCGCGACGACCTCGGTGAAACGCGCGTCCCCGCCGTCGAAGGTGGTCCGCCTTGCACGGTGGCCGCCGGACGCCGTGGTGGCAGCGGGCCTTGCGCGCAGGCCGTGCTTCGTTTCGGAGGTTTTCGCGGTCATACGGGAAAACACATTCCGGCGAGTACCGCCATTTCGCAAGCGAATCCGAGTTCGCGGAGACGATAGCGAAGCTACATCAACTCGCCAATGCGCATGGCGCCGCCGCGGCCGGCACGCCGGAAGTCACAAGCGATGGGGGGAGCGAGAAAAAGCGGTCTATGGCAGGTTGCGCGCAGCTCGACGCAAGCTTGCTGAGAAAGACACGCTCGAGGAGCGTAGCGTGATTGAAGAGCAGGCTCTCGGCGTCGCCTCGCGCGTTGGATTGGAGGAAAGCTACAAGCTTCGGCATCGTCGGGACGTCCGGGTCGTATCTCGATGGCGCGCGTCACTTACAAAGTGCCG
This sequence comes from Polyangiaceae bacterium, assembly GCA_025353725.1. GTDB lineage: Bacteria > Myxococcota_A > Polyangia > Polyangiales > Polyangiaceae > Labilithrix. The sequence continues at coordinate 39,471 of JANXOF010000017.1, read as the reverse complement.
CCGATGGCGAGCAGCCTCAGTTTATGACGGCCGCCTTGCTGAAAGAACTCACGGCGAGCGGGTTGCTGGCGCTAACACTTATTGCGCATATCTTGACGAAGAGGTTTTCGTAGCCCAAGTCCGCGAGCCTATGGCTCGCAAGCGAGGCGGCGCGAGTGGCGTTGCGGGCCGAGATTCCAGAATTACTGGACGTAGGACGCCTCAAGCGACGTGTCGCGTGCGGCGTATCCTAAGAAACGCTCACGACACTGTCGTGCTCGGCCTGTAGCATTCGACCCGTGTCGATGCCTCGCCGGACGCGTTGGGTTGCCTGGCTGCTCTTTGGCTTGAGCGCCGCTTTCGCGCTTAAATGCGCGACGCCGACTGCGCTAACCGTGACCGTATATAGCGAACTTACATGCACGAGAGGTTCTGCCGTCGTGCTCGTAGGCGCCTCGACGTTGGGAGAGATTGTCGGGAAAGCGCCCTCGTCGGTGTCGGCGACGTGCGATGCCGATGGCCGAATCGGAAGCGTGGTGATTCTGCCGGCGGCGTCGAAAGACGAGGCGCTTGCTTTTGCGGTCATGCAGCGTGCCGATGGCCAACCTGCGGAAGGCTGTCTCGATCCTGCTCAATCCAATGGATGCATCGTCGCCAAGCGGCAGCTCCGTTTTGCGCGACACTTCCAGAGCGATATGCGCATCGACATGCGGCTCTCGTGTTTGGGCGTACTTTGCGCGACCGACGAGACATGCTTGAAGGGCACGTGCGTCGCTGCGCAAACGTCGTGTGGAGCGTCCTGTGACGAAGGAACGTTTGACGTCAAACAGGACGGTGGGATCTCGGCGAAAGACGCGCAAGTGGACGATGTGCGCGTCGCGGATACGGGCCCGTCGGGCTTCCCGGACGCAAGCGGCCCGCCGACGGCTTATCACGACGTCACAGACGCGGCCCTGTGGGAGCGGTTCGACCTTGCCCCACTCGGAGGTGCCAGTGCGTTTTCCGGAGGCGTCTTCGACGGTCGCTATGTCTACTTCAGTCCTGGGTTCACCGGTGGACACGAAAGAATTGTACGGTACGACACACGAGCGTCGTTCGCAGCGTCGACCTCCTGGCTGACCCATGCCGCTGGCGTTCCAGACTGGGGCGGAGCCGTATTCGATGGCCAGTTTGTGTACTTCCTTTCGTACGGGGCTAACTTAATACTCCGCTACGACACGACTGTCTCTTCCGAAACCCCACAAGCATGGATCTCCGTTTCAACGAACTTCATTGGAGTTCCGGGGTCCCCGAGTGGCGTCTTCGACGGTCGCTATTTGTACGCGGCAACGAATCGACCTTCTACGACGACGCCTGCCGTGGTCAGTCGTCTGGTTACTCGCGGCACCTTCGCGAGCGCCGCTTCTTGGAGCCACTTTGACGTTACAGCTACGCTACCTGCACCAGGTCTCTCTGCCATGTTTCTAGGCAGTTACGATGGGCGACACATCTACTTCACTCCGGATGACTTTGGATCCATTGCAGTTCGCTATGACACGCGCAGTCCGTTTGGCGCCAAAGGTTCGTGGGAATCCGTCGACCTTCTCCCCCTTCGATCCGAGAGTTAGCGGTAGAATTTGCGGTTCCGTGTCGGATGGGCGCTACGTCTACATGCCTTCAGATGCCGCGGGTCTCGTGCTTCGGTACGACTCGGCGTTGCCGTTTTCAAGTCGCGGTTCGTGGGTTGAATACACGCTTCCCGAGAGTGTCCGCAGCACGGCATTCGACGGTCGCTACCTTTACTTCGGAGCCGGCGTGGGTCAGACACCGTATCGCTACGATTCGAAGGCTCCGTTCGCCGAGGCCACCTCATGGCAATCGTTTGACGCAAAGGTGGGGCGTATCGATGGCATTGTGTTCGATGGCCACTTTCTCTACTTCGTTCCGGAAAGTAACAGCAACGTTGTGGCGCGATTCGAAGCTATCGTCGCGGGTACGGCGACACCGGTTCTCCCGGGGCGCGCGGGGAGTTTCTAGGCGATGAAATAAGTCACTTAGGCTGGCTTTGTTTTGGTGGCTATAGGACGCAATTCCCATCATCTTTCGGTTCGGTTCGGTTCGGTTCGGCTCGGGCGCGCATCATCTGCGCCAGCTCTTCGTCGTCTGCCGTGCCTCGGGCTCGAAGGGCCGACTCGACGCGCGCGCGATCCGTTGATGAGCGGTTTTGACTTAGCTTGAACGTTCCCTCCACGGTGTCGATGGGAATGGCAAAGCCGACGATCGCGTGGGTGAGCTCTTCAAGCAATTGCTGATTCATCGAATCGACACGCCATTGCGTATCGTGAGCTCCTGCCAGCTGCGCGAGAAGCGCACGTAACTCGACGCCATCAAGGGCGCGTCCGCGACCGTGGGCGTGCACCATCGCGTAATTCCACGTCGGCACCTGCTCGGAGGGCTCAACGTACCAGCTCGCCGAAACGTACGCGTGTGGCCCATGAAAAACCGCGACGAGTGGCCGGTTCGAGACCGCGAGACGCGCCATGGGGTTCGACCGGCCAACGTGGCCGAGAAGCGTCCCGTGCGTTCCTGTCGTGGGATCGTGGAAGACTGGAACGTGAGCGATTTCAGGCGCTCCGTCATCGCGAACGGCAATCAATGTCGCGAAGGGATGCTGGCGAATCAACTCCGCAAGGCGACGCGGCTCCGTTTCGCAAAAGGCAGGCGGCGTGTGCATCCGACCGACTATAGCCAACCAGAGGCAGTGCATGTGCTGCGAACGCGATATTTGCGGCACACGTCGGCTTTGCAGTGCATGCGAACGGAACTTCTTTGCAAACCACCCTCCCGTTTTCAGCGGATGCAGACCGCTTTTGCGGGCGACCTCTCGCGTCCGCATCGCGTGCGGAAGCGAGGAGACGCTACGAAATCGCGTTTGCAGCGCGTGCGGTGGGTGAGCGTCGCGCGGTAAGTCGCGCCAACATCGTGAGAACGCGACCGGCACTGTTTTGGCATTGGCGAGTACCGTCGATGTCTCTATCGAAACTCACTGCGTGGTACAGAACCTAAGAAGCCAGCGGTCGATCCGACGTATTCTGAGTTCTTGACTCGCCGTGTGCGCGCCGGTAGCGCTTGGCGAATGTCTTGCTGTCATCGAACTCTCGCGGTGCTTTGGGCAGCTGCTCTGGCGACGACCTCGTGTGCAACTCCCGAGCAGGACGCGACAAAAGACGGAACTCCCGCGGAGAACGCCACCCCCGCGGAGACCGAAGTGACTTGGATGCCTCCTGGTAGGCCCGAGTCGCTCACTGATGACCGCGCGCGCGGCTCTGAATCGCCAGCGGCCCTTCCGTCCGACCCGCTCTGCTCACCCCACCCGTGGGCCTCCCTTTGGCACTGCTCTCACTCCCGTCGGTCAACTTTTGCGGGGCCTCGGACGACCCCGAGGCTGCTGACTCGGCTCCGGAGCGAAGCCAACGTCGTCGCCTCGAGCGATGGCAGCATCCTGACTAGCACCTTGCCGCAGGCACTCGTGGGGACCGAAAACCTGGCCAAAGTCTCGACAGTAGGGAGCCTCACCGTCAGCGTGATGAAAGCCGCGGATGGCACGCCGGTCCGGACTATCAGGGTCGCCTCCAGCCCCGCGGACGGCGTCGGAGTTTCCATCCAGACGCTCACGATGGATAAAGTTGCAGTGCAAACCGGGTCAAATCTTTACGTCGTGGACACGTTGAGCGGCGGGGTCGAAACTTGCGATGGGTGCCAACTTTCGGGGGCCTATGGGAACGAGCTCCTTGTCTCGCGACACTATCCGGCCATCAAACAAAGCGCATGGTGGGAGCCCGCGACGAACCAATTGCGGCCGCTCCCCTCTCCACCCGCACGACCAGAGCACAAATGGGAGGCGTTGGGCGTTTTGACCGATCGAACGGTGGTTCTCTACCTCGATCAGATCACGCTCTACGAGACGCTCCCGGACAAGCTCGCGTTTCTCGCACCCGACGGAACTCTCAGCCCCGCGTTAGAGATAGGCAGCCCTGCGGGTCCAAACGTGGTCTCGCTACCGTCAGGCGACTTCATTTTCAACGGTCTTGCGCGCGTAACGCGAAGAGGTGAAGTGCGGTGGAGTGTGGGTTCACGACAAGGGGCGGTCTCGAAGCTCGAGTTGGCTGCTTGGTCGTCGCTCGTCGATGGCGGCGACACGACCTACACCCTCCTCCAGGAGTACGATGCCTCCATGCCGGGAGGGGACTTTCGGTCATTTGTACAGGCTACAGCTTCCAACGGGGAGGTGGTTTGGACATACCGCGACGACAGCCTTAGCGTGACGGCCTGTGAGCTCGGCCTTGCAACTTCGCGGCGCCTTTTCGTTTACTGCTTCGATGGGAGCGTGAAAGTGCTCGGGGAGTGACTCGACCCGAGGCTTCTCTAAGTTTGTCAGAAAGGTTGGTCCGGAGCGCCGCCCATTCACGGGTACCGAGGAGCTGCGAGGTCCGCACGTAACCGTCCGGGCGTCGTCCGATGGCAAGGGAGGAGGTGACGCTCCCTTCAAGTTCTATGCGTGGGGCCTTGATTCTCCTAAAAACGCACCTCTCTGCTTACGGCGGTTCGCCCCATCGCGGCTCGGAGATATCCGTTCACGGGAAACCCGTCGGATGGAATCCTCTCGAGTCTACGCAGCGTGAGAGCCTCGTTACATGAACGCGGCCGAAGTTTCGCTTATCGCTTACCCTGACTATGCAAAAAGCGAAAACGGTGCGCTCGAAAAGCACGAATACTGGGATGGCTTTGTGCTGGCGATGGCCGTCGGAACGGTCCGTCATGGAGTGTTGATGAGTCGTGTTTTCTCGGCTCTCGCGCGTCGACTAAAGGGCAAACCTTGCCAGCCGTATAGCTCCGACCTGCGTGTTCGTGTGGAGAGCCTCAACGCGAGCTTCTATCCTGATTTCACATGCGCTTAGTCGCGCCAACATCGTGAGAGTTCGACAAGCATCGTTTCGGCGTTGGCGAGCCCGTCGATGCCGTCCGTGAAGCGCCGTGTGAGGCGATCCGGGGTGAGCTTGTACAAGCTGCGCGGAACCTTAGTGAGCTCGAGTACTTTTTTTGGATCGAGCGGAGTGTCGTCGCGAAGGTGGAGCGTGACGCTCTTCGCGCTCGCCTCGCAGCCGAGCACGCGCATCTTCCGGAGCTCGCACTTCATCGTCATGAGTCGCACCAGGCTTCGTGTTTCCGCGGGCGGCGCGCCGAAGCGGTCTTCCATTTCCGTCGCGATTTCCCCGACGTGCGCTTCGTCGAGTGCGCTCGCGAGCCGCTTGTAGAGTGAAAGCCTAACGCCCACGTCGGAGACGTACTCCTCGGGCAAGAGCGCCGTGACGTCGAACGAAAGCTCGGGGTCTACGTCGTGCACCGTCGGCTCGCCGCGCAGCTCCTGCACGGCGTCGTCGAGCATCGAGCAGAACATGTCGAGACCGACGCTCGCGACGTTTCCCGACTGTTCGCCTCCGAGGAGATCGCCCGCGCCCCGCAGCTCGAGATCGAGACTCGCTATTTTGAATCCGCTACCGAGCTCCGTGTGGCGCTCCAGCGCTTCGATGCGGGCCCGCGCGTCATCGGTCATCTTGTTCGGCGGAGGCACGATAAGGTAGCAGTACGCGCGCTCTTTCGAGCGACCCACGCGGCCGCGTAGTTGGTAAAGCTGCGCGAGCCCGAAGAGATCGGCGCGATCAATAATAATCGTATTCGCGCGCGGAATATCGAGGCCGCTTTCGATGATCGCCGTCGCGCACAGAATGTCGTAACGACCCTCGACGAAGTCGAGCATGGTCTTCTCGAGTACGGTCTCGCCGGCTTGCGCGCCAGCAGACGTTCCTTTGCCCGCCATCTGGCCGTGCGCGACGGCGATGCGCGCGTCAGGGAAGAGTTGACGCAGCCGCTGCGCGCGCTCGTAGATGCCCTCGATGCGGTTGTAGACATAGAAGATTTGACCTCCGCGTGAGAGCTCGCGCGTGATGGCCTCTTTCAGAACCTGCTCATCGAACGAGGTCACGAACGTGCGCACGGCGCGCCTATCGACGGGTGGCGTCGTAATGAGCGAGAGATCTCGAAGGCCGCTGACCGCCATCTGCAGCGTGCGCGGAATGGGCGTGGCGGAAAGCGTAAGCACGTCCACCTGCGTCCGTAGCGCTTTGATGCGCTCTTTGTGCGTGACACCGAAGCGCTGTTCTTCGTCGACCACGAGAAGGCCGAGGTCTTTAAAGTGGATATCCTTCGAAAGCAGTCGATGCGTTCCGATGACGACGTCGACTTTCCCGTCTTTGAGACGCGCCATCGTCTCGTCGGATTCTTTTTTTCCTTGAAAGCGAGAAAGCGCTCGGATCGTAATTGGGTAATCGCCCATGCGCGCCTCGAATGTGCGAAAGTGCTGCTGCGCGAGCACCGTCGTCGGGCAGAGAATCGCGACTTGGCGGCCGGCCATGGCTACCCGGAACGCCGCCCGAATGGCTACTTCGGTCTTACCGAACCCGACGTCGCCGCACACGAGGCGATCCATCGGACGCGCGGTCTCGAGGTCTTTGTTGACCTCGTCGATGGCGCGGGCTTGGTCTTCGGTCTCGTCGAACGGGAAGGTAGCCTCGAAGGCGCGGTAGTCGTCGGTCGCGGCTTCAATGGCCGTGCCGGGCTGCGCTTGCCGCTCCGCGTAGAGGCGAAGGAGCTCGTCGGCCATCTGCTTGACCGCCTTTTCGACGCGCGACTTTGTTTTCGCGAACGTCGACCCGCCGAGGCGATCGATCTTCGGCTCTCCCGTTTCGCCGCCCGAAAATTTCTGGATCTGGTTGAGGCGATAGACCGGAAGATAAAGCTTGTCACCGGACGCATAGTCGACGACGAGCAGGTCGACTCTGAGGCCGCCGACGTCGCGGTGCACGAGGCCGACGTAGCGACCAATGCCATGATCGACGTGAACCACGTAATCTCCGACATTGAGTGACCGCAGATCCTCGACGAACGGTCGCGCCTTTTCTTGCCGTGAGCTCCGCGTGCGTGCCCTGTGGGTACGGCCGCCGAAGATCTCTTCTTCCGTAATGATGGCGTAGCCCTCGCCGGGCAGCACGACCCCGCGGCTGAGGGGACCTACGACAATCTGAGCGTCGTCTTGGTCTTCGCCGACGCCTCTGCGAACCTCGCGCTCGTAGAGCCACGCGTGGTCGAACGCCGAACCTCGGATGCGCGCGCGGACGTCCTGATGACGCAGCAGCGCGGCGAGTCGCTCGGCCTGTGTTTGGGCGCGGGCCGTAAGAAATACGGTGAGGCCTTGGTCTCGGAAGTGCTTGATACGCCGAGCCACGGGCGTGAGGTGGCTCTCCCCGCCGGCAGCGCCCTTCGTCGAGCGAATGGCTTTCACCGCGCGCGTGAGGTCTTCGTGGTCGCTCGCCGCGAGGTGCACGGCGTCGCGCGTGACTTCGTACCTTGCGAGGCCCTCTCCCTCACCATTGATAGCTGTACTATGCAGCGCGAGGACGGTGCGGCGCGCAAGGGAAGAGGCGATTTCGACCTCCGAACGAAAGAAGGTTTCCGGCAAAAACTGCGGCTCGTCGGCCTTCGTCGCCGCGTCAGCCGTGGCGCGCGCGAGTTCGTCTCTCACCGCGCGCGTGAGTCCCGGCGGGTTCGCCAGGACGAAGCGCGCGTCTTCGGGCAGGTACGCGTCGAGGGACACGAGCGAATCGTAATAAGCCGGCAAGTAGGCATCGGCGCCGAAGAAGGCGCGGCCCGTCGCCACGTCATCGACGAGAACGCGCGTCTTCATCGTTGGCCAATCGATCATGTCGGCGAGTTGCGCGACGCGATCTCGAGCGCGCTCCACGTGAGCCTTCGACAAGATCGTGTCGCGCGCGGGGGGGAGCCAAAGCTCTTCGAACGAGGCGTCAGCCCGTGTAGTTTGCACGATCGGGTCGAAGGACTTGATCGAAAGAACGCCGTCGCCGTAGAGCTCGACGCGAGCGGGCTCTTCGGCGCCGGGGGCCCACACGTCGAAGAGCGAGCCACGTACGGCGAACGAACCGGGATCCTCGACGACGGGCACACGGAGATAGCCACTCTCCGTGAGCTCGCGAACGAGCTTGTCGCGATCGAGGTCGGTATTCAGAACGACGCGGTGCGTGTGCGTCCGCACCACGTCACGCGGAACGAGCTTTCGCGCGAGCGCCGTTGCAGGCACCAAAAGCACACGAAAGGGACGACTCATCGCAAGGTGCGCGAGCGTCGCCATTCGGTTGAGCGCGGCGCGCCTATCCGGATTGATGTCGGCGTAAGGGGAGGACTCGGACGTTGCAAGCACGAGGACCGTGTCGCCGTCGCTCATTTCCTCGCCCTCGAGGCCGTGGCTCTCGCCGACCCCATCGCTTGCGGCGGCGGCGCTTGGGACGTTCGACCCCAGCAGGAACCTGACGTCCTTGGCCAGCGCGCGTGCGGCATCGCCGTCTTCCGCGACGACCACCACGGGCCCGCCCCTCGCGCGCGCGAGGTGCGCGATGAGGACCGCGTCAGCGCAACCGCGGATCCCGGCGATATCGACCCGGCCGACGTGGCGCTCCGCTTCGAGCGTGGTCACGCGTGCCGCTATGTCGGACAGGCGCGTCACGACGACGCCCTCCGGCGGAAGAACCGACGGTAACGCGTCAAGATCGTTCACGGAGCCGTTGTAGTACACGGCGGTCGAACTTCGTAGCCGCTTCCGCAACGCCATGCGCGCACGGCGTCGTGCGGTGTGTGAGCAGGCGAGGCTCGGTAGGCACGAACTCGCCTCGCGGCCGCTTGGACGGGCGTTAGAGTTCGCCCCGTAGCGCCTGGAGTCGATAGACTTAAGCGTGATGAGTTCTGCCGAGACTCCTTCACCGGGCGACTTTGTCGCCGACAAGTACAGGGTTGAGCGGATCATCGGGCAGGGTGGAATGGGCATCGTCGCCTTGGCGGATCACGTCGCGCTTTCGCAGCGCGTTGCCATCAAGTTTCTCACCGCTGGCGACGACCAAGCCAAAGCTCGCTTCGAGCGCGAGGCTCGAGCCGCGGTTCAGTTGAAGAGCGAGCACGTCACACGCGTGCTGGACGTCGGGCACCTCGTCAACGGCATCCCTTACATGGTGATGGAGTTCCTTGACGGGCAAGACCTATCCAACGTGCTCGAACAGAAGGGGGCGCTGCCTGTCGCGGAGGTGGCCGAATACATGCTTCAGGCATGCGAGGCGATTGGCGAAGCGCATCGGCAAGGAATTATTCATCGCGACTTGAAGCCGGCGAACTTGTTTTTGACTCATCGGATTGACGGTCGGCCTTTTTTAAAGGTTTTGGACTTCGGTATCTCGAAATTTGAGGGGTCGCCCGCGGAGATGGCTCTTACGCGGACGCAGACGCTGCTCGGTACTCCGCTTTATATGTCGCCCGAACAATTGCGCGCGGCGAAAAATGTCGACGCACGAAGCGACATTTGGTCGTTGGGCGTCGTGATGTTCGAACTCCTCGCGGGCCGCGTGCCGTTCGACGGAAACGCGATGTCCGAGCTCATCATTCGGATTGTTCAAGAAGAGCCGCCCGCGCTCGCCTCCCTCCGCGCGGATATTCCGTCGACTATCGCGGCCATCGTCATGCGCTGCTTGGAGAAAGACCCGAGCCGCCGCTACCAAAACGTCTCCGAGCTCGCGTGTGATCTCGAGAGTTGTTCCGTCCCGATGACTCAAGTGAGTCGTGCGGACCGAATTGCGCACGCCAGCGGTCAATCAATTCGCCCGTCGCCGTCCGCGAGTTCGTTGTCGAGTCGCACAGCGTTTGCACTTACCGAGGTCTCCTGGGGAGGGACGGGCGGTGTTCCGACGACCGCGGCGACCGGCGCAAGCGATTTGACCATCGTAGACCATAGAAAAAGCCCTTGGCCTCGGATGCTCCTGGGAGGCGCGATGCTCGGCATTCTCGCGGCAGGAGTCGGCGCGGGCACGCACTTTGCGCGCCGCTCGCCGTCGACGTTGGCGGCGTCTTCCGTGCCACACGATGAACCGCGGCTCGCCGCTGCGTCGAACCCGCCGGCCGCGCCGACGCCGCTTCCTTCGGCGAGCGTCGTTCCAACGCCCGTCGCGCAGGCGGTCGCCTCGGTCGCGAGCGAGCGACCGCCTGTCGTGTCACGGGGCTCGGCTGTCGCAAGCAGCAACGGACGGTCTTCGCCCGCCCGAAATGGTGGTAAATCGCAGGGAATTCAGCCCTCGGCGAAAGCGCCTCCTGCTCCTGCAAACGAGCTTCCGGACGAGCGACACTGACGCATGACGAGGTGTTCGCTCAACGCGCGCGAGTGGTACACTCGCAGGCCATGAAGTGTCGCCTCGCGACGTCGGCTCGCCTTTCTCGCCGCGTCGCGGCCGCGGCTATCCTCGTACGCTCTCTCGTGCCTTCGTCCGATGCATGGGCACGTGACGCGGTTTCGAGTGCGGCAGCCCAAGCTTTGTTCGATGAAGGTCGAAAGTTGGTGGCGACACAGAACTACGCCGCGGCGTGTCCGAAGTTTGCGGAGAGTCAAACGCTCGACCCCGGTGCCGGAACGCAGCTCCACTTGGGCAACTGCTACGAGAAACTCGGAAAGACCGCGTCCGCTTGGGCGACGTACATTGACGCTTCGAGCGCCGCGAAAGCGCAGGGTCGCGCCGATTGGGCTGAGACTGCCAAACAGCGCGCCAGTGCCCTGGAACCAAAGCTCGCGCGCGTGACGGTCGTGGTCGTAGAACGACTTCAAGGTCTCGAGGTACGCCGCGACAACGTACTGCTGACCGAGGGCTCCTTTGGCGTCGCGATTCCGGTCGATCCCGGCGAACATACGTTCGAGGCTAGCGCGCCAAAAAGGAACGCGTGGCGAACCCGCGTGACGATTCCAGATAGCGGCCGCGTCGACGTGACGGTGCCCGCGCTGGTCGTCGCCGTCGCAACGACGGACTTGGCCCTAGCGAAGTCAACCGGGTCTTCAAACGACGCACCATCGTTGATGTCGAGCGAAAAACCACGCGGCAGCGGCGTCCGTACGGCCGGTTTTTTGGTCGGCGGCGTCGGCGTATTGGGGTTGGGCCTTGGGGCGGTGACGGGCCTGATGGCCCTATCGAAAAACGATCGCGCAAAAGAGCTTTGCCCGTCGGCCGGCGGCTGCGCCGTGGCTGAAGGAGTCACGGCGAACGATTCGGCCAAAACACTCGGAACGGTGTCGACTCTCTCGGTCGTCGCCGGAGGCACAGTGGCCCTCGCGGGGCTCGCACTCGTGCTTTTTGGAGGCGCGAAAGTCGAGGCTAAACCGCATTCGCGGATCTCGCCGACGCTTGCGTCGCAGGGCGCTGGCGTTGGTGTGGAAGGAGTCTTTCAGTGAGATTGGCTCGCCACTCGCGCGCGTGTGCACTCCTCACAACCGTAGGGCTCAGTCTGGTCGTCGCCGTTCCTGGGTGCAATTCCATTATTGGCACGCGAGACCTCTACCAGAGCGAATGCCTCGAAGGCGCCGCCCCGCTCGCGACGGACCCTAAGAATTGTGGCCGGTGTCGCAACGATTGCGCCGGCAAGGCTTGCGTAGCGGGTCAGTGCGTGGCCGGCACGGCTGTGGTTTCGATTGCCTCTGACGCGGTCATTATAAAAATGGCTCTCGATAACGACTTTATCTACTTCATCGACGCTAAGTCGAAAAGCATAGTCCGCATTCGAAAAAATGGCTCGGAACGCAAGGTCCTTGGCACATCGAACATGCCCTCAGCGCTTGATGTAGGCGCCACGTATGTAGTATGGGCGGACGCGAGCAGTTCTCAAGACGGTGGAGGAGTTTACCGCTGCCCGAAAGATGTGGGTTGCTCGACAACGCCAAGTCCGGTTCCGGGCGAGAAAGTGTCCGATGTTGCGTTGGTAGGGCCAGAAAGGTCGGGTGAAAAATTCGTCTTCGCGGAGCAAGGCTCAGGTAAAATCAGTCTCTTTAGCGGGGTGAAGTCGAATCTAGCGAACATAGCTAAGCCCGCTCACCTATCTGTCTCCAGCGACAGTAATTTGCGCGAGTCCGTTTATTTTACATCGGACGGTGTCGGGCTCCTTGGAGTTACCGTTCCAGACGGCATTAAGACTGCCTTTCAAACGTCGCCGTACACTCTTCCGACTGGAGCCGTTGCCGCACGAGGTGATCGTGTCTTTTGGACCTCCGGTGGGTCGAATGCCGTGGGTAATGTGTTGAGTGCTCCGCTTAGCGAATTGTTCAAAACAACGACGACCTACGCAAGCGAGATGATTTTTCCAACGTGCATAGCCGCAGACGGTAAAAACGTGATGTGGGGTACGTTTGGAGCCGATGGTGAGGCCTCGGGCGGCGCCTACCTATGCCCGGTCGGGGGATGTGGCGGCGCGCCGACGGTCCTCATCGACAAGGTTCAAGTGGTCGACATCAAGTCGGACGACATCAAGCCGGACGACCGCGCCATCTACGTGGCGCTCCAATCCGGCGGCATTCGCAAGTTCCCCAAGCCGTAACCTCGACGCTCCGTTTTGGGGATTTGGCTTTCCAAAGGCCGCAGAGTTCACTCTACCTTGCCATTCGAAAACGCTTTCTCACATCTCTATTTGAATGCCGAGTTCGACGACGCGACCCGGAGGCAAGCGAAAGAAAGCCGAGGCGGGAAGTGCGTTGTTGCTCAGGAATTTGAAGAATAATTTTCGCGGCAGGCTCATTTTTGAATGCCCCGTAAAGACGAGCGATTCGCGGCCTAGGAAGAAAGATAGGTCGTTCAAGTCGACGTCGACGCCGAATTCTTTCATGCGGCCCAGCGTCTTCGGAATGTCAGGAGTCTCCATGAAACCGAGGACGACTTTGGCGCCAAAGAGCCCCTCACCGTACGAAACAACATCGACGATTCGCTCGCGTTCGGGCACGGTTGGGACGTGGGTGGTTTGTACGGTCAAAAACACGATACGCTCATGCAGCGTCTTGGCGTGTTTGAAATAGTGAATCAAGGAATTGGGAGCGCCGGCGTTGCTCGTCATGAAGACGGCCGTTCCCTTCACGCGCACGGGTTTCTCCGCTTGAACGCTCGCGAGAAAAAGATCCATCGGGAGCGATGACTTTTGCAGTGCCGCGGCGAGCGAGGCGCGCCCCTTGCGCCATGTGAGCATCACGAACGCGACGACCGCCGCGAGCAGGATCGTGACATAGCCCCCCTCCATGAACTGCGTCGCGTTGCTCACGAAGAACCCGAGGTCGAGGCACAAGAGCAGCGCGCAGACCGGCCCAATCACGAGAAAGCTCCAGCCCCAGACGCGCGTAGCGACGAGGTAAAAAAGAATCGTCGTGAACGCCATCGTGCCCGTGACTGCAAGCCCGTAAGCCGGGGCCAAGTTGTGAGAGCTTCGAAACACCAACACGAGCGTGATGCAGAGAACGAGATACGCCCAGTTTACCTCTGGAATGTAAATCTGACCCTCCACGTGAGCGTTCGTGTGCACGACATTCACGCGCGGGAAGAGCCCGAGTTGCATGGCTTGCCCGACGAGCGAAAAAGCCCCCGAGATTAGCGCTTGACTCGCGATGATCGTCGCGAGCCAACTGAGCAGCACGAGCGGGTAAACGAACGCGGGCGCCGACGGCACGAGCGCGTAGAAAACGTTGCCGTCGACGATGGCCTCCGGGTCGAGCAAGCGCGCGCCTTGCCCGAGGTAGTTTAAGGCGAGCGCCGGCCACACGATCCAAAACCACGCACGGCGAACGGCGGGGCGGCTGAAGTGGCCCATGTCCGCATAAAGCGCTTCGCAACCTGTAATGCAAAGGTCGACTGACCCAATCACGTAAAGCGTCGCCTTCGGAAAGCGCTGTACATACGCTACTGCGCGTAGCGGGTTGAGTGACGCCGCGATCTCTGGGTGGCGTGCGATACTCAGGGCGCCCATGACAGCTATCGCCGTAAACCAGACGGCCATGACGGGCGCGAAGATCGTCCCGACCCGATGCGTCCCGAACCGCTGAATACCAAAGAGCGCGATGAGCGTGGCGATCGACAGCCAAGGCACAAACGGCGCCCAACGCGGCGTGATGATCTCGAGGCCCTCCCAAGCCGACATGATTGACAATGAAGGCGTGATGACGCCGTCGCCGAGGACAAGGCCCGAGCCGAGGACGGCCATCAGGACGATAAGGGCCATTCCGCGGTTTGATAGAGCGCTCGCGGCTTTCGCCTTGATGAGTGCGAGAATCGAGAAAATCCCGCCTTCGCCTTGGTTGTCGGCCCGAAGAATTAGCATAACGTACTTGAGCGTGACGACGAGCGCGATGGCCCAGAAGAACATCGACGTCCAGCCGAACACCTCCTCGCGGCCATAAAACTGGCCGAACTGCATCGTGACTTTGTTTTTAATGCCGTGCGTCGCCGCAAGGTGCGACGAGACCGTCTCCGACATCGCGTAAAGAGGGGACGTACCAATATCGCCAAAGACGACCCCGAGTGCCGCCCAAACGAGCACGCGCAACGCCTGAACCGGGTGAGCTGGCGGAGCCGTGCTCAAGGACGAGGACGACGATGCGGAGGGTGAGGTGAAACGAGGTGTCGATGGCGCGTCCTTCACGTCGGCTCGATAGCACGTCCGAAGCTGCGTGGGCCACGCGCGACGGTTGACCTGGCCACCAAAGCTTCACCCTCTAGGCGCCGGGCCGCCAAACGCGAAGGCCCGCGGGAATAAGCACGAGCGCGCAAACCAACCCCGCGGCGGAGCCGAGTGCGCCGACTTTGCCAACGTCGACAAGCCCGCCAAAGCGGCAAAGAATGAGCGCGCCGAATCCAGCGGCCGTTGTAAGCGCCGTCGCGGCTGCAAGGGGAGCTTGCTCTGCAAGCGCGTCTTCTAGCGAAGCCTTCCGCCGCGTCGCCTCGAGCAGGAAGAGAGCTTCGTCGAGCGTAATACCGAGCAAAACAGGGAGGACGAGCGCGTCGTAGACATGCCATCGCACGCCGATGAGTCGGCTTGTCAGCAACACGAGAGCGATCTCTACGATGAGGACCACCGACGCGAGTGCGACGGCGCTGAGGCGCCTTAGTGAAATACCAAGCACGGCAACGACCATGGCGCCAGCAGCGAGAAGCACGCGCGGCAGCTCCTTCGAAAGCGTGTCTTTGAGTGCACCCTCGAGCTCGGCGAAGCCCGTGAGGACAGCTTCCGGATCGGCGGCGCGCAGCCAAGCGCGCGCCTTTTCGTCGTTTTCGCGGTCTTTCGTGAGGCGAACGAACGTGACGACGAGCGTTCCTTTCGCGTCCTTCCCAAGGTGCCTACGGCGCACCCACGCGAGGGCGGGGGATTCGCTGGTGTCGGTTTCTTCGCTGCGTTCGGTAGGGTGTTCAAAGGCCTCGAAGGCCGGACGAAACGCGCTCGTTTCGAATCCTTCCGCCGTGAGCGCGCGTGCGAGGCGGCTTCGCAACGACGGTAAATCAAGGGCGTTTCGTACATCAAATCGCCCGCGTTGCGCCGCGAGGGATGGCGCCATCGTTCCGAGCGCGTCAAACCCCTCGATGGTGCCATCCGCGGCGAGTTTCTCAGCCACCTCGGCCACCGCGTCCGCGCGAGCCCGCGCACGCGCTTCATCCGCGTCGGCGGAGACCACGAGAAGTTGGCCGCGCGTCCCGCCGAAAGCTGCATAAATTTCGTCATAAACGGCCGCCGCCGGCAAGGTGCGCGCATCGAGCGCGACGACGCCGTGGTCGACGGTCGGCGCGCCGAGTGCGAGGGCGATCGCGACGACGCCTGCCGCTATCGAGAGAGCGACGAGAGCGCGCGGCCGTGTCGACGTGAGCTGCGCGACAAACGGCAAGCTTCGCCTTGGCGGTGGTGGCCCGCGCTCGAGCCACGCGCCGACCTCGGGAACGACGAGCAAAATGGCAAGCGCCGTCAGTACTTCTCCCGAAGCACACAAGAACCCGAGCTGGCGCATGCCTTGGATGTCACTGAGGCCAAGGCAAGCGAACGCGCCCCCCGCAGCAAACGCCGCGCCGAGCGTTGTTTTCCACGTCTCGCGCCGGGCGATCCGCGCGGCGACATCAGGCCTATGCCCCTCCCGCCGCGCTTCGAGTAGCCGGCCGTAAACGTGAACGCCCGTGTCGACGCCTACACCTACCACTACGGCGGCAAACGCCGTCGCAATCGCGGAGAGACGCGGGTAGGCGAGCGTGGCGAGGGCGGTTGTCCAAAGCGTTCCCGCGGCGAGCGGCGGCAGCACCGCGAGGAGCGCGCGCGGTCGTCGAAACGTCAGCACAAAAAGCAAGGACGCGAGCACGCCCGAGAGCACTCCGCTCGCCTGCAGATCGCGTTTGATCATCGCCTCGGTTTGCTTTGCCATGACGTGGCCGCCCGTCAGCGACAGGACGACGTTCGGGTGGTCGTGTCGCACGCGGTCGACCGCGGCCTCGGCCTCTTCGGTAAACTGCTTGGCTGCGTGCGAATCGAACGCGCCGCCACGCGGCTCGATCACAAGAAGGCGCGTCCGACCCTCGTTCGCCACAAAGGCGGTGCCGCCGTCAGTCCGAGCGCCAGCCGCAAGCTCGAGGCGTCTCTCCCACGGGATCGTCATGAGTCGCAAGGGATCTCGCGCGAGCCTCTCGGCCGCCTCGCTCGCACCCGGGGCGAGGAGCAACGCGCGCGTGTCGTGCAGACGCTTGCGCATTCCGTCTTCGGTTAGCGCGCGGGCGAGCTCCTCGCGGGCAACCGGCCCCGCGAAGCGCCACGCAGCGGTCGGGTCGGGCGGCTCCCGCGACGCCGCGTCCAGCGTGGGTTCGGGCCTCTCTTCCAGCACCTGCGCCACCGAACGGCAGCCTCGAAGCGCCGCCGCAGCTTCGCGCGCCGCCGCCCATGTCTGCGCCGCATCGTCACTGCGAATGAGAAGCGGCGCCACATCGCCCCCGCCCAACACGCGCGTAACCCTCGCAAGCATCGAAGCCTCCGCGGTGAGCGGAAAGAGCTCGGTAAGGTCCGTCGAGAGCTTCAGGCGCGTGACGCAGACGAGCGAAAAAATCGTAGCTATGACGGCAAGAACACGAAGGAATCTCACGAATCCGCCTTCAGCCAGTGACCCTAGCAGCGCGACTCACGATAGCGACTTTGAGAGTGGTTGAACGCGGATGCGGACGCGGAGGATTCGACGTCGACTCACGCTTGTAATCTCGGCGCTCCCGTCCGGGCCGAGTTCGACCTTGTCTCCGATTCGCGGGATACGCCCCAGGTGATTGAGGACGACGACGCCGACGGTCTCTGCGGATTCGCCTTCCTCGACGAGCACTCCCAGCGGCCGGAGTTCCTCCATCGCGGCGCGCGCGTCGACGTCCCACGTATTGTCTTCGTGTGTGACTTTGACGACGCGCGCGGCTTCGACATCGAGCTCGTCGCGAATTTCCCCGACGATCTCCTCAAGCAGGTCCTCCATCGTGACGATGCCGCTCGTTCCGCCGTATTCGTCGACGACTACCGCGATCGGTATCTGCGACTTTTGCATGTCGCGGAGCACGTCGAGCAGGCTTTGCGTTTCCGGTACGAACAGCACCTCGCGCTTCACGGTAACGAGTGAGGGGAGCTTCGCGTTCTCGGGATCGAGGAGAAAATCCTTCGCATAGAGATAGCCCGCGACCTCGTCGACGCTTCGATCTTTTGTAAGAATCACGCGCGAATACTGGTGCGTGCGAAGTTGCTTGCTCGCCTCGAGGCCCGTCGCGTTCACCGACAGCACGAAGACGTCGACGCGGGGAACCATGGCGTGTCGAGCCATCCGATCCGAAAATCGCGCGACGCGTTCAAAGAGATCGGCGCGGCTCTTTCCTCCAGGGCTGCGCGCGGCGCTCGCGGCAAGGATGCCGATGAGTTCGTCTTCCGAAAGGGAGCCCTCACTCACGGCGTCGGAGTTCATTCCCATGCTTCGGAGAATGAGCTTGGTCGCTTTCTCAAGGACCCAGAGAAGCGGCTTGAACATGACGTAGATCAGCTGGAGCAGCCGAGCCGAACCGAGCGCGACCTCCTCCGAGCGCTGAATCGCGATGAGCTTCGGGACGAGCTCGCCAAAGAGCACGTGCCCGAACGTCAAGATCGCGAAAGCGAGGACGACGACAACGTAGTGGAGGATTTCGCCGGGCTCGCGACCCATAGCGGCGTGCGCGACGCGGTCCACCTGGAGCTCGACGGCGGGCTCGCCGATCCAGCCGAGGCCGAGGCTTGCCAGCGTAATTCCGAACTGTGTGACGGACAAATAGCGGTCGAGGCGTGACGCAACGGTTCGCGCGCGACCCATGCGAGGGTCCTCGCGAGGCGCTTTTTGCGAGTGCGCAAGCGTCGTGCTGATCTTGACGAGCGCGAACTCTGCCGCGACGAAAAAGCCATTTAGAAGGATGAAAACGGCAGCGAAGAAGAGCCCGAGCACGATTGCGGCGGTACTCTAGCAGAAGGTGCGCACAGTCACTTCATGTCGAGCGCGATAGCAGGAACACCCGCCTCGCCGCGATCGAGGTAGCCGTAGCGGGCCAAGTTGCTCATGACACGGACCACGTAGCCTCGCGTCTCGAGAAACGGGATGGTCTCAACGAACACGTCGAGCGTTTCTCCTTTCGCCTTCGCGAGCCAGCGGCCTAAGGCCTCGGGGCCCGCATTGTACGCGCCCGCGGCCAGCACGGCGTCGCCGCTCAGCCTGTCGAGCAGCGTTCGCATGTAGAGCGCACCTAGTTGCACATTATGGTCGGCTTGCACGAGCCAGCCCTCCTCGTGCGGGAGGTTGGCGACGCGAGCGACGGCCTTGGCCGTGTCAGGCATCAGCTGCAGCAGTCCGACGGCGCGTGCGGGTGAGACGACCTCTTCGTCGAATGCGCTCTCCTGTCGCATCACGGCCCAAAGGAGGTTGGCCGGAAGGTTCGAGCTCGTCTCGCTCGCGCGTACGGGTGCCTCGTGCGGCCTTGGGTAGGCACACTCCCAGGCCCATCGGTTGCGCGGCCCAGGCGCTGAAGCGAGGAGAGCCGCGGGGATCTGGACCGAAATCTGAAACCGACGCTTGCCGCGATCGAGCTGGGCGTACGCGTCGCAAAGCGCCTCCGTGCCGCGCCCTTGGGCTTTCGCAACGACGACGGCCTCCCGCTCGTGCATCGCCTCTTCGGCATCGAAGTCCAGACCGATGCGATGCAGCGTATCGACAGGGGGAGGCAGTTCGACGACGAGCGAATCGGGCGCCGGCACGGCCTCCGAAGGTTCAATCGCGCGCGGCACGGGCGCGCTCGCGGCGACGAGGCGCGCGCGTGCGACCAGCGCCGGCCAACTCAGCGGGCGGGAGCGAGCGATGTCCGACCACCTGCCTATGGCGAGGGTCCGGTCGCCGTCGTGAAACGCGGCGGCCGCGGCAAGGTTTTGGAATCGTGCCTGCGTCGTCGAATCCTCGCTGTCATCCGCGAGGTCGTCGAACAGCTTGCGCGCTAGTTTATCGTCATGAGCGTTGAGGTGTGCGAGCGCGCGGTACCGCTCGGCCTCCTTCTTTTCGTGTCCCTTTGGATAGTGCCGAACGTACTCGTCGAGGGCTTGCGCGCCTTCACGCCATCGCCCCGCGAGCACGTGTGACCGTGCGATGTGAAACTCCGCTTGGTCGGCCCACGTCGTCTTCGGGTATTTTTGCATGACGGCGGCAAACGCCGGAAGTGCATCACCATCCCTGTCGGCGCGAGAGAAGGCCCGCGCGGAAAGAAAGAGATCTTCGGCCGTATGGGAATGCGGGCCATCGAGTGCCGCGCACGTTCGGTAAACCAGCGCGGCGTCGGGATACCGCGAACGAGCCTTATAATAAGCCTCGGCACGCCCGCGACAGAGCTCCAACGCCGACGCCGGCTTCGTCCCTGCCGCGTTGGCCGCGCGCTCGACCGTCTTCAGCGCGGCGTCTGATCGTCCAGCGTCCGCCAAGATCCGCGCTCGAGCCAGGAGCTCCTCGGCCGTGAGTGGAAAGGCGTGCGCCTCCTTGTCGAGCACCTCCGTGCCGGCCGTCGCGGCAGCATTTTCGAGCGCGTGGACGGCAAGCCACCGCGCGTCGACGACGGCTGCAGAATCGCCCTCTTTTGCACGAATGACGCGCATCCGCACCGTTCGAGCTCTCTCTTCTTGGGCGCGCGTCTTCTTGTCGACCGCGAGCGCTCGGTCGCAAAGCGTGCGTGCGCGCGCGGGCTCGCCGGCTTTTTCCCATGCCTCAGCCGCCGTTACCCAAGCAGAAAAAGTCGTTCGCGTCCCGAACCATTCCGCCGCGACGTCAAAAGGGCCGACGACGAGCGCCGCCTGAGCGCGCGCTTTGGAGACCGCCTCGCGGAGGAGCGGAAGCTCGTCTTCTAGTTTCACCAGCTTTGCGAGCGCCTCCGCGTGCTTGCCCAACGCGAGCGCGACTTTGGCTTGTGCATAGCGAACCTCAGGCTTTTTCAGCTCGCCCTCCGAAAGGCCACCGAGTGCGGCTTCGGCGTCTTTCCATTGGCCTTTACGAATGGATTCGCTCCAAGACGCCGCTCGGTTCCCTTGCGCTGGCGCTGCGTCGTCGCTCGCTTCGCGCTCGCCCTGATGATTGGGGCTCGAGGCCGCGTCGGCCGAGTGCGAGGTTCCGCCGGCCGCAGGGAGCTCGCGTCGCGGGCATTCTGTGCGGGTTACAAGCGTCGCGAGGCACACGGCAAGTCGCGCGAATCTCATTCCGAGACCTCCCGTGTGACGAACGAGCCGCCTCCCCTGAAACCTGCGCGGCGGGTGATCCCCGTCGCATCGTCGCCCCTGATGACGCGTTCGAGTCGCGGCTTCGCGAGAGATAGCAGATGATCGCCACTCTCGATTCCAATCCAGCGGCGGTTCATCTTGTGCGCGACAGCGGCGGTGGTCCCGCTTCCCAAGAACGGATCGAGCACCCAATCGCCGGGGTCGGACGCCATGGCGATGACGCGCTCGAGAAGGCGCTCTGGCTTCTTGTTGCGCGAGAAAACGACGCCGCCTTCGCGCGCAATTCCTTGAAACGGTACGTCGGTCCAAACGTTCGTCAGCGGCTCGACGACGTTGAGTCGCCCGTCTAACTCACGCACTTTGTCACGCAAAAATAGGATTCGATTGCCTCCCCGCACAAGGAACGGAGGGCGCCCCTCGCGCGCTAACCTAAACACCTTGGTCGGGGCCGCGCGCGAACGGTCAACGACCGTTTGTGCGGCGCGACTGATGGCTTCGTACCGAGGTTGCGCGAATCGCACGACGTGGTGGGCTCGCGCGAGCGTCTCGGTCGTCAGCTTCGCGGCGAAGGCGCTCTTGCCAAGATGCGCCGCGGCCTCTCGGGGTGACGCGAAGCCGAGTTCAGCGGCGATTGCACTGCGAAGCGTACGAAACGTCCACGTCTCATGAGGCGCGTCCGGGTTGTCGAGCCACGTCGTGTAGGCGCGGTCCAGACCCTCCCGAACGCGCACCTGAGGGCGGTATCGCCACTTCTTCTTGTCCTTCGCGTAAGCAAGAATGAAGTCCGAGACGTGGATAGGTCCCGGATTGATGGCCTTGTGCCCTGTCGACGCACTCCGCACGACAGTGATAAGGCTAATGCGGTTTTTTGCGCCGAACGTTTCGTCCATCACACGCAAAAGCTCGCCGAGCTGCGTATCGTCGATCTCGACGAACACCGCGCCGTCCTCGCGGAGAAGCGGCACGAGCGCTTCGAGCCGCGGGCGCATCATGCGTACCCACGCCTCGGCGCCGAGCGAATCTTTGTATTCCGCAAATAGACGCCCCGTATTGAACGGCGGGTCGAGGTAAACGCAGCTTATGGCGCCCGTGAAGTTCGCGCGGAGCTCTCTTAGCGCGGTGAGGTTATCGCCGTGCAGAAGCAAATTTTCGTGCGTTTCGCTCACGCGATCGGTTTCTGTGGGCCTCGAATCCACGGCTCGGCCATCTTACGGTAGTTTCCTTCGCCGCCTATCCCCGCGAGCACACTCGCGAGGCCCCACTGAAGGCGGTTCATGAACATGTGCTCTTGCGGCGGGTGGATGGGTTTCGGAAAGTTCGGTAGCAGGCTGCCTTCTTTGGGCTTCGCGATACGCTGCCCTCCGCGAACGAGGAACGCCACAGATTCACGCGCTACGGCGTGCGTATGCCGGAACGGGCCGTCTGTCGTGAGCGGTTCGAGGAGCAGCTTGGTGTAGTCGATAAACAGCTTGTACGACTCCGTATCGGTGGGGTCATAGCCGAGTACGTCGACACACGCGCGTTCGAATTCGGGCCAATCTTTGTCCATCGCCGTCGTGATGTATCGCTTGGTCCCAAGGAGCAACGCCGGGGGAAGCACCTTCACGCACCCGAAGTCGAGAAACGCGACCCGCCCGCCGCCTAGAAATCGGTAATTGCCCGGGTGAGGGTCTGCGTAAAGCCAGCCGTATTCGAAGAGCGAGCGGAACATGAACCGCCAGATGGTGGCGCTCGTCGCATTTCGTTCCTCCTGCGAAGCCCGCGCACAGAAAACTGCGTAATCTTCGCCGCCAATCATTTCGCAGGTGAGCACCCGTTTGGTCGAATACGAGTGAAAAACGCGAGGAATGACGATTTCCGAATCCAAGCGGTGCATCGCGCGAAAGCTTTCGGCGTTGTCCGCTTCCGTGCGGTAATCGAGCTCTGCCAAAAAGACTGCCCTAATCTCGTCGAGAGCTTCTTTGGAATGATACTTTCGACCGATGGGCGCGATCATGGTCTCGAGCATGGAGAGACTTTTGAGATCGTTCGCTATCGCTTTGTCGATATCAGGGTATTGCACTTTGACGGCAACGCTCGCTCCGTCCTTCGTGGTCGCCCTGTGCACCTGTCCGATGCTCGCGGCCGCGAACGGGTCAGGCTCCCACGAGGCAAACACCTCGTCCGGCGGTCCAAGCTCTTTGGTTACGACTTGGTGTGAAGCCTCGCGCGACAGCGGCGGCGCCTTGGCTTGCAGTTTTTTCAGGATGTCCTGGAACTTGTCCTCGTAGCCGGGCGGCGCAAGACCATCGATGTACGACGCCATTTGACCGAGTTTCAGAGGGAGCCCCTTCATCTCGCCGAGCGTTTTGAGCATGGCCTCCGCGGTCTTCTTTACGTTCTCGACGGCGCGGACCTGCGCGGCTTTCTCCTCGTCGGGGTCGCGTCGCGAGCCGAATGCAGCCCGTCGGACGGCTTCGGTCGCGAGAGGCACGGCGCGGGTCGAGAGCATCGCGAGCCTCCCGAGACGTCCGAGCCGCGACGACGGCGGCGCATCGGGCCTCTTTGCCTTTGACTCGTCATCGTTCATAGGCGGAGTGTGCCACGACCACTACGCCCCGAGGTCACTCGATTCGGGGGGCGCGCATTTGTCGCGACCTCATCCCTTCGGTTTCACCTGCGGAGGCTCGAGGTTTTACTCACCTACACGCGCCGGAGTCGCAGCGCGTGTTGCCAGGGCAATGGGCGTCAGTGCGGCACCCTACGGTGCATGTCCCAGCCGTGCAGATGAGCCCAGCCCCAGCTCTGCCGGGGTTGCATGCGCCGTCGCTGAGGCATGCCTTCGCGCCGAGCGACAGGCTCGCGGGTGAATCGTTGGAAACGTTGTCGCCTTCGCTTCCTTGCGCGTTGTCCACCTCGGTGACGAAACCGGTCTGTTTTCCCGAAGGGGTCAGGTCGTCGATCGTGAGGCTTCCGTTGATCGTTGCGTCGAGCGAGGCGTCTCGATTCGCGGTACACACGTCGATGCGTGAGCGACCCTTCCCGACGAACGCGCTTCCCGTGTCCACCACGCGGAACGCAATGGGTCGCCCGTACTTCGCGTCCAACTCCCGAATTCGTAGCGGGGTGCCATAAGGGAACGTCGTTTTGTCCATGGCAACCGACACATAGTCGCTCGTGCCCGCAAGGAACTGCTGCAGCGTGCGCAGCGGCTTTCCGACTCTGTCCTTGTATCCGCCCTCGAGCGCGGACGAGTCCGGGTAGTACCCCGTTCCTTTCGCCGTAAACGTACTCAGTACGCGAAGCTCGTCGGCTCCGACCTGCGAAGTCTCGACCGCTTCGTTACATGCCGTACCGAGCAGCGTCATCATTGCCGTTAGTACAGAGGCCAAAATCGCGAGAGGTGTTCCGCACGTTCGAGCTTTGTAGGACATGGATCTCCTTGTGTCTGCTGCTCCCCACTTCCCCGTAAGCAACCGACATGCCCGCCTTGGAAAACAATCATTTTCGCGCAGAACGATGACCTAAAGCGTCATTCCGGTGGATCCGTTGTAAGGCAACCGCGGTGCGGGTGATCCACCGCAGATCGCGCCGCGTCGCTTGGATTCGAGTACGCTAACCCTCTACTCGATGTTCTCAGCTGCCAGGCCTGCGAAGGAGTCCCCCAAGGTACTCGTGCTCCTGCTCGAAGCTCACCTTACGCGCGTCTCGTTAGATGTCGCGTTAGAGCGCGTCGACGCTTCTCTCGCGCTGTCGGTCCGGGCCAGTACGTTTGACCTCGTCGTCGACGCACGTCAGATGACTGGTTACGACGCGTCCGCTCGCGCTCGTTTTGTCGCGTGGAACTCCTCGAACAAGGCGCGGCTCGAACACGTTGCAGTTCTCACCGACAACGTCCTTTGGCATATGGTCGTCGCCGCCATGTCGATCGCTTCAGGACAGCCGATGCGCGCTTTCGCCGCGTCGTCGCAAGCAACCGCTTGGTTTGCGGCTACTTAATCAGCGATTGCGGGTCGTCCCGCCGACAGAGCGCGCGCGTGAAACGAGTGAGGGCAGCTCGGTCGGTTCGAGCAGCTCATCAGGCTCGACATCGGCCGAGTCGACTCGCTTCACGGTGAAGTTGTCGCCGCCGTCGACGCGTGGGGGCGCCGTCGCCGCCTCGCGTGCGACGCGTGCGACGCGTGCGACGCGTGGAGCGTTGCCCGCGCGGGCTGCGGCGCTCGGCGACGACGATCCCATCAAAGCTCTGAGGAGCGCACGGATGAGCGCACCGCGGTGCCACGTTACGACGAACAAGCTCGCTAGCGCGCTGAACATGATGAGCGGAATCGTGTCTTTCGCGACACCAAGTCTACGGACGAGGAGCGGGACGATGACCCAGCTGAGCCCCCACAGCAGCCAAAGCAGCCCGCGGATGCTCTTCACAAGCGCGTCCTCGCGGGTAGAGCCGATCGCCGCGACCTCGGACTGCGCCACCCGAGGCGCGAAGGGCTGACCGGGCGTGGGTTGCGCACGCTCCGCAAGTGCACCCGCGACGCTCGTGGCGCGCCGGTCCGGATCGGGCTCGACCATCCGCTCGAGGGCGACGATCAACGCGTCGCTCGCGCGGCCCGCGAGGGCGCGGCGAACGTCGATGGTCAATCCGCGGTGCGGCAGCGTTTCCGGGTCGGCACCCGTGAGCGCAGCGATAGCCGTCGCGCCGACCGCGTACACGTCGGTGGCCGGCATCGCGCGGCCTTGCAGCTGCTCCGGCGCCATGTAGCCGATGGTCCCGACGAAGGTGCTCGCCCCTCGACGCACGAGCACCTCGCTGACCGTCCCGAAGTCGACGAAGACGTACGACCCTTCGTCGCGACGCACGACGTTGCGCGGCTTGACATCGCGATGGACGATAGGCGAGGACCGTCCGTGGAGGTAGCTGAGCGCGCGGTCGGCGCACGTCAGAAAGCGTCGGACCTCGTCTTCCGGAAGCGGTCCGCTTCGGCGGCGCAGCGCGTCGAGGGTTTGACCCTCGATCTTCTCCATCACGAGATAAAGCGAGCCGCTTTCCTCGAAGTGCTCGAAGTAGCGTGGCACGAGAGGGTGATCGATCGTGGCGAGTACCCGCGCCTCGCGCTCGGCGAGCTCGACATCCTTCCAGCTCTGCGCGCCGCGGACGTCAAAGCGCTTGATGGCGACTGCGCGGTTCTCTTGCTCGTCGAAGGCGTCGAAAGTCGTTCCTTGCGCTCCCTCACCGAGGATTCCGCGAACGACGTAGCGCCCGTTGCCCAGCCGAGATCCTGACTCCATCGGCGACTCCTAGCATGGCACGACGTCATAGGAAGGCCGACCGCCGCTACGTTTGAAGACTAGATGATACGCTGAAGTAGCGGCCCTGCTCGAGGTCGTGAAGCAGACCCGGCCCGGTCGGCTGCCAATCCAAACGCGGTCGCGTCAGCGCGCTCGATGCCGGACAGTCCATCGCGAGGACATGCCCCATGAAGCCAAGCATCTCGGCAGCCTCCTCGGCCGTCTTCGAGACCGCAGGCACGTTTAGGCGTCGCCCGATCACGTCCGCGATTTGCCGAACTGGAATGCCTTCGTCGGCAACGCAATGATACTTTGCGCCGCTTACGCCCCTTTCCAGCGCGAGCCGATAGAGTCTGGCTGCGTCGCGTCGGTGAACAGCGGGCCATCGGTTTTTCCCGTCGCCCACATAAATCGCAAATCCCTTTTCGCGCGCAAACTTGATAAGGGCGGGGACGAACCCACGGTCTCCGCCACCGTGCACCGAAGGCGGCAGGCGCATCACAATCGCGCGTACGCCTTGCGAAGCCGCAGCGACTCCAGCCGCTTCTGACTTACGAGGCACGTGCGCTGAAGGCGTATCTTCCTCGGTCCCCAAGCGCCCCGCCGGAAGGCCTAGAATACCCGAAGTAACCAGCAGTGATTTGCCCGTTCCCGCGAGCGTCGCGGTCATGGCCTCGATGGCGATCTTGTCGGTCTCTGCGCTGGCGGCGAAGTCTGAAAAGTCGTGATTGAACGCGGCGTGAATGATCCCCTCCGCCGCGGCGGCGCCTCGGTGCAAACTCTCGAGATCTTCGAGCGACCCGCGATGCACCTCGGCTCCGGCGGCAGAAAGTGACTGCGCGCCCGCATCCGAGCGCGCCAGGCCAATCACCTTGTGGCCCGCGCCGAGCAGCTCCTGAACGATGGCCGATCCGATAAACCCAGTAGCACCGGTGACAAATACACGCATCTGGCTATCTCCTCGTAGTGGACAACAAATGCAAGAGAGTATTCACACTTGGTCCCAAAGCCGTAGCAGAGACGCTCCAAACACTTGCACAATCCTACCAAGACAATAGCCGGAGGTAGCGTCCTATAACCTAGGAGAAAAAGACGGAGGCATCCGAAGAGCGCACGAAGTCATTCGCAGGTCGCTTCGCGATCAGTCGCCCAGGGCTTTACTGATCGCCGAGGCTAGCTCCGCAGCCTCAGGCGTCACGCCCGAGTCGAAGCGCGCAATGGCCCTGCCGTTTTTGCCGACCAGGAACTTGTTGAAGTTCCACTTTACCTCCCCAGCGGGAGGCGTCTGAACCAGCAAGGCGTAGAGCGGGTGCTTGGCCGGGCCCTTGACAGCAATCTTCGCGAACATCGGAAACGTCACACCAAACTTGGTCGTGCAAAACGCCTTTATCGCCTTGTTCGACCTGGGCTCCTGCCCGCCGAAGTCGTTCGAAGGGAAGCCCAACACGCTGAACCCGCGTGCGCCGTACGTCATTTGGAGTTTCTCGAGGCCCTCGTACTGCGGTGTATAGCCGCACTCCGACGCGGTGTTTACAAGGAGCAGCACTTTGTTCCGGAAGTCGCCGAGAGAGCGTTGTGCGCCGTCGATGGTCTCGAGTGTGAAGTCGTGGACGGATGCGCTCACGAGCTTTTCGGGCGCGGCTTGAGGTGATGCGGGTGAGGTCGGCAGGTCCACGACGGCCGTGACGCGGGTGTTGTCTTTCGATGCCGTCGGCGTCGTGTCGCAGGCGACCAGGGCGAGCGTCACAACGACAAGGGGCGACTTGTTGAGCACAGTCCCTACGTTAGCGCGCTCTTGCTAGCAGGTCGCGAAGGACGAGGAAAAAGTCTTCGTGCGAATGGCGGGAGCTCAGCCCAGTGCGCCCGCTCGGTGCGCGCCATGACGCCCCTAGAGCTTTGCGCGCCGGGAAACGCGCTGAATCGGTGTTCTTGCTTGCCGCGTAGTCGTTGCGGCGACGCAACGCCTTTGAGCGTTCAAACCTGTTACACGGGGGCTGACCTTCGGTCACTCGTGTCGTCGCTGCGTCGCGTTACGGGCAAGTCGCTAGTCGGTACTCGACGCCTTGTTCCGTACGAACGGCTACGGCGAGGGTTCCGTCGTCTCGGACGGTGAAGTCGCGGAATGACTCCTCCGGCGTATCGCTGAGCGGGAGCTCGACGCGCCCCAAAACATGGCCATCGGAGGGATCCATGCATACAACATGCGCTTGGGGAGGCTCGCCAGCCGCGACGCCGAGATAAATCGTTCCCTTCGCGTCGCTGTCGAGAAGCACAAGGGCCTGCGCAGGGCGCGGAAACCGAATCTGGCGAGCGAACCGTGACGCGGCAGACTTTCGATCCATCGCGTTGAGGAACACGTCTCCG
The DNA here is from genome assembly GCA_025353725.1 of Polyangiaceae bacterium. Taxonomy (GTDB): domain Bacteria; phylum Myxococcota_A; class Polyangia; order Polyangiales; family Polyangiaceae; genus Labilithrix. Next base: position 11,154 of record JANXOF010000017.1, on the reverse strand, counting down.
CGCGGCTTCGAGGCAAATCCGGCCGTGACGAGCAGCGCGCCATCTCTCGTCGGTCTGCCGCTGAGCCCGGTGAGTTCGCCCGTTTCACTCGCTTGGGTTCCCTGAGTCGTGCCCAAAAGAATGAGCGCGCCGTGCTCTTTTTCGGCGTAGACGTTCTTGCCGTCGACCACGAGCGCAGTGACGAGACCTGGCTCGGTCACGCGCGGCGCGAGCGGAAGCTCCCCGAGCTTTCGCCCGTTCGGGTCCACGAGCGTGACAGCCTTGCCGACGAGCCGGTCGATGACAGCTATCGTACCGTCTGCCGCAAGCGCGATGTCCTGTGCCGTCGTCGGAACGTTGGCGTCGCTCACGATTGCGCCGTTGGCGTCGTAGCGCACAAGGCGACCATTGACCTGGTCGAGCACGAGAAGGTCCTTGCCGGCGAACGCGAGACTCATCGGGCCTTCCGGGTTTCCCTCGTGCGGACGGTCGCGACCCAGTTGCCCGCGCGCGCTGCCCCACGTTGCCCTGACGAGTACGGCTCCTTCGTTTTTTCGCGATGGCGTCATGACGTCGACGAGGGCTTCGTTCGGCGGCGTCTCTGTCGTGCGCGCTTCGTCCTGCGTTCGAGAATCGGTCGACGTTGCACGGGCGGTTACAACGTCGGTGTTACTTAGCGGTTCGCGTCGGCCCGCGCGTGTCGCCCAAAAGGCGACGCATGCGACAGATGCGACGCATGCGACGAGGGCTGTCACGCGCAGAGTCGAGGTCATCTTCGCGCGACGTTGCAAGCGATTCTCCCACCCAAGCGTAGCGCGCGACGTCGCGATACGGATCGCGAACTGTTCGCGGGCTGGCGCGAAGGACCAGCGCACATGGGTGACGGAGGTGCGACCTTCGGACAGTGAGAGTGCTGCGTTTCCGCGGCGGCTGTTCGTTTCGACGTGGTGGCGGCTTGATCTCGTCCGCTTCGCCTACGGCGCGAGTCTTGCGAAACCGTTCGCGATGTCTTTTTTATCGACCCCCGCACGGCCCTTCCTTCGCTTCGTGTTTCCAGTCGCGTTCACGCTCGGAATCGCCGGCTGCACCGCGGCCGGCGAAAGTGGACCGATGAATACCGATGACGTGGCGGAACGTAATCCTGCGGGGGGAAGTTCGAAAGGCGATATTGGCGACGAGGGGCTTCGCGACGAACGGATGGTGGCCGTCGACGATTCGGTGACGACCCTCGCGGCCCCTCCGCCGTCTGGGCTCCGCGCGGGCGGAAGCATGCAAACTACCGCCAATGTCAACCTGCGAAAGGGTGCGGGTACGAGCTTCGCGCTTCTCTCCGTAATTCCCTCGGGGACCGAGGTGAAGCTCGTGAGTGCGACTCCCAAAGACGGATTCTTCAACGTCGACTTCAACGGGACGACGGGTTGGAGTTCGGCGACCTACCTTACGCCTGCGGGCAGCGAAGGTGGGGGCTCGACGGGCGATACGCCCGGGGATTCGGGCGGCGGTCCGTCCCCGTCGAATGCCTTTGCCCGCGCGAAGTTGGCCGTCGGGTTCTCCTACTTTTGGGGAGGTGGGTCGTGGCGAGGCGCGGGCGTATCGTCGAGCACGGCCGGGTCGTGCTCCGGGAGCTGTCCGTCGTGTACCCACTCGGGTCGCTACGGGGCAGATTGTTCTGGGCTCGTCGCGAAGGCCTGGCAATTTGGCGAAAAGTCTCTCGAGGTGGATTCGCACCCGTACAGCACGGAGGACTTCGTCGATGACCGCGAAGGTAGGTGGTCTACGGTGTCTCGTGATTCGCTGAAGAAGGGTGACGCGCTCGCGTACAACAGCGACGGTCACGGTCACATCGTGCTTTACGAAAAGGGCGACAGCTGGGGAACGCCTACCGTCGTTGAGTGTCGAGGCTGCTCGTATGGTTGCGTGTACAATGCAAGATCGTTTGCGTCGAACTATAAGGGAGTTCGTCGGTCGGGATTCTGACCACAAATCCTCGCAGATCAGCACCTATCTTCGACGCGTTTGCGAGGTCCCTTTTGGGTGTAGGCTGCGCGAGATGCTCCAACCGGTTGTCGCCTCTCGTGCTTCACGCTTCGCCTCAGGCACCACGGCTGCTCCTTCGCTTGCTCTCGTCTCCAGCTTTTGCCTTTGCCTTTGCGGGTGCGATTTGCTGAAAAAAGCAGACTCGGCGGACGCAGGGGTAGCTGTCATCGCTACCCCGCAAGGCGCTGCGGCTCCCGTGGCGACTCCCCCGTCCCTGACGACCGCTGTCCCGCCGACTACCCCCGTCGCGCCACTTGGTGCGGCGAAGGCTTCGCCCGCCACGGGTAGTCCAAGACCCGTCGTCGTCGCAGGAGGCAAACCTGCGGATGGCGGTCCGGCTGGCGCGACAGAGGCGCTGGCCGCCGACGGCGGTAAGACGGCGCCCGTGCCGACGCCCGTGTTCCAGATTCCGACGGCCATTCCTGGGTTTGATGCAGGTGCGTTTAAGCTGCCGCCAGGATTTCCCTCAACGATTCCAACGGCTTTCCCGACGCTCGCGCCGCCCGCCAAGTAAGATCTATCTCTTCTTCACCTGCGTCCTTTACGCAACGCTTCGACACACTTGTGGCATTTGGCCGCGCTCTCGCGTGGGCACGTACCGAGAGTACTGCGGTGAATTTGTGCGTTTCCGCGTTGGTGCTCTCCTATGCCGCCATCACGGGAGGAACGGAAGGACTCGTAAATACGAGTGTGACCGTCCGCTGGCACATGAGTTGCTCCCCGAGCTTCTATGATTAACCGCGTTTCTTCTTATGTCGCTTCTTCGGTTGTTACGCTGACGCTCACTCTTTGTGCCGCATGCGCAGCCGATAACAGCACGACCACGGACAACACACCCCTCGAGCCCTCGCGCGAGGGGCGAATCACTTCCATTGCGAAGACGGCGTGCGAGCGCTACGGCGACGCACGAGGCGGCTGTCCGGGCTACGGAACCGCTGCGAACCAAAAGTTCGCCACGGAAGGGGACTGCCTTCGCGACTTTGAACAAAGGGCCAACTCGCTCTGGCCGGCGGACCGGTGCAGCGACGGTCGAATCAACAGCAGCGGCTACCAACGCTGCGAGACCGAGGTGAAGAGCTACGCCTGCTCTGGGGGCGTGGGCAACGTGCTTGACGGTATCATCGCGCTCGATCAGTGCAACGCGGCGAAGGTGTGCACGGACAGCCCCAAGTAAGAAGCGCATCGCCTCGAGTCTACTTTCTTCTCGGTACGAATAACGCCAGCCATCATCGGTCGGATGGCGCTCTCCGGAGGGCGTGGACTTCCGCGTCCCGGAGTGCGCCGCCAATCTCGCCAATCTCAATGCCGGAAGAGGACGAGACGGAGGCCTTTTGCGCTTGGCTTGGCTCGAGCGACCAAGACGCGGTTCAGTCGCGTTGACTCGCGACCCCGTCTGACGCGCCGAAGGACAGGTTGTCCGGGCCAAGAAGCCGAGCGATGCTGTCAATGAGAAGTCCTGGATTCACTGGCTTGGACATGTGAACGCCAAAGCCTGCGAGCAGAGCGCGACGACGATCCTCGGCTCGTGCATAAGCCGTCAGCGCTATCGCTGGAATGCCCCGAGAGGGATTATCACTGGCAAGCGCACGGATGCGGCGCAGTAGCGAATATCCGTCTTCTTCGGGCATTCCGATGTCGGAGACCAAGAGGTCGGGTTGGAAAGAGGCCAGCGCCGCCATGGCTTCTTCGGCTGATGCTACCGGTTTTACATGAACTCCTGCCCTCTGAAGTAAGGCCGCAATAAGCTCTCGGGCATCCTCCTCGTCATCGACGATGAGTACGCGCTTTTCACGGATCGAACCTAGCTCAGGCCCGGCGTCGAGGAAGCCGCTCTGTGGCGTTTTTTGAAGCATTGGCTCGATGTGCGCAACGCTCGCACGCACCGGAAGGGACACCTCGAAGGTCGCTCCCGAACCCTCCCCATCACTTCGGACAAATACGCGTCCGCCGTGCAGTTCGACAAGGTGTCGAACAATGGCGAGTCCGAGTCCGAGTCCGCCTTGAGGCCGCGTCGTTGACCCGTCAGCTTGGCGAAAGCGCTCGAAGACGTGCGGAAGAAACGCGGCGGTGATACCTTTTCCCGTATCTGAAACAACGAGCGATACCGAAGTTGCAAATCGTTGCACCTTGACCGCAACGCAACCGCCGTCACTGGTGAACTTTACAGCATTCGAGACGAGGTTCCATACGACCTGTTGAAGTCGGTCGGGGTCGCCTACGACCTTTCCCACTTCCGGCCCGACCTCGACAGTCAACGTAATGCGCTTTGCGTCTGCCGCCGCGCGCAAGGTGTCCGCCGCGGCCTCGACGACGGTAGCCACGTTGAGGCTGAGGGGCGTGAGTCGAAGTTTGCCCGTGATGATTCGGGAAACGTCTAAAATATCTTCAATAATGCGCGCTTGGGCTCGCGCGTTTCGTTCGATGACGTGGATGCCCTTAGCCAAGCGATCGGGGTCGAGTCCGGGGTCGTCGCGGAGGAGCAGCGCCCATCCCAGAACGGCCTGGAGCGGTGTGCGAAGCTCGTGCGAGACGGTCGCTAAAAACTCGTCTTTGAGATGGCTTGCGGCCTCGGCCTGCTCACGCTGGCGCTCGGCTTCTGCGCGCGCGGCCTCGACTCCGGCAAGGAGTTCTGCGCGCTCACTCTCCTGCCGCATTCTCTCGGTCACGTCCTCGAAAGTGACCGCAAATCCGTCGTCGAGGCGCAGGGCGAGGACGCGAAATGCGTGATTGAAGCCCTCGTGGGCGTAGGAGAACTCGCGCCGAAAAGGCTCTCCGGTTTCAACAACGCGCACGTACGCATCGAAGAGACCTTCTTCCTTATTTCCAGGCATCTCCGTAAGTAAGCTTTTGCCCGCCAGTTCGGCATTCGACTTTCCGACAATTCGATTCGCGGCGAGATTCGTGTAAATCCACTCGAAGTCTCGAATGGCTCCGTCTGCGTCACGCACGCTGCGGAACATCATAAAGCCATCGGGTGAGCTCTCTTGGACGACCCGGAAGCGCTCCTCCGACGCGCGCAGCTGCTGAAAGACGATGTCGACCTTCTCCTTCGCTACGCACGCCTCTTTCTGCGCAAGCCGCTGCTCGGCCACGAAGCTTGCCCTCTCCGCTGCGCTTTCCCGATGCGCTGTCACGTCCTCGAAGGTGACGGCGACGCCACGACCGACACGCACGGCACTCATCCGCAGGACGCAATCGCCGTTCTGCGCCGTCGACTCGACCTCGTTTCGCCAAGTCGTTCCGGTTTCTGCGACTTCGATAAAGCGCGACCATTGAGGTTCGTCGCGCCAGAGGCTCAGCGCCGCCGCCGCCGCGTTTTGCAGCGCAACCTCGAGGTCGACCACGGCGCCTTGTGCGTCACGGAGGCTTCGGAGGTAAGCAAATCCAAAGGGGAGCGCCTCGGCGGTAAGTGCGAACGCCAATAAGTCTTCGCCCTCGCGCGCCTCGAGAGGTGGCCACGGCGAAGGTAGTGACAGTGACGGTGAGCCTGAGCGCTTTTCAATCTCTCGATTCATCGCTTCAACCACGGACATACGGGCGTTAAGACGTATCCCAACGACCGCAAAAAAGGAATTCCCGTGGTCGCAGATCGGGCTTGTTCAGTACTTTACGTCGCCATTTGTGACAATCTGCCTCGGTTTTGGTCGAAGCGACCCTGCGGTGTTCTTTTACGGCGTGACAAATGTGGTTACGCTGCGGCTTCAGACCTTGATGAACGCTCTCCCGTCCCGTTCGGCTGGCGATTTGCCGCGCAAATTCGGGTCGTACACTTTGTTCGAGCACGTGGGCCAAGGCGGCATGGCGGAGATCTACCTGGCTCGGGCAGAGACCGAGCTCGGGGCGACGCGGCTCGCCGTAGTGAAGCAGATTCTACCGGCGTTTGCCGGTGACCCACGCTTCGCTGGAATGCTCATTCACGAAGCGAAGCTCGCGGCCCGCCTTGGGCATCGACACATCGTGCAAGTGTTCGACCTCGGTAAGCACGACGAGCACCTCTTTATCGCGATGGAGTACGTGGAAGGGTTTGATCTGAACGCACTCCTTCGTGAGTGCAGTCTACAAGACGTTGCGTTGCCCGCGTGTCACGCGCTCGGGATCGTCGCGGACGTGCTGGAGGGGCTCGACTACGCGCATCGTCGTACACGCGAGCCCGAGGAGGTTTCCGCCCGCGACCGCGCAACTCCTCGTGAGCTGCTGGGGATTGTGCACCGCGACGTGTCGCCATCGAACATTCTCATCTCGTACGAGGGCGAAGTTAAGCTTTGTGACTTTGGAATTGCTCACGCGAACGACGTGATGCCCGATGACGCGAGCGATACGGTAAAAGGGAAAGCCGGCTATATGAGTCCCGAGCACGCGCGCGGTGAGCGGCTCGATGCCCGTGCCGATGTCTTTGCCGCGGGCGTGATTCTCTGGGAATTGCTCGCGGGCCGGCGGCTTTACAAGCCGAAGTCTGAAATCCCGCTTCTCGAACAAGCGCGCGCGGCGGTGATTCCGGCCTTGCCCGACAAGGGCGTACCCATGCATGCCGCGCTCGAAGAAATCGTGCTTCGAGCGCTCGCGCGACGCCGGGACGAACGCTACCCGTCGGCCGGCGCTATGCTTCGTGACCTCGAGGCTTACCTCGCCGAAAGCGGGCTCCTGGCGAGTCGCCTGAAGCTCGGCGAGTGGATGGCCACGACGTTCGGTACCGCGCGTGTCGACAAGCGTCGTGAGAGCGAGCGCAGGCTGCCGAAAAGCGTGCCTGCACCACGGCCCTCGGAGCGCTCGCTCGTGGCGAAGCTCGCGTCTGAAGGCGCGTCAGGTACGCGTGCGTCAAACTTCGAGAGCGGTCCTCGCGTGGCGCTCGCGCATGGGTCGCTCGAAGGAGCCGCGCTATCCGGTGTCGAGCTGTCTTCCGCTCACGTCATTGAGTCACGAGCGCCATCGACGTCGAGCGTCGTCGAGCTGAATCCGGCTTCGCTCGCGTCGCCTTATGTGCGAACTCGGCCGCGGTTTACGCGCGTGACTAGGCCCGGGGCCTTCGCGCTCGCGCTCGGGCTCGCACTCGGCTTCGTTGCGCTCGTTCGCGTCCTGGTGCATTGACCGATGCGATGAACGAGGACGTGGCGCAGCAAGCGCGACTTGCGGACGTCGCGCTCCCCGTGCCGCTTCCACGCGCGCTGACGTACTTGATTCCGCCGAAGCTGTCCGATGCCGTACGACCGGGGTGCCGCGTGCTCTGTACGCTCGGGGCGCGCCGCATCGTCGGTGTCGTCGTGGCCGTCCGTGAGAGCGTAAACGTTCTACCGAAGGGCGCAAAGCCGCTTCTCTCGGTCATCGAAGGCATTTCGCTGCCCGACGACCTCGTGGTTTTTCTCTCGCGGCTCGCGAGTTATTACCTGGCGCCGATCGGCGAGGTGATACGTCTCGCGTTGCCACCCGCTGACAAAGACGCGGCCGAAGCGATCGAGGAACTCTCGCTCTTTCCGTCCGCAAAAGGGATTTCGTCACGCAAAGTGCGGTGGGTCGTACCCACCGACGCCGTGGAGACGTCGGTGACCGCAGGCGCATCGCGCATTCTCGCGCACGTGCGCGCCCACGGAGCTTTGCCGCTCGCGAGGCTGTCTGCGCAGTTCGGCGGGGCCCGCGGCGCCGTGAAAAAACTGCGTGAACTTGGTCTTGTCGCGATCGAAGAGCGAGAGATTGTAAGGGACCCGTTTTTCGCGAGCGCCGTAGCGCGCGACACCGAACTTGCTCCTACGGTTCCCCAGCAAACCGCGATGAATGCGCTTGCTGAAGCGCTTGTGCCGACCTCGGGCGCGGCCACGTTTCTGCTTCACGGCGTGACGGGCTCTGGCAAAACCGAGGTCTATCTCCGTGCGATAGCCAGGGCAAAAGAGCTCGGCCGCGGCACGATCATGCTGGTGCCTGAAATCGCGCTTACGCCGCAGCTCGTGTCGCGCTTTAGAGCGCGCTTCGGCGACGCTGTCGGAATCCTGCATTCGGGGCTCACTCCGCGCGAGCGTTTCGACATGTGGATGCGGCTTCGCGCGGGCGAGGTCGATGTCGCGATTGGAGCCCGCAGCGCTCTTTTCGCGCCCGTGCACGCGCTCGGGCTTGTGATTGTCGACGAGGAGCACGACTCGTCATTCAAGCAGGAGGAGGGCGTTCGCTACCACGCGCGCGATATGGCTATCTTGCGTGCCCACATGCTCGGCGGCGTATGCGTGCTTGGCAGCGCAACGCCGTCGCTCGAGACTGAGCACCTCTCGCGGACGGGAAAGGCAACGAAGCTCGTGTTGCCTGACCGCGCACGCGCGCAAGAGATGCCGAGGGTGGAGATCGTCGACCTGCGTCGTATCGGCGCCGGGCCCACGGGCGATCGGAAGATTAGTGTGCTCCTCCACCGCGCGATCGAGGAGACGCTCGAAAAAAAGGAGCAAACCATCCTTTTTCTCAACCGCCGAGGGTTCGCGCCGAGCATCCGATGTGAGGGGTGCGGCGAGCTCGCCTCGTGCCCGCACTGCACTGTGGCCTTGACCCTTCACAAGAAGAAGGGCGGTACGATGCGATGCCATTGGTGCGACTACGAAGCCTCGCTGCCGCTCACGTGTAAAACGTGTTCGTCGGATCGCATCGCGCTCGAGGGGCTCGGCACGGAGAAGCTCGAAGAAACGCTAAACGCGGCCTTTCCTAAGGCGATTATCGCACGCCTCGACCGCGACGTGGCGACCGGGAAAGATGTCGACAAGGTGCTCGCGCGCGTCCGCTCGCGTGAGGTCGATATTTTGGTCGGTACGCAAATGGTCACAAAAGGCCACGATTTACCTTTCGTGACGCTCGTAGGCGTCATCAACGCCGACGCCGCGCTTTCGATCCCTGATTTTCGAGCCAGCGAGCGCGCGTTTCAACTTCTCGTGCAAGTCGCGGGTCGTGCGGGGCGTGGCGACACTCCCGGGCGGGTGCTCGTCCAGACGTACGACCCCGACCATCACGCGATTAAGTTCGCGTCGCGCCACGACGTAAACGGGTTTATCGAACGCGAGCTGCGGGACCGCAAAGAGCTCGCGTACCCGCCGTTCTCGCGCATGGCGCTCGCGCGTGTCGATTCGCTCGACGAAAAAGAGGCGCAGGATGCGACGGCTATGCTCGCGCGTGCGGCGCGGCAAGCCTCGCGTGCGGGAGAGCTCGGCGCGGTGACGGTCCTTGGACCCACCCCTGCCCCTATCGCCAAAGTACGTAACCGATTTCGGTTTCGCGTCATGCTCCGGAGCTCCTCGCGTGAGTCCCTGCGCGCGGCAGCCATGGCGATGTACGCGGCAAGCACGGAACTGCCTCGCTCGGTCCGGCTCACGCTCGATATCGACCCTGTGGGCTTGCTTTGATGTACGCGTCGTCGGTTGACGGCAGGCGTTGCAGTGTTGTCGGGAGGCGAGATAGAACGTAGCGGCTGTGCTGATGCCTACGCGTCTCGTTACGAAGCGCCTCGTTCTGCGCCTCCCGCGAACGGGAGACGTGGCGGAGCTCCGGCGGCTGCTTCGCGCCAATCGTGAGCACCTCGAACCGTGGAACCCCGCTTCCAAAGCGGGCGAAGACCCCACGTCGATCACCGAGGTCGCCAACTCCATCCTGCGGCACCGGCGTGATTGGAAGCACGGGACAAGCTACGTGTTCCTGATCGCGGAGCGCGACTCCCCGTCGAATTTCATAGGCAAAATAGCGCTAAGCGGCATTCTGCGTGGGGCGATGTGCGGCGCTCACTTGGGCTACTGGGTTTCGCATGAGACGCAAGGCCGCGGGGTCGTGACCGAAGCGGCGGCGGCCGTCGTCGACTTTGCTTTCGGCCCTGCGAGTCTTCATCGTATTCAAGCGGCGATCATGCCGCGCAATGCGCGTAGTCTTCGCGTCGTCGACAAACTTGGCTTCCGCCGCGAGGGGTACGCCGAACGCTATTTGCATATCGCGGGAGTGTGGGAAGACCACCTCCTCTTTGCGAAGACACGCGACGAGCACGCGCGATGAAACGCCGAAAGCGTTCGTAAGCGCGCGACGCGCACGAGGTGACGCAACGTGCGAACAGCGTGAATATTCCGAGCAATTCGAGCGCGCGTTGGACGACTCGGCGCCATGGCGTTTTCGTGGATGCTACGAGCTGCGTGGGCGGTGGCGGGTGAGTTTTTGGCGCCGACGCGGTGCGCGGCCTGCAACGAGCTCGTAGGCGAAGGCGTAGTCTTTTGCGTAGGATGTGCGGCCTCCGTCGTGCGTTTGCCCTCGCGCGGTCTCGAAGGCGCTCACTTTGCCGTCTTCGCGTACGGCGGGGCGCTAGCGACCGCGATTGTACGTTTCAAGTACGCGGGGCGTAGCGATCTCGCCTCGCCGTTCGGTGCGCTGATGGCACAGCACGCGGCGTCGCTCGATCTTGGCGTCGACATGGTCGTACCGGTGCCGCTTCACCGGCGCCGCGTTGTCGAGCGCGGATTCGATCAAGCCGCGCTTCTCGCGGGCTACGTGGCCCGTGGCCTGCGCGTGCCTTACGTACCGCGCGCGCTCGTTCGCGATCGCGAAACACCGGCGCAAGCCTCTTTGGACCGCGAAGCGCGCGCCGCGAACGTGGCCGCCGCCTTCCGGTGTTCGGCACCGAAAAAGGTTGAAGGGCGCCGCGTGCTGCTGGTCGACGACGTGCGCACGACTGGGGCCACGTTGGCCGCGTGTGCCGCCTCACTCGCGGAAGCGGGCGCGCTTGAGGTTTTGACGTTCGCGCTCGCAAGTCGTGAGCGCGAAGATGGGCCGTCTCTTCTGTGATGAGCGATGCGCTTGACCCGACGTGTCAGTGAGTCGACGAGTCAGACTTGGTTTTTGCGTTGCGCGGTCGGGGGCGAGGTGGGGCGCGGAGGGGGGGGATGCTTCGGTGGGGGCCGTCCAGCGGGGCGCGGGCCCTTCCCGCCTTCGGTCGCTGTAGGGCGGGCTGCTTCGGTTTAAAGGCGCGGCCCGTAGACTGGATAGGCTTCCGTGGGGGGACAGGGGATTGTGTCTTGTCGGGAACCGGGCCGCGCCTTGCGGGCGTATTCCGACTGACTTAGGTCGCGCCGCTCTATGCAGTCGGGAAGTGCCCACTCCCCACTGGACTTCGCGCCAAACCTTCGCGGTTGGGGCGGA
>JANXOF010000055.1 GCA_025353725.1 Polyangiaceae bacterium | reverse complement strand
AACCCATCGCTTGCGGAAAGCTGCTGCCGGGATCTCGCGACAGTACCTCGCCAATACGCTCAAGTCTCGCGCTGAGCCGCGCGTCGCCGAGCGCTGCGCCGCGAAATTCTTCCCCGATATGCTCGAACATGGCCTAAGCCGATCACAATCGGTTGCCTGCTAGCAACCAAAGATGTGTGGGATCTTTAGCCAAGCCCGTACGGTTACATAGGGATGGTTCGGAGCCTGAGAGTTGTTCCTCTTTTTCGTCTTGGTGAGCGCCGGTGCGGCGCTCATTCCCTTCTCGGTCGCCAGCGGGTGGCGTTGCGTGAAAACGTCGCGAGCGCCTGTTCGCTTGGTCGGCTTCCGGATCCGGAGCGGGAGCCCGCGTATCCGGAGGCTAAGGCTTCGTGCGCAACGCGAAGGCTTACGACTGAAGGTTGGACCTTACGGCTCAAGGTTGAAGCTTACGAATCAAGTCTCAGGCTTTCGGATCGGATCGCGCTCGGATGCCGAGCGACCGGGAAGCGTCCGAAGGCGAAAAAGCCACGCGTACGCGCGCTCGGTGGACGCTCACGGGCGTGTTCGTGAGCTCCGCGGGTCGGCGAGGAGGCTTAGCGGGGCGTCCGGGCGCGTCGGCGGCCAGTAATCGAGGACTTAGGCTAAAGGCGCAAGCCAAAGCGGGCAGCACTCGAGCCAAAGGGCCACGACTCGGAGGGCCGCACGACGACTCCTAATCCTCGAAGACGCGATTCGGAAGCCCCAACGCGGTTCCGTAAGGTTCTGCCTCGCACGAGCGCGCGTTGCGGAACGAAACCGACCCCTTGTCGAGCGTTTCCAAGTCTCACGGCCGCTCTCGTAGTAGCCACGCCCATTCTCCTCACGTGCATTCAAGTCGCTCGCCGGGATCGTGGCGAGGACGAGATGGTCGCACTTTCCCTACACCAGGAAGCGCTTCGCACGGGCGTCGGGCACGTCGCCGCCGTCACCCGCATCTCGCTCGGCGATGTCGGGCATGTTCCGGCGCCGACTAAGACCTCGCCCCCGCCGCGTTTGTTGCGATAGTGAACATCGACTGTGCTTCCGTGTGCGGGGTGCCAGCAATAGTGAGTATCCCCTGCACGGAGACACGTTCTCGACGTGGGGCTCATGATGGCCGAGACTCGCGAGCGTGGAAGTTGGCTTAGCTCGGCGCAGGCTGTTGTTCCGCGGGCGGCACCGTGATGGCGCCGACCGGCATCGCGAGCTGCTTTGCGTCGAGGCGAGCCCGCGTTCGCAACCCGTACTTAGGCGCGAGCTCGAGATACCGAGCGCGCGGCCAATACGGCACGATACGAATCATCGCCTCAAGGTAAGACTCGGGGTCGAGGTCGTGCAGCATGCACGAAGCGACCAGGGAAAAGAGGTTGGCCGCCGCTTGCGCGTGAACGCCCGGTCCGCAAAACATCCAAGCTTTGCGCCCGACCGCAATGACTCTCAACGCGCGCTCACTAGCGTTGTTTTCCAGGCGAAGCCTGCCATCGTCGAAAAAGCGACAGAGCGCGGCGCGCTGACGGAAGGCGTACCCAAACGCGTTTGCCACGGGACCGCGCACCTGACGAACGCGCTCGAAAACGTGCTCCGCCCACGCGAAAAACTCGTCAAGGAGCGGGCGGGAAGCAAGCTGCCGGCGTTCGTGACGCTGCTTTGGCGCAAGCGATGCCTATTGCTTTTCAAATTCAAACAGGACATCGAGGCGAAGATTCACTTCGCGCGCGAGCGCGTCTTTTGTCACGACCGCCGCTTCCCAGAACTTTCGCCGCGCGTGACGAAAGCATCCGACCTCTTGCGGAGCCTTGTCCCCGAGGTCGAGACGCGCCTCACCTCGGAAGAGTGCATCGTACACGCAGTGCGCGTCGGCCTGCACATACCCCTTGAATCCCTTGAACATCGAGCAGACAGCCTCGCTCGTATGCTTCTCTTGATACTCAAAGAAAACATGATCGCGGTCGGCGAGCACGACAAAGAAGTGACCTCTAGCGGAGAGGTTGGCGCTTGCCCTCAGGGTGCCGGGGCGGTTGGATCTTTATCCCCGTCGCATCCGTCGAAAGACAGAATGCCGTTTCTCGTGCCTCCTTTGCACATGCGTCGACAATGCACCCCAGGGTTGCGCCGACGTGCTCTGCATAGCGGCACATCGTACTGTCGTCGCAGCGAATACCTTCGCTTGCGAGTTCTTGCACGAGTCGCGTAAATGGCATACCGAAGCGAAACTTCTTCGTCAGACTATGAGCCACCAGCGATGGAGCCAGCAGCCCGCTCGTCATTATTTCTTTCGGCAAGGCGGCCGTCACGAATCGAGGCGGCTCTCCCTCGGACGCCATCTTGTACGTGACGCGCACCATCACGATACGGACCGGACCTGCCTGGCGACGGCCAAGCTTGTAGCTTTCCTCGAATCGAATGCGCTCGGCGACTCCCTCGAGCGACGGGTCTTCAATCACGACACGCTCCTCGGGCATGTCTGCTTCGGCAAGCTTGCGGCGACCCGCAGGCGACTTGCCGTGCGGACGCTTTTTCCCGCTTTCCCCGTCGGTTTTGCCTTCGGGCGTTTCGCTCGGGACGGCCGCGGCGGCACCAAGCGCATCGCTAAGTTTATCGAGCCTCGCTTTCGTCTCCGCAAATTCGAGCTCGAGCTGCTCAGTGTCGATGCGCTCGGCTTGCGCTAGAAAATGCGACGGCGAAGTAAGTCGAGGTGACCCTTCACCTGCTCATACGCGCGACGAAGTTTATCTCGCTCTGCGGTCACCTTCGCGAGCGTGGCGACCGCGGACGTCAGTGCCTCGGTCTAGCCTTTTATATAAAATACACATGCCACTACCGTCGAAGAAAAGCACTTTGATGGCGTCTTTTCGGCGACCGAAGAAGACGAAGAGCGCGCGGCTTCGGGAATCGTATCCCACGCGCTCCTTTACAAGGCAATATAGCCTATCGAACGAAGAGCGCATATCCACCGGCTCAAGGGCGAGATCAATGTCGACGCCAGAAGGAATCACGGGTGTCCTCCCGCAAGAGCCGATACGATCACGCGGAGCAAGAGCGGGTCAAATCCTTGGCGCAAGGCTATGACGGCGTTGCCCACCCGAACTTCACATACTTCTCGAGGTGAGTCCTCGCGTCGAAGCGCGCGGGCGAGGATGACCTTCGGCAGCTCGGCGCGAGGCGCGGTGACCCTTTTCGCGGACCGACGCGCGAGCTCGCTCTTCCACGAGTAGAGCGCACTGACGCGACATCCGATGGATTTCGCGAATTCCTCTCCTGTCGCTCCGCTTTCGCGCCAGGCGCGTACACGTTCCGCCCACTGCTCTGCACTCGTCCTCATTCACGCGAGTATGCCGTCAAGCCATTATCGATGAAAGAACGTGCCTCCGTGCAGGGAATACGCTCTTCCAATGGATACTACTTGTCGACAACTCGATATTGCGCTCCGGCGATGAGCGCGCGCAACTCGGCGCCCAAGCGGTAGTTGCTCGTGTAGCCGTAATCGGTGTTCGACAACCAAACGATGGTCGCGTCGAGAGTCGGTATCCAGGCAAAATCACCCCAATATCCAGGGTCCTCTCCAGAGTGAGAGTAGACGCGAACGGAGTCCCCGTCGGCAGTCGCCACCACGCCACTTTCGATACCCGAACCGTAGTCCTCTCGATCCGCCATCGTGTAGCGCAGAAAGAAATCGGGCTCTTCACTCGCGAGTCGCTTCAGAAAGCGACCCCATGCAATCCAGTCTCGCGCCTGGGCATGAGTTGCGCCGGCGCCCCACAGCGTCGAGTAATTCCAGTGCGGAAGCTCCTTCATGCAGGGAGGGCCAGCCAACAGCCAGCAGCGGTAGGGGAGATGCCCCGGCACAAGCTCCCTGGGAACGGTGCGACCCGGCCCGAAGACGCCAGCGCCCTTCATCCCCGCAGGCTCGAAGATCTCCTCACGAAGGAGCGTGGGCCAATCCTGCTTGGTCACTCGCATCGCGACGACGGCGAGCAATCGGTACCCGACGTTGGAGTAGAGGAACGCCGATCCGGGCGAGAACGCGAGCCGATAGCGGCGAAGGGTCCGGAGGAAGGCCTCTTCGCTCATCCACTCGTCGTTGAGCTGCAAGCGAAGGTTGGTGACCGGATCGATGCTGCCCGGCAGCCCGGAGGTCATGTGGAGGAGTTGCCGAAGGGTCGGAGTTCCTGCAGCGCTTCCTCGCAGCTCCGGTACCACGACCTCCACTGGTTGGTCGAGCTGCAGCAGGCCTCGGTCCGCCAAGCGGTGGATCAGATATCCGGTGAATTGCTTCGGAAGGGATCCGAAGGTCAGTCGTGCTTCGGAGCCAGCCGCCATGCCGTAACTCCGTTCGAGGCGTACCTCAGCCCCAAATGCGATCAACACCACGCCGGAGAATCGCGACGCCGCGACGTAACGTTCGAGGAGATCGCTGGCGCGCGCGACGATCTCTTTCTCCCGCTCCTCTCGGGGAAGACGAAGGGTCACTGCACGCGCGGGGCGGCTGGGAAAACCGATCCAGACGGCGCGCCAAGTGGCGATGACGACGACGGCGGACACCACGAGGATGACCGCGAGGATGCGACGCGCCAAGCGCCACAACCGGCGTTTGCGCGTGCATTGCCGGTGGGGCGCGAGGTTCTTCTCTTCCGCTTCGCTCGCAGCGCCTGCTGCTGTGGGATCCACGCATTCACCTTACCAGCATCGATCACCGCGCCCCGACCCTATAGTCCGGACATGGATTCGACCCTCGCATGGCCCGAACCCCGTTCCCAGCGGCGGCTGGTGCGCGTGTTGCGCGGCTTGTGGACGTTGCCCACGAACACGCTCGGTCATGCGCTCGGGCTTCTCGTGAGCCGTTCCCGTGGAAGGCGGATCGCGAGCCCCGCAGCCGTGGGATATGTCTACGAGATTCGGATCCGTGCGTTGCGCCCCATCCGAGCGATCACCATCGGCAACGCTATCTTGTGTACGCCGGAATTCATAGGAGGGCTCAAGGGTCGTCTCGT
This sequence comes from Polyangiaceae bacterium, assembly GCA_025353725.1. Lineage (GTDB taxonomy): Bacteria > Myxococcota_A > Polyangia > Polyangiales > Polyangiaceae > Labilithrix. The sequence continues at coordinate 10,673 of JANXOF010000055.1, read as the reverse complement.
TCTCGCTCACGAGCTCGCTCACACACGACAACACGACGTGATGGGGCCGCTCTACCTCCCTGCCCACGTGCTTGCGCAGGTCGCGAGCCGAACGCGGTTCTTCATGTCCCCTGTACCCGGGAGCGACCCCGTCCACGCGCGCAATCCGCTCGAGCAGTGCTGGCTTTGCCTCGGCTTCGACGCACTCCATGAGATAGCTAGAGGAGAACGCCTGACTCCGTCCGAACGCGAACGCTTCCTCGCCGCCTGGGGCGTCTGATCCTATCCCCTGCGAGACCGAACTCTCCGACGCGAGAGTATAGCCGCTCCAACCGCGATCGGCGCCGCCCAAACCGGAGACCGGGGAAGACCGCGGAAACCGGGCAGGCCGAGAGGGAGAAGTCCAGCCACGCGCGAAAACCATCTTCGCACGAGATGCTGGAAGCGTTGGATCGTGAGCGCGACGGTCAGAGCTTCGTCGCGACGAACCGGACGAGCTTCTCCGGGTGCGAGCCCCAGTCCGGAACGTCGTTGACGACCTCGTCGCGTACAACCCGGTAGCCTTGGCCAAACATCGCTGCGAGCTGACCGGCCTCCAAGTTTTGCGCGCGCGGCTTGTGAAATCCCTCGACGACGACGCTTCCCCCTCGCTTGAGGCTAGCTTTGATCTTTTGAAGCTCGCTGTCATCGGGTCGATCATAGAGGAGCGCAACGAGGTCCCACTTCTCTTTGCCGAAGTCCCAAACGCTCATGTCCGCGTCGATGGCTTCAACCGCGAGCTTGCGTGCGGCGGCGGTCTCTTTGGCGACGCCTGTCCCGTGCCGACGTCGAGGGCCGCTCCAGGCTTAGTGCACAAGAGCGGCGTGGTCCCCGAGACGAAGGCGAGTCGCATTTCGCGGGGTCTTGCTCCACGAAGACGAGGAAGCGTCCAGGTGGGGAGCCGCGCCGCGCTCGCCTCCCGACAGTGCGTATGGGCGCGCCAACCCCCGGTCGCCAACGCTCAACCGGAAGGCCGGGGGAAATCGTCGAAAGGCGGCACGCCGTGGGGGACAACCTATGGCAGGCAAGCCTACTCGACGCCGGCACCCTTCGCGTGAGTGGCTGGGTCTTGGAGATCGCGACGGGCCAGGTGTAACTTCTTCGAACCAGAAGAGGCGCAGTTCATGCGCTCCGCGCCGGGTAAGCATCACTCCTGAAGCGCCTGGAACCACATCGCCGCGGCCCGGCCGATCGCGTCGGAGCAGTCCTCCTGCATGTAGTGTCGACTTGGGCGACGCTAAGCAAAAACTCGACGCCGTCTCGGCGCCCGACAGCGCCGCGGACGACTCAGCCGCGCCGCCGTCGAGCGCTGAAAAAAAGAAACCGCATCCCTCACCCAAAGGCCGCCGCGTTCTCGCGAGCGAAGACTTGCCCGAAGAACGCATCGAGCTTCTGGACCCCGAACTCGAGGGAGAAGCAGAGCGCATTGGGTTCGAAGAAAGCTATCGGCTCGGCTTCCGCCGCGCGTCGGCGGTACGCATTGTCGTCGCCCACGCCACCTACAAGAAAAAAGACGGTGAGTTCGTCACGGTGGATGTGCCGAAAGAAGTGTAAGAGCGCGGACTTCTCGCGCCGTCGATGATTTCTCGCATGCTCGTCGCCAAGTACCGCTTCGGCATGCCGTTTCATCGGTTCAGCGAGATGCTCTCTGCGGATGGCATCCGTCTCGACGATAGCATGAAGTGCCGGTATGCCGAGCACGTCGGCGCGACACTCGGATGTATTGTGCAGGCGTGCGTCAAAGACGCCAAAGAAAACGCATTCTGTCTGTCCACCGACGCGACTCGAGTGAGCATCCAAGCCAAGCGCACCTCCAGAACCACCGGCAAACGCGATCAGCCTTGCCGCAAAGGCCACTTCTTCGTCGTCCTTGCCGACCAAGATCACATCTTCTTCGAAGATCAGCCGAAACGTGCAAGCGCCATTGTTTGCCAGATGTTTCGCGGTTTCGGCGGCTATATCCAGGCCGATGCCCACGTCATCTATCATGCGCTTTACCGCGGCGACGCGCGCGTGGGGCCTGACGACACGCCGCCGCGTGAAGTCGGCTGCTGGGCCCACGTGAGAAGAAAGTTCCGGGAAGCCGCCACCACGGTCAAAGACCCGGCCTCGGAGGAGGCGCTTTTTCGCATCCGCGGGCTCTTTCAGATCGAACGTGATTGCGACGCACTCGCGCCTGCGCGGCGTTACGCAAAGCGACTCGCGTGTTCGAAGCCGCTGGTGGATAAGTTTTTCGCGTGGGTAAAGGTGCAGTACCGAAGCGTGCAGGGCGTGCGCGGTCTTGTCGCCACCGCCTTCGGCCACGCCGCGCGGCAAGAGTCGGGCCTGCGACGCTTTCTCGATGGCGGGCGGCTTCCGCTGACCAATAGAAACGTAGAGCGCGCGCTTCGAAATATTGCCACCGGCCGCCGCAGTTGGTTTTTCTTCGGCTCTGATGATCACGCCGCGGCAGCCGCAAATCTCTTCTCCCTCATCGCCTCGTGCAAACTGCACGGTCTCGACCCCGAGACGCACCTTGCGGAGATCGTACACATCGTGCCGTATTAGCCTCGCGATCGCTACCTCGAGCTCGCTCCGAAGTTTTGGCGTGCTACGCGCGCTCGGCTCCGCCCGGGCGACCTTGCCCGTGAGATCGGACCAGTCACCGTGCCGCCGCCAGTCGAATCGCCCGCGACCGCGGAAAAGTAGCTCTGTCATCTCGGAGAGCACCGTCACCATCGAGCCACCTGACGATCAGACCCTCGCCGTGATCGGAATTATGATGGTTGAGCAGACGCTCGCGAAGACGGCGCGGTGGGCGGACGGCATGAACAAGAAGCTCGTCGCCCAGGGCCTCTCAGCTCGATCAAGGGGGCGTCCTTTGCCCTGCGAGAGCTTCGCACCCAGGTGAAGGGCGACCCGTTGCGCACGCTGTATGCCTTCGACCCCGCCCGACAAGCCGTCCTACTCATCGGCGGCGACAAGACGGGGACAACCGCTTCTACGAACGCCTGCTCCCGATCGCCGAGAAACTTTGGAGCGACTACCTCGACGAGACGGGACAGAAGAAGCCCAACAAAACGTGACCCCCATGGCCCGGGATATGGGCGGGTATTAGGAGCTGCAAGGTGGCGACGCATGAGTGGAGTGAGATCAAGAGCAAGATGTCGCCCAAGCGAAAGGCTCGGGTGGACGCTGACGTTCGCCGTGAGCTTCTCGCGATGGAGCTTCGCGAGCTGCGCCAGGAGGCCGGGAAGACCCAGGCCGAAGTCGCCGAGATCGCGAAGATGACCCAGGCCGAGCTGTCGAAGTTCGAGCGGCGTGAGGACCACCTGCTCTCGACGCTCCGCCGCTACGTGACCGCGTTGGGCGGACAGCTTGAGGTCGTCGCGGTCTTCGACAACAAGCGGATCGCCATCAAGGGCGTATGACGTCCGCTTGGGCGAAGGTCTACTGCGCAGCCGTTGAGGTGGACGTGCGGGATGTCTGCCCGATCGCTCGGCAGAGCGTCGCGTAGCTGACCCCCAGCTCCCGCGCGATGGCTCGAAGTGATCGACCCTCGCCACGAAGCTCGCGAGCCCGGTCAACATCGAAGCGCGTTCGATGCCGTCCGATCTTGGCACCCCGACGACGAGCCTGTTCAAGACCGGCCTTCGTGCGCTCCACGAGCCTCGCCCTTTCTTGCTTGGCGACCCACGAAAAAGTTGCGATCAAGAGCGAGCTCACCGGCCCGCCCGTGTCCAACCAGCTCTCGCGCACCGAGACGACCGACACGCCGATGCGGTCGAGTTCGAGCACGTCTGTGAGGTTGCCCGTCATCGAGCGGCCGAACCTGTCGAGCGCCCAGACGATGAGCGTATCCCCTGCACGGAGACACGTTCTCGACGTGGGGCCCATGATGGCCGAGACTCGCGAGCGTGGAAGTTGGCTTAGCTCGGCGCAGGCCGTTGTTCCGCGGGCGGCACCGTGATGGCGCCGACCGGCATCGCGAGTTGCTTTGCGTCGAGGCGAGCCCGCGTTCGCAACCAGTACTTAGGCGCGAGCTCGAGATACCAAGCGCGCGGCCAATACGGCACGATACGAATCAGCGCCTCGAGGTAAGACTCGGGGTCGAGGTCGTGCAGCATGCACGACGCGATGAGGGAGAAGCGGTTGGCCCCCGCTTGCGCGTGGACGCCCGATCCGCAGAACATCCAAGCTTTGCGCCCGACAGCCACCACGCGAAGGGCATTTTCGGCAAGGTTATTGTCGAGCGGAATCCGCGCGTCTCTCATGGCACGACCGAGGTAAAGCATGTTCGACGACGTGTAATTCGCCGCGCGACAAATCAGCGTTTTCGGTCCTTGCGCCTGTCGAATCCGGCGCGCGAGTTGGAGAAGGGCGACGAAGAGTGGTCGCGAATACGCGCGCCGAAGCGCGAGATGGTCGGCCGTACCGAGAATTCCTCGACGCTCGGCTTCGTGCTCGATTCGATACATGTATGCGACAAGCTCGAGAGCGTCGTGCGCTTCGGGTACGTCACCGACTTCGAAGTATTTCCTCCTCGCATGCGCGAGGCATCCACTTCGCTTGCGGTTACCCTTTTTCTCCAAGGGGTCATAACCGCGATAATCGTCGCAAAGAAAAGCGCCTGTCGACCCGCCGAGCACGTCGAGAGGAAGGTCGCCACCACGCGTCAGAGCAAAGGCGTAGCCCGTGAGGCTTTGACCGACAAAGGCCCAGATAAACGCCTTCGAGGTCTGCGTCGTTGGCTTGAAGGAGGTCTCATCCGCATGAACAAGAAAGTCCTCCGTGAGGGCGGCCAAAAGCGACGCTCGTAGCGGCTCGAGCTTCTGTCCGGCGCGACGAAAAAGTCATTTAAGGTATTTCGAGACTTTGAGGTGAGCCACGAAGCTCGAGCCGTACCGCGTTTTTTCGCTCCATCGCGGCGGCGCGGGCACCGTAATGACGCAACCTCCGCAGCGACAAGCAACTACCCCGCTTGGACGACCTATCCGCACGTCTACAAATTGTGCGCTACATGCCTTCGATCGTGGAGCTGAAGTCACCGAGCGGCGAAGTCGATCCAACGGCTTTCATGGCGGCATGAATCACCTCCGCGGGGTGACGACCTACCGCGCGGACGTGCTTCGGCTTCAGCCCACCCGCTGTTCCGCCGTAGAGGACCATCATGTTTTTCACGCTGTGAGCTTCATCGCCTTCCCAGCCGCCCTCGAAGCACATCGTCAGCGCCGTGCTGTCGATGACACGCGTGCCGTCGGGATCTTTCGTGTCGCGTAGCTTCGCGACGAGGCGGGCGAATGGGTCGATCGCCCAAGCGAGTGTTTGCGCGCGCACTTCAGCTGGGTACTTCCCCTGATGGCCGATCTCGTGAATATCGCGATCTTCGTCCCCATACTTTGACGTATCGATACCGACGGCGCGCTTGGCACTGACAAAAACCTGGCTAAACGTAACTTGGAAGGCGACGCTCTGAAATAAGTCGCATGCAAAACCGAGCGCGATGAGGTCCACCATCACCTTGGCGCGTTCCGTTTCCCCACTATAGCCGATGCTGGCGCCACTACCGTCCCCCCCCGGATCGGCCCCAGGGTCGCCCGGCCTCTTGCAAGCCAGTGAACCCACCGGGTCCACACCACTCACGTCCTGCTCGAGCTGCCTCAGCAACGTGTAATGCTGGTCCAGCGTCTGCCTGTCAGCGGCACTGACCTTTCCCATCAACCGCTTGGTCCGACCATCGACTAAGTCGAGAATGCTCCGTCGCGTCGCCACGGCTGCCGCGGCGCCTGGCGCAACCGCGACGTTTGCCCCAACGGGAAGCCCAGCAAAGAGAGACTGGAAAAGGGTGCGCGGACTGACATAAGGGTCGACGAACTTCCCTTTAGCGAACGAAATGCGACCCCGACCGCCGCCCCCATCGCCTCCCCGATACTCGACCGGCTGCACGCGGATGTTCAGGGTTCGGAGCTTCAAGTCTTGAGCGACCGTTTGGTCACATGTCGTGGCCGTGTTTGGCGCCGATTCAGAACCGCTAAGGCGGCAACCGGCGAGTTGCGTCGGCAAGGTGTACCCGTGAAAGTTGTTCGGTGCCGGTGCATTTATGCTGCCGGGGTCGCCTGCCGATCGCGAGATGGCGAGTCCGGTGACCATACCCACCAACGACTGAACGCCGTGCGTTTCTAAGGGTTTCAGCGCAGTTGTGATTTCATACTTTTCACCCACCGTACTCGGTTGAACAAATCCGCCGCCACCGTCCACTTTGGCAATGTCACCCATCGAGTTTCCGGCGAAGCACGACACGAACCGCTTTTTAGGCACTTCGCCTGCGGCGTGGGCCGTACGTGACGACGTCAAACTCTCGAGGATGGGCAGGGTAATCGCGATTCCACCGAGCCCACGAATGACGTTTCTGCGTGATAAATGTTGCGACATAGCGACGACTCCTTAGGAAACTAAATCTTGCTGAATCGGCCCAAAGCCCGCCTCTATGGGATCGACTTGCGATGCAGGAAGGACTCCGAAGATACGAAATTGAGCACCATATCGGTCAATTTGAAGTCACCCGGCTGCAAAGCCGAAATCGCTTTGGCACTCGCGTTGTCATCGGCGTCGAGGAGCGTTCGTCCTCCGACAAACCTTTGCATCTGAGTGACGGCACAGGTGCTCAGCTCGCCTGTCTTAAGAAGAAGGTCGCCGAGTGCGGCAGGCCCGTTGAAGGTCCCACCACCTTTGAATTCACCTTCACCATCGACTAGGCAGTCAGGGCGCCCGTTGTCGGTCGTCCTAAACTTCCCCTTGTCATCGTACTGCTCGAGGCCGAATCCGACGGCATCGCTGAGCGCGTGGCAACCCACACACGCGGGCGCCGCGTGGACCTTGTATCGCTCCTTTTTGCACGCTTTATCACCCTCCTTGAGCGGAGGCAGCGTCACCGGAACGCCAGGCGGCGGCGTAATCGTTTGACAAAGAAGTTGCTTTCGAACCCAGATCCCGCGCTGCGTCGGACTCGTATCTCCGAACTTTGCTCCAACCGCGAGTAAACTGCCGTGGGAGAGAATCCCTTTCCGCCCCGTCGCTCCGTACGAAACCCATGTAGCCTGCGATCCGGGTAGCGGTAAGCCGTAGATGGTTGCCATCGAATCGTCGACAAATGTCTCGGTTGACCTAAAAAGATCCTGCCAAGGCCGCTTATCGTCGATAACCACTTTACCTACGAGCGCATCCGTTTCCGCGCGCATGGCGTCGGCTAACTTTTTTTCTTGGGTTGGATTCTCGTAATTCATCCATAGCTGAAAGAACCTTTGCACTTGGGCCTTACCCCCTGGCAACGCGAGTAGGTCCGCGGCGGCGTTTCGGACTTGCTGCGGCGCGTGGAGCTTGCCGGCAGCCGCTTGGTCGAGGAGAGCGTCGTCTGGCCCTCGACCCAACATCAGGAACGACAATCGACTTGCGATTTCGAAGTCGGACAGGCGCACGAGAGCGGGTTGCCCTGGCACTGGCGTACCCACTTCGATCCGATAAAGAAACTCGGGGTCTTGGAGCATCGCGCGGACGACAATGTCGACGCCCCCGTAGAAGTCACCATTGGCTTTCGCTTGGGCACCAACGTAGGAGGTCACCTCTTCGGCTTCCAAGGGTCGTCGCAACATGAGTCGCCCGAAGTGAGTGACGAAGCTCTCGAAACATTTCGCATCGTCGACCCCATTCGGAACGCAACCGACGACTTTGTCCCGCCGGACCACGTCCTTCATCAGGCGTGACGAAATTTGCTCGGAGAGCACTTCGAGTGGGCGCACGAGCGCGTCAGAGATTGCTTGTGTCGTATAATCATTGTCGAACGGACTTCGAATATCGGCAGGGAGCATCTCCTTGGCACTGACGGTCTCAAAGAGATGGCGAGCTATTGTGCTTTCGAGTTCGTGCAGCGTCATCCGCCGCACGCCCGACCTCGACGCGAGGAGAGCTCCCGGCAAACCGTCGGGCACCGGGCCGGCGGCGGCGGAAGGCGGATCGTCGATAGCGCTATTGCCGTCTGTCGAGGACTCACCAGGCACGCCGCACGCCGCGAACGCCGCCGCGGAGGGTAGTAGGAGCGCACTCAACACCTTAACAAGCGATCGGTTCATCCGGTCCTCCGTGCGCCGCAAGGGCGTAGAGGCCCCTCGTGCAGCGCCGGTGCCAAGCGCGCGGCGACGCCGTCGCGGCGCGGCGCCTGGAATGCCTACAATATCCGCTTGTCGTAACGCCGCCGCGTCTTCGCGGAAGAACCCGAAACGAGTCTGCGGCGCGCGAGAGATGCACTGAGTTATTCCCCCCTCATGAGGTGGATCGAATCCCCGTGAAGGTTTGCGCCGCATGGGAACTCCACCGAGATGTTTGCCCCCACGAGGTGCCTCGAATCACCAGAAAGATGGCGCCTCATCGGAACTCGATCGGGCTTGTCGTTCTTCACGAGGTGGATTGAAGCCCGTGAACGAGACGTCAGATTCGTCCGGCGTCGATGACCCAACCCCTCCCGCGCGCCTTATGAGTAAGCCTTCGCGGGTCACGCAAACCACCAGACAGGCGGAAGGATGGGTTCCTCGGGCATTCGTACGCCGCGGACGGGTGAGCCGGGCTCGGCTTCCCGTGGTGACACGAGCAAGTTGTATGTGTGCGGGGCTTCGTTGGCCCTGGTTCAAGCTTTGCAGCCCGTACCGTTCGGCGAACGTTCGTCAGGCGAGAGGAGACAGGCGTGCGAAATCAGGTCGTTAGTGCAGGAGTCACGTTTGGTGTGATGTTGGCCGGGGCGCTCATCACGGCAACGCTCGCCGGTGCGTGCGGAGTCTTTTCCGGCGAGCCCGGCGGCGACCAATCCTCATCCCAAACCGTGCAGGGTGGCGCGGTCGGTTGCGCGCTTGACGCGGGGGTCGGAGCTGACGGTGGGGGGCCTGATGGCGGGGACGCGGCGACGACCGGAGCTGGAACAGGCGCGATGACGGGCCTCCCATGTGATGTTCAGCAACTCTTCGAGAACCGCTGCATCGCGTGCCACACGGGGAAGCCGTTTGCGTCGCTTCTTACGTACGAGGATGTACTGAAGCCCTCGAGCGATCCTACCCAAAGCGTCGCGCAAGCGGCGCTCGCGCGGATAAAGAGCGCGACCTCTCCGATGCCCCCGCTTCCCGCCGCCGCGGCGACCGCTTCAGAAATCGCGACGCTGGAGAAGTGGGTGACCAGCGGCTCGCCAAAAGGTGCAGTCTGCACGCCTTCAGTTCCGGACGCAAATCCCGATGTGGGAGGCGGCTTCAATACGCCATTGGTCTGCACAAGCGGCGCGACGTGGCCCGGCGGAAACCAAGGGTCCCCGCGAATGCGGCCCGGCGGCGCGTGCATCACTTGCCATAGCATGCAGGGGGGGCCCGGATTCGCCGTCGCCGGCACCGTCTACCCGACCGCGCACGAACCGAATGACTGCAACGGAGTAAACGGTGCCGTCACGGTCGAAGTCACCGACGCAAAAGGGGTTGTCACGAGCATTGCGGTCAACGACGTCGGGAACTTCCGACTTCTCGACGCCGTCGCGGCTCCGTTTCACGTCAAAGTGAAACGCGGGACGAAGGAGCGCGCGATGGCCGGCGCGCTCACCGCGGGAGATTGCAACACCTGTCATACCCAGGCCGGGATGAATGGTGCGCCAGGACGCGTCGTCGCCCCGTAGTCATTCTTGCGCATTCCACGAAAGCGGAAAGTGACGATGCGGGGTGAGCGATCGCAGGCCCCAGCCAGCAAAGTGAGGCTTTCTCGGTGCGGTTCCACACGTAGCGCCGCGGTCAAGCCATGCGGGGTGGAAGTTATTCCGCGCCGGGGCGTCATCCCTTGCAGTCAAGGTCGCGCGAATGGTCGCGCCGGCACTTGGTAGGAACTCGTCCGCAGGTCAAAAATTCGTCGTCAGTGCCACAATCGTAAAACGCGCCGTTCAAGCAGCACTTATACGAAGATGCCGCCGTCGACGAGCTGCCACACGCAAGGAGGAGAAGAGTGACAAGCGACGACGCAATGCCGAACACCGAAGTTGGTTTCACCTCCCGTGTCTATCACGCTTACGCGTGGCTTAGATAGATTGGTGTCTTTGACGGGGAAGCACTTTCGTCAACATTAGCTTGGATTTGGTCAAATTAATCCCAGAGTTCGCTTGCATGGATACGCTTGGCGTGATCAAAAGCAGTGCATGCCCGCCCCGCATTCAATCGACCTTCGCGAGCGAGTCGTACGCGCGTGCGAGCGTACGAGCGTACGAGCGTACGAGCGTACGAGCGTAGCGGAGAACCAATTCCGGTCGTCGCGGCGCGTTTTGGTGTGGCTCCAGCCGCACTCCAGCGATGGCTTCGGCGGAAGCGGGAATTCGATACCGTCGCGCCGCTCACGAAGCGGCGGAGGGAATCGTTCGCCCGTCGACCTCGAAGCGCTGACGAAAGTCGTCGTCGAGCTTCGAGACGCGACCACTTATGAGCTAACAGCCGCCTACAATCAGCGCGTCGCGAAAGGCGCGCGAGTGCACCGATCGAGCGTTCAACGCGCGCTCCGCCGCGCGGGCTACGTCTTCAAAAAAAACGCCTCCGACCCTTCGAACAATCACGCCCCGACGTCCAAGCAAAGCGCGCGAGCTTCGCGCGGCGGCTAAAGCGTATCGCCTC
>JANXOF010000001.1 GCA_025353725.1 Polyangiaceae bacterium | reverse complement strand
TTCGCCGTATCGCTCCCAGAAATGCGGCTGCGCTTCGCAAGACGGCTCACGCCGCCCGGCATCGCGTTCGCCCGCATCACTGCCGCGCGTTCTTCGAGCATGCGGGCTACACGTGTCGACTCAAGTGAACTCTGGGATTAGAGCGCTTCGCGAATGGCCGCGACCACGATGTCGACAAGCCCCTCGGCGAGGGGCTCGGAGCGGCTTAGCTGAAACGGGTCGCGAATAGGACGCTTCAAACTGTGGGCCATGCCCGGTACAAATCGTACACGAAACGAGGAGTTGTGAAGCGCCAGCTCCTCGGCGTCTTCGGTAGCTACTTGCACGTCGTCCGTGCCCTGTACGACGGTGGCGGGTACGTTCACGCGCTGCGCCAGCGCGCGGGGATCAAGGGAAAGCATGCTCTTTAAACCCTTGAGTCCTCCCCGTTCAATTCGCTGAAGGGAACGCGGGACCACGGGCACGTCGCGTCCAGCTTTCCACGCCGCGAGGGTCTCCTCGACGGCGGGAAGGTCACCGGCGTCTACCTGTCGCGCGATCTGCTCTCGAAGGATAATGTTAAGCCCACGCCCCGGTGTGGCCAGAAGCACAATCGCGTCAGCGTGCCGCTGACTCGCCAGGTCCATCGCGATGAGTCCACCTTCAGAATGCCCAACAATGACGATGCGAGAGAATCGTCCAAGCGAACGTGCATACGCAACGATGCGCGCCGCGTCGTCGATGATGTGCGCTAGCGTGACCTCGGACGCTGGCATCGTGAGCGTGCTCGCCCCGACGCCGCGCTTGTCGTACCTCAGTGTGGCAATCTGATGCTTGGCTAGCTCCGAGGCAAGTATCGCGTATGACCGGCCGAAAGCCCCAAGAGGGTTATCGCCATTCCGATCCGTCGGTCCGGACCCGGCGACGATCACGGCAAGTGGAGGCGACTCGGCCGTGGCAGGCGACCAAAGCGTCCCGTGAAGCTCGGCATTCGGCGCGCTGACGATGAACTCCAACTCTTCAACGCCAGAGGGCTTTTCCCCGGCCGCGGCGGGCAACCTAACCAACGCCGGCAAAACAGCAAGGTTTTGGCTCGGAACGACCGCGCGGACAAAGTGGTTGTTCAAGTCGAGGTCCACGATCACGCCAACCGGCCCAACAAGCATTTGCAATCGCTTGCCGCCCGTTGTCGGCTCTATTGTGAGATCTCCATCGCGCAGCGCTCCGTTTTCTGGGAGCAAAATTCTGATTTTTCCGCTGAACGGCGTCGGGAATGCCTCACCCACGAGCGTAAACGCAGGCCAGTCGCCATTCGCAAGAGCGAATAGCCCCTCGGGCACTTTACGTTCGACAGCCTTCGCGTCTCCTTGGCTCACGAGAACTCGACGCCTCAACCGCTCGTGGCGCAGCGTAAGGACCTCCCCTTCTTCCTCGTGCAAGACGCTTTCGATTACGTGCCCATCGTCACGCGCGCGCACGCGCCAAAGGACTTGGTCGGCCTTATACGTAATCCACTCTGCCTGCTCCACTTTCGCTCCCCCGCTAAAATTCGCCGCACGAACTAGTTTGGTATGCCCGACCTTAGGGTGGCACGCGGTCAAATTCGCGGCACCGAAGAAAACCGCAAAAACGAGAGGTAAACGAACTGCTTTAGCGCTCATTCGAGCCCCTGGAAAATCCGCGTTCACGGCCGAAATCGCGCGTCGGGACTGGACTACCCGCCGCCAAATAAGATCGGAATGTTGTGAGTGCATGCCTGAGGCGCATCGCGATGTGGAGCGACTGATCCACTGGTCGAAGGTAAAGAATGAGCGCTCCGGTCATGATAATTGAGAAACTGACTAGTCCATGAAGCAGGGCTATCGATGCATGCAGCGTGACACCCAAGCACAACATCCAAGGCCAAAAGCGCTTGCGCATCACGAGACTTGCAGCGAGAAAAAGCTCAATAAGAATGACGCCCCACGTAACAACCGCTACTCCGGAACTCGTGAGAAGTGGCCGAAGGACCGGCCTGAGCCATCCCGGCGCGCCAAACGTGGGATCGTTAAGCCAGTAGTACACGGCGGTACCGTCCACCCATTCGGCAACCATAAGCTTCCCAACGCTGGCCTCAAGATAAACTACGGACACTTGAATTCGCACCATCCAAAGCGCAGACGTGGCCACGGCTCGTCGCATGACAGCGCTAAAATCGGACGCTAAACAATCGGCGCTCCAGTGCCACTTCCGAGAATCAGAAAGCGTTACGGGGACGAGGAGAATACTCAAAATTGAGGCTAGTTGGTCCCCTCCCTCAACAAGCACGGCGTTCGCCTGCAGGCTATATGCGAGCCATGCGTGGAGAATGCCCGTTGCGCGAGGTCGCCACCCTGAGGCCACAAGGAGCAACAGTGCAAAGCACCCCCACCGAGCGGCTTCCAACTTGTCCGACGAAACAAAGCAGAAAAAGCCGAGGCGAGCGTACTTCTCACATATCGGAACTTTTGCATGCCCAGAAACGGGACAGAAAAGCGACGTCGACTGGCTGAAGAGTAACGTGCTCGCTGTGGATACCGCTAGCAACGTTCGCGCAAGGCCGTATACGTCTGTGAAAGGCGTAGACCGTTCGAGCGCGCGGTCCACGCACTTTCCAAGGCGCGCTAGCACAGCGCCCGTAACCGGACAAGCTGCGATGGCATCACAGAGTGTGCAGCTCGCTTGCTGCATGCCCACGGAAGAGGAGATTGCCGCGAAAAAGCAATCTCACCGCATAGCGTCGGATTGGGAGCCAGGTTGCGCACCTCAAGCACCGGACGAAGCGCAGCAACGCACTCATGGAAACTCTGGTGGCAGCTGCTCCAATCGCTCGGGCGAGCGAGATTTGCGAGAGACGCGGCTTCTACCCCTTGCGCACGGGAACGCCGATCCAAACCAAAACTATTTCGGGGCGCGGCGTGCGGCGCGAGCATCGCAGATTCCCAACCAGATGCCGTCAGAAGATAGTAAAGTAGACGCAATTCCTGCGGGTCTTTAGTAAAAAAACGCCAGCCCTGCGGCAGAAGAGAGCGCACGCCGAGCGAAGCCTCCCCTGGTAGACCGATGGGATTAAAAGGCATTGCCGCATGAAGAACGTAAACCAGTAGAAGCGTCCAGCTCAGCCCAATAAGCATTGCTGCGGACCCGAGGCCGACGTCTCGACGTCGCGTTTCTTGCTGCGTGTAGATCCTTAACATCGACCTTGTTTTGCTAGCTGCAGTACAGGCTAGTCCCTACGCTGGACGTGATTGGGCATCACTCGTCGGTCAATACAGCGGCAATCTCGTCGACAATCACATCACGACGTAACCCGGTATCGATTGCTGACTTGGAGTATAAATTCGTCATATTTTTAATCGTGTCAATATTGTAGACTCGATTAATATTGACGGCCGTATCAACGTTAACTGAATAATTATAAAAGAGCATCACTCCGTCGTTCACTCCGCATACTTGACAGCCTAAACTGCTGCCGCCTACGAGCGAGTCGAGAGAAGCTTCTGTCGCTGCGTCGGCGAGGACGAGCGCGCCAGTCTCAAGGACTTCTCGAATATGCGGGCGGTTACCACTATATAGAACAGACGCAAAGTGCCCGAAGAACGATGGATCTTTCTCCGCTATCTGCCGCTGAAGACGCTCGACTGCTAGTTCGCGGCTCTGGGGCGACGTAGGGTTGCGGGCGGTCGGTCCGCTGGCCGTCGGAAGCGTCGTGATTCGCCCTGCAATTGCCTCCAAGCGCCGAACTATCAATTCCGGTGCGCCATCGTGGCGAAGGTTAGACGCTGCACGGCGAATTTCGTTGGCGCCAGGCTCTGACCGGCGCTCCTCGGCGTGGGTTGTTCCTTCGTATCTCTCCGCGGTTGCGTTAGTGACATAGCCAGCCCGATTGATAAGGTGCGCAGCGCGCCCCTCGGCGAAGTACAGGCCGCGAAAAAGCTCCTCGCCGGAGTACCGCGGCGACGCCGCTGATGTTGACAGCCGACCCGATAGCGTAGCCGTTTGCGACTGAGTTTCCACGACTTCGTCATGGCCACATGCGAGAACACACGAACCCACAATCGTAGCTAGAACGAATGCGTTTTTCGGCATCATGAATCTACGCCCCCCTCGCGCTAACGTAGCTCGTGCACTTCTCGAAGCCTCGAAGCCGAATACGGCGTAACCGTCTTCTGCATATCGCAGCGGGGCCATGCAATTACCCCGATTAGCCTGGCCTGCTTATCACGTCGCGTTCTTGCTTACAATCGATAAGTGTTTGATCAACAATCAGATAGCCGTGAACGTCTATCCGTGCGGCCCGCGTCAACGGTTCGAGCTTCGCGCGGACGGCATACCAGGTGTTCACTCGTGGCCGCAAAAGACGAGCGAGTAGCCCAGGAAAGCGCGCGATCGAAGACGCTTTTCGGGCGTCCGAGCGAGAGCGCAGGCGCGGACGTTGTAAGCGAGGGCGTTCCTAATGTTCTGCCAGTACACGCCCCATAAAAGGGCATCGACGTGCGTCCACGTCGCGTGTTGAACGATGGGCTCGACCCACGCGAACACGCGACACCCGCCCATGGAGCGAGTCCGATCGCATGCGTAAAGGCGATCACCCACGCGATCGCGTGGATCGTTCTCGGGCGCGCACGCATGTGCGTCAGACCACGTTCGACCTCTTGCGCGACTTCGTAGGCTTCGCGGTACCTACTCTGCGCGATGTAAACGCGGATCAAGCCCGCCGCGAGCCCGTCACGCTCGACCGGATCCGTTGATTCAGCGCGCAACTTTTGAAGGAGCACGGCTGCTTTCGCGTGTTCACCACTCGCGAGCAGCGTCTCAACTTGCGCCTGTCAGTGGCCGCCCTCGCTTACGCACCGCCTTCCTCGCCCCGGGCTTCGGCGAGCGAGTGCTGGCTATAGTGCCAGCGTATCTCGCTCCCGAGGATATGCCGTTCGTGCTCCGGCGAGAGGTGAGCGCCAGCCTGCTCGACCGCTTGGATTGCGAGCGAATGGGACGGGTCGCGCCAGACTGCAGGAAAGTCGGGCGCGCTCCCTGGGGTGATAGCGCATACGGCCATTGCAGGTGCGCGCCATACAAGATGCGTTCAGCGTCGATCGTTGCGAAACCCCATCCGAATGTTGGGTGTTGTGGCCAAATCCCGCCATTATATGGACGAATTTAGCCAACGTGTGCACGAGCTCGGCCGGTCGTAAGTTTCCGCTGCGAGCTGCTTTTCGGCGAGCTTCGAACGGACTCCGTCCCGAAGTGTCGATGACATCCAAAGGGGGAGCGACTCGCGGAGGAGAGCGTGCGCGTAAGCGTCGCGTGGATACCCCGCGAGGCGCGCGAGGCGCTCCCGCGAACATGCGAGCGGGTTTTCGGAGAGTTCGTCGACGAGTCCAAGACCAAGAGCGGCCGACGTGTCATGGAGGTCGGGACCGAGAAGGAGGGTATCGAGATGCTGTCGCGGAACGCGCGCGCGGATGATGGCGAGGGCGCGAGGTGGAAACGGTACGCCCAAGGCGGTCTCGTTCAGACCGATCTTCGGCTGTTTACGTTTCGTCGCGACGAGCGCGTCGCACGCGAGTGCGACGACGCACCCCCCGGCAATCGCGTGCCCGTCGATGTTCGCGACCGTAGGTCCTGGAATAGGTAAAGAGTGCCCAGACGCAATCTTCGAGAGCACGGAGACACTTCAGGACGCCGACGTCGTCGAGCTCGAGGACTTCCTTCAGATTGAGTCCCGAAGAAAGGTATTTCGGTGCCGGTCATAAGCACCGGCCATCCTGCGGCCTCTATGAGGCTGCGGGAGACGAAAGCGAGCATGTCGCTAAAAAGACAATTGCGTCCTGGGCTACTCAGTACGATTTCGACCATCGCCAATCGTTCCGTAGCGGTGTCAATCCGATCAGTGACGCGCTTTCCTATCCTGGTCGACACGCGAAGCCGTATCGGTTACCTGTCATCTTCCCGACCTAGGCACGATCGGCCCGAGCGTCGCGGCGACGGCGGCTTCGCAAGTGGGGCCGGTCGCGTCAGCAAGCCCGGGCATCGCTGATGCCTTGCCCAGCTTTTATGAGAAGTATCACGCGAGACGCGGCGTAACGACCCCAGACTCGATACGGGCGTTAGGATCCAGGCGCGCTCACTGCCCAGCCAACGATACGCCGAGAGAAGAGGTCTAGAATCGCTGCGAGAGAGAGCCAGCCCTCCTGAGTCCAAACATCGATCACATCAGTCACGGGTCTCGGGCGACACACGCATCGATGCATCTTGTCCGTATTGCCGACGGAGCCAGCCGGATATCTGCTGAGGAGACCAGTTTTTTTGAAGCTTCTTCGCCACCAGTCGGCAAAGTTTGGGCTGCGTCGCAAGGCCACATTCTTTAAGACGCCGCGCAGTTTCGCCGGCTCGCTCTGCGCGATACGACGTTCGACCGCCGTTACGAGAAACCTCACGGCCGATGGTGGATGGCGCGCGCCGAATGTCGATGGCAATCGCGCGGAAGGTTCTCCCCGTTGCGCCGCCTCGCGAGATTTCTTCACGCTCCGCCATCGTCAGCGCCCGCGAAGCACGGCGCCTTGGGCGAGGAGCAATCCCTCCTTGGAGTTGTAGCACGCCGTGCACTGAGCCCGGGTTCTTCTCGAGCGCACGGCTAATCGCGCTCAGGGATTCGCCGCCCTTCCATCGTCGCCAGATGGTCAGACTTTTCGCTGTCCGACATGCCAGGTCTTCCTTTGCGTGCCATTTGGTCTCCGTCCTAACGCATCGAGGTTGCGTTGACCGGTTGAATGTAAGATCGCTTATTTTAGGATGTCGCGCTCCATTTCGGCGCGTTTCAGTCGCCTGCGCAGGTTGACCAACTCGGCACGTTCGGCGGTCGTCAGTGCGTGAGACTGGCCGCGACGCCTTGCTCGTCAAGCTTGCCGTTTTCGCGACGTTCCGGGACGCAGCAGCACGAGCTGCGGCTGCGTCAAGCAGCCGTCCAGGACGTGGACTTGGCCGGGCGTGAGCGACGGCGCACAGCCGAACCGGTACGTGCGCACCGGCGTGGTCTTGGCGCTCGGCAGGCCGTGGTCCACCCAGTCGTGCAGATGCTTCACGAGAGCACGCTCCGCGGCGTCGCTTCCAAATGATTCCCGGCAACCGTCGCGGGCGAGGACGAAAGAGCCGCGGGCCTCATCGTGCACACCGAAGTACGCGTAAGGCCATGCTTCAGGGGAAGCAAACCATTGGAGCCGTGGATCGACCCAGCCAAGATACCTGCACAACGCATGTGTACGACGTGCGAAGTCTGCGCGGAACGCGCCTCCAAAGGGGAACGCGCGCGTGCCGATGTGGCGCTTCCAAAGGTATCGTTGGACGCACGGTTCAGCGCGTGTCGAAAACGATGCCGTCGTAGGCGTCGTCGACCGCGAACGAGATCTTGGAGGCGTTGATGAGAGCCACTTCGCCGCCCCGAAAGTCGCGCTCGGTCCACCCATCTTTCGTTCGCTCGTTCGCTCGTTCGCGCGTTCGCTCGTTCGCTCGTTCGTATCCCCTGCACGGAGGCACGTTCTTTCATCGATCATGGCTTGACGGCATACTCGCGTGAATGAGGACGAGTGCAGAGGAGTGGACGGAACGTGTACGCGCTTGGCGCGAGAGCGGCGTGACAGGAGAGGAATTCGCGAAGTCCATCGGATGTC
>JANXOF010000060.1 GCA_025353725.1 Polyangiaceae bacterium | reverse complement strand
CCACTGCGAGCCCGCCCTCGGCGACGTCGTGCGCGCTCTCGAGCACGTGCGCGCGCGCGAGCCCGAGCACCAGCTTCTGGAGCGCCGCCTCGGCGACGAGATCGATCGCCGGCGGGTTCCCCGCGACGCGCCCGAGCTT
The DNA here is from genome assembly GCA_025353725.1 of Polyangiaceae bacterium. Taxonomy (GTDB): domain Bacteria; phylum Myxococcota_A; class Polyangia; order Polyangiales; family Polyangiaceae; genus Labilithrix. The sequence continues at coordinate 120,226 of JANXOF010000060.1, read as the reverse complement.
TGCGCACAAGTACTCGCTCCCGCCGAGCCCGCGGAGCTCGTCCTCTTCGGTGCCGCCGAGCAAGAGCACCACGTCGCCCGCGCGCTTGAACCATTGCGTGACGATGTCGTCCGCGGACGCGAAGAGCCCGACCGCGGCGACCGATGGCGTCGGCAAGATCGCGCGCCCGTCGGTCTCGTTGTAGAGGCTCACGTTGCCGCTCACGATCGGCACGCCGAGCGCGTTGCAACCGGCGGCGAGCCCGTCGATCGCGCGCGCGATCTGCTCCATCACCTCGGGTCGCTCCGGGTTTCCGAAGTTGAGGCAGTCGGTGATCGCGAGCGGCTCGGCGCCGCTGCACACCAAGTTGCGGCACACCTCGGCGATCGCCATCGCGGCGCCGACGTACGGATCGAGCTCGACCATCCGCGCGTTGCAGTCGACGGCGAACGCGAGAAATTTGTCGACGGTTTTTCCGTCCTTCTCGCAAGGCACGCGCACCACGCCTGCGTCCGAGCCGGGGCGCACGATCGTGCCGCCGCGAACGATGTGATCGTACTGACGCCAGACCCAGCGTCGCGATCCGACGTTGGGCGACGCGCAGAGCGCGAGGAGCTCGTCGCGGAGATCGCCCGGATCCGGAATGCCCTGATCGTTCGCCGCGGTCTGCGCCTCGAAGGGCTTTCGCGGGCGATCGTAGATGGGCGCGTCGTCCGTCAAGACGCCGATCGGAATGTCGCACGCGACGACGGGCGCGGCCTTCGACGGATCGTCGCTCAACGGATCGAAGTCGGGCGTCGCTTTGATGACCCAACGCTTCGTGTCGGTCACCTTGCCGATGACCGCGCAGTCGATCTCCCATTTTTTGCAGATCTCGAGGACGCGCGCCTCTTTCCCCGGCTTCGCGACGAGCAGCATCCGCTCTTGCGATTCGCTGAGAAGAATCTCGTACGGCGTCATCTTCTTCGCGCGCCTGGGGATCGCGTCGAGATCGAGCTCGATCCCGTTCCCCGCGCGCCCCGCCATCTCGACCGACGACGACGTGAGCCCCGCGGCGCCCATGTCTTGGATGCCTTCGAGCACGTCCTCTTGAAACAGCTCGAGGCACGCCTCGAGGAGGATCTTCCCCATGAACGGATCGCCGACCTGCATTGTCGGCCGCTGCGAAGGTCCCGACTCGGAGAACTCGTCGGACGCCATCGTCGCGCCGTGGATGCCGTCGCGCCCGGTCTTGGCGCCGATGTAGAGGATCGAGTAGCCGATGCCGGTCGCGCGTCCGTAGAAGATGCGATCGGTGCGGGCGATGCCGCAGGTGAACGCGTTGACGAGGACGTTGCCGTCGTAGCGTGCGTCGAACATGAGCTCGCCGCCGACGGTGGGAACGCCGATGCAGTTGCCGTAGCCGCCGATGCCGGCGACGACGCCGCGAAGCAATTCGGGCGTGCGCGGATGATCCGGACGCCCGAAGCGGAGCGAGTTGAGCGACGCGATCGGTCGAGCGCCCATCGTGAAGACGTCGCGCAGAATGCCGCCGACGCCGGTCGCCGCGCCTTGGTACGGCTCGATGAAGCTCGGGTGGTTGTGGGACTCCATCTTGAAGACGACCGCGAAGCCATCGCCGATGTCGACGACGCCCGCGTTCTCACCCGGCCCGCAGATGACGCGCGGCCCTTTCGTCGGGAGCCGACGCAAGTGGAGGCGCGACGATTTGTACGAGCAGTGCTCGCTCCACATGACGCTGAAGACGCCGAGTTCGGTGTACGTCGGTGCGCGGCCGAGCGACGCCTCGACCCGCGCGTACTCCTCCGGCGTGAGCTTGTGCTGGCGGATGACCTCGGACGTGATGGGCAAATCGCCAGGAAAAGCGCTCATTTGTAAGCCACCGCGTAGTCGCTCCGCGCGTCGGGGTCTAGATGCCAGGGACACTTCGCTCGCCACGACCCCTGTGGTAGCGAAGGCCCCATGCGCGCAGCTGTCGTCCTTTTCCCCGGGCTCAACGCCGACGCCGAAATGATCCGCACGCTGACGCTCGCCGGGGCCGATGTGTCCGTGGTGAGGCACGTTGACGCGGAGCTTCCGTCAGGCACCGATCTGGTCGCGATTCCCGGGGGTTTTAGCTACGGAGACTACCTACGATGCGGCGCGCTCGCGAAGGTGGGGCCCATCATGCGCGCCGTCGCCGCGCACGCCGCCCGCGGAGGCTACGTGCTCGGCGTGTGCAACGGGTTTCAAATCCTTACCGAATGCGGGCTGCTTCCCGGCGCATTGACGCGCAACGCGCACCTTCGGTTCGAATGTCGCGACGTGTTCGTGAAAGTACAGAGCGAGGGTCCTTTTTCACCCTCGGCGGGCCGCGTCCTTCGTTTGCCCATCGCCCACGGGGAGGGTCGCTACCAGGCGTCACCCGATGTTCTCGCGCGTCTCGAAAACGAGGGGCGTATTGCCTTTGTGTACTCTGCACATGATGGTTCCGTCACCGAAGCTACAAACCCGAATGGTTCGGTCGGCGCAATCGCGGGTATCTACGGTGGCAAAGCGAAGAACGTGCTCGGTCTCATGCCGCATCCTGAACGGATGAGCGAGGCGTGCCAGGGCGGGACCGACGGCCTTTCTCTGTTCGCGGCGCTCGTTTCTGGGCCGGCCGGCAAGTAAACGCGGAACCGTTGGACCTCCTCTACTTCGTTCTTTTCGTAAGCATTCTCATCTTTATTCACGAGTTCGGTCATTTCGCTTTTGCGAAGCTGTTCGGGGTGAAGGTGTTGACGTTTTCGGTCGGTTTTGGGCCGAAAATCCTGAAAGTTCGAGGAAAAGAAACAGAGTACTGCGTAGGTCTCCTCCCTTTCGGCGGGTTCGTAAAAATGCTCGAAGAGGGCAAAGCGAGGGAGGCGATTTTGCCCGAGGAGCGACACCGAACTTTCGAGGTGCAGGCCTTGTGGAAGCGTGTCGTCATCGTCCTTGCCGGCCCCGCGATGAACCTCGTCTTTCCCATGGCGCTCTACACGTCCGTGTACTTGGAGGACAAAGAGTTCTTGCCGCCCACGGTCGGCGTCGTGTTTCCAGGCAAGCCGGCGGACGGAAAGCTTTTTCCCGGAGACACGATAACGGCCGTGGGCTCGGAGGCGGTTGCGAGCTTTCCCGACGTTCAAAAAGCGTTCGCTCGGCATGCCGGTGTTCCGATGCGCGTGACGGCGTTGCGCGACGGCAAAAGCGTCGAGGTCACGGTCACGCCCGCGGAGGAAACAGAGGTGGTCGAGCCGAGTGAGCTCGCGCTGTTCGAGCGCGTTGGGCGCATCGGGATAGCGCCCACGTACCCCGCGCCCGTCATCGGCGTCTCGCGCACGGACTCGCCCGCGTTCCGGGCAGGCCTTCGCACGTTCGATCGCATCACGGCGGTGAACGGACGCAAGGTCGAGACGTTCGTGGATCTCGCGCGCATTCTTTCGCAAAATCGCGGTGATAACGCCGTCCTCACCTACGTGCGCCCCGTGTCGGTGCCGCGGTCGCTCGGCGGCCTTTGTGACATTGCGGTGCTCGAGACGGGCATCGCGTCGCTGTCACCTCGCCCGCGCGCCGAAGGCGTCGTGCTTCGCGAGAACGACCCGGACGCTCGTCTCAAGGATACGTTCGAGCGGAGCGGTATCGAGACCGCCGAAATGTACGCGGCGTTTGTACCCGAAGGGTCGAGCGAGTGGCGCGCGGGCCTTCGTGCCGGGGATCGCGTCACGACGCTCGACGGAGTCACGCAGCGTATGTGGAAGGTCGATCGCCGCGGCGGCCAAGCGCTCGACGACACCACGATGGTCGGCCAGCTGCTTCGCGAGCCAAACCGGATGCACGAGCTCGTTTGGACACGCGGAGGCGAACGCATGAGCGGTACGTTTCAGGTCCGCAACGAGCGATGGGACGACGAGTTTGGGCAGCACTACGAACGCTTCGTTTTCCGCACCACGCACTGGTTGCCTCGGGCGCCGAGCAAGCTCGTTCCGAATCCGCATCCGGTCCTCTATGCGCTCACGCGCGGTGCTCTCGAAACCAAAAATGCTATAAAATTCATCGTTGTAGGGTTTGTTCGCATTCTCCAAGGCCGCGTCAGTCTCGCGGCGGTGAGCGGGCCCATCACGCTTTATGACGTCGCGGGCGACGCGGGGGCAAAGGGCACGACGTACTTCGTTTGGGCGATGGCGGTGACGAGCGTGAACCTCGGTCTCATCAACCTGCTTCCTATCCCCGTGCTCGACGGCGGTCACCTGCTGCTGTTCCTCGTCGAGTGGGTGCGTCGCAAGCCCGTAAGTCTACGAACGCGCGAGCTTTCGAGCGTCCTCGGCATGAGCGTGTTGGTCGTTCTCATGCTCGTTGCGTTTAAAAATGATGTGACCCGTAAGTGGGACGTCATCGTCACGCAGGTACGCGACACGCTTCAGTAGCGATCGCTTTTGTCGTGTGAGCGCACTACAAGCTCGCGCGTGACAAGCCAAGCTAGAGCGCCCAGCGCGCGCAGTGTCGCGGCCGAGGTGGTCGTGCGCGTTCTTCGTGACAAGGCGTTTGCCGCCGCCGCGCTCGACGCCGACCTCGAGCGCAACCTTCAGCTCGACCCCCGCGACAAAGCCCTTGCCACGGAGATGGCCTACGGCACGCTTCGTCTGCTTGGCTGGCTTGAAAAGCGTGTAGGGCGTCACACGTCGCGAGGTCTCGCGTCCGTCGAGGTGCAGGTCCGCGCGCACTTGCTCGTGGCCGCTTATCAAGTCTTAGTCCTGACGCGTGTGCCTGCCTTTGCCGCGGTCGACGAGGCCGTTAACGCAATTAAGGCGCTCCGTGGTGTACGGGTCGCGGGATTTGCCAATGCCGTACTTCGAAAGATCGCGAACGAGCCCAAACCGTCGTCCGATGAGATAGCGGGCGCCGCGCTCGACGCCGCGGAGCCCGCACTCCGCCTGGCGATGGTCCGTGCGATAGGCGAAGAGGGCGCGCGGGCGCTTCTCGCTTCGGAAGAGTCACCACCGCTCGGCCTGCGCGTGGCGGAGGCGGAGGCGCGCGACGCATGGGTTTTGCGCCTTCGGGAGGCTCGTCCCTCGGCCACGATTGAGGCGGGGCGCGTGTCGCCCTTGGCCATCGTGGTGCGCGGCGCGGGGCGGCTTGGTGATCTTCCCGGGTGGGAGGAAGGCGCGTGGAGCTCGCAGGAAGAGGGGTCGCAACTTATTGCGCTGGCGCTCGGTGCGAGGGCGGGTGAAACCGTGCTCGATGCGTGCGCGGGGCGCGGAAACAAGACCGGATTGCTCGCGCGCGCGGTTGGGCTCGAGGGAGCGGTCGATGCCGCTGACCTTCACGCGTCGAAACTCGAACGACTCGTTACAGAGCTCGAGCGCATCGGCGTTCGCCCACGCGCGACATTTGCCGTCGATTGGGCGGTCGGAACCGGCGGCGTGACCGGGCTTTATGATCGCGTGCTCGTCGACGCACCCTGTTCGGGTACGGGGACGCTTCGCCGGAGGCCGGAACTCCTTTTGCGACGTTCCGCCGCTGAGTTGCCCGCGTTGGCGGAGCTTCAGCGAAACATTCTCTCGCGCGTCGCTCCGCTCGTAAAAGTAGGCGGCCGGCTCGTTTACGCCGTGTGCAGTGTCCTTCGCGAGGAGGCTGAAGAGGTCGTGGCGAACGCGGAGGCGTTGGGTCTTCGGCCTGTAGCCTTCGAGGCGCCTGAGGCGTTGCGCGTCGCTCCGCCCCGGGCCACGAGCTTCCGTCTCCTTCCTCACGAGCACGGAACGGACGGATATTTCGTGGCGTCCTTCGAGCGTGTGAGTTGACCGCGTTGCGAAGGCCCCCGTCGGTACGGTAGCTTGCGCTCCAAATGCTTATCGACGTGATCGTGCCGCAGCTCGGCGAGAGCGTAACCGAGGGAACCATCACCAAGTGGCGCGTCAAGGAGGGCGACGTGGTGAGCAAGGATCAAGCGATTGCCGAGATCGCGACCGACAAGGCGGACAGCGAGCTGCCCGCGCCTTCGGCCGGTCGCATCGTGAAGCTCCTCGCGAAAGAGGGCGACGTCGTGCCCGTACGCACCGTGATCTGCCAACTCGAGGAGGGGGCGGGCCCCGCCAAAAGCGTCGCGCCGAGCCCAGGCCTTGCGCGGCTAGCCGACGCGGCCGCGCCGATTGTGGCGTCACCGAACGTCACCACGCGCTCGGATTCACCGGTTGCGACGACCTCGGTGACGACCTCGCAAGGAGCGATGGGGCCTCTCGCGTCGCCGACGGCGCGTCGGGCCGCGCTCGAGCAGGGCGTTGACCTCGAGCAAGTTCAAGGCTCCGGTGAGCACGGTCGAATCACGCGTGACGACGTGCTTCGCGCGGGCGTTATCGTACCTCCGCGCACGGAGCCGCCGATGTCGCTTCTGCAGCGCGCGCAGTCTGAGCAGCACCTTCGCGCTCAGATCGCGGCGGCTCAAGGCGGCGCGGCGGGAACAGCCCCTGCGGCTTCGCTTTCGTCGCTGACCGCGATGATCAACCAAGGGGGAGGGTTCGTGCCCCCGGTTCCAGGCGTCGGGTTCGGGTCGTTCAAGGTGCCTCCGTACCGCCCCAAGCTCGGCGATCAGGTCGTTCCGTTTACCCGCCGGCGCCGCATCACCGCGGATCACATGATTTACTCGAAGTCGGCCTCACCCCACGTGGTGACCGTCGCGGAGTGTGACCTTTACCGCTCGACGCGCCTGCGCGAGGCGAACAAAGACCGCTATAAAAAAGAGGGCATGGGGCTCACAATGCTCGCGTTCGTGGTCGTCGCCGTGGCTCGCGCCATCCGCGAAAACCCGAGCGTGAACGCGCGCGTGCTCGATGACTCTTACGTGATTTTCAAAGACGTCAACATCGGCGTCGCGGTCGACTCGCCTGATGGCCTTGTCGTACCGGTCGTGCGCCGCGCCGACGAACTCGGGGTTCGCGGTATTGTGCGGTCGATCGATGACGTGGCGGGCCGCGCCCGCACGGGTAAGATTACGATCGACGACCTCTCCGGCTCGACGTTTTCCGTGTCCAACCCCGGACTCAAAGGAAACCTCTTTGGCGGCGCGATTATCAATCAGCCCAACGTGGCAATCCTACGTATGGGCGAGATCAAGAAGCGCGCCGTTGTCGTCGAGGGCGCGGACAAGGAAGACCAAATCGCCATTCACCCGGTGATGTACATGGCGCTCAGCTACGACCACCGAATTGTCGACGGCGTCGCGGCGAATGCCTTCTTATGGCGTGTTCGTGAGATTCTCGAAAAAGCCGAATTCGAGGTCTAGCCTTTTTGTTTGGGGTTTCGACCTGGCGTTGGGATTGGCCTAGCATTCGTGCGTCTGCTGCCCGGTGGCGTCGCGGACGCCCAAGTCCTCATAGCTGCACTACGTTGACGTCACTTCCGAGGACGTCACGAACGAGTGGGAGCAGATGCTCGTGGTGCGTGAGGAACACGACCTGCGTTTTTCGCGACAGCTCGCCGAGCGCTTCGACCGCCGCGCGCGACCGCCTGTCGTCGTAGTTGATGACCAAGTCGTCCGCGATGAACGGAAGCGCGTGAGCGTGATCGAGGTGCATGTCGAGCGCCGCCAAGCGCAGTGCGAGATAGAGCTGGTCACGCGTACCGTCGCTCATTCCAGCGACCCCGACGAATCCGCCGCCTGCGCGTTTGCCTTGTAGAAGCGGCGGTTCGTGGTCCGTGTCGATGGTGAGTGATTCGAATGAACCGAGCGTCAATTTTGAAAAAATTGCAGCTGCTCGCCTGAGCATCGGCCCCTGTTTGGTCTCGCGATAACGTTCAATGGACCACTTTAGCAGGTGTGACGCCGTAGCTACTTTGATGTAGCGCTCGATAGCATCGGACATTTTAGCGAGTGCTTCTTGCCGTCTGGCTTCCCAGCTGGCGGCGTCGCCCGACCCCGCAAATTTTTCGAGCCTATCTTTTGCTCGTTGCAGGTCCGCGGATAGCTGTTTTTGTTTCTCGAACAGCTCGCTGGTTCGAGCCATGTTCGCGTTTACGCTCACCGTGACGGTCGCGAGATCTGCGCTGTCGACCTCCGACTCGAGCTGCTCCTTTGAGAGACCATCGCCGCCATTCGCGAGTCCCCGCTTGGCTTCATCGATAGCGCGCGAAAGGAGTCGCTGCGTGTCGGACTTGGCAATGGCGTCGTGCAGTGCCGCGAGCGAGTCGACTCCCGCACGCTCGAGCAAAGGGCTTAGCCCAGCCTGTTGAACCTCGACTTCGCGCCGTTGCGCATCGGCCTTGTGTTTAAACTCGATGCCTTCTTTTTCGAGACGGGCGGAGGCATCGCGGGCTTCGCTCTCCTGCTTCAAAAGACGCGCAAGCGAGGCCGCGATTTCGGCCGCGGGCAGACTCTCCAGGCCTTTGTCGACCGTGCGTGCCAAGCGATGGGCGTCGCTGGCGAGCCTGGCGAGATCCGCCTGCATGGTTTTGATGCGCTCGGTCCGCACCTTGCGCATCTCACGCAGAGCCGTGTCGATTCGACTGAACAGCTCGAGCGCGCCTTCCGCTCCGCCCACGTCCACCGTGGCTACCAAGCCGCATCGCGCCACGGCTTGCTCCCAGTCCTTCTGCCAAGAGTCTTTCTCCGCTTTCGCGCGTGCAGTGTGTTCTTCGAGTCCGAGGAGTGCTCGCACTGCCTCTGCCCTCTGTTCGTCGAGCGCCTGCCGCGTTCCGCCCGCGGTATCCAACGTTCGAACGTAGTCCGAAGCTTGGAGGATCAGCGTGTCGAGCCGCGCCGCCGCGTCCGTCGGCACATAAGCCGCAGCTAACTCGTTCGACAGAAGTAGCGTTGCGCTGGCTACCCGTTGCTCGAAGTCGCGCAGCGCGCGTCCTGATTCGACCGCCGCGTCTCTTGCCGCGAGCGCAGATGCGCGCGCATCCAACCACGCGGTGATCGCGTTTGGCTGAATGCCACTTAGTCCGCAGTCTGAAACGAGCTTTTTGAATCGCGTGTCACGCTGAATCGACGCATTGCTGAACCGCGCTTCTTCGGCTTCTTCACACGCGACTTGTTCCTTGAGGCGCGCGAGATCGTTCGACTTCGCTTGAAGCTCACTTGCCTCCTGCATCCCGCCTTCACGCTTGTCGGCGACGGCGTCTGCGTCCGTGACGAGTTGCTCGTACCGCGGGCCTTGCACTTGGAGCGCGTCCCTATCGCGTTTGAGCGAACTCCAAAGCGTGTCGCGTAGGCGCCGTACTTCGACCACTTGATCTCGCGTCACGACGTCGTGAGCTTCGCGGTATTGCGCGACTTCGAGTTCTTTCCGCCTCACATCGCTGCGTAAGCTTTGAAGGCGCTTGGAAAGAGCGCGAACCTCGGCATCCTCGCTCCGCTGTTCCTCGAGAAAGCTCTGAATCGTTTCACGCGCTGGGGGCGTCATCGCGCGAAGCGTATCGGCTTCTAAGCGGAACGACCCGAGTGCGATCCATGCGTTTTTCTCTTTCAAACCGCGTTCGGCAAACTCCGTCTCTTTTGCGCGAAGCGCCAGTGCGCTCTCCCCGAGTCGCTGGGCCTCGGCGAGTGCACTCTTGAGTGCGAAAGGTGTAGCGGAGACGGGCAGCTCCTTCAGTTTCGCGGACAGCGCAGCAAGGTCGCGCTCTTTCGCACGTTCGCTCTTTACGCACGCGTTTAGGGCCTCGCCCACGGCGCCGTGGCCGCGAATTAGCCGTTCGAGCGATTTCCGCAAGGGCAACGATGGCAACCGCGTCTCGAGTTCGGCTTCGGAAGAGCCGCCCCAGTCGAGCTCACGCGCCCAGGCGCAAGCCTCTTTCCATTGCGCGGCAACCTCGTCTTCTCTCCGCTGAATATCGCTCTCGTGCGCGCGAAACTGAAGCCTGAGAGCGTCCAAAGCGTGGATATCCTCCGCGAGCTCGAGAATCGCTGAATCGTACGTGTACTTTGCACGCTCATCGAGCGCGTGCTTCATCGAGCTCTCGTAGGACTCGTGCAACCCTTCGGCTTTCGCGATGGCCACCTTTGCGTCTTGGAGCGTACGCGCGGCACCTTCGGGAAGCTCGGGTACGTCACCAAGGTGTTGCACTTCCTCGGCTTTCGCGCGAAGTGTTTGGATGTGCGGCGCGACACGCCGAATGCGCTCGAAGGCGAGGCGAGTTTTCTCCAGCCCTTCATGCTCGCGTTGAGCGTTTTTGAGCGCTTCTTCGATTCGCGCGGCCTCGTCCGCGGCCTCGGTCCAATCCTTAGGCCTGGCGATCGAACTCTTTAGCGCAGAGGCGGCCTGCTCGTATTCCTCCTGCGCGTTGTAGAACGCACGTTCTTTCGACTTGCGCGCGGACCAAAGCTTGTCCGCTTCTTCGTCAAGCGCCGCTCGAATGCGACTTAGGTTTGCTACGCCGGAGGCCGATTCGAAGAGGATTTGGCCGACGTCATTCCGCGCGGACAACATGTTCCCTCCGCCTTCCACCAAACGCGTGTGGTCGAGGCCGAACATCTGTTCGAAAAACGCACGATCTGTGGTCCCGAGATAGGGCAGGAGAGCCGCGTCGGCGATCGCGAGGTCTGACGGCGTGCGCAACGTTTGCTTGGTCCCCTTCGCGCGATGAAACTCGAGTTGCTGCCCTGCGTGTTCCACGACTGCGCTGAGGCGCAACTCGCTCATCGCGTGCAAAAATGCGTACGAAGGACTCTTCGGAAATCCATAGAGCAAATCCGATATCGCAGAACGTACCGTCGACTTTCCGGCTTCGTTCGACCCAACGACGACATGAAAATCTCGCTCTGCATGAGGTAACGAGACGGCTCGCTCGGAGAATTTTCCGTATCGAAGGAGTCCAAGGTGTTCGAGTCTCATGGGTCAGCGGCTTCCGCGACGCTTGCGAGGTGCGCGAGCAGGTTCGGCGCGGTCACGCGAACGAGTTCTCGAAGCTGCCCCGTGCGAATGGCGTGAAGTTCGGGCACCGTTTCAAACAATTGCGGCGGCATTTTTGCAGTCAACGGCTGCAGCGCGGTCTGTAGAGTCTCGAGGAAAGTCGCATCGTGTTCCGCTTCAGAAAGTAAGGTTTGCAGATCGGCGAGCGCGTCCGAGCGCGCCGCGAGCGTCGCCTCGCTGACCGAAGCCGTTGTGTTGACCCGAACCTTCTCAATCCAGAGACGGTCTCCGCCGATCGTCGCCGCCTCAGCAAGGACCTGGAGACGTATCTGACCTTCGAGTCCGAATATTTCTCCGTGTGCAGCCGTCTTGCCAAACAGGGTCACGCGCACCGCGAGCGGAATCGTGGCGGAGCTCTTGGCTACGAGTTGCTCAAGACTCGTTCGGATGAGCCGCACCGCTTCGGCGAGGTCGTTCGCCGGTGTCACGTCTACGTCGAGTGCGTGCCAACGCAGCACGTCGACGAGCAGTCGCTCGATAGACTGAATCTCCTGACCGTCCACCGACACAAGGATGGCGCCGCGGGCGCCGGTCTCTCGGATATGCCTGCCTTGCAGGTTGCCCGGAAAGACAATGCTCGACTTGCCCCTAAGAATACGATGTTCGTGAACGTGCCCAAGTGCCCAGTAGTCGTAGCCTTTAGCCTCGAGCTGCGCCACCGAGCACGGGGCGTAATTCGCATGCGCCGGATTCCCCTCGAGCGCGGTATGCAGCACGCCGATGTTGAACCAACCAGGTAGAGGGTCCGGGTAGGTGAGCGCGAGATTTTCCGCGGTCGCCGCGTCCTGGAAGCTGCGGCCGTGCAGGGCCACGTTCAGTTCCGGAAGACGATGCGTCGTCGCTTTGCGCGTATCGAAGACGTAGACGTTGCTCGGAAGCTCGAGTCGCATCGTCTTCGTCATCTCGCTCTCGGCGTCGTGATTCCCGAAGAGCACGTAGGCCGGGATACCCGCTTTCTGTAAACGCCCCATTTGGCGAGCGAAGAAGATGCCCGTGTTGACGTCTTTCCAGCTCCCGTCGTAGAGGTCGCCGGCAATGACCATAAAATCGACATTCTCGCGGAGCGCCTCACTCACGAGGTTCGTGAACGCGTCGCGCGTGGCCGTGCGTAGCCTTTCGGCGGGTGCATCGGGATAGTTCGCAAGTCCAACGAGTGGACTGTCGAGATGAATGTCGGCGGTATGAATGAACTTCACTTCCCCTCCTCCTGTAACGCTGTGCGCAATAATTTTAGCTAAGTTCGCTTAATCTCAAGTACCCGGCCCTCCTCACGCGCGCGCCGACGCCGTCGTATCGGTCACGTAGGTCGGTCGGAAGAGCCACGCGAACGCGGAGCCAGCAAGAAAGATCAAGCTGCTTGCCGCGATAAGCGGCGTGTTCGAGCTCATCGATCCTGCGATGTACCCGACAAGCGCGGAGGCAGGCACCTGCGCCAAGTTTTGCACGCTGCTGTAGATGCCAAGAGCTTCGCCCTGCCGACCCGGTTCGGCGGACCGGCTAATCAGGCTCCCCGTGTTGGCCATCGTGAGCCCGTTGAAGACGGTAAAAATCGGAATGGTCGCGTAGAGCGGCCACGTTGAGTTCACCAAAAAGTAAACGCAAAGCACGGCCGAAACGCCGAATGAGCTAAAGCGCAGGACTTTGTAGTCAGGTAACCGCTTCGCAACCTGGCCCACGACGATGCCCTGGGAAAGCGAGATAAAGAGCCCGACGACAGCAAAAAAGTCGCCTGTCTCCGACTGCGTGTACCCAAACTTGTTGCGCAGATAGACGCCGAAGTACGACGTAAAAAAGGTAAATCCTGCATTAAACAAGAACGCTGAAAGTAACGGAATCCGTAGGCGCGGCGACGCAAAGCCTTTGGCCACGTTCTGAAACGATTTCCCCAAGTCGATCCGAAGCCCGCGACTTCGGGCTTGGTTCGTTTCGGGAAAGACAACAAGAATAAGACCACAATTGAGCGCTGAGAGGGCCGCTGCAAACCAGAACGGAGTCGTTGCGCCGAACCATGCCGGGGTCGTGAAGAGCCCATAGACGTCTGCCCCCGGCTCGCTCAAGCGCCCGCCTAGATAAGGGCCAATGATAAACCCGAGTCCGAACGCGGCTCCGATAAGACCAAAATTCTTGGCTCGGTTCGTGTTGGTGCTGATATCTCCGACCGCAGCTTGTGCGACGGCGATGTTGCCTCCGGTGAACCCGTCGAGCGCTCGCGCCGCGAAGAGCAATGGAATGTTCCGCCACACTATGCCCAGCGCAAAGAGGAGATAGCCGAGGGCCGTTCCGGCGATCGAAAAAGCGAGGATCGGGCGCCTCCCGAATCGGTCGGAAAGCTGACCAAGGATGGGCGCGGCAAGGAAACTACACAGCGGAAACATCGCTTGCAACCACCCAAGCATGACAAGCCCCGTCGCGAACGACCATTCCTTGGGCGTCACGCGAAACGGCGAGCCGAGGCTAATAAGAAGCGGAAAGACCGGAATAAGAATTCCGAATCCGAGCAAGTCGATAAACACCGTCATGAAAATAGGAACCATCGGGTTCCTTGACGACTCGCGCAACTCGCGTGACTCGCGCGCCGGAGCGGGTGACGGCGAGACGGCGGGGTTCGGCGGTTCAGTCATCTTGGCGGACACCGGCGGACTGTAGAGCGGACCGCGAACCGGTGGGAAGCCCCGACGTGCCCCATACTGCTAGCGCTTGCGACGTCGTGCGAGCGTCGTCACGGCCAAGGCCGTCGCGAGGAGCGCGGCCATAGGGCTCGGGGAGGGTACTTGCACTGTGCATCCACCGCCCGCCTCGAGCTTTTCCGGGGCCGCGGCCGCGCCTCCAGTACCCGCATCGACAGCCTTCACCTCGGGTTCCCCCGGATTCGCGTTGCACCCGAGCGCCGCGCGCTGCGGAGGCCACGGCGGGGCCGCGCCGGAGGCCGTTCCGCCGAGCGCGCATTGCGTATTTGTCGTCGACCCGACTGCACACGCGAGGGGACCGCGAATGTCGCAGAAGTGGAGCTTGGCCTCGAACGTCGCCCCTTCGTCCTTCGAGAGACCAACGACGAAGCCGCTCTTTTCATTCGAGCATGCCCACAGCCCATCGGTTCCGAGAGCGAGGCACGACACTTCGACCTTCGACGTCTGAGTAAAAACGAAATCGGTGGTGTTCGCGCGGCGTACTCCGTCTCGAAGGCCGCCCACCCAAACGTTCGAGCCATCTTGCGCCAGCGCGAAGCCCGCAAGCTGGCCTTGCGCCGTGAAGACGGTTCGGAAGGTCTTGCCTGCGTCGTCGCTCACGAGCAGTCGAGACGCCGCGTCCGCCGAGCCCGAGGTGCGCACGTACACGCGGTCGGCAGTGCGTGGGTCGACGGCCGCGATGAAGGCGCCGCGCTCGCTCGGGAGCAGTGCTACCGGGTTCTCTTCCCACGTGGTTCCGTGATCGCGGGACGTGAGCATAACGCCACTCGGTTGCATTCCGGTCGGGTCGCGTACGGCCGACACATAGAGGCGATCCGGATCGCTCGCGGTGACGTCGACGGTCTCCCCAAGCAGCGTTTTGTCGAACCCCGTCCCCAACGGCGCGAACGTCTTGCCCTCGTCTTTGGTCTCGAAAAGCGTCGACTTGAAATAGATAAGGCCGGCGTCATCTTGCCCGTCGTACGAACTTGCAAAAGCGACGACCGTGCCCGGAGTCGCCGGGCGCGATGCGAGGTCGATGAACACACGGCCTTGCAGGTCGCCCCCCGCAAACCCGTAGTTGCACGAACGGTCACGCGAAATGGCGAGTCCCTGGAACGACGAGGCGATGACGGTGCCATCGGGGGTGACCGAGTACATCGGGTCTTCGACGCCTGCGAGGCCGATCGATCGCTCACACACCCAATCCCACGCCTTGCCGCGATCGCGCGACACGAGCAGGCCAAACGTCGACCGCAGCAGAACGAGGTCGCGGTCCCCGGTGCCACCGTCGTCCGAGCTTGCCGTCGCGAAGAAAATTGCGTTTGACTCGGGAAAGCGGCCGTTGGCTTTGGCCTCCGACGCGAAGGTCAATGTCGCGAGATAAAGCGCGGAGGCGACGGCGGCGGAAAGAGCAATACGCACGACCGAACCGTACCTCAGGCCTTCGGGGCTTGACGCGGTTCCTTTTCCCCCGACTTGCCGCCGCGTGAGTATCGTCCGCGCGTGCGAGTCGTCATGGCGCGCTGGCTCGAGTCCGGCTCCCTCTCCAATCCTTTTACGCGCGTGGTCGCTCGCGGGCTCGGGCCGCTCGTCTCGCGGTCTCTCGCACGGCCTTTGCATACGCCATCGCGCGGGCCCCGCGAACCGCGCTTGCTGACGGTCGCGGTGGGAGGGGCGACGCTCGGTGGTTCGGGGAAGACCCGAGTGGCGTTGGCGTGTGCGCGCGAATTGGCGACGCTCGGCGCGAACGTCGTGCTCGTCGGGCATGCGTATCGAGCCTCGCCTTTACGCGCGCGCGTCGTCGGCCCGAACGACCCGCTTGGCGAAGTCGGCGACGAGGCGCTCGTCTGCGCGCGTTCGCTCCAAGACTGCGCCCGCGCGCGGGTGGTGGTCGCGGCCACGCGTCAAGCCGCGGTCGACCTTGCCCTGTCGCTCTTTCCTCGTGTCGACGTGCTTGTGCTGGACGGCCCGCTTCAACTTGCGCCTGAGAAAGCGACCCTTTCGCTCCTCGCGCTCGACGCGAGCGCGCCTTGGGGGGCAGGTACGATGATCCCGGCCGGTGATTTACGCGCTCCAAAAGAGGCGCTTCTCGCGGAGGCAGACAGCGTGGTGGCAGTCGATGCGCTTCCCGTTGCGGTGCGCGTCGACGGACACCTACTGGAGTTGTCGTCGTTCGTCACCAAAGGTGCCACGGCGCGAATTGGACTTTTTACGGCGATAGCAAGGCCTGACCGGCTCGAACGCGCGCTCCGCGGCGCCGGGCTTCGTTTCAACGCCGTCGTTCGTGCGCCCGACCATGGCCCGCTCGCCCCCGCTCTTGCTTTTCGCATCGCGGAAGCGCCCGTTGAACTTTGGGTGGCGACGGCCAAATGCGCCGTGCATCTTGAAGCGCTTAGCGCGCGCGCCAGAAAAAGCGTCGCGATTCTTGAAGACCGACTTCACCTCACACCCGACCTAATCGCGAAGCTCCACGCGGCGTGGACGTTGCGCCTTTGCCACGTGCCTTGACCCCTCGATTCAGGACGCCTTAGTCTGCGGCTCTACGTGAGCGAGCTGGACGAAAAAACGCGAGTCACGACGATCGTCCAAAAGCCTGTCGGCGAGGCGGGCGACGGCGACCAGCCTCTCAACAACGATTGCATCGTCGTTATTTATACCAAAGAGCCCACGCTGCTCGGCAAGCGGTTCGTGCTTGACGTCACGCCGGTGCGGTTGGGCCGCGGCTCCGAGAACCACATCGTCCTCGACGGGGACAGCGTGTCGCGTCGGCACGCGCACCTCGAGCAGCGCGGCGCCGTGTGGTGGGCCGTCGATGACGGCTCGACGAACGGCACGTACGTGAACGACGAACAAATAAGCCTCGAGCTAGGACTCGCGAACGGCGACCGAATCAAAGTCGGCCCGACCATCTTCAAGTACCTCTCCGGCGCGGACGTCGAGGCCCAGTACCACGAAGAAATCTACCGGATGACCATCATTGATGGTCTCACGCAGGCGCACGTTAAGCGCTACTTGCTCGAGGCACTCGAGAAGGAGATCGTTCGCGCGCGCCGCCACGTCCGGGAGCTGTCGTTCATCATGTTCGACATTGACCACTTCAAGAAGATCAACGACCACCACGGCCACCTCGCTGGTGACTTCGTGTTGAAGGAGCTTGCGCGCATCGTCCAAGGTCGTATCCGTCGCGACGAGGTTTTCGCGCGTTACGGAGGTGAGGAGTTTTCGATCATCCTCCCCGAAACGGGATTGGAGGGGGCCCGCGCGCTCGCCGATGGCCTCCGCGAGAAAATCGAGCAAAGCAGCTTTGTGTTTCAAGGCGACACCATCCCCGTCACGATCTCGATGGGCGTCGCGATGCTCTCGGAGACCGACAAAACGAGCCTCGATTTGATTCGCGCGGCCGACGCAAAGCTCTACGAGGCGAAGCGCGGCGGCCGTAATCGCGTCGAAGGTTGACGGCGCTCGGCACCGTGGTGTCTGACGAGCTTCCCGAGATCAAAATCCCGCCTCCGGGCCCGCGGTCGTGTGAGCTTTCCGCGAGGCTTCTCGCGGTCGAATCTCTTGCGTTCGAGGCGCGGCGAGGTGCGCGTGCGGCGACGTCAGGCGCTGAGCAGTCGCCGATTGTTTACGCCTCCGGGCGCGGCTCGAACGTGTTCGATGTCGACGGCAATCGTTACGTCGACCTCACGGCCGGCTTCGGCGCTCTGGTTCTCGGCCACGCGCCAAACGCGGCGACGGAAGCGGCGCGCGCGGTGATGAGCGATTTGCCGCTCGCGCTCGGCGACGTGTACGCGTCCGAGCTCAAAGCACGCGCGTGCGAAGCTCTTGCCTCTCTCTTCCCCGAGCGAGGTGCGCGCGTCATGCTGGGGCTCTCCGGCGCCGATGCCGTGACGTGCGCGCTGAAGACCGCCGTACTCGCGACCGGAAAGACCGAAGTGGTCGCTTTTGACGGCGCTTACCACGGGCTTTCCTACGGGCCGCTCGCCGCGTGCGGGCTTGCGCCTGGTTTTCGTGAGCCTTTTGCCGCTCAACTCGGCATTGAGGTTACGTTCGCTCCGTATCCTTCCCGCACCGATTCGCACGCCCTCGAAGCGAGCCTCGCGGCCGTTCGCGCGGCCCTAAAAAGTGGTGAAGTGGGCGCCATTCTCGTCGAGCCGATGCTCGGCCGCGGCGGGTGCGTCGTGCCTCCGGCGTCGTTCCTTCCGGCGCTTCGCTCGCTCGCCGATGGCGCCGGCGCGTTGCTTGTTCTCGACGAGGTGTGGACTGGAATGGGGCGTTCGGGCGCGATGCTCGCGTGTGAGCTGTCCGGCGTGATTCCTGACGTCGTCTGCATCGCTAAGGGCCTCGGCGGCGGCGTCCCGATTTCGGCCTGTATCGGCCGCGGCGAAGTCATGGAGGCGTGGGGAAGACACGGAGGGTCGGCGATTCACACAGGCACGCACTTCGGCTCACCGCCGGCATGTGCGGCCGCGCTCGAGACCATCGCCGCGGTGCGCGGGGGTCTGGCTGCGCGCGCGGCACGCGTGGGTGACGCGTTCGTGGAAAAGCTCCAAGAGGTCCGGCTTGGCGGCGTGGCGCCCTGGTCCGCACGAGGCTGCGGCTTGATGGTCGGCATCGAGCTCGAAAGCGCGGCGGAGGCACTCGGGGTTTCTCGCTCGCTTCTTGCGCGCGGGTTCATCGTGCTCACGGGCGGCAAGAAAGGCGACACGCTCACGCTCTCACCGCCCCTCACGATCGCGGAGGAACTGCTCACGGCGTTCATCCCGGAGCTCGTCAGTGCTGTGGCTGAGCACCGTCGTTCGGCGCCAGGCCCGCGCGAATCGTGGTAAGAGCGCTAACCCACCGAAGAGCCGCGGAGGGGGTAGCGCAGTTTCCCGCAGTGGTGGTCACGGGCGCGCGTCAGACGGGCAAGACCTCACTGCTCTGTCGGCTCTTCCCCGAGTGCCGTGGTCGAGACGCATCCCACATGGCCGTCGATGGGACTTCCGTTCCCCGGCCTGGGACGGCGTTGCGGTACGCACTACGCAAATATCCGCTGAACTCAACGGTGCGAACGCGAACCCAAGCGGCACATGAGCTGCATCCTGTTGTTACATGTCGAATTTGAGCCTGAAGCCGCTTTTGGCCATCGTGGCCCTCTCCGCCGTTGTGCTCGCGTCTGGATGCCGAACGCGCGACGGCGCGTTGCAGCCGGCGTCGGAAGCGCGATTGGACGAACAGGCGTCCGGCGAGGCCTGGCATGCGGATACGCGAGCGCCGGTCGCCGCAGGGTGGATTTCGATCGCCGAAGACGTGCGCCTCGACCCCTCGGGTCGACTCATGCACGCGGTGACGCATGCGCGTGACGAAGGAAGCTCGGCGGAGTTTAAGGTGACGTTCGACCCCCCGTCGCGGACTGTCGTTGTCGAACGCGCCGGGAGCCGCGTCGAATGGTCCGTTCCTGGTGACGAGCCGTGGATTGTCGCACCGGTCAAGGGTTTCTCGGGCGAAGTCGTACCGACGCCGCTCGTGGCCTGGACGAGTTACCGCGCGACCCGTGACAACCCTACGGTACGCCTCGTGATGCCACTCGAGCAGAAGTCGTACGTTGTCCCGCGCGACCAGTACGTTGTCGATCGTACGGTCGTCGTCGGCGAGCAGGCCATCGAGGTCGACGACAAGTTCGTTCGCTCCATCAAGATAGGAAGCGTGGAGCTCGCGCGCGGTTCGCGAGGGAGCGCGTTTCGGTTTTACGGCGGCTGAGTCCTTCGTGCGCTCGGCGCGAGTCGCTGGTCAGCGCGGCGTTCGGGTACTAAGCCACGTGCGTGAACTCGGTTCCAGCTTCGATCGAAACGAGCCTTGTCCTTCACGCGCGTGCTCGCGCGTGCGTCTCCGCCTTCGAGGCCGGCGCACCAATGCCGGAGTCGTTTGACACACTCGCGTGTGACTTGGCTCGTTTCCAAGCCAGCGCGAGCGACGGCTATGCGCGTCTGTGTCACGCACGTGGCGTCGAGCCTTCGGCCCTTAGGAACGCCGACGACATCCCGGCGGTCCCGACCGATGCGTTCAAGGTGGCTCGGATAGCGACGTTTCCGTCAACCCTTACGTCCAAAGTTTTCCGCACGAGCGGTACCACCTTGGGGTCGCGCGGCGAGAACTCGCTTCGCGACGTGTCGACGTACGACGCCGCTTCGATAGCCTTCGGTCGGCGCTGGCTTGCCCGTGACGTTGCAGGTCGCCTTCCTGTGGTGGTGCTCGGTCCGTCGCCAGAGTCCGCGCCCGACTCCTCTCTCGTGCACATGTGCGAGGCGTTCGTTCGGACATTTGGTGAACCTTCGACTTCGGCGTCGACCTACCTCGTTGGTGACGACGCCGTCATCGATTTGAGCGCCTTCGACGAGCGCGTGGCTTTCGCCCTCTCGCGTAACCAGCCGATGTTGATCCTCGGAACTTCCTTTGCCTTCGTGCACTTTGTCGACGCTATCGGGAAGGATAGTTTTGCCCTGCCTCGCGGGAGCCGCGTGATGCAAACGGGTGGATACAAAGGAAGGAGCCGCGAGGTTCCCGCCAACGTGCTTCGCGCCGATCTCGCGCGGGTTTTTGGGGTCAGCGTTCGAGCCATTGTCGCCGAATACGGCATGACGGAGCTCGCGAGCCAATTCTATGAGCGCACGCTGTTCGAGGAGGACACGCCGCTTGGCGTCTACGCCGAACCGCCCTGGGCGCGCGTGGTCCCGGTCGACCCTGACACGCTCGAGGCCGTCCCGGCAGGCGAGGTTGGGCTCGCGAAAATCATCGACCTCATGAACGTCGATAGCGCGGTCGCCGTGCTCACGCAGGATCGCGTGAGGCGCGTAGGGTACGGACCTTCCGACCGCTCGGAAACGGGGCAAGGGAGCTCGGAAGGATTCGAGCTTCTCGGGCGTGCACCCGGCGCGCCGGCACGCGGTTGCTCCATCGCGATCGACGAGCTGCTGGGTCGCGCGACAGCATCGCCCGGGGCATGAACCGCACGGCTTCCGAGCGCGCGTCGGACGTCAAACGCCTTCTACGGGCCGCGAGGGCGCTCGTGGCTTCGTCCGCGTCGATTGTACCGTCGCTCGTGGCGTCAACGGGGTTGTCGCGGGAGGGGGTCGAACTCGCGCTTGCGCGGCATCTTGAGACGGAGGCGTCGGATGAGGACGTGCGCAAGCTCGTCGAGCGAGCGGGGAACGCCAGTCGCGTCACCGTGGTGCTTTCCTCGAACGTGTTCGTCGGCGCGCTCCGTGCCATCGCCCTTGCGCGAGCCGCTTCGGCGGATGTGGTCGTTCGTCCTTCCCGTCGCGATCCCGCGTTCGCGCAAGCGCTTGTCAGCGCCGCGGTAGGGGCGGGCGACACCCACCTTCGCTTGGTTGAAGACCTCGACGTCTCGTCCGTCGAACACGGCGAAATTCACGTGTACGGTCGCGACGAAACGATCGCGCGCGTTCGCGCAGACGCTCGAGTCAACGTGCGCGTTTGCGGTCACGGTAGCGGGCTTGGCGTGGCCTGGATCTCCGCCGAGGCAAGGCTTTCGGACGCGGCCGACAGCCTCGCCGCCGATATCGTCGCTTTCGACCAACGCGGTTGCATGAGCCCACGCATCGCCCTTGTTCACGGAGGGGAGACGCGTGCCCTCGAGTTCGCACAGGCGCTTGACCATTCTCTTGCGCACCTCGGCGTCACGGTCCCGCGGGGCTCCGTCCCTCGGGAAGAGCAGGTGGCGATTCGGCGTTACGTAGCAACCATGACCTACGCCTGTCGCGCGATCGAAGGCGAAGCGCACGTGATCGGCCTGGGGCCGAGCGGCGCGCCTCTTCTGCTTCCACCACCGTACCGCACCCTCCACGTAACCTCCTGCGCTTCGATGGGAAAAGCCGCGTCGCTTCTTTCGCCCTTCGCGAATGGAATCCTCGTCATGGGCAGCGACGACGCGGCGGCGGCGCGTCGTCTCGCGCCTTCATGGGCCCGCGTGTGCGCGGTCGGGTCGATGCAGCGCCCTCCGTTCGATGGCCCCGTGGACCTCCGAACGCCCTCACCGCTCTAGAATCGCGCCGCGGCTCTTCTCGAGCGCAGTTTCATCGAGGTTCGTGCAGGTCCCGCGATGACGAGAGGGCTCAGCACGTTCTCGTTAGACGCGCTTGTCCGAGCAAGCTAGCCGCACGGATTTGCGGTCGCGGGGTCGGTTCCAGGCTGATACGATCTCGAAGGTCAATGAAGACTACATCCTTGCGGCCCGTGCTCGGGATGGGTCTCTTCAGCCTTGGCAGCGCCATAGGCGTTTGTCTCTCGCTTCATTGCTCCTTGCTCGTTCCGGTCGATGGGCTTGGCGGGCTGCCGAGAGACGATGGCGACGTTCCGAACGTTCCCGCCAGCGATGCTTCGCTCCGCGACGCAGACGCCCGACGTGATGCCTCGGTCGCGGAGGTGCTTGACGCGGGTGCGCTTTTGGACGGAGCGACACGCTTCTGCCCCCAGCTCGGCGCGATCTTCTGCGCCGACTTCGACGACGAAGATGCCTCCCTCCCGGCGCCGTTCGATGGCATCGGCCTGCGTGGGGGAGTTATCGCGCTGTCGAAGGACAGGTGGGCGAGCTCACCGCGAGCGATGCGTGTCGAAACCGGGGGAACCGGAACCGAGCGCTTACACGCGAACGCATACACCTCGTTCGCCAAGGCGACGCACATCGTCGGTTCGTTCGACGTCTACATCGAGGTTCGAGGACTGAACCTCAACATCGCGTGGCTCGACCTAGGAAACCACAGAGTGTTCGTAAGCGCGGCAGACGAAGTCGCGTCGTCGATCGTCGAAGAGCTCGACGGCGGAAGTGCCTACGACGGCACGACAGGCCGGCCGTTCTTGGCCTCCCGCTGGACCCGGGTGGAGTTGGAACTAGACATCCCTACGCGCGTCACGACCCTCAGACTTGACGGCGCCCAGGTCGCCTCGCGGACACTCGAACCGGTCTGGGCGACGCTCTCCGAGGGCACCTTTTCTCTGGGCGCCCCGAGCGTTCAAGGGACGCGCGTCTACTACGACAATATCGCACTTGTGGTCCGCTGACGCGGCTTAGGGCTGGCCTGCCGTCGCAGCGTAGGCCCTGCTTGTCACGCCCGGCCGCTTCCTAGCGGCCCGCTTCGAACGGGGCAGCTGGTAAGCTGCCCCGAGTGAACAGCCTGCGCGTCGTCTGGTGTCTCGCTTGCGGCGGCTGCGCTGTGGGATGTTCCCTCCTCGTGGGCGTGAGTGGCCTCAGCGGCGCGCCTGAACCGCTGAGCGTTATCGACTCTGGAAGTGCGACCATTCCCGGGCCCATCGACGCTCGCCTCACAACCGCGGATGCGCCAGAAATCGGCGCAGGCACAAGCGATGCGCGGGTCCGATTCTGCGCGCCCTCGCGCTCTATTTTTGCAGTGATTTCGACGGAGAAGACGCTTTCCCAACGCCGTGGGACACCGTCGTCACAGGCCTATCGGGCGCGACCGTCTCCGCGTCGACCGCGACCGTGTTGAGCTTTCCGCGTGCGCTTGCGGTGGAAACGAAGGCCACAGCCGACGAAGCCTATGTCAGGACGGCGCTTCCCGCCGCGTCTCGACTTCACGTTACGTTCGACGTCTACATTGAGCGCCGCGGCGAGAATGCGTCCATCGTCTGGTTCGACGGTGGCGGCGGCCATGTGCTCCTCCTACAAGCGCTGGGCTCGGGCGCCGCTGGATGGTTCGAGTACGCGCCGAACGACGCCGGACAACCTCAAGCGGGTCGGACGGAGGGGGCGGTTCTTCCAATCTTGCGATGGTCGCATGTCGATCTCGCGGTCGACTTCGCGGCCCATCTCGCGATTGCGACGGTCGACGGAGCCGAGGTCGTGCGCCGCTCCCTCGACTCGAGTTGGCCCATGACAGCAAAGGGAGTGTTCGCCGTCGGCGAGTCCAGTTCGCGAGGCTTCTTGGGATACTACGACAACATCACGCTGGCTGCGCCGTGACTCTAAGTGCTCACCCGAGGTTTCGAACCTCCTCGGGCGTTGGCGATTGAACTGCGCGAAACGCGCCTCGTCAGGGCGGGTGAATTACGGTGAGCTTGGCGGCGCGGCAGGCCCGGCGCCCAACGCGGCGCTTTTCACGGGGATGATCTGAACCCGGCGATCGGGTCCTTCGCCGTGGCTCTCCGTGCGCACGTCGGTGATCTCTTTCAGCGCCATGTGAACGACACGGCGATCACGCGCGCTCATGGGATCGAACGTGATGACCTTGCCCTCCGTTGCCACGCGCTTTGCGAGCTTGCACGCCATCTCCGAGAGCTGATCCTCGTGGCGTGCGCGGTAGCCTTCGGCGTCGACGGCGATGTGCTTGCGCGGTTCGCCAGGACGATGCGCGATCCGGGTCGTGAGGTACTGGATGGCCTCAAGTACGCTGCCGCGCTTTCCAATGATCCGACCCGCGTCCGGGCCTTCGATCTCGAGGCGAATTTCGTCAGCAGAGCCCTCGCCATCGTCGGGCGCGAGGGTCACCTCGGCGTCCATGTCCATTTTCTCGAGGAGCATGTCGACGAAGTTGAGCGCGCGCTCGGTTTGCGGATCGAGGGGTCCCTCGTCGTCGTGCTCACCTTGATTCGTCGCGCCCACTGCGCCTGTTTCTTGCTCGGTCGACACGTGTTCTTCCCTTTCCAACAAATCTCAGGAGGCTTCGGCTTTGGTCGACGACTTGGTCCCACTGCCGTTGCCGCCCTTCTTACCAGTACTGTCCCGCTGCTTGACGACGATCTCGCCGGGTCCTTTGTCTCGCGGCGCGATTCGCTCAACGGCGAGCTGCTGACCAATACCGAGGAGGCTGTTCGTCAGCATGTAGACGCCAAGCGCAGCCGGCAGAAAGAGCATCATGACCGTAAATACGGCCGGAAGCATGTACATCATCATCTTCGCCTGCGCGGGATCCATCCCCTGCTGCGGGACGATGCGCTGCTGCACGATCATGAACACGCCTAAAAGTAGCGGCAAAATGTAAAATTTGTCCGGCGCCGAGAGGTCCGAAAACCACAAGAACTTCGTGTGATACATCTCGACAGCCGTTTGAAGCGTCGTGTACATCGCGAACCACACGGGCATCTGGACGAGCTGTGGCAAGCAGCCGCCGAACGGGTTTACGCCGTGCTTCTTCCAGAGCTCCATCATGGCGAGATTTTTCGCCTGCGCGTCATCGGCGAACTTCGCGTTCAAGGCGTCTACCTCGGGTTTGAGGCGGCGCATCGCGATGGTCGTTCGAATGGACTTGTACGTTAGAGGAAAAAGGAGCGTCCGGAGGCAGATCGTCATGAGAATGATGGCGAGACCCCAGTTCCCGAACGTGACGTAATCGTGAATGAAATCAAGTATCTTCACGAGGACGTTCGCGACAGGAGCGAAAAACCCGAGGTTCAAAAGTTCGTTGAGCTTCGGAGCGCCACCTACCGCATGCGCGAGCACCTCACGCTCTTTCGGCCCGTAAAAAGCCGTGTCTCGATAGGTCACCGTTTGGTTCGGTGTAAGCTCTTTCGGCGGATAAACGAGCTTTGCCTGGTAAACGGCCGCCGCGTCGTCCGACGCGTTTGAGCCGTCCGCCAGGAGCCCCCATTCCTCCGCGAGAAGCGTGCACGACGGAAGGTCGGAATCAGCGGCCTCGCCTCGTTCCGGCACCATCGCTTGGGAGAAGTAGTGACTGTTTACCGCAGCGTAGCGGTCGGCCGCTCCGACGGTGAACGCTCCAGTTTTGAAGTCGTCTTTGCCCTTCCGCTGAACGTCTTTGCCCGACGCGCACGAGAGCTCGGTCTGGAACGGAGAGACTTTGCCGAGGCTACCTTTGATTTCGCTGTTCTTACGGAACGCATAAGACGCGATCGTGAACTGATGACGTCGTGACGCACTTGCGAGGTTGGTTACGCTTGTGGTGACACTCAGCTCGAACGCGCGGGTCGGATGCGCCGCGACGCTTTTCACGATGCGAACGTCTTCGTCTTGGTACGAGAACGTGCAGCTCGATGCGTTGGATGCGCTCTCGGCGCGTTCGAGCTTCCACGGAAACCGGTCGTACTTTACCTGCGTATCAGAGTCTTTTCCGCGAAACACCGTGCGGAGGCTTCGCCAGCGCTCATGGTCGGGGGTAGTCGAGAGGTCGTGGGCCTCCGACCGCGCATAGTTCGGGTCGGTCAGGAAAAAATGAGTAAGCGCAGCTCCCCGCGACGAAAGCTCGGCCTCGAAGCGCACCCCTTTGATGCGGCACAGTTCACCCTCGACCGGCGGCGGATTAGCCTGGCCCGTAGAACCTGAAGTGGCTGAGGCCACGGGGGCGTCGATCACATCGCGCGCGAAGTCCGGCGCGCTAAGAATGGGAGCCTCGGTCACGAAGACCGCCTGAGGCTTCCCTGTCTGGCCCGAAAGGAGGGGCCAACCAAACTTGTAAAATACGAAAATCGCTATCGCGATGACGCCCCAGCGCAGAACACTGTTCCGTTCCATTCGGTGCTTTCGGGCTTCTTAGCGAAGGTCAGGCCTACCGGCTCGCCTTCGCAAGAGCGGAAGAGACGAACGATCGGACGAAGTAAGGCTGAGAGGGGGAGGGTCGAACCCGCCCTGGTGATGAGGATGGCACTTACACAGACGTTTGAGCGAAAGCAAGCTACCCCGTCCAGCCCCGTGAGCCTCGAGGCATGCGATGGCGTATCGCGAACAAGAGGGTTCAAAGCGACATGCGGGGCCCAGCCACGGCGAAACCGTCTGCTGGTACATTCGGATAAGAAAAACGAAGGCGCGTGTAGCGTAGCGTTGGCTTTGGAAATCGCCGGCGCGCACTTGAGCCGCACCCTCCGTCTCGTGCGGACTCATGAGAAGACCCCTGCCATGGCGGCGGCGCAACGCTTCAAAAGGGCAGGGCGCGCGCGCATCCACTCTGCACGAACGTTCGCCAAGCTAAGCTCGTGCGCGCCCTGGCGAGCGATGACCACGAGGTCAATACCCTCAGGAACCAGATCAGGCCACATGCGGAAGCAAGCGCGGCAAAGGCGCTTGATGCGGTTGCGCTGAACGGCGTTTCCGACCTTCTTGGTCACGACAAGGCCCAACCGAGCACAACCACTACCCGGTCCGTTCTTGAGCCCGCCGGCCTCGGCTCCGCGTCCAGCTTTGCGACCCTCGCGGCAAGGCTCGCTGAGTCTCCGAGCTGCGGGCGAAACGGTCGCCGTTACAAGCAAAACAAAGTGCGATGTCGTAGCCCGCTCACCACGGGATTGGCAGCTCACGAAGTCAGAGCGACGCAAAATGCGACGCTCTGGCCCGAAGGTTCCCCGCGATTCAGTCACGCCTTACACCGCCCGGATGCCATCGTCCGCCCTCGATCCGTTCGGATGAGACGGGTTGAACCGGGTCGCGTCGCTGGCGACCGCGTACTCATAGAAATTTATGGAAAACCTCGACCGCCGTGAGTGGGCTAAATCCGCGACTACTTCGCGTAAATCGAGACCGTAAGACGTGCTCGGCCCTTGCGACGACGATTGGCGAGAATTTTGGCTCCGCCTTTGGTCGCCATGCGAGCGCGGAACCCGTGGGTTCGGAGGCGACGCGTGTTGTGGGGCTGATAAGTTCGCTTTGGCTTTGCCATGAGTGCCTCGAGGTGTTGAGCGCTAGCTCGTAATCTAACGTGGAAGGCCGCACTCGTTAGACCGAGAACCAAGCGGTTCAACGGTTCGACGCGCACCGCTCCTCGAACAGGAAAGTGAGACTGAGACTGAGACTGAGACTGAGACTGAGACTGAGACTGAGACTGAGACTGAGACTGAGAGTGAGACTAAGACCGAGGGCGGCGTGAGCTCGGGAGGCTACGCCGCCGGAAACGGCCGCGGAAAGAACCACCGACGCGCGCAGGTGTCAAGCGCACCGCCGAATGGAGATGTGCGGGTTCGTTCGCGCGCGGGAAAATCCGGTCCCTCCTCTTTTGTTTCGGGGAGCGAACCTTTCCGGTTAGGCTCGGCTCCTACAACCTCGCCCGTAGCTCAACCCTCATTTCCGCAGGGTCAAGACTTTGCCTTCGGACTGGAAACCATAGTGAGAACGAAAGCTTCTTCAGCCTGCGTTCGCCCAGGTGAACGCGTCCGCATCGTCGTCGCGTCGGCGTCGGCGTCTGCCGTCCTTGCCTCGCTTGCGTTTGCCACGCCGGCGGCGGCCCAGTCGAAAACCTTCCACCTCGATCGTCTTGAGGTGCCTGGCGCGCCCAACGACGGCATCGCCCTCTTCCGGCCGGTGACGAACCCGAGGAACATCTTTTACGGTCAGCTCGCGATAGGCTACGCGCTCCGCCCGCTCAAGGTGCGCAACATCACGACGGACACCTCCGTTCTAGCGCGCACGACGCGCACGGCCGTCATCCAAGATCAGTTCACGATCTACGGGAGCGCAGGGTTTCAAATCCTCGATCGCGCCACGATTGGCGTGACGTTCCCGTGGAGCCCGTTCCAAACGGGCGGCAATCCGGACTACGGCACGGGAAATGTCCAAGGTGCTGGCCAAACGAGCACCACGCCGATTCGGCCCGGCGGCCCTTCCGCCTCGGACTTGCGCATCGATTTTCGCGGAACGTTCTTCCGCAGTGATGACCGCCGCTCCGCAGTGGGAGCCCAGCTGAGCATCCTCGCGCCCGCGGGAACCCAATATAACTTCGGCGGCGACAACGGAACCGCGGCGATGGTCATGGTGACGGCAGAGCACACCGTGAAGTACGTCACGCTCGCGGCCAACCTTGGCGTTCACTTTCGCCCCCGCCACTCGCTCAACGACGCCGCGGGAGGCTCGGGATTGGGAATTGGGAACGAGGCTCGCTGGGCTCTCGGCGCGTTCGTTCCCGTTATCGACGGCGCTTACCGCCTCGGCGCGACCGTTTTCGGGTCGACGGGCATCGAGAGCGATGACCTCATTGGCGACACGTTCTTCAAAAAACAGAACACGCCTATCGAATGGCAGGTGGAAGGCCGCATGAAGCTTGGGCCTTCCGACCATTGGTGGCTTGGCCTCGGCGCCGGCTCCCGCGTGTTCGTCAATGCCTACGGCGCACCCGATTTTCGAGCCGTCGCTCTTTTCGGGGCGTACGTGCCCATTCTCGATTCGGACGCGACATCTCCTGAGCGCAAAGCCGAGGCGCGCGCGCGCTGGCGGAAGGAACACGGGTCAGACCGCGATCACGACGGCATTCCTGACGACATTGACGCATGCCCAGACGAGGCCGAAGATCACCGCGGCAACGATCCGAGCGACGGCTGCCCGATGCCGCCCGATCGCGACGGCGATGGGATCCCCGACTCGCTTGACCAGTGCCCCGACAGCCCCGAGGACAAGGACGGCATCGATGACGCTGACGGTTGTCCTGAGGATGACGCGGACCACGATGGCGTTGCCGACACGGTCGACGCGTGTCCCAAAGAGCCCGGTCAAAAGAACACGGACCCGAAAAAGAACGGCTGCCCGAGTTTCATCAAGGTCGAGGGAAACATCGTTCGCATCATGCAGCAGGTGCACTTTGCGACGGGCTCCGCGACGATCCTTCCCGAGAGCTTCCCGATGCTTCAGGAGATCTCGAACTTGCTCAAGGCGAACAAGGACATCAAGCGCATGAGCGTTGACGGGCACACGGACAACCGTGGCTCTGCGGCTCTCAATAAGAAGCTCTCCGGCGATCGCGCGGCGTCCGTGGTGACTTGGATCGTTCAGCACGGAGTCGAGTCGAGCCGGCTCGAATCCCACGGTTACGGTTTGGAGAAACCGATCGAAACGAACGATACCGACCCCGGTCGTGCGTCGAATCGGCGCGTCGAATTCAAGATTCTCGATGACGAAGCCCCAGCTACAGCTCCTAAAAAGTAGTCTGAAGGGGCGCGTGGCGCGCGGCTACGAACGTTTCGCATACATAGACGCTTCCGTCCGTCGCGACCGCGACGGCCACGCCCATATGCGTGTAATCCGCCCGTAAAAGGTTCGCGCGATGGGACGGGCTCGCGTGGAGCGCGCGGTGGGCAAGCGCAACGGTCGGAGCGTGCGCCACATTTTCGCCCACGGCACGAACGTCAAACCCGCCCATGGCTTCGAGGCGCTCGCGAAAGTCGCCATTGCCTAGGTCGTGAGCGACGGCGCGCTTTTCGCGCATCTGCTCGGCGTGCGCGGTCGCGAGAGCACCGAGCGCGGAACTGGCGGCAAGGTTCGGGAGTCGTTCAAAGGCGCGAAGGGCGGCGACCATGCCGGCCAGATCGCTCGACGTGGCGCCTTCGCTCTCGCCGGGGGCCGGGCTTTCGTCTTCCGACAGGGAAGGGACGACGTCGGCGAAAACACGCGCCTCGAGAAGAGGTCGCGGACCGTCTCTAAGATCTCCAACAAGTTGCATGGTGAACGCACCAGGCTGGTCGAGCGCCACACGTGCGCGGCTCACTCCTGTCGCTCGGTCGAGCGACGTGGGCACGGACCGTGGTGGTCCGTGCGGCCCGAGTATGACGAGGTGCGCGGAGCTCGCGTCGACATGCAAACGAGCCTCGAACGAGAGCCACTGCCCTGTACGCGCACGTGTGGGGAGTGGCGAAAGATCCGCCAGCGCGTCAACGCGAAGTGCGACAAGCTTCTCCGCGCCGCCTGGGACCGTCGCGATAGCGATTCCGCATCGACGTTTGCCGCCCCGAGCTGCGTGCGCGCTAAGTTCCGCTTCTACGCTCGCGGTGGCGAGGGGTGCACGACCCGTTGCGGTGATGACTCGCGGGCTGACATCGGGTTCGCCCGACGCGCGGAGTCGGCGTGTCACTTCGGCGTCGCTCGGCACGCCTAGCCCGTGAGCGCCGAGAAGTTCTTCCGCTACGTGCGTGAGCGCGCCGTCTGGCTCGCCACAACTCCTCGCAAGTGCGCCTGCCCGCGGGTCGGCGCGTGTGCCTTTCTGTTCGGGCCACGGCGACTTCGACACGGCAGGCCACTCGCGTGACGACTTCGCGACGTCGACGAGCGCGCGAGGCACCGCGAGCTGGACCGCGGCCTCGGAGGCGGGCAGGGCCGCAGGCGGAGGAAGCGGGCAAGCAAGATGCGCGAGCGAGGTCAGAAGCAGGAGCGCTAGCCTGGGTCTTCGAGCGGCAGGGCCGTTAGCGCGCATCGTCGTCGCGCGTGATACCGCGAGGCGGACGGCCGCGAGGAAGCCGTTTCATGGCGTTCTTATGGCCCAAAGCCAATCCGACGCGGAGTCCAAACAGGAACCCCGCGCCGACGGAGAGGGCGATGAATAAAGCGGACACAACGTGTGTTTTGACACGAAACAGGTGAGCAATGAAGTGCTCCTGCAGGTCTCAGTTGATCGTGAAGCTTTTGCCTACGCTCACGGGACCGCCGCTAAACGCAGGAACATGCGCCCCACGGAACTTGCCAGCGATGCACCCGCCGACGGGCGTTCCTGGATAAGGACCGCTGTCGACAATCGCGGATGAGACTGAGCCATCCGGGGAAAACGTGATTTTCACGTGTCCGGAGCCCGTTGGACCGTCGGGCTTCTTGCATGATTGAACGTTGACGCCGCCGAGCGCTCCCTGCGCGGCGCCGCGATCGAACGCGGCGCTCGAACCCCCGCCGGCCGCCGGCTGCGGCGCCTCTGGCTTTTGACCGGCCGCGGCCGCAAGTGCAGAGCTGAAATCCTTCGGCGCGTCGGGCGCCTTTGGAATCGCGGGCGCCGCGGCTGTCTCTTTCGGGGGAGCCACGGCCACCGAGCCGCCCCCTGCGGCGGGCTTGTGGGCGGCGCCGCCCGTTACGGCAGGGGCCTTCCCGTTTGCGTTGCCCGTGCCTGGTGGTGGGGGAGTCGTGTCGGTCGCGCCGACTCCGCCGGCCGCGGCAGGGTCGTTGGTGGCGCCGTTTCCAGTGCCCACGGGGTTTACTGCGCTGCCGCCGTTTGTGGCGGCGACGTTTGCCGCATCGACCTTCGCGTCGGGCCGCGAAACGAGCACTGCGACGACGATCCCGATCGCAATGAGCGCCGCCGCGGCGATGATCGCAACGAGAAGAAGCTTGTTGGGTGAGCCGCTACCGCCCGCTTGGTCACCCGCGTAGCTCGCCATTTCAAGCGGCGGAGGCGCGAGGATGGGAGCGGAGAGGGCTGCGCCGAACGCGCCACCGCCACTGAGGTTCATGATGTCATCGACGCGAGCACTGGTGTCGCGTCGGTCGTCGGAGCCCATGGTCTGACTGAGGGCTCGGATGTCGATGAGTCCGGAGCCGTCGCTGGTCGCCGTGGTTCGGCTCGAGGCCGCGGATTCGTTTTTGCTGCCATCGGTGAGCGCGGAGAGGGAGAAAAGCACGCTGCTTTCGTTCCGCTGTCCTGTCAGCTTTTGTTCCTCGATCCCACCGCCACCGCCACCGCCACCGCCACCGCCACGCAGCGCATGGCTGGGAACGGCGCTTGTGGTGACATCTTCCTCCCCGCCTGCGCTCGCCACGTTGCCGAAGAGATCGGCGCCTTGTCCGCGTCCTCCACCTCGCCGCGCCGCCGCCGGAGCCGCCTGCGCCTCGTGCTCGGCGAAGCCATTGCTGTGGGGGTGTCCGTTCGAGCTTCCTCCGGAAAACGGACTTTCGCCCGCCACAGCAGTCTCACCCGTCGAAAAAAGAGCCGCGCTATGGCCCATTCCTTGGGCGCTCGGTGAGGGCACCGACTGCGGCGGAAACGAAAGGTCATCCTCTTGAAGCGAGTGAAGAACGCCACGGCCCGCGAGCTGTACGGCACCGAAGAGCGGCTCGATTTCGCGGAGTGGCAACCAGTCGGCCATCCCATCCTTCCAGCAGTAGGTTTCGTCGTTGACGACCCCTGCTCGATACTCGCTCGTGAGCTGCGCACCGGTCATCGTGCGCTGGTCGCCGTCGGCGACGTTGACCGTCCACGAATCGGTGGATGGGCTGCCATACTCGAGGGCTTGGGGGTCCGCGCTGGCCTCCCCTGCGTACCCGGCGGGTCGTGCCTCATCGCCGTTCACCACGATCGTCGAACTGCACTTTTTACAGCGAATTTTGACGACTTTCCCCAGGACCTTGTCGTCCGCGATGGTGTACTTCGCCTGGCAAGACTGGCACTGGATCTTCATCGCGGATTCGTCCTTCGCTTCGCTTGCATCTTCTCTGTTGTCGCTCGTGCTCGTCCAGCAGCGCGGGCGAACGGGAGACCGGAACGTGGCGGTTTCATCAGAGAAAAGTGCGCCTGCGCGCTAGTAGGTTGGTGCGTGGTCTCAAACAAAGCTGAGGGTACAGGCTACGGGTTCGAGTAACGCTATTTGTCGTGAAGTGATAAATAGTAATCGTAAATCAGCGCCTACTTGCGAACTCCGCATTCGCGGTGGATGCTTGAACGCTGAGTATAGCGGTCGCAGATCTGAGCGATCAAGCGAGCCCTCTGATTTCTCCTTTGCGCTTCGGACGGCCGTGCGTTGCGGCTCGACCGTTGCCGCGTTGCGCGCCCCTCGACCCCCAAGGCGAAATGCGCTCAATTGAGCAGGACGAGCTGGGTGCCGTCTTTCCCGCAAAAGGCTGCAGCGCGGTCGAACCTAACACCACACGTCGGACAGATCTTACCTCTCCCCTGCGTGCCCGAAGTCGCGGTTGAGGAAGCCGACGTAGGGGGCTCTGCGTAGGTGCTCGAGGCCAATCGCTGACGAGCAAGTGCCTCAGCGGCAGCGACGCTTTCATCGTGCGCTCTTTTTTGGTCGGCGTGCTCCTGCGCACGTACTTTTCGGCGCAGAAGAACCTCCGAAACCTCCGAGGCGTGCCTCGACGTTGCGTTTCGAGCGCGCACCGTCGCACGGCGCGCACGCTGCCCGAGCACCGCGGCGAGCACACCGAGCAGCGCGAGCACGACGCCGACAATAGAAATGAACGTCCAGCGCCGCGCTTCCGAGGCGTCATCGACGCGCGACGCACCAACGCCGAGTGAGCTTGCAGGCATAGTGACGATGGACGCGGACTCGTTTTCGCCTGAAGCGTTCAAGCCCGAGCGCGCTAAAAGTGAGTCGTAGTGCCCAGGCGACGAGACTTCGACCGCTACCCGGGTCTCCTTCATCGCCGCTTCGACTACGATCTCGGCAGGACCCTCGCTGGCGTTGCCGCCGACCGAGACGAGCCCCGTAGCGTCGACGGTGATTCCTTCGACAGCCCCCGCCTGAAGCCTCCATGTCATTCGTGTGTGCGTCGCGCACCCTTTGTCGTCGACCACCCGTCCTCGAAACTGGAAGGACTCGCCGGTCCGCAGCAACTTTTTCGACGGACTCACTTCCAGACGCACGGGTTCACCCAAAACGTCGCAAGCACCGGCCCTCGATTCCGGCTTGCGTGGGGAAGGTGTAGGTGCCGAGGCCGTCGCCGGAGGCGCGACCGCGCCCGCCCTCTCTTCGGGCACAATGTCGAAGCTTCGCGTGCGCTTGACGTCGGCGACACATCGGCCGGTCTCGAGTACGACCTCGTAGCGACCTGTCTCAATGAGCTCCATGTGCGTGTCGGTCGTCGCCACCAACAGCGAGTTGAGGATCGCTTTGCGCGGGTCGTTCGGAGGCGTCGTGCACCGCGTACGCCATGTTTTGCCGCTCGGGTCGCGCGAGTGGCTCTCGCGGGCGAGAGAGGGCATCGCGTCGTAACACTGATTCGTTCGGTAGACGCGCCCTCCGCCGATGAACGAGAGGTCGTCGCCCTCCGTCCTGACGGTCACGACCTCGCCACCGCCCGTAGCGTTGGTTTGCGGCGCGGGGCCGCACCCGTTCAGCATCCACTGCTGAATCGTAAAGTCCTCGCGAAGAGGGCCTTGGCGCCATCGTCCGTCGAGAACGGCCTCCGGTGTGGCCCGTGCCAGGCCGGGTTGTGCCGCCACCGAAAGAAAGCAAATCGCGGACCTTGCGAACCTTGCAGACCTCGCAAACATCGAAGGCGCTCCCGAGCGCGTGAGCCTCCTCAAGTCTCGACGCAGATGACCTGGCATCTCGCCTCGTAGTCTACGCCCGGCTCGAGAGAGTGACGCGCGGATTTTCGCCCATGTTTTTTTGCTGTGTTAGCGTCGTCGGTGTGAGTGCGTCGAAGCGCGTCCTAGGACGATTGGGCCCATTCCTTGCGGGTTTTGCCGGACTCGGCACCGCATTTAGCCTCGAGACTGCGGCGGAGGCGCAGACGAAAGTGAGTGCCGTACCCGACGGAAACGGGAGTGGGTTCGATACCCACCTGTTTCGGCCGGCTCTCGATTCGAAAGGATTTTTCCATTCGAACGGCTCAGACATCCTTGGCAAGAATGACCTGAGCTTTGGACTCGTCCTCGACTACGGACGAAGTCTGTTGCGCGTTGCCGATACAGGGCAGGACGACAAACAGCTCATCAACCACTCTTTCCAGGGAACGTTCCAGTTCAATTACGGTATCGCGAACGTGCTCGTTCTTGGGCTTACGATGCCCGTGAACCTGATGTCGGGCGGGGCCCAGACCAACCAAGCGAGCCAAGCGACGCAGAACGGACAGACGGCGACATCGCCGAACGGCCAGCAGTGGTTCGGCAATCAGTTCGATTCTCAGACCGTGAGCTACCTTGCCTTGCACGCGAAAGCTCGGTTGCTCCGCGTCGAGCGCGGCTTCGGGCTCGCCGTGTCTGCGCAGGTGGGCGTACCCGTGTCTGACGCACCTCGCGACGCTGGCGCGGATCCGAGCGTTTGGGTGTGGCCGCAGGTGATTGGCGAAAAGCGATTCGGCGCGACGGGTCAATTCAAGGTGGGTGTGAACGTCGGCGCTCGTTTGCACGCACCGAGTGACACGACGATCTCTCTCAAAGACGGCCTCTTTAAAGACGGTAATCGCATTACCTACGGCGTCGGACTTGCCTATCGAATTCTCGAACCCGTCGACCTCGTGGCCGACACGTATGCGACATATCTTCTCTCCGGAGACTCGGCGAACGCCGTGAAGCCGTCGAACGAGGTTGTCGGCGGGCTGAAAATTTTCGTCGAACGCAACAGCTTCCTTATGCTCGGCGCGGGGCCGCGTTACACGAGTGGATTCGAGGCCGCGGACTTCCGTGCCTTTGTCGGTTTCATCTTCGAGCCCTCGATTGGCGACCGCGACGGCGACGGGATCAAGGACGACGTCGACAAGTGTCCCGACCAACCTGAAGACTTTGACGGCTTTCAAGACGAAGATGGCTGTCCGGAGCCCGACAACGACAACGACGGTATCCTCGACAAGGATGACCGCTGCCCTAACGAGCCCGAAGACCGCGACGGCGATCAAGACGAGGACGGCTGCCCCGAGGGCTCCGATGGAGACCGCGACGGTGACGGAATCCTCGACTCGAAAGACAAATGTCCCGACCAACCCGAGGACAAAGACGGGTTTCAGGACGAAGATGGGTGCCCGGACCCGGACAACGACCAGGACGGTATCCTAGACAAAAAGGACCTTTGCCCGAACGACCCTGAAGACAAAGACGGCTTTGAGGACCAAGACGGCTGCCCCGATCCGGACAACGACAAAGACCAGATCCCCGACGTCATCGATAAATGCCCGAACGAGCCTGAAACCTATAACGGGTTTCAGGACGAGGATGGTTGTCCCGACAAGGGCAGCGTCATCATCGACGGCACGAACATCGTGATTCTCAAAAAGATCAAGTTCAAGACCGCCTCGGCTGAGATCTTGCCCGAATCGAATGAGATTCTCGACGCCGTGGCCACGAGCATTGTCCACCATCCCGAGTTCACGTTGCTCGAGATAGCAGGCCACGCCGACGAGCGCGCAAGCGACGAGTACAACCTTAAACTTACGCAGGATCGCGTCAATAGCGTGATGAATGCACTCGTTCAGCGGAAGGTGGCGAGAGATCACCTACGGAGCAAAGGCTACGGCGAGTACTGTCCCGAGGACCCGGGCCACAACGATGAGGCATGGGAGAAGAATCGCCGGGTCGAGTTCAAGATCGTTAAAACCAAGGACGGCCCCACGGGCGTCGAGCTCGGTTGTGCGGCCGCGGCCTCGAAGGGCGTGAAGCCCGATCCGGTCCCGTAAGCGCTTTCGCTTCGTGAGTCTGTGACAAGCGGTATCCCCTCCGTTCTGGGGCTGCCGCGTCACGGCTCACGCTCTCAACGCCGTGCTCGTTCGACGTGGCCACTCGTTGGTCAGGACGCACCGTGCCGCAGTGTCACAAGGGCCGGCGTCGCCGCACGGCGACGCCTTTCCCATGAATGCGCCTACGCCTCGACGTCTTCGGCGACGCCGCCTTTTTTGAGGTTGCCGCCGGCAGCTGCGAGTAGGTAGGCCTCGATGAACGGGTCGAGGTCGCCATCGAGAACGCCGTCGACGTTGCCGACCTCGTAACTCGTACGCAGGTCTTTGACGAGCCGGTATGGCGCGAGCACATAGCTGCGAATCTGATTGCCCCAACCGATTTGCGTTTTTGAGGCTTGGTAGACCGCGGCCTGGTCTTCGCGTCGCTGCATTTCTTGCTCGTAGAGCTTTGCCTTCACCATCTTCAGCGCCGTGCGCCGATTCTGGAGCTGCGAGCGCTCGGCGCGGCAGACCACGACGATCCCGGACGGGATGTGCTTCATGCGCACCGCCGTTTCAACCTTGTTGACGTTTTGCCCGCCCTTGCCGCCGGCGCGCATCGTGGTGGTCTCGAGGTCTTCATCCTTCACAACGATGTCGACTTCGTCCTCGATGTCCGGCGTGACTTCGACGGCTGCGAAAGCCGTCTGGCGCCGGGCGTTCGCGTCAAATGGAGAAATGCGGACAAGCCGATGGACGCCGATTTCGCTCCTCAAATACCCGAACGCGTGATCGCCGGTCACTGTGAACGAGACGCCGTTAATCCCAGCGCCGTCGCCTTCCTCGAAGTCGACGATTTCCGTCTTGTAGCCTCCCCGCTCACACCAACGCATGTACATCCGCATGAGCATCTGCCCCCAGTCTTTGGCGTCAATGCCGCCAGCCCCGGGGTGAATGCTCAGAATGGCGTTCGCGTGGTCGACTTGACCCGAGAGCATCCGACCGAGCTCCGCGCTCCGCAGGCGCGTTTCAAGGGAAGGAAGTTGCCCGCCAATCTCTCCGACGATGCCTTCATCTTTCTCGGACGCACCAAGCTCAAGCATCTCTCTGGCGTCATCGATGTCTCGAGTGAGCTTCTCAACGAGATCTACTTTTTGTTCGATGCCCGAACGCTTTTTGGTCACCGCCTGGGCTTTTTTCGCGTCCTCCCAGAAGTTGGGCGCGAGCGTCGACTCGTTCAGTCGATCGATGTCGTCTTTGAGTTTCGGGACGTCAAAGATGCCCCCTTAGCGTCATGAGGCGCCTTTGGAGGTCTTCGAGTTTCAACCTTGACTCGGCAAGCATTTGTCAAACCAATGACACGTGCCGTCACGCGTCGTCAAGCGCACTGTCGTTTTGGCGCGGCTTCTGGCTCGCAGGGAAGCGCGCGCGAAGCTTCGAGATGACGTCGAAACGCGGCCATCACCCAGCCGTGAAACCGAGCCTGCGAGTGCACGTAAATGAACCACGGCAGCCGTGGGCCAAAATCGTGGATCGCCGTCATCAAGGTTTGGCCGTCCAATACCTGCCGCAGCTCGAAGCGTCCGCGTTGGGCCGGACGCGAGAGCAGGCCGCCCGTGACGAAAAAGAGCTGACGATCGGACGTACTTCGGTCGGGCGCGTAGGTGAGGACGAGGAGGGGCAGTCCTATCAAGAACACGACGAAGCGGCAGTTTCGATGCTCGTCGACCTCGGCGCGCACGAGGCCGCGGAGCGCGAGCGGAAGCCATCGCACGTACTCCTGTGCCGCCCATTCGGCATTGCGCCCGTCGGGCAACCGCATCCGCTGCACGGAGCGAACGAGCGACGGTACGGTCCTCGTCGGCGTTGGTTTGTTCGACGGCGGGCGCTCACTTTTTGCCTCGCGCTTCAAGACTTTTGCCGTTGCGAGCGCCTGCTCCATCGCTCGTCGCACGGGCATCGGGTCGAGCCCGGCCATGGCCGCAAGGCGAAGGTCGCGTGCGATCATTTCGTGACGAAGGCTTTCGACCAGCGGTGCCACGAGTGCCTTCGGGGCGCCCGTTACGAGTGACACCCAGAGCCGAGAGAGCGACGGCGTAAACAGGGGGACGGGAACCATGCGCCGCCCCAACCCCAGAATCTCGGCGCACATGGCCATTAATGTGCGGTAGTCGAGAGCCGCCGGCGCGCCGACGTCGTAGGTTTCGCCGAAACAAGCTGTGCGGCCGACGACAAACGACAGCAGTGCGACAACGTCGTCGACGGCGACCGGCTGCATCCGTGTGAGCGTCCACTTGGGCACGACCATCGCCGGAAGGCGCTGCACGAGTCGGGTAAGGATCTCGAACGATGACCCGCCGCCGCCGATCACGAGGCCGGCACGCAAGGTCGTTACGGGCACGCCATAGCGACGTAACGTTGACTCTACTTCGAGACGGCTCGCGAGGTGCGGAGACAGGTCGCTCGTATCGGGGATGAGTCCGCCCAAATAGATAATTTGCGTAACGCCTGCGAGCTTTGCCGCCCGCGCGAAGTTGTCTGCGCAGATGAGATCGAGGTCTTCAAAAGCGCCCTGAGTCAGTCGGGCCGAGGGCAGCATGCTGTGGACTAGGTAAATAGCGAATTGAGCTCCTTTCAGTGCGTTTTCGGCCTCTCGAAGATTGAAAAAGTCGGCTTTTCGAAAAGCGGTGAAGTGGGCGTCCGGCGCGCGCTCACCGCGCGAAATGCCGATGACGTCGAATCGCTCGGCCAGCTTCGCTCCAAGGGCTC
The DNA here is from genome assembly GCA_025353725.1 of Polyangiaceae bacterium. Classification (GTDB taxonomy): domain Bacteria; phylum Myxococcota_A; class Polyangia; order Polyangiales; family Polyangiaceae; genus Labilithrix. The sequence continues at coordinate 80,888 of JANXOF010000060.1, read as the reverse complement.
GCCCGATAAAGCCACTCCCGCCACCGACCACCACGACTGGCCGCGTGAGAGACATGCTCGGATCTTGCTGACTCATCGCAGGACCATAGGGCCAAACGTGCGACAGGGCACAGCCAGAGCACCGCGTGCTCACAGGGCGCCGGGAAGTGTGGGACTCGGTGGTTCGGGTGGGCGCCTTGCCTCACCTTGGCTGCGCGTCGTCGCAAACCAGCCTGACGTGAGGACATCGAGTGTGGCTTCGGCTTCCATCAGCCGCATGGCGGCCTCGGCTTCGTCGCGCGACGGGCGCTCCGAAGATTCGCGTGCATCGTGCGAGGCCTCTTCCGCGTACCGGAGCTCCAACCGAGCGCGTTGCCAGTGAAAGAGTGTCTCGAGGACGCGGCCTGCAATGCGTGCGCGCGCGTCATGCCGCTCAAGACGCATCCGCTCGAAGGACGGCTCGTCATCCGCGTAGAGAAGCCTGTCGAAGCGCCATGTAAGGCGTGCTTCTAGACCCAGGTTTGCGCTCGTCGAGTCCCGTAAACGATTCGCGTCGAGGTTTGACTCGGTGGACAGTCGTTGGTCCTCAAATCGAATCGCGCGAAGCCGTGTTTCTGGGAGCAGCGCACTCCAGCGAGCTCGCGCGACAAGGTCGTCCAGACGAGCATCGTCGTGGCCCAACCCCGCAGAACGCCAAGCTGCTTCGACCGCGCCGCGCGCAAGTCTCGGTGCGACGTCGTGCGAACCGTGCGCGACAGACGCTAAAGGCCTAACACCGATCGGAGATGCCGACGCCGACGCGGCCCGTGCGATTCGGTCGAGCGGCAGGCCGATGACCACCATGGCGCCTACCTCTCGCCCTCCACTCGCTTGCGGATGCGTGAACCCTGCAAGAGAGACCCACGCCTCGCCTCCGGGGGGACGCCGAGCGAGCCCTCGCCCTGCGGTGGCTCGTCCGATGAGGTCCTCGGCGTCGATGTCGAGCTCCCTGACTGCGTCGTCTTCAGACTTGATATTTTCGCGAGGACGAGCGTGTGCTGCCTGCGCGCCGGACAGAAGTTGCAGCGACAGAGCAAGCTGGATCGCGCGGAGGTGACGTAAGGTCATGGTCGTTTCGGTAAGCGATTGTCGTGCCTGCCCTCATTTCTCACGATTGTGGCGGCTTCCTTCGAGTCTTCCCCTGTCCGTGACCACTTCGAGAGTGTCCGTACGCGAAGTCCTTTCGCGCCCGACGAGGCCTTTTCTTGATTTGCCGGCGATGGGCGAGCACAATCTGGGTGTGGCCGGAATTCGCCCGGGTGACGTCATTGCCGGGAAATTCGAAGTAGACCGCGTCATCGGCTCGGGCGGCATGGGCTACGTCGTGGCCGCGCGGCATCTCCAACTCGGTCAGATGGTTGCGCTCAAGTTTATGCGCGCCGAAGTTTGCACTCCAGACTTCAAGAGCCGGTTCCTTCGCGAGGCTCGCAACACGGTACGTTTGAAGAGCAGGCACGTGTCCAGAGTGCTCGACGTCGGAGCGCTTGAGAACGGCACCCCTTACATGGTCATGGAGTACCTCGAGGGCGCCGATCTCTCCGCGCTCCTCCAGAAGCGAGGTCCTCTCCCAGCTCACGAGGCATGCGAGTACATTCTTCAGGCATGCGAGGCGATTGCCGAGGCCCACGGTTATGGCATCGTTCACCGCGACTTAAAGCCTGCGAACTTGTTTCTCACAAAGGGGCAGAGCGGCGAACCCGTCTTGAAAGTCCTCGACTTCGGTGTGTCCAAGCTCCTGGATTTGGGGTCGGACGACGACAGCGGCGACCCTCGCCGTGATCGACTCGATAGCGTCGTCACGAAGGCGACCGACATTCTAGGCTCTCCAAGCTATATGGCGCCCGAGCAAATTGTCTCCGCGCGCGACGCGGATGCTCGCAGCGACGTATGGTCGCTCGGCGTGATTCTTTACCGGCTAATGAGCGGTAAGCCACCGTTTCACGCGGCCTCTCTGGGCGAGCTCATTCAATCGATTATGCACGCGCCGATTCCGAATCTGCGCGACGCGAAGCCTGATGTTCCCGAGGGGCTGGAACACGTGGTCGCGCGATGCCTCGAGCGAGACCGCGCGCAGCGGCTCGGTGACGTTATCGAACTCGCGCGCTTGCTCGCGCCGTACGCGGGTCCCGTCGCGACGCCATCGCTTGAACGCATCGCGATTTTGGGACCGGCACTTGTAACGTTAGCGGCGGAGGCAAATCCGAGCCACGAAGCGGGTAGGTCCTACGGAACCACGAGCCGTCACGCGAGAGGGTCGTGGACGGGCCCGCCGATTCAAATTGTTGCACCGAAGCCCTCAACCCCACCGAAACCGAAAGACATCACGGCAAAAACAGCGGCCTTGTGGGCTTCTGTTTTCGTGCTTTTCGTTACGGTAACCGCCCTCGCCATCGCCAAAATTGCCGGCGAACTTCGAGGCCCGGTAGGTCCCCCGGCGGCGACGGCGCAAGCCGCGCCCGTCGTGGATCCCTTGGTTTTGCCAACGAGTTCCGCGGATGGCGATAGGCCCTCCACGACGGCGGTCGTGGTGACGACGGGCACGTTTCACCCGGCCGTCATTTCTTCGGCTTCGCCTACGACACCGGTGATTTCGCCCTCGAAGCCGGTGCACCTACCGAGCTCCCACCTGAGACCACGCCCCGCGACGTCGGCGCGTGCGGGCGATGCGCGGCCGCAAGCGGGGCCGAACCCGCCGCCAGCTCCGACTTCCGACATTCCCGCAACACGCGAGTAGCTGCGGCACACTCGCTCTCTCGCGGCGCGTACCGCGATGGTGTGCCGTCGACCCGATTGCCACAGGAGCGTCACACGTTCGACGCACAAAAGTTTTGAAACTCGGTAGATTCACCGACAACCCATGACGACCCAGGTAAATCTCCGCGCGTCGCGTTTGCAGTCCACGTTGCCGAAAGCCATCGCCTGATGGGACTCCAGGATGTCATTCGGTTCCTCCTGCCGCGCGAAGATCACTTTTACGATTTTCTCGAGCAGCAAGCGAAAGCCGCGTACGACGGCGCAAAAGCGCTCGCTCAATTTACGGCGAACGTTCATACGGCCGAACAGGCGCGTGCCGCGGTGCAAACGTGCGAACACGACGGCGATCGCATTGTCCACGAAATGGAAGAGGCGCTCGCCAAGACCTTCGTGACACCCATCGATCGCGAAGATCTCCAGCGCCTTTCTTCGGAGCTCGACACCGTTCTCGACCTCACCAACGGAGCCATTCGAGCGTGCACGATGCTTGGCGTCGCGGAGGCGACGGGGCCGATGAAGGAACTCGTGCGAATACTTGTGGACTGCACGCATCGCATCCACGTCGTCATGCCGAAGCTCCGAAGCCACGACTACGCCGAGATCGTCGCCTGCGCGCGCGAGCTCCGAACCATCGAAAAAGACGCTGATACCGTCTACCGCGAGGCCATCTCCGCGCTCTTCAAAGACAGCGCGGTCGATGCCAAACAGTTGATTCGCGAAAAAACTGTCCTCGAAGACCTCGAGAATGCCGTCGACCAATGCGATTCGATTGCTGATATTCTCGCCAACCTAGCCGTCAAGAATGGTTAGTCTGCTCGTCTGCGTCATCGTTGCGGCTATCATTTTCGACTATATCAATGGGTTTCACGACGCGGCGAATGCTATCGCTACCGTGGTTTCGACGGGCGTTTTGCCCGTCCGCACGGCGGTCTTGATCGCCGGCGTGCTGAACTTTTTCGGGGCAATCACGGGCACCGCCGTCGCGAAAACGATCGCTACGGGATTTGCCGACACGAGCGTTGTCACGCAGACGGTTGTACTCGCCGCGCTCATCGGCGCATGCCTCTGGAACCTCATTACGTGGTGGTATGGGATTCCGTCGAGCTCCTCGCACGCGCTCATTGGAGGGCTCGCGGGCGCTGTCGTGGCGAAGGCAGGCGTGTCTGCGTTCAAGTGGGGGGCGCTCTATCAAAAAGTGCTTGTTCCTCTTGTAGCTTCACCTCTCATCGGATTTACCGCGGCGTTTCTTTTGATGATTGCACTCCTTTGGATCGTTCGTCGGTTCTCGCCCATGTTCGTGCACCGCGCGTCGCGTCGTCTACAACTGCTCTCGGCATGCACGATGGCGTTTGCGCACGGGTCGAACGACGCTCAGAAATCCATGGGCATCATCACGCTCGCGCTTCTTGCCTTCGTGAAAGCAGGTCACGCGGGAATGCCTTCGTGGATGTTGCCGCATGGTGACAAGGTTCCGCTCTGGGTCGTTATCTCGTGCGCAGCGGCGATCGCGACCGGTACGATGGCGGGGGGCAAGCGCATCATCAAGACGATGGGCTCAAAGATCATTCGTATCACCCCGATTCAAGGGTTCGCGGCGGAGACCGCTGGGGCGCTTACGATCCTCGGTGCCAGCCACTTCGGCGTTCCGGTCTCCACGACGCACGTAATCAATGCTTCGATTATGGGTGTAGGCGCGAGTAAGCGAATTAGCGCGGTGCGTTGGGGCGTGGCGGGCAATATCTTGACAGCCTGGGTACTCACACTCCCGCTGACCGCCGCGATTGCTTTTCTTACGATGAAGTTGTTAGGCCTCTTCGTCGACGGCTAGCGCGCGCTCTGGTTACGGCCGAACCCCTCGTTGCTCGAGCGGAGGAATGGGGGGTGCCGGTTTGACAGGTGGGATAACCCTCGGAAGGGGCGCCGTAAGCGCTGGGCTCGCGCCTGCGTCAGCTGCGTTACTCGCGTCGGCTTCAGGTCCGAGAAGCTTTCCCGTGCGTGCGTCGAGCCTACCCAAGGACCAGCTCTCGTTGGCGTCGCGGTGGGTGGCATCACATGTTTCGCTCGTCCGCGCCGATCCTGCGTAGACTTGGACGCAAACGACCGGTCCCTTGTCGGCGCGTTCGTCGACATAGAGGACGTCGAGTAAAATATGTTTGTCTGATGACTTCACTGTCATCTGAAGGTTTGCGCCGACAGCTTTTACGTCACAGAACTCGGGGCGCGGGTGATCGACAGCGCATTCATTGGCAGTTTGAGTGCCCAGACCGGGTCTCTTTTTAGCGCTCGCGGTCTCCTCGACAGCGCGGAGTTTGACGCGAGGGAGCGCCGTCGGGTCATCACCGATAGCCACGTTTTTCCAAACGAGTTGAACCGTAACGTCCCTCGTTTGAGCCGGCATGACGGAGGCTTGCGCCGTCGCTACTGACGTTCGATGAATTTCATCCGTGGCCTCCGCGCGTGCTGTGTAAGTGCCGAAAACGTCGACTTTGAAGGCGGCGCGTGAGGTGCCCGACGTATAGGCGAACTTGGCATTCGACCCCGCTGGTACCTCGAAGAGAAACAGCTGCGTGTCCGTAATGGGCACGTTGCTCCTGGTTTCGGATGTCATGTAGCATTCCACAGAATCACCTGGGCGCGCTCGAATCGCAGGCTCCCAGGCAAGTGCCCCTGCGACGCGACAATTGAGTGTTACGCCTGGCATGTCACCGCATGCTTCGCCACGCGCGTCCTCGACATGAAACTTGACGGGCTTGTCGGAGCGCGGCGCGACGACCGCGTCGAACGGAACGCGCTCGGCGTTCGTTCTGCATCCTGCGCCTGCGCGCGTCTCTTTGACGGCTACGTGAATCCGGTCTCCGCTCTCCATTATTTTGGTGATGGCGAGGCCGACGCTATCGCGGTTCTCCGCGACAACGAAAACGAGCATGGATCGCGCAGGGTCGAGCGCTTCGGGTAGAGCCGGCGCTTCCCCCTTTGGCCATGCGCTTGCCCAATCTTCTGTCGACCGAACGATGTAATATCCAGGTCGCGCGCCGACGTACGCGTCTTGTGCGCTGCGCCGAATCTTTACGGCATCCCCTCGCAGGGAGTCCGCGGGGTCGCCGGGCACGACATGGACGACACTGATCGCGGGGCTTGGTTGGCAAGCCGGTGTAACCAAAGCTGCCGGTAACGCAAGGACCGGAACCCAGGACGTGCGCCTCATCGACGCGGATGATACAGCCTCTCCATCCCCGTGATCACCGATCGTGCGACCGCGAAAATCTTGGGTCTCGTTGTCTTCATCCTCGCGGTGCTTGTCGTCGTCACTTGCTTTGTCTTTTCCGGCACGGACGCTCGCGTAAACCCTCACTTTCCATGGCTCGTGGTCGTTTCTTCGCTTCCCATGTTTTTCGTGTCGGCGCTCCTGTTCTTCAAGGCCTCACGCATGAAGGCGGACGAACCCGACGACGATTAATCGCGCTCGGCCTCCCTCCTGCCATCCCGAGGGCTGGCCGTTTGCAGCCTTGTTGACGGCGTCTCGCCGGCACGTGATGACCTCCGCGTGCGCTTCACCTACCCTTATCCGCGTCCGAGCGTAACGGCTGATGTTGTTGCGTTCACACTGCGGGCAGATGATCTCGCGGTCGTCCTGATTCGCAGGAAGGAAGCGCCGTTCAAGGGCTCCTGGGCGCTGCCCGGCGGCTTTGTGAACGAGAACGAATCGTTGGTTAAAGCCGCGGCGCGCGAGCTCTCCGAAGAGACCGGACTCACCGGACTGAAACTTGAGCAACTCGGAGCTTTCGGAGACCCCGGCCGAGATCCGCGCGGGCACACGGTGACCGTGGCGTTCGTCACGTACCGCGCAGCCGAGATGGCGCTGCAGCCTGGAGACGACGCGATCGAGGCCGAGTGGCACGCGCTTCGGTCACTCGACCTCGGCGAGCTGACGCTCGAGCGTACCTCGCCGCCGCTCCCGCCGCGCGGGGTTGCGGTCGCTGCAGCGACGAAGAAATCACGCGCGAGCGTTCGTGCCAAGAACGTCGCGCCCATTAAGCTTGCGTTCGACCACGCGGTTCTTGTGACGCGGGCGTACCGGCGCTTGTGTCGTCACCTCGATGATCCGACGGTGGACACGGCGTTCGACCTCATGCCGCCGTGCTTCACGTTGACCGAGTTGCGACGCATCTATGAAGTCGTTATCGGGCGGAAGCTGACGCCGCGTGTCATCCGCGGCCACTTGCTCGACCGCGGACTCATTGTCCCCGCGACGACCAAGCCTACGACGAGGTCGTCAGCGCAGCTCTATCGCTGGAACCGCTGATCGCCACACGTAGCGACGTGCACGCGTAGGGCGCGGTCTAAGCTTTCCGACTGCGCGCGCGCAGTGGCAGGGCGCGCGCGCGCAGTCCGCGCAGCGATGCGATAGCCAAAAAGACCCGAGAATGTGCACTTCCCCGCCGTGGAGTGCCGTGGCCTGTCGCTTGCCTTGAGTTCCTTCACACGGAGGCCGACGCCGGCAGCCAAGGGCTGTCACGTCACGGCTACATGCGCCGATGAGCGGCTCTTCACTGCCCACACGCCAAAGGAACACCATGATCTCGTCACGCCACGTTTTCGCCCTCGCGTCGCTTCTTCCACTAGGCCTTGCTGTCGGAAACGGGTGCGCTTCGCCTGACGAGAGTGGCACGGATGAAACCATCGGCAGTTCCGTGTCCGCCGCCAGTCGTCGCTCTCCGCCATCGCTGCCTGCGCCGACGACGATCGTAGGAATACTGAATAGCATTCCCGTGGGTCGCCTAAAGAGCACCGGACTGGGAGGAGGAACCCGCTACTTCGTTCAGTCGCCTGATCGCAAAGTGAACGCCGTGGAAATCAGCGCGAGCGTGATAGCCAGAGGTGGCGGAGCAAAGAAGCTTTTAGGCAAGTCCGTAACGCTCAGCGCTACGCTCTCTTCTTCGGGGGGCGCGCTCATCGTCGATTCGGTGAAGGCGAACTCCATGTCAGGCGACGAGCCAGACAGGCCGGTACAGCAGCTCGGCACGAAGCGTTGGCTGACAGTCTTGTGCCGCTTCGAAGAACTCTCTGGACCTGACTCGCATACGCAAGACTACTTTAGAGGGCTGATGGGAAGTGCACCGCCCGGCGTCGGCGACTACTGGTCGAAGGCCTCGCGCGGACAGCTCACGATTGACGGGAGTACGGTTCTCAATTGGCAAAATATGCCGTTTAAGTTCTCTTATTACCAGGGGCTCGAGGCGGGAGACAAGATTGGATTTCTTATCAACGACTGCATGAATACTGCAGCTGCGTCCTCTGACCTGCAGTCGTTCGACGGAATAGCTCTGGCCTTTAGTCACAATCTCGAGCAACAAGTCATAGGAGCCCAGTTTCGACCTGTCGGTGGTGGAGGTAAATGGCTCGGTTTAGGTGTCTTATCTCCAAACGAATTCACGAATCAATCCAGCGTCAATCGGATTCTGGGCCTCGGTTTGGGCCTCACGACATCAGGAAGTGCCCCGGAGCACTTCGACTCTCCGTGGGACGTGATGAGCCAAGGCTATGGCACGACGAACGGCGTATCCTGTCGCCTACCGACGTTGTCGTTCGGCTGCGCTTCGGTCCTCCCAGCGGCCGAGCATGCCGCACAAACGGGGTGGACTGGGAAGACGCAAGTAGGCTCCGTTGCGGCGACTGAGGCCGCCACGTTCGACCTTGATTTTGTAGGCGCTACGCCACTCCCGGGCCACGTGAGCGTCGTCCATATGCCGATCGATGCCACTCACTATTATACGGTTGAAGCGCGCGCTCAAGCGACCGAAACCTATGACGCAAGAGTGCCTAACACGGGCCTTGTCATTCATTCCGTTAATTTAAAGTCGGACGACATTCAGAGCGAAGGCGAAGCGCGTGAAGAGACCATGCGTCTCCGCCTGGTTGCGGCGTTGCCGGACGGAAGCGCGACGTATACAGATCGCGCAAGGCAGTTTCGCGTTGATTTCGTCCGAAAGAGCTTTGGGTATACCGTCGCCATCACGCGTGGATATTCGCTCACGGTGACCGCTTTGGGCGGAACGGCACGAGTGACGGGGTCGGGGGTGAGCTGCAATGTCGGACAAAATCCCTGTTACGTGGGGATTCCTATGGGGACGACCATCGAACTCGAAGCCACCCCTCACGATGGGTTCTTTTTCTCGCGTTGGGTGGGATGCAGTTCGGTGACCGATCGCCGCTGCACCGTCACGCTGGACCAAGCGAAGACCGTAACGCTAAACCTAAGCTCGCGGCCGGACCCTGATTCTGATCCCGAGGAATGCGTCTGCCTTCCGACGTGGCCTCGCTACAAGTGCGAGCAGATCTGCGGAGACCGCGGCTGAGCGTAGCGCGCACACGACAGCGGCGGCCGAGTTACCCGGGCTCGCTGCCGGAGCTCAATCTCGTTCACTCAAAATACTGTTCCCTTCCGCGAAAGGTCACGACCATGCGTTCACGCTCCGCTTTCTCTCTCTCTCTTACACTCCTCGCGGCCGCGGTAAGTCTCGCGCCGACGACGGCAAAGGCAGACGCTCCATGCTCAGCCCCGCTTCTTGTCCAGTGCCGAGATCCTGCGTATCTCAGCAGCTCGTGCGGCCAGGCGTCGACCTCCACGGAGACGAGTGCGTGCACGGCGCTGCTTCGTACGGCCTATCAGGCCGAATTGCAAAAGCCCGATATTGATGTCATTCAAGTCATGCCGCCTGAACAACCCGGTACGGCCGTCGTAGCCGCCGCAAAACGGTACTCTTTTTCGGCGCACGTCGCCCGGGCGCAAGACTTTCCAGGTTCTTATCTCGGTATCGAGCAGCGCGCGACGCTCGCGAATGTGTCCGGCGGAAACATTAACTTCTTTAGTGACGGCCTCACGGTGTTGGGGCTCAGTACGCTAAAGGAGCAGCGTCGAGGCTGGGAGGTGAACGGCAATGCCGTCGGCTCGTGCAGTGAGTTCGCGAATGAGAGATATGCAGAGTACGCGAAGTGGAAAGACCTCGCGGACGTATCGCTCCTCAGTGACGAGGTTCTTTTTCATGAGGCTTTTGACCAGACTCACGGCATTGCAAATCGTACCTTGTACAATAGGTCGAGAACCAAGGCCTTGGCGCCTATTGCCTGGCCCTCGAACGGTAGCTCGGGAACGGTTTTTGTTAGCGGTGTACCCACGACCATCAATGATCCAAAAGCACCTAAAAATGGATACTTTAAGGCCTACCGATCACTTGCGCGAGGCTCCTTCTTTGGGCCGAACGACGCCGCGCTTCGCAGCAAGCTGTTCGCGGGTTTCTCTCATCACGTCAACGGCTGGAGTTGGCATCAGCAGCAGCAGCATGCGCTCGGTTCTTTGTACGACGCAGAGACACTTCGCTACTTCGAAGACAAGCAAGTTGACTTCCTGCAGACGGTCGACGCCCGTGAGAGGCTTCTTGGGCTGATAGCTAAGTTTGGGCCAACGCTTGTGACCACGGATCCGCCTACGAATCGCAATCTGGCCGCGGAGTTGTCTGCGCTCGAGGTAATCCTTCGCGCGGCGCTGAGTGATGCGGAGGCTGACGGGTGCCTCGACCCCGTGAATTCGACCAAGTGCGATTGGTCTTACCGTCAGCTGCGAGACCAAGTCGTTGGCTTTTACGCGAAACAGATGGAGGCATCGTTTCAGCAGTGCATTGCCGCGACGGCTGGCGACTTTGCGTCGAGTGCGCCCATTCACAATGCCGTTGCGGCGTTTGGTGCTTTCGCTAAAGGTCGACAGGACTACGCGAGTAGCGCTGAAGGTATCGAGGATTACCAGGGAGTTGTGACTACGTGGGTGGCCGCGCAGTCGTTTCCGAAGAAGCCTGATGGGACGCCTTCGCTAGGCGATCAAAAGCATGACGCGGGTTCGCTCGGGTCGAGCACGTTCTCCCTCGATTGGGCCTACGATACGAGCTGGGCCGTGACCGACTTGACGAAGACGAGTCAGGCGTGTGCAGCAAACCTTAGCGTCGACGGAGGATTCACCGCCAAGGCGCATGCGTTTGGAACTACGGTTCCGATTCTCGATGCGAAGTCTAAAGTCTACACGCAGGGTTCACTAGGCAAGGCGCAAATCCTGCTTTCGGTAGGCTCTGAGGTCGTGTGGAATCGCTGGGATAGTCCGTACACGACCGAGCTTCAGGCGGGTCTCGTGAAGGAGGTGCAGAGTGGGGCGTCGAAGTCCTACAGCACGACAGTCTATCCGTTTGGCATCCCGGTTACGCTCAGCGGGGGAGTCGGAATGTCCGTCGGACTCAAGCTCGACGCCAAAGCGAAGATTGGGGGCACGTGTCAGAGTTCACCCGCAGGAGCGGCGATCGAGCTCGCGTCGATTCAGGGAAGTGTCACGCCGTGGGCACAAGCGGATGCCTTTGGGTCCGCAGCGATTGGGATCCCCGGTTTTCAGGCCGGGCTCAAAGTCGATGTGGTCATCGTTCGCGGGGAAATGCCTATGACCGCGAATGCGAAAATAAGGATGAATAGCGCGCGAGCTATCAATGCCTCGGTCACGCTCTCGGGGAAGCAGAAGTTTCGCATGCTGGACGGGAGCGTGAAAGCGTTCATCGACGGCCCCTTCGACTTCATGGACACGGAGACGACGCTCTTCGCCTGGCAAGGCCCGAGCATCGACAAGGAGGTCTTCCGTCTCGAGAAGCTCGATATGCCGCTCGCTCTGATGCAGCCATCACTCTAAGACTTCGCGCGCACTGCTCTAACGGGGCGGGCCCACTCCGAACGAAAATCGGTGTGCGGCTTCGCCCCTTTTTGGCCAAAGAATCACATGTCCCGTTTTGATGTCACGGAGAGAAAAATGCGGAATTTCGTCCTTCCCTCGTTCGTTCGAACTTCGCGTCAACGCGCGGCTGTCGCCCTCTCCGTGATCGTCATCGCCGGCGCCTCGGCGCTGGTATGCGGCAAAGCGCACGAAGTGCATGCGCAGCGCATGATCGACGAGGCGCCTCTCACCCTCTCGTTCACGCCTGGAACGCGCTTGCACTACGGCGTCGCGTGGTCCGGCGTCCAGAAGGGGCGCCTCTTCGCAGGAGCCACCGATTCGAACGAAACGCACGCGACGACGACTGTGGACATGGCGCTCGCGATGGATTTCGTCGTGGAGTCTACCGACGTCGATGAAGCTACGCTTCGTCTCTCGTTTTCGTCGGTCGACAGGCATACGCTGAAGACGCTCTCGTCCGAGGTGTTTCCGACGCAAGAGCAAGCCGTTGCGTCGCTCGTGGGTCGTCAAGCACGCCTGCGGATCGGATACGACGGCGTGCCGCGCGACGTCGCCTTTGAACCTGGCGCATCGGATATTTTCGTCAACGTCGTTCAGTGGGTTGTGGCGCAGTCGCGCGTCTCGCTCGAGAAGGGCACGGCGTGGGAAAAAACCGAACGCGGCCCCTTCGGTGAGTCGCGCGTGCGCTATGCACGTACAGGGGGGGGCCTTACGCGAACCAGGACCGAGTACCTCTCGTTCGACGCCTTCGCGCGGAGCCCGGATACGCGGGTCACGAGGCTAGACGGGCGCTCTTCGGTTCGTGTCCAAGGAGGAGTTGTCGAAAGTCTGGAGACCAAAGAATCGGTCCGTGTGGAGGCTCGCACCGGAGGCGTAGACCTCGACGCCAACGTCTCCTTCGAGCTTCGCCTCCGCGGCGTCGATCACGGAGCGTCTACGTCCGTCGACCCCATAGCCTTTGGGTCGGCGACTCCAGCGGGTCAGCCGGCCATCGGCTCGGAGACGCAAGCGCAGCTTCTCGAGCAACGTATCGGGGGGATGACCCGCGAGCAGCTCCTCTCAGAAGTCGTCACGATGGGTAACGGCGGGCTGATGCCTCAGCACACGCGCTGGCTATGGCGCGCTACAGGATGGCTAAAAAAAGACCCGACGCTCGCACGTGAGCTCACAAAAGCGGCCTTGGCAAAAAGCGCGACAGACAAGATGCGCGCGCTCGTTCTTGACCTCTTCGCCTCGGTGGGTCACGCCGAGGCCCAGGCTGAGATGCGCACCATCCTCACTTCCGCCGCGTTGACTCCGTCGGGCGCGCGGCCCGTGCTCCTCCAGCGCGTGTCGTTCCTCGACGCTCCGGAGCCGGCGACCGTAAGCATGGTTTGGGACGCGTTTCGCGAGGGAAAGCGACAAGGGGAAAGCGACCTCATGACGGCGAGCGCTCACTCGCTGGCCTCGGCCTCGCGAAAAATGGCGAAGAACGGAGACGGGGCGGGAGCGCACCGTGTCGTCGAGGCGCTCCGTGCTGAAGTCGAGGGAGCCACAACGAGCGCGTCGAGGGCAGAACTCCTCGGTGCGCTCGCAAACTCCGACGACCCTGAGGTCGCGAACGTCGCGAGGCCCTTCGCCTCGAGCTCGGAGAGCGACTTGCGAGAAGCCGCCGCGACGGCGTTGCGGAAGACAGACACGCGTGACGCGACAAACCTTCTCCTTACTCTCTGCGGTGATGCCGATTCTAACGTTCAGCGAGCGGCGCTCGCTTCGCTTGGGGAACGCTCGCTTACTGCGGTCGACTGGGGCACGCTCCAAGGGCTCACCGCCTCGGGGCGCATCGGCGCAGCCTTCGACGGCTCGCTCTTAAATCTTGCGATGGGCTACCTTGGCCACGTGCCAGCGGTAACTCAAATTGTGGCGGCCATTGGCGCTCGCGCAGAGGCGAGCGCGGCGACGCGCGCCCGGGTTGGAGTGATGCTTTCCAATGTCCCCGGTTGAGGGTTGCCTTCGATGGCGAAAGTGACCGTTTCGATAGTTGGGCGGTTCGCCTCTTGCGCGTTCCTCGTGCTGATTGGGCTTGTCGTCACCACGCACACCGCACTCGCGAGGGCAGACGAAGACAGAGCGCCTTTGGTCGCAGAATCTGCGCCCGAGCTAGGCAATGCCGAGCGTTCGCATCATCGACGCGGACTTGAACTCTACGACGATGGAGAGTTTCGACTTTCGCTCATTGAATTTGAGCGTGCCTATGCCGCGGCGGCGAACTATAAAGTTCTCTACAATGTAGGACAGGTTCACTTTCAGCTCAATGAATACGCAAAAGCGCGTCTTGCACTGGAGCAATACCTCAAAGACGGAGGAACTCTCATCGCGCCAAAGCGGCGTGAAGAGGTCGAGAAGGATCTCGTGACGCTCAGCGCGCGGACGGCGACGCTTACCGTTCGCGTTAATGTGAGCCAAGCCGAGATCACGATCAATCAAACGCTTGCCGGGAACGCGCCCCTCGAAAGCCAGCTGGTCGATGCCGGCACGCTGCGTGTGCAAGTGACTTGCAACGGATACATTCCGCGCGTACGAGAAGTGACGCTCGGCGGCGGCGACCAGCAAGTCATCGCTGTCGAATTGATGGAATCGCGCCCGAACGTCGTGGTGACGCAGACGTCTTCCGGCCTCCGTGGAGCTGCCGTCGCCGGGTGGGTCGTCACTGGCCTTCTCGTCACTGGCGCTGTCGGCACGGGCATCGCCGCCGTCGGAGAAAAATCCGCGTATGACGCGAAGCGTTCGACGCCCGTGTCAAGCTCGCCCTCCGAGGCGCGCGGAGAGCTCGATAGACAACGTAACGTTGTCGGTGCCCTCGCCGTCACGACGGACATCCTGGCCGGTGCGGCGCTCGTTGCCGGCGGACTTTCGCTTTATCTCACCTTGCGCGAACCGAAGAAACCCGACGCACCGCAAGTTCGCGTACACGCATCAGGTGCTCTCTTTACCATGAGATTCTAAACGGATGAGTCGCTCTTGCGTCGCGGCTATCGGCCCCACAGTCTTACTCACCTTACTCGTCGCAGGGTGCTCGGTGCTTTTGCGGACTGCCGAACCGAATCAGTGCTCAACGAATCTCGATTGCGACGCGAATTCGGCACTTCGGCAGCGTGTATGCGAGGAAGGATTTTGCGTCGTTCCAAGGGCCGCGGGGCCCGTTCCGACAGCCTCCCCTGCGGACGGCTGCGTCTCGAGTGAGATCTGTACTCAGGCCAATAGCAACAAGGCCTCGGTTTGTGCGACCGTCGGTGGCGCGTGCACGCCATGGCAAACGGCGCAGTGCCCCTATCTTAGCGGAGACTGGAAAAACCGTAATGCAGTGGTGCTGGGTTCCATTCATCCCTTCAGCGTGAAGCAGTCCGATGGTCGTCTGGTGAAGGTGGATTACGCTCAGAGGGTCCGGAAGGCGATAGATCTTGCGCTCGACGACTTCACAACGGCGTTGCCTGGCGGGCTCATCATTCCCGGTGGTGCACCGAGGCCGTTGGCCGTTCTTCATTGCGATTCCTACCTCGACCCCGCGCTCGCGCAAGCCGCGATGACACATCTCACCGACGTGGTCGGGGTGAAGGCGGTCATTGTCGGAGGCGACGACGACCTTGTCTCCGTGAGCGCTCAAGCACTCGCACGGCAGACAGCGCTGGTGTGTTCGGATTGCGTCGCGCCATTTCCGCCCGGGGCGCCCCCGTGGAGAATCGTTCCTCCACTCGCGCTTCAGGCGCCCATGGCGGCATGGCGCGTAGCTTCCCTCGAGAACGAGCTCCGAGCGCGCCCAAATCCGCCGCCCGCGTTCAACGTGGGGCTGCTCGTCGAGGTGGGTCGGCCGGTCTCTGCGTTCGTCTCCGCGCTCACCGAAAGTGTACGCTTCAATGGTAAAAGTGCGGCCGAGAACGGAGCTAACTTTACAGTCATCAAGAGCGAGAGTCCGTTGAAAGGGTCGGTCGACTACCTGACTCACGCGAAGGCGCTCGCGAGTGCCGCGCCCGATGTCATTGTCGTTGCGATGGGCGCTGAGTTCCCGTCGAACTATCTAAAAATTATCGAGGCCGCATGGCCCGCAGGCAAACCCAAACCTCATTACGTCGTGACAGAGCGCAACTTCGAGGTCACGCCATTTGCGGACGTACTCGGCCCCGGTGACGAGGACCTCCGGCGACGCATCAGCGGGACACGCAGCGGGTACGACCCGCGCCTCCAGGACAACATTGACGCGTACACGCCGCACTATAGGGTCGAAAATAACGGTCATTCACCGGATGTAAACTACAGCGGTTACGACGCCTTCTACGCGTTGGCGTTTGCGGTCGCGGCGGCAAGCTCGCAGCTTCCCCTTAACGGTCCTCATATCTCGAGCGCGTTCGAGCTGCTCCGTGGCGGTAGCGTGCAGGTTGACTTTCGCCCAGGCCAGATTGGCTTCGCACTCACGTGGCTCGGGCAGTCCACATCGTCATCGGTTGACGTTCGAGGCCTATGGTCAACTCTCGACTGGAACGTGAGTACGCATGACCTCGCGAGTGACGTGAGCATGTTTTGCTTTCAACGCGCTCCAGATGGGTCCCTGGTCATCAAACTGGATGCCGGTCCGCGTCTCGTGACGAGCACGGGCGTCGTCAGTCACGCTTATGCGTGCGATTAATGCCTTCCGTTGTTGGCAGACAACTACGGATCCTCGCGGTCGAGGTCGCGCGTCTTCCGAATCGTTCGCGTCGGAAGACTAGGTAATCTGAGTGGGGCCGCGGCGTTCGCAACGATGGTGATCGCCGCCGGGCCTCTCGCGAGATGCGCTTGAAACCCGGACGCGACCGTAAGAGGCACGGCGGCGGGTTCGGTTGCCGACGTCCTTGGGGCCACGTGTGCTGAAGGCGCCGCGAGTGGCGGTAAGGGCGACGTCGACGCGTCTGCGTCGTTAGGCGGAGGCGGAGTCGGAGTCGGAGTGAAGGTGCTGCCGTTGGTCATGGCTGAAGACGCGACTTCGCCTGGCGAAGGCCAAAGCGTCGAGCGAGCCGCGACGAACCCGAGCACGAGAAAGCCAGCGCTCGCGACTGCCGCAGGGCATCCCCGAGCACGTTGCGCCGGGCCCTTGTCGACCAGTGTGCTCTGCAAGGGTGCGAACGTGCGTCGCTCGTGATCGACCCGCAGCGATGGTGGGGCTCCGTCGGTTTTTGGGGCTGTGCGCTCGGAACGAAGAATGAGGCGCGCGACGAGAGGCGATACGTCTTCAGGCGCAAACGGCGCGAGCGCGGCTGCGAGCTCCGCGACGCTCGCAAAGCGGTCTTCACGTTTTTTCGCGAGACATCGCCGAACGACGCGCGCGAGCCGTTCCGGAACCTCGGGCTTCACGCGTTCGAGTGGCTCCTCGCGGCGTTCTCGGACGAGCACCGAGAGCTGCACCATTGAGTCGCCGACGAACGGGGGACGGCCGGTGAGCAACTCGTAAATCATCACGCCGAGACTCCAGATATCCGACCGCGCGTCGACGTCGTGGGCCGACTCCAATTGTTCGGGCGACATGTAATTAGGCGAACCCATCATCACCGTCGGTCCTGTCATCGTCTCGGCTTTTGTGAGCTTTGAGATTCCGAAGTCGAGGACTTTTGCGCATGTTGAACCGTCGGCTCGGTTGGCCAGAAAGAGATTCGCGGGCTTGAGATCCCTGTGAATGATGCCAAGCGCGTGGGCTTCGGCCAGTGCATCGCAGGCCTCGATGACCCATCCGACCACGCAGGCGGACGTCTGGGGTCCGTCGCTTTCGAGCTTGCGCGCGAGGTCGACTCCCCCGAGGTGCTCCATGACAATGTAGGGCTCGCCGGTCTCCAAACGACCGAAGTCGAAGACGCGGCAGACATGCTCGCCTTTAACCTTCGCGGCAGCCCGTGCCTCCCGCAAAAACCGAGCCACAGCGACCTCGGAGGAAGAGCCTAGGAGGAACTTTATCGCGACACGCTCATCGAGCTCAAGGTGGCGCGCGGCCACGACGATGCCCATGCCTCCCGCGCCGAGCACACGCTCGACGCGGTACTTCCCGGCGAGCGTCTCGCCGGGCAGCACGGGCGCGTCCGCTGTCACGTGCACTCGATAAGGCAGCCTTCGGGGGGCGTGCCAAAGTAGCAGCCCTCGACCGCGTTCCACAGGGGTTGAGCCGTCGGGTAGGTGGCCAAGCAACCGTTGTAGCAGCCGCCCGCGTCGGGATCTGAGGCGAGGCAGTGAAGCACGCAAGCTTGCAAAAGCTTGCCTTGTGGATCGGCCTCGCACGCCGCGACTTGGGCGCAGCATTTCGCGGCGACGCAGGCGGTGCATTCCTTGGACCCGTACTTGCCGGGAAGCTTGCATGACGTCGCCGCGTCGCTCACGGCGCCGTCGAGGCTCGGTGCAGTTTCGGCGATGGCGTCTCGACCTGGAACTTGGGCGCCGGCATCTTCCGCGTTGGAATCAAACGCGTCCGACGTCGTTTGGCTCGCACTGCACGCGACGAGGACGGCGCTTGCGAGACAACCTCGCGTGAGCGACGCGAGGAACCGACTTCGAGTGCGGGAGTTCATTGGGCTATCGCTCGCGGCATCAGGAGGTCCAGCAAACGCACTTGCCGTTCCAGGCGCAGCGCTGAACCGGGTACGCCGCGGGACAACCGACTTGTCCGATAGCGGAGTAGCCCGTGCAGCCGCCGCCGCCGTCTGTCGCCGTCTTTTGTGCGTGTTGAGGGCAGCCGTAGGTATAGCAAAGGCCGTCGACAACGATGTGTAGGCTATCGCCGCATTCGATGGTGGGTCCCTGCCTTGGCTCTTCGGGCGCTTCAGGCTCGGGCTCTGGACCACCGCACGTTCGACACCGCATAGGCTGTCGAAGCTGACTCGTACCTTTCTCGTCGTCCGTGAACGTCGAAGCCGTGCATGCAACAAGTGTTGCTGCAACCACCGCCGTAGAGGCAGTCAAGCGAAAGGACCAAAAGGTTAAATCTGAGTACATCACTCTCTCCTCCAAGTTGCCGCGACGCACGCAGCAACACGCGTGCCAGCGGACGTTCCCGCGACGACAACGCCCACTTTGGCAGCAAGCTGTGCGCGCGCGCATCGCCAGCATGCGCGCGCGCACGTTTTCTCGACGGGTTGCCGCGGCGTGTCGTCGAAGCAGACGACAGGTCGTTTCTCGTTGCGGTGTTCGGTGTATCGGTTGAGGACGTCCTTCATCCGCGCGACGAATTCGGCGTCGATCTTCGGGATGCACCACATCTTCTTGTGCCAAGGTTTCAGGTTCTTTTCGGCCAGCCGGCGCCGGATCGTCGCCGTCGACAGCGCGTCGTATTCCGTGCGTCGCACCATCTCGCCGCCAAGCCGTACGAGCGTCCAGCGCCCGCCCGGCGGGAGGTGCAGCGCACGCCGTCGCGACGAGCAACGCTTCCTGCTCCTTCGCTGCTAGCTTCCTAACGGCGCCCAACGCCGCGGCTCACCGAAAAGCTTCCGCGGCTGCTGCCTCAATCGTTCCATTTCTTCTGTGTCACGGGACTAAGGAGCGACGACGCCGCCGACGGGGTGTAGACGGGCGGCAGCCGAACGATGACTTTACCGGCCTTACATTTTCCAGAGTCGCTTCCGTCTTGGTTCGTACATTCCGACATTCCCCAGCTCCCAGCGCAGTCACCGTCGGCGTTATACGTGCCACTTTTGCCGCTGTTCGCGCCTGAGATAACCGAACACGCGCCGCTTGGTGACGTATGGCCGATGCGCTGAGCCGATGTTGCCGTCCCGATGGCCTCGGCTCGGTCGGAATCAGAGTCTAGAACGTCGCTATCTCCCGCCGGAGCAGCACACGCTCCCGTCGAGACGGCGAGTCCAAGACTGAGGAGTGCCGCGACGGTCGAGAAAAAAGAGGCGTTCATGGGGATGATTGACTTTCGTGGAGGGAGCACATTGGCCTGCGCCATGTGATGGTTTACTTGGCAATCGCCGTGCCACCGCAGATCTAAATGTTTAGCCCGCGTGCCGTCGCCTACGTCGGCCGAGTTGGCCGGCCTCAGCCAAGCGAGCCGGCCATGTCTGCCGGGCGCGGTCAGCGCAGAACCAAGGGGAGGAGCGGCGCCGCGTGGACAGCACATCGCCCAAACGTTGAGCGGTTTTCGCTAAGCGCGCTCGCGTGCAAAACCGAACCGGTTTCGCTTAGTCAGAGATATTCCACTTTTTCATCAAGCGATGAAGGGCGTGACGGCTTGCAAGTCGGAGGTCGCGCCACGCCTTGTCTTTGACGCCTCCGTGCCTTGCAAGCGCCGCCCGGATCTCCTCGGGTGTCACCTCGCCGCTCTGCTTATCTGCCGTCTTGATGGCGCTTCGCACGTCATCGGTCAGTTCGAGCTCGCGGCCTCGGCTACTCGATGCGGCGCGCAATAAAAGCGCTTCGAGCTCGCGTACGTTCGTCGACCATGAATGGATGACGAGTGCACGCGCAAGGCTCGCGCTGAGCCGAGGCTCACCTCGCGTACCGTCCCAGCCGTCGAAAAACGTCGCTCCGATTTGTGGGTCGCGCGCAGCCGTCCTTAGTAGCAAGTGGCGCGCGAGCAGCGTGATGTCTTCACGTCGCTCGTCAAGTCCTGCGAGGTGAACGCGCAGCGCGAGGCGTGCGCCAAGGTCCTCTTTCAAGTCCTCGGCGGGTCGATTGGTGGCGGCCACAAGCCGAAAGTCTGCGACGCGTCGCTTGCTCTCGCCAAGTCGCTGGTACTCGCCGCCGTCGAGCACGCGAAGGAGATGAGCCTGCATCTCAGGTGGAAGCTCTCCTATTTCATCGAGAAAGAGCGTCGACCCATCGGCGTGTCCGACAAGACCGTTGCGCTCCGGCATCCCAGGGTTCGGATAATTCTGTAGATTGCCGAAGAGCTCGGCGTCGATGAGCCCGGCCGGGAACGTGGCCGCATTGCGCGCCACAATGGGCCTTTGCGCGCGTGACGAGAGCTTATGAATGGCTTGCGCGGCAAGCTCTTTGCCGCTTCCACTCGCACCGGTGACAAGGACATGAGCATTCCGCTTGCCGAGAAATGCAAGCTGCGCGCGTAGCGCCCACGCACCGGGGCCTTCGCCGACAAGCCCGTGCGGATCGGCGTGCCCAAACGTCTGCGGCGCGAGCGCCTCTCCCCCCGCCGGCAGAACGTGCGGTCTTCGCATGCAAAATACACTGAGTAATCCGTCGACCTCAACGACGTCGCCTTCGCGGACGGTGGCCACGCGCAGTTCCGCATTGCCGACGCGCAGCGAACGCTTTCCCACTGCTTCAACGGTGAGAGTGTCCGCGTCATCGACCGTGAAGCGCAGCTGCTTACGCGAAACAAAAGGATTGTCGAAGTCGGCGGCCGGCGCGTTCGTCGCAGGTCGCTGCCGGGTGAATCCGACGCGCTCTTCCCCTGCGTCGCCGTGGGCAACGGGGCCTCGCCCGAACAGCGCCTGCTCGCGCGGAAAAAGCACTTCGCCAAGGCGATGACTCTCATCTTTCGACCACACGATCACGAGCGCGAGGGCTGCCGCGCTGCCGTCGCCCGCGCTTTTTCGTGCGGCCTTCTCAGGTTCGAGCGTGGTCTTTCCCTGCCAGCCGCCCATCCGCGCAGACTACATCGAAAACGCGACCTTCGCCGCGGACCTTCGCTGCCGGGCGGAACGATGCAAAAACCATCGCCCAACGATTGAAATTGCAGATGCTGGTTATCTACTTTGCTACCGTATCGGGGGTGGAAAACGTTCTCACATGCGTGCTTGTTGCTCTATCGAGTCGGTTCGGCAGCCGCCTTCAGTAGAACCGGCGTTGGGTGGACCCCTCGCTTTCGCTTCGGTCCAGCCCAACATCGGGAGTCGTGCGACTCAGCCCTTCTTCATGTTTTGCAGAGCGAAGTCCCAGTTGGCAAGCGACGTGAGAAACGTCTCGATATACTTGGGCCGCGCGTTGCGGTAGTCGACGTAATAGGCATGCTCCCAAACGTCCATCGTGAGGAGCGCTTTTTGGCCGTGCTTCATCGGTAGGTCGGCGTTCGCGGTCTTGGTTACTTTGAGTTTCCCGCCGTCGAGGACTAGCCATGCCCAGCCTGAGCCGAACTGCGTCGTGCCGGCGGTGGTGAACTCCTCTTTGAACTTCTCGAATGAGCCGAAATCAAGCGCGATCGCGTCAGCAAGCTCGCCGGTCGGCTTTCCTCCGCCATTCGGCTTGATCGAGCTCCAGTAGAACGTGTGGTTCCACACTTGGGCAGCGTTGTTGAAGACGCCACCCTCGGAGCTCATGATGATCTCGTCGAGGCTTTTGCTTGCCTCGGGCTTGCCGTCGAGGAGCTTGTTGAGGTTGTCAACATAGGTCTTGTGATGCTTGCCGTAATGGTACTCCAGCGTTTCCGCGGAAATATGAGGGGAAAGTGCGTCCTTCGAATACGGCAGCTCGGGTAGCGTGAAAGCCATGGCTCTCTCCTTGTGAGTGGTGGGCTTGCACAATAGGGGGCCAAGCTCGCGTTGAACAGGGTCGCCTACGCGAGCTCGATCACGGACCTCTCGCGCACCGATAACGTCACGAGGTCGCAGTTCCCGTGATCTTCTGCCTCCCACGTAAAGAGCGTAAAATCTGTCTCGTGGGTGAGCGTCAGGAGCGGGTGGTGCCACGTGCCCGGCCGGTATGCGACGCCCTGACGCGACGTCGCGATAAACGCACGGAGCGCCTTCGGTTCCGGCCTGTCGTCGTTGCCCGGGGCTACAACGACAACGTAGCGGTCGGCGTTCATGGGCACAACGACCTGCGTTGAGCTCGCGTGCCTCTCCAGCACCTCGACGCGAAACGGCCATTGCAAGCACGGCGCGCAACGGAAGACCGCGACGTTGAGCTTCGCGCGTCCGGGACGCAGGTTGGCGACGTCGCTGAGCCATCCGAACTTCTGCGCCGTACCCTGGTTGGCTGGCGTTGCGCGCACACCTGTACGCCCCGCGACGACCACGTCGCCGAAAGGCGCGAACCCCTCGGGCGTCAAAGGCTCCACACGCACGACTCGATCGGCACGGCTCATTTCGCGGCATCGTATCGCGAACGCGCCGTCATGGATTTAGGACGGGAACCGCATGGCGATTCGATAGGTTTCTCGCGCTTGCGACGGCAGGGGCGGGACGCGCTGAAGTGCGCGCGCCTCGTCTTCCATGCCGGAATTAGAACTTCGCGCAGATGCCCGTCCTTCCGGAGGACGCCACGGGCGGTTCAGCAGGAGCGGTGCCGTTCGCGAACTTGCACACAAGCCCGGTCGCGCAGTCGATCTTCGGCGTACCAAAGACGCCGTTCGCGCAAAGCTCTCCTTCGGCCGCGCCTGCGTTCGCGACGGGGGCGCAGTAGGTCGTTCCCGCGCAGTTGGTCGACTGACGGAATGACGCGGCTTTTTCACCGGCCTCCAGAACGTGCTCACCCGCGTCGCAGAACGGTGGGAGCGTCGAGCAGCGCGCGGGCGCCGAAGATTCGGTGAGGACTTGCGATGCGCCGTCCTGAACGAGTTCGATCGCCTTCGGTTGGCCCACGACGGCCGCTGTCGCAGCGAATCGAATCGTGTACGTGCGGACGGTGCCCGTACCCGTTTCGGTCAACGCGAGTCGGGTTGTGCCGTTACGATCGCGCAGCTGCGTGAGGCTGTACGCGCCGAGCCTGGCTGCCGCGTTTCCGCTGGCGAGGCAGGCGCCGCCGCGACCGATACGCTGGCACGTTCCGAAAACCGCTTCGTAAGTCCCCGTCGACGCTCCCTCCGCCGTGGCGTTCAGGTTGAGCGACGAGAGGAGGCCCTTGGCGACGCGATCCGCGTCACCCGCCGACCAGAACCCCTCGAAGCTCAGAAGCCCTTGGCGCACGGCCTCTTCCTGGCTCTCCGAAACTTCATACGCCCCCGCCGCGCAGGCGGCGCTGGAAACGCTTAGGAGAGTGGTCAGGAGGGCAACGACGGACGAGCGGACGGTGAGGTTCATTTGGTTTTCTAGGCTTTCGGAGGTTAGGAGGAAGCGCTGTCGTCATCGAGGCAGCGCGCGATGCGGCTTTACTGGCAGAAAGCGTACATGCAAGGCCATGTCGTTAAATGGAATAGCTAGCCCACTGTGCCGCCAATGGCGCACTCTGTACGCAGGCTTCGGGTTTGACAGGCGCGTATCGCTAGAAGGCGTCGCGGCCGACGCGCTTGCGCAGGGTTCTGGACTCGAAAGCCCGCCGGCGTCGCGGCAACGCCGAGGGCTACTCCTCGCGGCAACGCTCCTTTTGCGGAAGCGTACCTGGGATATGATTTCGTAGGTTTCGGACGGCGCCGGCTGCGCAAACCGCGATGTTCCGAAAGTGCCGGACGTTTCGTAACGAACGCTCACGGGATCGTTTCACTGCGGGAAGAGCGCCAGCGCGAATCGCGTTCTATGAGATAACGCCCCCGATGCCTTCTTGCTTTCCCCATTCCTTTGCCCGAAGCCTGCTTGCTTGCCTTGCCGCGTCCGCATGTGAGAGCTCGTCCGGCGCGCACCATCCATCGTCGTTCGTCGCGGTGGCGGCTCCACCTGCTCCGCTGCCGGCATCCGCGCCTGCGACGAGTACCGAAGAACGAAGCCCGAGTCCGCCATCCTCGGCACTTCGCGACAACGACGCTGGAAGTCCTTTCCAAATTGTCTTTCAGGCGTACGACGGCGCGATCAATGAGAAACATGAATTTCGCGCAAAGCTTCGAATGAAGACAAGCGACGGTCAGACCTTCAATTACAAAACGCCATTAAGTCATTCAGACTGCTACTTGCTTGCGGGCACCACGAGCGCCCCGTCGGTAGCTATCGTCGACGGAGACGGAGCCCACCTCATGTGTTCCGGCGGTGGTCAGAGCGACGAAGCCACGGTCGTGCGCAAGTCGGATACCTTGGTCGATATTGTCGTATTTCAGAAAGCGTTCACGGGACCCGACACCGCTCCGTCAAAGCCGGAACACGTGCAAACCTTCTCTGTCACGGTGCCAAAAGGAGCGAAGCTCCGCACAACCTTTGAGTCCCTAAAAAACTAGGCGAACGACCGCTTGGTCGCGCCAATCACCGAGTTTGGTTTCCCCACGCCTCCGCGTAAAAACCACCTCGCGCAGCCCACCATTCGCTTCGTCGCAACCGCTGCCCATCCGCCGTACATTTGCCGAAATTCGACCTCGAATTACGACGCCAGGGATGGAGTCATCGATTCTTGTGACAGTGCGGGCGCCGATCAGACACGCGGCGCTGGAACAGGCGCGTGAGTTTCGCTACCCACAGACCGCGACGTACAGAGAGCTGGAGTGTACTATTATCGAACTGCGTGCATGGTGCCTAGCGCGTAGGCTATGGCTGTCTTCGAGGCGGTGAAGAAGCGGGTGGCGTGACAAGATGTTGGCATCATTCCGCTTTCGCGTCGGCTCCGGAGTCCGCGATCGGCTCTTGAAAGATGCACTTCCCGGCTTGGCACCTTGCCCGGTTCGCACAGACTCCCGTACAAACCATGCCTCCAGATGAGCAGAACTTGGCAAGGTCAACTTGATAATGTAGCGCCGCAGCCCGTGCTAGCGCGGTGCATTCGGAGAATGGCGGGGACGAACAGAAGGAGAATGTAGTCACGGGCTGGCAGTCGCTGTCGCGCGAACAGTCACGAGAATACCTTGTTAATGCAGGTGCAGATTCGCAGGCATTTGGGGCTTCAGCTCGAGCGTCGCTTTCAACGGTGTCTGCACTACCGTCGAGGCTCTGAGCGCCAGCCATGGGTGAGGATCGGTCGCCGCAAGCCATCAAAGCGCCAGAGAAAAACCAACCGAAGAAGACAAGAAAGTGAAGTCCCGAGGGAATCATCATCGACTCGAGGAGCAACGCTCGTGCCACTGGATCTCGAAGAAGCCGAAGCACTACGTGCGCGACCCGAAGTCTGCCTTGGCACACATCGCGATAGAGTTGTCATGGTGTCAACGACCGCCGAAAGCGCAGGAAATACGTCGGTGTGTGAAGTTCACTGAAAACCGGTGACGGTCGTGGGAATGGCGGAGGCGATCGTTCAGGCCGCAAAGGATGAAGGCACACGGGCAGAAACCCTGAGGCTTCGTATCACCCGTGGACGCAGACCGGCGAAGGTGCCCGAAGGCGCTCACGCGCGCAGGTTCTCCGCCCGCGATCAAAGCGGAGGGCGCGTGAAGGACGTTGTTTTGGTGGAGGTTCGAGGCACGCACCGCGGTGCCATCGTTTACCTCTGCCCGCTCGATTGCCACGGCAAATCTATGGCAGAAGACGTCTGCCGGAAGCGCACCATCCGTATGTCCGACGTCGAGCACCAACTTTTTTGTGTCGTCACGTCGCCGACGTGAGGCCGGTTCAACACAAAATATACATGCGAACGGAGCGACCGGGCCTGTTCGAAGTCGCGGGCGCGCTTAGCGTTCAGCCGCGCCTCGGCCGTCCGAGCCGACTGGCGGACGAGGGTGGGCGTCGAGCGCGCCAATCGTTACCTCCGCGATAGATTCTTGTCCGCACGCATCCTCACGAACCTTCGAGACAGGAATCGAAAGTTAGGGCCACTTGTTCGCGATATGGCAAGCCGACAAGGGATACCGGTGTCCGTTGATGCCTTCATTTGCGCAAGCGAATGAGCGTGGCTTTCAGTCACTTCGGGCGAATGCGCGATAGTAAATCACTATATTATTAAATATAAATTTGCCGTCCGTCCGTCCGTCCGTCCGTCCGTCCGTCCGTCCGTCCGTCCGTCCGTCCAATGTCTATGCGTAGAATGCCACCGTCGAGATCCACTGCCTCGAGCGAAGTCATCGACGCTCTCGTCGTCACCCACGAGGCACTTAACGTGCACTTTACATTGGCATGACCATTAAGCCTACCTCTAGTCACGACGCCAGTAAGGGAGTCATCGACCTTCTTACGACGCCACTCCTCACCGCCAAGACCTCTGAACGGGTGCAGAGCGAGGTGAGACCAAGCGATGCCAAGGAGGCCCGAGGAAGCGTACTCCCGTACGCCGACGAGGCCCGACGCCGGCAGCGCGCCGGTATCGCCTCGCTATGCGCCCGTTCAGCGGAGAGGAAGGGATTCGAACCCCCGGTACCCTTGCAGGCACACCTGATTTCCAATCAGGCACCTTCGACCACTCGGTCACCTCTCCGGAGGCCGTTCCCGCGAGCGGGCTCGTCACTCAGCGATCACCCCTATCACAATCTGCTCGCTAGGTCTACGCGCGTCCGCGTTTCAGGTTCAACGCGTGGGTGCGCCGGCGGCCGTGACGCCCCAGGCCCGAAGCGCGGACGACGTGGCCGTGTCCGGAATCGGGTGCGTGGTGGGCAAAAGCGTCGCTTTCGGATCGCGGGCGAGTTCGTCGAAGGCCAAGGCATGCAGGATTTCCGCCGCAAGTGGGTGCGTCGCACGGACGTCGCTTACGCACTCCGCTTCGAGCGACAGATTGCAGAGCTTAGCGTCGCGGTTCCGCACTCCTGTCAGCGCGAACGTTGACCATCGTTCCGAGAAACGCGTCGCCGTGGTCGCGATGCGAGGTCGCTCGAACCCTTGGGCGCCACGTTGCGCCAATGCCCACAGGCTCTCGCCTCTCATCTGCACGGGGGGCGTGAGGCCGAGCGCGTCGAGTACGGTCGGCGCAAGGTCGAGGCTTGAGGTCGGAAGCGACACGCGAGCCCGTGCAGGCTTGCCCGGCCCGCGCACCACGAGCGGAACGGCGAGCGCGCTCTCGTCGAGCGTGTCGTCCTCGAGAAACGGGGCGTGGGCGGCGGCGTCGACGCCGACGTCTCCGGTGACGAGGATGGCCGTATCCTTGTCACGCCCTATCTCGCGCACCTTGGCAAGCAGCCTTCCGAGCGCCGCATCATGGGCAAGCACGGCTTTCGTGTGAAGCGCGAACGCGCGTTCGCGATCGCCGTCCGTGAAAAGCTTGTTCGCGTTAGAGCGACGCACTTTTGCGAGAATCTCTCCCGCGTGTTTTGCGTCGAGGCTCCCAGCGTAGCCGGCGGGCGCGAGGTCTTTTTCCTCCCCCGCCGCGTCCCACGGCGGGTGACCGCCGCGCGCATGAACGAGCACGAGAAAGCGATCCTGCTTGTGACCGTCAAGCCATCGCTCGACATCGTCGAAAACGGCCGTGGCTGGCGCCTCGTCGGCGGGCACGCGTGCCGTGAACGTTTCCCACCCGCGTGTGAACCCGTAGAGCGCGCCCGTGGTCGGATTGGCGGTAAACATCGCGGTGACGATTCCGGCTTGGCGTGCGGCCTCCGCGATCGTGAGGTTTCCCGCACCGAGCATGGCCTCCGGATCGGCGACGCCGTGTGCGCGTGCAGAAAGCCCGGTGAGCATCGAGGCCATGGCGCCGTTTGCGAAGCCCGTGGTCGCCCGATGTGCCTCGAAGACCGTGCCAGACGCCGCCAGCCCCGCAAGCTCGGTGGTCGCCACGGTGCCTCCGTAGGGCGCCAGCATTTTCGGTGAGAGTGAACCCAGCACCACGACGATAACGCTTTTCGAGGCCGTAGGCTTGTTCGCTTGGCTTTCGCGCGCGGCGACGACGCGCGGCTCGGCGAAGACGACGCGAGCGCCTTTCGTACTCGACTTAGCGACGAGTTCGATCGCCGCAAGCGTGTTCACATCTCCGAGAGGCAGCGAGATCGGTTGCCACGCGGGCGCGCCTTCCCCCCCGAGTTTGAAGGTCCCTACGACCCGAGGCTCAGCGCGGTCGACGAGGACGCGTACTTCGGCCTCGGCCTCGCCGCCGGTGACGCCAATCAGTCCTTCGAGAAGCGCGCCAGGAGGAACGAAACCGCCGCATCGCATCGACCCTGGCGCGCGAAGCGAGATTCCTCGACGCGCCCTTCCTCCGATCGAGAGCGTCGTCAGCGCGTCCGACCGGGTCGGCGCAGCGTACGGGGCGTCACCATCGGCCGGGCCCACGCGGATCCAATCGAACTCCGCGAGGTTGTCATGCGTTACGCGCGTGCCGCCGATCAGGCGTAAAACGAGCTCGTTCGCGCCCCGCGCCAGGGAGGCCTGAGACGCATGCAACGAGACGACTTTCGCCTCGCCCTTCGCGAGCGGAAGAGCGCCAAGGGCTTTGCCATTCAAGTAAACGACGGCGCTTTTCGCAGCGCCCCCGCGAGCGCGAGCCTCGACGACAACGCCCTCTCCCTTTGACTCCGCCGGCCACACGAACGCGAGTTCGAGTGAGCGCTGGCGCAGATTGACCCAGCTCGCCCCCTCGTGCTCGCGAATCTCGAGGTCGGGAGTCAGCAATCGGGTGCCAGACATTCGGGCGCGCATGGTCGCGTCCCCGAGATCGAGGAGCACACCCCGATGAGAAAGCGTGCACGCGTCGAAGCTGCTAGCAAAGTCAAAGACGGTAGCGTTCGCGGGCTTGTCACCCACAGCGGAGCTCAAAGCCATATGACTCAACCCCCCAGATCGGTCTGTAGAGCGGTCTACAGAGCGGTCGTTGGCAGGAGGCTCGTCTGGGTGGTCTGCGTGGTCGCGGCCCGAACAGGCCGTGCAAGCCGCGAGCGCTGCGGTAACTCCTACCAGTGCGCCCACCGCCGCCATCCGAAACACGAGGGGAGCTCGCACGATGGCCTGCTCTTACCTCGACTCACCCCGCTGTGCAAAGCGACCGAAGAGCGCGCTAGCTCTTTGGTTTTCGCTAAAACTTAACGTGTGCCGCACGGGCCGCGCGGACCTCGATACGTCGGCTTTTCGTGCCGTCGACGCCGTTTACGCGCACCTCGTGTGGGCCTGCCCCGAGGGCGAGAGTCGCTATGCCCCGTCCGCGCTCGATTCCGTCGACGAGCACCACATCGTCACCGCGAGCCGATACCTCGAGCAACCCTTGCCCCGCAGCCGCGTCCGACGGCGCGGCCAAGGTCGTGTACGTGATGTCGTCGGTACCGAAGGGTTTGACGCGTGCCGACCGAGTAAGCGCGGGCAGAGGGGCGGGGACCGGCGGAGGCGCAACTTCGACGTGCTTCGGTGCCTCGGTGACGCTAGCTGAGAAATGGAGAACGGCCCAGGCGACGATTCCTGTCGCCGCGACGAGCGCGATGATCGGCCAGGGTTTGCGACTTTTTTTCGGAATGCTGTCGTCTTCGGCGGCCGACCGTGCGGCCGTGAGCGGAGTCATCGAAGAGGCGCTTCTGACCGCGTGAAGGGCGAGAGACTGCGACTCACGGTCAGTCTCCGCGTCGTTCGTGGGGAGAGTCGCGGTGACGGATCGAGCCTTGAGACTCGAAGGTTCGACAAGCATCGGCTTGGCCGACGACACCGAAGCCGGAGCGGGATCGGGCGAGCGGAACGCGACCTCTCGGAGAACGGCGTCTTCAAGCGTACTGCCGTCGTTGTGAGCTTCGCGAGCGGTCCGTCGAACGTCACCGGGCTCAGGACTCTCGCAGAGTTCAAGCGCGCTCTGACTCACGCAGGAACCGGTCGGCATGGGCGTCGGCGTTGCCGTCCGCGGGCCAAACGCCGAGCGCACATCCGCGTGCTGCGCGAGACGCGTGACTTCGGGCGTCAGCACGTCATTGCCCATGTCGTCCTCGATCGCCACCACAATGCCGCGAGCGGCGAGGTCGCACACGATGTCTTCGACGAGCGACGCCTCGCACCCGCCCTCGAGAACCAGCGTTCGTGGGGTCGCGCCGCGTGCGATGCGCAACGCGACCCGTCTGGCCTGTTCGGGCATCGCGCGCAGGTAGTCTTCGAGGAGGTCGTCATCGAGCTTGACGTGATTCGCCGTGACGCCGCTCGCGCCGATTAAGATGGCGGTCGCGGCGCGCGCGCGTGCGATGGGTTTCGCAAGTTGAGCCGCGAGGTTGCCGTCGAAGTGAGCCTCGATGGGCGTTTCGCAGGTGGTGACGGTGAACCGCCCCGCCGAAACTCCGAGCATCGAAGCGAGCACGCGCGCGCCTTCGAGGAACGTCCCGTCGCCGGTCGTTCGCGTGGCACGTTGTGGAGCGCCATCGCGGATCTCTACGTCATAGGTAAACGATGCGTCGCGAATCGAAACGCGCGCGCCCGGACGCGTCGCGCATACGATCTCGAGCAAGGTGCGTACGCTCACTCCGTCGACGCGCCCGCGGACTTCACCTTCCGTCGAGAGGCGCATCTCGATGCGAGCGCGCGGCCGAAGGGCCTCACGGACGCGCGCAAGAATGGCACGCGTGTCACTCTCTTTCCGAAGGTAGCCGGCCGCGCCCGCACCGAGCTCGCGCGTCCGCTGGAGAAGGTCCTCTTTCCACGAAAGCAGGATGACCGGAACGTCGTGCAGGGCCACGTCGCGCCGGAGTGTTCGACAAAGCGTGAAGCCGTCGAGCTCGGGCATCATGATGTCGCAAAGCACAAGGTCGGGGCTGGTGCGGTAGGCAAGCTCCACGGCCTCCTTGCCGCCGAGCGCCTCATGCACGATGCAACCGTTGGACTTGAGCAAGTCGGCGAGAAACCAAACGACGGCCGGATCATCGTCCGCTACCACGACGCGTCGACCTTCCATGCGAACTTCAGCGGCGGGGCCGCGAAGTCTGACGCGAGCGCGCTCTCCGAACGCGACGTCGTTCGACGGGCCGGACGAAGATGACGGCGTTCCTAACAGAGCGATGCGCGGAAGCGACGCGGCACGCGCTTCAAGCGCGGTTTCGCACGCGTAGCGAAGCGTGCTCCGCGAGGTGGGCTTTGAAAGCGTCTTCGCGACACCCATCGCCACATAGCGTGCCGACTCACCCGTTTCGAGAAAGCTCCCGACGACGACGAGGGGGACGCCTTCGGTCCGCGGGTCGTCCATCATGGCCTCGACGAGCTCGCTCGCGCCCTCGATGTCAGCATCGACGATGAGGAGATCTGGCTCCGTGCTCCGAGCGAGCTCGAAGGCAGCTTGCGCGTCCGGCGTGCTTTCACATTCAAAAAGAATCGATAGGTTGCCGTTCGTATCGAAGGCCGACGGGGGCTCGTCGAGGAGCGCCTCGGCGATCTGGACGTCGCCGACGACGAGTGCCGCGTAGGTAGGCGCGGCGGGTTTTGCGACGGCCTCTACGCGTGACACACGAGCGTCACCGTCCCCCCAAGCGAGTGCCGGAAGGTCCTCGATCACCTGCTCCAGGGCGGCGACGTCCATTTCCTCGAGTGGAACGTCCAGAGCCGCACGGTCGATGGTGCCTAAGGCGCCTCCCAGCGCTCGGTCCATCGCGTCGAACTTCATGAGCTTCGCGGCCGACGAAAGCGCATGCATCTTCCGGCGCAAGACTTCGCGGCGCGTCAAATCGCCCGGTACTTCGCGCATCTTGGCGGCTGCCGTTCGGAGGTCTTTGACCTTTCGACCGAGCCCCGCAACAAAGTCGGCCCGCGCCCCGCCCAGCCTGAGACCGGTCTGCCCATCGAGCGCGTGTTCCGTTGCCATCGTTTCGGGCCTAACACCGCGGTCCTCCGAGCGTCCAGTTTTCGGCAAGTCCCGCTCCTTGCGCATTCGTTTTGATGACACGACGAGTGAGGTAGGAACGACGTTCGACGGGAAAACGAGTTCTAGCTCCACCGAATCGTTGCGAGTTCTCTCGTCGCGTTTCCAGTGTCGGACTGACGCCCGCACCGAGCTCAAGCGGCGCCGCGCCTTTACGGCGAGCCGTTGCCCAATGACTCGGCGCGCGGCGTCGCTCGCGCGATGCGCAGGTCTCGGCCGGAACTTCGCGCGACACGTTGCGCCCTGGCTAACCCTGCCCAGCGCTCGACCTGACACGTCGCTACGGGCGCCTCTGATCGCCTTTTGCCGCCGCCCCTACGGGTTGATTTCGGGTAGTACGAGCTTCTCCAGCTTGTGCAACGAATCTTGCCATCCGAGGTAACAAGCCGCGGTGGGGATCCTATCAGGGATACCGCTTTGCTCGATACTGACCTCTGTATCGACGGAGACCGCCGTTCAAGCTAACGGTGACCTTGAGTTCTCCCGGCAGTTGTGGGTTGTCGAACATGTCCGTGTAGACAATGCGCTCGCCCGACACGAGTTCTTGGTAGGTGCCACCAAACGATTGGCTAACGCCCGTGGTGAAGTTGCGAAATGACATTCGCCGAGCGCCACCGACCTTTGCCTCCAACATGTGCACGGTGCAAAGGAACCCGAATGGCGAAAGCCAACTCGCCACCGCATCGGGTTCTAGAAATGTGCGTTAGACTTTTTCGGGTTTTGCCGCAATGACGCGGTGCAGACGGACGGTTCCTGGCATGACGTTATCCTTGTGAATTTCGATGGGCGGTTTGTTTGAGAGCGGCGCGCATCACGCACGCTGCCCAGACTCTACGTGCTTTTTGAAGTTGCTTAAAATCGCTTGCCACCCGGTTCTCTGCATTTCTTCGGAGTTCGTAGTCTCAGCGTCAAAAGTCTCGCGCACCGTGACCGAGCCAGGCCCGGCCGAGAACTCGACCTGGAGAGTCCGGTCGCCGAGCGCGCATTCAATCAACCGGTGCTCCACGAGCTTTGTGTAGGTCCCGGCGAAATCGAAACCCATGCTGCCGTCCTTGGCTTCCATGCGGGACGAGAATTCGCCACCGACGCGCAAGTCCACCGACGCTTTCGTCGTATGCCAGTCGTCGGAAGCTGCGTTCCACTGCTTGATGTCTTCCGGCGTGGTCCAAGCGCGCCAGACGCGCTCGATGGGCGCTGCGATGGAGGCTTCAATAGTGATTTTCATGTTGGGTTTCTTTTTTTTGTTCGTGAAGTTGGCGTGTTCGAAACGGCAACAGATCTCGTACGCGACTGTCGCGCAGCCAGAGGCTACCCCACAAGAGTAAGCCAAAGACCACGGCGAACAGGATGTTAAACAGAGGGGCGGACACGCGAACGTGCGTCGCTACCGCACCGCCGAGATAGCCGGTGAGCAACACCGCACCTGAGATGGCCGTGCGAGGGACCAGGTAGAGCACAGTGCTGACGAGCAGCGCCAGGCCGATGCCGACGATAGCCGATTCGGGGTAGCCAAGCTGTATGGTCGCTTCGACGACCCTAGGGGGCTTGGAAAGCTTCATACCGCCGTCGACCAATAGGAATAGCGCAGGCAGACCGCCGACGACATACGAGGCCCAGATCTGCTTGCTGGATTTCGATGAGTGTATATTCATGAGGTTCTCCACGGGGGGGGGTCGAGCGATGCGGTGCCTGTGCTCATAATATATCGATGCTCGTGAACTTTGGACGTTGAGGCAGAGCAGAACTCATCGGGCGACATCCGAAAAAAAGTTTGGGAAGCAAGGGAGTGGCGCCGAGGCGGCGTCTCATGGGTTGGTGTTTAGGCCTTCTCTATCTGGGAAGGCTTTCTTTCGAGCCAGGCGGAACTAAACTTTGCGGCCTCCGATGGTTCGGAGCAGCGCGTTTCGCCCGACACGTTCGGGCCCTGAGCAAGCTCGGCCTCGCGTTCTTCGTCCGCTAGTCGTGAAATCCGCGTACCAAGAGGCCGGCTCGGCCGCTTTTCTACCCATGCCATGGATGTTCCTCAACGGGTTCGTGCACCCTCGTTGATCTCGCGCTTTGATGACACCCAGAGTGAAGCAGGAATGATGATGACGACGGAGGCGTTTCAATTTCGACGGGCAACCGAGTCAGATCTCGACCGAATCTCGGAGATTCATCTCGTCGCGTTTCCGGACGCCCGCACCGAGCCCGAGCGGCGCCGTAACTTTACGGCGAGCCGTTTCGGTAATCTCGAAGACCTCGTGCTCATTGAACGACGCGGCGAGATTCTTGGCCACGCGTTCCTCTTTGCGCTCGAGGCATGGTTCGGCGGTCGCGGCGTTGCCATGGGCGGGGTTGCTTCGGTAGCTGTCGCTCCGGAAGCGCGAGGGCAGGGGGTGGCGACGGCGCTTTTGGACCACGTGCACGCGGCGTCGGACGCGCGCGGCGACGCGTTGACGATGCTCTACGCGTTTCGGCAACGGTTTTACGCTCGTTTTGGCTACGGAACGACTTCGTCCCGCAAACGCTTTACCCTGGACCCGAGGTCGATTCCTTCGGCGTGGATAGCTCTTGCCAATGCGCGCGTTCGGCGGGCTCGCGGCACCGACCGACAAGCCGTCGCCGCGGCGTACGTGAGGTCGGCGTCGAAGGCGAGTGGCTGGTTCACGCGGCAAGAGAAAACGTGGGACCGTAAATGGTCTCGCGAACGCCCGCAGGTGCTGGTCGCCGAGCTATCGGCGCGCGAGGGTGAAACGGAGCTTGCAGGATACATTGTCTTCGACGTCGCTCAGGGCGAGGAGCACGCGGCGACGCTGCTTCGTGTCGAGGAAATCGTCGCGAACGATGACGTCAGCCGACGCGCGCTTTTAGGGGCGCTTGCACGCCTGCGTGACCAGGTCTTCGCGATCGAGCTCGAGGTCGATTCCGAAGACGTCCTCGAGCAGGCGCTCGTCGATTCCGACGGCAGGAGCTTCGGCACGAAAGGTGTAGAGCACACGCTTGGTGTCATCGTGGGAGGTCCGATGGTTCGCATCCAAAACGTACCGCGCGCCTTCGAGGCTCGCGGTTATGCTGCCGCGGGCGCCTTCAATGTCGTCATTGACGAACCGCACGGCGAAGGACTCGATTCGCCCGCGTCATTCGCGCTTTCGGTCCGTATCGAAGGCGGACGCGCGACCGTCTCAGAGTCGCGCGACCTGCCGTGCGTCATGCGTACGACGCGAGCGGCTCTCGGGAGCCTCCTCTACGGAGGTCTCCGTCTTGCTGATGCCGTACGGCTAGGCCTTGTCGAGGCCGACGTCGACGTCGTAGCGCACGTTGGGCCCCTCCTTGCAACGGCGCCGCTCGCGCCTGTCGACCCTTTTTGAGGGTGCGCCTTTCGAAATACGACGCGGCACCTAAAGTCTCCTGGCCATCCTGCGGCCAAGCAGGGCGCCCCTCCGCCTGTTCTGTTAGCGTGGCAGACCGAAGTGACGTCGCAGAAGCCCTCTCCTCCAGTGCTCGATCGCGCTTCACGCAATCCCTCAGATTTGCGCGGCGTTCACACTACCAGTGACACGCAACCGTCGGCGGCATCGCTGGTAGAGCGCTTCGGTATCGTGTCGGGCGGGGCCGCGCTTGGTTCGATATTGGCTTCGCTTCCCGCAGTCTTTCGCATGGGAAGTGGCAGCGGCGTCTTGCGAGTCTTCGAGCACTGGGTGGCGCTTTCCGCCATTCTCACGCCGCTCGCCATGGCCTCGTTGTTGGTGGTCCGCCGCGGGCGTGTCGGGCTTCGTTTCCTTGTCGGAGACTACGCGCCGCTCTTCGTCGCGGTAGCGCTCTGGTGGGCGGTCGTCGAACTCTCTCTCCTTTCGATCGTAGGCGCCGTACTTCGTGCGAAGACGCATCATCACGGACTCGCGGGCGTTACGTTCGCCGCGGTTGCCCTTACCACTGGAGTGGGCGTCGCTCTCGTCGCCGTCCGTGGGGGCCAGCTGCTCCACCCAACATCGCCTCGTGCGCATCGCCTCGCCTTGGCGGTTGCCGCGTCTTCCGCGGTTGTCGTTCTGGCACTCAGTGGCCTTCGAACCTCGCGCGCCGCGGAATTGCATACAGCCGCTGCGCTAACTGACACCCTCGCTCTTCTCGTGACCGTGTCTGTGGCCTCATCGCGCGCGGTAGCCCGATGGCGCACCTTGGGTGTGGTGGGGGTTGCAGTAGCTACCGGCGTCTTGCTCCTTGGCTTCGCGTGCTTGCGCATAGAACCCGACATTCAAGAAATGCTCGTTGCCGGCGCGCCGATTCAGGCGTGGCTACTCGCACTCGTCAGTGTTTCGAGGTGACACGCGCTTGGGGAGAGAGCCTGCGTTGACGAGGAGCAGCGGGGCCTTACAGTCCTCGATTAACGCCCATGCGAAGTTTCTTTCGAGCGCTGTCCGCACTGCTTTTCGTTCTTGCGGCAAGCTTTTCCGCGGGCCCCCTCGGCGCTCAAGAGCTACGGGAGTTGCCTGGGAAAGATACGGGATTGACGACAGGGATGAGCGTGTCCCCGAAGCGCTCTCTTCTTGATGGGACCGCATTGACCGCACCGCGCGACGTTCCAGATGTCTCGCCGAGCGACGTCGTCATCCCCCCGCTCCCGTCGTCCTACATCACGCGTGATCTCGGTTGGATGACGCTTTCCTTTCCTCCTTCGGCATCCGAGCGAGTCGCTTCGCTTTTGAAAGACGCCGAGTCCGTCAAAGCGCAGCTCGGCGAAGTCCTCGCTCAGCCGGTTCTCGGCCGCCTCGAGATTCGCATCACCCCCACGTTTGAGTCGATGAAGGCGCTTTCGCCGGTGGGTGCTCCCCCACCGGCGTACGCGAGCGGGGTCGCGTACCCAAAGCTGCGACTCGTGCTGATAAGCATGATGGCTCCGCGCGGGGCAGAGGCCACGAACCTCGACGAGGTGTTTCGTCACGAGCTGGCTCACATCGCGCTCGAAGACGCGGCGCGCGGCCACCACGTTCCGGCGTGGTTCAATGAGGGACTTGCGGTCGGCTTCGCGGGTGAAAACGGCCTCGATCGTCAAAAAGTGCTCGGCACGGCTACGCTCAACGGAACGCTCCTCGCGCTCGGCGAGCTTGACCGAGGCTTTCCCGCGGACGCGGCCGACGTGAGCGTGGCTTACGCCGAGAGTGTCGACTTTCTTCGCTTTCTCCAGGCGCGTTCTGACCGCCTTCGCTTCGCGGCAACCATCGAGCGCGTTCGCGAGGGTCAGGCCTTCGACCGAGCGCTCGCCGAGGCGTACGGAAGCGACATTCGGAAACTCGAATTCCAGTGGCGCTCCGAAATCGAGCGACGTTACTCGCTGTTTCCGCTGCTGGCCGGAGGCGGAATCCTTTGGGTGGGCGTGATCGTCGCGCTCGGCTGGGCGTACGTGAAAAAGCGCCGTCGTGCAAAGGCCATCTTGGAAAGATGGGCGGTCCAAGAAGCGCTGGATGACGCTCTCGCAGCCGCGCGAGCGCTAGACGCACGCAACGCTCTCGCCGTCGCTCAAGACGAAGTCGACGCTGACCTCGCTGGGCGCGGCGTCCGCGCGAGCACGCGGTCTCCAGTCACTGTCGAGCACGATGGCCGCTGGCACACGCTCCACTAGTTGGCCTATCCATTAGCCGGCATACCGCTTCAGTCTCGAGTCTTCGCAGAGCGCGCTATCTTGGATACAACGCTCGCGAACGCCACGAGCACCGCGCCGGTCACGACTCCCGTGAGGGCATCGAACAAGGTCGCTACGACGGCACCTGCGGGTCCGACAAGCAACGCGAGGCCTTTGGAAGCGTGTTTGATTTGCGGAACTCCGTGGACCAGGATGCCGCCGCCGACGAGAAACATCGCGAGTGTGCCGACGAACGAGAGCAGCTTCATCAATCGCGGTGCAGCCCAAAGGATCGCCAAGCCAAGTCGTTTCGCGAGGCCGCCGCGCTTCGACAGCGCGAGTCCGGCGTCGTCAAGCTTTACGATACCTGCAACAAGGCCGTACACGCCAACGGTCATGATCACGCCGACCGCGAAGAGCGCGATGACTTGAGTCATAAACGCAGCGGTTTTCATACTACCGAGCGAGATGACAATAATTTCGGCGCTCAGGATGAAGTCCGTGCGTACGGCGCCTTTGATTTTCTCGCTTTCCGTGTCCTTCTTCTCGTGCGTGTGACGAGTGGAGCTTGATTCGACAACGACAGATGGCGAGGTGACTTGGGTATGCGCGCTGTCCTTCGCCTTATGAGAAGAAAGGAAGGGATGAGCAACTTTTTCGAATCCCTCGAAGCACAAAAATGCTCCTCCAATCATCAGAAGCGGAGTGACTGCCCACGTTGCAGCCGCGCTTAGTACCAGCGCGATCGGTATCAAAATGGCTTTGTTTCGTGCAGAGCCCTTCGCGACGGCCCAGACGACCGGCAGCTCTCGGTCCGCGCGTACGCCCGAGACTTGCTCTGCGTTGAGAGCAAGGTCGTCGCCGAGTACGCCAGCCGTCTTTTTCGTCGCGACCTTCGTCATGGTCGCGACGTCGTCAAGAATCGACGCGATGTCGTCGATGAGAGCGAAAAGGCTTGTTCCTGGCACCGTAATCGTTCTCAAAGGCCCACGCGTTGCGGGCTACGAGCGTACCCGATGAGGTCGAGCTGCTGAAGGCTAGCAAGGCACCCACGACGGGAACGCTCGTTGCTTTGGCTTCGTTCGCTACGCATGCGGGGTGAGTTCGTCGTCGCGCGATGGGTCGGCCGTCAAAGGGGATGACATCGGGGCGCTTGGTTGGCGGCCACTCGCCGGCGCGAGGTGAACCTTGCGCGCGAACGCGTCGAGCGTGGAAAGCAGGGCGTCGGGCGAAGTTTTCGCGAGCATCTTTTCCCAGCCTCGCGCGGCGACGATTCCTGACGGCGTCGCGTCGCCAGAGGCGTGGATGCCGCGTACCCAACCGATGACGTCGTCCTTGGTGAGGGTGTCGGCGACGGCATCCGTTCCCTTGAGCTTCCCGCTACGTCCCTCAACGGTCGCTAGAAATGAACGGTCGTCGATAAGTCTGCGCTCGTAGGCGACCGCGAGTGCTTTTTGAACCGCGGCGTTTGGCAGCGCCGCGCCGCGCCAAAACCGCCACCACTCGACGAGAGGCAGGTAGTCGATGACGGTCGTCGCCGTGAGCCCACTCTCGAACGCTGCGGCGTCAAGATCGCCCGCGTCGAGCGCGTCGTGGATGACAGCGCGCACGCGGTCGTCATCGTCGCGAAGCGCGCTTTTCAAACCGCGGATGCGCCAAGCGGAAATGATTGGCCCTCGCACCTCGGGAGGAAGATGCAGGAAGACCCGGTCCGTCGCCGCGCCTTCCTCGCCGTCGCGCCGGAAGTAAAATTGGAGAAACGCATCGGCGTCACGCACGCGGCCCTCCGGGGTGCGCCGGTGGGTTTCGAGCTCGAGACAGAAGGCCGAAAGCGCCAGCGCGCGATCATTCCGCGGCGTCATTTGGAGAACCGTACTTCAGTGCGCGCGCCAGGACTCCTTTTCGGTATGCCTCTTCTCGCGTCTCGAACGCGTCCCGACCGAAGAGTCGGTTCCCGCATGGTCCCTGCATGCTGCGGCTTTTCCCTTTGATTCTATGTGCTTGAAGACGTTGGTCGAAGAGTTGTGGCGCGAGGTGGGCGCCTTGACGGTGAAACTTTCTCGCGTCAATGACTGGCCTTCACTCGGCTCGAACCAGCCACGGAGCTCATTCAATGCGCAAAGTCTCTACCGTTGCCATCCTCTGTCTTACTGCCGCCTTCGGGCCCGTCGCGATGGTCTCAGGGTGTGGCGCGGCCGGCTCTGTCGAATCCGGTCCCGAACCCGTTGCGCAGGATGGCGCGTTCCTCGCCGTCGAGCGCCCGCTCTCGGACAAGGCGACGAGCCTTCGACCTGCCGCCTTACCCGGGACCCGGGCGTCTTCGTTCTACCTCGCCATTCGCAAACGCGAGCTCGGTCAGAAGTGGTTTTTGAGTGCGTATGCCAAAGATATCTACCCGGGCGCGATTAGCGGCGGCGCGGCGCGCTCCCTCGGGGTCAAGGTTGTCACGTTCCGCGTCCAAAACGGAAAGCTCTTCGTCTTCGACGCTTCGGACGGAATCGCGACGTCGGACACCTTCGACCCGACGCTGATCGTCGAGGCGTATCCGCTTGTCGAGGACTCGAAGTTTCTCTCGAACGCGGATGCGAGCGAGTACGTGCTGTTTGACCCGGCTGCGGGGCTCAACCGCTTCGGACTTCTCGCGGACGCCTTTGCCCCAGTGGGAGCACCTGGAATCGCTCACGTGCAGGTCGACCTTTCGTTCATGCAAAACTTCCGCACGGTCGCGGATGGCGTGACGTTCGAGCAAGTCTTTACAGGCGGCAGCACGGACATGCCCATTAGTGAAGAGGGAAATGCGTTCAAAATTTCGGGGACCCTCGGAATCGCCCTCCGACGCTACGAGGAGAGCCCAAACTACACGCCGACGAACCTTGTCGCGGACGCCCAGGGTAAGGTTACCGACTACTTCTTCCGTTCTGACGCGCGCATTGTGAAGAACACGGGAACGAAGATCGAGACCGCCGCCAAGTGGAATATCCATCCCGGTATGAAGCCCATCAAGTGGCTGCTCTCGGACCAGTTCCTTAAAGTCAAAGACGACCCTAAGCTTGCCGCCTACGACATTGTCGATGCCGCGAAAAAAGGCATAGAGAATTGGAATGCCGCGTTCGGCTTCAAGGTGCTCGAAGCAAGCGTCGCCACGGCCCAAGATTCTTATGCCGACGACGACAAAAACTATATCGTCTTCGACGCCGATCCGACGAACCAATTCGCGTTTGCCAACTGGCGCGCGAACCCGAACACGGGTGAAATCCGTGGTGCAAGTGTGTACTTCAACGCGACGTGGCTGACCTCGGTGGACGCCTTTCCCGACGACGCCGCGCCCGGTGCGGCCGGGGCCGTGAAGTCGCCCGAGGCAGGCGCCGCGTCTCGGATGAGTCTTACGTGGGGAGGCATGCGCATGCAGGCACTTTGCATGAAACCGACCACCAGCGCTTTCCTCCGCGACGCACGCGACGCCGGTGAGGCCCCCGCGCCAGGTGGCGCCGCGCGCCGCACGAAGAAGGAGCTCTTCGAGGCTTACATCACGGAGGTTATCAATCACGAGGTCGGTCACACGCTAGGCCTGCGCCACAACTTCAAGGGCTCGCTGGTCGCGCCGTCTTCCAGTGTCATGGAGTACAGCAACACGTTTGACCCGAGTGTCGGCCCGATTGATAAGCCGCAGCCCTACGACGTCGCGGCGGTTCGTTACCTCTACGACCTAAGCAAGGACCTGCCGACGCAGCCTTTCTGCACCGACGGTGACGTGCGCACGGACCCCACGTGCGCGACTTTCGATGTCGGCGCGGACCCGCTGAACGGTACCGATGGTCCAGGCTATCAAAAGGTTCTTGGCGAGTTCCTCAAGGGTACAAGCGCGGGCGCTCCGAATGGTCGTCTGAATACGCTTCTCAAGTGGGTCAAAGCCGGTACCCCGGCCCAGCGCAGTCAAGCGTTCACGTACCTCATGTCTGACCTTCGAGTGGGCGGTGACCTTACCGCGCGCGGGTTCATTCCGGCGCGCGTCGACCAAGCGACAGCCAATGTTTTCGCGCGCATGTACTTGGACGCGCCTGAGAAGCGAAAAGTGGCGGGCAACTCTGGCGGCTTCCTGGCGGACGCGCCGATCGACGCGACCGTCACGCCGATCCTCATCGCCGAGCTGCGCGGGAACCTGGTGAACCTCGACAAGTTTCGGTCGTTCGCGACGCGGCGCATCGCTGTTGCCGTGCTGAAAAAGATGCAAATCCCCGCGGCGCTCGCCGTGCTCACCGAGGCGCGTAAAACCATTGTTGCGGGACAGCCTGCGATCGTTGACGCGTCGGATGCGGCCGAAACCGCCGAACTCGTGTCACGCATCGACGCCGCGATGAACGGCTACTTCAACTTCTAGGTTCACGCCGCTCTCAACGGAGATGGCGACTACGACGCGTGCAGGTCGAGTCGCCGTCCGTTCACAACCCTTTCCGGTCGCTTCCATGTCCTACAAACCGCCACTGTCGAACGCGTCCGTGGTCGGTTTACGATCGGGTTCGTTCATCAAAGAAGGTCTGGAGCGCTTGACCGCGTGAGAGATCAACGTTCTCTCGTTCCGACTTGTGCAGGTAGGAGAGGAACAAGCGCAGATCGCCGCACAGTCGTTTGGATTCGGGTGTCGCTTAATGGGCGACGTATCTTGCGGATGGCGACAGTGCCGCGGGCACGTACCCAACGCGAGCCCCTTTACGGTTCGACTTTGATAGGTTTCAGCACGTCACGATCGTGTTTTTCGCCGCTCTATCGGGGCGGAAAGCTACCACTTAAAGTGGATGACAGCGTGGCTGTCGAACAGGCCATTCCGAATAGTTTTGAACCGAATGGGCTGAAGCTAAATGACGGAATGTTGTTGGAAGCGGGAGCGAGTGCAAGTACGGCTGTTTACTTCGACAACGTTAAAGCGCATGAACAACTCTAGTTTTCTGGCGCCAGAAGCGAAGCGAAGTGGCTTTGTCGTACGTCCGGTTGGCTCTGTTCGGCGCCAGACGTATGAACGCCTGCGCGCTGCGGTGTACGACCATTCTGGACGTTGAACTATCGTTTACGCGGCCAGACGTTCGGCGACGACGCGCCACACTTCGTGGTCGACGCTCATGCCGATGTGCGTTGAACTTACCTCGACGTGCTCAACATGAGGCGACCGCCGATCGAGGCACGCAGACCAACTCACCACACGGTCTAGTCGCGTAAAAATGGCC
Source organism: Polyangiaceae bacterium (assembly GCA_025353725.1). GTDB lineage: Bacteria > Myxococcota_A > Polyangia > Polyangiales > Polyangiaceae > Labilithrix. Next base: position 38,068 of record JANXOF010000060.1, on the reverse strand, counting down.
GTAATCGGCGTGGTGATAGGTCGCGTTGTGTCCAGCTCGTCAATTCGGCGCGAGAAGCGTTGGCATTCCTGCGCCCCAAACGACCCGGCGCCCGCCGTGTACGTCGGTCCACCTACGACCGGCGTCCCGAAGGTGACGACCTTTCCCACCGCGTGCGGCACGGCACGAGCCACCTCGCGGGCGATGACGCCGCCGAGGCTCCATCCCACCAGGGCGACTGGATGACCGGTTTTTAGTGCGGCGGTCTCTACTTTTTTCGCCAGCAGGAGAGCGTCGGATTCAGGGCGGCCACGGTTCGTCCCCATGCCCCACCCATGCGCATCGTGTCCCTTCGAGCGCAAAAAAGCGCGGAGCGGAGCCATGCTCACTTCAGGTGCGGTCCACCCCGGAATGTCGATGACGAGTGAACCGTTCCCGCGCGGCGCCCGAGCCAACTGCGGAGTCCTCGCGAGCAGAAGCGGAAGCCGTATGAGCGTTCGCCACTCGCCTACCAGAAAGTGGGAGTGAGCCGGCGGCGCGACCGGGGGCGGGGCTTCGGGTGCCGAACCGTGAGATCTCGCCGACGCCGACCATAAACCTGCCATGGAGGCCGTACGATCGCACCGCCATGCTAGACGCGCAACGCGCGAGATGCGTTAGCGCGGCTCTGTCGTCGGGCAGCCCGTGATGATGCGAACGTCGAGGACTTCGCCGGAAAGCACTTTGGCGCACGTTTGGCCGACGAGCGTGACCGTCGCGCCGTTGATCGTCCAGCCGTTGACCTGATCTTTCGGGAGGACGACCTCGTCGAGATAGACGTTGACCAAGTTCGCTTGCGAAGGCTCCGACGTCAGTTTGAACTCGCACGTCGCGACGATCTTCGCCGCGATTTGTTTTAGCGCCTTGAGCAGCGCCGTGTTGTCCGCGGTCGACGCCACCGCGTAATACTTTGGCGACCCCGCGAGGGCAGTACCCCCGCTCAGTGCCACTTGGTCGAGGAGGCTCGCATAGGCGGCCGTCCCAGGTAGCCCGATGACGTAGACAGGAAACCCCGCGTTCTTCAATGCGGTGACGGCGCTCAACGTCGGGCCTGCGTCGAGGCAAGACTCACGCGCGCCGTTCGGAGGGTCGCAGCAACTCGCACCGCTCGGCGAACACCCTGGCACGTTGTCGATGTTGGGCATGCATTGGTCGACGTTGCAGACGGCGGCCGCATTGCAGTTGGGGCCGCCGTCCGTCGCGAGAATGACGAACGACTTTCCCTTCGCTTTCCGCAGCGCATCGAGAGCTGCACGAAGGGCTTGCGCCGTCGGCGTTCCGCCTTCGGGTGCGGTCGACGTGGTCGTGAGAAGTTTTGTAGTCGTGGGCCCGTCGGTGGAGCCGGGAGGATCCCCCGGACTCAGCGGAACGACCTCGCGAGCGGGCGTGCACGAATTTGCTTCGAGCCCTGGAAACACCGAGACGCCGAAGTTCGCACGCGGACCCAGGCTCCGGAAGATCTGCGCGACGACGACGCGGACCTTCGACCACTTGTCCTCCTGGGCCATGCTTCCAGAGCGATCGAGCACGAAATACATGTTCGGGGGCTCTGCAAAAAGCGGAACGTCGACGCAGTCGCAAAAGCTTCCATCGGCTTTCTGGCCACAGCCCGGCGGTTTGGTACTTATGCCGCCATCGCGGAACCCGAGCGGGCCGCCGCTGCTCACGGACCCTGAGGCACCGCCACTCGAAGCGCTTCCCGAGGGAGCGGGCCTTGGGCTCCCGCAGCCTGCGAAGACCACCAGCAGGGCGGCGAACGAGGATAAGAGAGACCGAGTCGAGCTGCCCTTTCGCCGCGGCCTCGCACTTCTGTCGCCGAGCGGTCTAAAGGCGAGCGCGCTGTCGTTCACTCGAAAAAAAGTAGCAGAAAGGGTCGGGGCAGCGACATAACGGAAGTGGCGGATCCCGGCGTTGCCCACTTTTACCCACTTCATGACCTTGGTGCGCGTTCGGTCTCTCCTGCTTGCGTTTTTCTGCCTCTTTTACGTAGGTACGTGGCCGGGCGCGGCGCTTCGCCCACGCGCGCTCGAGCCGTTGCTCGTGGCGTTGCCCGTGCCGGAGACCCTTGGCGATCGCGACGGGGTGCTCACTGTGAGGGTCACGGGTGCGGATCAGGTTGCGCTTTCAGGAATTCGCGTTCGAGCGTTCGCACTGCTCGAGGGTCGTGCCCATGACGCCGGTGACACCACGACGGACACGCAAGGACATGCAACTCTTACGCGTCTTCCTCATGCCGAGCACTGGATCGTCGCGGAGGCCGCGGGGCACGCGCGTGCATCGCAGATGGTCGTTATCACGACAGGCCCGCGCACGCTCGACCTGGAACTGGCCGACGAACATGTGCTCGACGTCGTCGTCAACGGCGACCAAGGCGCGGGAGTTCCCTTCGCCGAAATCGAAGTCCGCGGCTCCGATCCTTTCCCCGTAGGTGCTCGCACCGATGCGACCGGCCATGCGCGTGTGGTTCGACTCGGCGAAGGGCGTTACGACGTGACCGCGCGCGCACCGGGCTTCGAAGAAGCGACGCGCCGCCGTGTTCCCGAGGGGCTACCGTGCGTGGTTACGTTGGGGCGTCAAGGCGCGCTGCGCGTGAAAGTTCTCGCGGAAAGTGGGGCGCCTGTTCCGGGCGCAAGGGTGCTCGTGGCGTCCCCCTCGCTCTGGCCGGCGCGCGCCTCCGAAACCGAGGCCGATGGCAGCATCCGCATCGGTCATCTTGACCCTGGTTCGTACACGCTCAGAGCTATGCATGATACACGTGTATCGCCGATCGAGTTCGACGTCTCGGTGGGTCGCGGCGAAGAAAAGCTCGTTGAGCTCCGTCTCGCGCAGGGCATGATGGTGTCTGTGGACGTGGTGGATGCCGCCTCCCGTGAGGGCATCGCGCGCGCGCGCGTCACGCTCGCGGAATCGGGGCTTTCGCCGTTCCCTATGGAGGGACTAACCGACCCACGCGGGCACGCGCAGTTGGGGCCCATTGCGCACGGAGCCGCGTCGGTTGCCGCCCATGCGGATGGATTCGTCGCTCTAGGCGCACTTCGGGTCGAAGACCCACCGCCCGCGCGGATTACCCTCGCTCTTTTGAAGGGTGGGCGACTCCTCGGAACGATTGTCGACACGCGCGGCTATCCCGTCGACGGCGCGACCATCCGCGTCGTGGGAACGGACCTCGAGGGTCTTCCTATCGACGAAGATCCCGAGCGGCGTTCGTTCAGCGAGTCGCACTTTACGGCTTCGCTGGACGGACCAAAACCGCTCGTGCCCTCGGGCGAGTTGGGCGTCATGCCCGGGCCCGTCGCCGGGATCCCGCAAGGTTTGTGGGAGGGCTTTGTCCCTAAGACCACGGCGCAAGTTCGCGCGGAGAAGGCCGCTCCGTGGGTCTCGGGTAGAGATGGTACGTTCGTGGCCGAGCCCGTTCCGCCGGGTCGCGTGCGCGCGCTCGTGCATCACCCGCAGTATGTCGAAGCGATGAGCGACCTCGTGACGCTCCTGCCGGACAGCGACGCGCGCGTGTCGCTGGTTCTCTCGCGAGGGGGCACGCTGGTCGGGCGGGTGGTCGACAGTCGTGGCACGCGGGTCTCTGGGGCGCACGTGACTGTGCTTGCTACGCGGGGTTCGCTCGAACGCGTGACCCGTTCGGGCACGGATGGCTCGTTCGCGTTCGCGTCACTCCCGGCTACGCTGACCGTATTCGTCTCACGTGATCAGGACGCCGCGCAGGCCGCGGTTCGCGTCGAGGTCACCGTGGCGGAGGGCCTCACAAAGACCGTTGAAATAGCCATCCCGGAAGAACGATCGCCGCTCAACGTCACCGTGAAGAGCGAGCGCGGTAGGCCGATGGTCGGCGCTCAGGTCTCGGCTGTCTCTCTCGAACCGAGCTACGCCTTGCGTGTCACTGCGTTTACGAACGACCGCGGAGAAGCCGAGCTCACCAACGCGAAGGGCGTGGCCTTGCGCGTCGAAGTTCGCGCGGCCGGGCGTGCCTCGAAGAGCGTTGTAACGACTCCGGAGACGGAATCCCTCACCGTCGCGCTCGCTCCGTCGGAGACGCTTACGGGCGAGGTTTGGGCGAACCGGCGCGTTGCGATCGAGGGCGCCGAAGTCACCCTGCAGACCGAAATGGCCACGCGGCATGGTGTGACCAATAAACAGGGAATCTACACGTTTGTCGATCTTGCGCCCGGCTTGGGTCGACTTCGCATTCGCGCGAAAGGCCGCGCGGCCTTCTCGCGCGACGTGACAGTTGAGGACCGCGGCGGCGTTCGTCCGACCGAGGTTCCGTCCGTGGAGCTTGGCGAGGAAGGCGTCGTGGAGGGCGTTGTGCAAGGCGCGTCGGGCGAACCGATTCCTGGTGCACGGGTCGCAAGAGACGCCGTTCCGACGTACGTAGCGGCGGCGACGACCGTGCCGCCTTCGATGGCTGTGACCGATGCCAAGGGGCGGTTTCGGCTCGGTGAACTTGCGGAGGGTGCCTTGACCCTCGAGGCGTATTCACCTGACTTCGGCCGTGGACGTGTGGTCGGGGTGCGCGTGCGGGCTGGGCGCACCACGGACGGCGTCACCGTAACTCTTACCCGCCGCGAGTCCCAAGGCGCGGAGCCATTGACGACAGGCGGCGTCGCCGTAACGCTCGGGGAGACAGCCGCGGGTCTGGAGGCCGCCGAGGTCGTCCTTGTCGCTGTCGCCGAGGCAAGTGAAGCCGAGCGCGCCGGATTGCTCGCCAACGATGTCCTCTTCGAGGTTGACCGCGTGCGCGTTCGAACCATCGCTGACGCGCGGGCGCGGTTAGCAGGTTCGGTCCGCGATGACGTGGTGGTGACGGTCAAACGCGGCGACAAGCGAGTCGTCCTGCGCGTGACGCGAGAACAGGTTCGAAGGTAGGCCTTAGTCGGCGACCTTTTGGAACACGACACTACGTCCCTCGCCAAGTCGCCATGACACAGTCTGTCCTTTGTCCGTAAAGAGGAAGGTTTCGCGATTGCCTTTGCCATCGCGTTTGGCATCCGTATGAATCACGAGGGTGCCTGCGTTCTCCTCGTCGACGACGTAGGCGGTAGGCGCACCCTTTAATCGAGGGAGCGTCACGTCAATCGTGTTTCCGCTCGCGACAAGCTCCGTCTGCGTGGCAAGCGCGTTCGCCGCGTCCACGGCGTTCGCCGCGACGCCTTCTGTTCGCGTGCCACGCCAGTGTCCCTCGAGTTTCGCGGAGCCCCCGCGCCGGCACCCCAGGACGCCAACGATACTTGCGAAGGCCAGAAGCCTTACACCACGAGCGAGCGTTGCCACGTCTCAAGCCTACCGAATGGAGGCGACGTGAGACAAAGTCTTCGCGGTGTCGCTTCACGTGGTCCGTGGGGTGGGCTCCCCGCGGTGGTAGAGTGTACGCTTGCCTGCGCGCCGACGTCTCCCCGTGCTTCAGTCGTCGCCCTCGTCGACACGTGGTGGCGGTGACGCGGGCGGCCCTGAAAGTGATGAGTCTGAGAACGCCATCGAAAAGCGACCGCCGTGGCATTGGGTAGGCTTCGGCACGATAGCCACGTTCGCACTTTGGCTGCCGTTGGCGTACGTCGCCGAAGCCGTGCGTCACTCTCTCTTTATCTCCCGCTTCGGTCCCACCGCGACGCAGGAGGAGGTGCGCGCAGCCTTTGCCACCATGGCGGATGGCCAGCGATTCCGATGGATCGCCGTGCAAACCGTGCCCCATCTTGTCGCGTTCGCGCTCGGGGCCTTCGCTGGAGGCCTCCTGGTCGGCCGTTTCGGCGCAGGAGCGGGCCCGCGCGAAGCCGCACTCTCGGGCGCACTTACGGCGTGCGTCGCCGTCGGAGTGGCGTGGCGCGCGGTTGCCGAAGGAGGCTGGGGCGCGGTCGTGGCGATCGTCGTTCCTGTCTTCGTCGCCGTCGCGTTTGCGTCGTGGGGCGGCGTGTCGGGCGCGAAGAAAAAAAACCGAGACCTCACCTGATGGGGTCGACCACGTTGAGGAATCACCGTAGGCGTTAGCCGAATTTTATGCTCCTCCGCGGGTCGGCGGTGGTCCCCAAGCCACGCAGGGAAGGCCTTCGAGGTCAGCCAGCGACTTTTTAGGGCGGTCGGCGGCGGGGTACGCGTCGTGCTATCGACTCGTGGACGAATGTTTTGCCTTCGCGTTCCGACCGATCCTTCCTGGGCGAAGGAGGCAGTGAAAGACTTGGACGCCGTCCTCGTTGACCACGCCCACTGTGAAATGAAGGCGGCCTCCAATGCGCTTTCGCTTGTGATGCGGCACCCCGGTGAGCTTGCCCTTGTGCGCGCGCTGACGGAGCTCGCACGTGAAGAGCTCGACCACTTTCATCGCGTCACGGGGTTTCTCGAGCGCCGCGGCCTCCAGCTCGGGGCGCCGCCGGTCGATGCGTATGTCGCCGAGCTTCGCAAGGCAATGGCGCGCCTGCCCAACGAACAGGTGCCGTCGCTGACGGATCGCTTGATCGTCGGTGCGATCATCGAGGCCCGCTCTTGCGAGCGGTTCAAGCTACTCATCGAGGCTCTCCCGCCAACCACGCCTCACGATTTGAGCGCCTTTTACGAAGAGCTTTTCGTGTGCGAGGCTCGGCACTACCGCGTGTACCTCGACCTCGCCCGTGCGGCCTTTGTCTCCCAATGCCCGGAAGCGGCTTCGGAGGATGCGCGCGCAGCTGCGCTTCGGGTCGACGAGATCGTTGATCGTCGCTTGTCCTTCCTTGCCGATGCCGAGGGCGCGATCGTGCGACAGCTCGCGGCGAGCGATTTTCGCGCTAGCGTGCACGGCTAATGTCACGAAACGTAGTCGATCTGCCCGCTCTCGACCGCGACGTTCGCCGCGCCGTCCTCCGTGTGGCCGAGCACCGAGCACTTCTCGCGGGCGAGGCCAACGCTTCCCGAGCACGCGCGCGCGGTTTCGACCCGTGGGATGGTGTACGTCACACCGCCACGCTCACGACGTACCGAGAGCTTGCTGAACTCCAGCCTTCCCTTGTCGACGTGCGGTGGCGAGATGGGCTCCTTCGGTGGGTGTACGAGCTTATTCAAGAGCGCATCGGTCTCGATTTCGCCCTGGCCGACGCCGACGCCGCACACGCGATTGACCCACGCCTGACGCGGACGCCGGCCGTCGCCGCAGCCGCGGAGTTGGCCCGTGACGTCGCAGCCCAAGGAGACGGCACACCGCGCGAGGCTTCTGGCACCTCGACGTACGCCACGGCGTTCAAGGCTACCGTGACGTCTCCCGACGCCGCGCGCGCTTCGGCCGCACTCCACGTTGCGGGCGAGCTCGCGTCTTCGGTGGCGGCGGCGCGAAAAGAACGTCGCGTCCGTCGCTTTGAGGCGTCGCACCGGCTCGGTCTCGCGCACCCTTTCGCGCTCGCGACGACGTGGGATGTCGCTCATGTTTCGCGTGCTTTTCTGGACGCGACGGAATCGCTTGCCGTCGAACTCTTCAAAACGGTACGGAAGAGAAGCGAAGATCCGTGGCGGGCGTCCTCGACGGTGCAGCACGCCCTCGCGCGTGAGGCGAACGATGGCTGGCCTGCGCACCTTGGGCCCCGGTGGCTCGACGAAACGTTCCACGCCCTCGCGCCGCGCGGGGTGGATCCCGGTGTCCTTCCCGACCCGCTCGGCGGGTCTTCCTTCCTGCGCGCGGCAATGGCGTGGGGGATCGCTTGGCGGACTCAAGGCGCACCTCGGTCGATGCCCTTCGGCCTCGCACGCGATCCATATCCTGCACCGGCGTTCCGCTTGGGATTCACCTTAGCGAGTGTCGTTGCCGGCGTGACGTTTCAGCGGCGTGCACTCCACTTGCCCATGCGGGTCGCCGCGGCGCAGTCGCGCACGCTTACGGCCTCCATGTTGTTTCGCGCACGAACGCTTGCGGCGCGTGTGTACCTCGCCACCCAGCCGAGCCTCGAAGCTTCGACGTTCGAGGAGATCACGTCGCGTGTGTTCGGTGCGCCCCTGCCCGGCGCGATGCGCGAGGCATGGCCCGAGCCCTTCGTCGCCGAGGCCGCGCGATTTGTCGGTTTGCTCGGCACGCGGGCGTTCGAGCGCGATCTTGTCGAGCGCTACGACGCCGATTGGTTCCGCAATCCCAGGGCGGGTTTGCATCTCGTGAGCCTCGCGTGTGGCCCTGCGTTCGACGACGAGGCCCTGCCTGAAGGCGAGCCGCTCGCACTCGCGCGCGCTTTCGAGGAGGCTCTCGGGTGAGTGGTTCGCGGCCCTGTTTCGCGCGCGCGTTCGCTTTTGCGCTTTTCGTGCTAGGCGGCACCGCTCGCGCGGCGGATCCAAAGACCCCGCCCTCGAAGCCGTCGGCGCGAGCCACCGCGTCACGTGCCGTCACGTTTCTCGCGCCACCGCCGCCACTTGCGATGCTTCCAAGCCTCGCGCGCGTCGCTATCGAGATTGTGCAGGGGCAGCTTATCGTCGTCGAGGACGTGATCCTTCCGCGCGGCGAGTGGCAGGGCGAGTCTCTTGACTTTTACGTCGCTTTCGGATCGCCCGGAGCACCTCGTGCGATCGACGCGCATCTCCTCCCCATCGGAGACGGCGCGCTCGAGCCGGAAGATGGCGCCTCGGGCGAACCGCTCGTGGTCGACCGCGCGCCGCGGCGTCCGGTAACGGCGCACGCGTTGCTCGGAAAAGACACGATGGCTGGGGTCGTCGTGCACGTGAAGCACGACGCGTTGGCAAAGGCGCTCGCTCCAGGCCAGATGGCCGCGCTGCGACTGCGAACGGTGCTTGATTTGCCCGAGGAAGACAGCGTGGGCGCGCGCGGCGTCGTCGTTCGGCTCGGCGCCTCACGTGGCACTCCGCTGACGCTCGGCCGCGTCGCTTTGCTTGCGCGCGCGGGGGTGAAGGCTCCGACGCGCGTTGAGGCGCGCCTCTGCGGCCCTGACGCTGACGCGACTCCGCTCGCCGTGACAGGTCTTCCTCGGCTGGATGCGGCCAGGGTTTCGCGGCCGGTGGTTGCTCCCGTCCTCGCCGTAAGGCAGACGAGCGATGACTTATGCCTCCGTTTTTGGCTCGCGTACTAAAACCTGCGAAGCCGTGCTTCGCCTAGAACGAATCACTGTTCTCGCCGGCGCTCGCGCCCGCACCCGAGTCGATGAAGAAGCGAACGCCGAGGCTTACCATCGACGACGGATGGTCGGACACCACGTCGCGACGGCCGCCGAGCTCGACGCTGAACTTTTGATCGATGTAACCCAAGCCTAGGCTTACAGCCTGCGTCTTCATCCCGGCGTCGTACCGATAGCCTGCCCGTATAGGAATGCGATCGGCTAGGAGCACCTCGCCGCCGACCATTGCCCGGGCTCGCGCAGCGCCGAACGTGGTGAAGTCGATCAGCGAGTCAACCTCGAATGTGACCGTCTTGTTCGACCAACCGAGTCCGCCTGCGAGTGCGAGTGGAGCGAGCCCGGTGCCTGGCGCGGTCAAGTTTCGCCCGCTCACCGCCGCGCGAATCGTGTCCGTAATCTGAACGGCCGCCCCAGCGTCGAACGTGAACGTATTAAAGATGGGTTCGTCGCGGGTGCCGTCGGAGGCGAGACTTGGGCCAAGGGGTCCGCCTGAGACTTTTTGGGCGACCCGAAGGTAGCGGCCGGTCATGCCGAGGCTTAGGCGATCGCCAAGCGGGTAGGCGAGGGCTAAACGGAGGTCTGTGAATTGCCGCTTGATGCCGTCGGGGTCCAATTGCGACCACGTGCCACCGAAGCCGCCCGCAAAGCGCGACGTACTCGAATCGGCGATAGCTCCTCCGTAGCTCTGGCGTCGGGCCTCGGGACCGAGGGCGGCGAGCCCCTCGAGATGGTAAACGCGGTAGAGCGGAAGGTTTGCGGGATTGACGAACACGGCCGTCGTCGAGCCGCCGAACACTTGTTGCGCGTTGCCCATCGCCACCGAGCGGGGGTGCTGGACCTCGCCGAGATCGTAGCCTTGTTCGACGCTTGTGGAAGAAGGTTCCGCCCACGCTTGCCCAGGGTTGAACACCTCGAACGCGAGCGCGAATGCGGCGGTGCGAAAGAAAACGAAAGAGCGCACGGTGGGCACCCTAACCACACCCTCGCGGACAGAACAACTTTCGAGCCATCAGGCTTCGCCGAGGAATGGCCGCTCCGCCAACGGCGAGTTGAGGCCAAAACGCTCAAACAAGGCAGAGTCGCGACCGATCGATCGGTTCTTGACACTAAAAACGCCGGCAACTTCCACGTGTCGTGGCCGCGACGGTCAGATAACGGAACAGGGACGGGTACTTACACACACCCCGCGAACGTGCATGCGCACACCATGCAATTCACGGGCGGTTTGCAAGGAATAAAAGTAAACAATTACAGCTTGTTGCGGCCTTTTGAAACAATGGACATGACGGGTCAAAAAAGACGGTGCTAGTTCCATCTTCCCGCCAGACGGGAGCCCGGTGAGCAGGCCTCGGCCTACTTCAGATCTGTGACTTGTGACCCCTGACTTCTGATGTTTCGCCTTTGGATTCCTGCACACCTTTACCTGCACCCGCACCCGCACCCGCACCCGCCTGTGGTCAAAACAGCGGCCAAGACAGCGACGTGATTTCGAGAACGTTCCGAGAGCGAGATGCATGTCATCTCGTTCGCAACTCCACCGCTTCACGTTTGCACGAGGGGCCAACGCCGGCCCTCGTTTCCTGAATTCACGTCTAGTCCGCTGGAATCGTGCGGGCACCACGCGCGCACGGCGCACGGCGCACGTCGCACGTCGCACGCTTCGAAAAGTACGCCGCGGACAAATTAGTCCACAGGCTGTGGAAAACTTGTGTGAACGCTTTGGCGTTTTCGCCTTGCCCTCAATTGGATAGAGATGCAGCACGACACTCTCTGGAACGAAGCCGTCGCTTTTACGCGGGCGAAGTCGCCTGCAAGCTTTGAACAGTGGTTCTCGGGAGTTCAGTACGACGGGATGACCGACGGGGTCGTGAGTTTGCGCGCTCGCGACGAGTTCGTGCGTGAGTGGATTGATCAGCACTTTCTTCCTACGTTGGTAGACTTTCTCCGAAGCCGAACTAGTCTCAGCATCCAGGTTGCCTGGTGCGTTGGTGGGCCTCTCGACTCGCCCGTGGCGCTTGGGAACGGCCAGCCAGCGCTGCCCGTGAGGCCGCGAGCCATGGTGCCCGATCGCCCGATTGTGCCTTTTATGTCGGGCGCGTTCACGTCTGGTGCAGGGCGTGAAAGCGTTGGAAACGAAGCGTGGGAACCTGCGCAAGCGGTGGACTCGCTGGAACCTTCCAGCTCCTTGCGCGGACCGGCTCTAAATCCAGCCTCAGCCACGTCTTGGTCAGCGGGCTCGCCAAGTTCGTTGAGTTCAGCGAGTCAGCGCATGAGCAGTGCGACAGGCGCTAACAGTTATTCAAACGCCAATGTTCGAGCCACCGACACACGCCCTCCGGCTCCTGTCGAAGGTTTAAATCCTAAGTACACATTTGGTAACTTCGTTGTCGGACCCTCGAATCAGCTCGCGCACGCGGCGTCGATCGCTGCGGCCGGTGGCGGGGGCCCTCGCCACAATCCGCTCTTTCTATGTGGCGGTACAGGACTCGGAAAGACGCACCTTGTTCACGCGGTCGCGCACCGATTTCGGAGCGAGCGCCCGTCGGCGCGAATTCTGTACGTCTCGGCGGAAAAATTCGTGAACGAGTTCGTTCAGTCGCTCCAAGAGGGACGAATGAACGAGTTCCGGGCGCGCTACCGAGAGCGGTGCGACTTGCTACTGGTCGATGACATTCAATTCCTTGCGTCGAAGACACAGACGCAGGAAGAATTTTTTCACGCGTTCAACGCGCTTCATTTGGCAGATAAACAAATTATCGTTACGAGCGACAAATATCCCCAGCAGCTGGAAAAAATGGAGGAGCGTCTTGTGTCTCGCTTCTCCTGGGGGCTCGTCGCTGATATCCAAGGCCCCGAGCTTGAGACGCGCGTCGCGATTCTGCGAAAGAAAGCGCAGACAGAGGAGATCGTCCTCAACGACGACGTCGTGCTCTTCTTGGCTCAAGCGATCCGCTCGAACGTTCGCGAACTGGAGGGCACGCTTATCCGTCTTGCGGCGAAGTCCTCCCTTCTTGGCAGGCAAATCGACCTCGATTTCGCGCGGCAAGAGCTCGCACTCACATCGAACCCGCGCGCGAGTGAGGCGGGGGTCGACGACATTCAGCGCGTGGTCTGTCACCACTTCAAACTTCGCACCAACGACCTTGTCTCGAAAGATCGACATAAGAGCATTGCCTTCGCACGTCATGTGGCGATGTACCTTTGCAAGCAGCGGCTCAAGTGCAGTTTCCCTGAACTCGGTCGCGCGTTTGGAAATCGCGACCACACCACAGTGATGAGCGCGGTTCGGAAGGTCGAAGCACTACGCGGGAGTGACCCTAACGTGCGCGCCCATCTCGAAGCCCTCGAGCGAAAACTCGGTACGACCGCGGACTGAAGAGTTGGGTCGAGGAGCTTCGATCTCCGCTCAGGCAGTCTAAGTAGTTAGGCCGACTGCTACCGATGATCGGGAATCGTTCGAAGTCCGGAGGCAAAAACTTCGTATGAGCTTTTTCTCCGTTCTATGTAGAAAGGTGCACTATCCCATCGCGGCCACTTGAGTCGCGGTGTTTCTAGGAGATCCGCCCCGAGCGAAACGGCAATGCGAAATCCTTCCGTGGGAGACGTCTCGCGTTCGCGCGTCTTTGGGTTGTCGTCGATGACACGCAGATCGGAAGGGTCGGATACCTGCAGGAGCGTCCACGGGATGCGAATCGAGATCGTCGTGTCGTCGAACACGACTGCAGAGTGCCCACGCTCTACCTCTGTCACTTTGCGCACGCCCAACTTTCCAATCTCCTGCAGCGTACCGGGGAACCGATAAACGCCATCGTCACTCCCGTGGTCGCTGTTGTTTTTCCAGCGAACGGGGTTCCATGGTCCGCCATCGCTTCGAAGGGATCGGTACGCGCGGCCGGAGGGTAATTCGCTGATGGCCTTGTCGTGCCACGCGGCCTGCGTGTCATGCCATACGCCGAATTGGTCATACGGCTCTGTGACCATTAAGTCCGCCGAGGTGGGAGTGATGCGGAGGGCGAACTCCGATCGTTGGCTCGTCTTTTTCCCGTCCGGAAGGACACTCTCGCCGAGCTCGTCCGCGTAGGTATCGTAGCCCACCGTTATCGACTCCTTCGCGGTAAGCGCGGCGTTCAGCGTGAGCTTCACGTGGAAGTACTCGGCGTCGGCATCTGCGCGAATTTCTCGAATTCTTCCTTCTCCTTTCACCGGGACGAATTGAGTAAACGTCGGGGCCACGACTTCAAAAGCGACCAGGCCGAAGTTCTGTTCTGGGCTCGTGACATTGTGCCATAGCTTGTAACGCTCTCGCGGAAGCGCGAGCTCATCGACGATCCACGTGCGCTTCCACCATTCGTCGATCCACGCAAAAAGAATCGCGCCGGCCGTTTCGGTGTCGTACGCATTGTGAAAAAGGCGGACGTCGTCGTGGCCTTGCTGAACTTCGTCTTGCCCACCGTGATTCATTCCGCTCTGAGAGAAATGGGCATTCCCCCAGCTCGACGGCACTCCAACCTCGGCCACGAGCAGCGGCTTTGGGAAATAGTAGGCGCGTAGCGTTTGTAGATACCCCGCGTAACTATTAGGGCCTTCACTGTCCCGCGCCGTAACGTAGTTCGGGTCTTCGTTCATCCAATCTGGATAATAAGGATAGGCGTGGTAGCTGGCGAAGTACCCCGCGGGATGGTTTCGTGTATCGAGGCGCGCCAAGTCCAGTTGTTCTTTGTCCTCGTCGGCGCCGGTGCCTTCGGTCGGGTGATGCAGAGCGTCGAGGGTGGGCCAGCTCGAGACGCTAATGGGCCTGAAAATGCGGTAGCGTGAAGCCTCGTACGCCGCGATTTTGTCGACACGTTCAGCCCACCAGACGCTCGTTTCAGAGCCTGAAGGGAGAGATACGTAAGCACCGTCGTACCTAGCGCGTGCGCCTGGAATCTGGTTGGTCGCTCGAACCTCGTCAGGGAACACCTCGCGGCCGACGAGCCACCCGATGACCCAAGGTGAGATGTCCGTGTCGTACTCGCCGTGCGCGCGCCCTTTGCGCTCGAAAACATAGCGTTGCCCATGCACGCACTCGATCGTTTCAGCGATATTGTCGTCGTAAGACGATTGCATGTCATTTAGATTTTTTGTGGGATTCTCTTCGTCAAGCCAGATGCCGTGAAACACGTAGATCGGCTTCTGCGGATGGCGAACGTTGTGATCGTAAAGCCTTTGGTAGAATCGTGGGAAGTGCAACGTGTACAGGCGTATTGAATTGATGCCCATCTCGCTCATCATGGCGAACCAGCGGTCGTAGTCCTCGGCGGTTGGCGTAATTTCTCCCGCCTGCGTTCCTGGGAGAGCTACGCCCATGTTCATGCCTTTGATGAAGAGAGGCTGAAACGAAGTTCCATTGAAGACTTGAAGGGTTCCGTCGCTCGCTTTGAAGGGAATCGGGTAGAGCGGTACGTCGAGCGTTTCGCTTGAACACGCCGTAGTCGCCGCGGCGAGCCCAAGTCCGAGAAATGCAAGGCGGAGAAAGTGAAGCTCGAGTCGCATCGCTTGCGTCATGCTAGCGCGTGACGGGGGCCCATGTTTTTCGTATCCGTCGTGAAGGCCGCATGCGACCTTATGTTTGATGAACCTCGGGCGTGCGTCAGCAAGCTTCGCCCTTCCGCTCTTTTTCGTGCCCACGGTTGTTCTTGCGTCCCTTGCTTCGACCGGGTGCAGGTCGCGCCAGAGTCCGGCGGTCTCGCCCGATCGAGCGCACATTCTCGGGCCGGCCATGAAGCCTCGGACCGACTGGCTTGCGAACACGGAGGGGGTTGCGAATCCGCCTCCGCGTCCAGTCGACGCGTCGCTCGTGACCTATGGCACGCGCGCGGCGCTTTTCCCGAATCCTCCGGAGGAGGTGCGGGTGAGTGTGTGCTCCGTAGAAGACCGACGGCCCCTTACGTTCTCGCACTCTCCGACATACACCTCGAAAATCGAAACTGGAGCAACGTTCGCGGCTCGTTTCTTCGTCGGAAATGCGTCCTCCTGCACGCGCCGGGTAGCTCTCCAAGTCAGCTTCACTCCGCCCCATACGACAGAGACGGTAACGACAGATTTCGTGGGTCACGTGGCGCCGCGCGGGGCGTTCGTGGAGCTGAAGCTCGACGCGGGCGAGCTGACAGAAGCAAACGTGTTACCGGGAAGGTATGCGGTAACGTTTGGCGTTCGCGACGAGGATGATAAACCCGTCGGCCAAGCGTACGCAGGGCACGCGTTCCGGCGCGGTCAAGATGATGTCGCGGTCGTTTCGAAGCCAATGATGCCCGCCCGGATTGGGCTACGCGAGGATCTCGTCGTGCCATTTGCCATCGAAAATCGTGGGGATACGGCGAATCGGGTGACGCCCCTCGTTGTGTTTACGCGCCCGGGTGAAACCACGGGCATCGAGTACTACGAGCCCGCCGTTCTCTCGGTTCCCGGTGCGTCGCGCTACACTCTGCGCCTCACGGCAGAGGCACGCGAAAACGCGGGTATCGACGCCGGTTCGTGGCTTCTGACGATAACGACCTTCGACGCTGCGGGCGATCGAATGAACTCTTTTGCCGGTATTCCGCTCACCATCGGCACGATTGACGTGCGGATGGTTCGCCCCACTCTTCCCGTTCGCGTCCGGCGCGGGGAGGCCCTGCGCGTAGGGTTTCGTTTTGAGAATCGAGGAGACACGAAGGATAAGGTTAGCGCGGCTGTTGCTTTTACAAAGCCCGGTACGACGTTCAGTAGAGAGTACACGTTCACGCGCGAAGTTTTGCCCGGCGAAAGCGAGTTCGAAACGATGATTGACCCCGCCGAGCGACATGAAAAAGGCATCGACAGGGGAGTCTGGCTCGTGACGGTGGCGGCTTTTTTAGGCTCAGGTGAGCGTATTAAAAGTTTTACTGGGCACTATCTCGAAATTGTTGATTAGCCTACCAGCGTACGAAGAGGCCTCCCTCTGCCGCCGCGCCGAACACGTTGGGGCCTTCGCCTAAGCTCGAACGCCGCTCGAGGGCGAGCGCAAGGTCGATGCCGAGCTCACGCCGAATCATCCGCCGCGCGAGAGCTGTAAAAATATGGCTTCGGAGCTCAAGCAGATCGGTCGCCGACGGACTTCGCTCGAGTTGGACGCCGTACGTATAATCCAGCCCGAGCGCGGTCTTTCCGTCGGGCCGCCAGTCGACGTGCACGCCGAAGGAGTGGACGTAGTTTACACGGCTATCGCTGCCGCTGCCGCGCACGATGACAGACGTAAGCCAATAGCGTGCAGTGATGTCTATGGCGTCGGTCGTTGCGAGGCCGAGCGCGGGAGAAAGCACCACGACGTCCCGGTCGTCCGCATATCGCCAATAGGCCGAGGTCGCTTGAAGCGATAGCCTCGGGACGAGCGGAACGAACGTTCGGAGTTCATACGCTGAGCGCGGTAAAGCTAAAGCGGGCGCGCTTACTCCGACGCTGCCGCCGAACCAGCCGCCGCTAGGGTAGTGATAAAACGCACCTAGTGTTGGCCGACCGTCGAGGATTCGAGTCTTCAGCGTGCCGCTCCTCGTTTCGCGTGCCGCGCCCGACCGCGAGACGACCGTGGCGCCGGCCTCAAGGCGTAACCTATGCCACCTTTCCATCACGGCTACGTCTGTTGTCCAGACGTCGTCGTACCCTTTCGGAAAGACTTGCACGCGTTGCCCAAGCCTCGCTTGGCCGAGGAATACGCGGTCTCTCGCCTCGCGCAGGTCGGGATCGAGCGGCGAGACGCGTTGCGCCTCCGTGACGTAGTACATCGCGGCCGTGACTTCTCCGCTCCAGAGCGCGACGCTCGCGCGACGCGAGAGCAAATCAGGAGAAAGTGGGGAGAGTGAGAGGGCTGCATCGAGTACGTGGCGTGCCTCTGCCCACCTTCGTGCGCGAAGAAGTAGCGTCGCGAGGCCTGCCGCGGCGTCGACGTTTCCCATCGAATGCGTGAGCACTGCACGGTAAGCCTGCTCTGCAAGCGCCACGCAGCCGTCCGCGGTGTCGACCCGCGCGAGGCCTACCAAAGCCTCAGCGTCGCCGGGGTCGCGTGCAAGAGCGGCGAGGAACAGAGCGCGCGCGAGCGGTCGGTCGAGGGGATGGTCGAGAGCCTCCGCGGCGGTCACCATAGCGTCCACGCTCGCGTAGGATTCGACGGCAGGAGCCGCGCGGCATCGAGGTTCGGTTGCGCGAGCAGGCGCCATGTGCGCAAGCCAAGCCAAAGCCAAGAGGCGAGCCCGAGTCGACGTTCGAGCGGACTTCATCTCACTTAGGGGAAGGCGTAGGGGGTCCGCAACGGCGCCCGATCTTCGCATGTCTCGCTCGCTCTTGTCGGCCCGCGTGAAGGCCCGTACGTTCGCGGGTCACGTGGGGTGCCGACGAACCGTTTTCTTGCGCGATGGAGACCCGCGTTGGACGGGCTACCTGAAGCGAGCGCGTGCAGGGCTTGCGGCGCTTGGCATCTCGCTTGGCCTATGGAGTTCGCCACCGTGCGTTCGGGCCGAGAGTCCGACGGCGCCTCTCATCGAACCGCTCTCACCGGTCGACGATTCCCGTGTGTTTGGGGCGCGTGGAGAGCTTATCGTGAGCGCGGATCGCCTGCTGCCATGGGTAAGTTATTCGTCCCAAACCGTCACCGCGACGCAGGGCGATGTGACTACGAAGACGACCGATAGCGGCGGCTCGCTCGCGTTCTTCGTCGGCCGTGAGCCCGCCCTCGGAGCCCTCCATACGGTTCCGAGGCTCGCGGTAGACTTCACGATTTTGCGCAATCTGACGCTTGGGACGTCGCTTGCGTTCGCGGTGGGGCTCGGAGGCGTGCATCGGGAGGAAAGAACGTCACCCACGGTCGACGCCAAAACGGATCGTGATGGCCGCGCGCCACAGTCCATGATGCTCGGATTCGCGCCGCGCCTCGGGTACGTCATTCACGGGACGCCGCATCTGGCTTTTTGGGCGCGCGCAGGGCTTAGTTTTTACGCGAACAGCTCGAAAAGCGAGGAGACAAGCAACCTGGGCGTGACGTCGACCTCGCGCGTATCCGACGCGCTCTTTTCGCTCGATGTGGACCCCTTGCTGGTCTGGTCACCGATTCCGCACGTGATGGTGATGGCGGGACCCCTCCTGAACGTCTCCCTCAGCGGCTCCCACGATACGACGTTTTCTCAGTCGGATATAAGCAAAGAGCGTAGTGACGGATTTTCGATTTTTCATATCGGCTTTTCGACCGGTCTCGGAACGTGGTTCGATCTTTGAATAGCTATGTACATCGTTTCCAGTCTTCTTGTCGTGCTGGATGCCCTTGTTGCATCGTACGTGATCGGTTTCTTTGCACTAAACCTTTGGTTCGTTGCCTTGAGTCTGCGGGCCGTGCGACGTAGTCTCGCGGGCGAAGATGTGCGCCCGGCCATGGGCCGCGTGCAGGATACGTTCTTGCCTCAGGTGACCCTCCTTGTGCCGGCATACAACGAGGAGGTAACCATTTGCGAAAGCATTAATTCACTTTTGCGTTTGCGCTACCCGAGCTTCGAAATCGTCATCTGCAATGATGGCTCGAAAGACAAGACAGTCGACGTCCTTTTGCGACAGTTCCACTTCGTGCGTACGGAGCTCGACTACGATGAGCAGCTTGCCTGTTCGAAGATAAAAGGGTTTTACGAAGTTCGTGGGCCACTCCCCAAAGGACTCCGGCGCCTTGTCCTCATCGACAAGGAGAACGGCGGCAAGGCCGATGCTTTGAACGCTGCGATCAACGTCGCACAGGGCGAATTCGTGACGAGTATGGATGCCGACAGTCTGCTCACGCCCGACGCGCTTCTCCTCGCCGCTCGCCCTATCGTCGATGACCGCGAGGGGGTCGTTGCGGTAGGCGTTCAGGTTGGGATCTCGAATGGTTCGCTTGTCGAAGACGGCCGTGTGGTCGAGATGCGACTTCCGAAGGCGTGGATCGCGCGCTTTCAAATCGTCGAGTACATGCGGTCGTTCGCTCAAGGACGAGTCGCCTTCGCCGAACTACGTTCGCTCCTCGTCCTTTCCGGTGTCTTCGCGCTCATGCGGCGCGACCTTGTCGTCGCGATTGGCGGCTTTCTAACAAAGATGATGCAGGCGAAGATCGGCCTCGAGTACTGCGGGGCGGGCGCACACACCGTGTGCGAGGATATGGAAATTGTGGTTCGCCTTCATCGTTACCTCCTCGATAAAGGGCTGCCTGGTAGGATTGAAATCCTGCCCTTTCCGACCGCCTGGACCGAGGCGCCGGAGAACTACAAAGACATCGGTAAGCAGCGCTCACGCTGGTACCGTGGACTTCTCGAGGTGCTCAATTACCACCGTCGGATGATTTTCAATCCTCGCTATCGTCAGATCGGACTCTTTTCGCTCCCTTATCAGTTGATGTTCGAGGCGTTGGCACCGATCATCGAATGTGCCGGATGCGCTGTCCTTCTCGTGACGCTTGCGGTGGGCGTGCTCTCACTCAAGTCGTTGGTTACTTTTTTGGCGTTTGCCACGGCGACGAACCTTTTTCTCAGCGCGCTCTCTGTCATGCTTTGCGTTTACTCCGAGCGTGCAGCGAGCGAAGGCGGCGCCGGCTTGGCGCTTTTTCGCTACGAACGGCTTCGTGACGTGCTCGTGCTGCTCCTCGCGGGATTCGTATCAAATTTCGGCTATCGCCAGTTTCTCGTCGTTTGGCAACTCAAAGGATTGTGGGACTTTATGAAGGGCAAGCAGGGGTGGGACAAGTTCGCGCGTAAAGGCTTTGCGGTGAAGCCCTCGTGACTCTCGCGCCTATCGTTTTTGGGGTCATCGGCGTCGACGTAGCGACGAGCGAGAGGCTCGTTCAACTTTTGGACACAGCGGGCGTCATGGCGGCGGTTTGTACCGAAGCCACCGCCATTGCAGGGGCGCTCGCGTGTGACGCTCTCTTGTTCAATCTTGGCGACCGGCCGGAGGAACTTTCTCATGTTGCGAGGGCTCTCGGACACGAACCTCGGCTGCGAAGAATGCCGCGCATCTTGAGGGTGTCCAGCCACGTCGCAGTCGAGCGCGTCGCGCCGTTCGGATGGGCCGTCATCGTGCCGACGGAGTCGCTCGACCACGTTCTCGTCGATGCGGTTGCCGAGGCTGTCGTGCACATTCGCGCCGGTTTCGAGGAGGCGCAGAATCGCCGGAAGGCCGACGTCGCCATCCAAGCCAGCGAGCGCACGTCGACGCTCCTTTGCGCCGCGGCCGCGACACTTTCCCACGACGCTCGCGTGCTCATGGATATCGTCCTCGGATTTGCAAGCAACCTTCGCGACGAAATTGCTGGACCGACGAGCGACACGCAGCGGGCGCACGCCATGCGTATTGTCGAGGCCTCGGCGGACGCCACCGCTCTTTTGGAACGCTATACCGCCTCCGTGCGGCAAGCCGCACTCGAGGAATCGGAAGCGCGAAGAGCTCTGAATGTTGCGTCGAGACAAGTTGAGCGCCGCCGGCAGACCGACCTCGACGTCCTTGTGCGACGGTCGGTGGCCCTTCTTGAGGGCATGGCGGCGACAAAGCAACTCGACGTCACTGTCAGCGTCGCGAGCGCGTTACCTCACCCGTGGTGCGACCCGGTTCAAATCAAGCAAGTTCTCATGAACGCGCTCTCCAATGCCTTGAAGTTCACGCCTGCCGGGAGAGCCGTCAAGATCCTCGTCGCGTCCCGCGTGCCCGACCCGAGCGGCGAAGGCGCCGCCGCGGCGCGCCAAGCGATCGAGATCGTCGTTAGTGATTCAGGGCCCGGAATTCCTGTAGAGTATCGCGAGCATGTCTTTGGTCGAGGCGTCCGTCTTGAGCGCGATAGGCAAGTTCCGGGTTCAGGCTTAGGGCTATCGATGGTGCGCGATATCATGATCCAGCATGGAGGTTCCGCGAGGTTTGAAGATTCACCCGTCGGCGGAGCGCGTCTCGTTCTGACGATCCCGTCCGACCTTCGATGGCGCAGCGACGACCGGACGCAACGTTCGTCTCACGTCGTGCCGCGGGGGGGACCGTGAGCCGCGGTGGTATTCATGTGTTGCTTGTCGACGATCAGCCGAAAGCGCTCGAGGCGCTCGAGCTTCGACTGGCGGCGATTGGCCATCGCACGACACTCGCTCATAATGGTGAAGTCGCGCTTGGTGTTGTGGAGCGCGACCGACCCAATCTCGTCGTACTCGACATCACCATGCCAGAGATGAACGGCTATCAAGCGTGCCGCGCCATCAAACGCTTGGACCCCACGATTTTGGTCCTCATCCTCACGGCCAAAGTCGAAAGCGCTGATCGCTTCTGGGCATTTCAAGCAGGGGCCGACGACTTTTTCAACAAGCCCATGGATCCGGCGCTCCTCGTTCAAAAAATCGAGGCCCTGTTGAGCGGTCCGTGACAGCGACGTCGCTCGCGGCATGGATGACCCTGGCGCTCGTCGTCTTCGCTGTCATCCCCACAGCGTACGTCCTTTTACGCGAGGCCTTTCGGCGCCGAGTTGCGCGTGCGGCACTCGCGCGTGTGGCGGAGGCGACGCACTTGACCGGCGAAGGTGAGGACGTCGGAACTCTTGTTTTGATGCTTCGCGAACGTTTTGACAACGCGACGATCGAGCGCGTCGTCGAGCAGAAGCTCCGCGCCGAAGCCGACGTTTCGCGCGCGTTGGGCCGGCGTCTTTTCGTTGAGCTCGGCCTGGTGGAGCGCTACGCGACGACCCTGCGGGGGGGGCGTCGCTGGAGCGAGCGCGTGCACGCGGCCGAAATGCTCGGGGTCGCCGGAGACGCAGGCGCCGTCACTGCGCTCGTGGCGGCGATGAACGACAGGTTTGAGGACGAACTGTCCGTCAAGGCTGCCGCGACGAAAGCCCTTGCCGCGCTCCGCGACCCGACGGCAGTTCCGCTTCTCATCGCGGAGTTAGAGCGTACGAGCGAAGGTGCATCACGCAGTATTGCCGAGGCGCTTGTCGCTTTTGGAGACCTCTCGATTGACCCGCTTCTTCGGGTACTTTCGAGTCCGACGCATCCTTCGACGCGCGTTTGGGTCGCGCGTATTCTCGGACGCATCAAGGACCCGCGCGCGACGGACGATCTCGTCGTGAGACTTCACGATCGCGACGACCTGCTACGAATCGCGGCGGCTGAGGCCCTTGGACTCATCGCGGACGCGCGAGCCACGCAGCCACTTATTCGCGCAATGCTCCGCGACCCGGCGCCTCAAGTTCGTGCTCATGCGGCGGGATCTGTCGCTCGAATCGAAGGTGAACGAGCCGTCGACGTCTTGGTGGCCGCCCTCGCCGACCCCGACTACGCGACGCGACTCCGAGCGCTCGAGGCTTTTGAGGCGATTCGTATCAAAGATACGAGCCCGCTCGAATCAGCCCTTCGCGATCCGAATGGCGACGTTCGCCGTCGCGCGGCGCTTGCGCTGGAGCGCGTCGGTTACCTCGACCGCATCATCGGCGAGCTCACGAGCGTCGAACACGGCGTACGAAAGCGGGCGTACGACGCCGTCTCGGAGCTCGGGCGCGTAGGGCTTCTCGATAGTGTCGTGGCCTATGTTCATCACGGCTCGTTTGAGGTCCGAGCGCAAGTGGCACGCATGTGTGGAGAGCTCGGCGTCGCTCGCGTCGCTCCGATTTTACGTAACAGGCTCGATGACGAGTCGTGGCCCGTGCGCGCAGCCTTGTGCGAAGCGCTCGGCCGGCTGAAAGCGCCGGAGACAGCCGCGGCGCTGATTCCCATTCTCGTCGATGCCGAAGAATCGGTTCGAGAGGCCGCGGCCGAGGCGCTCACGGCGTTTCCTCCGGGTGAGCTCACTCTCTACGTCGACGCGCTCGCCACGGCCTTCGACAGAGGCACGGTGATCGTTCGGAAGCACATGGTCGTTGTCCTCTCTCGCATCGAGGCCGAAGGAGCGGATGCGCTTCTCGTGCGGGCGACGTTGGATTCGAGCGACGCCGTTCGGCAGCGTGCCGTCACTGCCCTCGGCGATCGGGGCGGTGATGTCATGGTCGAACCGCTCCTCGCGCGGTTGACGGACGCTTCGCTCGAGGTCCGCATGGCCGCCGTCGCGGGCCTCGGAAGTGCGGCGAGCACCGAGGCCTTCGAAGGCCTGCTTGGAGCGCTCGCCGGCGCGCCTCCGAACGTCCGTGATCGCATCGCAGAGTCGTTGTCGCGCGGGGCCCGCGAGCAGCTTTTTATGCGCCTTGATGAGATCGAACGGAACCCCTCGCTCGACGTGCGCCTGGGAATCGCGTGGACGCTCGGCAAATGCGGAGATGTGGTTGGTATCGCTACGTTGAGCCGCTTCCTTGCTGACGGAAACGCGTTGCTTCGGGCGAGCGCCGCCGGCGCCCTTGCAAAGATCTCGGACAGCGCCGCACGCGAAGCGCTGCTCCGCGCCGCGGAAGACCCCAACGGCCGTGTCCGCGCCGCCGTGGTGAATGCCCTCGGCCGCGCCCCAGCCGGGGAATCGCGTGTCGTTTCGGCGCTCGAACGAAGCGTTCGGGATCCCGACGCGTTCGTTCGGAATCGCGCACTTGTGTCGCTCGCGTGCGTCGCGCGCGGCGCTATCGAAGGACAGCTCCTGGAACTCGGTCGCGACGCACATCCGGCGGCTCGGCTGGTGGCCGGCGGGCTTGTCGGTACCGAGTCCGTCCTCGCGGGGATCCTCGATGAGCTTTCTCTCCCAGGGAGGATGGACGAAGTCGTAGCCTTCCTCGCGCACGAGGATCCCGCCGTCCGTATTGCGTTTTTCGCGGCTCTTCACCTGGAGGATTCGCCGACCTCAGCGCCTCTCTCTCTGGATACGCTCGGACTTGTTTCGCAGTACGAAAGCCTCCTTCGGTCGAGTCTCGACATCGCGTCGCGGAGGTTCGCGGTGCGCGCTCTCGGAAGGTTGCGCGGCGGGCGCAGCGCGGATGTCCTCGCGGATGCGCTCTGTTCGGACCCGGCTGAGGACGTGCGTATTCAAGCGGCGGAAGCGCTGGAAAACCACGCCGGGGAAGCGCTCGCGCGGAACGCCCTCGTGCGCGCCGTCGGCGACCCGAGTGCGCAGGTCGCGCGGCGGGCGCTGCACGCGCTTGCCGGACGACGCGAGGCTGAAATCGGCGTCGCGCTCGCACGTCGATTAGGCGCAGGCCCGCGCGACATCCAGGAGCTCGTGGAATCGACGCTCGCCGCGTTGCATCGGGACGACCCGTGGCCCTTCCTCGATTGGATGATGGGAGTCGAAGTGCCCGAACTGCTTCTGCCTGCCGTGCGCGTCCTGCACGCCATGGCCACTCCTTCGGCGGTCCCGTTGCTCGAAGAGCTCGCGCGCTCGACGTCCGCGCCTGTTCGAGCGGCAGCCGTTAAAGCCCTTGGCGCGGTGCCGTCACCGAACATGGTGTTTATCGAGAACATGGTATCGGACCCGAGCGAAGAAGTTCGCCTCGGCGTGCTTGACACGATGGTGTGGACCGGGGACTCGCTCCTTCGTGCGAGCATGATGAAAAACGACCCTTCCGTTCGTGTCCGCGCCGCGCTCGCGACTTCGCTGCATCGGTTTGCGGGACCTGCCACCAAAATTGTTTTGAAGGTGCTCTCCTCGCTCGTGGAAGACGCGTCGCCGCGGGTGCGCGCTGCTGCGCTCGCGACGATGATCGCGAGCTCAGATCCCGCGGGTCTGCAGGCGTTCGCTCGGGCGTGGCCCAAGACGGCGCTCGACGTCCGCTTCGAGCTTCGGGCGGAGCCGCGTGGTGCGGAACTTACGGAGCTTCTTTTAAAGCGCCTCAGCAGTGCGGACGCGTCGGACGTCCGGGCGGCCGCGATTCTCGCCATGAGCGCGCTCGGCTGCGAAGGCCTCGCGTCGCGGCTTGTCGGATCGCTCCATGATCCGTCTCCGGATGTCCGCGTCGCAGTCATTCATGTGCTCGCCGTTGACGCCGATCCCGCCGTGCGCGCGCGTGTCAACGAGATGCTCTCGGACTTGGACGTAGCGGTGCGCGACGTTGCGAGGCGCGCGGTCGTCCGTACGATCGGATGAGGCGCTTTTTCCTCGTGCTTGTGGCTACTTTTTCGTTCGCTTGTGGGATGTCCGGGCCGCGTCCGCTCACGGCGCCGGTGCCTGAAGGCAAGGCTCTCGAGTACCTCCGCACGACCCTGATTCCCTATCCCACTCCGGATTCGCATGGCCGTCTCGCCTTAACAGACCCTATCCGAAAGCGCCTCGCGACGTACGACAGCGCGCTTCTCATCCTCGTCCTGATGCGGTACGGATTCCGAGAAGAGGCCGGGCGCGTTATCGAAGGATTGCGCGCCGTGCAGCGCGCCGATGGCTCGGTTCCATTTTCGTTCACGCTGCCTCGACCGGAGGATGGCATCCCCTACGTTCGCGCAGGCGCCGTCGCTTGGGTGGGATACGCCGCTGCGGAATACCTCGACGCCGACCGTGCGGGACCCGTGCGCGCCGAGGCGATAGCGCTCGCGCGCGGCGCCGCGACTTACGTGATGGAGCGACAAGTGGCAAAGCCCGACGACCCGCGAGACGGTCTAGTGCTTGGTGGCGCGGGTGGGTTCCGCTACGAAGTCGACGAGAAGGGCCGCCTTCGGGAGCGCCTCGAGCTCGAGGACATTGAGTGGGCTTCCGTCGAGCACAACATCGACGCTTTCTTTTTCCTTCGCGCGCTTGCGCGAGTGACGGGCGAAGCGCCCTACCGTGACGCCGCGGCGCGTATCGCAAAAGCGGTGGCGCGAACGTGGAATGGGTCCGCGGGCCAGCTCGCGCGTGGCGTTACCACGGCAGGCCCCGACGACGTTTTTACGCTCGATTGTGCCGCGTGGGGATCGGTGTTGCTCGGTGGCGTTGGTGAGCGACAGCGCGCCGAAACGTCAGCCTCGGTGGCCGACGCAAGCTTTGACGCGCGTGACGAGCGGACGTCGGCGCGCGGACATCGTGCGCAACTCACGGGCGCCGTTTTGGAGTCCGTGCTCCTCCAGCGCGAGCTCGGAGCCAAGCTTGCCGCGAACGATTGGTCGAACCTAAAAGCGATCTGGCCCGAGGGCTCGGCGGGCGTGGCCCTCGCGGCGTGGCGCGCGGGCCGTACCTCACGCGCGGGCTCTATTCTCGCCGCGCTCGAACCGCTTCGAGCGCCCAACGGCTCACTCCCGACGTCGACGCTCGACGTCCCGTATCTTTTCGACACGCGCCCCAGCATCGCGGGCACGGCGTGGGTCGAACTCGTACGGTTCGAGCTCGGTCGCGAGCCAGGACATCCCACGTTCTGGGTGCACTAGCCTTCACTCCGCGTGCGTCAAAGGGTGATCTTCCACGACGTCGCGCCGGATGTGCCGTCGAACACTTCGACGCCCCACGCGGCTAGTTGTTTTCGCAGAACGTCCGCGTGTGCGAAGTCTTTCGAGGCGCGGGCCTCGCTGCGTGCGCGTACTTTGGCGTCCACGGCGGCCGCTTCTAGGCCCCGAAGGCGCAGCCGTCGTGCGCGCGTGCGTGACCAGTAAACTTCGGATTCGGCCTGCATGAGGCCGAGCGGCGCGCACGCGGCCTCGATCGCGCGGACGGCTTTCGCGGCGAGCCCCTTCACGGCCTCGAGCTTCGCGAGATCGCCCTTTAGCTTTGGGAACTGCATCACGATCTCGTTCGCAGCCTTTCCGAGCTCGGCGAGAACCGACAACGCCTGGGGCGTGTTGAGGTCTTTGTCGAGCGCCGTAAGCACGCTCTCCCGCGCTTCATCGACGATTTTGGCTTGCCCCTGAAGGACGTTCGAATCCGCCGCCACGGTGCCGTTCGCTATGGCCGCGAGCGCATCACGTGTGGAATACAAGTAGTCGATGCGGCGCTCGGCGTCGTCGACGCCCGGGAACACGACGCGACCGTCCTCCTTCTTCTCGACGTCAAACGAGAGCGGCCCGCGGTAGTGCGTGCCGAGCACGTAGTAGCGAAAGCCTTCAGCGTCGTTTCGCTCGAGCAGGTCTTTAATCGTCACGAAGTTTCCGAGCGATTTGCTCATCTTCTCCTTGTCGATTTCGAGGAACCCGCCGTGCATCCACACCCGCGAAAAAGGAGCTCCGCAGATGGCCTCGCTCTGGGCGATTTCGTTTTCGTGATGCGGGAACACGAGATCCATACCGCCCGCGTGGATGTCGATGTGGTCTCCGAGGTGGCGGCTTACCATCGCGGAGCACTCGATGTGCCAGCCTGGCGAGCCCTTTCCCCACGGACTTTCGAAGCCAAACGGCTCGCTTCCCGAGGACTTCCACAAGGCGAAATCGAGAGGATCGCGCTTCACGTCGCTCGCGCCCTCCGCAAGTCGCTCGCTCGCACCTTCACGAAGGTCGTCGACGTTGCGTCGCGAGAGCTTGCCGTAGTTTGGAAAGCTGCGGACGGCGAAGTAGACGTCATTCCCGTTCGGGGTCGCGGCGACATAAGCGTGGTCTTTCGCAATGAGTTTTTCGACGAACTGGACGATATCGTCCATGCTCGTCGAAACGCGCGGTTCAATCTCGGGCTTCATGCAGCCGATGGCCGCCAGATCACGGTCCGCCTGTTCGCTCATCCGCAGTGAGAGCGCGAGGGGCTCTTCGCCGTTTTCGCGCGCGCGCTTCACAATGGTGTCGTTCACGTCCGTGACGTTGCGGCAGTAGGTCACGTCGAACCCGCGCGCGCGCAGGAACCGCGAAAGCACGTCGAACGTCGTGTTGGTACGCGCATGACCGGCGTGGGCGAGGTCGTACGTGGTGAGGCCACAGACGTACATCTTCACCTGACCTGGGGTCCGGGGGACGAAGTCTTCGACCTTCTGGGAGAGCGTATTGTAGAGGCGAACCGGCATATCGCACCAGGATATAGCGCGTTACGGCCCTCGCCCGTGCTATCAAATGGCCGGTACGATGCAGCGCCAGCGCGGAGCTCGGACAAGAAGGGCTTTCGAGCTTCAAATGCGGCGCCTTCGCGGGACCGTGCCGCAGCGCGTTTTGGCCGTCCTGAGCGTGGTTGCCTGCGCGGCGTGCGGCGCATGTGGCGGAGGAGCGGGTCGAACCTTCGACGGTTCGACGTTCCGCGAGGGGCCGGTTGCCTTCGTGCTGCCTGCGAAGCCAGCTTCGTGGCATTCCATTTCTGTGACTGACGCGAGCCTCGCCTACCGAGACGAGGCTCACGCCGCCAGCATTCTTGTCAACGCGCGGTGCCATCGTCCCGACGAGGGAACGCCTCTGCTCGCGCTCACGAACCACCTTCTTATCGGGTCCACCGAGCGTGACGTCCTAAGCCAAGAGACAGAGCCGTTTGACGGCCGCGAGGCACTTCACACCAAGCTCCGCGCCAAGTGGGACGGCGTTCCCATGTCCTTCGACCTTTACGTCTCGAAGAAGGACGGGTGTCTCTACGACTTCGCCTACATGGGTGAACGGGCCGCGTTTGAGGAGGGGTCTCGTAGGTTCGAGGACTTTGTCCGCGGCTTCAAGACGCTCCCGCAATCCGGCACGGTGAGCGGAGGGCTTCCCGGGCGGCGGAGTCCACCCGAATGAGCGAAACGATCAGGAAAGCGGACAACAGAGACGTGCCGCCTGCAAGTGACGGGCGCCCCTCGAGCGTGGCGCGGATGTCGCTCCCGCCAGTTCCTCATGAGCCGTCCTTTCTCGACTTTCAGCGAGGTCGGGGTGCGCGCTTTTTGCAGCACCTCGGCGAGATTGCGCAACTCAGTCTTCGCGCGTTTCGTTCGATGGGGCGTCGCCCCTTTGAGACGCGGGCGCTGCTCCAGCAGCTCGATTCGCTTGGCGTAAAGTCGATGGGGATTGTAGCCGTCACGTCGCTCTTTATCGGAATGGTCATGACCATTCAGTTTGCGTACGGCCTTCAGCGCTTCGGCGGCGTTGAGTACATCCCCCGGGTGATCATTCTCTCGTTCTGCCGCGAGCTCGCACCGACCCTGACGGCGGTTATCGTGGGCGGTCGCATCGGAAGCGGAATGGCTGCGGAGGTGGGCGCCATGAACGTCACAGAGCAGGTGGATGCCATCCGCGCGCTCGGCGCAGACCCCGCGAAAAAGCTAGTTTTACCGCGCGTCCTTGCGGCGATTTTAGTGATGCCGCTACTCAGCATGTACGCGCTCGCGCTCGGAACGTTCGGGGCTGTCTTCATCTGTTCGACGCAGTTCGACATTACGCCCGCGCTCTTTTTGAGCTCGTCGCTCGAAGTGGTCCGCCTCGGTGACTTTTTCAGCGGTCTCGCGAAGACGCCAGTGTTCGGATTCATTATCGCGATCATCGGCTGTCATTTTGGTTTGCATACGACCGGCGGTACGGAAGGCGTAGGTCTCTCCACGACACGGACCGTCGTGGCCGTGTCGATTGCCATTTTGGTTTCCGACTTTTTTCTGACGAAACTCCTTATCGTGTTTCAGTCGACATGACGTCTACGCACGTGGCGTGGCTAGCCCTGGCGTTGGTCCTGAGCCCAGTCATCGTGCTCCCACCGCTCGCGTACGACGCTCATGCGCGCCGTGCGGCGAAGCTCGAAGAGCAGCCGGCGATTGACGCGGTCGCGCGTCGTCTCCCTACGAGCGATCTTGCCCTTTCCGGCGGCGCGCGGTGGCTGCGCTCCGTTTCGCTCGAGGAGCCGGGCGCAGCTTTCGCCGATGGTCCGGCAAGTCCTGATCCCGACCCGGCCGGCGCGGCAATGGCCCCTCCGGTTGACGTGTGGGCGGAGCCCTCGATGGGTTACAAAACTGAGGGCCGAGGCCGATGAAAATGTCCATTCTCGCGTTTGCCCTGCGTGCGGTTGCGCGTCGAAAGGCGCGCGCGTTCGCGCTTGGTGGCGGGCTCGTGTTCGCGGTGGCGCTGCTCGCGGCGGTCGTCTTTCTCACGGAGTCGTTGCGTGCCGAGGCCGAACGCGCGCGCGAGGCTCATTCTGACATCGTTGTGCAGAAGCTCGTGGGCGGGAGGCCGTCGCTTATTCGCTTTGATGAGGCGTCGAAACTCCAGGACATTCCGTCCGTGCGCGCGGTCACGGCGCGCGTGTGGGGATATATCTTTTTGCCTTCTCTGCAGGGCAACGTGACCGTGGTCGGCACCTCGCTCCCCGCGTCTCCGCTGTCGGTCGCGAACGGCGTCCTCGCGGAGGGGCGAGATATCGCTCAAGGCAAAGACGCGCACGAGATGATCGTGGGGGCAGAGCTCGCGCGATTTCTTGGCATGCGACCCGGCGACGAACTCGGGCTACCCACCTCGAACCCCGAGGCTCACGCGCTCAAACTCGTCGGAACCTTTCGGTCGTCACTCGACCTTTACACGGCGGACGTTATTCTTTGCGACGAAAGCGACGCGCGGGCGCTGCTCGCCTTACCTTCCGGCGAGGCGACAGACCTTGCCGTAACGCTGTCGAATCCAAAGGAAACCAGAGTTGTCGCGCGAACCATCACCGAGCGCTTGCCCGGCGCGCGGGTCATCGAGCGCGATTTGCTCGCGCGCGTGCATCACCTCTCGTACGGGCGCCGCGCGGGGTTCGTTCTCGGTGCGGCCATTCCCGCCATCCTTGCGCTGCTCGTGCTTGCGTGGGACCGCGCGAGTGGACTTGGGCCTGACGAGCGCAGAGAGATCGCTGTTTTGAAGGCCATTGGCTGGTCGACTTCGGAGGTCCTTTGGGCGAAGCTTTTCGAATCCTTGCTTGTGGGGGCAAGCGCGACAGCGCTGGGTCTTTTGCTTGGATACGCCTGGATTTTTTGGCTCGGAGCCCCAGGATTGCGCCCGGCGCTGGTAGGCTGGAGCGTGCTGTACCCGCGCGCTCCGTTGACGCCCGCGGTCGATGTCGCGCAGCTACTCGCGATATCGCTCTCGGTCATGGGGCCGTTCGCGTTGCTTAGCATTGTGCCGGCGTGGCGAGCCGCGACCACCGACCCGCTCGAGACGATGCGCACGTAGCCCGCGTGCCGTGGAGTCCCGAGGGGCGGCGTTCAAAGCGTTTTGAGGTATTCGATGACGGCACTTCTTTCGCTCGGCGAAAGGTTGTCGCCCTAGGTATGCCCGCTACAGCCGTAGCCATTGACGCTGGTATCGTAGATATAGCGATCGCGAAAGATGTCGCCTCGCTTTCCTTCCGAAAGAGACTCGAACTTCCAGCCCGGCGCTTGGACGTCGTAGTCCTTGGGGTCGAAGCTCCGGCGCCAGAATTTTGGTCTCTTTGAAGAGTCGAGGGCGACTTCGAGATTTGGCGCACAGTCGTTGTGGAAATACGGCGCAGATGCCCAGATGCCATCCAACGGCGGCGCGATGTAACCTTTTTTAAGTCTTTGAACGGTATGCCATCAGGGGTCGCAGGGCCTTTGTCAGAATAGGGAGAGGCGGCGAGCTAGCCGACGAAGCGCTCGTCCAGTTTTGTCTGTTGGTCTCCTAAGGCGCGATCGGTACCTATCTCGCTAAAAGGAATGACTCGCTCAGGGTACGTTCCGCCGGATCCGTAGGTTCCGTGGCATGTTGAGCAAGTCGTCTCGAAAACGGCTTTGCCTTGGCCCGCGAGCGAGGCGTTGACCGCTTGCGGGTACTCTGGCGGCGGAAGCGTCTCGACGAAGGCTTTTACCTTTTTAAAGCCCTCCGCGCTCTGAGCATACTGTTCGGGCGACTCCTGGCCCATGAGCGTTGCGAGTGTCATGAAACTCCAGTGCAAGGGAAGTTCGCCGTTCGCGAAAAGAGTTTTGCGTTTTCTCATTTGCCACCACGGCGGGACGGCTACGGGTAACGGAGGTGCCGTAGGCATCTCGAGAAGGCGGTTGTCGGTCCACTTCAACGTTGCCGGGTCTCGATGTGCCATGAGTGCGTAAACGTAGGTCATGGAGGGGTTCGCGCCGACGGTGCTCGACTTCATGTAGTCGGAGGCGATTGCAAATCGGTGCTGAAGAATCGACGCTTCTTCCTTCTCGCCCGGTGTACCAAAGAGATTTGCTCCCGCGCGGACTGTGTCGCAAACGTTGCGAACATCTCCCGTAAAGTCGCGCGTGGTATTGCCGAGACCTAGATATGCTTTTCCGCCCACGGTCTCTGCGTGACAGTAAAAGCAGTTGAAGTTGAATACTTTGTTTACGCGTGGTGTATTAAGTACTGAACATGCGTAATTTAGGTTCGCTTTGTCACCTGTGCGTTCTACGCCGATAAGCCCGACGCCGTCGTAGAGGTGCGTTCTAGCGAGCGGAAACCACATCTCCAAAACGGCATTGGTGAAGGTACCGAACAGCGGCGGCCCCCCGTGCTCTGTCCACGGCTTGAATCGGACTTACTGGAAGCCCCATCCCGACATAACTACCTTCGAGAAGGAAGGTTAGTGTCTCCGCCGGGATTTGGCGAAGGTCGTCGACGTGTGCGCTCGTGCCGGCGTCCTGGTTTTCGCAGGCCCCTAAGCCTGCCGCGGCGATCGCTACCGAGAGCACTCCGGCGAAGGTCCGAGAGCGCAATTGCTTTCGCCGCGCGAGGAGGCGAGCACGACGGAGAAACCGCAACGGCGTAGAAAGTGGCATGTGGGGTGCCCCGTGTTGAAGTGTAGGTGTTGCTAGGTAGGAGCAGGTCGCGTGCTACCTGAACGATGCGAGCGGTGCATCGCGTATGTGAGGGTAAAGCGCGAGTACTTGAGGGCTTTAGCCCCAAGCCCAGCTATCCTCGCAGGTGCGCGAGGTCGCCGTTGGCGCTTCGGTCGCGCGCTCGCCGGGGGGAACGTAGATCCACCCGTTCTGTCTGTGCGACTCCGCCCGCTCCTCCGGCGCGCGGCACGGTAGACTGCGCCTCGATGGGTGTCGACCGCACTGCCGCCGCGAACGCGATCGATTCGTTTCTACGGGCGCTCGGGAGAAATCCCGACACTGAGCCAGACCTTATCGGAACCGCCGCGCGTGTGGCTGACGCCTACGCTGACGAGTTGTGCGCAGGGTACGCCGTGGACACGCGTGCGCTTCTGACCGCGAATGCGATCGCGAGTGCGCCGGGGTCGAGCAACCTCGTGGTGGTGCGCGACATCGCAGTCACGACGATGTGTCCGCATCACCTCCTGCCCGCGCGCGGAACGGCCACGGTCGCGATGCTCACCCGCTCGCATCTCATCGGACTCGGAACGATAGCGTCGCTCGTTGCCGCGCATGCTCGTCGGTTGACACTTCAGGAACACTTGGGTGAAGCCGTCGTGTCGGACCTTGAACATGTCTTGCAGCCCGCGTGGGTCGGCTGTCGTCTTATCCTCTCTCATGACTGCATGGTCGCGCGCGGAGAGCGTGCCATCGGGACGCGCGTAGAGACCGTCGCGCTCCGCGGCGCCTCGACGGACGCGAACCTTGCCCGCGCGTATGAAGCGCTTGGAGTGGGCCGATGATCGCCGTAGTCACCGGCGGCGGCCGCGGGATTGGCCGAGCGATAGCTTTGGACCTTGCACGTCGAGGGTGCGATATCGTGCTGCTTGGACGGTCCACGGGGTCGCTTGCTGCGGCGGCCGCGGAGGTCGTTGGCACGGGCCAAAAAGTGCTCGCACTGTCCTGCGATGTCGCGAACTCGAAGGCGGTCGCAGACGCGTCCGCGCGCGTCTTCGCCGAATTCGGCGTGCCGAGCGTTGTGGTCTCGAACGCGGGCGTTGTCCACCGTGCGTCGATTGCGTCGATGACGGAGGAGCAATGGGACGATGTCGTCGACGTGAATCTTAAAGGTACATTTCTAGTCACGCGAGCGTTTCTTCCCCGCATGCTCGAGTTGAAGCGCGGCCGCTTCGTGGCGATTGGCAGCATCTCCTCTACGCTCGGAACGGCACGCCAAAGCGCGTACTGCGCGGCCAAGTGGGGAACGGTAGGTTTCGTCAAATCGCTCGCGGAGGAGCTTCGTGGTTCGGGGCTTCAGGCGATGTGCGTGATGCCCGGCGCCGTCGCAACGGATATGCTGAAGGGAGGCGACTTCACAGCCGCGATGCAGCCTGAGGATGTCGCGAAGATCGTGACATTCCTCGCGCTCGACGCGCCCATGGCCATGAACGCAAGCAGCGTGGAAGTTTTCGGACCATGAGTGAACGTCGAAGCGACTCCCTCTCTAAACTTCCCCCGCGCGCGAGTCTCGAAGGAGCTCTCGGGGCTATCCCCGTGTTTCCGCTTCCGCAGGTGGTGCTCTTTCCGGACGCGGTCCTCCCTCTTCACATTTTCGAACCGCGCTACCGCCTCATGCTCGACCACTGTTTGGCGACACACCGAGCCTTGGCGGTCGCCCACCTTATTGGGGGCGAAGACCGGCACGGTCGGCCGCGGATCGCCGCGGTAGGTGGCGGCGCGGTCGTCGTCCAGCATCAGGCGCTAGCCGACGGTCGCTCGAACATCGTGCTCCTTGGCCAAGCGCGACTCCAACTCGACGAGCTCGACCCGGAGCCGTCACGCCCGTTTCGTATGGCGCGCGCGACGATCCTGGAAGACCTCCCCGCAACGGTGCCCGCGCACGATCGCACGGCACTGCTCGCGACGGCGAGCATGTTTGCGTCCGAGGTAAGGAAGCACGATCCGCAGTTTACTTTCGACGTGCCACAAGCGACCGACGCCGCCCAGGTCGCCGATCTTTGTGCCTTTCAGCTCGTGGTCGACGCCGCGGCCCGACAGGCAATTCTCGACGAACTCGACCCGCGCGCCCGCGTGGAGATGGTCCTCGCTCAGCTCGCGCTCCAGCACGCCGCGATTATGCGCCCCGCCGGAGACAGGGTCTTGAATTGACACCTACGTTGGACGCCCACGAGGGTAAAATCGTAGCCCGCGTGAAGGTCGAAGCCGTCAAAGCGGGCGGTTCGGTCCGCGTTCCGTACCCTCCGTTCGACATTCTGGTGGCGTGGGTCGACGGCGTGGCCTTCGCGATTGAAGACGCATGCAATCACGCTGGCGCGAGCCTCGCCGAGGGATGGCTCGAAGCCAGCTGCGTCGTATGCCCGATGCACGGCTACGTGTTCGACCTCAAAAGCGGGAAGCTGCTCCGCCCAAAAGGACTATGCGGCGACCAGCGCACATACCGCGCACGTGTCGAGGGCGATGAGGTTGTCGTGTACGACGACTTCGTCCTTACCGTCGGGTAAGCCCGCTTTCTGCGAGCTGCGAAAGAGAACACGGCTGTCCGGCAACGCACGCGGGCCCACGCAACCATGCGTCGACGGCGGCCTTCGCCACCGTGTCGCGTGAGAGTAGGTCAAAAGACCGCGCAGCTTGGGGCATCGCCTGCGTGTCCGAGGGCGGGCCAAACGGGAGATACTTGGCTAAGTTTGCCTGTCTCTTGAGGAACTGAAATCGAGGATAGAGTCGAAAATCGAGCGCATTGTGCCGGTGGCAAGCCATGCAGTACGGGGCCACGAGGCCTTTCCATAGGTTGACCGTGACCGCACCATCCGCGGACCAACTGTCCGGAACAGGCTCCGTACCTGATAAGTAGACGACGTTAATGCGGTCGATGAGCGACTCGCGCGCGTGATCGGTTCCGGCTGGTGCTCCCTCGGCCTCGCCCCGTACGAGACGATTTGCGTCTTGCGCAACACGGTTGAGAGCTCGCCATTCGGCTTCGGCCTCGGCCCGGGGCACGCCGGGCGGTTCGCGCAACGCGGAGGGATCGAACTCCCGAAAGATAGACCCAAAGTCCGTTTTAACCCCTGGATTCGAGGCATTCCCGGAGTGGCAAACAATGCAAAGACGTGGCGCAAACTTTGGCCCCTCCTGATCGAGTATGGCTGTCGGCGAAATCTTGCCATCCGGCAAAAAAACGTAAAATTGCACGACGCCCTCGCGGCTTAGCGTCATCGCGACGGTACCTTGGTTTGCGACTCCACGTGCGGGCTCATTCGGGGCCGTCCAGTTGGTCACGGCGCACCCGCCAGCGCCGCGGCCGATACCTCTCGAGCACGTCATTTCGCGCCAAAAGCCGAGTTCGGTAAGATTTTGGTAGAGCGAAGTGACAACGGGCGCAGCGCCGAGATTCGTACGCTTCCACTCCGCAAGCGTGTACGTCAGCGGATTGGCCCCGACGGCGGTGAGGTACGCGTTGGACTCCTGAAGATTGCCGAGACCTTTGGCGGATAGAAACACGTTCGTCGGCCCGGATCGGTACGCCGAAGTCTCCGAAGCGACGAGGTCTTCGGTGGCAGGTTGACACGCGGTTATAAGCAGCAGACTGAGCGCTGCGCTGATGATTTTCTCGTTCACGACTACCTCGCTAAGTCGGAGGCCTGTCAAACAGTCACCGACAGAAATTTACCGCACGTTAAGGAAACTCCTTTGCGTCGGACGCGATTTCTAGAACTGACGCGCCGAGCGAAGCGTGAGCCTCACCCGACGCGCCGCGTGCTACCGACAGGTCACGCGGACGTGTTCTCCCGTACCGCAATTGTTATTGCCAAGGGGCGAGTGCGCGCAATCGAATAGCGACCCCTCGTTTCCGCCGCAGACGACATCGTCGAGCCAATACGATGCTGGCCCGCTAACCTCGCCCGAAACGCTGACGTATCCCAGTCCTACCATGCGGCATGCCACGCGCGCGGCCTGCTCGTTGAACCCGTCGTCGCAAACGCCACGCCATTCACCGTTGTTTTGTACTTCGAGAAAGCCACTCGAGAAGCGGACTGGCGGACTTACGCTATTTAAAACTCTGCGGAACAGCGCTTTATCGTTCGTATCGAGCAGCTCCGACCGATACGCAACACCCGTCGCCGTTAGGATATCGAACATCCGCGGCAGCCGTGTCCGCTGCAAACCGAGGTTCTGCAGCACCTGGTCGATGCGATCGGTTTCGGGCGAGGTTGGAGAAAGCGTGTCGTAGCGGAGGCGCACGTCGGTCCGCTTTTGATCGAGCGCCGCAGTCTTCCTTGCAATGTCGGTCCGCGCAGTCGCGAGGCTTGACGTCAGCGTGGCGAGTTCTGACTCGCGCGCGATCCGGGTGGTCACAAAGGCTCGACGCTCCGTGTCGAGGGCGC
This sequence comes from Polyangiaceae bacterium, assembly GCA_025353725.1. Classification (GTDB taxonomy): domain Bacteria; phylum Myxococcota_A; class Polyangia; order Polyangiales; family Polyangiaceae; genus Labilithrix. The sequence goes on along the minus strand of JANXOF010000060.1, from coordinate 1,028 downwards.
CTCGCAAGCGAACGAGGTCTGGGTCGCCCGGACTGGCTTGCAGCCGATGATCCACCTCGGCCAGCTGCGTGTCGTAGGATGAAATGGTGCGGCTTAAAGCGTCGATCTCGCTTTGCTTCGAAGCCACCTGGGCTTCGCTTGGAACGATGGCTGCCTGAGCCGTCGCGAGTTCATTCTCCCCGCGTTGAACGTCTGCCATTAGGGCAACGATCGCGGAATCGGCGTCCTTGAGTCGGGTCACTTCGGTCGTGCGACTGGCGCTCGCAGACGTCTCGTCGCTCCCGATCGACTGTTTCACGTCTGACGTCACCCGGTCGACAGTTTGACTGTTCCCTCGGGTGCAACTCGCGCGCACGGGCAGCTGACCCGCAGCGCACGCACCCGCAATGACCACGTTCGTCTCAACCCACAGAAGTTGAATCGGTTGCGCGTCAGCGGGAACGCCGACAGAAACGTCAGCCTGCCGCACCTCGCCCGTGGCCTCCGGCCCACTAAAGTCCGTGGTGACACACCCGACCAGCAGCGCGAGCGAGGACGACGACGCTAACATAGAAAGAGTACGCATGGTTTACGCAGGGTCTCCAACCCACCGAAAATCCGGCGGGGACAAGGGGTTCCTCGCTATACGACAGCGTGCGCGAAACCTTCCCCGCGCGTACTCGACTATTTCCTGGCAAGCGAGGGGCGACTAGCACTACTCCATCATTTTTTCTTCCCATCGGTTCATCGCAGTGCTTCATAAGTCAGCGTGACCGCTCTCGTATCTGCGACGAAGGACCTCTGGGAAGCAAAGTTTGAGCGCTGGTTCGCGCCTTTCGATGCGGTTTCAAGCACAAGGTGCGCCGCGTTTGGGCGCCGCTGTACGTCCGTGGCCTCATCGCTCCGGGGGACCGAAAGAGCATGGAGCCCCTCGCGGCGCGCGTAGCGCCTGGCGAAAATCAGCAGCTTCATCACTTCGTTGCGGTTTCGAAGTGGGAAACGGAGCCCATTGAGAATGTGCTTTTAGCAAAGTCCGACGCCCTCGTCGG
>JANXOF010000026.1 GCA_025353725.1 Polyangiaceae bacterium | reverse complement strand
CGGAACGCCATGGCGAGCCCCGCCTTGCGCGAGCCCGGCGCCCTTCGTCACACGCTGACGCAGCTTCACCGTCGCAAACGTCGATTCAATCGGATTCGTCGTGCGCAGGTGCTTCCAGTGCTCGGCGGGAAAGTCGAAGTGTGTCGTGAGCTTATCGGCCTCCGTTTGGAGTGACTTCACGGCCTTCGGATACTTCGCTTCGTAGTCCTTCGCGAAGGTTGCCATCAGGCGCTCGCACTCAGCCTTCGTCGCCGCGTTCATCATCTCGTGGAGGAGACTCTTTGCCTTCGGCTGCTGACTCTTGGGTAGCCCGCCTCGCGCGTTCGCGACCTTGTGCACCCAACACCGTTGCTCGCGCGTCTTCGGGAAACCATCGCGCAGCGCGCACCAAAATTCAAGCACACTGAAGTCGACCCCAATCTTCGGACCAAAATGGCTTCGGGTTAAGGTGGAGCCGGCGTGTTCTTTCTTAGTCTTGTTCGGATCTTAAATCTTTTCAAATTTGTCATCGCCAGACGATAGTGTGCGATCCCAAGCGGTATGTCACCTGACGCAAAGCGTAGGTCGCGGCCGGGCACTCGAGGGCTTCCGTAGCTCCGCGGCTCATGCTGCTTGCTTGGTCGCTTGCTTTGCAACGTCGTGTTCATAGAAGGCCTTGGGCGTCATGTAGCCAAGTGCCTGGTGCGGCCTGTCGTTGTTGTAGAAGTTGAGATAGCGGCCGATGTTGGCTCGGGCCTCTTTGGGGTTGTCGTAGGCGTGCAGGTAGACCTCTTCGTACTTTACGGAGCGCCAAAGTCGCTTGATAAAGATGTTGTCGAGAAATCGGCCTTTGCCGTCCATGCTGATGGCGATGCCGTGCTTCCTAAGCACGCCGGTGAACGCGTCGCTTGTGAATGGGGCGCCTTGGTCTGTGTTGAAAATGTCGGGGGACCCATAACGCTGCAAGGCCTCGCGGAGCGCGTCGAGGCAGAACTCGGTCTCCATGGTCGTCGACAGGCGCCACGACAACACGCGCCTTTAGAACCAGTCCATCACGCAGACGAGGTAGACGAAGCCGGCCTTCATCGGGATGTACGTGAGGTCGGTCGCCCACACTTGATTGGCTCTGCAAATGGGTAGGCATCGAAGCAAATAAGGGTACTTTACATGCTCTGGGTGAGGCTTGCTCGTGGCGGGCTTTGGGGCGGTCGATTCGATACCCATGACCCGCATCAGTCGCTGAACGCGCTTTCGGAAGGCCCGCCGGCCTTCGCGACGAAGCGTGAACGAAAGCATCCGGCTGCCATAGAACGGGTGCTTTAAGTGAAGGTCGCCTCGCCGGCGCATCAGGGCCAACTCCTCGACGTCGGGCGCGACGGGAGTGTAAGCAAGCCCCGAACGCGATACGCCCAGCCGCTCGCACTGCCGACGAAGCGAGGGGGCTAGCGCCGCCTTCTCGACCATCGAGCTGCGCGACTTCACGCAAGACGCCCGAGCCCCCGTGATAAAAATCGCGCTCTACGGTCAACTCGAAGATCTTTTTCAATAGGTCGCCTTCTCGGTCCGACGTGTCGGAGCGCGCAGCCGTGCCTGAGAACGCGAGCGCCGCGTTGGCGATAAACTCCTTCTCCACTTGTAGATCTGATTTGGATGCACCCCGAACCGCCGCGACGGCGAAGCGGTGGTCCCCTCCTCGGCGATCGCAGCCAGGGCGACTTTTGCTTTGAATTCCGGTGTCAGCTTCTTGCGTGTATTCTTCATCTGTCCCGCTTTCTTCTTCAGAGAAGCAGGCTCTCTCTCTTACACCTTAACCACTGGTCCGAAATTCGGGGTCCACTTCACGCTGAAAATGCGCTCCGAGTGATTGCCCTCGGACGAAAGAACTTCCTGTTCGTGCACAGCGAGGAAGCAGGCAAGGAGCTCGCGCTCCTCTACTCGCTCGTTGTCTCTTGCACACGCGTCGGCGTGAATCCGGTCGAGTATCTCGCCGACGTCCTCGCGCGCATCGACAAGACCGCCGGCGATGGCTTCGCCGATTTGCTGCCCGACCGCTGGAAGCCGCCACCAAAGCGGGCGACTCCCGTCAATTTCGCCGCCGCGTAGCAACAACTACGGCCCGATCCGTCGTTCAGGTCCAAGCCCGTACGGTTACGTTCCACTTCCCATGGTGGGGGTTGGCTATCCAACAGAGCGGTTTGTCTTGAGCGTCACAATGTTCCACGTCAGTCTTCGAGCGTTCCAGCGATGGCGCGTTTCAAGATTTCGTGTCCGAGCTTCGGCTCGAGTGCCATGCCGTCGACCGAGAAGTCACCGTTGCTGAGAATAACGACTCCGTACGTGGCTCCGTCCGGTGACGCGCCCTCCGGCGTGAAGAACATCGACGCCCGATGCCCCTCGTTCCGACCATCGTGTGCCACGACGCGAACCTCGGCTCGCTTCGTCCAGCCGAGGATGAGCCCGCGGTCGCGGTCGATTTGCGGGTACTGGACACGGAGCACCTCGCGCATCGTTTCCGGGCGAAGGAGCGTGGTGCCGCGGCCGCGGCTGTCGCTGTTACCAGCAAGCGCCGCGACGAAGCGGGCATAATCGACGGCGGTGGAGTGGAGCGACGCAGAGGGATAGAAGGTATTCTCGCGGATGGTGGGGAGGACGCGCAGGCTTGCCGGCCGCCCGTCAACGCCCGGGCGCCACTCGTATCCAAGTGCGATACCGAATGGACTGCCGACGGTTGTGCGGTTGGTGAGGTCTTTGAGTCGCCACGCGGTACCGTGCATCTCTAGTGGCTCGAAGATCTCTTGGCGAGTGAACGTGTCGAAGGGCGTTCTTAGCTTTGCGGGAACGAGCAGCGCGGGCAGAGCGCTTGCGATGCTCGAATAGTGGCTTTCCACCCCCGGTGCGGCATCGACGAAGTTCTCGGCACCGAAGTAGGAACCGCCGGGCGTGAGGTACGCGCGGAGCGCGGCACCCAGCTCTGGACCGTGATAGGCGAGCTCGGGAGCCGTCGCGGTCACGTGATGGGGTGCGCGTGTGTATCGATCGAGGATCCCCGAAACGTGCGCAAGCAGCATGCGGAGGGTAATCACCACGTCCGGATATCGCGGGCTGCGAACATGCAGTCGCGGCTTCTCTGGAACTTGAATCAGCTCATCAATGTCCTGGTCGAGCACGGACGAGATGGGAACGCGGAGGCTGTCCGCGATCCGCTCCACCGCACGCATCACCGCGACGAGCGTGACGACCTTCGAGAGCGAGCAGACCGAGAACGTCGTCGTCTCCGTGACTGGCGCGTTCGCCTCGATGTTGGCGAGCCCGTGCTCGCTGTGCCAGACGACGTGACCGTCCTTGGTGACCGCGATTGCGACGCCCGGTCGATGATGCTCGCGCATCAACGTCTCGATGGCCATACCTGTCTCGCGGGCGTGCCTCGAGCGAGTCGCTCCCGCTGAGACCGGTGCACTCTTTGCATCCGGCGCGGCGTGGAGAACCGCGGCGCGTCGGGCGACGCATCCGCTCGTCGCGAGCATCATCAAAACCGTGAATCGAAGTCCGCACGGGAGCGAGGTGGCTCGAACCGCCATGCCTACGGCTCCGTTCGACGCAGACACTTCGTCATGGTCAACACATTTGCCGTCTCGCTTCTCCGATAGGAGACCTCATTCATCGTTTGCTTCATCACCTCGAGCCCCCTGCCGCGCTCTGCCAAGGCATGGAGCTCGATGTCATTACTCGGGGCCGCCGGCAGCCTCACTCGTTCGAGCAATCCTTCGGGCATCGCGCGGCCTTCGTCCGTGATGCGAATCACGAGTGTGTCCATCAAGATCGCCGCCCCCAGGTGCAGCGTCTTTGTCGCGTCAGAACCGTAGGCATGCTCGACGACGTTGTTGACCGCCTCTACGACGGCGATCTCGACCTCGATTAGCGCGCTGCTAGAGACGGACATCTGTTTGAAGGCCGAGCGCAGCAGCTCCGCTGCGAGCGGGCCGGCGTCAAAGTCGCCTTTGAGCGAGACAGAGATGGAGAGAGAGAAAATGCAATCCATGGTTCAACTCTCGGTGAGTGCGGTTACAGCTAGGTCGCGAGTTGGGAAACAGCGAAATAGCTTGTCCATGCGAGTGAGTTTGAGCAAGGTTCCTACGGACTCAGAAACACCGCAGAGGACCAACGCACCGCCAATGCCCACATGCTTCAACGACGCAACGAGTGCACCGAGGCCGGTGCTGTCGATGAAACGAACGGACTTGAGGTCCAGTACGATTCGCCGGTCGCCGTCGCTTATCCGACTGCGCAAGGCGGCATGAAGCGCGCTGCCCGTGCGTGCGTCTACTCGCGGCTCCAGCACCGCCGCAACAAGGACCGTTCCGCATTTCGTCGCTTCGATCATCATGCTCGTATAGCGGCGCGACGGTCGGCGTCATTAAGGCCGAAGCGCAATTAATTTCGCCCAGCTGCTCGCCGTAATGCTCAGTGGAGGATCCGAGGCGGTGTGAAGCCACGGGACACTGATGAACGCGATCTGCCTTGCGCACAGAGTGGGGAAAAGCGAGGTGGTGCGGCCCTCCGTACTCATCGTGGGCGACAGCACGTCGACCCGAACGCACGCGCCCTTGCTTGAATCTAGCGGCTATGACGTCAGGTTCGCGAAAGATGGGCCATCCGCCCTCGGTGCGCTGGGGCACTCCGTACCCGACATCGTCCTTCTCGACTTCATGATGCCTAAAATGAGCGGCTCGGATTTCCTCCGCGCGCTGCGGGCACGACCAGACCTCCGCTTCGTGCCGGTTATTCTCCTTGCGGCGGACGAGCGGTCGGAGAGCGTCGAGGAGGGGTTCGCGGCGGGTGCCGACGATTACCTGACCACGCCGGTCAACCACCGCATTCTCTCCTCTCGCTTGCGATCTCTTATCGCGTCACGCGAGAACCACACACGTGCCAACGACATCGGCCTGATCGAGCGGGAGCGGGACCACCTTCGCGGCGAGCTCGATCGAGCCCGCGACGTGCAGCGCGCCCAACTTCCAAGTATGCCCCAGGCGCCGCAAGGCTGGTCTGTGCGCGGTACACTCGTGCCATGTGGTCCCGTAGGGGGGGACCTGTTCGACGTGATCCACGTTGGCGCTCGGAGTTTCGTAACGGTCGTCGACGTCTCGGGACATGGCCTGGGAGCGGCCATCGTCGCGTCGAGCATCCGTAGCATGCTGCGCCTCCTCCTCCCCACCATGACCATCGGCGAGGCAGCGACGCAGATCAATGACCATCTCCTCTATCTCGATGGGGGCCACTACAGCTGCATGACGCTCGTCGAGCTCGACGGAACACGGGCCACTGTCATCAATGCGGGTCTTCCTCCGGTGCTCGTCATCGACACTTCCGACGGCCGCGTGATTCGCACAATTTCCGGCTCTGGAACCCCGCCCGGCCTCTTTGCGAGCGGCGAGACCTACGAGGCGACCGCGTTTGAGGTCGAACCGGGTCAACGGCTCGTCGTGATGAGCGACGGGCTCACTGAGCCCTTCGAAGGGTCGGACCTCATTGAGCGACTGGGTCTCCTCGACCTCGATCGCGTGAACGGACCCACTCTCGGAGCGAGGCTGCGCAGTCTTTTTCTCACAGATCAGCCGGACGACGTCACGTTGGTCATCATCGATCCCGTGAAGGAGAGCTCACGATGAAAGCCTGCTGGAGAGGAGAGTCGTGATGGTCGTTAGGTCGAGCGTGCAAAACGGCGCTCTGGTGGTCACTCCGCTCGTGAGGCGAATCGACGCCAGCGTCGCGCCCCGACTCCGCGCCGAGCTCCTGCCCATCGTGAAAACCTCACGCTGCGTAGTGTTGGTGATGGATGACGTCGACGCGATCGACAGCACTGGGCTTGGGACACTGGTCGCCATCCTCAAGGCCATGCCCGCCTCGGCGCAGCTCCGCCTCGTCGGCGTGAACGCGACGGTCCGTAAGGCTCTCGAGCTCACCCGGCTTCTCCGCATCTTCGTCGAACACCCCAGCATCGAGCACGCGCTCGCCGTGGCCTAACCGCCATGAGTCCCACCAGCGTATCCCGCATGACGATGGCCCTGTGCGTTGCCGCAGTGCTCGAAGTTTCATGTACGACAGTCTCTCGGGGCGGTTTACACGTCGCCGAAGGCCGTCACGGCGGTCCCACCTCGAACGTGCTCACGCTGAATGGGGAGTGGTCGTACCACGTTGGCGACACCACGAACTCGGAGGCTCCCGACCGGATCCCTGCAAATTTGCCGCGCATGCACGTTCCTTCGAACTGGTTCAAAGAAGGCTTAGATCACGCGGGCGTCGTTTGGTTCTTACGCGAAGTCGACATCGAGCCCAAGGGGATTACGCCGGTTGCAGTCCGCTTCGGGGCTGTCGATTACGCGGCCGACGTCTATTGGGATGGCGCTCGCATCGGTGGCCATCGTGGCTACTTCTCGCCGTTCGTCGCCCACGTGCCGGAGGGCCGACGCGGAGCGGGCCGGCACGTCCTCGCGGTGCGCGTCGACAGCCCGCGCGAGGAAGCCGAGGCATGGAGCCTTCACAAGACGCTGATCAAGGGCGTGCTTGGTCATCACGACACCCGGCCGGGTGGCGCGTGGAGCTCGCGCGGCCAAGACGCGAACACTGGTGGTATCTGGGGCGGCGTCGAGCTCGTCGAAGCAAAAAACGGGTTCTTCGATGATGTCCGCGTCACGACCGAGGAGCTCACAAGTACGCGCGCGCGGCTCCGAATCGAAGCCCGGGTCGGAAAGCTCCGCGCCCCCGCGCAGGTGCACTTCACCATTCGTGATCCGCACGACATGGTCGTCGCGCGCGGCGAGGCGGGCCAGATCAGCCGGGACGGTGAGCTCACCACACAGGTGGTCGTCCGCTACCCCCTGGCGTGGTGGCCGTACGAAGATGGCACGCCCAACCTTCATACGCTTCGCCTCGAGCTCGACGGCGCAGCTGGCGTATCCCCTGCACGGAGACACGTTCTCGACTGACGGCTCGTGATGGGCGAGAGTCGCGAGCGTGGAAGTTGGCTTAGCTCGGCGCAGGCTTTTGTTCCGCGGGCGGCACCGTGATGGGGCCGAGCGGCATCGCGAGCTCT
>JANXOF010000010.1 GCA_025353725.1 Polyangiaceae bacterium | reverse complement strand
CACGAATAGAGTGCACTGACGCGACATCCGATGGACTTCGCGAATTCCTCTCCTGTCACGCCGCTCTCGCGCCAAGCGCGTACACGTTCCGTCCACTCCTCTGCACTCGTCCTCATTCACGCGAGTATGCCGTCAAGCCATTATCGATGAAAGAACGTGCCTCCGTGCAGGGGATACGTCGTGTCGCCCGCCAGGGTAGCATCGCCTCGTCGACGACCATGCGCATCGTGCTTCGCCTTGGTCAGCCGTCCGAGCGTGGTTGCGCGCTTGAGTGCAGTCTCGAGCACGGCACGCTCGAAGGGCTCCGTGACGTAGGTGAGCGCTCCGAAATTCAGCGCGCCGACCCTGCGAGCGGGATCGACGCACCGTGGCGACGTGCGACGACTCTAGCTGAGGAAGTCGAGTGGGCCGCCGACGCCTTCGACGAATCGGCTGATTTTAGCGAGAGCCCCGCCTGAGGGATTGAGGAAGGCGAGGCCGATGCCCGCCGGGGCGCCTTCGACGTAGTGGCGTACCCATCGCACCTCGGCGAGCACGACGACGGCGTCGTTCGCGAAGGGTAGCGCGATGTTCAGCACAACGGTTGATCCGACGCGCGAACGTGCGTTGTCTGTCGCGATGAAGACCCCGTCTTTCGACATGTTCATTGTGAAGCCGGTCCAGAAGTCGTAGCCGCTGAAGACGTCGACGCTGAGGTAGACGTTGGCCCGTCCCGTCGTTCGGGTGTCCACGGCGAGCTCCGCTCCAAAGTCCTCAATGTCCTCTTCGAGCCTCCATGCGGCGTTACTCATATTCGTGCCTCCTCATAGAACAACGGCTTGGCGCGGTCGTCGTTCAGCCCCTTTGCGGCGCCAACGAGCTTGTCGTGTGGGCCGCAAGTCGGACGGCGCCGGTTGACCTCCCGCGCGCGACCGCCAACGTCGAGTGAGCTTCTCCTCGGACAAGCCTTAACGCATAAAGGGATCGCGCCGTTCTGAGAGGTAAGAGGCGCAATGCACCACGAACGCCGTATTGACCAGCGAATCCGTCACTCCTTGCCGGCCTACATCGTTCGAAGCGGTGCACTCGAGCCGGTCGACCTGACTGAAGTAAGCTTTCGCGGTCTCTTCCTACGCACGTCATCGACGCAGGCGGTTTGGGAGCTCCTGAAGCTCCGCATCGATCTACCTGAGCGCGAGCTGGTCACGCACGCCGTCGTAGCTCGTGTGGTCAAGGTGGAACGCGCGTCGGTCTTCGGGATCGGCGTGCGCTTCTTCGCGTTGACGGGTCGTGACAAGGCAGACTGGGAAGCTTTCGTTCAGACCCTGGTTGTCGTCCGGCGGGCGGCATGACGGCCGCCACATCCTCGATGCGCACGTCTTCCTCCGCGACGCGAGCGGCCGTGGTCATTCCGGCGGCCCGCCCGGCCCTGGTGAGCTCGAGGAGAAGTGCGAGCCAGAGCTCTCGCAACGCGTCGGAAGACTCCGCAGCGTTCGCGAGCGTGCTCGGCTCTATCTGGATGGCCTTTCAACCCATCGTGTCACTCGGCCGAGGGGGCGCTGTGGTGGCCTACGAAGCGCTCGTACGTAGTCACGACGCGGCTCTCTCCTCGCCGCCGAAGCTCTTCGAGAGAGCGGCCTCCGCGGGACGTCGTCTCGAGCTTGCTAGGGCCATTCGCGAACGCTGCGCCGCCGCGGTCGTCGAGCTGCCTCCCGCGGTCTCGCTCTTCGTCAATGTCGACGCCCTCGACTTGCTGGATCCCGAGCTCTTTCGGCCGGACAGTGCGTTTTGTCGATCCGCGAAAACTGTCGTCCTCGAGATCACCGAACGCGAGGGGCTCGAACAGATCAAAGACATCACTGAACGAGTACACGCGTTGCGGGCGCTCGGGTTCCGTATCGCGGTGGACGACCTCGGCGCGGGGTATTCCGGACTTTCGAGCATCGCGCTCCTTGAGCCCGAATACGTCAAACTAGACATGAGCCTGACGCGCGACATCGCAGCGTCGCCTATAAAAAGGCGTCTCGTGTCATCAATGACCGACGCTTGCCGAGACCTGGGTATCCACCTGATCGCGGAGGGCGTGGAGAATGAGGGCGAGGCGCGCGCGCTAGGCGCCCTCGGATGCGACTTGGCCCAGGGCTACTACGTCGGACGTCCAAGCGCCGCGTTCGCTCGCTCGGAGACCTGAGCCAATCGGAAAAGCGCTCACCTTAATTCGGCCCGCCGCGAGCCGTTTTCTCGGATCATGAAAGAGCTCTCCGGTTTGCGCCTCGCAGCGTTTCATGGGGGTGGACTCGCAACACAACCGATGGCGGGAGCGCGGGCTGGTGACGCGCGAGCAGCTCGAATCGCGTCGGCGGGACGGTGCGGTATCGGAGCTTCGTCGCCAGCTCAACTTTGCGGCGCGGATCCAGCACGGGGAGGCTAAGCTAGCTCGCGTTCGAGAGCATTCGTTCGTGCCAGGGGGGCTTGATGGAGAGGGACGTGACGAACGCGCCGTCGTTCGATGACATCTTCGCTGCAATCTCGGCGGCCTCGGTCGGATTGGCGACTGCGCGAGTCCGCTTGCCCGAGCATCCGCAGCTCGATGATCTGGCGACTCGAACCGCGATTGCCTTCAATGCGCTCCTCGACGACCTCGCGAGTCGCCAACGGACCGTCGAGCGTCTGGAACAGCGGCTCCGCATCCTCGCCGATGCCGCGCGCGATTTCTCGGCCGCCACGCAAGACCACGAGCGTCTCCTCGACACCGTGGCGAGACGCCTTGCGTCGGTCGTGGGCGAATACTGCATCGTTCTTCTCCCATCGAAAGACGGTCGCGAGCTCCGGTTGGCGGCGCTTCACGCCCCGGACGACGAGGCGCGTAGGCGGGCCCGTGAGATGTTCTCCGAGCCGCTGCTGCTCGACCGACACCCTATTGCCCGCCGCGTTCACGAGACCGGTGAGCCCTTCATCGCACCCACCCTCGACCTTGAGTACCTTCGCGCGCAAACCACCCCCACGGACTTCGCAGCGGCAGAGGCGACCGGGATGCACAGCCTCCTCGTGGTGCCACTGCACGTGACAGGTCGATCCTACGGACAGCTGGTGCTGGTCCGGGGTCGGGGTTCGAGCCGCCCTTTCGAAGACGATGACCTCAATCTCGCCCGCGCTCTTGCGGAGCACGCAGCGCTGGCGCTCGCGAACGGGAGCTCGTACGCCGCTGAGCATGCCGCGCGCGAGCGCTATCGGTCGATGTTCGACAATAACCCGCAGCCGATGTTCGTGGCAGACCCGACGACCCTCGCGTTTGTCGATGCGAATGCCGCCGCCGCCACGCAGTACGGCTATTCGCGGAGCGAGCTCCTCACGATGACCGTGGCAGATCTCTCGCTGCCCGAAAACGTGCAGAGGAACTGCGCACCGCTCAAACGTCCGCTTCCGCCGAATCACTCCGCCAGTGACCGTCACCGAAAGAAGGACGGCACGATCTGCGAGGTCGAACTCCGTGCGCACGAGCTCTCGCTCGACGGGCTTCCGCGCCGTCTCCTGCTCGTTAACGACCTCACCTGTCGACGTCGTGCGGAACGCGCGCGCGACGAGGCCGAGGCTCGTTTCGCTTGTCTGGCCAACTCCGGCATCCTCGGCATTCTCGTCGTCCGGCTCCAAGGACAAGTCGTGCTCGAGGTGAACGAAGCGATAGCGAGCCTCCTCGGCTATTCGCGCGAGGAGATCCAGTCCGGCGAGATTGCCTGGACGGACCTGACTCCACCCGAGTGGAGACCTGGCGACGAGGCTGCAGTCGAGCAGCTGAAGTCGACGGGAATCGCCGAGCTGCGCGAGAAAGAGTACCTGCGTAAAGACGGCAGCCGCGTCCCCGTGCTCGTCGGCGCCGCGCTGCTAGAGGGAACGGACCGAGAGTGCATCTCGTTCGTGCTCGACCTTCGCGATCGAAGGCTCGCGGAGGAGCGCGAGGCTGCTGTGATCGACGCCGCGCTCGACGCGGTGGTCGGCATGGATCACACCGGAGCCATCACGGAATTCAATCCCGCCGCGGAACAGGCGTTCGGCTACACGCGCGCGGAGGTCATTGGACGACTTTTGGCGGATGTGATTGTTCCTCCTCATCTGTGCTCTGACCACCGGCGAGGGGTAGGGTGCTACCTCGCGGGTGGCGAAGCCGTGCTCGTCGGGAAGCGCGTCGAGCTCTCGGCGATGCGCCGCGACGGCACGGAGTTCCCCGTCGAGCTCTCGATATCGCGCGTCGGGACCGGCCCGACGTCGAGCTGCGTCGGCTTCATTCGCGACGTCTCGGAGCGAAAGCGAGACGAGCTTTCGCTCGTCGAGCGCATGCGCGTGGCGGCGCTCATGGCGGACCTCGGAATGTCCTTCACCGCCGGAGAGCCGCTGGGGCCGACCCTCGTGCGCTGTTGTCAGGACGTCGTGCGAAACCTCCACGCCGCCCTGGCCCGCATCTGGACGGTGAACGCAACGACGCAACTCCTCGAGCTCCAGGCAAGCGCGGGCCTCTGCGTTGACGTCGACGGGCCGCACAACCTCACCTTCGTCGGCGACCTCCTAGTCGGTCGAATCGCGGAAAACCTCCGTCCGTACGCCACGAACAACGTCGTTAACGACGCCCACGTCGGTGACCCTTCGTGGGCACGTCGTGAGGGAGTGACGTCGTTCGCAGGGCAACCTCTCCTCGTCGACGGCGTCGTCGTCGGCGTCATGGCGACGTTCGCACGCGAGCCTCTCTCGGAGGTGGCGCTCGCGGGGCTCGCCGCGGTCGCGGAAGCGCTGGCGCTTCGCATCCGGGGCAGGCTCGCGGAACAAGAGAAAGCAGCGCTGGAAGACCAGCTGCGACAGGCGCAGAGGATGGAGGCCGTCGGTCGCCTCGCCGGAGGGATCGCGCACGACTTCAACAACGTGCTCTCCGTCGTGCTGTGCTACGCAGAGCTACTTATCTCCGAGTTGAAACCTGGCGACCCGATGCTGGCCGACTTGGAAGAGATCCATCGCGCGGGCGAGCGAGCCGCAGCGCTCACGCGACAGTTGCTCATGTTCAGCCGGAAGCAGGTGATCGCGCCGAAGATACTAGACATCAACGTGCTCCTCGCCGAGATGGGCGAGCTACTGCGACGGCTGGTCGGTGAAGACGTGGTGCTTACGTGCGTCGCCGGCGCAGCGCTTGAACACGTCTGCGTAGACCCAGGGTCGCTCGAGCAGGTGATCGTGAATCTCGCCGTCAACGCCCGCGACGCCATGCCCACGGGCGGCAAGCTCACGCTGAAAACGGCGAACGTGGTGCTCGACGAGAGATACGTGAGCGCCCACCTCGGCGCGAAGCCCGGCGCTTGCGTCATGCTCTCCGTGACCGACACCGGAACGGGCATGGACAAGGCGACGCGTGCCCGGATTTTCGAGCCATTTTTCACGACGAAGGAGTCGGGTGAAGGGACGGGCCTCGGCCTCTCGACGGTCTTCGGCATCGTGCAGCAGAACGGTGGCAGTATCTGGGTAGACAGCGAGCCTGGACATGGCGCGACGTTCACGATGTACTTCCCGCGAGCGACCACGGCCGAGGTGCACACGCAACCAAACGAGTCGGTAAAGCTGCGCGGATCGGAGACGATCTTACTCGTCGAGGACGAACAGCAGGTACGCGAGGTCGCCCGTGGGATTCTACGACGGTACGGCTATACGGTCCTCGAAGCGACAAATGGCGGTGAGGCACTCTTGCTCTGCGAAGCGCACCCCGGACCGATCCACTTGCTCCTCAGCGATGTCGTGATGCCAGGAATGAGCGGGCCGGCCGTTGCGAAGCGGCTCGCGAGCGTTCTGCCACACATGAGGGTGCTCTGCATGTCGGGATACACGGACGACGCGGCGGTCCGACATGGCGTTATCGAAGTGGCGTTCGCCTACCTACAAAAGCCACTTACCGTGGAGACGCTGGCGAGAAAAGTGCGCGACGTGCTCGACGCAAAGGAGAGATGAGGGCAACTGCCCAACGACGCGCTCGACATGACTCCTTTACGCGATCTCGAACGCGATCTCGGTATGCGTAAATCGATGGCATCCCTCCCTGACAACGGCGATCAGAACGTGATGGTCACGATGTGTAATCGCACGCCCGAGTCGGGGCCGCCGACGTCCGCGCTCGAGACACGCACGGGTCCGCGCCGCGGAGCCGTCGATGTTGGATTCCCGAGCCTGGGACGGTGGTGGATGCGCCGCCACAGAAACGTGCAGCTCACGTCCCTCAGCAAAGCCCCCGTTCGCACCTCCCCAGCCGCCAACGCGACCTGCCGGCGTGGATGGCCAATCCAACCAACCCTTAACTCGGCGTAGCTGCGTCCGTTCTCCCGTACAGCGGTGCCGCTGGCGCCGCGCCAAATGGCGAATCCAGCATCTTCTCGTGTGCGTTCTAAACAGGGAATCGACCTCCTTACAGCCGTCGAAAGCTATCAACGTCACTTGATCCGGTAGGCACTGTCGCGCACCGGAGGCAATAACAGCAAAGCCGCGCAGTTGCTCGGCCTCAACCGAACAACGCTCGTGGAGATAATCCGCGGGCGAGGTTATCTATCTCCGGAGATGAATGTACGCGCGCATCACGCTTGCCGTCGCCGCCCTCCTCACTCTCGGCCCGGTCAGCGCGGCGCGCGCGTTCGAAGTGAAGCGTTCCGCGGATGGGGCGCTGGTGCGCTGGTTTCAAAAAGACCTCAAGTGGAGTGTCGATCAGTCCATTCGCGAGATAGAGGGAGGGGATGAGGCCATCCACGCCGCAATCGAAGCGTGGTCAGAGCAGGATGGTGCGCCCGTCATCTCCTATGCCGCCGAGTCCTCAGCGCTCGGACCCGGCTTCGATCGAAAGAATACGATTTCGTACGCTGCATCGGGATTTGAGCCAGCCGGCAAAGCGCTTGCGGTGACGCTCCTGACGTTCGACGATCGAACGGGAGAGGTGCTTGACGCGGATATTGTTTTAAATGGCAAATATCGGTTTGCCAAATTAGCCAATGAGGCCGCGAAAATCGCCGAACATTCTACGTCTTCGATAGCAAAGTACGATATCGGTCGCGTGGCGGCCCACGAAATGGGGCACGCGCTCGGGTTGAGCGACGAATTCGCCATTCCGAACGTGCTCATGTATCCGTTCGTCTCGAAGTCTCGTGTTCTTTCCGCGCTTCCGGCGCCCGACGACCTCGCCGGCCTGCGGACCCTCTACATCGGCGAAGTCGCGGAGCTTTCTGCCGCGACCAAACCCGAGGAGGGGCGTGGAGACGAGCAGACCCAGGCGGGGTGTGCTGTGGCTGGGGCATCACATTTGAGACCTGATTTCGGCTTCGCGGTAGGCGGGTTGTTTCTGACCCTGCTCGGCCTCGGACGTGCACGGGCCTCAAGGTCACGCAGGCGCGCTGCGTTTTTAGGGTTGGTCGTGGGTGCAGTCGGGTTCTCGGTAACGCCGGACGCTGGGGCGTTTCGCTCTCTTTCGGCATTATCGTTTACACCATCGGCCGCGATCCCCTCGGACGTCGAAGCACGGGTTACGGGGGTCCGCACCACGTCGGTCAACGGTATCTTTCGCTCGGAGCTCGACGTCGTTTCGAGTCGTCGCGGGAGGCCCATACACTTCACTCGGGCCACCCTATGGGGCGGTACTATCGGCGGGATTCGCCAAGTCATTGGAGGGGAGCACGTTCCTGTCGAGGGGGAGCAGATCACTCTCGCAACGATGCGGAGCCTCTACGAACGCTTGGGGGTTTCGATGCTGCCTGACGTGGGGGCCGCGCGCGCATGGGGCGTGCAGTAACCTTCGTCGACGATAGGTGTGGACATATTTCTGGGTCGCCTCGCGCAGCCTCCGCGCCTCCCCCTGAAACGATGTGGGGCGCGGGTCCAGACTCGATCTTCCTCACGTTACGGGGCGAAAGCGGCGCACGGGTCGGCGTCTGTCGCGCGTGGCGTGAACCACACGAAGTCGAAGGGAAGTTGGGGCGTGTTCCATCGCGCGGCGTAGGCGCTCGGATCCGTCTTGCCTGCTTCGACCTCCGCAAGGGCGACGCTGACGATCGGCACTTCGGGGTCTTTGGCCGCAAGATCCCGACCCGCGCCCCGATCGAGCCGGATGTGGCCCGTACCGGCAATGAGGACACCGTGTTTAATTCCCGAGGTACGCGCGGACGCTACGAGGGCTTCGGCCATTGCCGCATCCCGGGCTCGCTGGAACCGGATCATCCCGGCAAAGCGCGTCTCTGGCAGGTGACCGCAATGGCTCTCCCGCAACTCGTCGCGTAGCGATGCGGTTTGCGCTTCGGTGAGCGGAACGCCCTCATCTAAAGGCGGCTGCGTGGTCGGTGCTCCCTTGGGATCGCGCGGGCTCATGAGAGCGCGCATGCGGGCCCTCGGCAGTCCCGTCGCAACAACGGGAAGAGACGCATCGAGCGCTACCTGCACGATGGGCGCGTAGTTCGCCCACGGGGGCCAACCGGACTTGTCCCACTTCGTCGCGACAGCGATGCTGGCTGCGTCTTGTGGGTGCGCAAGGCGTGAGCGCTCAACGGCGTTTTGGTCGTCTTCGTCGAACATCTCGAAAGCGACCGTGGGCTTTCTCCCCGCGTTGACCATCGCCTGAAGCAGGCGCGTCTGGAGGACATGATGGTCTGGATTGTCGTGCTTCTCGCCGATCAAGACGTAGCCGTGCAACAGGCTCATCAAGTCTTGCTCTTCGACGAAGCGAGCCAAACGGACGCTCCAAATGCGACCCACCAAAACGTGGTCACGGTCGAGTCGAGTGGACCAGCGCACGGGCTCCCGCACGCGTGCGAGGTCCGCGACCGTGGACTTCGCCGGAAGTGGCGGTGGGCGCGAGGCAAAGGGGGCAGGGGAGAGGGACCCCGTCGACGCTGAGCATCCGCAAGTTCCCGGACCGACCGATAGAACAGAGAGCAGAGCTACGCGCGAGAGCCACATCGGTGCATCTTATCGCGGTCCGCGAGCCTCGCGGACTCGGATCACGTGCATGAACACCCAGCAAGCACTGGCACGACGCAGAAGCCTCCGCGCCAACCCCGATTCAAAAACGTGTTTCGGCGACTTCTTCGCACGAGTCTCTTGGTTGGTCTCGTTCTGGAGCGCGCGCTCTCACGGGAAGAACCTTAAGGAACGGCGTTGGGGCTTCCGAATCGCGTCTTGCGAGCGAGGAGACGTCATGTGAGCGTCCGAGTCGTGGCTCTTTGGCACGGGTGCTGTCGGCGTTGGCTTGCGGCCCACACCTAAGTCCGCGATCGCTCGTCGCCACCGCGCCCGGACGCCCTGCTAAGCCTCCTCGCCGAGCCGCGGAGCCCGCGAATTCGCCCGTGAGCGTTCGTCGAGCGCGCGTACGCGCGGAGGCCTCGCCCGCGGACGCTTTCTTTTCGCTCTACGTACGTGTTTGGCCCGACCCGATTGCTTGAGATCCGATTCGTAAGCTTCACCCTTCCGCCGTAAGGCCCAAGCTTCAGCCGTAAGCTTTCGCGTTGCGCACGAAGCCTGATCCTCCGGATGCGCGGGCTCCCGCTCCAGCCGCAAAAGCCGAAAGGGCGAACGGGAGCGCGCGAAGAATTTACGCAATCCCATTCGCCGGCGACCGAAAGGGGGATCAGCGTCGCACCGGCGCTTCGTCCCCACGAAAGGGAGGAACAACTCTCACGGTTCAACCTATCTTCGTCGCTTCGACGGCCGATGGCGACGTCACGCCATCGCCTCGTGCAAAACTTGGCACGCTACCGGTTTCATCCGCGCGCGTCCCAGCATGCAGCGCGCGCTCCCCGTGCAAGCCGCGTTCATCGGCCACGACTTTGTCGCGGTCGCGGGCATGCATGCCGTGCTGAACGTCTCGACGTTCCTCCAGCATCTCCCGTGGCGACGCCATCGCAAAGTGCGATGCGTTGGCCCGTCACTCGTGACGGAGCGCCTCGATTGGACATACTTCACCAGCTTCACCGAAGGCTTGGATCCCTCCGAGGGTGACGCCCAATCGCTCCGGTCGGTGGGACCTTGGAGCCGATCGTCTGCCGTTTGATTTGCTCGACGATCGCCCATGGTCAACGCGCCGTCGTAGGGAGTCAGCACCTCTGGCGCGCCGAGGTTCACACGCCGACGTCACCGTCCGGCGCGCCGAAAAACGAGGACGGCGATGTCGTAGTGTCCGCCCTCGCTGGAGCAGCTCACCTCGGTGAGCACCATCGGGCCGAGCATCGTGCCGCCGACCGCAACTTCCGTGGGCGCACCGCCAACGGGTGACAAGAGGTTCGCCGCGAAGAGTTGCAAGGCCGTTGGCATCCTGGTGCGAATCGTGACGACTCCGTCGACGCTCACGTCGCTGCCGTGGCTGGCGTAGGGGAATGACAGGGACGATGTCGGCCCCTGACGGATCTGTACCTCGTCGAGGAACTTGCCTCCAATCGCGATGCGCTTCTCCTTGGGCGGGTCGACATGCGCTTTGACGCCGTCGGGTAGGACCATCCGGCAAACGACCCGGTGTCCGCCATCCTCGCTCGCATCGAACGACCAGTCGGCGACGAGCCGCGGATCCCTATCGAATCGCTCCCGCCACCGAGCCGACAGAACCTCGAAGCCCTGGGCGAGGGCAAGCGGCGCCTGCTTACCGCACATTTCCTTGCGCAGATCGGCAAGGGCCTTCGGCCGCGGGTTTCCCCACCTCCTCATGTTCATGCGAGGGAGGGCAGCCGATTAAGCCATCGAGGTATCTTTGAGGATTCAGAGAATACGGCCGTAGTGGCGTGGATGAAAAAGGCGCAGATCCCTGAGTTACCCACTGACGCGCTTCCACGGCCTGCAGGCCTCACGTGCGAGCTCCGACCTCGCGGGCCGATGCTCCGAATACGGCCCGTGACGCCGCCTTGTTCGCCCTGGCACGGCTCGATTGGCCGTTAGCACTTCGTGAAGCCGGTGTTACGCTAGGAAACACTGCAATGGTAGGCCTTGCAACTCGGCTCAGTGAGGCGCTCCGCGGTCACGCGGGCGTGCGGCTTGCCGTGCTCTTCGGGTCTCAGGCGCGCGGTGACGCGGGCGCCGCTTCCGATGTGGACATCGCAGTGCGAGCCCCGGGCCTCGATCTCCTTTCGATCCGGGCCGATCTCGAGCGCGCTTTGGGCCTAACCGTGGACGTGGTCGATCTTGACCGCGTAACCTTCTCGCTCCTCGACGAAATCGTTCGCGATGGATTTGTCGTCTACGAGGGGCGCCCCGGTGCTGCGGCTACGTTTTGGTCGCATTCGCTCACGAGCCTTGCGACCGACCGTGCGACGTTCGACCAGATGGCTGCCGCGTCGCTCCGGGCGATGGCGAGCGGTGACGCATGGTAAGGGCAACGGTCATTGCCGCGAAGCTCGGCGAACTTCGCGAGCGGCTAGCGCAAGTCAGGGCGGAGTGCGACTCTGCAAAGACCGCTGCCGCACTCTCGGCGGACAGGCGCGCCCGCGACCTCACTGCATTTTATTTGATGCTTGCCGTGCAGGCGTGTGTCGATGTCGCGGCTCACATCGTCGCCGATGAGGGCTGGCCGGCTGCCCGAACGCTCAGCGAGCTCTTCGTCCGGTTGGCGGAGGCGGGCGTGATTGAGGCGACTACTGCCGCCGCGATGGGCCGCGCCGCGGGACTGCGAAACGTGGTCGCCCACGGCTATGCTGGTGTGGACGTTGACATGCTTCATGCCGCGGCGACCGGCGGCGTCGACGACCTCACCAAGTTTGCGACCGAGGTCGCACGATGGGTTTCCGCTCGGGCCGCAGCCAGCCCGGCTTAAGGCGCGGCCTGACGCGGAGCCCCGAACGAGACCAAGTTACAACACGCAGGCTTCACCGTAACCTGACGCCATTTTGGTCCGAAGAATGGGGTCCGATTCACTCTCCTAAGCGCCGCAGGATGCTCCGACGTCGTGGATGGTTCCCTCGCGGAGGCCGCGCGCGATGGCGACGTAATTCTGACGAGTGACCCAGGCAACATGTTCATCTTAGCCACGGCAGCGAAGAAGACGCTGATCGTCACCCGCGTTTAGCGTGAGCGAGACACCCGATGGGCATCGGGGGCAGCCGCGAGGCCTGGCTGCGGTTTCGGCGCAGGTCTGCACTACGCGTTCGAACCCTTCGGCTACTTCCTCCAACTCACCGCCTCTGTCCAGGCGCTCGCCGACCCGGTCAAGAGGGTTGGCTTGCACACCGTGAGTCTCGCACGAGCGCTCTCTCACGAAAGTAGCCTGGGCTACCTATGTCGCTGCTTGCACGTGCTCTGGTAAAGTCCGTCATAGGTACACACGAGCCCGGCGGCGCAATCACGAGGGAACTCGCACACCGCGCCGACGCCGGGAACGGGTGGCGGCGCCGGCACTTTGCAGGTGCTCTGGTAGAGTCCGTCATAGGTACACACGAGCCCAGCGGCGCAATCGCGAGGGAACTCGCACCCGGCGCCGACGCCGTTGGCAGAAATCGAGCTCTCGGATGAACCCGTGGCTACTTCGTCGGGTGATGCGGCGCAACCCGCGGCAAAGGAGACTCCGAAAGCAGAGAGCGAAACGAGACGAGCAATCTGGATAAACATGGCGATGGTCCTCGATGTGCGGAATGTTGAGCACGTGCACTTTCACGAATGACCACTTCTATGCGCACGGACTCGAGTTCCGTCGAAGTCAATAATCAGAACAACGTGTTCCAATTTATTTCGATATGTAGCTTCGGAACAAGCATGCGCGCTCGCTTGAGGTTGGCGATCTCGGTTTCCGCTGCAGCACCGACGGAAAGCGGGAGCGCCTGAAGCTCCTCGCGGAGGGAAAAGTATCGCCCTTTACGCGCCCACTCGGCGAAGTGTTCAAATCTGGTCGACCGAGTTCGCCTTTATGCGGGGAAGCGCCTTCCGATTTCGGAGCCGTTTTCCACGCTGGCGAGTCTCGGCCATCACGGGCCCCACGTCGAGAACGTGTCTCTGTGCAGGGGATACAGGGCGCGGGCGCCGCCTCGAAGCTCCGCGTGCCGTCCTTGGGTTCTACCTCGATATAGACGCCATCGACGCAGGCTGCTCCGGCGACATGTACTCGAGCTTGTCCTTGAGTACCGCGCCGCGCGCCTCGAAGTCGCAGAGCTGGGCTATCGACCGCCATCGATGGATTCTTCGCCGGTGCCGCGTGCCCCGCGAGGACTCGGACCGCTTCGACGCTGACGCGGGTTCGGTCCCGGGTAGCGCAGTGGTGTAGGGAACGTTCTACCCTCTCGCCGTTAGAGTTCGAAACGTTCGACAAGGGGTCGGGCTCGTCCCGCAGCGCGCGCTCGTGCGAGGCAGAACCTTACGGAACCGCGCTGCGGCTTCCGAATCGCGTCTCAGAGGAGAGGAGGCGGAGTGCGGTCCTTCGAGTCGTGGCTCTTTGGCACGGGTGCTGCCGACGTTGGCTTGTGCCTTTCACCTGAGTCTTCGATGACGGGTCGCCAACGCGCCCGGACGCCCCGCTCAGCCTTCTCGCCGAGCCGTGGAGCTCGCGAATTCGCTCGTGGGTGTTCTTCGAGCGCGCGTACGTGGGATCGTTTCGCCTGCGGACGCTTCGCGACCATTCTGCGTGCGAGCGCGATCCGATCCGAAAGCCCGAGACCTGATTCGTAAGCTTCACCCTTCAGTCGTAAGCCTTCGCGTTGCGCACGGAAGCCTGACCCTCCGGATCCATAGGTTTCCGCTTCGGACCCGGAAGCCGAGCAAGCGAACGGGCACGCGCGACGTTTTCACGCAATTGCACCCGCCGGCGACCGAGAACGGAATTAGCGTCGCACCGTGGATTGCCGACACGAACGAGGGGCGTCGGCCAGCGAGGTCGCGGCCAAGACGTTCACACCTCGCCCGCCTTCGTGCGTGAGTCTTCGCGTCGTCCGGTTGAGTCGCCGGGCACCGCGTCAATCCTCGAGCTTCCGTTTCGTTACTTCGTGGACGCTCGCCGCGGCGCGCGGCGCGACGGCTTCTTGCGACTCCCGTGCTTGTGAACAATGGCGGCCGCCTCGGCGCGAGCGTCAGTCGTGGACCGCGCGTGCGAGAAACGCCGGCGCGCTTCGGCGACTGCGGGCACGTGGTCGACGATGGGGGCCGGATAGTCTTTGCCGATGACGCACGAGGCTGCGCGCTGGAGAAGCGGCGGCGTAGTCCAGGGCTCGGCGAGGTTCTCGCGGGGCAAGCGCGCGAGTTCCGGAACCCATCGGCGCACGAACACCCCCTCGGGATCGTGGTCGAGTAACTGCTTGGTCGGCGAGTACATGCGAAGCGTGTTGATCCCTGTCGTGCCCGACTGCATCTGCATCTGGCTCCAGTGAATGCCCGGCTCGAAGTCGAGGAAGTGGCGGGCAAGGTGCAGCCCCGTCCGCCGCCAGTGGAGCCACAGGTCATACGAGGCGAAGGACACGAGCATGGCGCGCATGCGGAAGTTAATCCATCCGGTCGCGAGCAGAGCGCGCATACACGCATCGATCATGGGGTACCCGGTTTCGCCTCGCGCCCAAGCGCTGAAGCGGTCTTCGCGGAAGTCCGGCTCGCGAAGGCCGTCCGCCGAACGTGCGAGGTTCTCGTGCTCGAGCCGCGGCTCGTCCTCGAGTTTTTGCATAAAGTGGCAGTGCCAGCGAAGGCGCGCCTCAAGCGCCGCGAGCGACGTGCGCCAGCGCTTGGCACGTGGGCTCACATCGCCCTCGAGTGAGCGCTTTTTCATGGCCGCAGCGTGCACGACCTCGCGAAGCGACAGGTTCCCATGGGCCAGGTATACGCTCAGGCGGCTGCAGCCTTTCCACCCCGTGACCGGGCTTGAAAGGGCCTTCGCGTAGTCCTCTCCGCGCTCGGCAAAGAATCCGTCCAACGTGGCGCGCGCCGCATGCGCTCCGCCGCGCTGCGCTTCTTGTTTGGTCGAAGCCGGTAGCCCCAGCGCCTTCTCGTCCGGGATCGGTCCGGGCTCGAGTCCGAGGTCTGCCGCACGGACGGACGGCACTCGGTCCGGGGCAGGCACGAGGGGCGCGTGCATGCGCTCGGCCCAGCGCGCCGCCCAGCCGTCACGCGTCCGCAGCCGCCGAAACACGCCGGTCTGCGGGAGCTCGACCCAGGGCACTCCGCGCTCCTTCGCCCATCGCGCGACGCGCTTGTCTCGTGCGTACGTGAGGCCGTTGCCAGTCTCCTCGTGGCTGTAGAGTGCACGTATTGGCCGCCGCTGGTGCAGGTCCTCGAAGACGTCCGGGAGGGCGCCCGTGCGCACGACGAGCTCGCCTCCGCGCGCGCGAAGCTCCTCCCGTAGCTCGGCGAGGGAGGCTGCGACGAACGCGACGTGCGACGGATCCATCTCCGGCTGCGCGACCAGCTCCGGTTCGACGACGTAGAGGACGAGCACTTCTCCTCTCGCACACGCCTCGACGAGGGGAGCATGGTCCGCGAGGCGGAGATCGCGCTTCAGCCAGACGACGCTCATTCCCCTCGACACGTTGATCATGACCATTCGTGTTGTTGGGGTCCGGTGTGCGCTTCGTCAAGAAAGAAGGCGCCCGGACCGTGGCGAAGGTTGGGTGCGGGTGGACTTGTTCAGTCGCCTATTACTTCGAGCCTTCGTGGCCTCCCTCACGGATGCGCTCGCAGGCCGCGGCCTGGAGGACGCGATTCGACTCGAGCCGTCGACACTTCGAATTGTGGTCGATTCAACGCTCGACGACGTCGATGATCGACCGAGTCCGGTAGGGTTCCTTGTGCCGCCGCCTGATGGCCTGTTCGAGTGGCGCGTCCGTCGCGACTTCGTGCGCTCGCTCCCTCCAGGCAACGAAAAGCGGCGCCTTGGCCAGACGCTCGCGGGTCCGAAGACGAGGCGCCGTTTCGAGGTGCTCCTGGCAGCGCGCGGCGAACCCCTTCACCGCGCCTTCGGACGCTTCCGTCGCCGCCGCCTTCGGGGCTACGCCGCGCGTGTCGTGCGATTCGCGCTCGCCGCGACGCAGTGGTCTACGAGTGAGTGAGCATTATGCGCGAAGTTGAGGATGCCCATCGCACCGCTAATTGCCCGAACCATGCTAATCCGCGTCTCCACCCTCGAGGGCTCGGTACGTGTAACCCGCTCGTGGCGAGGCGAACGACGTCCTACACTTTCTGAAGTGGCCTCGTACTGCGTCCGCATGCCCGAGCAGTTTGCTGCCGATATACTTGCCTCGGAGTTTTTGACGTATTTTTGATATTCGCTCATCTCCGCCGTCGTGCAAATAATCGGCATTATGGCTGGAATTGTTGGAAATTCGTCGCCGTCGACTTCCTCAAATTCGGGTAGCGTCCATGCATTCTCGAAAACGGGCACCGCATCACGGTAGATTGCAAAGAGAGCGGGCACGATTGCCGGAGGAGATAAACGAATCAACGTCGTTGCAGCCGTTGCCGTGAAGACGACGCGGCAGCGGTCTACTTTTTCGCCGCGCTCGTAGCCTGTCAGGGTCGCATCAAAGAAAAAGGAGAGGAGTCCGTCGTTCGGCAAGACGCTCGCGGCCGTTAACCGGGCAAGGCCCTTCATGTTGAACTGGCCTACAAACATCAGGGGTATGCCGTCCACGGTTGGCCATTTGGACCCAATGGGAAGGTCCGGGAGCCCTCCGAATCGCGAACTGCCTACGGGTCGAGTCCGTTCGCTCTTCCCCTTCGCGAGCTTTACGTCGATGGCCGGCAGGATGACCTGCTCCAAAGGCACTACTAGGTGAGCCACCTTGCTTATTTTGATCGCGGCAGCGACCTGACTACGATTCAGCGGCCCCCGTCGGGCGAGCGATGCCATCACTGAACAATAACAGCAGTGTCGCGGAATGCCGGGCGAAGTTGCTGCCCATAACCTTGGACTTCTGGCGGTAGACGCGGCCCGCCGGTACCAACCAAGCCGGCAGGCTCACTACAACTGAGGCCGCTCTTCACTTGCATGCCCTGAATCATAGAGCCAAGCACTCAGGATGCTTCGCGTTCGCGGCCACCAGCTCGCCGGGCTGGTCCCACCACTGCGCCTTCGGTCAACGCAAGTGATTGCCGCTCATCGCGCGCTCCGACAAGGCGATGTATTCCGCCAAATATCGCGGCAGAAACGGCGTCGAAATAGCCTAGTAGAGAGCGGGCGTTACGCGCCGAACCGGATGGAGAAGCGCGCACCGTCGACCGTCACGGTCGTATCTTCGTTAAGACAACATCGACCTCCGGGTTGCCTTTCGCCGAGTCGCGCCAGACCGTGAGGCTGTCGTTCGCGTAGTCCACGCGCATCCGCGGGGCGCCGCCGAAGGTTGCATGTAGGTTCGTATGGGCTAAGCCTTACGCAAGCCGACGCGCGAGATTCGTCGCGGGCTCTCTAGAAAGCAAGGTACGCCACAATGCAATTTATCCTACCGTTTCTCACGCTCGCAATGCTCGTCGGCGGCTGTAGCGCGGGCACAGAAGTCGATGCCACGAGCACCGACAGTCTCACCGTTTCGGAAGCCGGTGCGCCCGCCTCCAAAGCCATCGTCACTGCGAAGCCGAGTGGCATCGCCGGCAATACCTTCGACGTTCGCATCGAAAGTGACCTGCTCCTACCAACAACATCGAGAGTGATGTCGGGGATCGCACGATCGCCGCCGCGGCAGTAGCATTCGTCGGGCTCGAGCCCGCGCTCCTCGTCTTCTTTGCGAAACGTCGTCGAGCCGTATCCAAAAAGGGGAATGTCGCTCTCAAGACAGAAGCGTTCCAGAAGCCGTGCGATCCACTTTTTGCTGACTTCGTGCTCGCGTGAAGTACTTATGATTTCGAGTCGGCCTTTCAGGTAGGTTATGCGAACGCCGTTACCCACGACCGAGTCGCGCACGGCGACGTAGGTAGACCAGGGCACGTTCGTGAGCACAATACGTTGCCCCTCGGCCACGGAAGGGAAGTGCGTCGTAAAAGTCGAGCAGCGGGGGCCATGCTTTGGAAAGGGTTAGCATCTCCCGCCGCACAGAAAGCTCGGACGTGCAGAGGACGCGCTAGGCTACTCGGCCCGATGTTCGAAATGCCCGCCGATGCGCGACAAGCGCTCCTCCGCGCACGAGCCCAGAGGCTCAGTTATGCGGTTCGTCTCGTTGCTGCGAACGATGGTCGCATCGTCGCGGTCCTCGGCGAGGCTCACATCAAGCTCGCGAAGGCCTCGCGCCTCGGCAACGACGTCGTAGCGGCCTTCGAGCTGCGCGGAGTCGAGACGTTTCAGCGCAAGCAGCTCACTTGCGGCCGCACGTTGGGCGTGTTCATTCAGTGGCCTCGGGCCGTGCTTCGGGCACTGTCGCTAGGCGCCGTCAAAGACAGCACGATCGTCGACGCCATGCAGCTCTCGTTCGGAGACACGGTCGAACTCGAACGCGCAAAGCGGATGCCGCTCGGACTCCACGTGGCGTCGATCTACATGACGATCTTTTTCGCGGTCGCCCTGCTCTCGCTTTTCGTGCCTCTTTTTGTGACGATTGCGCCGTCGCTCGCCGCTGCGGTCCTGTCCGCCGCGGTGGCGATGCAAATGCACTTGCTGGCGCTCGTGCCGGGCTTCTTTGTTCGGAGGTACGTCTGGAGCTGGCTCGTTCATCCGTTTCTCGGGATCCTTACGCTGCGCGACGAATTGATGGCCGCAGGTACGATGCGAATGCTCGCGGACCACCCGACGCGGCGCTTCGCGGTGCTGGTCATGGGGCGCGCGCACGTCGACGGCGTCGCCCGACTCCTCATCGACCGCTATGGCTTGGTCCCCGTCGACTTGTGACCGGTTGGCACACGGTGCGTTTCGCGCACTAGCTCCCGTCGTTCTTCAGGACGAAGAGGCGCTCAGCCGATCGCCGAGGAGAGGCCTTTGCGCCGTCCTGCGTACCGTGTACTTGCCGACCGTCATGGCCGACGAGCAAATCGAGCGGGTCGACGGGCGCGTGGAGCTCCATGAGGGGGTCGTGCTCGACGACCCTGCGCTCTACAACGACGACCTGGCGCCGACTCTGATCGCAAAGCGCACGTGGAACACCTACACGTTCGCGGCGCTGTGGATCTCGATGGCCCACTGCATCCCGACGTACATGCTTGCTTCGGGCCTCATCAGCGCAGGGATGAACTGGTGGCAAGCGCTACTCACGATTCTGGTCGGCAACACGATCGTCCTCATCCCGATCCTCGCGAACTCGCACCCCGGAACGAAGTACGGCATCCCCTTCCCGGTGTTCGCGCGGGCGAGCTACGGCGTGTTCGGCGCGAACATCCCGGCGGTGATGCGCGCGCTCGTCGCGTGTGGCTGGTTCGGGATCAACTGCTGGATCGGCGGGCAGGCACTACAGACGCTCTTGAAGTCCCTGTGGCGCGGATGGCCCACGCTGCTCGGCCCGATGAGCAATCCCGCCTCGAGCTGGGCGTTCGGCGGACACTACCCCACCGAGTGGGTAACCTTTGCGCTGTTCTGGGGTCTCAACATCCTCATCGTGTACCGGGGCATGGACATCGTCCGACGCTTCGAGAACATCGCAGCGCCGTACGTGCTCGTCATGACGGCCGCGCTCGTCGGGTGGGCGATCTGGCGCGCGCATGGGCTCGGCGCGGTCATGCGCGACGAGGGCAGGTTCCACACGTTCGAGCAGCTTTGGCCTGTCTTCGTCCCGAGCGTCACCGCGATGATCGGGTTCTGGTCCACGCTCTCGCTGAACATGCCCGACTTCACTCGCTTCGGCCGGTCACAGAAGGAGCAGGCGGTGGGTCAGATCGTTGCGCTCCCCACGACGATGACGGTGTTCGCTCTGATGGGTATCGTGATCACGAGCGCGTCCGCCGAGATCTACGGCAAGCCGATCTGGGACCCCGTCGAGCTGGTCGGAAGGTTCCCGTCGCGGCTTCTCGTCGCCGTCTCGATGTTCACCGTCGTCATAGCGACCCTCGGCGTGAACATCGCGGCGAACGTCGTGTCGCCGGCCAACGACTTTGCCAACCTCAGACCGGGCAAGATTAGCTTCAAGACCGGCGGCCTCATCACCGGCATCGTCGGCGCGACGATGCTTCCGTGGAAGCTCATCGCGGACCCGAGCGGCTACATCTTCAAGTGGTTGCTCGGTTACTCCGGCGGGCTTGGGTCGATCGCCGGCGTGCTCGTCGCCGACTACTGGTTCGTGCGGCAGACGAGGCTCCGCGTCGCCGATCTCTACCGGCGCCATGGTGCCTACACGTATGGCGCGTCCGGCTTCAACGGCGCCGCGATTGGCGCGACGCTCTTCGGCTGTGCGCTCGCCTGGGTGGGCCTCATCGCCCCGCCGCTCAAAGTTCTCTACGACTACGCGTGGTTCGTCGGCGCGGGAGGCGCAGGCGTGCTCTACGCCGTCCTGATGCTCCCCGAGCGCAGAAAGCAGCTCGCGCACGCCCGTGCCGAGGCGCAGGCCGCGAGCTCTTTTCCAGGTCCAGGCTAGCCCGGGCCATCGTGAAAAGTGACGCGGCCAGGGGTAGCCGCGGTCGAGTAGGCGACACGCATGTGTCGACTTCCTTCCAGGCGCCTGAAATACGCGAGTCCAGGGCATAGGGCCCGCCATGACCACCGGAAAACGGCGGTCTCCCCCCGAGCTCCTCGCGAACCGGCTTGGCTTGGCGATAGCGCACTGCGTGGTGGGCAAACCTTCATCGCGCTAGACTGCTCCCATGGTTCAGGATGATGCGAAGCGCGCGCGTGCGCTGGCTCGGGCCGGCTGGTCGATTCGGCGGCTAGACCTTGCTGACGAGGGCACCGAGCCCACGGACGAGCGCTCTCCTAGTGAACTCGTTGCCTCGGTCTGGGCCATCACGTGCGATGCGTGGGCATCGGCCGGAAAGCCACTGCCATCTTATGAGCGCGCCGACATGCCCGGGCGAGTGATCCGACGGTATGGGTGACCCCGCCGACCTCAACGATGACTTTCGCGACATGCTCGCGTGTCTCGCCGCAGCGCGCGTCGAGTTCGTGATCGTCGGCGCTCATGCGCTTGCGGCGCATGGGCTCCCTCGCGCGACCGGCGACATCGACGTGTTCATTCGTCCAAACGCGGAGAACGCCGCGCGGGTGATGGAGTCGCTCGCAGCGTTTGGGGCACCGACGGAGGCTCACGGGATCCGCGCCGCGGACTTCGAGATTCCTGGTCAGGTTTATCAGCTCGGCGTCCCACCGCGTCGCATCGACCTGTTGACTGCCATCGACGGAGTGACGTTCGAGGATGCGTTCGCCTCCCGCCTCGAGGCTCCGGTCGGTGGCATGGTTCTCCCGTTCTTGGGACGAAGTGCGCTGATCGCCAACAAGCGTGCGGCGGGCCGTCCGAAGGACCTTGTCGACGTCGAGGCTTTGCTCGCACAGCGCCGTCGGTGAACAAGCATCGCGCTGGCGGATTCGTGACGGAAACCGCGGCTGCAACAAATTAAGAATCGACTTTCGCTGGCATTCAGTCTCAGCGCCGCGTCCAGTCGACGACTTGTATCCCCTGCACGGAGGCACGTTCTTTCATCGATAATGGCTTGACGGCATACTCGCGTGAATGAGGACGAGTGCAGAGGAGTGGACGGAACGTGTACGCGCTTGGCGCGAGAGCGGCGTGACAGGAGAGGAGTTCGCGAAGTCCATCGGATGTCGCGTAAGTGGACTCTATTCGTGGAAGAGTGAGCTCGCGCGTCGGTCTGCGAAGAGCGTTACCGCGCCTCGCGCAGAGCTGCCGAAGGTCACTCTCGCCCGCGTGCTTCGTTGCGAAGATCCAACTCGAGAAGTATGTGAAGTTCGCGTCGGGAAGGCCGTTATCGCTCTACGTCGAGGATTTGACCCGATTTTGCTCCGCGAGGTCTTGTCGGCGCTCGAGGCGGGGCGCCCGTGATTCCGTCTGGCGTCGACATCTATCTCGCGCTCGAGCCGGTGGATATGCGCTCTTCGTTCGATAAGCTGTCTGGACTTGTAAAGGAGCGCGTGGGATACGAATCCCGAAGCCGCGCGCTCTTCGTCTTTTTCGGCCGTCGAAAAGACGCCATCAAAGTCCTTTTCTTTGACTGTACCGGTATGTGCATTTTCTATAAAAGACTGGACCGAGGCACGTTTCGAATTCCGTTAGCCGAAAGTTCCGCATCGCGACACCTTGAGATCGACGACGCGATGCTTGAGGCGTTACTCGACGGCATCGAGGTTGAGGATAAGCCTGTC
>JANXOF010000094.1 GCA_025353725.1 Polyangiaceae bacterium | reverse complement strand
TTTTGCCTTCGTGCAGCACCAACGCGTGGCAGCAGAAAAAAGCTAGGGCGTGCGACGTCTTCGTCGCAGCCGACGCTGCCATCGCTACGACGGCTCATCGCGATTCGCTTTATCGCTCCGAGTCCGTGTCCGCGATGCCGCGAGCTCGTGCGCTCGTGCGCCCAATGATCCCCGTATAAAAGTGATGGAGTAGTGCTAGCCAAGGCCTCACCGTCACGGTAGCTACGCTGCGCGGCCTTCAACCGCACGTTGGCAGACAGCGTCTGCGCTGAAGTGAAACGTTAAGGCCTAACCCTCGGGCAGAGGCCTTCAAGCAGTCCTCGACCGGGTTACGCGGCACCCTTGTAGGCGATTCAGCAGCCTGGTTGCTCGCAGCAATCCGATGGGCAGAAACGAGAAAAGCCGCGGTAACCGAACGAACTCGGCGACATCGGCTTCCTCACTCTATCTCGTACCGTACATCGCCTGCTCTACACTGCAAACGTCTACGAAGCTGGCGGGGCGGACGGGACTCGAACCCGCGGCCTCCGGCGTGACAGGCCGGCGTTATAACCAACTTAACTACCACCCCAAATAACTTACGTACCGAAACTAGACACTCTAACCAAAACAGAAAATAGTCGCTATCACAGATACAAGTAAACGTCGTAGCCAGTAGGCGGGACAGGGCTTGAACCTGCGACGTCCGGCTTGTAAAGCCAGCGCTCTACCGCTGAGCTACCCGCCCCAAACCCATTGGTTTGATAACGAGGGAGTAACCCAACATGACTCGGCTCGTCCACACTATTTTCGCTGCCCTCGAGAATTCCCCGTGGAATCGTAATTTTATGCGTTGCCTGTCGTCGCAGGCACGTTGAGCCCCGATCCAACCGCGTCGGTCAACGCGGTGATCGGGATGCTTGACGCGCTAGGCAGGCCAGGGGCTGAAGGCGACCGGAGGGATGGCGTCGGAACGCCCTGACCTCGCACGACGAGCTCACCGTCGATGTATTCCCAGCTTTCGCGGGGCGGACCAAACACGGCGTCAGGATCGGGCAAGGCGAGCGCTTCTCGCAGGACTTCGTCCATGTGCTCGACAAGAACGACGCGCGTGGCCTTCAGCACGCGGCGCGGCACCTCCCGAAGGTCTTTCCGGTTTTCGCGCGGAACAACAACCGTGGTTATCCCCGCTCGGTGCGCCGCCAGCATCTTGTCCTTCAGACCGCCGATGGGCATCACGCGGCCTCTCAGCGTGAGTTCGCCAGTCATCGCGAGATCACGCTTTACGGGGACTTTGATAAGCGCGCTCGCGAGAGAGGTCGCCATCGTCACGCCCGCCGAGGGGCCGTCTTTTCGTACGAACTCTGGGAAGTGAACGTGCACATCGACCTTCTGGTAGAATTCGGGTTCGAGGCCGAGAATCTGCGCACGCGAGCGCACGTAGCTCATCGCCGCCTGCGCGCTCTCCTCCATTCCTTTCTCGAGCAACCCCGTAATGACAAGCTTTCCCTTGCCGGGCACGACCGCGACTTCGCACGCGAGCAACTCGCCGCCGCCGCTGTTCGTGACAGACAGACCGTTCGTCAAGCCGACCTCGTCGCGCTCCTCCATCTTGTTGAGGCGGAACTTTGGCACCCCTAAGTACACGGGGACGTTCTTCGCGATAACCTCGAGGGGTGTCGTTTTCGCTTCTGCCCCGCCCGAAACGACGTGGCGCGCCACCTTGCGGCAGATGCTGGCGAGTTCGCGCTCGAGCGACCTGACGCCTGCCTCTCGTGTGTAGTGATGAATGATCGTTCGGATAGCGTTTTCAGTGAGCGTGACAGGCACATCAAAGAGGCCGTTGTCGACTTTCTGGCGCGGCACCAGGTACTTCACCGCGATATTCATCTTCTCGTATTCGGTATAACCACTGAGCTGGATAATCTCCATCCGGTCCTGAAGTGGAACCGGAATGCTACTTAGCGTGTTTGCCGTCGTGATGAACATGACGTCCGACAAGTCGTAGTCAAGATCGAGATAGTGGTCGTTGAACGCGTGATTCTGCTCAGGATCGAGAACCTCAAGAAGTGCCGCCGCGGGGTCGCCACGAAAGTCGGTCGACATCTTGTCGATTTCATCGAGCAAAAAGACGGGGTTATTGGTCCCCACCTTCTTCAACGACTGGATAAGTTTCCCGGGGAGCGCCCCGATGTACGTCCGCCGATGACCACGAATCTCGGCCTCGTCACGCACCCCACCGAGCGAGAGCCGTTGAAACTTGCGCCCGGTCGCGCGAGCGATGCTTTTCGCGAGACTGGTCTTGCCGACGCCGGGAGGGCCCACGAAGCAAAGAACAGGGCCCTTTAGCTTCTTCGTGAGCGCCTGAACGGCAAGATACTCAAGAATACGCTCTTTAATTTTCTTCAACCCGTAATGGTCTTCTTCGAGGATTTCTTCAGCCTTCGTGAGATCGTAGTTCTCCTCGGATTTCTCGTACCAAGGCAACCCGAGAATCCAGTCGATGTAGTTCCGCACGACCGTCGCTTCCGCGCTCGTCGGATGCATCATCTTGAGCTTCTTGAGCTCTTTTTTGACCTTCGCCGTGGCCTCGGCGCTCATCCGCTTCGTCTTGAGTTGGTCTTCGACTTCTTGAATCTCGTTTTTGAACTCGTCCCGATCGCCGCCACCCAGCTCTTTCTGGATCGCCTGCATCTGCTCATTCAGATAATATTCCTTCTGAGTCTTCTCCATCTGCTTCTTGACGCGCGACCGAATCTTCTTCTCCACCTGGAGAATCTCGATTTCGGCCTGCATCAATTCGTGAAGCTTTTCGAGCCGCTTGACGGGCTCCTCCATCTCCAGGAGCGCCTGGCGATCACTGAGTTTGATGGTGGGGAGATTGGCAACGATCGTGTCGGCGAGGCGGGCGGCGTCATCGATCGCTTGCGCACTCATCAAGACTTCGGGCTGAACTTTCTTGTTCAACTTCACGTACATCTCGAAAGCGGCGTGCACGCTGCGCATCAGGGCCTCGACCTCGACGCCCTTCGCCACCGGCTCGACCACCTCCTCTACCTCGACGAGAAAGTACTCCTCCGTTTCGGGGAACTTCTTGATCTTCGCGCGACGCTTTCCCTCGACCAACACTTTCACGGTTCCATCAGGCAAGCGAAGGAGCTGCATGATCGTCCCGAGCGTGCCCACCTGAAAAATATCTTCCGGCGTCGGCTCGTTGGTCTTCGCGTTCTTTTGAGCGGCGAGGAATATCTCTTTATCGCCGGCCATCGCCGCATCGAGCGCGTTGATCGAGCGTTCGCGGCCCACAAAGAGCTGACTCACCATGTGAGGGAACACAATGATGTCCCGAAGCGGAAGGAGTGGGACGCGAAGCTTCTTGGGTCCCGGCTTACCGTCGTCGCTCTTGAAGAACATTGAGCAGACTTTTACCCCGAAAAGCGCCCGGCTACCAACCTCGTCCGAGGTGATTTGTTTGGACCGACCTAGCGACCTCCGAGGCCACGCGATGTCGCCCTCGTGACGACGGCGCTACCAGGCGACGTCGTAGACCACGCGACGGTCGTGAGCGACCGTGACCTCGACGCGAGGATGCTCGTCGAACGTCTGGACGAGCCCCTCGACGAGACCGAGCCCAACTTCGATCGACCCGTGATAGCGCGGGTACGTGACCGCGACGCGGCGCTCCCCTAAGCGCACGGCGCGGCAATCCGAGGCGCGGGCGACGACTTTGAAGATGTCGGGAAAGCGCAGAAGTGCGCCACCCGGGTCGCGCAGCAAGGAAAAAGTGACCTTGCCAAGTGTCGACTCCGCGAATACCTCGACTTCTCCGCGCGCAAGCAAGCGGAAGGCTTCACGCGGAGAACCCGGGAAGCGCGCGCGCGCCACGCGATCGAACACGCGCACGTAGTCGCGAAGAGGATAGCTCTCGAACGCATAGTACTGGCCGTGTTTGGCCGGTTCGATAAGCGAGGGCAGAAGCGCCTCCCACTCAGCCCCGAGAGCAGCCACGTAGCGCGTGAAAAACATGCCCTTCGTCGTAAAGTCGGCGGGAATCGTGGCAAGCGTAGCCGCGAGATCCAGGTCGCCTACGAGCGCAACGTCGTCAATAGTTAGAAAGCGGCAGCTCATCGTGGCTCAGCTCTGGCAGGCTAGCAGCGATGGAAGGCATGCGACCGGAATACGCATCCGACCGAAGTCGGATGAATCTCGCGGAGGTCGGCGAAGCACCATGAGACAGCGTTCAACGCGACCGTGTTTCGTCATGAAGCGAGCGCGCGAAGAACGAAACCGGCCTCATCTCGCGGAGGCCGGCTCTGGGCCTAACCTAAGCGAGCTCGGCCTCTTTCGCGTAGACGATGAGCGGCGCGTCACCCTTCGTGATGACTTCCTCGCTAATGACAACCTCTTTGATGCCCGCTCGCGAAGGCACGTCGTACATGATGTCAAGCATCGCGTGCTCAAGGATGGCCCGCAAACCGCGCGCTCCGGCGTTACGAATCAGCGCCTCTTTCGCAACCGCGGAGAGCGCCGTTTTCGTAAATTTGAGCTTCACGCCATCCATATCGAAGAGCTTTTGGAACTGCTTGACGAGCGCGTTCTTAGGCTTCGTGAGGATATCAATAAGCGCTTCCTCATTGAGCTCGTGGAGGGTAGCGATGACAGGCAATCGACCGATGAACTCCGGGATAAGCCCGAAGCGCAGAAGGTCTTCGGGCTGCACTTGCTGCAACAGTTCGCCGAGCTTGTAGTCCTTCTTCGACTTGATTTCAGCGCCGAAGCCGAGCGTCTGCTTCCCAATCCGCCGCTGAACGATTTGGTCGAGTCCGACGAACGCTCCGCCGCAAATAAAGAGAATGTTCTGCGTGTCGACCTGCAAAAAGTCTTGCTGAGGGTGCTTGCGCCCGCCCTTCGGCGGAACGTTCGCAATGGTGCCCTCAATGATCTTGAGAAGCGCTTGCTGCACGCCTTCGCCGGAGACGTCTCGCGTGATGCTCGGGTTGTCGCTTTTGCGGCTAATTTTGTCGATTTCGTCGATGTACACGATGCCGCGCTGCGCCCGCTCCACGTCGTGGTCAGCGTTCTGCAGAAGCTGCACAATGATATTTTCGACGTCCTCACCGACGTAGCCAGCTTCGGTAAGGGTGGTTGCGTCGGCAATCGCGAACGGGACGTGAAGGATTTTCGCGAGCGTTTGAGCCAACAGGGTCTTGCCCGACCCCGTGGGACCAAGAAGCAAGATGTTAGACTTCGCGAGCTCTACGTCGTCCGAGCTCATACGCGAGTCGATGCGCTTATAGTGATTGTGAACCGCGACCGCGAGAACCTTCTTCGCGCGATCCTGACCGATCACGTAGTCGTCGAGGATCAACTTGATCTCGGAAGGCTTTGGGATCGGCGCCGAGCCGGCGTAGGGCTCGTCTTTCTCGACCTCCTCAGCAATGATGTCATTGCAGAGCCCGATGCACTCATCGCAAATGTAGACCGTGGGGCCCGCGATGAGCTTCTTCACCTCCTTCTGCGATTTCCCGCAAAAGGAGCAGCTCAAGTTTCCACTATTGTGATCGTCGCGACGGCGCTCCACGGCTTCCTCTTTTCTTCGGGCTTCTGGCTTTGGGCTTTCGGGACTCGAGTTCCCTGCCCCGTTTTCGAGGCCGCACGCGCGTGCGGCTCTCGCAAACCGCGACTACTCCCCGCGTTTGTCTTTCGTGCCGTCACCGCGCTTCTTCGGGGGAAGCATAACGTTATCGATGAGTCCGTACTCTTTCGCAGACGCCGCGCTTAGGTAGAAGTCGCGATCAATGTCCTTGTGGACCTGCTCCTTCGCTTTGCCCGTCGCGTGGGTCAGAATATCCGTTAGAACGTCCTTGAGATGACGAATTTCGCGAGCTTGAATCTCGATATCTGACGCCTGGCCCCGCGCGCCGCCCATCGGCTGGTGGATCATGACGCGCGCGTTCGGTAGTGCATTCCGGCGACCTTTCGTTCCCGCGGCCAGAAGCACTGCGGCCATCGAAGCCGCCATGCCGAGGCACGTCGTCGAGACGTCACATCGCACGTACTGCATCGTGTCGTGAATGGCGAGACCGCTGGTCACCACGCCGCCGGGGCTGTTGATGTAAACCATGATCTCCTTATCCGGGTCCTCGCTCTCGAGAAAGAGGAACTGAGCAATGATCACATTGGCCAGCATGTCGTGAATCTCGTCGTAGAGAAACACGATGCGGTCTTTCAGAAGTCGGTCGAAGATGCTCCAGCCGCGCTCGCCGCGGTGCGTGGTTTCGACCACGTTCGGAATGAGGACTCCCGACGCATTCGCTAAGAATCCGGAGGCGTTCGCGCTCTCCAGCACGGCCATCGCCTGCGCGCGAGTCTCGGGTCGCTTCATCATCGTTTGCCTGCCTTTTTCGCTTTCGGTTTGCTGGGCGCCGGAGCCGGAATCGCCTTCACGGAGTCTTTCGATGCCGCGTCTTCACTCTCGTTCTTCGACTCGCTTTTGCCGCTGTCCAAACTCTTCGCGCTTTTTCCGCGCTCCGTTTCCGAATCCGACTTGGCTGCGGGCCCGGCTTTTCCTTCCTCGGCGACAGCGTCCGTTGCAGTTGAGGCGTCCGGCGCATCCTTCGGCGGATCGCCGTCGGTAATCGTCGACTTAGTCTCGATGAAATCCAGGATTTTGTCTTCAAGGATCATACCGATGAGAATGTCACGCTTCGACTTTTCTCGGTACTCGACCCGCAGCTTCGCGACGTTCTTTCCCGTCTCGGCCGCGAGCTCTGCCAACCCGCTCTCAATGTCCTCGTCCGTAATCTTGAACGCATTCTTTCGCGCAATGGCCGCCATGAGAAGGCCCGCGCGAACTTTTTTCTCGGCGTCGGCGAGAATCGCGGCGTGCAGGGCATTGTACTGCTCCTGTGTGATGCGCTGGCCGGTGCGACGCGCGCTCTGCAGCACCTCCTGCTCCATGATGCGACACTGCTGCTCCACGAGGGACGGCGGCACGTCGCACACGTTTTCGCTGTTCAGTTTTTCGACGATTTGCTCGGCGAGGCTTGTCTCCGAGCGGTCCTTCGCCGCCTTCTCGAGCTTCGTATGGATGTCGGCACGCAGCGCTACGAGCGTCTCCAAACCAATGTCCTTCGCGAACTCGTCGTCGATGGTGGCGAGAACCCGCTCCTTGAGATCGCTCACGGTGATGCCGAACTTCCCCGTCTTCCCGCGGAAGTCTTCCCGCGGGTGCTCGGCAGGAAAGGTGTGCTCGGCCGAAGCCTTTTCGCCCTGGTGCTTTCCCACGAGCGCGGCGTCGATCTCCGGCAGGGCCTGACCCGAGCCGAGCTCAATTTGGACTCCCTGGCCGCCACCGTCTTTGACCTCTTTGCCATCCACCGAAAGCGTGAAGTCGATCGACAACACGTCGCCGGTTTGCGCCGCACGTGCGGGATCGGGTGCCTTGAGAGACGCGTGCCTAAGACGAAGCCCCTCGAGCTGCTCCTCCACAAGCTTCACGTCGACGTCGACCTTGGGTCGGTAAAGCGCGAACCCCTCGAAGTTCACGCTCTCGATCTCAGGCTGTACCTCGAACGTCACGGTGAACGAGAAGGGCGTCTTCGGATCGATGGTCTTCGCCGCGACCTGCGGTTGATTCACCGGGGTGAGGTTCTTCTCGCTGAGAATCTTTGGAAGAGTGTCGTTGACGATTTGGTTCGCGACGTCGTTTTGAACTTGAGGCGCAAACATCCGTGTAAGGACGTCACGCGGCGCCTTGCCGGGGCGGAAACCTTTGATGTGAGCCTTCCTCCCGAGGGTGACATACGCCTTGTCGACCTCGGCCTTTACGACGGTCGCGGGGACCTCGACCGACAGCTCCATCACGACCGGAGAGACACGCTTCTCGCTGACTTGCATTTGGGGGTGTGACATTACTTTCCTCACAGGAGCGGTCAAGCCTCGAGCGGGCTCGGCGATCGCTTTCACCCCTAAAAAAGAAAACGCCCGCGAAGGAGAGGCGACCTTCGCGGGCGGTACCGCAGCACACTGTCTCGGTAGGTCCCCGGGAAGGGACAGCTCTAAATGTGGGTCAATCGTCGTCCTCGTCGGGCTCGGCGTACTCGTCGACGGTGTCGTCGAAGAGCAACTCGGACGCGTGAAACGTGGTGTCCTGCATCAGGTCGTCGAGGGAAAATCCGTACTTCATGTCAGGCCGGATTGTCTCTCGCTCGAACTCCGCCATCGTCCGGTAGCTCTTTGGAACACTCATCGCGCACATCCTCCACCTACGTCACAAGAAAGAAGAGAGCCGCTCATGGCCGAGCGCTCAGGCTTCGGCGGTGGTCGGCAAGGCAAACAATGGCGGCGCTAACGCCCGCCTGAAAAGGACGCGTTCGAAAGAACGAGGCCGCCAGAATCCGGTCGGTACTCGCGTCGTGGCTCGACGGCGGTTGTGCGAGAACGTTGGACAACGCTTCCTTCATCTGACTCTCCTCGACCATCGTTCCTCCTCCCGCGTTTCGATCGTGGTTCCCGCGAACGACTCGCTCCGTTCGGATCGCGCAGAGTCACGCCGGAACCACGTTTGCCTACATCTGGGCACACCATACGCGACTGGCGTTTGAGGTCAAAAAAGCGCGACTCTTTTTGGCTCTGCGGGGCCAGGGAGCCGCACGACCGTTGCGGCGACGCGTTCATCGGGGCTACACACCCGGTTGCGATGCCAGTCCCACACCGTGCGCGCGTGACGTGCGTAGTCAACCAGAAGGGCGGCGTCGGCAAGACGACCACAGCGGTAAATCTTGCGGCGAGCGTCGCCACCGCTGAGCAGCGGACGCTCCTCGTCGATATGGACCCGCAAGGGAACGCCAGTTCAGGATGCGGAATCCGGTCGGGCACCCGCGAGCGAACGATCTACGACGTGCTCATCGGCGAAGTGACGATGCGTGAAGTTTTCGTCGCGACCGACGTGCCTCGCCTGGTCGTCGCGCCGGCGACGCAAGACCTCGTCGCGGCTGAAATCGAGCTCGTCGATGATCCGAGGCGTGCGCTCAAGCTGAAGGACGCGCTCTCTTCAGTGCTCGGCGACTTCGACCATGTCTTTATCGACTGCCCGCCGTCCCTCGGGCTTCTTACCGTCAACGCGCTCGCCGCGGCCGACGCCGTGCTCGTGCCCCTCCAGTGCGAATACTATGCACTCGAAGGCCTGACGCACCTCATGGCCACGATCGACCGCATCAAGAACGGAATGAACGAGGCGCTCGAGGTCGAGGGTGTCGTGCTGACGATGTTCGACCCGCGCAACAACCTCGCGCACCAGGTCGCCGAGGAGGTACGTCGCCACTTTTTCGTGTTCGACAGCGTGATACCCCGCAATGTTCGCCTCTCAGAGGCGCCATCCCACGGCAAACCCGCGCTTCTCTACGACGTGCAATCGAAGGGTGCGCAGGGGTACTTATCGCTCGCGCGCGAATTGCTTCTGAAGCACGCGCCGGACTCTGAAAGCCGCACGAACAAAAAAGCGAGCGGAGGCGACGCGTGACGACGCCACCGAACGATCCGAAAGCCAACGATCCGAATGCGAATGCGAATGCGAATGCGAATGTGAATGTGAAGAGGCGCGCCCTCGGTCGGGGGCTTGACGCGCTCCTTCCCGCCGCTCGGGACTTCGCTCACTCGCAGTACGGCGACAAAAGCGTGTTTTCTTGCCCGCTCGACAAGCTCTCGCCACAAAAGGGGCAGCCGCGGCAATTTTTCGCGAAGGACAAGATTGACGAGCTCGCCGCGTCCATCCGCGAGCACGGGCTTCTCGAACCGATCGTCGTTCGACGCGTTCCCGGTCAGGACAACCTCGAGATCATTGCGGGCGAGCGAAGGTGGCGAGCGTGCCAAAAAGCTGGACTTCGGGAGGTCCTCGTTGTCGTCAAAGACGTCTCCCCGAAGACAGCGTTCGAGCTCGCGCTCATCGAAAACGTGCAGCGCGAGGACCTGAATGCCGTCGAGCTGGCCGAAGCTCTCGACCGCCTCGTCAAGGAGCACCAGTATACGCAGGAGTCGTTGGCCGAGCGCCTCGGGAAGGACCGCACGACGATCTCGAACTCGCTTCGCCTCCTCAAACTCCCGGCGTCCGTGCGCGGACGCGTCGTCTCCGGCGAGCTTTCGGAAGGCCACGCGCGCGCCCTTCTCGGCGCAGCTGAGGAGACGAAGATAGAGGAACTCGCGGAAAAGTGCGTGCGCGGGAGGCTCAGCGTTCGCGCGACGGAAGCGCTGGTGCGCGGCGCAAGAGCAAAGGCCACTACCGGGAAGGGAGGCAAGGCCATCCCTGGTCGCGACGGAAAGTCCACGTCGATCCGCGATTTAGAGAATCGGCTGACCAAGGCAGCCTCGACCAAAGTCGTCGTCCGTGATCAGGGAAACAAGGGGGAGCTTGTCATTCCGTACGAAGATCTTGACCATCTCGACCGCATTCTCGCGCGGGTCTTCAAACTGGACTAGCGCACGGCTTGAAGCGCGATCGTCTCGCGCGACTCGCGCTATAAAGAAGCCCATGAGCGCGACCATCCTCGACGGGAAGAAGCTGGCAGAATCCGTGCGTGCCGAGGTGCGAACCGGAGTCGATGTGTTCGTCAAAGAGCACGGACGCCCGCCGGGGCTCGAGGTGGTGCTTGTGGGCGAAAATCCCGCGAGCCAGATTTATACGCGCAACAAAGAGAAAGCTGCGAAGGAGGTCGGCATCCGCGGCAAGCTCCACGTGCTCGCCGACGACACCACGGAGACCGAGCTGCTAGCGCTCCTCGGCCGCCTGAATGCCGATCCCGCCGTCGACGGAATCTTGGTGCAGTTGCCGTTGCCTAAGCAAATCAGAGAGCAGAGAGTGCTCGATGCGATTGACCCCGCGAAGGACGTCGACGGTTTTCACCCTGTTAACGCGGGACTTTTGGCCTCAGGTCGTCCCTCGCTCGTGCCGTGCACGCCGCGCGGAAGTATGAAACTCATCGCGCTTGCCGGCGGCTCGTTGGACGGGGCACGCGCCGTCGTGGTCGGCCGGTCGAACATCGTGGGTAAGCCGATGGCGCAGCTGCTTCTCGCGGCGAATGCGACGGTCACCATGGCGCACTCTCGGACGACCGACCTCGCCTCGGTGTGCCGCGAGGCCGACGTGCTCGTCGTCGCCGTGGGTAAGGCCGAACTCGTTCGAGGTGACTGGATCAAGCCCGGCGCCGTGGTCATCGACGTCGGAATGAACCGCATCGACATGCCCGGCGCTATCCCGGGCGATACGCTGAAAACGAAGCTCGTCGGCGATGTCGCTTTCGAGGAAGCGAAAGAGCGCGCAAGCGCCATCACGCCTGTCCCCGGCGGCGTCGGGCCAATGACCATCGCGTGCCTTCTCGAGAACACGCTCCTCGCCGCGCGCGCCCGGATGACCCCAAAGCGCGGTCATTGAGCGTGGGAACCGAAGTGCCTTCGACCTCGGGAGCGACTACATGCTCGCGCAGCTCTTGGACAGAGGAGAGCCAGACGTTTGGCGCGAGATCTTTACAATGGCAAAGACCTCTCCCATTCTAGGGAAGCGTATCGTCCGAGGGTGTTTGACGGTTCCTCTCGGATTTCCTCATCTTTTCCTCGCCGCCATGGAGGCACTCGGCGAGGACGTACCGTGCGATCCGATCTTGCCACGAGAGCTCGACCTGTAGCGACGCCTGTTAGATGAGGCCGGGCGTCGTGAGAACGGCGAGCTTGATGGTCACCGCTGCCGTGGCCTGGCCGCGCAGGACCGTGAGCTTCACGCTGTCCTCCGCTTTATGAGCGTCCAGCGCCGTGTAGAGGTCGTCGAAGTGGGCGACCTTCACGCTGTCGATGCCGATGATCACGTCGCCAAGGGCAAGCCCTCGCCGCGTTCGCGTCAGGCCTCGCAGCCCCGTCGCGGCCGCAGCGCTGCCTTCGGGAACGTGCAGCACGATCACTCCCTCGAGGCCAAGCCGACGTTCAAGCTTTTGTAGTGGGTCAACGCCAATGCCAACGCCGACTTGCTCCGCGCGCCCACTCTTCACGATTTGCGGGACAATGCGGCTTATCGTACTTACGGGGACCGCGAAGCCAATTCCCGCAGACGTGCCGCTTTTGCTGTAGATCATCGTGTTCATTCCGATGAGCTGTCCGGACGAATCGAGCAGCGGGCCCCCAGAATTACCTGGATTGATGGCCGCGTCGGTCTGAATCATATCGCGAATCGTGACGCCGCCGGCTCCCTGAACCTGACGGCCTATCGCGCTAATCACGCCTGTCGTCAGCGTGTGATCGAGCCCAAACGGATTGCCAATCGCGATTGTTTTTTGACCCACCTCGAGCTGCCCGCCTTTCGCGACATGAATCGGCACGAGCAGCGCGGCGGGCGCCTCGATGCGGAGAACCGCGATGTCTTTTCGA
This sequence comes from Polyangiaceae bacterium, assembly GCA_025353725.1. Lineage (GTDB taxonomy): Bacteria > Myxococcota_A > Polyangia > Polyangiales > Polyangiaceae > Labilithrix. The sequence goes on along the minus strand of JANXOF010000094.1, from coordinate 43,027 downwards.
GGTTCGAGGCCGATAATCTTGGCCTCGAACGTTTGTTGGTCGTCGAAGGTGACCGTGAGTGAGCGCGCGCCGTCGACGACGTGAAAGTTGGTGACAATCGTGCCCTTGTCGTCCCACACAAACCCTGAGCCCGACCCCGCAGGCACCTCTTGAAGAGTACCCGCATAGTAGTCTTCGACAATACGCGTTTGCGTCACGAAGACCGTGGAACGCGACGCGTTGCGAAAGACAGAGATTGTATTCCGCTCGTCCTCGATGCGGGCGCCCGGCGACGGCGGCTGTACCGGCGGCGCTATGGAATTTGCCAGAAGGCCGACTGCGCTGGCCGACGTTCCCGATCCTGAAGCTCCTGGCACCGCAAGCGGGTCTCCCGCGGGCTGGGCCTTCGGACGGCATGTCGTGAAGAGCACAACGAAGAGGGCCGACCATGCAAGCGTTCGACTCGTGAGCGTGCGGATGATGGATTTGAGCACCATGTCCGCCCCACGTTACACGATCACGCGGAGGCGTAAGTGCCGACGCGAGAGCACGTCTGGGAAAGCGACTTGCAAGACACCTCGAAGACGTGGGACATCCTCAGGAGACGATGGACAAGGCCCCACATGCGAGCGCGCCTCTCGACTGCATGCGGTGCTCCGCGTGCTGCTTTTCCGAGTCGCCGCGTCACGCGCGTGTCACTGGCGACGACTACGCCCGACTCGGTGACGAGGCGGAGGCCGTTGTGACGTGGATAGGCAATACGACGTTCATGCGCCTTGAACGCGTCGGCTCGGGTGGCCCGCCGCTGCATCGTTGCGCCGCGCTGTCGATCGATCCCACCGAAGGTACCTTCGCGTGCTCGGTGTATGAGCGGCGCCCTCAGGTTTGCCGCGATCTCGAGCGTGGCTCGCCCGCGTGCGAAGGTGAGCTCGCGACGAAAGCCGAGAGGCCGCGCCGTGCGCTTTTGGTGCTTCGCGCGTAACGCGACCAACCGCGATTGGCGGGGAGCCTAAGACCTGCGCGACCGCCTGCGAGCCTTGAGAAACCGCGCTTCGGTTTCGAGTAGCCTGGCGTGATGCTGAAGAAGGCTAGTCGACGCGCACCACCGTGGCACCCTTCGAGAACCGTAGGGCGTTCGATCGTCGCTTTGGCGGTGGGCGTCGCGGCAACGTGGCTCGCGCCTTCTTCGATTTCGTGGAGCGTTCGAGCGCTGCTCGGATGGGACACCGGTGCGTCGGCCTTTCTCATTCTCGCGTGGAAAATTCTCTTGAGCTCAAACGCAGCAGAAACTCGACTACGAGCCGGAGACGACGATCCTGGTAGACGCAGCGTCTGGGCCGCCAGCATCGCCGCAAGTCTCTTCAGCCTCTTTGCGGCGATTGTCGTTTTTCGCCACGTACGCGTTTGGCCAGGCACCATCGGAAACGTTTGGGCGGGACTTGCTCTTGTAGCCGTTGTGCTCTCCTGGTTCGTCACGCATACGTTGTATTCTTTCCGCTACGCCCGGCTTTACTACCTGCGCGGCGACGGCGATGGCCTTGGCTTTCCCGGACAGCGAAAGCCAGCCGATATCGATTTTGCGTATTTTTCGTTTACTATCGGCATGTGCTTTCAGGTGTCCGACGTCGCGGTATCGTGTTCGCGAATTCGGCGAACGGCGCTCGGCCACGCGCTTCTCTCCTTCGTGTACAACACAACGATCGTATCGCTCGCGATGAATCTGGCCTTTACGACCCTCGGAAATTAGTCTCCCCTGTCTGAGGACGCGTCCTCAAGTGGCGGCTTGTCATGGCTCAGACGCGCGCGGAAGTCGGCCCAGCCGTGCCGCCCGCCGCGCGCTGGGAAAAAACGTAGCGTCGCGCGGGTCGCGCGGGTGGGCCTTTGTTCCCACATGTCTGGGGAGATGGGACCCCTCCCCTTCGACGCGAGAGCCTCATTTTGCCCTCGTTGCGTGCCGAATCGAAGCGGCACGAAACATGCGACATGGGAAACAGGAGGTGTCGACCATGATTCGCAAAGCTCTGACGCTCGTACTTTCGGCCGCGGCGCTGGTGGCGTGTACCACCGAGTCTGCGGGCGACGCTGACAACGGCGCGGCGGTCGACGACGCGCTGAACGAGGGAGTCGTTTACGCCAACGTGCGCCCGGCGTCGTATGGCAAAACAGGAGAATATTCTTGGAAACCGGAATGGAACGAATTCATTGCAACCGCGATTCGTACGCACGGCAAGGATTTGATTCAGGGACCCAACGAGCCTATTGCCGCGATGAAGGAGCTCTGTCCGCAGTACGCCACGGCCTCCGAAGCGCAGAAAATCGCCATATGGGCTCTCGTCGTGGCCGAAGTCGCTCGTTACGAATCCGCCTTTAAAACCGACGACAAGTACCCTGAGCCCGGCCAGTGTACGAAAAATCTACCGAAGGAGCTGTCGTGCAAAGCGACGCTGAAAGTCATTCCAACGGGCGCGAAGTTCAGCGTCTACCAGAAGTTCAGCGAAGGACTGCTCTCTGTCTCCACCGACGATTGGGAGCGCTATCCCGAATGTGAATCCGTGCGCGACGCCGAGTCCGTCGTCGATCCCGAAAGCAATTTGTCGTGCGGGATAGCCATCTTGGCCAAGCAGGTGCGAACGGCTGCCGCGCGCGGCGGTTTTGTGCTCTTTCCTTCAAAAATCCAAGACTGGAGCTACTGGTCGGTGCTCACGACCACAGCGACGAAAATCAAGAGCGACTTCGCTATCGACTCGAAGCTGCTGAAACACTGCCGGTAGGAGCGCCTCTGACGGCGCGCCACCGCGATGCGGGCTTTCGAAACCGCTCGCGGGGCGACGTGTTGGTGATACGTCTCTAAGGGTGAGCGTCGTCGGGATCGATCTCGGTACGACCAACACGGTCGTCGCGTGTGTGCGCGCAGGGAAAGTTCACGTGCTCGGCGATTCAGTCGGGGCGCGGCTACTTCCGAGTGTCGTTAGCTTTCACCCGAACGGCGACGTTTTGGTGGGTAGCTCCGCAAAGGCGCGGCGCATCATCGACCCTAAAAATACGGTCTACAGCCACAAGAGGCTCATCGGTCGCTCGTGGGGTAGCCCGGAGCTCGCGCAAGCTGCGGGGCGTTTCGCCTTCGACTTGCGAGAGGGGCCGGGGCAAGCGCCGCTCATCCGCGCCCGCGGGCAGGACTACACGCTGCCAGAGATAAGCGCGTTCGTACTCAAGCGCGTCCGACAGATCGCCGAGAGCGCGACGGGCGCGGTCGTGCAGCGGGCCGTCATCACGGTCCCCGCTCATTTTAACGAGCTCCAGCGCGCCTCGACGAAAGTCGCGGGTCGCGTCTCGGGATTGGAGGTGCTTCGCATCCTCAACGAACCTACCGCCGCTGCACTCGCCTACGGCCTTGGCCGGACCGGCAACGAGCGCGTCGCTGTCTACGACCTGGGCGGCGGCACGTTTGACTGCACGCTGCTCGATCTCAACGGCAATGTCTTCGAAGTGTTAGCAACTGCAGGCGACTCGTTTCTCGGCGGCGACGACATCGACAACCTCATTGCCGAGCGCATGGCCGACGTGTACCTCGCGACCTACCGTTACGACCCGCGCACAGATCCGCAGATGTTCGAGCGGCTCAAGATGACCGCCGAAGAAGTCAAAATGGCGCTCTCGACGGCCGAGACCCACACCGCCGTACTTCACGAGTTCGGTCACGGGGCGCAAGGCTCTGCGGTGACGTACGCGTTCACGATTTCGCGACGGGACCTCGAGCAGATGATAACGCCCCTGCTCGAGCGGTCGCTCAAAGTCACGCAGGAGGCGCTCGCGCTCGCGCGACTCTCACCGAGCTCGTTCGATAAGGTCATTCTTGTGGGCGGCTCCACACGCATTCCGCTCGTGCGGCGGCGCGTCGAGGAATTCTTCCGCGTGCCCCTTCTCGACCGCGTAAACCCAGACGAGGTTGTGGCCATTGGAGCCGCGATTCAAGCGGCCGCCCTCACGGAGGGCACGCGTAAGCCAGGCATACCAGCGCCGCCTCCGTCGTTGTCCAGACCTCGAACGCTCACGAGCCCGGGCGTCGCGCCTGCCACGTCACCGATGACCGCGCGGAGTGCGAGCGACCAGCCCCATGTGGGCCCGCGGGGAGGCGAACCAAAATCCCTCGAGGGCCTGACTGTCCCGAAGCCCGCGAAGTCGATCGAGTGGTCCCCGTCTTCCGAAAAGGCTTCGGTGACTGCCACCGACCTTGCGTTGAACGCCCTTACGGCGCGCCCTCAGTCGAGCGCGGGCTTCGGAACGCTCGACGAAACCCCCGCGCGGCCGTCGATGCCGAGCGCGAGTACGCTGCGCGGCTTTGAGAGCGAGACTGATTTGCGGACCGCGAACCTGCGACCCGCGAACGACGCACCGAGAACCGTGGGCGGCACGGTGCCGGGTAAAAGGCCTGAAATTCGGAAGCCGAGTCAGGTCAATCTTTCGCCTTTTGCTGGCCCCACGATGGCAACCCCGGCACCGAGGCCCGTAACGCCGCGACCGTTTGGGCCGATGGACCGGTCGCCTGATCCGCGGGCGCCCTTTAGCTCCGTTCCTCCCCAGCATGAGGCGCCGCCAAAAATGCGTCCCTCCACTGTCCCGTCAGCGTTCACGTCGACCCCGGGGATCCTTCCTCAACCCCTCCTCCCTCGACCATCATCGATACCCCCGCTCGGGCTTCCGTCCGCGATTCCTCTGCCGATGTCGCCGACGTTGCCCCCGGCGCGAAGGTCTCTGCCTGCATCGTTCGAGAACATTCCGTTGCCTTCGCCGCCGACGATGCCGCCCTTGCGGATGTCGGTGCCGGCGCCGTACGAACTAGCCACGACAGAGGGCGCTTACGCCGCACCGATACTGGTCGACGTAACGCCGCGTGGTCTCGTGGTCGAGACGGCCGGTGGTTATGCGGACACGCTCCTGCCTCGGAACTCGAAGATTCCGTGTGAGCGGACGCGCAGGTTCGCCACGGGCCGTGACCTCCAAACGACGGTCCGGGTCCGTGTCGGGCAGGGCGAAGAGCCTGTTTTTTCTCGCAACACCTACCTTGGCGAAGTCACCCTCGAAGGCCTGCGTTCCTCACTGCGAGGTGACGTCGTCATCGCCGTGACGTTCGAAGTCGACGCCGACGGCACGCTTCGAATCAGCGCGCGGGATTTACGTACGGGCCAAGAGGCTCACGCGACGCTCCAGCTCATTGGCATTGCCGACGAGTCGTCCGTCGTCATGATGATCAACCGATTTGCACAGCAGCCCACCAAAAGCCGCGAACCGCTGTAGCAACGCTCGGATTTAAGGCAGCCATGGACGCGGATGCGCTGAGAGAGTGGCTCGATGCACTCGATTATCTATCGTACTACGATCTCTTTCGCGTCACGCCGGACGCGAGCCCGGACGAGGTGCGGAACGCGTTCCACGCCTTCGCCGAGTCGTTTCATCCCGACGTGCACCAGTGGCGCCCGCCGCAAGAGCTCGTCGTAATAAGCTATATTTTTCGACGCGGAACGGAGGCCTATCGCGTCCTCTCCGACCCGCTGCGGCGCGTTCGCTACAATGAGGCGCTCATGGAGGGAGTCCTTAGGCCTGAATCGCTCCTCGTTGACCTTGATTCAAGCCGAGCACCGTCGCGGTCGATGGCGCCAAGCGGTCGGTTGGCCGACAGCGTGCGCGTGGTAAGTGCTCGCCCGTTTGTCGCGCGCGCCGAACAACTCGTGAAAGCCGGCGATCCCCAGCAAGCCAAGCTGCAGCTCGTGATGGCCATGCATAGGGACCCGAACAACCCAAGCCTCGAGGCTTTCGCGCGCGAGCTCGATGAGCTCCGCAAGGCCAAGGCAAACACCTCGAAAAAGTAACAGCGACGCGTGGTAGATTCCTACGCCGCCATGCCGGAAACCAAGCCGAAGAGCGTCGCGCGCATTGCATGCATTGCCGCTACGCCCGTGAAAACTACGGCTTCGGCCCTTGCGCGTGACGAAAGGCCGTTTCGTTTCGATCGCGATACGTTTTTCGTACCCCTTTTTGCGCTTTCGACGATCCTCCTCGTCGCGAGTCTCTATTGGACCTTCGAGGTCGCGCCTATCGAAGCTCAGATGGGCATCGTGCAAAAGATTTTCTACTTCCACGTGCCTAGCGCCTACGCGATGTATATCGGCGCGACGGCGTGTTTCATTGGATCGGTGATGTATCTCCTGAAACCCACCGACGCGCGCGACGCGCTCGGGCGCGCGGGCGCTGAGCTCGCCATCGTGATGGGTCTCATCGTCCTCGTTACCGGACCTCTGTGGGCCGCAAAAGCCTGGGGGTTTCTGTGGACGTGGGATCCGCGTCTCACGACCTCGATGCTCAGCTGGCTCGTGTACGTGGCTTACGGCGTGCTGCGCAGTTTTTCGGGCGACGGTGAAGGGGAGCGCAAGTTTGCAGCAGCGCTCGGCATCTTAGGTGCTGCGAATCTTCCGATTATCCACTACAGCGTTCAAAAATGGGGTGGTCAGCACCCTGCGGTCGTCACCGGAAAAGGGGGCGGACTGCAGCACCCCGACATGAGAATCGCTTTTATCTTGAGTATGGCCGCATTCACCTTTTTCGCGCTCACCCTGCTCCTTGCGCGGATACGACTCGAGCGCGTGCAGAGTCGTCTTGCACGTGCAGAGGAGGACGCCATTGACCTTGGCCTCGATGATCGGACGGAGACATGAATCGCGACCTAAGCCTTCAAACCACCCCCGCAGCAGACAGTCGTGCGACGGAGTTCGTCGCCGTCGACAGCGCCGAGCACTACAGCGGCTCGAAACTTTTGGTGACGGCGTACATCGCCCTTTGGGTCATACTCATGGCCTGGCTTTTCATGATGTGGCGAAAGCAGGGCCGGCTTTCTGCGCGACTGAACGAGCTTGAGCGCGCGCTCGACCGAGCGGCCGCCTCCGCGGATGCGAAGGCAAAAGCGGCTGCGGCCGGAGCGTCGTAATGGGCCTTCCCACATCGGCCCACGTTCTCTTTATTCCAGCCGTGTTGCTGGTCGGAATTATCGTCGGGTGGGTGATGGGCGGCAACGCGGCGCGGCAGCAATTGGCCGAGAGAGCAAAGCGCGCGAAAGAGTAGCGCGCGTTACGCCCGGCATCGCTACCACCGGTGAAACGCAGGGTGGCCAGCTTTGACGGCGACAAACGTACCGGACCCGAGGGCCGTCACCTTGCCTGCGGCCGTGACGGTCGCCTCGATCGTCGCGCGATCGGCGACCGAGGAGACGACGCGAGCTTCAAGGCGTAACGGCCCGAGCGGCGTCGGCCGCTTGAGAACGACGGTAAAGTCTGCCGTGACGCAGCAGGGCGCGTAGTCCAGCCCGTTACGCTTCAAGAGGTAAAAGACGGTCATCCAGTTCATGTGGCAATCGAGCAGCGCCCCCAGAATGCCGCCGTTCACGACATTCTCGAACGCCTCGTGATGCTTTTCGGGAGTCCAGTCGCACACGAGCCGTGCATCTTGCGAGTCCTCCGTGGCGAAGCTCCGAATCCGTAGCCCCCTTTCGTTCGTGGGCCCGCAACCGAAGCAACGGCCGTTCGGCGCAAATCGTTCTTGAAGGGAGAGGGGTGAGGCTTCCGTCATGGACTCATCCGTAGCTCGATCCGTCGGGCGAGTTCCAGTCAGTTTTTGCGTGAGGCACTTCTACGACGGCCCGGGGCTCGCGATGTCTTCGAGACGTTCGCGCACGAAGAGTGTTATTTCTGGTCGCATGATCGACTTCGAGCTTACCGAGGAGCAGAAAGCCCTCATCGACACCGCACGTCGCTTCGCGAAGGAGCGCATTATTCCGATCGCGGCCGAGTGCGATCGGAAGTCGGAGTTCCCGAGAGACGTATTCAAGGCGGCGTGGGAAATCGGCCTCGCGAACCCGACCTTGCCGGCTGAGTATGGCGGACCGGGCCTTGGAGACCTCGATTCTGCCCTGATTACCGAGGAACTCTCTTACGGATGTAGCGGTATCGACACGAGCATCACTGCGAATACGCTGGGTCTCACGCCTATCAAACTCGCGGGCTCCGAGGCGCAGAAGAAAAAGTACTTCGGCTGGCTGACGAGCGAACCCATTCAGGTGAGCTACGCGACCACGGAGCCAGGCGCCGGGAGCGACGTCGCCGGGTTGCAGTGCCGCGCCGTCAAGCAGTCCGACGGGAGCTACGTGCTTACCGGCACCAAGGCGTGGATCACGAATGCGACGCTCGCTAGCTTTTTTATTATCTTTGCGACGGAAAACCCCGAGCTTAGGCACAAGGGCATCGGCGCGTTTATCGTGCATCGTGACGCAGCGGGTCTCACGGTAGGAAAGCACGAAGACAAGCTCGGACAACGCGCCAGCGACACGGCACAGGTCATGCTCGACGGCGTGCACGTCCCAGCCGCGCAGGTCCTGGCGCCGCCCGGTCACGGCTTCAAAGTCGCGATGGAGACCTTCAACCAAACGCGCCCGGATATAGGCGCTATCGCCGTCGGCGTCATGCGCCGCTGCCTCGATGAGTCGGTCGCTTATGCCAAGGAGCGTAAGACGTTCGGCACCGCGATAGCCAATCACCAACTCGTTCAAGCCATGCTCGCGGAAATGGCCATTCGAATTCACGCGACGCGCCTCCTCGTGCACAAAGCGGCATGGTCGCTTGACAAGGGCATCCGCGATCCGCTCACGTCAAGCATCGCAAAGGCTTACGGCGCCGACGCCGCGATGCAAAGCGCGCTCGACGCCGTCCAAATTTTTGGCGGAAACGGTTACGTCAAAGAATACCCGGTCGAGAAGTTGATGCGCGACGCAAAAATCCTTCAGATCTACGAGGGCACCGCGCAGGTACAACGACTCGTCATTGCCAAACAGATTCTCGGCTAAAGTGCCGCCGGCGCGCCAACTGCGTCTTTTGTTCGGGATCTCGGGCGCGCGACCCGTTCAACCGGGGCGGGCGCGGCGGCCTCGCGTCGTGGCGTGGGCTGCGCCTGCCGTATGGCTTTTGACACTAAGCTGTGGTGCGGCTAGCCGCGACTTCGTGCCGGTGACGCGTGACGTCCGATCCAAAGGAGCCGCGGCATCGGTAGCGGTCGATCGTCGTGACTACGTCTATATCGCGCGGCGCCCGCACGGCGTGGTAGGTCTCGTCGGCGCACACTTCATGACCGCGGAGGCTGCGGCGCGAAGCGTTGACCGAATCGCCGACGAACTCGAAACGTGCGCGCGCCGCGTCGAGCAACGCCGCGAGCTCGCCCCCGGTGCGATTCAGCTTGTCGCCATCACGGGCTCCCGCGGAATGGGCGAAATCACCGACATGAAAATTGCCCCAGGCGGCCCCGTCGCTGCGAACGCTTTGGAGTGCATTGTGGCTCCGCTCCGCGCGAGCCCCTTCCCCGCCGCCACGAGCGCGGGAATCCCTGCGTTGGCTATCGAGGCGACCTGGGGCCGCGAGTAGCACGCGTCGCGCCGTCAATCAGCTTCCGATCCAGACGCCGGCGCGGTTCGCGCTCAGAATATCGCCGCGCAGCGAAGCCTCTTTCCTATCGATAGATTCGCCCGACTCGCCGCGTCGACGACGACTCTTCAGGAACGCGAGCTCGACGAGCTGCAATTGCTTCCTTCGCCGAAGCCGAAAGGGCTTCCAGCCGTGCGCGAGCAACACGCCTACGTTCTTGTAGCCAAGCGCGAAGTAGCTCGACACGAGCGGGAGCTCTCTCGGGTGTACGAGCGAGCCCACCTCGACCGCAAGCTCGCGAATGACAATCGTGCGGTCACGAACGACGAGCAGCGCCAGGAGCAGAAAGAAGAGCAGATCGATAATCCACGAGATGAACAGCATGACCACGAGCCCGCCGCCGCCGAAGAGCGTCGGAAGTGCGTTGTGTATTCCGTGCATCACCATCGCGGCGCTCAAACCGAGAACGGGCGCCGCGAACCTGAACGCAACGCTCTTCGTTTCCGTCGCGAGACCAAAGCCGAGCCCCGTGCAGGCAGTGAACGTGCAGTGCGAAAGCCCCAGTAAAATGGTGCGCAAAAAAAGAAGCACCACGAATCCGGCAAAGCCGCTCGTGGCAAATTGATTCGCGACGTAAAGGATATCTTCAGTGAGCGTAAACCCGAGTCCGACCACGCCGCCGTAGATAACGCCGTCAAGCGGACCGTCAAGTTCTCGCAACCCAAGGACACTGACGAGTGTGATGAGCGCTACGCCGAGGCCTTTAAAGCCCTCCTCGAACACCGGGGCAAAGACCGTCGCGCCGAGGACATCGACGTTATCCGGGGACGTTTGGAAAAATGCACTCGTCAGACTCGAAGCCATGGAAGAAGTGATTCCCCCGCCGAGCGTCGCGAAGACAGCGCCCCACACGAAAGCGACCAAGATGAGCCACCACGGTTCGGGCTCGAACCTGTCCGCCCAACGAATAAAAAGGAGATACGTAAGAATGATCGGCGTAACGAAAAGCACGCCAAGAATCGAACCCGGGAGCATCTCTCCTAAAGGTAGCAGGCGACTGCACGAACGGTGACGCCTCGCCGCAATGCCGCCGCGTGTGCGTTCGGCCTACATCGCGACAGCGTGAGCCCGACAAAGGCGCTCACTCGTTGCGCGCGCGGAGCGACGCGAAGAACGCGTAGTTCCAGCGATTCGTGTAACACGCGTCACCACCGCCTGCGGTACGGCAAAGGGCCACGACACCAGCGTCGAAGGGACCGTAAACCTCTTTGGCGCCAGAGGCCGAGGCGGTCGCGTCTTCAACGCAAGAGGTCGGGTAGATGGCGTCGGCATGCGTGCCCTCCATGCACGTGGCCGTGCCGCGTAGCAGCTCCGCGAAGCTTCGACTCCAGCGAGGAATCGTCACCGCGTGGCCGTCGATGGTGAACGCCATGGATGACGCACACGCGGGGCCGCCGCCTTCGGATTGGCAGCGCGCGGTCATTTTTTGCGTAAACGGACCGTAGGCATTCCGGTCGTCGACGCAGTATCCCAAGCGCAAGTCCGGGGTCGTCGACGGAGGACAAAAGAGGACCGAATCGCTCAGGAGTGGGGCCAACATCTCGTTTGGTCTCGGATACGAAAGGCCCGCGATCGTCCAGTCGATCGGCGCGTACCGCTTCGCAATCGTCTGCACCGCCGCGTACCGGCGTACAACCTGCGCCGTGTCAGCGATTCCCTCGGCCACCATCGTCGCCGCGGCTGCCCCCGCACCTACGCCCGACGCGAACTCGATGGGTTGAAGTCGCGTTGCAGAATTCGCAACAAACGACTGAGCCATGGTCTTCCCCGCCACGACCAGGTTCGCGATATCTCGATTCGTGAGCGCCCGTAGCGGAATATAAAAGGGTAGCGTCTCGAGAGAGTCATAAACGTAGCCCGGGTAGGCACATGACTTCATCGGATGAATATCGGAAGGATAAAGTCCGACACCGACGCGATCGATGAAGCGCGTTCCGGTTAGCCCGCCCGCGGTGGCGCGCAAATCTGCCCCGCGAAGGATAAACCCACCGACACCGATGCTCCGCCGCGTGTCCCGAACGTAAGGAAACTTCGACAATCCGTGTCCTGTTCCGAACGTCGTTTGGGCTATCGAGAGGCGTGCGCCCTCGCCATTCGGCTCGCGTTCGGCAAGCCATCGAAACCACCCGTAAGCGTGCCGCTCGGCGGCCTCCAGGGCGACGTAATCGACGCCGCCCTTCCAGTCGGAGACCTCCGCCGCGGCGGCTGACTTCGAGGTGAGAAGGTAGCGGTATGGGTAGTCGTTGCCTGGATTCCAGTTTTGCGCGCTAAGCTGCCCTCTCGTGCGATCGCCCGAGCCACGAACACGCCGGTATTTCCAGATACGCTCCCAATCGTAGACGCCGAATCCGTAGAATTCGGGGTGGTCGGGCACGGGGGCAGAGAGGCTTGCCCCGCCATTCACGTCCCCAAACTGCATCACGAAGGGATATACAAACGCTTGCCCGCAGGTGTCATTGGCGGTGGTCGCACTGCCGTCTCCCACTTCGACGCCCTGCAAATAGGGGGCGCCGGAGAGCACCAGAACGTCGCCGAGCTCGGTGGCATCCACCACGACCGGGCCAGATGCCCGAACGCTCTTTAGCGTAAGCACCTCCTTCGTGTACCTCGAAGAGTCGGTAGAGGCGTACCAATCAGGCATATCGAGCGATAGCCTTTTATCGTAACCTCCCCACGCGATCTCGGGGCGAGCAGAGCGGCGAATCGCGGTAACCTTCGTGATGAAGGTTCGACCATTGCGTGATTCGGTCTCGACGCGTTTGACGACGGTGTTGGTCAGGACCCGGAGGTTCGACGCGCCTGCGAGAGCGGGCAAGATGCTGTTCGCCAGCAAGGCTTTTGGCTCGTAGCAGTCCTTGGAGACACTGCACTGCACGGTAGGCGCGCCGATCGGCGCCATCCAGGCCACGAATTCCGCGGGAAGATTCACCGGGTCCTTGGCGACGGTGCCAACGTCGTAATTGCCAATTTTGTGCCAGGCGTAGTCGATAGCCGGAACACCGCTCGCCGTGAGCTGACCACCCGGCCAATCCGTCGGCTCGAGAAGACACGTGCGAGCACCGGCTCGCGCCGACGTGAGCGCCGCGGAGAGAGCTGCAGTCGACCCCCCAGCGACGATAACGTCGCAGTCCAAGTCCGACGACGCAAGAGCGCTCGCGGCTGCACCCATGCGGTACGCTTCATGTTCCACCGGAGCCTCATCGACCGGGCTGACGCACGCGGTTAGGCTGACGGCAAATCCAACGAGGGCGCGAACGGACACGGGGCCGGCCAAGATCGACGAAAGAACGCGGCGAGGGATCATGTGGGCCGATGTCAGCACAAAATCGAGCCGACGCAAGCCTCGAGCCGTGGATTGTCCGCGCACGCCTGTCTCCACAGCCCGGCGCCCGCTCGCACGCGCTTTGCCCCCGTGCGGGTGACGGTGACGGGTGGTTATGGCGCCCGTAACGAAACGAAGTGCTTTAGGTCGTACGCCGAAGCCGTTACGCCACGCCATCGGGCTGACACGCCTGATGCGCGCGTTTGTGCTGGACGCGTCGATTCGCGTGAACTCTGGGATTAGAACGACCAGCCGAGGGTAAAAAGGAAGCGCGGCGCGATGCCCTTGGCCGTGAACGTCGACGAGCTTTCCGTCGCGGAAGTCGTCTTCGAGGTGAGGTATTCGAACCCCAAGCCTCCGCCGATCGTGAACCCGCCCTCGAAGACGTGCTGTCCTCCGAGGTCGAGCCCGACTCCGTAGATCAGCGTCGACTCATCGACCAGGGGGGTGGGCCTAATGCCGCCCAGGACTGTCTTCGTGTGGGCGGCGATGAGCGTAATGAAGGGACCTAAAAAGAAGCCGTTGGCGCCGCGACTGCCCGTGTAGTAGCGATAACCGAGCTCACCGCCAAAGTTCGAAAAGTCAGTATATAAAATGGTAAAGGATTGATAAAAAGGATTCAAACTTAGTCCGTGATGTCTCGTGATCACGTATTCGGCATTCATACCGATTCTCGAGAGAAGGAGGCTAAGCGGATTTAGCGTCAGCGAAACGTGCTTGAATGCATCGAGGTCGCTCTCTCCTCCGTCATCCACGCGTCGCGTGCTGGTTTTCGAAGCGACCGGCGGCGACTCACCAGACGAAACGTCAGCGGCAGTCACAGGCTCGGCCTTGGCTCCGACGCGCGACACGACGACCGGCTGAACCGTGCTCGCCGCAGCGGTCTCCAGCGGGGCCGAATCGCCTGTAGGTCGCGGCTCTTGCACGTCGCGAGCTCCGCTCATCGCAAAGTTCCCGTCACGAGCTGACTCCTCCAACCCTGCAAGGCGCGCGCGAATCACGTCCGCGTCAGGCGCGTTCGGGCGCGCGAACAGGTAGGCGCGGTAGTCGTCGATAGCTGGAAAGGGTGAGCCGACCGTTTCGTGGCAGAGCCCGCGGTCGCGAAGGAGCGTGGGCTCCGTCGTGACACGAAGCGCAGCGTCGAACAATCCGAGCGCGAGTGCGCAGTGACCCGCGCGCGCGTGCTTTCGGGCTGCCGATCCTGCCGCGCCGCCGGGCTCGTCACGCCGTAGCGTGAATTGAGCGCTCGACCGTGACGCTGCGCCAGCCGCGGGAGAGGCGGAGCCAGTTTTTTGCGCTTGAGCTAGACTTGGCGCCGTGGCCACGGCCGCAGCCAAAAGCGAACACGACAACGAGAGAAAAGGCCGAACTGGCTGACGCGAGCGCGTGCGCATGTTGAGAGGCTACGTTACGGCGGCCCTCGCAAACAAGATTCGCGTAGCGGAGCCTCCGCTTACGGCGCGCCGCCGTCGATCTTCACGCGGGGCCCGGCGCCTGCGGAGATCCCACCAGCTCCGGCGATACCTTCCTTCGTCGTCCACGTGACGCGGCCGAAGCGCGAAGAGCGATGAAAGTTGCCTTGCCCCAAAATCGGCGACCATGCCGTGCCGCCGTTGTTTTCCATGGCGTAGAAGTTCATCCGCCACGTGTCACCGGGCTTCGGGGGCACGTTTCGGGCGCCCTTCGCGAACGCCGCCCAAGGGATCGATGCCTCGACCGTATATCCCTCGTCCTTATCGTCGGACTTATCGAGTGTGCCGCGCACTCTCACAGCCGACTTCATCTTCGGATCCCAATCTTCGTGCCCGAAGGGCCCGAGAGGCTCCGTCTTCGGCGCGTTGTACGCATCGAACTGGCTCTTGAAGCTCTTGTTCAGGGGTCCTATCTGGAGCTCGTAGTAGTCTTTGTTGTCGCCATCGCCATCGGGGTCGATCATGATTTCCGACGTATCGTGGTTCCACGTCATCGGCTGTCCGGATACGGTCCAATCGTTCGGCTGCGCGGCCTTGTCAGTAAAGAAACCACGTACATCGGCATCGATAACTTCGATAAGTACGTACATAGTGTCGCTGTCCCAAGCGACCTTGGCGCTGCCGCGAATGGGAGACGACGCGGCGCTACGCCCCGACCCCACTTCGACAAAAGGGCCCGTGCTTGCCGCAGCCCCCCAGGCGACGTCGTCGCCTTTGCCGTCAATCACGACCTTCTCGCCCGCAGCGAGCTTCGTCGGAAACAGCGTCGGCAGGTCAGTCGCGCCGCGCTTTCCCTCCTCTTTCTTGGCCGATACGCCGGTTTTGATCTTTGTCACGATGGCGCGGTTGTCGCCATCGTTCGGGCCGCTGAGAATACGAAGGCGCGCGTCACCCTTCCAAATGCCCACGTACACCAGCGTGTCGGGGCCTCGAAGGTCTGCCGGCATCGTGAGGGTCTGCTCGTCGGCATAGACTCTCCCGCGCTCCCAGCGATCGGGGCCCATCACCTGGTGACTCCCTTTCAACTCGCGGAGCGGCCCGTTGCCATCGAGGTTCTCGGGCTTGTCATAGCCCTCGTGCTGGATGTGCGTAAAAAGCTGCCAGCCCTCCTCGATGGTATCGTCGCAGCGCCAAAAATACGTGAGCTTTACCTGCGTTCCGGAGGGCGCGAGTTCGGGCTCGACTTTGTAACCCACGAGTCGAATCTTATTCTCGAAATTGATGTCAACGCGTTTCGCGTCAGGCGGAACGACGTCGAGGATCTGCGCTTTGAGTCGCTCCCGCTCCTCCGCCGTCGCGTGTCGCTTTCCTCCGACGCACGCAAGCGACCCAACGACAGCGAGAGCGGTTAGGAGCACCGACCGAGAAAAAGACCTTGTCGCTGCAGTTCGCGCAGCCGTTCTTGCAACTTCTCGAAGCATTCTCTCTCTCCCTCGCAACCTTTCAGGAACTGAGTGCGCAACACGGAAACCCATGCACACTACACGCGTAAGCCTTGCCTTACTTGCGGTTCTTCTTTCGCGCATCTTTTTCGCGCTTGCGCTGGGACTTCTTCGCGTTTTTCTCTTTCTCAGAAAGCGCCTTCATTTTTGTAAGGCTTTCCGCGGGCGAGCCACTGCCCATTCCAGGAAAGCCTGCAAGCCCAGGAAAGCCGCCCATGCCGGCAGGCATACCGGGGAATCCGCCCATGCCGCCCATGCCGGGAGGCATACCGGGGAAGCCGCCCATTCCCGGAAAGCCGCCCATTCCCTGCATTTGTTTCGCCGCGTTACGCATGTTTTTCAGCGCGCCGAGTTGCTTCATGCCGGGGATGCTCCCGAGCAGGCCGCCCATGCCGCCCATGCTTCCCATCATCTGCTTCATGAAAAGAAAGCGCTGCACGAGCTCCGTGACGGCTTGTTCAGGCGTGCCTGAGCCCTTCGAGATGCGCGTCACGCGCTTCGGCTCGCGAATGAGTGCGTTCGGATCTTTGCGCTCAAACGACGTAAAGCTTGAGATCATCGCCTCGATTTTAACGAGTTCACCGTCATCGAGGTTCACGTCGGTGGGCAGCTGGTCCATCCCCGGAAGCTTCCCAACGATATCCTTCAAGCTGCCCATTTTTTGGATCATCTTGATTTGGCCGAGGAAGTCATCCAGGGAGAAGTCTCCCTGGAGCATCTTCATCGCGTCTTCGGCGGCCTTTTCTTGGTCGACAATCTCTTCGAAGTCCTTCATCAGGCCAACGACGTCGCCCATCCCGAGCACGCGGCTCGCCATTCCCTCGGGCCGAAACTCTTCGAACTTGTCCGTGCCTTCACCGACGCCTGCAAAGCGCACGGCCGCCCCCGTCACCTCTTTCACGCTAAGTGCCGCACCGCCGCGCGCGTCACCATCGAGCTTTGTGAGGACTACGCCCGTCAGGCGAAGCGCGTCGTGGAACCCTTTGGAGACCTTGACGGCGTCTTGGCCGATCATCGCGTCGACAACGAGGAGGATGTTCTCGGGCGACGTCTTCGCTTTGATATCTTTGAGTTCCTGCATCAACTTTTCGTCGATCGCGAGGCGACCGGCGGTGTCGTACAAGATGACGTCGCACCCGAGCCGTTTCGCCTCGGCCTCGGCGCGCTCGCAGATCGTAACCGGCGATTCACCCGGGATGCTGAACACGGGAACGTTGACGCTTTTGCCTAGAATCTCGAGCTGTTCGACGGCTGCGGGTCGCTGCATGTCCGCGGCTACGAGGAGCGGCTTGTGCTTCTCTTTCTGAAGATACCGCGCGAGCTTCGCAGTGCTTGTGGTCTTTCCGGAGCCTTGAAGGCCGACCATCATGATACCCGTCGGGCGCGCCTCTTTGCCCGAAGCAGCCGCGAACACGAGCGCGGGCCCCTCGCCTGTCATGAAGGCGATAAGCTGATCATGGCAGATCTTGACGAACTGGTCGGCGGCCGACACTCGCATGGCCTCGCCCGTTTGGCCCTTCGCTTTGACGCGAACGACCTCGCCGAGAGCCTTGTCTTTGACGCGCGCAAGGAACGTCTTGACGACGCCTAGCTCGACGTCGGCCTCCAGCAAACTAAGACGCACTTCGCGGAGCGCCGTGTCGATGTTGCTCTCGGTGAGCTCCGTCAAGCCCGCCAAACGGTTTTTCGCTTGGCGAAATCCCTTCGTAATCGCGTCAAACATGCGAATTTACCCTCGCCGTTGACCTACCACGGTCTCTCCGAGCCGGAAAGGACTGGCCTCGCGTGGCTCAAGCACTACGCGCGCCGGGACTACTCGGGTGACGTAGAGGCCACACTACGCGAACAATTCAGCGGCGAGCTGAACGACTGCGGCCCTTCGAACCCAGCGCGCGAGCGTTACTGTATCCGTACATGCCAAAATAACGTGACGCTGTTCCAGGTCAATCGAGACGCCACGTGCTTCAAGAACGAGCAATACCGCTTCAGCTTTTCCTTCCGCTTTACCCTCGGCTTTTCCTTCCGCTTTACCCTCCTGGTGGGCGAAAGTGAGGGCCCCGCGAGCGTCTTGTTCGGCCATTTTCGCCCGCCCGTAGGCGTCCCACTCTTCGGGTGAAAACGTCGTAGCGCGGGCCACTTCGAGTGCGTCACGGAAGGGCCCTTCGGAAAGCGTGAAGGGAACAAGACTCAAGTTTGCGGCTTCTCGAAAGAAATACGCCCACTTTTCGACCAGCGACTCCGGTGCATCGGCGGCGGCATACTTGGGGAGCTCGAGGAATGCATACTGGACTTGTGGGAGGCCGGTTTCTCCGGTGTGCTGTTCTTGCATGCTCCAACGGCTCAGCATGGGGACTTTAAATCGACCAAGGATGTCCCGTTCTGGCCAAAGGTTGAAGTTGCATACGGTAACGCCAATAACGTCGCAGAGAGCCGGGTACTCGTCAGCGTTTCGAAGTTGCATCACGTAGGCTTTGCTCGCGTTGTAGACAACACGCTTTTCAAAACCTTCCACCTTCAAAACTTGCATCTCTACGACAAAACGCCGACCCGATGCATCCGTGCATTTTACATCAACGATGGAAAGCTTCAACTCAGCTACGTCGACATGCTGTTCATTCGGCAGATGCTGCACGTCGCGAATTTCGCGATCCCCCGTGAGCTCGAGAAGATGATTCAGAAGCGCTATGAGCAATGGCTTGCGCGCGTCCGAACCGAAAATACGTTTGAATACGAAGTCCGTTCTCGGGTCGGCGAATACGGGCTGCATTCTCCAAGACGTACGCTTGCCGAGTCAAAGGCGCAACGTCCTGCGAGTTTCGCGGGTACGCTCGGCATCGCAGGCACATCGCATGGCGACGCCGAGCTGGCTGGACGTGGCGTGCTGTCGCCCGGTTTTACACGGCGAAGCGCGGGAGGCCCTTCGAACGGTTTGCGTGTCTGGAGAGCTCGACTACGTTACTTTGGAATCATGCCGTCGCGCCGACGATTCGACACGCTGCTCCCCTTCATCGCTACCCTCGTCGCAAGTCATGCGGTGGGGTGCCGTACTCACCGCGGGACGACGGATGGCGGAACTCCGCCCACCCCGTCGCCAGCGACGCCAGCGACGCCAGCTACGGTGGAGACGTGTCGCGGATTTGGAGACGCGCTCCTCGAGGGCATTACCCTTGCACCGGCACTCGGCCGCGCCGACTACCTTGAGCTCCGCGAAGAGACGGCGGGGCTGGAAGTCTACTCCACACCGAAGGTCCTGGGTAAATCGGGTCGCGCCTGCGCGCAGGCGACCGACAAGCCACGCTGCGAGATCGCGCTACGCGACGTACGCTCGACGATCGGTTTTATCCACCGTGTAGATGGGAATCGAATGGTCCCCCAATCGTACTGGACCTACCTCGTCGCAAACTTCGGCGATTCGTTTCGCGTGATCGCCTCGGACGGTGAACTTCGCCAAGCGCTCGCTCCGGTCGAGACCACAAACGACGTTGAGCTCCTCGCTGGCTGCGGGAAAATGGTGAGAACGCCCACCGGCTGGAACATCACCAAAACCTACGTCGATAGAGGCGACTGTTATGGCGGAGCGAGCGGATGGAAGACTCTCGCCATCTCCGCCGACGGCGTCTCGAGCGAGAAAGAGAACCACGTCGTCCAGCGTCCGCCGACCTGCATAAGCGGGCGCCGGCCCCAAGGGCTGAAAGAGTCAGGGCAGTGCGACGCTCGCGGAAGCCTCACTGAGTACTTCAAAGAATCTGCCTACCTCGAGGCTGCAAGCGTTGTTGCTTTTGAGCGACTCGCCCTGGAACTTGAGGCGCTCGGCGCCCCGGCGGACCTCATCGAGCGCGCATCTCAAAGTCGTGAGGACGAGGTCGCTCACGCCAGTGCGTTGGAGGCGTTGGTGAGAAGCGCTGGGGGCACACCGCGCCCTCTCGCGGTCGACGTGATGCCACCTCGGTCAGCCTTCGCGATGGCCCTCGAGAATGCCGTGGAGGGGTGCATACGCGAAACCTTCGGCGCGCTCGTCGCCCACTACCAAGCGCAAGCCGCAGAAAGCGAGGCCGTTCGCACGTTGATGCGCGGAATCGCTGACGACGAGACGCTTCATGCGTCACTCGCTTGGGACGTCGCAGCCTGGCTTGAGCCGCGGTTTTCGGCGGACGAACGGCAGCAGCTCCACACGGCGCGAGCCCACGCACTCCAAGAGCTCAGGGCATCACTCGAGCGTGAACCGAGTCTCGCTGTACGCGCGACCGCGGGCCTTCCGGCCGCACGCGAGGCAAAACAGCTACTTTCGGCCCTCGCGAGCGGCTTAGGCGTTGCCTACGTCCGTTCGGAGCGTTGTGAAACCGATGAGGTCCTACACGACCTCGCGCCACTCGACCTCGGCTAAAAGCGCCAAAGCACCTGAACTCGCGGCTGCGACGTACTTAGGTAAAGGTCGGCCGACACGTCGCGGCCAAGGGAGATACCCGTCACGCGAATTTGCCGTTGAACGACGATTTCGTACACTTCTTTGAGTTTGTAGTTCAACGCGAACGCTGAGATGTTTTTGACGAGTTCAACCCAGCCGTCGTGAGGCTTGGGTTGGCCGGTACCGGCCGGTGCGCCCGCTACGTCGACGGAGTCTGAGAGGCTATAGCGGTTGACGAAATCGGCAGGCCAGGCGTCACCGAAGCGATCGTCGAGGAGTTTGTTCATCCGTGCGCGCAGAGCGTCGGGCGAAGCGAGCGACGCTTCTTCAAGACTTGGCCCATCGATCGAGACCGAGTCGAGGATCCCGCCGACGGCGACATCGCGAAACTCTTGGAGACTAAGCTGCCGAGGCGCGCCGTAGAGATTCGCCGAATACGCCGCCGTCGCAAAAACGACCGCTTGCCTAAACGTCGCCTCGAGCTCCGTGGGGGTCGCGTTCGGGCTTACGCTTTCGCGCTGCGCGCTCGACGCCTCAAGAGCAGGGTCGTCGTCAGCCGTGGAGTTCACGGAGCAACCGGCCAGCAGCAGCGATGGCAGAGCAAGAAGTCGCCACGAACACGTTCGATAGGCCATACCCGTTCTCCTTTTCACCAAGTGTGCCTTAGACTTACCAGTGCAAACGATGTGCCCCGTTTCCGTGCATGCGAAACTTCGCATTTGTGCTTCCGCTGTTGGCCCGTTCGGCATGAGGCGCGCCAGGATGCCGGTCGGGCGATCCAGCGCGCACGGCCGCCGTTAGCCGCGCTTAAAGGCGATACGTTCGCTTGAGCGCCAGGACCTGAGCATCGCAGGTAGCGAGCCCTTGGAACCCCTCGTTGAGAAGCCGCTGCGCTCGGTCAAGCTGCGCCGGCAGCGCGGTCGCGGTGGCGCCTTCTCGCGCTAGCGAGCCGCTTTCAAGCGCGCGAAGACCTTGCTCGACGTCATGTTTGAGCTGAAGGGCCTTCAACGTCGCCTCCGCTGAGCCGAGGCAAGCGCTCCGCGTCGCGCAAACGTCTGCTGTCGAACACTGCACGGCGCGTAGCGGAACAATGGCTGCGTCCTTTGCGCCGCTTTCCGCTTTTCGAAAGCGGTCCATGGCCTCGACGACTTGTGCGGCCTCTTGCCTCGCGCCGCCAGAACAGGCGGAAGAACACGCGACAGAGCAAGGCCATAGGAACGGCCAAGGCCTACGACAAGACGTGACCCAAGAGCGACTCACGAGATTTCCACTTTGCTCCACATGTCGCGGAGCATTTTCGCTTTGCCCCGATCGGTTCGCGTGATGATCCGAGCCACCCCCCACGCCGCGAGCAGCGCGCCTTCTTGACCGAGCGCCGGAAGCACCGTCGGGCCCACAACTAAGACGTTGCCAAGCGCGGTTCGCAACGGCTCACCGGCGAGCCCGTGAAACTGTGTGGGAGTGACGTGAAACCGAGGGACCATCGCCTCCGCCTCGAGCGAGCCACCTGACGCACGAAGGCGAGCGCGATCGATACTCTGCGCATGAAGCCCCCACGACGTTGGCCCTACCGACGGGTCTCGCGCGGAGGCCGTGCGGAAGTCCCAAAGCGGTCGGCCATCGTGCGGTGAATCGCACATGATGGCGTGTTTTTCGATGAACGGAAGAAACTCGGTCAGCGTGAGCCACACCTCTTCGCGGGCGCACGCGAGCGACGCGCGCGCTGCAACGAGGACCTCAGCGACGAGCAACACTGTGCCCGGCGTCGCCCCTGGCGCCTTGTGCAGATGCACGACCGATCCCTTCGCGGGAAGCAGAAAGGACTCGGTCGCGAGGGGCTGAGGAACGCCCTCGGGCCGAACGACAAGCGACATGACGAAGCGATTCTCGCGCACGGTGACCGAAGCAGGTGCGTCGCCTTGAGGCGCGACGAACCCTCGGGCAAGGGCGAGCAAAGGCGCGGTCGGAAGGTCGGACACCACGAACGTCGCCCCGACTGGCGTCTCATCTCCGTCGATCTGAACGCCCTTCACTTTGCCGCCAGCCACGACGAGCCCCGACGCGCGATCTTCGAGACGCACCTCGCCACCGTGCGCGCGGAGGCGCTCAACAAGAAACGCCGTGAGCTCAGACTCTCCGCCCTTGAGGTAGCTCACGCCGCGCGTCCAGGCCCCGTGCAACCGCGCGAGCGCGAACGGAGGCAGGGCGTCACCGGCGAGATCACTTGCGAACCGCGCCGGCGCTTTTACAACGGCGCGAAACGCACTTTCGCGTGGAAACTCGGACAGAAGGTCGAGCGCCGGATCGAGGTGCGGCAACGTCAACACGACACTCGACGTTTCACGCCGTTCCCAAAACCCGCCGGGAGGCCACACGGCGTCGCACTCGAAGGCCGCGTCGGCCAGCGCGTTGCTGCGCGCGAGCTCCGCATAAAGGGCCTCCACGGCGCGAGGAACCGCAGGAAACTCCCTCTCCACTTCACGCGCGAAAAGGTCGGCGTCAGGAGGCACGTCGAGTCGCAGTCCGGGCGCGAGAACTTGGAGCATGGGGTCGAGCGATCCGAGTCGCCGACGAAAGGTTTGCGACTGCGCAAGCTCGACGAGCACGCGGTTCCACGCCGGTGACGACGCGGATAGAAAGGTGAACGGCCGGCGCGCGAGGACGACGTTGTCGTAAGCGTACGTCGGCTTGCGCGCGCCGTGTCCGAGGAGCAGCACGCGCCACGAGCGGCGGGCAAGCAACGCCGCGGCCGTGAGCGCCCCGAGGCTCGTGCCAAGCACGACGACGTCGAAGTGCTTCGTGCTCATCGAGCGCGGGCGATACGCACGCGCAGTCGTGCGCCTAAAGCGCTGTCTTCCCCTTCAGAGCGGCCTCCAGGGGTTGACGATGCCGTGGACAACGCGGTTACCTCCACCCGATCGTCAGCGAACCATTGCAGCACTTCGGGCAGCAGCTCGTGCTCTTTCGCGAGGATGCGAGCGCGGAGTGCCTCTTCGTCGTCACCGTCGAGAACCGGCACGGCGGCCTGTGCGAGAATGGCTCCGCTATCCATACCCGCATCGACCAAGTGCACTGTACACCCTGCGAGGCGAACCCCGTACGCGAGCGCTTGGGCCTGCGCGTGAAGACCAGGAAAAGCAGGCAAAAGCGCAGGGTGGATATTGACCACGCGATGCGGGAACGCCCTAAGAAGCACGGGCGTCACGAGCCGCATGAACCCCGCAAGTACGACGCACCGTACGCCATGAGCCTCGAGGACCTCGACCAACGCGGCATCAAAGGCTTCGCGGGTGGCGTGAGCCTTGTGGTCGACGACGACCACGGGGAGCCGCGCGGCGCGCGCACGGTCGAGGGCCTTCGCGCTCGCGAGGTTTGAAACGACCACGCCGATGCGAGCCCGTAACGTACCTCGCTCGATCGCGTCGATCATCGCCTGAAGGTTCGACCCGGCCCCCGATACGAGAACTCCGATGACGAGCGGCGGACTGTTTACCGTCACGAAAAGAGAACCCGCGCCTCGAAGGCGGTGCCCTCGGGCAGGGTCACCACCACGCCGAGGTCGATCGCTTGTTCGCCCACCGCACGGAGCGCTTCGGTCGCCCGCGTGACGTGCGCCTCGGGCACGACGAACACAAATCCGATGCCGAGGTTGAAGACACGCCGGAGCTCCTCTTCCTCGACACGCTCGGCGATAAGCTCGACGATGCCAGGGCGCCTCCATCCAACGCTCGCAGCGGCGTGCAAGCGCGCTCCCATTCCTTCAGGCAGAACACGCGGGAGGTTGCCGGGAAGGCCCCCGCCCGTGATGTGGCTCATCGCTCGAACGTCGACTCCGGCCGCGAGCACGGCCTGAACATGCCGCGGATAGAGCCGCGTGGGCGCGAGTAACGCCTCGCCCACGGTCTGGCCGCCGAGCTTCGCGGGCCTGTCGCCGGGCAGGAGACCCATCGCATCAAAAAGGACGCGCCTCGCAAGCGAATAACCGTTGGAGTGGAGACCACTCGACGCAAGACCAAGAAGTCGGTCGCCTGCCGCGACGCTCTTTCCGTCGACGAGGCGCGCGCGCGCGACGACGCCAACCGCGAAGCCCGCAAGGTCAAACTCCCCCGACGCATACATGCCTGGAAGCTCGGCGGTCTCACCGCCCAAGAGGGCGCAGCCTGCCTCCTTGCACGCGTGAGCGATTCCCCTCACGACAGTCTCGGCGACGCCGACGTCAAGCTTCCCGGTGCCAAAGTAGTCGAGGAAAAAAAGAGGTCGGGCGCCGCACGTAATGATGTCGTTGACACACATGCCGACGAGGTCTTGCCCGATCGTGTCGTGCACCCCAGTGAGAAAGGCGACCTTGAGCTTCGTTCCGACGCCGTCGGTCCCGCTCACAAGGATGGGGTCCTCGATCCCGGCGGGCACCGCGCAGAGCCCCGCAAATCCTCCTACGTCAGCGAGGACTTCGGGGATGCGAGTCATCCGCGCGAAGGGCTTGATGCGCTCGACAAGGTCATCGCCAGCATCGATGTCCACGCCAGCTTCGCGGTACGAAATAGACGCCATGGGTCACGGCTCATAGTCGCCCTTCCCCGTCGCGACAACACTTCACCCGCGGAGTCGCCGCGATCGCGAGGAGGAGATCGACGCCTCAGCGCACGATGCCTGTAAGGCCTGTTTTCACGCTCGTTGGGCTCTGAGGGCCCTCAACGGGTGCAGACTTCGCGTCTTCGACCCTTCCTTGCGCAACCCAATGAACAGCGCTGGGGGCGTGTGGGACAGTCCTCGTGCGTACGTCAACGCGACCGCGCGGATTGGCCTGCGCGGTTCGCGGCGATGATGAACGTGATACGCTTCGGTTATGCCTTTAGTTCGGATTCGCACTCTCGGCGGACTGACGCTTAGCAGCCTCGGAGCGCTGACGGTCACGACGCTTGTCGCGTGCCTCGACAACTACCGCGTCGTTGCTAGCCGCGACGACTCAAAGGTCGCTGAAGATGCGACATCCTTTTTCGACGCCAACGGCGGCGCCACCATTGAAGACGCCGGCGGCACAAATGCAACAGACGCCGCGAGGAACGACGACGGTGGCGTCAACCGCCCGCCGACTTTCTGTGACGGAATTCGAAAGCCGGTCGTTGACGATTACCTGTGCGCTGATTTCGATTCTTCGCCCTTCGCAAAAGGTTGGGACGCGCCGAACGCAGAGACGAACATCGACAACCTCGGGGTCGTCGGCGATATCTTTGTCTCGAAGCCTTTCGCACTGCGCGCGTCGACGATGATGTCTCCGACGGAAGCGTCACTCAAGTGGACCTCTAAGAAGTCCACTCTCGTTTCCGAGGCTTCGGCTAGTTTTCAGTACAACCTGAAATACGTTGAGGGTCATTCGTCATCCGTCGACGGCAACGTTGAACTTCTTCGCGTCGAGTCTCCGGGACCGTCGATCACGTTCGGAATCGCGAACGCGAAAGCAAATACCCCATTTCCGCAAGTCGTCGGCACACCGCCCGTCGCCTACCTCAAGTACTTAAGTGCCGACGGCACAGAGCAAAACCTCACCCTCTCGAAATCGCTCAACCTCACCACGTGGAACGACCTGAAGCTAGTTTGGACTCTAGGTATGGAAGGGGTAATCACGCTCGTCATCAATGGCGTAAACGCATTTTCCGTCCGTGGGTACCGGGGGAGTTTTTATAGCGTCACTTTCCACATCGGGGGGAAGGCTACAGGCGACGTCTCTGTGATGCAGGAGCATCGGTTCGACAACGTGCAGCTAAGTGTCCGTCGCTAACGACGTCCGCGACTCAGTTCGTCCACACGACAAGGTTATCGACGCGGGCTTCGACGAAGGCTGACTCCCCTACGCACCTGAATCCCACCTCGACGCTTTGAATGCGTCCGTAGTTGCAAAGCAGCGTCGAAGGAATGGCCACGGACTCGAGCGCGACGACGCCGTTCATCCAAACGCTGACCGTGGCGTCTTGAAGACCGGAGCTCGCAACCTCGACGGCCAGATGTACCCACTTCCGCGGTCCGATGGTCTGAGAGAGTGGGAAACTCTTTACTTGACTGCGGTCCGTCGCCGAGTCGAACACCAGATTCGTCGCCCCACGTTGAGTGTCAAAATAGATATCGCACGGTCCGCGGTCGTCGGGCCCAGAGAGGACCATAGAATTCATCGCGGACGTGAACGGCACCGCGCCCGTATCCTCGACGTGCCCTAGGAAGACGTCATGTTCTACGCGGACACGGGCTACGTAATCTTTACCGAGCAACTGCGTATCTTGAACGTACCGACATGGGGTGCCGCTCGGCGCAGGCACCACCGTGACACGTCGCGACCGTGGGAGTGACGTGGCCGTTGCCGTGTCGAAGGCTAGCGTCCCCCCAACATCGGTCGTCCCGTTCCACCCCGACCCCGTGGGCGCCTCGTCGAAGTCGTCGCAAAACGTCGGTGCTGTCGTAAGCGAGGCGCAAAACGAGACGTCGCTTCCTCCTTCCGCATGCGCTGTCGCTCCCCCATCGGACCGAGCGGCATAGTCAGCCGTGGCGACGGTCTCCGAACCACCACCATCGTCGGCCAGCGAGGGAGTTCGTTCAGCGAACGAGATAGCCAGCCCGTCAAGGCCAGTCAGCGTCGAACAGCTGAACGTCGCCGCCAGAGCGAGCGCCGCGCTGAATCTCGCGATATCCCAACGCGCCATTCGCTCACGCTATCACTGCGCGAGCTGACATACAGTCACGTGGCCGGCACGAACGCGGACTCAGCTCGCTTGCGAGAGATGAGCACGTCGCGCAGATGCGCACCTTCCAGAACGTGTGCTCGCCGAAGGGACGTCGAACCCTCTAAGTCTAAGGCCGCACGGCCGAAGCTGCGGCCTTGATCGGCATGGGAACGTCATGCGCCTCGGTCGTACCATCGCCGAGTTGCCCCCACGCGTTCGAGCCCCAGCACCGAACGCTGCCGTCAGCGAGGCGGGCGCAGGCGCTATCACCAGCGACGGAAAGTTCTTGGGCGCCGACGAGACCGGAAACGGGCGCTGGGCTCAAGCCCGGTTGCGTCGTACCGTTCGCGAGTTGGTGCTCCGCGTTCGCCCCCCAACACGCAACCGTGTTGTTCCAAAGGCGCGCGCAGGTGTGGCTCGCCCCCGCACGGACTTCCCTCGCCGGCGGTAAGCCGTGGACCAAGACCGGAATCGGCGAATCGTTGACGGTTCCATCGCCGAGTTGTCCGGCGTCGTTTCGCCCCCAGCACTGAATGGCCCCGTCTTCGAGGAGGGCG
This sequence comes from Polyangiaceae bacterium, assembly GCA_025353725.1. GTDB lineage: Bacteria > Myxococcota_A > Polyangia > Polyangiales > Polyangiaceae > Labilithrix. Next base: position 15,619 of record JANXOF010000094.1, on the reverse strand, counting down.
CACGTGTGGTGGTTTCCTGCCGTCAGCCCCGCAACAGCCGCGCCTTGAAGCACTCCAGTCGTTGCGGCGGGCGCCCCTACCGGCTCACCCTCCGATCGGCAGACCACAGCTTTCGGCGAAACAAACGCGGCGCAGACGTGCGTGTATCCTACAGCGACAAAGGTCGCAGGGCCGTGAAAGCCTTCAGGCTCCGTCGCCTGAACGACGCCGTCTCCCCAACAGCGCACTCCGCCTGGGACAAGCGCGCACGACCTCTCGCTTCCCGCCGCTACAGTCGTCGCTCCCGTGAGGGCCTGCCCGTCGACGATGACGGGGGACGAGGCCGAACGCAGAGATGTGAGCAGTCCCGTACCCAGCTGACCGCGTGATCCGTCGCCACAGCAGCGGATGGTGCCGGCGCTGAGCGCACACGTGTGGCGGGCGCCGAGAGCAAGTTCGTCAGGCCTAGGCTGTGACTCGACAAGACCTGGAAGGAGACGCCCTCTCAACGTGCCATCGCCGAGTTGCCCTGAGCCATTTGCCCCCCAACATTCGAGTTCACCCGTTTTTTGCAACGAACAAGCGTGCGTCGGACCGAGCCACAGGTGCGAGCGTGCGGGCGGCTTGTGCTTTTTACAGCCCACGGCGGAGTCGGTCGCGAAAACAGCGAGGGCGAAGCCTACCCAGCGGGCGACCCGTGAGGTCTCCTTCGCGTGACGGCGCGACCCCGAAGTTAGCGCGCGTTGCTTCAACTTCAATGAGCGCCGGCGAGCACGTTCGACATGACGACCTTTGCAATGTGCACAAAAATGACAATCCCGAGGACGTCGACAAGGCTCGCGATGAATGGCGTGGAGCTTGTCGCCGGATCGAGTCCGGCGCGCTTCAAAAGAATCGGGAGCATCGCGCCCACCGTACAACCCGTCATGACGATACCGATGAGCGTAAGCGCCACCGTCGCTGCAAAGTCAGAGTGCTGCTCAGGATACATGAGCACGCGCCCGAACCCGACAATCGCAAGCCCTATGCCAAGGATAAGGCCCATCGCGGCCTCGCGTACGAGTATGCGCCACCAATCGCTCAGCTTGATCTCACCGACCGCCATTCCTCGAATAATGAGCGTCGACGACTGCGATCCTGAATTTCCGCCGGCGGAGATGAGAAGCGGCACGTAGTAGGCAGACCCCTTAATCGCCTCAAAAACGGGGTCGTAGTGCCGTAACGCCGTCTGCGTGAAAAACTCGCCGAAGAACAGAACGAACAGCCAAACACCGCGCTTCTTGATGAACGAGAGAAAGCTCGTGCGAAAGTACGGCATGTCGAGCGGCTCGATGCCGCCGAGACGCTGGACGTCTTCCGTCTGCTCGAGGGTCAAGACGTCGACGATATCGTCAATCGTAATCACGCCTAGAATAAGCCCATTTTCGTCGACGACCGGCACGACGTTGAGGTCGTACTTGGCCATCTTCCGAGCGACCTCTTCTTGGTCCTCGTCGGGTTTCACGCTAATGACGTTGCTACGAAGAATGTCCGCGAGTGGCTGGTATGTTTTCGCGAGTAAAAGGTCGCGCAGCGACGCAATGCCTATGAGCTTGTCATTCGGGTCAATGGCGTAAATGTTGTAAACGTTCTCCTTGTGATTCTCTGCGTGCGCGCGAACCGCTTCAATCGCCGCCGCGACGGTCACCTCGGGGCCAACGTAGACGTACGCGGTCGTCATCAAGTGACCGGCGCTCGTCGAGGGCCACTTCTCGATCTGGCGAACGTCGTCGGCCGCCTCGGGGTCGACGCGGTCGAGCTGCCTCAGAATGGCGTCGCCCATGGCCTCGGGCAATACGCTGAACAGATCGGCGCGATCATCGGGCGCCATTTCACTTGCGATCTGCGCGACGCTCGCGGGCGGCATCAGCTCGGCGATCTCTTCTTGCTCGTCTTCCTCAAGACGCTCAAAAATAGGCGCTGCGTCTTCAGCCGGCATCCGGGCGAGAAGCTCTGCAGCCTCATCGGGCTCGAGCTCACCGATGAGATCGGCGAGGTCTTCGGGGTGAATCTCCTCGAGAAGTGCGCGTACCTGGTCAGGATCCTCTTTCAGGATCTGCTTGAGTTCCGGACCGAGGAGCGAGGCGAGCCGCATGACGTCGCTCGCACACTACCTACTCGCGCTGCGTTTCGCTATGGCGCGCGTGCGACCCGGCGCGGCGCTCACGGACAACAAAGAGGCCGCTCTCTCGATGCGGCTCGAGAACGGGCAAAGACGGAGCTTCGACGTCCAAGCGGGCGTCATCGGTTGTGAGGCCGAGGCGCAGATCGGGCATGAGCAAGCCGAACGGCCCACCAAAGAACTCGCCTTTGGGCCATGGCAGGTCGTCACCGTAGAGCGTCCAGCGGAGCGAGCTCGTCGGGGGGTCAACGACGAGATTAAACCCCACCGCAACGGTCGAGCTCGTGGAGAACGCAAATTCGACCGATTCATTCGTCACATGGATGGCTTCGCGACCCAACCCAACGGGGTCGATAGTAAACGCCCGCGGCGGGGACGAGGGCTCACCTAGCATGATGCTTCCCGACACGCGCCGGGACCTTGGGGCCGCCGCGAAGCGCAGTTTGACGACGGGCAGCACGGACCACTCCTCTGGACTCGGAGACGAAACGGCGGCGACCGACCCCGCGACGGGTTCGTTGTCGAGAAAAGCGGCGAGGCGCGCACGCATCTCCGCGAGCCGTTCGGGATGCGAGCGCGACAGATCGCGGCGCTCGTCCGGATCCTCCGTCGTGTCGTAAAGCTGAAGGCTCCGGCGACCTTTGACCAGGGAAGAATCAGCGACTCGGAGACGGTCGCTGCCATAGCGAAAGGAGCGCGCTCTCGGCGCCTCGTTCACGACTGCACGGGCATCCGCCTCTGCGTGTCCTCGTGCGAGGGCGACGAGCGATACACCGCCGAACGCCGCAGAGGCCTCGAAGCCGAGCAACTCGGTTAACGTCGGCGCCACGTCGGTGTTGCGGACCATGGCCGTCACGACGGTTCGGGGCGGAAGCAGCCCATTGGCGACGACGACGAGCGGTATACGCTTTGCGGATGGCTGCTCCACGTGATCCGATGTTATGACTACGATCGTGCGATCGAGAAGGTTCGTCTCGACGACGGCCCGGAAAAGCGAGTCTAGGGCAGGGCTCGCGTTCGACGGTCGCAACGTTCGCGCATTTACGTAGAGGAAGAACGGCGTGCGCTTCATCCGCTCAATCCACGCCGCGGCCTCCACGAGCTGCGCAGGCGACGAGGTCGAATCAGGCTTGTAGTCGACGATCTCGTCAAAGCCGTGAGTTGGCATTCGAGCGGATAGAAGCGCTCGTGTAGCCATGCGGTGACGCCGCGCGATGCGAGAGAATTCCGCGACGTCAGAGACGTAAAACCTTGCGGCATAGGCCTGCGTAAAACGCACGCCAAGCAGAGCCAAATCGTTCAGCGCGGGAGGGTCGGCCGCATCGCCCGCGTCCCCAGCAACGGCTCCGCGCTGAATCCAAAGAACGTTGTACAAGGGCCGCACATCCGGTCGAGGCGATGACGCCGTCGGCACGAGGTCGACGTCGCGGGCGGCAAGCGAAGCGCCTCTCGCTGCGCGTTCGTCGTTGCCGTCGCAGCGCAACGCCATACGCCAAGCGCAGGCCGCGACGACCACGACCGAAAGGCGGGCGAGCCATCCGCGAGCGAACGCCCTCACGGGTAGTATGCTCCGACGTTCGGTACAAGGAACCCGTCGTGAGGTTCCATTTGCTTGTCACGAGTCATCCATAACCATAGTTCACGTTTGAGTCGATTTAGCTCTTCGGGATACGCTAACGCTACGTCGTGCGTCTCCGCGGGATCGGACAGGGTATCGAAGAGTATGTAGTGCACACCTTGTCGGGTCGGGGCATAAACAAGCTTCCAGCGGTCGTCTCGAACCATGCGGTGCCGAGCCACCGCGACTTGAGGAGCCTCCGTGCGCCGCACAATCCGCGCGCCTTCGTGAGACGACTCCCTCTCGGTCAGCGCCTCGAGGTCAGGGTACGGAATTCTGAGATCGGGAGGTAGACCCGAAACGCGCGCAGAAGGCCAAAGCGCGGTCTCTGCGTAGGCGAAGCGGGAGTCCGACTCCTCGCCGCGCATCCTAGGCGCGAGCGACTGCCCGTCGAGTTCACCGGGCGCGAGAACGCCTGCGAGGTCGTAAAGCGTTGGCGCGATGTCGACGTCCCGAACCACGCCCGCGCTACGCGAGCCTTTCGCGATGCGCGGGTCGTAGATGACGAGAGGCACGTGGGTACTCTCATCGCCGAAAAGATGACCGCCGAAGCCCGCGCCGTGACCATCTTCGTAGAGGCCCTCGCCATGGTCGGCCGTGATCACAAGAACGGTGCTGTTCGTCGCGCCTTCGCGCTCGATCGCGCGCATCACGCCGGCGATGGCGTCGTCAACGTCGCTCACCGCACCGTCGTAGAGCGCGCGAATGTGGGCGATATCGGCGACGTCGAGTTCGGAGGGTGAGGCGCTTTGGGGATCTGCAGGCGTTTGGTACTTGAAGCGGCCACGGTAAGCCAGGTCCGTGTACTTCGCATAAGAAGCATGGCGCGCGACGTGCGGAAATCGAAGCGCCGAAAAGAAGACCGCGAAGAAGAACGGCTGGTCTTTTACGCCGTAGAGCTCGCGCGCAAATTCCTCCGTAGTGCGTTGAGGACTTCGGTTCGCTTCCAGCCGATCGGATTCGCCGACTCTTTGTGCGAAGCCAAGATTCAATCGCGGTGCGAGATCCCCTTCGGACTCCGTGATCAGACGCGTGGCGTACCCGGCGCGCGCGAAGCGGTTCGCGAGGGCGTCGAAGTCGCCGTGACGCTCGTCCCACGTTGGAAACGTCGAACGAATTCCGTGGTGATGAGCGTGGCGACCCGTCATGAGGGTGACCCACGACGGGAGCTCCTGCGGCATCGATACGTAGGCGCGCTCGAAGCGAGCTCCGCGCGCGGCAAGGTGGCTCATCGTCGGCGCGCGGCGCGCATCCATCCGATCGGCTCGCAGGGAGCTCACGACGATCAGCACAACATTGACACGCTCCGTGGAAGGCGCGAGCTGCGGAGCGGAAGCGGCAACGCGAGGCGCTTGGCGTTGATGGCGTGAGTGCAATCTGCACATCAACTCGGCAAGAGAAAAAAGTCCGCGAGGGCCAAGGGCGTCGGTCGCGAACACGGCGACGGCCCGCGAGACGCCGCCCTTGTCGTAGGCCGCAGCGGCGAACGGGTAAGGCTTATCGGCCATGCGCCAGAGCGTGTGGAGAAGCATCAGCGCGAGGCATGCCAAGGCGTGGTCGACGAACGCGCGTGCGGAACTTCGACGACGGCGTCTCGCTCGACCAAGTCTTACGAAGGGAAGCACTTCGACGACGAGCCCAAGGGTCAACCCAGTCGCAAGAGCGCGCCACAGCGAGGCGAGTCGAACGGCGTTCGGCTCCAACCTCAGCGCTTCGCTTAACGCGACGACGATGCCCGCAAAAAACGGGCTCGCCGTTAGGACCTGCAGGAAGCGTCTACGGCTTACGCTCAACGAGCGCGGAGGTTCCACGCGGCCACAGCCTTCGACAACGGACGAGGCCCCGGGTCGACCGGGTCAAAGCGTGCCGACAGATCCGCGACAGCCCGACCAAGCCGTGCGATCTCCTTCTTCGGCATGGCGCGGGAGGACTCGCCTGCGGGTCCGCTCGCGCGCTCACAGAAGAAAGTTCGGCATCCGAACGGGCGAGTGGCATAGACGAGGCATTTGCCCGCGTCGGACAAGAGGGCGCAGCGTCGTTCACTGGCCTCGCGCGCCGTCACGACCGGAAGCGACCGCCTTTTAGGAAGCCCTCCCCGGGCACGCACCGCCTGCGCGAGCGCGGCGAGTTCTACGGCCGTAGGGTATGGCTCACGCCCCGTCACTCCGAACCGGCAGCAATCTGTACTCGCGTCGCACGACCAGCCGTCGAGCAGTGAGTCCACCTCCGCGTAGAGCGAACGCAACGTGTCGAGCGCAAGCGTCGCGCCGGACGAACGCGGGTCGACCGAGTGATGTCCTCCACGCGGCCCTCGCATGCGGACGTCGTACGATGCCGCGGGGAGAGAATCAAACGACTCGCGTCGTGGTCGAGCGAATCCTCGCCCTCCGAGGCGAGACGATTCCATGGGTGCCCGGTACCGTGCCGGTTCACTCGCGCAGGTCGAGTTCGCCAAGCGACGACCACGCAGCTTGGCGCGCACCATCGACGAAGGCGAAGTGCACCTCGCCGGTGATCGGGTCACGAGTGATCGAGGGTGTCGCCGCGAATGTGTGCACAGTGCCATCGACCGCCGTCGCTCGAATCTCTTTGAGTGAAGCGCCTTCAAAGCGAAACGCGACGCGCCGACCGTCGCTAAGACCAAGCCCGGCCTCACCGATCGAAGTCGGAGCATTCGCCATAAAGCGCGCGCGCACTTCGGAGCGCTCACTCCCAATCCGCGCCTCCCTCTGGGCGCACACGCGAGGACGATTCTCGAACGTTGCGCACACGCCGTCGAAGAATGCGGAGGTCGCGTCGTACTCACGCGCGAAGCGGTACCGAATGGCGAGGATATCATCGTCAAAGACGGGGACGTTCGAGAGCGGCTCGCGGTCGATCGCACGGAGCGCAACGATGGCGCGATTCATACCTTCGCGGATGGCACGTTTCAAGGCTTCGGGCTCGGTCGCGACGTCGGGGTCAGAGCGAAGAGTCCAAACGAAGTCGCGGAGCGCTTGTCCCGTGTCATGCGTGCCGCGCCCGGCGACCCACACGGCGTCCGACACCGACGCCGCGTATCCAACCATGTTTCGCCTGCACCCGACCGTAGCGCCCTGAGCGTCGAGCACTTTGCCGTGGCACGCGTCTCCGTCGAACACGTGAGCGAGAATGTCACCCAATGCCTCGTTCAAACTCGCGCTTAGGCGCTCTCCGACAACGCCGGTGCTTTTCCAAAATCTGTAGTGAAGCGCGTGGCCGAGTTCGTGATTGACGACGTCTTTTTCAAGATAAGGATGCGCTCGCGTGGTCGTCGTGGAGTGACCGAGTAAGAGGTAGGAGCAATTCTGGCGACGCGGCATCTCGAACTCGCCGTTGTCGGTCCGAAACGTGAAGCTCGCCGTCGGCGCACGAAGGTCTTCGTGCTTCTTTTTTAGAGCCTGCGCGATCTTAGCGACGGAGACGCTCTCATCGTCGAGGTACTTTTCCATATCCTCTAGGAACTTGCGATCAAGCGGCGGGTGCTCGCATGTGAACGCGTCGATGGCCTCGAGTGCGACTTTTTTAGAAGCGGCTGTGGCGACCGCATTTTCGAGCGCCGCCATCTCATCGAAGATGCCTTCACCGTAAAGAGGAGCGAGGACCTCAGAGGCCTTGTTGCCCGGCGGCGGTGAGACGAAAATCCGTGCACTGCCGTGAGGCACAGTGAGGCCCACCGTCGCCCACGAGGCAAGAAAGGCACGGGCCGACGGGAGGACGTCCGTCTCAAAGCGCGCGCGGTCTGCCTCTGCCGCGAAGACTCCGCGGGCGACGATCGGCGCGGGCGTGACGGCGCGTGAGGCTTCCTGGATGTCGCCCACGCTTAGACGATCGTTCGAAACTGCTGAGATCGCACACCCTGGCCCCACAACCGCGAACGATACCAACGCCAGCCCGCATGCCGCGCGGCGTACGCTGGGGCGAGTGCAACGGTTTTTCATTAGCAAAGTCCTTTTTCAAGTCGGCAAAGGTAAGCTTTAGCGCACATTCCTGACAGCGCCAGGTCGTCTCCGCGTTACGCAGCGCGCGAGGTGCCGCGTTGCGAGGCGTCGGCGCGGCTCGATGAACACCGACGCTACGGTCGCTGGAAAGGCGATAGTCTAGGCGCGTGGCTTCGGTGACGTCGCGTCCTCGTCTTCGTGCGGTCGAGGCGATCGTTGTGGCCGACCCTAGGCGGCTTGATGGGCGCATGTTGATGCTGCGCGATACGCAGGGAATAGCGCCCACGCCCGCGACGCTGCCAATGGGGCTTGTGCCGCTCGTGGGACGTTTTACGGGCACGAACACCTGCGCCGAAATCGCGGAGCAAGCCTCGCGCGACCTCGGAGAATGCGTCGACGTTCGAGACGTCGTACGCCTCGCGACGGAGCTGGAGCAAGCTTGGTTCGTCGAGGGGCCTCTCTACCGAGCTGAACGCACACGCGTGGAGCGCGCATTCGCCGACGCCGAGGTACGTCCGGCTTCGCACGCGGGCGGCGCGTACCACGGAGACGCTTCGCAGCTGACCGCGTACATCGAACGCGAGTGTTTTGGCCAGGCGAGCGGAAGGCATCGCGAGAACGCCGTGGAGCCTCGCGGCGCGCTGCTCGGACTTGTGGCGCCGCACATTGACCCATGGCGCGGCGCACGCTGCTACGGCGAAGCGTACGGAACGTTAGCGAGAGCGCTGCCGCCCGACGTCGATACGTTCGTGCTCCTTGGCACGTCGCACGCGCCGATGAGCGCGCCGTTCGCGTTGTGCCGCAAAGCGTTTGCCACACCGCTTGGCGTGCTTGAAGCGGATAAGGAATCGATCGACGCTCTCGCGGCAGCGAGCGAATTCGACCCGTATGCCAATCAGTTCAACCACAAACGGGAGCACTCACTCGAGTTCCAAGCCGTCTTTTTGAAGCATTTAATTGGCACTCGCCGCGCTCGCATCATTCCTATTCTCGCAGGTCTTGGAGAAGCACAATCGAGCGGTACGAGTCCGCGGCAATCGAGAAGCGTCGAACGTTTTCTAGGTGCCGTGCGCGACGTCATAGACGGCACGCGCGCGGTCGTCATTGCGGGTGCCGATCTCGCACACGTGGGCCCACGCTTTGGCGATCCGCACGCCTTCGATGACGGCGAGCGACACGCGCTCGAACAGACCGATCGTGAGTCCTTGGACCACGCGGTTCGCGGCGACGCCGAGGGCTTCTGGAGACACGTCGCCTCGGATCTCGACGCGCGACGCGTCTGCGGGCTTGCTCCTATCTACGCTCTACTCCGAGTCCTCACGAGCGGCGCTCAGGGCCGACTTTGCCACTACGAGCAGACCGTCGATGCCGAAGAGGGCTCGATCGTGAGCCACGCCGCTCTCGGTTTTTTCGGCTGAGTTCGCGCACCTGCGTAAGCGCGACGCGCGCGAACGCGTAGAAGATGTCGCGGTCTGCGCACTAAGTTTCGCGGCGGAGGCGGGGTTAACGCAGCTTTTCTCGCCTTTTCAAGGTCGAGCTACGTCGTAGCCTTGAGGCACGCAGGTTGCTGAGTCATAATCTCGTATGCTGGTTGAACCACTTTCTACGGGCGCGACTACCGCGACGAGGAGTGTCTTCTCACGGTTCGCCGTGCAGGACGGGCTCGTAGGCGCGTATCTTCTTATGCTCCTCGGAGGTGTGGCGTTCGGGAGCGGCCCGCGCCGTGGCGAGGCTGTTGGATGGCTTCTGGCGGACGTTGCGGTCTTTGGCGCGTGCATGCTCGCGGCACGGAGCGAGACAACGAAGTGGCGCTTTGCGGTCGACGTGCTCTACCGCGTGGGGCTTTTTGGGGCGCTTATCGGGTCGTTTTTGCAGCTCCAGTACATTCTCCCCGCAGCGAGCGACCGAGTGCTCGACGCCCACATTTATCGACTCGACATGGCACTTTTCGGATTTGAGCCTGCGGAGGCTTGGCAGCGATTTGTGACGCCGCGAACGACGGAGTGGTTCGCGTTTTTCTACTACAGCTACTTCTTCCTTCTTTCTGTCTACCTCGTGCCGATGGCACTGTTCGAGAGGCGAACGAGCGTGCTGAGCGAGCTCTCGGCCGGCCTCCTGTTCGTGGTGTGCGTTGGCCATTGTGTCTACCTGGCCGTTCCAGGTCGTGGCCCGTACGCCTACCTCGCCGATCACTTTCATCACGACTTACGCGGCGACACGTGGTGGCCGTTGGTGCAGCAGGCGGTCGCCTCGGTCGATGGCGCCGCTCGAAAAGACATCTTCCCGAGTCTCCACACGGCGTGTCCGACGTTCCTGACGCTCTTCACGTTTCGCAACCGCGCGCGCTCTCCCTACCGCTACGTCTGGCCGATCACGGCCTTCTTCACGTCACAAATTATCGTCGCGACGATGTTCCTCCGCTGGCACTACCTGCTCGACGTCATCGCGGGCCTCGCCCTCGCGTTCACCGGCTTTCTACTTTCCATCGCGGTGGTCCCCGCGGAGAGCCGCGTACGCATGGCACTCGGCGTGGGCCCAGTGTGGAGGCCGCTTTTTCGACCCGCGAGCGAAGAAGTGAAAAGCCCCGTTGACCCGAACGCGTGGCCCGGGCTATGACTTCGCCACCGCTCGAAAGCGCGGTGAACGTATCCGTTGCGGGAGTAACTCAGTGGTAGAGTGCCACCTTGCCAAGGTGGACGTCGAGGGTTCGAATCCCTTCTCCCGCTCCAGGAAAAGCCTGGAAAACAAGTCGGTTGAGGAACTCCCTCAACCGGCTTTTTCTTTTTCCTCCCCTCTCGCACAGGCTTCCTCCCCACGATCCTCCCCATCGGGCGCCTTTGCGGGGAGGCGGCTCATTATGCTGATGATCTTGGCGAGGCCGTCGCGCTGCTCGTTGCCGTTCACCGTCGAGTAGTGGTGCTGCATCTTCTCGGTGAGGTGGCCGGAGATCGGTCGGGTCACCAGGTCGTTGACCTGGGCGGCCCGCGCGAGATCGTTGAACGTGCGGCGGAGCGCGCGTTGGGTGATCTTCTTCCCCAACTTAAGCTCCTCCGAAACGTCGGCGAGCGGCTTGTTCAAGACGCAGGGCGACCTGAACTTGCCGTTCACGGCAGGGAACAAGAGATCGGACTCTCGTTGCTCCGGCGTTGTTAGCTGCGTCTCGACGTGCCAGCGGAGGACGTCGATCGCCTCCTTCGGCAACGTGATGGCGTACTTCCGTTTTTGCTTCGTGGTCCGCATCACCTCCTCGCCCAGTGAGTGAGAGCGCCGAACACGGATGCGCCCGTTCTCCCAATCGACATCTGCCTCCTCACCACGGCGGCGGAGTGGCCGGAGCGAGGACGGTCGGAGCTGCTGGGATTCGAACCCTCGACGTCCACCTTGGCAAGGGCTGGGGAAGTGTGAGAGCGCGTTACGCGTGGTTACGAGGGCTGGGAAAGGCCGCGAAAAGCGTGACCTCAGCGTCCCACTCGTTACGGCGCGTTTCGGACCAGGTGGGGAGGTTGGTGGGGAGGATTCCCGTGCAGGTGGGGAGGATCGGATTGGTCGAGGAGGCCTTCTGACGGCGCGCCAGCCGCGCGTAACGAAGCCGACGCGCCGAAGGAGTGTGGGTCTTTCTTGATCACGCTCGGTCGCGAGAACTACCGGCGCCGACGCGGGCGCGGCGAGCGTCCACCGTCGAGCATCCTCGCAATTGCCCATCCGAACACCGCCCCGCCGGCGCCGACCGCAACGCCTGTCGCGAACGGCCCAAGCGCCGACGGTGCGGGACTCGGAACCATTTGAATCGGCATGGCATTCCACCCGGCAAGCTCCGTGCGGATCGCGGCGACGATAGCAGCCTCCGCTTTCTGTGCGGCGGCCGCTTCGCGCACTCGCCGGAGTTCGTCGTCCGTCCGCTGACGAGCGTCTGCGGACTCGAGCGCGGCACGCGCCTTCATCACCTCATCGAAGCGACGGGCATCGCCAGTCTCCTTGTTGTCGGCGTGGTACCTTCCGGCGAGCTGGCGACCGGCCTTCTTGATCTCTTCGGCGGTGGCCGTCTCGGGCACACCCAGAGTCTCGTACGCGTTCATTGAAACCTCGCGGCCGTCTACGTCGCGCGCAGAGACGCGAGACAGGTAGACAGATGCCCACGGGCAAGGCCCGTGTCGTTGGGTAGGGATCAGACATGGTCCGCGAACTCAGCGCATCACGGTCAGACGACCGGAGCTTTCCAGGTGAGCCTCAAGCGGGAAACGAGTCTTGCTCTCGGCGGGTACCAACACGCCGACTCGTTCTTGGTCCGATCCGTTCCTTCCGTTCCAGGTGCGCCTACGCCGCGATCTGCGACGCTTGTGCTCTCACGATGATTCCGCTGCGGCGCTTCGTCAAGGGCTGCGACGTCCGTGATCTAAACGTTTCGCTCGCTACGGCGCGTTTCGGGCCAAGGGGGAGTTCGTGGCGTTCGACGCCGGCCGTCCGGGAGGACATCACGCTTCGACCTTCCTCCACGGCCCCTCGGGCAGCCACGCCGCGCGGAATGCCGCCGGCACAGCGGCGGCGGCAAGCGCCGGACCGAGGAAGGGTACGAGCGCGACTGCGACTGTCGCGAGTGACTCGGCGGGGATGCCGGCGCGCGTTCGAAACGCCTTCCATTGTTTCTCCTTGGTGTCGCTGTCGTAGAAGTCGGACGTGAGGGCGAACGGAAGCGCCCTCGGCAGCGGCGTCTTGCGGCGCTCGAACGTTGCCGCGATCGCGGTGGCGAGCGTCACGCCATCGAATGCGAAGGTGTGCGCAAGGAACCAGACGTCGAAGAAGTCCTTCATCCGGCTATTCGCGATGCCGAGGTGCACCATGGCCTGCAGCTTCTCGGCGACGACCGTTTCCTTCGGGTACGCGCGGAGCCGCGGGGCGACCATCGCGAGCATCGTCGGAAACTCGATGTCGACGACGCCTGGGCTGATCGCGTCGCCGAAGCCGACGTCGACCTGCAGGTCGATGCGCGCGCTGCCGAGCATTGCGCGGAGCGTTACTCGAACGCCTTCGTAGTCGGCGTCCTCCTTGATGCGCGCCGCGCGTAGGGCCTTTGCGTCGAAGACCATTCCGTCGTCCTCGATGGCGACGCCGCACACGTCGGCGAAGACCTTCGCGAGCCGCTCGAGCTCGGGCGCGCCGCTTCCGAGAAGATCGAGGTCTTTCGTCGGGCGGTGGAGCGTCGGCGACCAGACGCGGAAGAGCATCGCCCCTTTTAGAACGAACTCATCGGCGTGTGACGAGGCGGCGAGCCGCGCGAGGAGTCGTTCGAGCCCGTAGCGCGTGAGCGCGTAAGTGAACTCTTCGCCGTTCGCCTTCGCGGCTTTTTGGAGGCGGTCGCGGACCGAGTGCGCGATGTTCGTCGGCGGCTTCTTCATGCCATGGATTCGAGGTAGGGCTGCATCACGCGGGAGACGCGACAGACTCGCGCCGCCCGCGCCAGGTCGTCGACCGATCTCCTCTTGGATCGGAGATACTCACGAAGCGCCTCGAGCGCGATGTCGAGCCCGATCTTGTTCCGGTACTTGAAGCAGTCGGCCACCGTCTTCTCGCGCGAGGTGATTCGCACCGGGACGCCCTCGAGTTCGTGGGTTTGCACGCCGAAGGTGAGCGCCTCGCCCGAAAAGCGCACGAGACGGATCGGCGGCCAGTCGACCACGGGCCTTCGCGCCTTCCGATCCACGGCAAGCCAGACCTCGTGGGGGTTCTGCGTTCCGAGCTCATGGAACCTGAGAGCTGTCAGGAGACAGACGATCCCGTGAGGGACCCTCGCCGCGGCCTCGACCAGGGTGTGGTGCTCCGTGATTGCCGCGCCCTTCGGCACGTAAAGACCGCGCCCGACTCGCTCGAGCTCACCGGTGCGCGTCATCCGTTCGAGTCGCGTCCGGGAGAAGCCGTTGCCTTCGACGTCGCGGGGCCGGACGACGCCGCGTTGCATCGCGCTCACACGACGAGCAGGTGGGATCGCGTTACGAACCATCGGCAGGTATGAATATATGCCGACATATCGCAACGGCCCAGCGCTTTCGCGGACGGGCGCGCTCTTGAGGATGGCTTCCGCGTTCGGCATCGAGAGCGCGCGAGCTCATCGCGACCGAGCCGCCCCTTCGCCCGGCAGGGTCCGCTCGACCTTCCTCGCGCAGGCGGCCGTCATGGCGACTCGTAGTGGGGCCAGTCGCTGCTCGGCGGCAAACCTAGATGAACCTGCTGGCTCGCGTCGCACAGCATCCAAAAGCTGGAGCGACCCCGGAAGCTGTCGGCGAGTGCCTTCTCCACGGGGGAGCCCGCCTTCCAGCAGCTGGGCGATCCAAAGTCGCTCGCGAGTTCACGCGCAGTCAAAACCAGCACCGGCGCTTGCCACCTCCGCCGACCCCACGTTGCGAGCGCGCGTAGAGCTTCGACTTTATCGGAGGTTAGTTTGGTGGTCATCGACGCGAACGCCAATACTGCGCCGGGGAAGTGCTGCGACAGCGCACGCATCTTCTCAAGATCGTGCTTCTTGAATGCGCCAAAAGTCTTGCATTCTCCCAAGACGAGATTGGGCGGGTGACCTCGTCGAAATTCGCGCGCTCAGAAGAGGGCGAAGTCGACCTCGAGGTGAATGCCGCCCGGGGAGCGCAGCTCGACGCTGGGTACCCAGGTCGTGCGGCCCGAGCCGTAGCTCTGGAGCAACCGAATCGTCGCCGCGACCGTGAAAGCACCGTGAGCGTGACCTTCGACGGAGAACGGCCCAAGCGGGCGGTATGCCCAGCCACTCTTCTTGTTTGGCGACACGCCGGGAAACGTGAAGTGTTCGAGGCACCGCGTACATCGCAGGCGCTCACTCAGTTCGTCGAGCGCATACCAGTTCTCCTGGCCGCACTCGTCGCAATAGACTTGGAGGCCGACGGCAAGGACACCACGCTGGAGCCAGTACGTCAGGACGTTCTTCGTTGGCACATCGTGATTCTGGTGAAATTTCTTCAACTTCCCATACAGAAGGTCGGCGCGAATGCTGCGCGAGGCGGCCTTGGATACTTCATCGAAGAGCAAGATCATCTCGGGGTGGGTTGCCGTTCGGGACCGCTCGGGGCCGCCCAGGATGTCTAACAAGCGCTTGGTGATTCGGCCCGCGCTGGAGACACTCGCGTCGAAGCGCGGTGTCGCCCACGTGCGAAACACCTTGAGTCCCGTCGGCACGTTCCACCAGTGGGTCTGACCGCCCGCTGAGTCGAAGACCGTCAGACCCTCCGAAGAGACGTGCACTGATTCGGTCGCCGGCCACCGAGCAACGACGCGAGCAACATCGTCGATCGAGGTAGGGAACACCGTCGCGAGCGTCGGCATGTCCGCCGAGTGGAGCTCGACCACGTTCGCCCAAGCGGCGCGTCCGAGATGAACGCCCAGCCGATCGAAGCGAGGAGCCAAGGTCTTGAACGAAAACGAACCGTCAACGACGGTCGCGTCGAGATCGTGCTCGTCCGCGGAAACGATCGGGCGATCTGCCTGATCAGCTTGCCGGACGTCCGGTGCCCACGGTCGGGGCATTGTGGTTTGCAGTCTGCGCGGCGTGACCGGGATCCGTGCCGCTTCGCGCTCGAACACGTCCGCGGCGAGCGAGCGGCTTTTAAGGACGACGGCACCGAATTGCTCGGCTTCCGGGTTCAAGAACCTTGCAGCGCGCCGGGAAAGATCGCCGTAACTGTACGGTTTTGGACATAAACGGGGTTTTTGGCAGTGGTTCGGATCGCTATTCGACGAAATCGGTAGCCGCCGTGGGCTTCGCGGGTCGCTTCCACCGGTCGGGTAGCCAATCGCGCATCGCGTCCGCGGAGGTCTTGTCGATACGGTCGAGTACGTCTTCAAGATAGTCGACGGGATTCACCCCGCAACGCGTGCACGACACGA
>JANXOF010000092.1 GCA_025353725.1 Polyangiaceae bacterium | reverse complement strand
CGCCGAGCACTGGAAGCACCTGCGCACGACGAATCCGATTGAATCGACGTTTGCGACGGTGAAGCTGCGTCAGCGTGTGACGAAGGGCGCCGGGCTCGCGCAAGGCGGGGCTCGCCATGGCGTTCCGCCTGCTGCTCCTCGTCGAGGCGAGCTGGCGTCGCCTCAACGTGCACCAACTCTTGCCGCTTGTCCGGGCGGGCGTGCAGTTTGTCGATGGCGTTCGCGTCGAACGCGCTGACGTAGCGTCGGATGCCGCCATGATCAAGCCGCAGAGGAAAACCAAGAATCAACCACAGAAGGTCGCCGCTTAATCAGACCTCGATCCACAACTCTTGACCATATCTCCAACAACTTACACAGCTTTCTCCGAAGCCGATGGTGTACCAGTTGGAGCGGTTTGGCACTTGAAACGCGCTGAGAGTCGTTCTCGCATCTGTCACTTGACGAGCCTAGACTGCGAATCGCGTTCGCGCGCCTTCAAACGGGCGACCGCTGCGACTTCGAGCGGCGGAAGTGAGCCGCTCGGCGGATATCCTTACGCACGCACGAACCACCTCTTGCCGAAGCGCGGAAAGGGTCAAACGTCGCGAACAGTTCCCAGAGCCATTCTGTGAATCGCTGAAGCTTGCCCACCGCCTTGGGAGGTTACGCGGGTGTCGATCTGGACTCGCTAACCGCCTCCGTACGTTCTGCGCGGGTCGATCGGGCCCCGCGAACCGTCTCCGGAGCTTATGCCCGAGTCGCAAGGAGGTGGGCAACCGCCCTCAGTCGTTCCGCGTGAGTCGATCGAGGCCCGCCGACGGCCTCCGGAGCGGACAATTGGCTCAAACGACGGATTCCTCAGGCGTCGGGGCAGCCGCGGTCACCCCAGGCTTGGCCCGAGCGCGCGCGGCGCTGACAAGGGAAGGGAAACGGGCTGCGGCGCCTCCGTTACGAAAGTGGAAGAGTCCTGCAGCGCGCCCTTCTGTCTAGGTTGGGGCAAGGAGAGTCCAGGCGCGAGTCGACACCTCAACCCCGCCGACAGCTTGCGTCGCTCACGCTTGCGGACGCCGCCGCTACTGTTGTGCAGGGTCGGCACCTGCACGACCGCGCCGTCTCGGTTGGTGAATTGGTCAGTGGACTCTCATGCTGTCCGGGCCCACGACCGTGTACTGCTCAAACGCGAAGGCGATGGTGAGAACGGTGCCGACGGTAGCAAGCACGAGGAAAATTCTTTTTCTCCCGGTCAGCCCCCGTCGCGCGAAGCCACGCGCCGCAACGACGGCGAGGATCACCGGGGGAACCCCCAACACAAACCAAAGGAGCGCCCCTCGCTTGTGGCTCGAGCCCATCGAGATGGCGGCTGCCCAAACACCTGCCTGCGCGAGCCAGAAAGCGACCGACGTAGCAGCGAGGGTCCTCGAACCATCGGTAAAAAGAGGCAAACGGGGTCGGTCGTTCATCGTGAGCACCTCTCCACTCCCGTCTCCGTGCCCGAGCATTCAAGTCTCGAGCGTCCGTCCCAACGGCTCTAACGAGGCTCCGCCGGCTCCGTGTCCTTTGACGGGGAGGGTCGCGCCGCGGGCAGAGGGCCTGCCTCGGGCGTCGCGCCGCCGCCTGCAACGGTAATCGGGACCCAAAGAGCCTTGAGCTTCGTCGTGGGACCGTCGTGGTCGTAGCCGAGCAAGCCGAAGAACAGATTAGCCCAACTCCCGGTCGGGCTTTGGCCGTACGAGAAAATGGGCAAGATATGAAATTGCCAATCGAGACCACCGGTGACGCGCTTTTGCCGATAAAGCGTATTGGCGGCCACCTGCGTAATCGAGTTGTCCGAGGTGTCGGTGAACCTCCAAAACAGCGGGAACCCAATCGTCGTACGCCCCTTGGGGCTCGCAAAGTCCCAATAGATAGGCGCTACGACGGTGTGCGTATTCTGCTCGCTTCGCCCGACGTAGACGATGGGGTGGATATCGACCTCCCATCCTTGGGTATCGTCGCTGAACACGATGTTCGGGAAAATCCAACTCGTACGCGAAACGTTGAAGTTGTCACGATGCGCGTAAAGCGGAGTTGCGAGCGTGCGCCCCGTCGGGCTGCTCGAGCCAAAGTAGAACGGGAAAATGCCGAGCGCGCTGTAGCCCACGTCGACGTCCGTGGCACGGTAGAAAATCGGCACAATCGGACCCGCTAACGTGAGCGACGTGGACTTGTTGCGCGTCGTCGCGTGCGAAAAAAGCGGAGTAATGAGCGTGTCGCTCGAGCGCGTTACACGACGAAGGTAGCCGGGCAGTACAAAGAGCGACTTTTCCGGATCGCGCCCGTAGTGAAAGATCGGGAAGAGCGTGTAGTGAAACTCTTTGACTCCACCGGTCTCGGGCTTTCCGGTAATCGTGAAGAGTAGCGGCGCGACGTCGAACACCGAGCGCTTCATGTCGCTCTGCGCGATCACGGGCCCGACGACGGTAAGCTGGCTCTGGTCGAGTTCGCGTTCGCGGTGGAAGAACAGAAGGGGAGGGATGACGGTGTACGTCTTTCGAGCGCCGTCCTGGTCGCCGTTGTCGCCGTGGAACCACAGCGGAGCCACGCCCATGTCGACGTCTTTCGCGGTCCTGTCGCGAAAGTACGGGCCGACGAGAGTGAACGCGCTTTTGTCGTTCCACGACGATGTTGTCAGCGTGAGCGGAGAGTGGAAGTACCCGCCATCTTTCCGCTTTCCTTGGAAGACCAGCGGCGCGAGCCAGTTGTCGTGTTCTCCCGGCGCTTCGCGGTGAACGAGCGGGCCGAGGACCAACACGTGGTTTTGCCGCTCGCGTACCCGCCACGCGAGCGGAAACAGCACGTCCGCATCCAAGTTCGGCGATCGGCGCTGGTAAAAAAGCAGCGCGGCGAGCGTTTCGCGGTCGGTTTGCGCCGTGGTCGCGCCCGTCTTCCGGTCGAGGCCGCGGGTGTGTTCAAGGAAAAGCGGGGGAAGGAGCCGCAAGCGATAGTCGCCGCGCTTCTCTTCATAATAGGGGAAAAATTTGCGCTTTAAAGGGCCTTCGGGGGCGCTTGCGCGACCGTCGTAGTCCGACCCGACGCGCTCACTTACACCGGGTGGGAGAGCGAGCGGATCGTTCGGCGCAATCGCCGTGGGCTCGTCAAGCGGGCGTGACGAGGGGGACGAACCACGCGGCTCCTCGTCGGGGTTTCCTCCGGCTTGCGGGCCCACGGGTTTGTTGCGCGTCGGACTCGATTGCGTCGGCCCGGAGCCCTTTTGGGCCCACGCCTTGTTCGCGTCAGGAACAAGGACTACGCCCGCGAGGGCGACGAGCACGGAAACGGAGGTACGCACGCGCCTCACGGGTCCCCCGCATCTGGCGCTGAGAGGCTCACGTCCGCGTTCGCCTCGGCCTGCGAAGCCGCAGACTCGACTTCCGCGCTGACTACGCCGTGTGCGCTCCGCGCCAAGATGCGCGGAACCACATCGGCCCGCGCCACGCGCTCTTGCGTGCGGTTGGCGAGGTCTTTGAGTTCCACGATTCCCTCGTCGATTTCGCGATCCCCGACAATGATCGCGAACCGCGCACCGAGTGAGTTCGCGCGCCGAAGCTGAGCCTTGATCGAGGCGTTACGCGTGTCGACCTCGCAGCGCACATCGGCGCGCCGCAAATCGCGTCCGAGAACGAGCGCCGCGTCGACTGCGCGCTCGCCGAGTGGCGCGATGAGGACGTCGACGACGCTTGTAGGAACCTGCAAGTCACTTGCGATGAGCAAGCGCTCCAGCCCCGCCGCGAACCCTATCGCAGGCACTTTGGGTCCGCCGAGTTCCTCCACCATCCCGTCGTAGCGTCCGCCCCCGACGAGCGTGCTCCCGGCCCCGAGTTTGTCGTACGCGCCTTTGATCTCAAACAGCGTGCGCCCGTAGTAGTCCAGTCCGCGAACGAGCTTCGGGTCGACCGTGTACGCCGTTCCGAGCGCGTCGAGGTGTCGCCTGAGGCCATCCCAGTGAGCGCGGTCCTCGTCGCTCAAAAAGTCGAGCACCGTCGGGGCGCCCTCGATCGCCGCTTTGTCGGCAGGGTGTTTCGAGTCGAGGATACGCAACGGATTGGTGACGAGCCTCCGCTGCGAATCGGCACTCAGTGTCTCTTTCTTCGGTTCGAGCGCCTTGACGAGGGCCTGCTTATACCGCTCGCGCGTTTCGGCGTTGCCGATCGAGTTGATGAACACGTCAGGCTTCGGGATCCCTATCTCGACGAGAAATCCGACAAGCGCGTCGATCATCTCGGCGTCGCAGCCTGGCCCGGGATCTCCGAAACATTCTGCACCGACTTGGTTGAACTGCCGGTAGCGCCCCTTGGCCGGGCGCTCGCCGCGAAACATCGGCCCGAGGTAAAACCAGCGCGAGACGGGCTCGACGTTGTGAATCTTGTGCTCGACGTAGGCGCGCGCGGCTCCAGCCGTGCCCTCGGGCCTCAACGTAAGAGGCTCGTCGTGGAAAACGAACGAATACATCTCCTTCTCGACCACATCGGTCGCCTCGCCGATGGTGCGGACGAAAAGGCCCGTAGGCTCCAGATAGGGAGTGCGCACCTCGCGATAGCCCAGGCGGCCCATCGATGAGCGGAAGGCCGCCTCGACCCGGTGCCAGCGGCCGATTTCGCCAGGAAGCACGTCATTCATGCCTTTGACGGCACGGACGGGGGAAGGGGCGCTCACGGGGCCGGCTTATCGCGTGGAGTGCCATTCCGGTCAAGCAGAGGATGAACTCGAGACCTGCGCAGGGGCTTTCTGCCGAAGCGCGCAAGGTTGTTTTCGAGCAGCTTGTGCGTTTTCGCCGGTTGCCTGTTGCCTACTGCCGCACGCGTGTTTTGAATGGCGCGCTGTGACCCTCCCCGAAACCAAAGCGCTAAAGCGCGTTGTTTGCGCGCTCGATCTCGGAGCCGTGCGCATCGGCGTCGCGCTCTCCGACGAGCTCGGCCTGCTCGCTCACCCCCGCGGAACGCTCCAGGCCAGGCCTCGCCCGAAGTTTCTAGCCGCGCTCCGCGAGATCGTTGAAACCGAGGGCGTGGGTCGAATTGTGGTCGGATTTCCCCTCGATATGCGCGGCACCGAAGGAGAGGCGGCACGCCGCGCGCGCGCCCTTGCCCAAGACATCGCGGACGCCACAGGGTGTGACGTCGAGCTCGTAGACGAGCGCCTCACCACCGTGCAAGCCAAGCGATCGCTGACTGCGAGCGAAGTGTTTGGTCAAAAGGCGCGTGACCGCATCGACGAAGCCTCGGCGGTCGTCATCCTTCAAGCCTGGATTGACACGCGGACGGCTCGCCGCAAGCGAGGCAAGACGTGACGTCGCTCCCCCCGCCCCCGCCTTCGAGCAAAGGTGTGCGCACGAAACGCCTGCGGCGAAAGCGTGGCGAGGTCTCGCATGGCCGAGCCAAGGGCGACGTTGCGAAGGCAACGAGGCCGCTCGTCTTTTGGCTTTTCGTCGTCGCGGGCACCGCCCTCGCGGCGGCGATGACCTACATGCTCGTCCTCTACCCGCTGAGCCCGGGACCCGGCGCGGGTAAAGACGTCGAGGTCACACTCGAACCCGAGGAGCCGCTCACCTCGGTGGTTTCGAAGCTCGAACGCGCAGGCGTAGTAGCCCCCCGAGGGCGTTTCGCCCTTTTCGCACTCTACGTGCGCCTCGAGCAGCCGAAATTTGCACCGGGCAGGCATCTCCTGACCGACGACGTCACTCCTCAAGAACTGCTGCATCGCCTCGAACGGCAAGGCGCCGCGAGCAAAGCCAAGGTCACCATTCCCGAGGGCTGGAATCGCTTCGACATCGCCAAGCGCCTTCAAACGCTCCACGTCGCGACGCAGGCGTCGTTTCTCGAAGCGACGACGGACCCGTTGCTCCTTCGTGAGCTCGGTCTCGAGGGCGACAGCGCCGAAGGATTTCTTTTCCCAGCGACCTATGAGCTCGCGCGAGATTCTGACTCTCGCGATGTCGTCCGCCGGCTCAAAGGCGAGTTTGACCGGCGCTTCCTCCAGTTGGAGCAAAACCACCACCTGGGTTACGCGAACCTCGAATCACTTTTTGGGTGGACGAGGCGTGACATCGTCACGCTCGCCTCGATGGTGGAAAAAGAAGCCGCGATCGATGAAGAGCGACCGCTCATTGCGAGCGTGTTTTTGAACCGACTTCGCGATCCGCTCTTCAAACGCAAGGTTCTTCAGTGCGACCCGACGTCAGGCTACGGCTGCCTCGTTCTCCGAGACCGCATTCCCGCGTGCGCGGGGTACGCCGGGAAAATCACGCACAGCATCAATACGGACCCACTGAACACGTACAGCACGTACGTTCACGAGGGGCTTCCGCCGGGGCCGATTGCCAACCCCGGTCTCAAGTCCCTTCAAGCGCTGCTCGCCCCCTCAAGTACGAAATATCTCTTCTTCGTGACCCGCGGGGAGGGGCGCCGCCACGCCTTCAGTGAGACCCTGGAAGAGCACAATACGGCTGTAAAAGAGCTCCGCGAGCGGTCTCAGAGGGACGCGAAAGACACGAAAGAGGGGCGCATTGAGCACGACGGCCCCCCTCCGTGACCGTTGAACCTTGTGCGGTTCGAGGGATACTGTCACCAAAGGAGTCACCCTATGCACCCTGCCCACGTCACGACCTCGCGTTGCTCTACGTTCGCCTTCGTGTCCCTTCGGTGGGCTTCCTGGGTTCGGGCCGGGGGTGTCTTCGCTGCGGTCTTCGCACTCATGCTCACGCTCTTGGGTACGGCCCACGCGGATGCCATGATTCACACGGGCGACGCCGTGCGTACGAAGTCCGTTGGGCCGTTCACGGCCAAAGTTTATGGCATTCGTCACGACATGAAGGAGAAGCCCGCGACCAAATCGAAGCAGGCCGTCATCGACGCGGAGGTCGACAAGAAGTTCACGTGGAAGATGCTCCGCGACGTCGACTCTTCGAAAATCCGCAAAGCGCTTACCGAGGCTCTGCAAATGAACGGCTTCAACGACGCGGCTCGTACCGCTCAGTTCGTCGGGGCGTTCAAGCAAGAGGAAGTGAAGGAGAATACCGCCGTGGTGATTAGCTATGACGCCGCATCGAAAAACGTGACCATTTGGGTCCAGGGCGGCGGTAGCGCGATTCTCGGCGGGCAAGACTTCATGCACGCCGTCTGGAGCATCTGGTTTGGCAAGATTGACCAGCCTTCGATGGGCGATCAGCTCATCTCTAAGCTCTAAGCGTAAGCGGGCGAGGTATGTCGCGTTTCGTTCTCGCCGGTGATGTCGGAGGCACGCGTGCACGCTTTGCGTTGCTCGACGCCGAGAGCCAAAAGGTCGAGCATCATCGGGTGCTCGACAGTCGCGCGTTCAGTAGCTTCGAGGAGGCGCTTTCCGCGTTCCTCGACCCCGCGCGCGCTCGCGTCGGCCGAAAGGTTTCCGTGGCCGCCGCGACCTTCGGCGTCGCCGGTCCCGTGGTCGACCAGCGTGTCAAGACGACGAACCTCCCGTGGGAGCTCACCGCGGAGTCCATCTCTGAGGCCTTTGGTATCCCGCGCGTCACGCTGCTGAACGATCTTGTGGCCGTGGGCCTTGGCGCGCTCGCCGCGCCTTCCCGCAAGCTGAAAAGTCTCCAAGCCGGCAAGCCGCGCAAGACAGGCGGAAACCTTGCCGTCATCGCCGCCGGAACGGGACTCGGCGAAGCCGCCTTCGTGTGGGACGGCGCCGCGCACGTTCCGTGTGCCACGGAGGGCGCTCACGTCGACTTCGCCCCCCGCACACCCGTCGAGAGTGCGCTTTTGAAGAGCCTGACGCGAGAATTCGGGCATGTGAGCTACGAGCGGATTGCCTCAGGGTCCACGATAGCTGCGCTCTACACGTTTTTCGTCCGTGAGCAGCGCATTCCCGAGGCCAAGCTGCAGGCATCCTACGTCGCGCGAGCCGAAGATCCGAACGTCGCGGTGGTGGACCTCGCGGAGAGCGGTAAGAGCGAAGCTGCGATGCGCGCCGTCGAGCTCTGGTCGAGTGTCTACGGGGCAGAGGCCGGCAACCTCGCGCTCAAGTCACTCGCGACAGCGGGCGTTTTCGTTTGCGGGGGCGCTTCGATGCGCCTTGCAAGCGTACTCGCGGAAGGCCTCCCGTCGCGCCGACGCGAGGGCAAAAACGAGGGCCCGGCAAGCCCCTTTCTCGAGGCGTTTCTCGACAAGGGCCGGATGCGTTCGTTACTCGAGCGCATCCCTGTCGCAGTCTGTACCGATGCACTCGCAGGGCTGCACGGAGCGGCTGCGCACGCGGTGGAAAAGGCGAGACGCAAGGCG
This sequence comes from Polyangiaceae bacterium, assembly GCA_025353725.1. Classification (GTDB taxonomy): domain Bacteria; phylum Myxococcota_A; class Polyangia; order Polyangiales; family Polyangiaceae; genus Labilithrix. The sequence continues at coordinate 160,670 of JANXOF010000092.1, read as the reverse complement.
CAGTCACCTCGCCGTTCCCTGAGCAAAACTAGCTGAACCCGCGCTCGCAGATCCTGTAGAGGCGCGCGGGTTCGTGGTACCTTCGGCGACCGATGAGCACGTTCCAAAAAGACATTCTCGCCAAGGCCGCTACTACCGCACGGGGCCTCGCCATTGACGCCGTGCACGCGTCGCAGAGCGGGCATCTTGGTTTGCCCTTGGGGTGTGCAGAGCTCGGCGCCGTACTTTACGGTCAGGCCTTGAGGCACGATCCGGCTCATCCCGAATGGCTCGACAGAGACCGCTTCGTGCTCTCCGCGGGTCACGGGTCGATGTTTCTCTACGCCTGGTTGCACTTGTCGGGCTACGCCGAGATGACCCTCGACGAGGTGAAACGCTTTCGGCAGCTTCACTCGAAAACGCCGGGGCATCCGGAGCTCACGCATGCTGCCAATGGCATCGAGACCACCTCGGGTCCGCTCGGGCAGGGCATCGCGAACGCGGTCGGCATGGCGGTGGCGGCCAAGATGGCGGAAGCGCGCTTCAACACGAAGGAGCACGCCATCTTCAGCCACCACGTCGTGTGCCTCGCTGGCGACGGATGCATGCAAGAGGGCGTCGCGATGGAGGCTCTCGAATTTGCCGGCCATCAAAAGCTCGATAACTTGGTGCTTATCTACGACTCGAACGCCGTCACGCTCGACGCGATGGCCGAGGCGACGCAGAGCCTCGACGTCGCTAAAAAGTTCGAGGCGATGGGCTTCGACGTCGAGACCATCGACGGTCACGACATGGAGACGTTCCTCGCGGCGTTCACGCGCGCGCGCATCGCGGGAAGCGGAAAGCCGCAGCTCATCATCGCGAAGACGCTTATCGGCAAAGGCATTCCCGAGGTCGCAGGCACTCAAAAAGCTCACGGCGAGGGCGGCGCAAAGTTTGCCGACGAAGCCCGAAAGAACCTCGGTCTGCCGGCGACGCGTTTTTACGTCGACCCGAGCGTGACGACCTACTTTCAGAGCCGTGCGAAGGAGCTCTCTGTCACTCACGAGGGTTGGAAGGGAACGTTCGAGGCTTGGCGCAAAGCTAACCCGACGCTCGCTCTCGAACTCGACGGCGCGACGAAAAAAGCCGACGTAGCCGCACTTTTCGCGTGCGTTCCAGAGTTTCCCGAAGGCGCGAAGCTGGCGACGCGAAAGGCGGGGCAGGATGTGCTGCAGCCGCTCGCGCAGCACATGCCGCTTCTAGTAGGTGGAAGCGCCGACCTTTACGGCTCGACGCTCAATTACATCGGTGATGCGAAAGCGACCGGAGACGACTTTGCGCCTGGGCATCGCGCGGGTCGCAACATCCGCTTCGGCATTCGCGAGCACGGCATGTGCGGCATCATGAACGGCATTGCGGCTCATGGCATCTTTCGCCCGAGCGGAGCGACGTTTCTCGTGTTTGCCGACTACTGCCGCCCCGCACTGCGCTTGGCAGCTCTGAGTCATCTCGCGCCGATCTACATCTTCACGCACGACAGCGTCGCCGTCGGTGAAGACGGACCGACCCACGAGCCCGTGGAGACGATTCCTGGTCTTCGGCTCATTCCGAACTTTGACGTCGTAAGGCCTGCAGATCCCGAAGAGACTGCCGGAGCGTTCGTCGCGGCGCTCGAGCGAACCGATGGGCCTACGCTCCTCGCGCTCACGCGCCAAGCCGTGCCGCTTCTCAGCGCTATCCCTGTTAACGTGCGTCGCGAAGGCGTGCTCGTGGGCGGTTACATCGCCCGTAAGGAGACGGCTCGACTCGAAGTGATTCTCATGGCGGCCGGAAGCGAGCTTCAGCACGCCCTCAAGGCGGCCGATTCGCTCGGAGCCGGGACGCGCGTCGTAAGCATGCCGTGTTTCTCACGTTTCGATCGCCAGCCCGAGGCGTACCGCGAAAGTGTTCTTCCGCGCGCGTGCCGCCAACGCGTCTCCATTGAGGCGACGGTCTCGTCAACGTGGGCAAAGTACGTCGGTCTCGACGGCATCACGCTCGGCATTGACCGCTTTGGCCTCTCCGCCCCCGGCAACACGGTCATGCAAGAACTCGGCATGACCGCCGAGCACGTCATCGAAGCCGTCAAGCGGCTTCCGAAGACCTGACCCCGACGCGTGTTTCACCCGTGAGCTCCGCTTCGACCGAGCCCACGCTCACGGGTCGGCGCGGGAGGCCTTGCCAGGTGACCGTGAGCCTCTCGCGGGCGGCACACTCCCATCGTCTCCCACTTTGCGGTTCACTTGGGTCCGCCGTGATTCACTTGGGTCGTCCGCCTTTGTCCCAGCCGCTCCTGACGTCGGCGGCGCGGTCCACAATCCAGCAAACGGAGCCACGAAAGCCGCGTAGGATACGACCCGGCGTGTCGGTGATGTGGCCCTCGGTCGCCGTAATTCGTTGCAGCGCGAGGCGTTTGTCTGCGCCTAAAACGATGACCACGCTCATCTTTGCGTTTTCGAGCAGCGGCACGGTGAGGGTCAAACGCGCCTCGCGTTCCGCGTTGCCGTGCACGTCGGCCACGAGCCGGTCCACAATCTGAAGAGCGGGATCGCGGGGGAAGAGAGACGCCGTATGGCCGTCCGTGCCTATCCCCAAGATCTGAAGGTCGAGGCTCGGTAAGTCACGCGACGTGGTTCGCACAGTCGCGCGGAGCTCCGCTTCGTAGGCGGCTGCGGCGGCTCTTAAGTCCGAGGCTTCCCCCTGCATGCGATGAACGTTTGTGGGCGGCACGCCTGCGGGATCGAGAAGCACCTCCTTCGCCCGCGCGTAGTTGCTTCGCTCATGCGTGGGTGACACGGCGCGTTCATCGACCCAAAAAACATGGACTTTGGTCCAGTCAATCGCTTCACCCGCAAGCAGTTTGTAAGCCGCGAGCGGAGACGAGCCTCCCGAGAGCGCAAGTGTCGCCACGCCGCGCTCGCGAATCGCTTCCGTGAGTGAAGCCTCCATGCGCGCGCACGCCTGCCGTGAGGCATCGATCGGATCGTTCGCCGTCAAAAAAAGCTCGCGCGAGAGGTCTGGAATCACTGATTTCCTCGTCTTTTCTGATTACGTCGAAAGTCGGTCGTCGACAAAGTGTGTGGCGTACGCCACCGATTCATCGAACGCCGGATCGTGTTTCGGGCGATAAAGCGTGCGTTCAAGCCACTTCGCGGCTTTGTTCGTTCCGAGGCGGACTTGCTGTTCGAGCGATGTTTGGTCGGGCGTTGTGAGATTCCACACCATGACATCGGCATCCGCCGTCGCGTGGAGCTCGCCGCTTCCCTGGCCGGTTCCGAGCTCGCGCTCGATAGATCCGGTCATTTTTTTCCCCGACTGCTCGGCTTCGAGTGTCACTGAGGCGAGCGTCTGCGGCGCGACCCCCTTCCGTATCCCTACGGCATGAAGTTCGACGGTGAGGCGCTCGCCGTCGGGCCGCTCGAAGCCCAACGTTCCGCCGTGCCGCGTGACCGTCCAGTCGAGGCGCGTGGCCATCCACCCGAGCAGGAGCGCAGGCTCAGGTCCGAGCGCGGAACCGTTTTCCGAGGCTTGCGTCAGGCAGAGCCTCGTCACGTTTGAGCTAAGCGGTCGCGTTAACGGCCCGTCGAAGAACCGCGCGATCATCTCGAGCCACGGAGAAAGACGGGTCCACGCCATGTCTGAGAGCGCGGGCGGATTCACTTGCTTACGTGCCCACTCCGCGACTTCGAAGACCGACGCGAGCGACGAATGCATGCTGTCGACGATGAGTCGCTGCGCATCGCATGCGAGCGTCTCGAAGGTGGGGTCGTCGACGCGGACGCGCCCCAGCCACACAAGCGCGGTGGGGATTTCGGGCACGAGAAAAGATTCCACGGCGCTGGCCGTGCGCGCGCATGCATGGCCGGTTGCCCAGAGCGTGATGCGCTCCGAGCAGATGGACCGGCCGCCCTCGATGGCACACACCGCGCTCGCGGCGCCCTCCATTTCGTGGACGTTCGAATCGGGCTCGATGGACGCCATGATCACGCGTGCCTGAAGGCTCGCGGTCACCTCGTCGACGACGGGCACGTAGCGCTCGAGTAGCTCGCGCGAGCTCGCGATGACTTCGAGGTTCATCGTGCAGACGCGCGTTTTTTGAGGCGCCCCCGGGTCGTCGGGCTGCGTCCACAGCTCGCGGAGCTCTTTTTCGAGCCGCGCGATGAGCGTCGTCGCGCCGGATGTGCCGCTCACGGCTTTCTCCAGCGCCGCCCGTCGCGCGCGAGCAAGTCATCGGCTTGGTCTGGGCCCCAGCTACCCGCCTCATAGAGAGGCGGCGGCGCGTTCGCTTCGGCGCGCCACGCCTCGATGACCGGGTCGATGAAAGCCCACTGCTCTTCCACCTCGTCGCGTCGCGTAAAGAGCGTGGCTTCGCCGCGCATCGCGTCGAGCAAAAGTCGCTCGTAGGCTTCGGGTGTGTTTGACCCGAAGGCCGCACCGTAACGAAAGTCCATCGCGACATCGCGGAGCACCGTGACTTGGCCGGGCTCTTTCGTGGTGAACCTGAGCGCCATGCCTTCGTCGGGCTGAATGCGCAGCGTGAGGACGTTCGGCGAAATTCCGCCGTCGGGCGCGCGAAAAAGGCCGTGTGGCACTTTCTTGAACTGGATCGCGATTTCTGTAACTCGTCGTGCAAGGCGCTTTCCGGCGCGGACGTAGAACGGAACACCGCCCCAACGCCAGTTGTCTATGTACATCCGCATGGCCACGAAGGTTTCGACGCGAGAGTCTTTCGCGACGTCGGCCTCCTCGCGGTAACCGGTCGCGGCCTCGCCCTTGACGTACCCGCGTGCGTATTGTCCGCGCACAACGTTGTCTTGCACGAGCGAGCGCTCCATCCGTCGGAGCGAGCGGAGCACCTTCACTTTTTCATCGCGGACCGCATCTGCGGAGAGGGAGATAGGGGGCTCCATCGCAGTTAGACACAGCAGCTGCATCAGGTGATTTTCGACAATGTCTTTCGTGATTCCCGTTTGCTCGAAGAACTTTCCGCGACCTTCGACGCCGATTTCCTCCGAGACGGTGATCTGAACGTGATCGATGTGCTCGCGGTGCCAGAGTGGTTCCCAAAGGCTGTTCGCAAAGCGGAAAACGAGAAGGTTTTGGACCGTCTCCTTTCCGAGATAGTGGTCAATGCGAAACACTTGTGATTCGTGAAACGTCTCTGCGACGGTGTCGTTGAGCGCTTTCGCGCTCGCAAGGTCGGTACCAAAGGGTTTTTCGATGATAACCCTCGTCCAAGGGGAGCCGCCGTGGCCTGTGGGACTGTTCGCTGCAGCGGGCGCAACCAGCCCGGCCTCTTTCAAATTGCGCATGATGACGGCAAAATCTGCAGGCGAGACCGCGAGGTAATAGAGTCGGTTACCGCCGGTTCCGCGCTCTCGATCGAGCTGCTCGAGTTGCGCTTTGAGTTTCGCGTAGGTGTTCGCGTCTTCGAACGACCCCTGCACGTACGTAACGCCCTTTTCGAAGTCTCCCCACACGGCGGGATCGAGCGGCTTTCGACGCGAGAACTCCGTCACCCCGGCCTTCATCTCCGCGCGGAATTCATCGGGCGATTTCGCCCGCCGCGCCACGCCCGCCACAGCGAAGCCACTCGGTAGCGAGCGGCTAACTGCAAGGTTGTAAAGCGCGGGCATCAACTTGCGACGCGTAAGGTCGCCGGACGCGCCGAAGATCACCATGGCGCAACTGTCGCCGGCGCGGTCTTCGATAAGTCCCCGACGGAATGGATTCGGTGCCTGCACGTTGTTCTCCCCTCAGAAGATGTTCGACCTCGAAACCGTTGTCAGACATCTCACGGAAACTCAAAAGGAATCTCGGCTTGCGCGTCCGCAAAACGCTCTTAGCTTGCGAGCCATGCAAGATAAAGACCGGTTCGAGGGACAGTCGGTAGGAGAAAGTGGCTCTTGTCTTGGCTTCGTTCGCGTTGTGGTTGCGGGCAAGGCATTCGACCTGGCCGTTCAGGCGCTTAGCTTCACCAAGGACGGCGGCGGAGTGGCTGGCGGCTTTTTTGAGAAAGACGGCGAGCTAGGCATCCTCCTCGATGATTCTGTCGGTCCACGCGAGGCCAAACGCCAGATCGAGCGTGGTACGCAAGAGGCGGTTCGCCACCTCTCTCGGCGTGTTCTCAACTAGGGACGCGGCGAGTGAGACGAGCTCGCAGAACTATCTCGAGAATTTCAGCGACGTGATGGCTGGTACTTGCATCAGACGAGACGAAGCTCAGCGTTCGCCCACCTGCTCGCCGAAAGCAGGACTATATGCGTGACTGGTTCGGTGAAGGGCTCGCCCGGGGGGGGAATCGACACTACGCGCTCACCAGGAGTAATCATGACAACGGTTTTGGACCCCTCGCACGATCCCTCAGTATCTAACCCCAGCTCCTCTGGTCCTGCCTCGTCGACGCGTTTGAATGACGCGACGGACGCTCCGAAAACCGACGCCGGTTCGGACGACTCTGAAAAACCACGACGCCCTCGCGGTTTCGCAGCCATGGACCGTAAGAAAGTCTCGGAAATCGCGAGCAAAGGTGGGAAGGCCGCTCACGCAGCGGGAACTGCGCATCAATTTTCGAGCGACGAAGCTCGTAACGCGGGACGGAAAGGTGGAGTGGCTCCGCACGTTCGAAGGGGACGCGGGCCACGTGCCTCCGGTTCGGTGGCTGACTCTGAGTCGTCGTCCGGCGGCGAAGCAAAAACGACGGAGTGAGGTTTCCGTTACCCGGGGGAGAGTGGCAACATTCTCCCTCGGTTCACACGCTAGCGCACCGGTCGATGGTCACATCAGGGCTCTATCGACGAATCGAAAAACTACTCGTGGTGCCTGCTGGCACCACGGCTCAACCCGTCAAGCGAGGTGGACGGAGCAATTCAGACAGAGCGCGGTTGTGTCCGCGAACCACTGCTTCATCAGCAGTTAGTCACTGTCTCCGCTCTCTACCACTTTTGCCATTGTTTCTAGAGCATCGATGACTCGAGCGCGCTCGGCGCGAGGAACCTTCTCTAAGAGTGAGCCGAACGCCGAATTGGCGCCTGTCCCTACGGAAACTGCCGCGCGCCGTCCGCGGGGAGTGAGACGCACATCGGTTTGCCGGCCGTCATCCGAACCTTTCTGGCGCGCAATGAGCCCTGTCCTCTCGAGGCCCGAAAGATTTCGGCTCGCTGTGGACGGGTCGATGCCTAGAAGCGTTGCCAACGTCGAGGTGGAGAGCGAACCGCGCTCAGCGATGAGTTGGAGCGTCTCGGCTTGCTGGGGTGTCACGTCGCTTTCACGAGCCCTTTCGCGTGCCACACGGCCAAGGCCACGAGCGAGGGCGAGAAGAGCGCGTGCGAACCGGTCCTGATCGGCCATAGAACGGGATGTACTCTACAACTCTTGGTTCCGCGTCAAGTCTCGAGTTGTACGCGCGGGAAGGGCTTGCGAAATTTGGCGTGCGTCGGAGGTTCAGTTGCCGTCGTGAAAAGGCACTTTTAGCCCGAAATTTAGGTTTTCTTGGTTGCGTTCGGTGTCGCGACGGGACCTCGTATATGACGCCGGTTTTTTTCTCAGTGGACGTGGCCGTTCACGGGCGAGCCGGTGGTCGACGCGAACACGGGCATCGGCACGCGTGCCACGCAGAGGACCATGACGCGCCCGTTGAGAACGGCACCCGCTTCTGCGCCTGCTAAAAAGGCGAGCGCACTGCCGGTAAGCGCCAACGCTATCACCGCCGATTTCGTGGCACGGCTGTCTAGGCTTCTCATGGTCAGACTCCTTTAGAACGCGAATAGAATGCGAAAAACGCGAAGACCGTCGGAAGCTGGGAAGACAAGAGAGCGTAGGTTGGTCGTGGGATGCGGCGTCGCGCGCTGAGTAAGCGCAAAAGAAGTCTGACCGAGGGCCTTGGATTGTCGCGCTCACGCGACACCCCAGGCCTTCGAATTTGAAGGGTCAGGTCGATTTGGTGGCGTCTTTGTCTACGATTCAACGCAGCTCCGCACTTCCGTTGCTAATCTGTCCGAGCGCATCATGCTTTCGAAGCGCCCAGGGGACGGCTCAAACCATGTGGTCGAAGGAAGGCACAGGCTCGAACGGGGGGGACACGCGACCCGGTGCGGAAATGCTGTTACGCTGTGAGGCAAGTACGCGATGAGTCAGGGGCAAAATGCACCCAAGGCCTCGGACGAAGCGTCGAAGCCCTCGGAGATCGGAACGGTTCTCGCGAACCGCTATGAAGTTCTGCGCGAGCTTGGTCGCGGCGGAATGGGCGTTGTCTACCTTTGCAAAGACCTCGTAACCCACGAGCGCATTGCCCTGAAGCGGTTGCGGCCTCCTGATGAAGCGAAGGCGACGCGCGCGGAGGAGAGTTGGTGGTTCCAGCAGGAAGCCCGCGCCGTGGCCGCCCTTGACCATCCCGCGATTGTTCGGGCGCGCGACTTCGGAACACTCCACGACGGCTCGCCCTACCTCGTCATGGATGCGCTGCCGGGACGGAGCGTCCACGAGTGGATGCACACGACGACGATGCCGTGGTCGGTCATCTGGGCTCTTATCGACCAGGTTCTCGCGGGTCTCGCTCACGCGCACGCGCGCCATATCATCCACGGCGACCTCAAGCCGTCCAATGTGATGCTCGACCTAGCATCCACCGGGCGTGGCCCGCGTGCCTACGTTCTCGACCTCGGACTGGCGTGGCTACGTGAGTCGAGACACGATTCACGGCTCGATGGCGCTCCCGAACCGGAGCTCGCCGTGCACGCGGGAGCGGGGACCGTTGGATGGGTCGCTCCAGAGCAAATACGGAAGCAGGCCACGCTCGTCGGTCCTGCGACAGATCTTTATGCCCTCGGCTGCATTCTTTACCGCGTCCTCACGGGCAAGGAGGTCTTTGAAGGAACCGCACAAGAGGTGCTTCGCGCTCACAAGCGGACACCCGTTCCGCCCCCGGCGCTACCTGAAGGCGTTCCTGCGGAGGTAGGCGCCTTCATCCAAAAACTTTTGGCCAAAAAGCCCTGGCATCGCTTTGAACTCGATGCCGACGCGCGTCGTGCGTGGGCTCAATTTCGTCCTCGCCATGCGCCCACGTTGGAGGAGACGGTAGCGAGCGCGCCCGAGCCACCCCCTGAACCGTCGTCGACGCCTGAAATGGGCCGGGCCGTCGCCGCCGCCCGTGCGCTTGCACCCGGTCTGCTCTCGCTTCGTCCGTCACCGATGGTGGCGCGCGATCCGGAACGCCAAGAAATGATGGACACCGTACTGTCCGTTTGCGCCGGCCAGCAGCCGCAGCACCGGATGGTGGCTCTCATCGGTGAGGCAGGCGTCGGTAAGAGCCGCCTCGCGGAGTGGGTGTGCGAGCAAGTGCATGAGCGCGGTTTGATGTGGCCGCTCCGGGCTCGGTACGGGCGAACGCCGTCCCCGCTCGACGGGCTCACTGGCGCAGTCAACTCGTTTTACGGCCTTCAAGGAGCCGATCGGGAGACGGTTGAACAAACGCTTCTGGACCGTTGGGAGGTCGACCGGTCGGATAGCGAAGGCCTGTCGTGGGTGGCGGCCACGGCCGAATGGCTTCGGCCTACGCCGCCGGGCACCGTCTCGGCCGTCGGGCCTACTGGGAAGCGTTTTGTGCTCGACACTCCGGAACTCCGTTTTGCCGTGGCGCGCCGCGTGCTGGAGCGAATTGGCGTCGACCGACCCCTGACGATTTGGTTCGACGACCTTCATCTCACGAGCGCGAACACGTTTGAGATGCTCGCGCGCATGAGGCGTGACAGCCCTAAACTAAGGCTCCTGATTATCGCGACGGCGCGTAGCGAGTCGCTCGAGACGGACCTTGACGCCGCCGTTCGAATGGAGGCGCTGCGCGCCGACTGGGGTGGGCGCGTGATCGACCTGAAGCCGCTGGGGGCGGACGAGACCGAAGTTTTACTGCGCGCGACGCTTCCGCTGAAAGAGTCTGCGGTTCGAGCCGCCGTTGCGCAAAGTCGAGGCAATCCGCTGTTCGCGCTCCAGCTTCTCCACGCTTGGGCTGGAGGTGGGTACCTCACGCTTGAGGGCGCGAAGTACAAGGTTCCCGATGAGGCGCTCCACGGACGCGCCATCACCACGGCCGACCTTTGGGACGAACGCCTTAGAGCCGTCCCGACTGATCTGCGCCTCGCGGCGTACGCGGCGGCCGCGCTGGGTGATGACGTGCGCGGTACCGTTCTGAAAGCGCTGCTTGAAGCGCTTGGGATGGACCCCCGCGACGCGCTTGTGGCGCTTACACGCGCGCAAATCCTCCTTGCTTCGGGGAACGACCAGTTTCGGTGGCCACACGCTCTGTTGCAAGAGCACCTTCTCGGTCGGCTTCACGAACGGAACGACGCGCCGGCTATCTTCCGACTCGCCGCGAATGCGCTCGCGAAGCACCCCGAGGTCGGGTCGCGCCGCATCATGAAGCATCGTGTGCGGAACCTGCTGCGAGCAGGGGATGACGAGGTCGCCGCGCGTCTCATGTTTGGATTCATCGGAGGCGCGTGGGCTCGCGGTCGAGATACGGCCGCGACGCTCAAAGACATTGCGATGCTCGAGGGACGCGTAAGTGGCGTGACGGCGGCGGAATACTCGTTCTGGCGCGCCGAAGCGCTTCGCCATATCGGCAAGCTTGAAGAGGCGCGCGAGCAGGCGGAGGCTGCACGTCGTGCCTTCGAAGGAGCGGGAGATAAAAAACGAGAGGCTCACGCGCTTCGCTTGCTGGGCCACCTCGCGAGTGACATCGGGGCGCCTGCTCAAGGGCGGTTGCAAGTAGCTCTCGCCATCTCGCGCTTCGAGGAGTTGAAGGACGACCGAGGGCTTGCTGCGGCGCTCGTCGTGCTCGGTGAGATTGACTACCTCCTCGGGGAGCACGCGCGAGCGCGCGAAGTTCTCCTCGAAGCGAGCAAGCATTGCGATGCCGTGTCCGACATGCTCGGGGGCGCGCAGTGCTTTATCCTCCTCGCGATGATCGAAACGGCGGTCGGTGGTTACCGGCGCGCGCGTGATCTGCTCATTCACGCGCGCCAGTCCTTCGACGCCATTGGCTATCGGCTCGGCATTGCACAGTGCGACGTGGTGCTCGGTCACGCCGATCATCGAGCAGGGGAGATGGATGCGGCGCGGGCTCGCGCTTTGTCTGCCCGGTCTGCGTTCCGCGAACTCATGAATCCGCGCGGCGAAGCGGCGTGCGAGCGCCTGCTCGCGCTTATCGCGATTGATACCGACGACTTGGCGGCAGGCGGCGCTCACGCTTCGGTCGCAGCTAAGATTTTCGAGCGTCTGCAGGACCCATGGGGTGACCTGGAGGCGCGGTTGCTCCTCGCTCAGGTCGCGCTCGCGAAGGGAGATCCGCAAGCCAAGCAGTTGAGCCTGGAGTGCGAGAGAATTGTGCTCGATGAGGCCGAGCCAAGGCAACATCGCCATCTCACATTGGCCTGGCTCGCACAAATCGAGGAGCGTTGGCAGGACGCAGCGACCGAAATCGACCGCGCGAGGGCCGCCTTTGGTGACAAGGCTCGGTGTGGCGACCACACGCCTCAGCTTCTAAAACGCTTTGTCGGGATGGCGTGGAAGGAGCCCGCGGACGGAAAAGTGCGGGCATGGCTCGACCTTGTCGAGAGCGCCAACCCAGACGAGTCGGTTTCGTCGCGGTGGCCGATGTCCCCAAACCCGCGAACGACGCTGCCTTAGGTTGGCGATAGCGTTCGAGGCATGGACCTAAGCCTCGCGCTTTGCTAGAACCGCACGCAACATGTCGACCCCGCAGGATTCACCGCGTCGCAGGAAGCAGAAGGCCCGTCGTACGAAGCAACTCTTCGAGTGGCGCATCAAGAAGGCTATGGCCGCAGCGCCGACTGGCATTGAGCCGCAAAAAGCGTCCTCCACGTAGTCGAAGTAACGACGTAAAGCCCGAAGCACGCTCAACTGTTTAGCGATGCTTCGAAGCGCGGGTCGCAGGGCTTACGGCGGTGAAAGCAGCGCGTCGCGCTGCTTTTGCGTTTCGAACCACTTCAAGTCGCTCAATCGGCACAAAAGGGGTGGCGGCGATACTGTGAACGACAGAGGCTGTAGTTGCGGCCTTTTCGGCAGGGCCCGGCCTTACGCTAAGCCCTACTGCGATAGCGCACAGAGCAGCGCACGCGCCGACGGCTAGTTTCACGACTCGCGTGAGTCGCGTCCGGCGTGCCGCTCTTGCCTGATAGCTCGCCGAGCCCGTTCGCGAACTCTCCGCGAGTACAATGCTCTCCCACGAGACACTTGCAAACGAGGGATCAGCGGCCGTCGAGGAGAAGACGGGGAAAGGGCGGAAGATCGCGCGCGGAAGTCTCACGCAGGGGAGAGGAGCAAGATTCGCGCCGTTTTGTACGTGCATCGGTTGGGTCCGGTCGCCATGTCAATTGAGCGACGTTTCGTGCACCTACTGTCTTTGTCCGCTCGAACGTGGAGTGGCGGGTCGCGACTATCGTGGATCGCGGGACCGGCCCCCTTCGCGGACGCTCTACTCGAGGACGACGGCGCCTCCCATCACGGCTGACGACAGATAGACGTTGTCCGCGTCGTGCGCTTCCGTCGGTCCAGTCGGCGAAGGCGCGTCCGAGCTCTCGTTCGCGCACCGCGAGCAGTAGACCCAATGCGCCCATCGGTGAGATGACCAGCGAGCCGAGCAGGAACCACCGGTACTGAGTGCGGGAAACGAACCGATCGACGGCGAACATTACGCTAAGCAGCGTGAGTCCGACTATCCAATCCAACACCATGATGTACGCCGCTCGGTGGGACAGCGCGCTTAGAGCGATGGTGGGAACGAAGTGCACATCCAGCGGCATAACTTGCATCGAGCGCCGCATCTCGAGCGCGCGATTTACAGCTCGAAGCAATAGAGATGTCTCAGTGAGCTGCAGTCATTCGTGTCGGATTGCGACCATTCGCGATCGGATAGACTCGAATTGCCTACGTCTCCTCTTTCTCTACCAACGTCGACGGACCACGCGGCGCAATCTACCGAGGTTCCACGACCTGCGAGCGTTCCCGTCCAAACGAAATCTGCGCCCACCGTCTTGCCGTTTTCGTCGTGATCGAGAGCGTGACTCAGTGCATGAATCGTCAGGTCGATGGGGCTGGCAGCCACCGGTGTCCCATTGACAAGAAACCAGGGACCACCTCCGACGCGCTCCCCGGCATTGACAGACGGAAAGGTCGAGAGCCATGCCGCCCAGTTCCCGCCGAGGCCCGCGGCCTTGGCCAGCGTCACGCAGCGGCCATCAGCGCCGGCTACGCCACCGAGGTTGCCCGTCCCGGTCGTCGAGGTGACAAAAACAAACTTGCCCCCGGTCGGTCGCGCCGGCACGACGCGGAGGCCGGCGTCGTTCGCTCCCGATGCGCCTGCGGGAACGACGCCAGCATCCCCAACGGGGGCTTGCAAGTCGGTTCCCGCGGTTGTCGCAGGCGGCTCGACGCGCGGAGTCGGCTGCGCCGTTCCTCGTGCCGCAAGGTCGCTCGCACCGTTGACTTCATTGCACCCTGCCATCGCGGCGAGCATCGCCGTAAGCCAGCGGGACAAGTGAGGAGTCAACATCACAACTTTCCTCTCGGTCTCAGCCTACGCTGCGCGCTCGCGTGGCGCTCGTCAGTAAGCGGCGTTTTTGAAGGGCCATACCGGGAAGCAGGTCGCAACGCATGTTGTCGTACGAATCCGCCGCGTGCTGTTCTACCTTCGCCTTCCACCGATGAATGTCAGGGCCTGAAGGCGCATTCCCGAGGGAGCCGACGCCCCAAAGTCCGAGGAAGTGGGTACCGAGTGCGTTGGAGAGGAGTGGTGTCGTCACTCTCGATTCATCGCCGTCCTTTCCGTAAAGAGCTTGCGGAGTGGCGTTGCCAGCCGGACTTCCGTGACCGCCTCTCGATACGATGAGGTTATAATCTGATTTCAACCCAGCTTTAGGTGGTCGGCGAAGTGGGCGGCAGTGTCGCCGACGTAACCACGCAGTTCGAGACATCGGTGGGCCGGATTTCGGATTCGGTCTCCGATACTTACGCGGTGGTGGATGCGGAGATCGTCGCGACTGAACGAACTTTGGTCGCGAAGCTTTCCGCCGTGGAGACCGAATTGCAGGGCGTGGCCGCCGACGCGTCCGCGCAAGTCGCGACTGTGTCGATGATCGGCCTGCGAGCGAAGTCTCGGCTTCTTGCCGCCATGCAGGGGGTCGATGTCGCGCGCGGTCGCTTTCAGGGCTCCACGCCATCCGCATGCTGAGTCTCCGCTTAGAGGTTGCAGCGGACAAGACTGAACTCTTCGGAAATCGAGGCGTCTGTAAGCTCGGAGAACGAGCCCACGGCGCCGAGCTCGGCGCGTAACGCGATGACGCGGGCTCGCTCCGTGACGAAGTACACGGTTCCGTCACCGGCTTGCTTTCTGGCGGCGAGATAGGTCGCAAGCACGGCGCCGCTCGTTTTGAATAGAGCGACGTGGTTTCCGGTATAGAAGTTTTCACCTTTCCAGTTCAGTTGATAGGCGACAAGCGGCGATCGGTCGTCACCCTTTGCGCGGTAGTACGCTTCGATGACGCCGCGTTGGCCACCGTTCGGCGCGGCGCCTACGAGAACGCTGTCGAGAATAATGACGCACGAAGCAAAGACGACTATCCCGAAGGCGACGGCGGCACGCGCGCGATGCCGGCGCGAGGCAAGCCAAGCGTGAGACGCCGCGGTCGCTATGCCAAGTAGACCGAGCGATGGCGCGAACGATTCGGTGGTCGGCCATCGGCGGTCGTAGCGGTACGTCAGAAGGTGAATCAAGCGAGCTGCGCCTCCTGGCACGTGACCGCTAGCGGGTGAAATCGAAAGATCACGCGCGACGAGCAGCGTGACGACACCTGCGAGCGCGAAGGATGCGGCGGTAGCAGCTCTTCGTGCACGGCCCTTACGACGTGCCTCGCTTAGGCGTTCGTCGAGCCAAAGTCCGATAAGCATCGCGGTGGAAGGAACAACGATAAGCCCATAGTGGTGAAACTTGGTTCCCATCCACGTCACTAAAGCGAAGCCAGAAAGGGTTGCGCCGAAGAGGAACGCGCGCACGTGCGAGCGTCTCCCGCCCTTGTCTTGCGCGAGCGCACTCAGGGTCGCTGCGAGCGCGAGACCGGACCATGGGAAGAAAGCAAAGCCCAGTTGCTTGATGAAGTAGGTGACGCCTACGTCGTCGGATCCATTGGTATCATGCAAGTGACCGAGCGTGCGCCCCAGCATGTTTCGGACCACGAGCTCGTCGAGAAAGGTGCTGCCATGGCGCGCGTACACGGCGAGATACCAAGGGGCGACAAGGACCACGACGAAGCTCAATCCTCGTGGGATTTCGAGACGCCAGAGGGAACGAATCGAACGCGTCGAAGCCAGATGCGTGAGCGTGGCCATCGCGGGGACGACGAGCGCTACGGGGCCTTTCGACATGGCTCCGAGCGCCGCGGCGGTCCACGCGGCGAGAGCGAAAAGTCTTGCCGCTCGCGTCTCGCGCGATACGCGGGCGGTGAGCCAGAGGAGAAGGGACGTCCAACAGGCTATTTGAAGGATGGGCGCAAGCTTCGGGTGGGCGAGCAAGGCGCGTGCGCACGGGGGCTGACCAGGTAAAGTGCACGCATGAGGCGAGCCTGCGAGAAGCCTGTCTGCCCCGAAGTGAAGGCCTGATACGTCCGCATGAACGTGGCTCGAGGCCAGGATAACGAGTTGCGGAACGCAAAGGAGAAGGAGAAGGAGCGCCAGCGCGTGCCCCGCGTGGAAGCGTGCGGTGCGGTTGCCCAAACGTACCGACCAACGTTCGACCTGAGCCGCGTCGGCGGTGTTTAGCGCACGAAGCAAAAGTCCCATCGATGCCGCCATCGATGCGATAAGTGGCATATCCGTAAGCGCTTGATGCGAGAGCAGCGCATAGCCGGGCATCGTCAGAAGCGCAACGCCGCCCATAGCTCCCGCGCGCCGTCCGCACGTTCGCGATACGCCGTAATAAAGAATGTAAGCTCCGACGAGCGCCAACACGAAACCGGGAAGGCGAATAGCCCACTCCGGGTGCGCCGCGCCGTTCACGCCCGCGAGCACTTGGTCGGGCCCCGTGCGGACACCCAAGGCCACCATCGAGGCCGCTTCAAGCCAAAAGATAAGGACGGGCTTTGACGTAAACCAACCTTCATTCGCCCACCAAGGAGAGATGAAGTCGCGTCGTTCGATCATTTCCCGCGCGACTTCCGCGTAGTGCGTCTCCCACGGGTCGATGAGCGAGAATGCGCCAAGCCTCGGTAGGCCAGTCACGAGCCCTAAGGCGAGGACCCAAAATCCGTGACGGTGCGCGAGCGATCGTGGGGCACCCGTTTCGTCGACCTTCAGAAGCCCGAGCGAGACCAACGCGTAAAAGACCGCCGCGACCAAAGCGAGCGCGGAGGCCGGCGCGAGGATGGCGATAGCCCACGCCGGGAGGAGGCCGGAGACCGCGACCCGAAGCGTGACAAACGTAAGGCACGCCCATGCGACGACCACCGCGAACGGCTGCGCGAGTTCGCGCAGGGGAACCTCGTGAGGATGAGGCGACTTCATGGGGCATGAACCGCCGGACTGGTTGACAGCGTCGCGAGGACGAACGCGTAGGCGTGCCAGCGAAGCACGAGGCCTGCGATTGCACCGCACACTACGATGCAACGTCCGCGGCGCGCTGGAAGCCATGTTCGAGGCGCTATCAGGACGCAGACCGCGAGCGCCGTGACGGCACCGAGGACCGACCTCACGACCACCGAGGTGTGCGCGGCGACGACCAGAGGCGCATTCGCCGCTCCAAAAGCGATACTTAGGCGGTTCGGGGACAGTCCGATGTCGTGGGCGATGAGGCTACCCAGGACCGCAAGAGTCGCGAGGCGCGCGACGGACGGGCGCCGTGACGAGTCGAGCGAATGCATCAAAGTACCGATCGCGCCGGCGAAGGCAGCCACGCCCACGAGAGATGCGGCACCCGTCCTCGGGGCGAGTGCCGCGTGGGCGAGAAGGCTAAGCGTTCCGGCGAGCAGTACGGTAAGGTGATTCGCGTGGAGCGGTCGCCGCCCGAGCGCGACTGGAACCCACGGCGACCACGGAACGAGGCCGTACGCGACGGCTGCGACCGGCGCGTCGAAGGTGCTTGAGCCGCGAGCGACCGTCGCGCGAGCGCCAAGGAGAAAGTCCTCGACAGGTCCGTCGTTTCCGCGAAAGGCATAGGCGCTGGAAGCGACGACGAGCATCACGCTGACGCCGAGAAGGGAAGCCCCGAACCTGGGGCGAACTCCCCAAAGTACTGACGCCGCACCTACCGCCGCGAGTGGCGGGCCCGCGACGGTTAAAAGTCCGCGGTTGGGGAGGGCAAACCTTGCTCCAACGAACGCTGCGGCGACCGCTACGCTGAGGGAAAAAGCTTGTGTCTTAGCGCCGGCTTTCGGGTCGAGCACGGCGATACCGGCGCTCGCCAACACGAGCGCCGAACACGCCATCGGAACCATCGCGCCCGCCATTGTCCATCCGTGTACGAACCACGCAGGAAAGCTAGCAAGGACCAGTGCTGAATAGAGAGCCGCGCGCGCCTCCCCGGTGCGCGCTAACAAGATGTATAGCGCAACGATACCCACCACGCTCGCGAGCGCTGCGGGCAAGCGCTCGGCTCCTCGCAACGCGCGCGTCGCGCCCTGGGCCAGTGTGCCCGTCGCCCCTTCGGCGAGCGGCGCCGGCGCGGTAGGGCGGGTGATCTCCCACACGAGCGCAAAGAGCAGGACCACGACGAGCCCCACTATGGCGGCGTGCGCTGGCCTCGATCGCGGAGGCGTGACGGTCGACGGCGTTCCCATGGTCCTAGAGGCACGCGAGAGCCGTCGCTTCGGCTCAAGAAAGTTCGGGAACTTATTTTTGAGCCGATCCGAGAGGCTCGAGGCTACTCATGGGCGTGCTCAGTCGTGCGATTCCGCAAGTCCCTTCCGTTGAGAGCGTCGCCGCCGCGGAGGCGATCTCGTTCGAGGCGACGTATTTCCAACACGCGCGTTACATCGCCGGCGTCGTTTACCGCTTGATGGGCGACGATTTCGAGCTCGACGACGTTGTGCAGGAGACGTTCGTCGACGCGCTTGACGGCCTTTCGCGCCTGAACGACCCGACGGCCGTGCGCGCGTGGCTGGTGACGGTTGCCGTACGGCGTTCGTGCCGCGTGCTCGCTCGTCGCCGCCGCCGAAGGCTCTTCGCGTTCTGGCACGCCGATTTCGCTCCGCGCGTTTCGGATCCCCGAAGTCGCGCGGCCGTCGACGAACTCTACGACGCGCTCGGGCGCATTCCCGCCGATCTCCGGATCGCGTGGGTGCTGCACCGGGTGGAGCGTCTCAGCCTTCCCGAGACGGCGCGTGCGTGCGAGGTTTCGCTCGCGACCGTGAAGCGCCGCGTGGCGGACGCCGAAGCGCGCATCGAACGGCGCCTCGGTCCGGGCTCGGCTTCGGGAAGGGGGACGCCTTGAACGCGCGCCTCGCGTCGATGGCCGCCGAGTGCCGTGCGCTCGACGCGCGTTGGGACGACGTTCGCGCCGCTCGCATACGAAGCCAAGTGCGAGCCAAGCACGCTTCGGGCGAGCGCCGCGACCGTGCGGTGCGTCGTGCGCTGTCGGTCGCAGGTAGCGCCGCCGTGCTCTTTTTCGGAATTCTGCGAGGCGCCACGAGCGTCCCCTCGACGCTTGCGTTGGCACCCGAAGCGTCGCTCGCTTCGGACCGCGGCAGTGCGGTCAACGCTCTCGCAACGCGCACGCTCGACGACGCAGGATACGCGCGCGACTGAGTCTGGGCGTGATGGCGAGTGTGCTGCCCGAGAGACGGTCGTATCGGGTTGGCCCGTGCGGGCTCACCAGCCCATCGTGCCCGGACCACCCTTGAACGGGCCGACGATGTCGCTCGTGATCCAGCCGCCGTAGAACGCGCCCGGCTGCGGCGTTACGCGCTCGTCGTCGACCCAGCATGCGTCCATCCGCGAGGCGTAAAACGCGACGTGACGCGCAAGCGGTCCGTCGTCGTAGGTCCAAGCGGCGTCGGTCTCGACCCGCGCGCCCGCGCGCACTTCGAAGTAGCGCGCGACGCCTTTGAACTCGCAATGCGTCGCACGGACGGCGGCCACGAGATGGCTTTCTCGCACGTCTTCGAGAGGTACATAATAGACAGGCGGGTGACTGGTCTCGAGGACCCTCCGCGCACGGACGCTGTCGACGATGGTGACGCCGCCAAACTCGACGCGAATTCGCCGCGGCGTCGGCTCAATGCGTGGGGGTCGGGGGTAGTCCCAAACGGATTCTTGACCTGGTGCGGGGCGTATGGGCGTTTTCGTCATGCGACGTTAGATTCTCACACTCAGCGACCCGAACGTCGACCGAGGTCGAGACGCGGTGCGGCTTCTGCGATTTGCTCGAACACACGGCTTCAGTCAAAAGTCGCCGACTTTCTCCAGGCGGGCACTCGTTGGGTTTGGGTCATTCGACTGGTGGGGCCGCGGCGGGTCGAGATCTACGAGTAAGGCAAAGCCGTAGTCACGAAGACCAGTGGCGATCTTCTGACGGCGCCCGGAGTGCTTCAAAACCCAATTCTGGCTGAAGCCCTTTGGGACCGAAGAAGTGCGCACGAAGCGACGTTGTGGAACCTTCTCCAGCGCGCA
Organism: Polyangiaceae bacterium; assembly: GCA_025353725.1. Taxonomy (GTDB): domain Bacteria; phylum Myxococcota_A; class Polyangia; order Polyangiales; family Polyangiaceae; genus Labilithrix. Next base: position 140,999 of record JANXOF010000092.1, on the reverse strand, counting down.
GGCTACGCAAGTATCGGCGCAGTCCGGGACGAGGGGCGCGACGAAGGGCGTCACGAGGGGGCCGCGAAGGAGCTTCTCACCGTGCTGTCCGCGCGCGGCTGGACTCTGCTTACCCATCGCCATGCGGAAGTCCTCGCCTGCCGGGACTCGGCTTTATTGGCATCATGGCTCGTGCGCGCCGTTACGTGTGCATCGATCGAGGCGGTTTTTACCGCCGTCTGACAAGCTAAAAGCGAAGCACGTCCTGTTGATGGGGGACGAAAGGTCAGGTGGTCCCCTATCCCTCGCCGTCACACACGAGGAGATATCCGTGAGGGCAGTAGCATCAAGACACATCGAATGCGTCCGCACACGCTACAATTACAGCAGCGCTTCAGAGTAGTGCAGATAGAATACACCGCTGAGAATGATCGAAACGATCATCGCCAGCAAGTATCGCATTCTCCGCGAATTGGGTCGCGGCGGGATGGGTGCGGTCTACGAGGCCGCGAACATCCAGACGGGGCACCGCGTCGCCCTGAAACTTATGCGTACCAACAACCGGAGCGATGAGGCCACCCACCTGGCCGTGGCCCGTTTTCAGCGCGAGGCGCTCGCGGCCGGTGGCCTCGCGACGCGGCACGTCGTCCAGGTTTTTGACGCCGGTACGGATTCGGCGGCGGGCGAACATTTCATCGCCATGGAGCTGCTCGCGGGTGAGGACCTTGCCCAACTCATTCGACGACTCGGACCGCTGCCACCGTCGCTGGCAGCCGCGATTATCGTTCAGGTCTGCGCCGGGCTCGCCAAGGCACACGAGGCGGGGGTGGTTCATCGAGATATCAAGCCTGGCAACATCTTCCTGAGTCGCGATGACTCGGGAAGCGTCGTTGCCAAAGTGCTCGACTTTGGAATTGCAAAGGTGGATTGCGCCACTCTCACTTCCGATGCAGGCACGCTCACAGAAACCGGCACGATGATTGGCTCGCCTCACTACATGTCGCCCGAGCAAGTAAGGAGCCTAAAAACAATCGATCACCGCGCAGACGTCTGGTCGCTTGGCGTCGCGCTCTTCAAATGCCTCACAGGCCAGACGCCCTTCGATAGCGCGGGGTCGCTTGGCGAAGTGATCCTCTCGGTGTGCTCTCAAGACGCGCCGTCGGTCCAGCAGCTCGCGCCATGGGTAAACGGGGAACTCGCTGCTGTCGTCGCCCACGCGCTCACGCGCGACGTGGCTCAGCGGATTCAATCCGCTGCAGAGTTTGCGCAGCAACTCGCTCCGTTTGTCGTCCATCGCGGTCAGATCGTTCACGACATGGTCGTGCCGCTCACTGTGGCCGAGCGCGGGAGCATCGTTCCCGCGCGAGTCGCGACTCCGCAGCTCGTTACGAGTAGCGGGTCGCAACCTCACATTCGTCCGAAAAAGCCGAATGACGCGGCGCTCGCTCACGACACGATTCTTTGTACATTCGGGGGCAGCACGGGCCTTGGGCTTGCTTCGAGTCTCGTCCCGACGCCGCTACACAAGAGACGTCGCCTATGGCTTGGCGTTGTCGCGTTGTCGGTCGGAGTGTCGGCGACTGCGGGTGTGGTCCTCTTAAAGCGCTTGCCTCATGGGAAGTCGGAGACGGGAATGTCGGACCGTGCCAAGTCAACCGCGGGCCCGATGGCGATAGCGAGCCGTGCGCTTCACCAAGGCGGCGCCGCTCGAGAGGAACACATCCGCGTAGGACCTCCGGGCGTTAGCGTAGAGGTCGACGGGGCGGCGGTGACGATCGAGGGTGATTTCGTGCCTATCGTCGGGGTCGCGGGTAGCGTTCATAAACTACGAATTAAACTAGGCTCACGCGAAGCCTCGGTGGACGTGATCTTTACTGAAAAGGGAGCGCGACCCGAAGAGGTCGTGTTGCCCGCCGAAGCACCGGCCACACCGCAGAGCAAGGTGGCTATCGCTTCGTCGGTCACGACGACAGGGGCCGCCAAAGGCGTCCGAGCCCTCGCAGGTAGCGATGGGAAAGCTGCTGAGGGGGCGACCGGGAAAACCGAGGCGCGCGCGCTTCCGCAAGTCAAAGCAAAGGACCGCGGAGACCTTCGGATCGACAGCAAATTCGAATGAAGTACCGCGGCCGCATTGGTTAAACTTGGCACGCAACGAAAGACTATGAGTCCCTGCCCACGTTGGCGGAACGCCTCACACCGTTTCTTTAGTATCGCGTTTGCGATGGCGGTTTCGTTTGCTCCAGCGACGGCCTGGTCGGCCAAGGACGATCCGCAGAAGGCCGAGGCGCGCACCCATTTCGAGCGCGGAGTCGCTCTTTCCGAAAGCATGGCGTGGGACGGCGCGCTCGCTGAATTCAGTCGGGCAAACGACCTCTACCCGACGCGGGGCGCCACCAAAAACGCGGCCGTTTGCCTTCGGAAGCTCAGGCGCATGGACGAGGCTCTCGACCTTTTGCAAGCCATGATCGTGCGGTATCCAGAAATGCCTGTCGAGGACCGATGGGTGATCGATCGCGAACTAAAAGAGCTGGAGGCCTTTCTCGGTTTCATCGACGTTCAATCGCCAGAGCTGGGAGCGCAAGTGCTGGTCGACGGTCGGGCCTTTGGCACATCGCCCGTTGCACTTATTCGTGTGACCGGCGGCTCTCACATGGTGAGAGTCTACAAAGAAGGATATCTGCCGTTCGAGGTCCGAATCGAGGTCGCTAGCGGTCAGCGGAAGGTCGTCAAGGCGGCTCTCCCGCCGCTGACGGAGTCGGGCGAACTTTCGGTGTTGGAGGCAAGCGGTAAGGAGGCCGCCGTGGTCGTCGACGGTACGCTGCTCGGGAAGACGCCTTGGACCGGCCGACTCGCTCCCGGCGATCACACCGTTAGCCTGCGAGGCACGGGATCTCTAGGAACGCAGCCCGCTACGGCTCCGGTACGCCGCGCGCAAACCAGTACACTTCGACTCGCGTTGGAGCCACTTGATGCCGAACTGCGCGTCGACCCAAACCCTCGAGACGCAAGCGTCGCGCTCGACGGCGTCGTCCTCGGGCGAGGTTTGTGGGAGGGACGTGTACGGACGGGGCCGCACAAGCTCGATGCGGCAAAAAGCGGATTCTTGCCAGTCACGCGTGCTCTCAATTCGAGCAAGGGCAGCCGCACCGTCCAGGCTCTCTCGCTGGAGCGCGACCCAAACTCGTCACTTTGGGGCGACCTGAGGCGCCCGCGCTTCGTGCTTGAGGCGCGCGTCGGCGTCCTGCTCACGTCGACGTTCGGCGGGACGGTCGAATCCGGCTGTGAAGGCGCCTGCGAGCGATCGTTGCCATTCGGTCAGCGGGTTGCGTTGCGCGCGGGCTACGAATTACCCCGCGGACTGGGCTTTTCCCTCGATGTAGGTTACCTACGGATTCGCCAAGCACTTACCGGTCGTCCCGTGACGCTGCAGGAGTGGCCAAACGGGGTACGCCAGAGCCTCGGCACGGCGGATGACGAGCTTGAGTTACGTGCGGCAATGCTCGGCGCTTCCGCTGGCTTTCGATTCGGGACGGGCTGGGTGTGGGGCGGCCGCCTCGGCGTCGGAGCGCTCGTCGGATCGATGAGCGATGTGCGTAAGGCGGATATCCCGGCGAACGGTGCCACGGCGGGCTACGCCGTTGGCAACATCGAAGAAGCGCCTGGAATCGTCAACGCGTACGTTAGCCCCGAGTTGTTTGTCGCGCGCGAACTCAGTCGAACGTTCGAGCTGCGGTTCGGCGTCGAGCTTCTAGCGTGCATCGCAACACATACGCCGTCATGGAAAGACAAAAGCGACGTTGTGACACCCGCCATCGGGTTTGCTCGTTTTGGCGAACAAACGCTCCTTGGCGGAGCCACTTTTTTGATTTCTCCCATGCTGTCGCTAGGCGCGTCCTTGTAGGCAAAATGCCTGTAGCGCTTGGCTTCCGCTCGCGTGCTCGGGCGGATAGAATAAGACCGTGGCGGGCGTTCGAACGAACCAAGGGTTGAGCTCGGCCTTCGTTCTCTGTTTAGTAGGTCTCGCGATTTCGTTCACTGGATTGCAGAATCTCGATTCTGTTTCGATTTCAAAGCAATCAAATTCTGGCCCTGCGCTGGCGGAGCAAAGTGAGATACGCGAGGTTGTCCACGACGCCCTTCGCCTTGATCTCGATCGTCAGCAGACACGGCCGTCGGCGCACGTTACGTTACCGCGAGAAGCGCGCGGACGAATCCGTCTCTCCGACGACTCCTCGGGAATGGAAATCGCGTTTTGGTCCGAAGGCGCGCGACCTGTGGCGGGCGTCGTGATCGGGGACTCGGTCATCTATCGCGCCGCATTGGGCGACGACGCCGATCTCTCTGTTCGCGTCTTCGGAACTGGCGTTGAAGACTATGCCTACTTTGCTTCGAAACCGTCGCGCGCCGCGTTGTCTTATGGTGTCGATGTTTCCCGAACCTCGGGGCTGCGCCTCATCGCGAACGTGCTCGAATTTCTCGATTTCGACGGGACTCCCAGACTCCGAATGGCGGCTCCAACCGTGGTGACGGCCTCTGGCAACACGCTGGCCGGCGCCGTGGCCGTGGCGGGCTGCGCGGTCGACACCGACCCAAGACCGCCTTGGGGACGCCTTCCGACCCTCCCAGGTGCGTCTTCGTGCGAGGTGTTGATCACGTGGGACGCGGAGGCCGATGCGTATCCTCTGGTGGTGGATCCGGCGTGGTCGACCGCGCAGGTATCGCCACAGGGAAGAAGCTATTTCGGTGTCAGCCCAACGGCCACCGGACGCGTTCTCGTGGCTGGGGGCATTGGTTTTTTTGGACAGGGCTTTGTGGATTGCATCCCCACGAGCGAGCTTTACGATCCGGCAAGCGGGACGTGGGCCGCGACGGGAAGCAAGACCGACCCTTGCTGCGTGACGATGGCTCCGTTGCCCGGTGGCAAGTTGCTTTGTGCCGCTGGGACTGGAACGTCGCAGGCTTCGAGGGCCAGCGCCGAGAGCTTTAACCCCACGACGGGAACGTGGTCGCCTGCGGGCCAACCCGTCGCGAACGACGTGCGGATGTCGTCCGCGTTGCTCGATGGTCGCGTACTGGTCCTCGGAGCCGCCGTCGCTCAACTTTATAATCCGTCGCTCAATTCGTGGACCCAAGCCGCCGCTCCGACCGCCTCCCATCTGAGCGGAACGGCGAATCGCTTACCGAATGGAAGGGTGCTCGTCGCGGGCGGGATCGACGCGGCTCGATCGCCTGTCGCTACCGCGGAGATCTTTGACCCTCAAACGGGGACCTGGACGCCTGCGGCTCCGATGCTCGCCGCGCGTGGGTCTCACGCGTCGGTGACGCTCACCAGCGGCAAGGTGCTTGTCGCCGGGGGCGCGGGCGCTGCACCCTCCGCGAACGGCGAGGTCTACGATCCCGCCTCCAACTCGTGGACGGCGACCGGACCGCACATCAGCCTACGTGGATCGCCCACGGCAAACCTGCTTGCGGACGGGCGGGTGCTCCTCGCCGGGGGATGGATGGGGCCAGCCTTGGCCAGCTCCGAGGTTTACGATCCGGAATCCAATCGCTGGCTGGACGCGGGGCCGATGGTTCACCCGCACGCGTACCACGGGGCCGCGACGCTGCCTGACGGGCGCGTCCTCATCATTGGCGGAGTGGGCGATCAGAATTCGTCGGGCGATGACCTTTTCACTCCGCTGTCCGGTGGTGGAGCGTGCGTCGCGGACGGGCAGTGCAAGACGGGTCACTGCGCCGACGGCGTATGCTGCGATCAAGACTGCCGCGCCGCCTGTTACGCCTGCTCTGCCGCGCTGAAAGGGGCCGGGCCCGACGGAGTCTGCGGAGCCGTCGCGGCTCAGCCGGAGCCGCACGGCTTATGCCCTGCGAGCACTCCGACTTCCTGCGGAACGACTGGAATGTGCACGGGCAAGGGCGCGTGCGAGTTCTTTGTGGCCGGCTTTGTTTGCAAGGCGCCCGCGTGCACCTCCGACGGTCGCCTGAGTGCGGCCTGTGATGGCCGAGGTGCGTGTGCCGAAGTCGTCGCGACGTGCGGCGCGTACGCTTGCGACACGCCGACTTCGTGTCGAACGGCCTGCACGACCGATGCGGAGTGCGCGAAGCGATTCGCTTGCGACGTCGCGTCGTCGACCTGCTTTCCGCGTCCGCCGAAGTGCGATGGCGCCCACACCCTTGACAACGCAGACGGCACGACCACGGAGTGCGCGCCCTTCGCCTGCGAGGGGCAGGTGTGCAAGACCGCTTGCGCCTCGGGGCTCGACTGCGCGGCCGTTGCCGCCTGCAGCCGCGACGCTGTTTGCCTGCCGCTCTCGGCGGCGCAGACAAGCGGAGCGGGGGAGGGCTTCTGCGCTGTCGGGTGGGGTCGGAGAAGCGCTGCGGCCGGGTCGGGTTGGCTTCTACTCAGTGTCCTCACCGCGGTCCGACTCCGTTCGCGACGCAATCGTTGTCGAGGTGCGTCGTGAGCTTAGGTTCGCCGAAACGCGCGGCTGGCTTGGGCGTTTTCGCGTTGTGCGTGCTCTCGATCACGTGTTCGTCGGACCCCGTCGATCGCGTCGCTTCGTCACCGATCGGCGACGTTTCGAAGGAATCTTCCGGGCATGCGGCCGGTACGCCGAGGTTCGCCCCATCGAGCGCGCGTGTCGAATTGCCTCGTTACGGATCAGGACTCACGCGCGTGGCGGACGTCGCTTCGCCCGTTGCCGTTGCGTTTGCGCTTGAGACCGCGCGTCCCGTTTTTGCCGAGCAAAAGGGCAACGTCGTTCGGTTTTCCAAAGCTCTCGGGGACGGTGTCGACATGAGCTACCGCGTGTCGGACGATGGCGCGGAGGACTTCGTCCGGTTCGAGCGAAAACCCGACACGGAATCGATCGCGTATCGGATCGAGCTCGACGCCGTTGCGGGGTTACGCTTGGTCGCAAACTCACTCGAGATGCTCGATGCGGGCGGAGTGCCGCGCCTTCGGGTGGCCGCGCCTTACGTGACCGACGCTCGGGGTGAGCCGTCGCCCGCGCGCCTCGACCTTGCAGGGTGTGACGCCGATCGTGACGCACGCGCACCGTGGGGCCGTCCCGTCGTGGCCCCGGGCGCTTTGAGCTGCCGCGTTCTCGTACATTGGGGAAGCGCGGTCGGCGCTTCGTTGACCTACCCCGTTGTGGTCGATCCCGCTTGGACATCGACCGCAAAACTCGCGCTCGACCACACCTACAACAGCCAAGTTGTACTGCCCAATGGCCGCGTCCTGGTCGCGGGCGGGACCGACGCTGGCGCCGAACTCTACGACCCAGCGACCGGAACATGGGCAAACACAGGCGCCGCTTCGATCGGTCGACGCCTCTTCGGAATGGCGCTTTTGGCCGACGGAAAGGTACTCGTTGCCGGTGGTTACAACCCGCAGGGGCAGCCGCTAGCGTCCGCCGAGACCTACGACCCAGCCTCGGGCACTTGGTCGACCGTGGGATCGCTCTCGAGCTCGCGCGCGTTCTTTCCCCTCGTCCGCTTGACCAACGGAAAGGTCTTGGCAGCCGGTGGGAGCGTCTCCGCGACCTCGGAGACCTACGACCCGACAAGCCGAAGTTGGACTCCCTCTGGGGCGATGAGTACCAGTCGGTTAGCCCATACGTCGTCGCGCCTTCCGGATGGCCGGGTGCTGGTGGCCGGAGGACGCAACTTTCCGAGCTCGGCGTTTTTCAGTACGACAGAGATCTTCGATCCGTCGACGGCCGTGTGGTCGGCGGGGCCAAGCATGTCGGATGCCCGCCTCGAGCACACGGCGACGAGTCTTGCTGACGGCCGAGTCCTGATCACGGGCGGCGCCAACAACCTTAGCTACGTCGCGACGACCGAAATCTACGACCCAAAGTCCAATCTTTGGACGCCCACGGCACCCATGAAGTCGGCTCGGGTGAGCCATATGGCCACGTTGCTCCCCGATGGTCGCGTGATGTCGCTCGGCGGTCGGCTCAATGTCTATATAGGGTTTAGCTTTAATCCTCAGTTTGTCCCTTTGAACAGTACGGAACTCTATGATCCGATTCTAAACAAATGGACGGATTCCGGCGCCATGCCGAGCGGCCGAGCGTACGCAGGCGTCGCGACACTTCCGGGCGGTACCGTCCTCGTATCGGGCGGCATTCCGCTTGGTGAGCGTTCGAAGTCCGCTGAGGTATTCCGCATCGAGTCGCTGGGATCCTCGGGCCGCTGTACGGGTCCGGGAGAATGCGCCTCAGGATTTTGCGTGGACGGCGTGTGTTGCGACCGGGCGTGCGACAGCGCATGCACCGCCTGCTCATCAGCGACAAAAGGGCGCGGCGTAGACGGCGTGTGTGAGCCAGTCGCGGCGGGTCTCGACTTGAAAGGCGACTGTCCTACGCTTCCGGCGACTACGTGCGCCGCGTCGGGCGTCTGTGACGGGGCCGGAGCGTGCGCTCTTTACACCCGCGGGACCCTCTGCGGCGCATCACGATGCACCGAGGGCGTCGAGAACGCGCTTCGGTGCGACGGCTCAGGAAGCTGCGTCGACGGAGCGACGCCATGTGCGCCTTACACGTGTCGCGACGCGGTTTCATGTGGCGCCCTTGCATGCCAAACGAGTGCCGAGTGTTCCGCTACGTTCGTCTGCAACCCGGTCACCCGGACGTGCGGCGTCCCCTCGACCACATGTGACGGAGCCCACACCGTTTACGCGCCCGACGGCACGCCGCGAGACTGCACTCCCTATAGCTGCCAGGGGGAAACGTGCCGTGCGAAGTGCGGCTCTGGGCTCGATTGCGCGGCGGGCTACGCGTGCAACCGCGACTACGCGTGCGTGGACGCGTCGAGCGCCCTCCGAGCGGACGACTCCTTCGGCTTGTTCGGCTGCGCGGTGCGGCCCCAGCCACGCTCCTCGCCGTGGGGTACGCTCGCTTTCGCGGCGTGGCTTCCGTTTGTCGGCATCGTGGCGAGACGCTATCGTCGCGGACAACGCCCGCTTCGTTGATACCGACTCGAGCGTGCGTGCTTTGCCTACGAGTTAGGTCGTATAGAGGGGCTCTACCAGAGCGAAACGCACTGTCGGCGCCAACCGGTAACGCGTTTTGCCGTGCTCGCCGGCGTCACGTACACGCTCAATGGCTGCTGGATCTCCTAAAAGATCGCGGACACGCGAGATGAGCACGCGCACCCGATGCTCAGCGTCCGCCGACTCGGGTCCTGGGCCTCCTGCCGCGCGCAGAATTTCCTCTGCCGAAAGACCTTCGCGGGCGCGACGTAGGAGCTGGACGACGAGCGGTTCGAGCGCGCGCCTACGTTCGAGTGACACTTCGCGGCCCTGCACGCGAAGCTGGTGCGTCGTGGTGTCGACCACCAGATCCGCGCTCTCGACCGCTTGGCTGAGCTCCGTGAAACGCACGCGCGTGACGCCGTGGTTTGTCGTGACGTAGATCAGGTTCTCGCCCGCGGGCAGAACCTCGAACTCCGACGACTCGTCTGGGCTGCCCACCGACGACATCAAAAGCGTCGGGAACGAGAGCCGCGAGGGTGGGGGGAGACTTGGAAACGAGACCCTTGACGGGGGCACGATGCTCGGGGGCGCGGCGCCGGTCAACGCGATCGCAATGACCTTTTCGGCGTAGCGAACGACGCGGCTGTCGCCGCTTTTGAGCGTCGCTTGCCAGAGGCTCAATGTGATCAGACGATCGGGAAGAACCCACCCGTAGCGATCACCCGCGAGGGCCGCACGCTCCATGGCAAGGCGCGCCACGTCGGCGTCACCGATGGCCTCGGCGCAGCGGGCGATCGTAAGGTTGAGAGCGCCCGTCACAAATGCCTCTGGCAGACGTTCGGCGTGCGCAAGGGCGGTCTCGAGTGCCTCTGCGGGCGAGCCGGACGCTTCGAGCGTCCGCGCGCGCGTCGCAAGAAGTTCTTGTTCCTCAAGAAGGTCGAGGGACGCTAGCTCCGCGCGAAGCCTGTCGGCCTTCGCGAGCCACTGCTTTGCGGGTTCGGCCCGACCGAGCATCGCGAGCGCAAGCGTGCGACGCACGGCCAGCTGGAAACGCAGGGCCGGCTGATCGAGGTCCCCCAGCGCAGCCTGCGCCTCGTCGAGGGCCTGGAGTGCGAACGATGGGCGGTCCGAGGCGACCTCCACGAACGCAAGAACGTCACAGGCATCGGCGTGACGCCAGCCTGCCGCGAGTTCGCTCGCGATTCGACACGCGGCGCTCGCACTTCCGCGGGCGTCGTCAAATTGCCCGCTTGCGCCGAGCGCGATGGCGAGGTTTCCCTGCGCCCGCATCGCCGCCAACCCGCGAACCGCGCAGCGATCAAGCGCATTCGCGTAGTGTTTGGCCGCCGTTCGAGGGTCCGTCAGTCGCATCGAGAGGTGACCGAGCGTCATCGACACGGCGGCCCGCCACGCCCCGTCCTCCAACCGGTCAGCGACGTGCTCGGCGAGGCGCAAGGCTGCTTGCGCCTGAGGGACCCTGTCTAGGCTCAGCTCCAGCCGAGCGGTGGTCAGGTGAAAGTCCAACTGCTCGCGAAGTCCCGCGCCGCGGGGAGCGCCGGTGAGCGCGCGGGAGGCCTGCCTCAGCTCCGCCTCAGCGTGATCGACACGGCCGTCGTTCGTACACAGGATAGCGCGCTCGATGGCCAGCCGCGCGACGTCGAGTGGGTTCCACGCGGCCGGCGAATTGGGCAGCGAGGCGGCGAGTTCCCGCGCCTTGTCGAAGCGGCCGGTCTCTCGATACGCCGTGAGCAACCGAACTGCGAGCGACGGGTCAAGCCTCGAGCGGCCGCTCAGCATCTGCTCGGTCCACGTCACGAGGAAGTGCGAATCGTCCGCCGCGGCCAGCCGATCGACCAGGTGGGCCACGGCGCTCATCGGAATCGCATCTGCGCCGGAAACCGAGGACATTCTGTCGGCTGCGACACTTGGCGGCGGCAGCAGGCTAGGCCGACGCTCGCGTTCGGACATCGGCATCGACGGAGGGGGTGAGCTCGGAGCTACCGACGCGGGGGCGTAGCTTCCGAGGGTCGGCCTTCGCTCGCTCGAGCTTGGCGCCCCTAAAAAACTAGGTGCCATGGACGCGGCACTCGTTCCTTGAAACGAACCTGGCAACGAACCTGGCATCGAAGGCGGAGGCTGGCTCCGCGTCGACGCGCCAACGAGGCCGGTCGAACCGAAAGGACCCGCGGTGCTTGCCGGGCCTGTTGAGTTTGAGTTTGAGTTTGAATTCGAATTCGAATTCGCGTTCGCGTTCGCGTTCAACGGGAGCCCAGAAGGCGGAGGGGTCGATGGGAGAAAAGCGCGCCGCGCGATTTGCGCAGCCTAGCGCGAGAAAGCCGTAGAACGCCAGGGTCGCGCTCAAGTCGGCGTGTCTAAACTCGAAAATGCGAGGCTTTGACTCTAATCGAGCCGCAAAACGCCGACGTTTCCCTCCCCGTCGTACCCCTGCTTTCTTGTAGGCTACGTCGCATGGAGGTCGCCACGTCGCCGAGCGAACTCCAGACGGCTTTCGATGACTTCGAGGACGCCGAAGTCATGGTTGAGGTTTACTACCAGATGCTTACCTTGCGTATGCTTTCTACCGCGGCGGTCGCGTTGCAGCGGCAAGGCAAAATCGAGCACGCCATAGGTTGCATCGGTGACGAGGCTTACGTGGTCGGGGCGACGCTTGCGGCACGCGCGACGGATTGGGTCTTTCCTGATGACCATGCCTGGGGTGCGGCCATCGCTCGCGGCATGCCGCTGTCAACGTACGTGCGTCATGCGTTCGGGCCGCGTCACGGCGGAGCCGTCCGACACGCGCCGACGGACGCTCCTCCGGCAAAAGCCCTCTGTGTTCGGCCGGTCGGCCTCGCGGGCGCTCATGTGCCACAGGCCGTCGGGGCGGCTTGGGCCGCGAAAATTCGCGGTGATGACGTCGCGACGCTCGCGCTTTTCGGCTCCGAGTCGATGGCGACGGGAGCCCTTCATGACGCACTCAACTTCGCGGGCGTCTTCAGGCCTCCCTGCGTGCTCGTTTGTAGGCGGCACGTGGACCCCGCAGACGCCGGACCCCCAGTCGCGGACCGCGCACTCGCTTACGGTCTCGCGAGTGCCACCGTCGACGGCACCGACGGCGCCGCCGTGATGAAGGTCGTTCGCGGAGCATTTGTGCGTGCACGTACCGGACTAGGCGCGACACTTATTGAAGCGCTTCTAGGGGCAAGGGCACCTTCAGTGGCCTTCGGCGTGTCGGCACTTGGCGCTTGCCACGTGGCTCCGCTTGGTTCCAGAGATCCCATCGACAGGCTTCGTGATGCGCTGATCCGGGAGGCGCGGCTCGACGCGGCCACCGACGCACGTTTCACGCGGCAGGTTCGTACGGCGGTCGAAGACGCTATCGCTTCCGTCGAGGCCGCCGAGTTACCACCCGCCTCATCGCTCTTTGACCACGTTTATGCGCGGCTGCCCGATCACCTCCGTGCCCAGAGAGATTCCAACGCATGGCGCAAATGAACCTCGTTGAGGCGATCAACGCCGCGCTTCGCCTCGAGATGAAGCGCGACGCGCGCGTGGTCGTGATGGGTGAAGACGTAGGTAAGGCGGGCGGCGTGTTTCGCGCGACGGCGGGTCTTTGGGAGGCGTTCGGGGACGACCGCGTGATTGACACGCCGCTGTCGGAGAGCGGAATTCTCGGGACCGCGATCGGGATGGCGCTCTACGGGCTCGTGCCCGTGCCCGAGATCCAGTTCGCCGACTTCATCTTTCCTGGCTATGACCAAATCGTAAGCGAATTAGCCAAGATGCGCTGGCGGTCCGGGGGCGAGTATGCGGCCAACATGGTCATCCGCAGTCCCGTGGGCGGGGGAGTCCGCGGCGGTTTGTACCACTCACAGTCGCCCGAATCGCTGTTCATTCACGTGGCAGGTCTCAAGGTCGTCTGTCCGTCCAATCCGTACGACGCGAAGGGACTTTTGCTCGCGGCTATCCGAGATCCAGACCCCGTTCTCTTCTTCGAACCGAAGCGCATCTACCGGGCCGCTCGAGGGGAGGTTCCCGAAGGGGATTATACCGTGGAGCTCTCAAAAGCCGCGGTCGTGCGGTATGCAGACAACGTCGAGCGGGCCGTCACGATGATCGCCTGGGGCGCAATGCTGTACGAAGCTATCGCTGCGGCTGACATGGCACGCGAACAGGGAATCCACTGCGAGATCCTTGACTTGCGTACGCTTTGGCCGGTCGATATCGAGAGCATCGCGCGGAGCGTCACCAAAACCGGACGCGTGATTGTCGTGCACGAGGCGCCGAAAACCTGCGGTTTCGGCGCAGAGCTTGTCGCGCTCGTGAGCGAGCGCTGCTTTTCGAGCCTCGAGGCACCACCGCTTCGCGTCACGGGGTTCGATACGCCGTTCCCGTACGCGCTGGAGATGGACTACCTACCGCTCGCGCATCGGATTCTCCCGGCGATTGTGGAGACGTCTCGTTTTTGAAACTACGTCACGCGAGAGCGCACCTCTCCGTGCGTCATGCGTCGCGCAACGCGCCTTGGGCGTCGGCGTGCTAGTAGTCGGCGCAAGAGGTACTTGAGATGGCGCGCTGGGAATTCAAGCTGCCGGACATCGGCGAAGGCGTAACCGAAGGCGAAATCGTGAGCTGGTTGATCAAGCCAGGCGACGACGTCAAAGACGACCAGCCCATGATCGAAGTGATGACCGACAAGGCCACCGTGACGATTACGTCACCCAAGGCCGGTCGGGTCCTCGAGACAGTGGGAGCGCCGGGCACCGTCGTCGCCGTGCATTCTGTGCTTGTCGTCTTTGAGCTTGACGCCTCCGTCGCGCCCGGCAGCGAGGCGAGTCCGGCTCGCATCCCGGAGGCGCAGGCCGCGCGCCGCGAACCCGCGGCGACCGCGGTGGGAGATATCAAAGAGCACCTGCCCGGGATGGCAAGCGGCGTGGTCCCGGGCGTTCGTTCGACCGTGTCCGCGGATCGACCCCGCGAGGGCGCAACCGGGTACTTCAACGAGAAGCCGCTCGCGACGCCAGCCACGCGAAAGCTGGCCCGCGACATGGAGATCGATTTGCGCGCCGTTCCGCCCACGGGACCGCAAGGCCGCGTCACCAAGGTCGATGTGGACACGTTTGCGAAAACTCCCACCACAGACGTCCGCGTAAGTGCAGCGAGCGTCTCGCCAACGGCGCGTGAGGCCGTGAAAATCGCGGTTCCGGCGGGTACTCAAGCGGCGCTCGAGGAGCGCGTTCCGTTCGCCGGCGTTCGTCGCAAAATTGCGCAAAAGATGGCGCAGTCCGTCCACACCGCGGCGCACTTCACGTTTGTGGAGGAATGCGATTGCACCGCGCTCAAAGCCCTACGCGCGCGGCTCAAGCCTTCCGCCGACGCGAAAGGGGTAAAGCTCACGTTTCTCCCGTTTATCGTCAAAGCCGTGGTGGCTGCGCTGAAAAAGCGACCAGTTTTGAACAGTGCGCTCGACGAAAGCACGGGCGAGCTCGTTTACCGAAAGTATTACAACATCGGCATCGCGGCCTCGACCGACGCCGGGCTCATCGTCCCGGTCGTCAAAGCTGCGGACCGAAAGAGCCTTCTCGATGTCGCGCGCGAGATCGAGCGCGTCGCCACAGACGCCAAAAACGGCAAGTCGAAGATGGAGGACCTTCAAGGCTCGACATTCACCATCACGTCTCTCGGCGCCGACGGTGGCCTCTTTGCGACGCCCATTATCAACTTCCCCGAAGTGGGGATCTTAGGCGTGCATCAGATTAAGCAGAAGCCAGTGGTGCGCGCCGGCGAGATTGTGATCGGCGACGTGATGCTGCTGTCGCTTTCTTTCGACCATCGCATCGTCGACGGGCACGTCGGGGCGGCTTTCGCGTACGACATCATCAACTACCTCCAGGACCCCGACCTCCTCTTCCTCGAGATGGGCTGACCGCGGACGCGTTGCCTTCAAGGCGCCCGCTTCGTTCTCTGCCGCACCCGTCGCGTGCCCGTCGCTCTCAGTTCCAAGTACGTAGGCGGTGCGCCGGGCGCGGGCGCACCAGTGAGAGAACTAGCTCATTCTTTTCGCGTAGGTGTACGCCGTGCAGGCGGCGACAAGGTGGCAAATCCACCCCAGCGTACCTCCTGAGCCAACCCAAAGGCCTGGCGTGACGATCAACCAAAATACCCCGCGGAGAAAGGCTCCGTTGTAGATCTGCCCGACGCCGGGAACGATGAAGGACAAGACCGCAGGAACACCAGGAGAGGGAAGAGGTTTGCTCACGGTCACCAAGGATGCGATCGCGCTGACCTCGGGGCAAGTCGCTCATCTTCAAGAAACGCTCTTGCGTTGGTATGATTCTTGCCGCCGCGACTTGCCATGGCGCCGAACACGCGACCCGTATGCCATTTGGGTGAGCGAAATCATGCTCCAGCAAACCCGAGTCGACACGGTCATTCCCTACTTCGAGCGCTTTATGTCGAAGTTCCCGACCGCGATGGCGCTCGCAGAGGCTCCGGCGGACGATGTCCTCGCGGCGTGGAGTGGGCTTGGCTACTACAGGCGTGCGCGGTTCTTACTCGAAGGAGTACGAACCGTGGCCGCGAGTGGCGGTTCGCTTCCCGCGAGCCGAGACGGTTTGCTCGGCGTGCCCGGGATAGGGCGCTACACGGCCGGAGCTATCGCAAGCATCGCTTTTGGTCAGCCCGTAGGCTTGGTTGACGGTAACGTCGCGCGGGTCTTCGCACGGCTTTTCTCGATCGAGGAGGACATGCGAAAGCGTGGCATGCGAACGGCGGAAGCGCTCGCGGACAGGCTCGTGGCCCCGCGCGACCCTGGTGGGTGGAACCAGGCCCTCATGGAGCTCGGCGCCACCGTGTGTACGCCCCGGTCGCCATCGTGCGAGGTATGCCCTCTCGCGTCGGTTTGCCGCGCCCGAGCGACGGGGCGCGTCGCCGAGCTGCCGTTCCTTTCCGGCAAGAAGGCGCCACTTTTGCGGCGCGTACAAGCCATTGTGGCGACGCGGCCTTCCGATGGCGCGATCCTCCTCGCGCGTCGGCGTCGTGAGCTCACGTTTGGGGGACTGTGGGAACCACCCTCTGCCGAGGGCGACGGCCCTGCCGAAGCGCGTGCCCGACTTCAGGCCTGGGTGCCCGTGGCGAATCTCACGCGCGTGGGGTCGGTGGCGCATGTCCTTTCGCACCGCAAGCTTACGGTCGACGTCTCCCGCGGACTTCTCGCGGGGGCGATTCGCGCGAACGACATCCCCCCAGACTCTGGATACGACGCCGTGCGAGTCGTCGCCGTAGCGGACATCGAAACGCTTGGATTCTCCACGCTTGCGCGTAAGATCTTGGCCGAGGCTTGCCGCGAGGAATCGGAATGTCCAACGCCCCCCGGCACCAAACGACGGCCCCGCACGTGACGCGAACGTTAGCGCCTTCCGTGACGCGATGAGGGACGAGCCGACGACGAGCGACGCGCCTTTGGCTGCGGCGGTTCCTTCGAGTGCCGAGCGTGAGTCGACGATGTTACGTGCTGGAATGGCCGCGGGCGCCGCCGCACGCGACCGCGCGAATCTGCACGACGCCGTTGGCCTCGAGCCGGCGCGCGTGCTCGTGGCGGACGACGATGCCGCGACGCGCGGGCTTATTGCGTCGACTCTCCGTGCGAGCGGTTACGAGGTGGATACGGCGTCGGACGGACAGGAGGCTATCGCTCGTTTCGCGCGCGGCGGTCTCGACCTCGTGCTGCTCGATGCCGTGATGCCACGCGTGAACGGGGTGGACGCCTGTCGTACGATCAAGGGTTTGCGCGCCGACGCTTTCGTCTCGGTGGCACTCATGTTCGCGAAGACCGATGCGAGGAGTCGCGTCGAGGCGTTGAAGATCGGAGCGGATGCGTATGTATGCAAGCCGTTCGAAGAGACTGAGCTTCTGCGTTGCGTCTCGTCGGCCGTGCGAACGAAGCGCGCTCACGATCGCCTGCGCGCGGCGCGCGAAAGCCTTGAACGCTTGCGCGGCTACGATGAAGTGACGGGGGCTCGCTCGTTTCTCTACCTTCACGAACGCCTGAGTGTCGAATTTGCACGCGCCGAAAAGCACGCCGAGCCACTCGCGTGCTGCATTCTCGATGTCGACCAGTTGAAGGTCCAAAACGAACGCGGTGGGCGCTCGTTCGGCGACGTCGTGCTTTCGGGTGTGGCCGATGTGATTCGGAAGTCGATTCGCGACACAGACGTCGTCGCCCGCTACGGCGGTGACGAGTTTTTCGTCATGTTGCCCGCGACGCACTTTGCCGGGTCGCTCGTTGTCGCTTCGCGTATCTGGCGTGACATCTCACAAAAGAACTTCAGCGTCGACGGCCGAGCGGTTTCTGGGAAAGCTGCGGAATCCAACGAAATTGGTGAAGCAGTGAGCGAGATCAAAGTGACGGCATCGCTAGGAGTGGCGCTCTTTCCGAGCCGTGATGTGCGGACGAAAGATGCGCTTCTCACGGGGATCGAAGCCGCGCTCTTCGAGGCGAAGCGCCGTGGTGGCAATCGCTTGTGTGTGTTCCAGCAGGAGGGTTTCATCTACACACCTTCCGCCAGCGACGTCACGTAGGTGCCGCCCTTTCCCACGTTGGTTGGCGTAGGCTTCTAACGCAACGGTGCGCAGCGTGCACGTTCGGCGCACACTTCGACTAGCGTGCGCCGCCAGCGACGCCCTCATAAAACTCGCGCAACGGTACTTGGATGTCTATGGCGTCGAGCGCCAAAACGGTGTCCAGACCTGCGTATACTTCGCGCACGAACCCTTGTTGCGTGCGCCGGAAGCCCACGACGAGTGCGCTCTTGGTGTCGACCAAGAGATAGTTTTCGAGCGACGGCAGCGCGAGATAACCCTCGCGCTTTTCGCCTTCGTCCGTGCGCCGCGTGGATTCCGAAATGACCTCGAACACGATCGCAGGGTGGTCCTGAAAGCTTTGGTCTGGTGAGTTCGGATGGCAGGCGACCTGCACGTCGGGGTAATAAAATCGAAGTTCGTTCGGCAGCCGTACGCGGACTTTCGTGTCGCTGTTGTAGGGCCGACAAGGCTTGCCTCTCAAACGAGCATGCAGCGCCGCGAAGCTGTTACCCGCGATATCGTTATGCACGCTTTGAGCGCCGGCCATCGCGTAAACGACGCCGGCCACATACTCGTGTTTCGTCACGCCTTGCAGTTCGCCCTCAAGGTAGTCGGCTCGCGAAACCAGCACTTCGTGGGCGACCTTCGCAAGCATGGTACGTCCAATCTATCACGACCCTGCGAGGGACCATGACCTCACGCCTGCACAAACTTCACCGCGTTTCCGCGTGCTGCTCCTCGTCGCCTGGTGGCCCAAGGAGACTTCTCAATCGGGTCGTACGACGCAGTTGGTTACGCTGGCGCCAGTTTGGTAGTGTCGGCGTCGCCGTGATGTCTCTTCCGCGCCATCGTCCACGAAGTCAGCGCCGCGCCGCTGTGCGGTCTAGGCTAGGCTTGGCTTCGCTTCGCGTGTGCGTGTGCGTCGGAATCGCGCCCTCGATGGCTTATGCCGACGACTTCGACCTTGAGAAGGTCGAGGCGAAAACGGACACGAAGAGCGAGGAGAAGCGAACGAGTGCCGCGCCGCCGGCGGCATCGACGGGGTGGATGGCTTCCGGGCCAATCACAACAGTGAAGCCTCATGCCTTTACGCTCGCCGAGTGCCTCGCGCTCATGGAGAGAAACTACCCGCTTCTTTGGGCCGCGCGTGCGCGTCTTGCCGAGGTTCACGCGCAGCTCGATGAAGCGAGGTACACGCCGTATTCCAATTGGTCGGCGACCGCGGCGACGGGGCTATTGCCAAACTTAGGCGGCTCGGTCTTTTACAATGCCGTGCCGCGCTCGCTGCTGAGCAAAGGCTTTGCGCAAGACTTTCAGCCGTTCTTGCAGTTTGGTGTGAGCGGTAAAATTCCGCTTTATACCTTTGGGAAAATCGATTCAATTCTGCGCGCTGCAGAGGCGCAAATTCGCGTCAACGAATGGGACCTTGAGAAAAACCGCGTCCAAGCGCGCGCCGATCTGCGTCGTGCGTATTACGGACTCATGCTCGCACGCGACGGTCTCTACGTTGCCGAGGACATTCTTCGGCAGCTTGACGGCGCGATCGAAAAAGTGACGAAGAAGCTCGCCGTGAATGATGCGTCGGTCGAAGAGCCCGATCGCCTTCGCCTCGAGATCTACCGTGACGAACTTCTCGCTCGCGTCGGCGACGCGCGGAAGGGTGAGACGTTTGCGGTAGCGGCGCTGCGCTTTCTTACGGGCGTCCAGACGGCGTTCGACATTCCCGACGACCCGTTGAAGCGTCCTGAAACCAGCCTTGGCCCCGTGGTTCGCTACCTAACGGCGGCTCGCCTTTTTCGTGCCGACGTGAACATGGCGCGCGCAGGCGTGGCCGGTCGACGCGCGCTGGTAGACTTTGCGCGGGCTCAGCTCTATCCGAACATCGGTCTTGGACTTGGGTTCTCGTACGCCATCGCGCCAAGCGCGACGCCGCAAAGTACGGCGTGGCTTGGTGATCCGTTCAATGGTTCAGGTCCGTCGATTGGTCTCGGCCTTGATTGGGGTCTCGATCTTCTCCCCAAAAATGCCCGGGTGAACGCAGCCGAAGCCAAGCTCGAGGAGGCGCGAGCGATGGAGCGCCACGCGCTCGGAGGGGTGGCCGTGGAGGTCGAAAATGCACACGGCGTGGCTGTAGAAGCGAACGCGCGAGAGCAGATTTGGGATCGCTCGGAGCATCGCGCGAAGCGATGGATCTCAAGCGTGCAAGACGCCATTGACCTTGGGACGAAAGACGAGCGCGCCCTCGTCGAGCCCTTACGCGTCTACGTTTTTGCGAGGGCCAATCATATTCAAGCACTCATGGACGTGAACCTCGCGCTGAGCGAGCTCGCACGAATTACAGGTTGGGAGGCCGCGGCCCCGCGGCCCTGAACCCAGTTCGTTTCGAGCATTCGGTTCTTTCGGAGTCAGGCTTGCACGGGCCGGTTTCGCCGTGCGATAGCGTGCAGTCTGCAAACGGTACGCTCGCGCGTTACCAAGGGCAGGAGGCGAGCGCGAGGACCGCGAGGACCCTCGCTTTCACCAATTCGAATTCGCGAAGCGCGAGTTGAATCTCGGATTCGCGGAGAGATTGCGCCGCCGTGATCAGCTCCAGGCTCGTGCCGCGTCCTTCTTGGTAGGCGAGGCGGGTCAGTCGGTCTGTTTCCGCCGCAAGATCGCGCGCCGACGTCGCGACGTGCAGCCTTTCGTCCGCGACCGTAACGCCGCGTCGCGCCTGCGTGACCTGGACCGTAGCGGTCCGCCGGCCTGCCTCGAGGTTCTGCGCCGCGATGTCCTCTTGCGCGTGGTTGTCGCGAAGATTTCCGTACCGCGCACCGCCTTCCCATAGCGGCACCGTGAGGACTGCCTGGACGTTCCACGTCGTGTTTGGTGATGTGCCCGACGTAATCGTCGTGGAGGCAAGCGAGGATCGCAGGTCGATCGTCGGGGCAAACTGGTACTTCACGTCATTGACGCCGCGGTGTGCGACGTCGACACGCGTTCGGAAGGCTTGGATGTCCGGACGCGCATCGACGTTCGCGGCGGGCTTGCACGTGGCGCGGGCATCTCGCTCGAGACCGGTGATGTCTACGGTACTCGGTACGCCGACTTGTTCTGGGATTCCAAGTGCTAGGCCCAGCGATTCGCGCGCTTGCCGGAGTGACTCGTCACCCGCGACAAGAAGTGCCCTCGAAACCTCGACGTCTTGCCTAGCGCGTAAGACATCGAGTCCGGTCGCACCGCCGAGCCGTGACTTCCGAACCGCGAGCTCGAGTCGGGTGAGCGCGTTCTTAAGTCCGACGCGATTGAGTTCGGCAATGCGCTCTGCGGTGACGACGCCGACCATGGAGTTCGCCACAGACAGCGCGATTTGGCGCTTGGCATCCTCGAACGAATACCGCGACGCCTCCGCGGCAACCTTTGCGGTCCCGATAGCGTTCCACGCCCGAAGTGCGAGCAAGGGCTGAGAGGCGACCAATTGACCCGTTAGGGCGTCCGCAAACGGCGACTCGACTTGCCTGGTGATGAGGCCAGCAGGGCCAAAACCAACGGGGACGGGGCTCTCGCGTGTGATGAGGTTGTGCGTGTAGGCGACTTGCCCCGACAACGTCGGAAGCGTCCCTGCGAGAGCGACGCGTTGTTGAGCTTCGGCGCGTTGCACTGTGTCGGCCGCGACGCGCAAATCCGTCGATAGCGCGCGTACGTGCTGGAGGGCCTCCTCCCACGTATTCACTTCAACCTTCGCTCGGGCGATGGGCGCGAGCATCGGGTCATCGATGCTGGGGGGCTCGGGTATCGTTGCCACGTTGGCGGGGGATTGCGCGAACGCGATAGGGCTGCAAAGACTTGCCGCAGCCCCGACCAGGGCACCCAACGCGACAGCCGTCGAACTTGCAGCGGCGTGCGCGAACCCAGCCGATTGCGCGCGCTTGAGTCGGCTCCGGATATGCCGCACAAACGTCGCCTTCAAGACGACTTTCGTCCCTCGCGAGGGTGCCGTTTCGGCAACATTACCCTTCGAGACGTCGCCGGCGCGAGCGTTTGAGAGCGATATGAGGTTGAGGTGCGGAACCGCGAGCCTTCGCATAATGCGCGGCATGATGCTCGAGGGTGTAGCCGTATTCCCTTGCTCTGCGCAAGGCTAACCTCTTTCAGCTACATCGTACGGTAGCGTAGCGCGCGTCTCCGCGAATCAGGTCGAGCTTGGCGCGAAGCTCGGCGAAGCGCCCTCGCAACGATGCGACGGCGACACGGAACGGTGCGGCGACTTCGGCGTGAGAAAGGGGCACATGGTCGACGTAGACGATGGCGTAAGCGACGGCGGCCGCAAGGTCTGCGACGTCGTCACTACGTGGGCGCGTGATCGTCCGCGCGGCGGCTCCCTCGTCATTCGCGCGTTGAAGAGGTTTGCCTGGCGCCGTCTGGTGTGCGGCGTCGGCAAGCGCATCGCGACCAAGAGCCAGAGCTCGCTCGCGCTGCCTGGCGTCGAGTGGAAGGTGAAGCAATCCTCGCTCGAGCAAACGAACGAGGTGCTGGAGGTTGCGCCCTTTTCGTTCTTTTCGAACCGCGCTGCGGAGGACCCGTCGCGGCGGAGAGGGAACGTCGAGGCTGACACTTTCCGCGATCGACGGCGTGCTCGCTTGCGGCAGCGGACGGGAGAGGCGAGATGGCGCGCCCTGGTCTAACCAACGAAGGAGAGCCTTCAATTCGCGCGACGCGAACCGGGCGAGTGCAAGCTCGAGAACGGACCGTGCCTCTTCGGTATGAGTAGCGCGCGCGAGCGCGTGGACGTAGGACGCCACGATCTCCGAGTTGTCGGCCTTGGCGCCGTACGCCCGCCGAAGCCAAGGGAGCGCTCGTAGAGGCGCACCGAGGCCGACGTCAAGCAAGTGTCCGAGATTGTGTGCGTACCAAGGGTTACCGGGCGCAGCCCTTATCGCGCCGTGGTACGCTTTTGCCGCGCAGTTGAAGTTGCCTAACAGCGTCTGACAGAACGCGAGGACCGCCCATGCGCGGTCGTCGTCGGGACAATGCTTGAGCGCCCGTCGCGCGTAGATTGCCGCGCGCCAGGGGTGCTGTTCCACCAGAAGCTCTGCGAGTTGGCGGTGCGCAAACACCGCGTTTTCACTCGCAGAAGGCGAGAGCCGAGCTAGGCGCGCCAAGCGCGGAAGAATGTCCGCAGGGTCGAACGGGCGCCGAAGAGAACGCTCAATCTCTTCACGCAAACGGTTCAACTCCGCGATTGAATCCATAGGTGCAGACTACGGTGTAGCGATCGCCGGTGCACCACGCAACGCATCGTTCGTACGCTGACGATTTGGGTTGCGTGCGCCAGAAGACCTTTGGATTCATAGCGACTCAGTGCGATTCATCCGCGCGCAGGTGACCGGCGCACGCTGTCTCCGCGAGTCTGAGCTAGCGAAACGAGATAATTCGCTGTTGCGCGAGCTCGGAAAGAATACGTAACGCGTCGAGCTCCGGCATCCCGCTTACGTCGAGAATCATCTCGAGGCTTGATACGCCATCGACGAGAGATAAGACGAAGCCCGCTCGATGGTCGATCGAGAGCCAGCGCAGCTGGTCCCGCGCCACCATCACGATGGGAACACGGTCGAGCGGACCAATGCGTTCCGTGTGCATTTGCTTGAGGACCGTCCGGCACCTCTCGGCGCAAGCGAGCACGGAGTCGTTGGTTCCGTCGACTTCGAGGAGTCGTTCGGCGATGTCGAGGGCGCCCGTGTAGTCACCGAGAGATACGCGATCATGCATTTCCTTTGCGTTCGGAGCTGCATGGTGGTCGTGCGCCGGCGGCGAGACGGGAGCCTTGGAGGCAAACGAGGGCGCCAGCTCCTCACGTACAGCGCTTCCCCGGCCCGCGTGCGCGTCGCGCGTGAAAGCGTAGATGAGCTCTTGCTCCATCGGCGGGGGCGGCGTTGTAGGCATCTCGTCCCAGACTTGGGAGGGGGCGCGCGCCGGCTTGGGCCGAATGGCACGTTGCGGAGGCGGACTCGGCAAACCACGGGCGCTTCGGATCGGACCAAGGTCGTTCACGCTGGGACGTCGAGGCACGGGTCTCGAGCCAAGCGACTTCTGGCGAGCGACTTCGAGCTCAACGGGGTCGGTCAGCGTCGGCATCGGGGGGCGCGTGGGCCAAAACCCTTCGGACGGCTCCTCCCGTTCTTCCCGTCCCTCGCGAACATGTGCTGCAGACACGTACCCCGCGGCCCGAGTGCCTGCCGCGGGTGACGGTTTGCCGCCGCGGACCTCCTTGGCAAACATGACGGGGTCAAAGGGCGGCGCCACGGTAGGTCGGTCTTGCTCCGCCTCCGCGTCGTCGTCCTCAGGTCTGTCCCCAGCTTTTTCGTCGGGCTCGTTCGTCACGACCGTTCAACTACCTCCCTAGTGGGCCAAGTGTGCATGTGAGTCCGGCGTGTGACCATCAATCAGGTCTTTGCGACGACGCCTTTGAACATGCGATGGGTCCTGGTGAGACCCTCTATTTGTTCCTTCACGGAGGTCACATCGCGCCTGTCGATGGCCGCGCGCGCTTTGTCAACGATCGCCTTTGCTTTTTCTATCGCATCGCGCCCGAAGTCGCTAGAGGCGACGATTTGCTGCACTTGAGGAAATAGTTTTTCGATTTCAGCAATCAGCTTTTCGGCTTCTTGCTTTGCACCCTCAAACTCCTCGGACGTTCTGCGATCGACGAGGTCGTCTTTCGCATTGTCCATCATTGCCTTGATTTCCTCTTTCGTCAGGCCGCTCGTTGCCGTCACCTGGATCGATTGCTCAAGGCACGTTTCAAGGTCCTTCGCTCGGACAGACACGATGCCGTCGGCGTTGATCTCAAACGTTACCTCGACCTCGATCTGGCCCTTGGGAGCTCGTCTCAATCCCGTAAGAATGAATTCCCCAAGGAGCTCGTTCTCCTCGGCTCGCTGTGATTCGCCCTGCATGACGAGGATCTTGACGGCGGTTTGGTTGTCGCGGCTCGTCGTGAAAATCTTCGTTCGGTGCGTCGGCACCGTGGTGTTCTGGGGAATGAGCTCTTCAAAGTAGGAGCCGAATGTCATAATCCCGAGGGCGTGGGGGGTGACGTCGAGAAGGACCATCTCCTGCTTGTCATCGACGAGCGCGGCTCCCTGTATTGCCGCCCCAAGCGCGACGACCTCGTCGGGATGAACGCCTTTGCTTGGCTCTCTCTCGAAGAAGGCCTGGACAGACTGCTGAACCTTCGGCATCCGCGTCATTCCGCCGACGAGTACCACCTCTTCGATCTCGCTCTTGGTGAGCTTTGCGTCTTCGAGGGTTTGCTTACAAATTTCGACCGTTCGCTCGATCAGGTCATCGGAAAGCTCCTCGAGCGTTTGACGCGTAAGCGTTCGCTGGAGGTGAAGCGCTTCGTTGCGTCCACTCGAGATGATAAAGGGAAGGTTCACTTCGGTCTCGCGGACTGACGAAAGCTCGCATTTGGCCTTTTCTGCGGCATCTTTGAGCCGTTGGAGCGCCATGCGGTCTTGCCGTAGGTCGATTCCGTTCTCTTCTTGGAATCCCGAGACGAGCCAGTCGATGATCCGTGCGTCGATGTCTTCGCCGCCGAGGAACGTGTCTCCCGCGGTCGCGATGACTTTAAACACACCGTGAGCGCCAATCTCGAGGACTGAGATGTCGAAGGTGCCCCCGCCAAAGTCGTAGACCGCGACGGTCTTCTCGATGTTGCGGCCAAAGCCGTACGAGAGCGCTGCAGCCGTTGGCTCGTTGATGATCCGGATCACGTCAAGGCCCGCGATTTCGCCGGCGTCCTTCGTCGCCTGGCGCTGATTATCGTTGAAATAGGCGGGCACCGTGACCACGGCTTTAGAGACGGTCTCGCCCAAGTAATCCTCGGCGATGACCTTCATCTCCTGAAGGACCATCGCGCTGATTTCGGGAACCGAAAAATCCTTCTCCCGAAGCACGATGCGTACGTCGTTGTGAGGGCCTTCCACAATCCGGTAGCTCGAAGTCGCTACGGCGTTTTTGACCTGCGGAGAATTCCACTTGCGACCGATAAGCCTTTTGGCGGCGTACACCGTGTTTTCGGCATTCGTGATGGCTTGCCGCTTTGCGATATGGCCGACGAGCCGCTTGCCCGCCTCGGTCACGGCCACCATCGACGGTGTGGTTTTGTACCCACCGCGATTCGGGATAACGACTGGCGTTCCGTTCTCAACTATCGCGACGCACGAATTCGTCGTCCCGAGGTCGATGCCGATGACCTTCTCCATGCGCGCGCTCTCCTTGCCGAGATCAAAGCCTACAACGCTTGGACTTCAATGTGTCGAGTGCAACGCGGGCCTCCGTCACGTCTTCGTCGCCTTCTTCAGGA
This sequence comes from Polyangiaceae bacterium, assembly GCA_025353725.1. GTDB lineage: Bacteria > Myxococcota_A > Polyangia > Polyangiales > Polyangiaceae > Labilithrix. The sequence goes on along the minus strand of JANXOF010000092.1, from coordinate 115,110 downwards.
TACCAAGCAATACGGCGTGGTTCGGAGCGAGGTGAAGCCCCGTTTCGGCCGCTTTTTTAGCGGAAACGAAGAGCCCAGCTTTGAGATAAACCTCGGCGAGTGTGGCGTGGTGGTCGACTTCCGCAGGTTCGCATGCGACCGCGCACTTCGCGTGCTCGGCGGCGTGATGGAGATTCGGGTCGGCCGCCCGAAGAATGCATCGCGCGGCGTGAGCGTTCGCGTTGGCGTCGCCCACTCGGAGCTTGCACACCTTCTGCCACGAGCGCGCCGCCTCGGGCCAATGGCGGTTCTCCTCTTCATAAGTGGCTTGCTTCGTGTAGCTTTCCCAGAGGCGTGTGTCCGCGTCGTTCTTCACTTCCTGGTACCGCATGGCGAGTCCTGCGTCGTTCGGTGCGAACTTTGTCGCAATCTGAAACGCGCTCGCGGCGGCAACGATATCGTTCTTGGCGAGTGCCTCTTCGCCGGCCTTGATGTAGCGCTGGAGCTGCGAACTCGCGACGTTCTCGATTCGTTCCTCATAGCGGCGCCTCAAGGCCTCCACCGCCTCACCCGAATTCGAGTACCGCAGCGGACTCGGCGCTTGCGAGGGCGGAGATAGGTTTCCCGTAGTGGCGCGCGCCGATTTTCCGCCGAGGAGGCGCTTACCAAGCGCTTCGCGGCGAGCCTGTAGTTCGTGCGCGTCGGGCCCCGTCGAAACGAGTCGCGCAGAGGGACCCGCATTTGAAGGTGACCGATGCGGTGGGGGCATCGCTTCGCTCGCGGCCGCACCCGGCGGTCGCGACGAGGAGACAGGCACGAAAGACTGCGCTTCTTCGACGGCCCGCGCGAGAAGCGCCTCCATGCCCATCGTGGTCGCTACTTCATCAAGATACGCACCATAAGCGAGTCGCTTCGAAGCATCGACGAGCGTGTCGTGGGCCTCGGTGATGCGGTCAAAAAGAGCCTCCACCTTTGGCTTGAAGGAACCAAGGTTCTTTTTGAAATAGCGGTCGGGGTGCATGACCGAGGCGAGCTCGAAGTACGCTCGTTTCACGGACTTCTTGTCCGCGTCACGGGCGATGCCAAGAAGCGTAAAATGGTCGAGGTCGTCGAGCCGGTAGAAGATATCGAGCACGCGCTTCTTCTGCTCTGCAGAAAGGTCGACTTCCTCTTCGAGTTCCTTCGGATCGTACCGAGCGTCGACGCCGAGCGAGCCGAACTGAGGCAACTGCGTTCGGTCGCGCGCCGACGGTGGCGGACTCGTTAGCGTTTGGGGCTTAGCTGTCTCGCGCGGGGCCGCACCGGGTGAGACGAACTCGATGACGCCGAGGCGCTCTAGCTTCTCGAGCGAACTGTCGACTTGAAAGTCTGGAAGTCCGGTGTCGCGAGCAAGCTCTCGGCGGCCCGCGCGACCGTCAATACGTGTGAGCAAAAATCCGTCTTTCGCGTCCAACTTGAGCTGTCCGAGAATGACGTGAGCGAGGCGCCGTGGAACCTTCTCCGACATCGACAGCCCAGAATAACCGAGCGGAAGAGTCAGCGCGGCAAAAAGGGCGCGCCTTGCCCGAAGAGCCTCGAAGGCGTGGCTGAAGACGCGGCTACCCTTACATCGGCAAGCCGCCCCAACGTGGGTGCATCCACACCCACGCCTCGGGCATCGCTCGGATGCGTTTAGAGAGGACGTCGTTTATGCGCGTCGTGAGAATGCGCTCACCCTCGGCGGAGCTGTGGAGATCAACGGTCGTGATGCGGTCGATCGCGAGCTCGAGCGATCCTGTAACGGGATGCGACGGTGTGGGGACACCGACCACGACCGCGGCTCCCGTGCGCAACGCGAGCCGTGCGGGGCCTAGCGGCGTTCGTGCTGGAATGCCGAGAAACGGCACGTCGAGACTTGGCACGCGGGAAGCGAGGTCCATCGGGATGCCGATCACGCGCCCGCGACGTAGCCCGCGCACGAGCCGTGCTCCGGCGCCGGGGCTTCCTCGGTAGATCACGTCGAGCCCACGTCCAAAGCGGAGGCGGTCGTAAAGTGACTGAAACCGAGGATCGTACGCTTCGCGCGCGACGGCGATGAAAGGGATAGCGGCGGCCGATAAGGTCGACGCGACGCGTTCCCACGGACCGAGGTGCGCCGAGGCGAAAAGTACACCGCGGCCTTCGCCGATCGCACGGTCGAGGGTTTCACGAGCGCCCGTCTCAAACGGGATCGACGCGACGGGCCTCTGCGGATGGAGCATGGATAAAGCGTCACCGAGGTAGCCACCCAGCGTTTGGTAGGTGTGCGCGACGAGTGCTCGGCGCGCCGTTGGGTCGAGCTCGGGAAACGCGAGCGCGACGTTGTGCTCGGCCAGGCGCCGCGTCGCAGGGGCCACGACGTACGCCAGGCGCCCGAGCGTTCGACCGGTGGCGTGCAGCGCGCGTGGTGAGAGTGCCCCGAGACCCTTTACGGCCGTCCAAACGAGCGCCCAAAGGAGGTCGTTTTTGAAACGCTGCAAGGGCGACCAACGGCCCCCCTCGCGCACGTCGCTAGCGGACTCCGTCATCGTGCGAACCCTACCAGAGACTTCACATGACCAGGGACTGCCTGCGCGGACCCGTGTTAGAGCCAGCCGAATGAAGAGTCGGAGCCTCGGTAAGCTCGTGAGGATTGTCGCCGCGCTCGCACTCTTGGGCGCAACCGCCGCGCGGACCACAACGGCCTCCGCCGGGGACGTTCAGATTCCCTTCACAAAGACAACATTGAAGAACGGAATGGTCGTGATTCTTCACGAGGATCACGCCGTGCCGCAGGTGGTTGTCAACGTCTCGTACGACGTTGGCTCTCGGTTCGAGGTGGCGAAGAGGACGGGGTTCGCCCACCTGTTCGAGCACCTCATGTTCATGGGGACAGCCCGCGTTCCCACAAAAGCTTTCGATGCGTGGATGGAGGCGGCCGGCGGGTGGAACAACGCGTGGACGAGTGAAGACCGAACGGATTACTTCGATGTTGGTCCGGAGACCGCGCTCGACCTCCTGTTGTGGCTCGAGGCCGACCGGTTGCGCGATCTCGGCCCTTTGATGACCCTCGAGAAGCTCGACGCGCAGCGCGCGGTGGTGAAGAACGAGCGCCGCCAGACGAGCGAAAATACGCCGTACGGCAAAGTAGAGCTACGCTTACCTGAGCTTCTTTACGCGAACGATCACCCTTACCACCACCCGGTGATTGGTTCGCACGCCGACCTCGAGGCGGCAGCCGTGACCGATGTGAAGGAGTTTTTCGCGCGCTACTACGACCCGGCCAATGCGTCCCTCGTAGTCGCCGGAGACTTCGACTCAAAACGCGTGGCGGCGCGAATTGAAACGTGGTTCGGCTCGCTGCCTACGCGCGGCGCCCCGAAGGACCCAGGAGCGCCCGGATTTAGCGATACGAAGACGACCCTCACGTCTGTCGTGCGCGAGACGCTTGAAGACGACGTCGAACTGCCAAAGGTCGTCATGGCATGGCAGAGCCCGAGGCATTTCGGACCTGGTGACGCCGCACTCGACCTCCTTGCGACAGCCTTTGCCAACGGCAAGACGAGTCGTCTGTATAAAGCGCTCGTCTACGAGCAAAAACTCGCTCAGTCCGTTTCGGCGGTCCAGGGGTCCGGCACGCTCGGATCGAAGTTCACCGTTGATGTCATCGCGCGCCCGGGTATCTCGCTTGACAAGCTCGAGGTCGCCATCGACCGCGAGCTCGAAAAAGTACGAAAAATGCCTCTTGCGGACGAAGAGCTCGACCGCGCGAAAAACCTACTCGAGACGTCGTTCGTGCTTCGCGTCGAGAGCGTCGGTGAGCGAGCGTCGCTCTTGAACATGTACCAAGCCGAGGTCAAAGATCCCGGCTTCGCGGCGAAGGATCTCGCCCGCTATCGGGGCGCGACGAAAGACGACCTTCGGGTCGCGGCCGAGACGTTTCTACGCCCCGACGCGCGGGTCATCCTGCGCGTCATCCCAAAGAAAAAGACGCCGAGCTCCGTGACGCAGGCCGTCGGTATCGCAGGAGACAAGAAGTGATGTGCTTTTCCTCGAGACTCTCGCTGGGGTTGGCTTTTGTCATGTCCGTCGGTTGCGGTGCTCGCGAGACGAGCCTGAAGGCTGCGGAGAAGCCTGTTGTCGGAGTCGCCGCGTCGGGCGCCGCCAACGCTTCGGGCGATGTGCTCGGGGCACGTCCGACGTTGGTTTCGCCGCCGTCCTTCGTGCCGCCGTTGCCGCAGGCCTACCGGTCGCGGACGGGCTTGCAAGTGTGGCTGCTCGAGCGCCATGGATTGCCCATCGTCTCGCTCCAGGTCGTCGTGCCTGCGGGCGCCGCGACCGACCCGGAAGGCAAGGGGGGCCTCGCGTTTGCCGTGGCCAGCATGCTCGACGAAGGAGCTGGCGCGCGCGGTGCGCTCGAGATTTCGCGCGACATCGACCGTCTCGGCGCGACGCTTCGAACGGGGGCCTACGCGGATTACGCGTTCGCCGAGCTCACGACACTCAAAAAGAACCTCGCGCCTGCGAGTGCAATTCTCGGCGACGTCGTGGCAAAACCGACGTTCGCGGCGGTCGAATGGAGGCGCTTTCACGATTTATGGCTCAACGAGCTCCGCGCGCGTGCAAGCGAACCCGACGCGGTGGCGGGCGTTGTCGCTTCGCGGGTTGTGTTCGGAAACGAGCCCTACGGGCACCCGACGGACGGCACTCTCAAGTCTGCGGATAAGGTTTCCCTCGAGGACGTGAAGCGGTTCTACGGGGCTGCGTGGGCACCGGAGCGCGCCATCGTCGTTGTCGCGGGCGACATCACGCGTGCCGAGCTTGACCCGCTACTCGAACGCGTCCTTGTGGCGTGGGTTCCTCGTGCGGGTTCGCAAGGGATGACGCCACCGGGTGCGGTGGTCCCGAACGACACGACGGCGCCGCGAGGAGACGGTCAGCACGTCGTACTCGTCGACAGACCCGATGCACCGCAGGCCATCCTCGCCGTCGTGCGCCGGGGAGTCGCCGCAGCGGATGCGCTCGCGCCCCTTCTTGCGCGTGTGAACACGGCTCTCGGTGGAAGCTTTACGTCGAGACTCAACCAAGATCTGCGCGAGGAGCACGGGTGGAGCTACGGCGCACGCTCGCGCTTTACGTTTACGAAAGCGCCCGGCCTCTTCTCGGCCCAGGCGGCCGTGCATACCGAGCACACGGGCGACGCCCTCAAGGCGATGCTGAACGACATGCAGGGCCTCGTGCAAGGTGGGCTCACGCAAGAGGAGCTCGAGAAGACGCGCCTCATCGCGCGGGGTGAGCTCGTTGAATCGTTCGCGGGCGTTCAGGCTGCCGCGCGTCGCCTTGCGCGCAATGCAGGCGTCGGGCTTCCTCCCGATCACGAACAGACGGCAAGCCTCGTGCTCGACCGTGCGACGCCCGAGGCGCTAAAAAAAGCGGCGGCGCTCGCGATCGACCCGTCAAACGCCCTGATTGTGATTGTCGGACCGCGAACGAAAATCGAGCCGCAGCTCCGCGCGATAGGCATCAACGCTATCCAAACGAAAGGACCGGAGGGCGAATGAGGCTTGAGCCCTCGATATCGCTCGGGCACGGCGCCGATCAAAATGCTTTCGCAACGATGCTCTGCGATCTCGTACGCCAGAACCTCGACAGCAAGCCGCACAAGAAGAAAGACTTCGCCCGGCTCGCGCATGGCTCTGGCGTGAGCGTTGCGCTCGTGGCCGAGGACGCGGACGTCGCGCTCACACTCGCGTTCCGCCGTGGCGGATTAGTGTTGCACGACGGTTTGAAAGGAGTGCCCGACGTCGTCGTGAAAGGTTCTTCCGACATGATTATGGCAATGTCGAATGTCCCGCTTACGCGGCCGCTAGCGCTGCCGTTGCCCACAGACAGGTCGGCGCTCGAAGTCCTAACTTCCATGGTTCGAGCCGTACGAACGGGTGAGCTTGCGGTCTTCGGTATGCTTGGCAATCTCGCCGTATTGTCGCGCTTGACGAGGGTCATGAGCGTCAACGGCTAGCGAGCTTGAGCATCGTTCGATTTTGAAAGACGCACGCCCCCGTTCGTTACCTAAGCACACATCGTGTGAGTCTAATTTCGTCACGTCAGCGATCTCGCGTTGTCGCGACGACGATCGTGGTGCAAGCCTTGCCAGCTAGCTTTCACGTCACTCCCACCTGAGGTACGCAGATGAACTGTCGTCAGATCGCTCTTCTAGGGCTTCTCGCTGCATTCGGCGCCGCGTGCGCGTCTGATCCGTCGGACTCGGCCCCACCAAACGACGCCGCTGGGATCGTCGCGGAGGTCGGGGCGAGCCGCGCTTCGTTAGGAGCCAACTCTTCGGGGACTGCGGTGTTGCTCTCTGATTGGAAGTGGAGAGATGTGACAGGCAGCATGCAGGCGCTCAAAGACGCAGGCTACACGGCTCTGCAGCTCGCACCGCACACCGCGACATGTAGCGGCGCCTTCGGGGGACGAGGGTTTGACCCCTCGGACTTCGCGAGCTTCGACGGAGGCTTCGGTACAGAGCGCGAGCTCGCGCAGCTGATTGGAAAAGCGCACGACATCGGCCTTCAGGTCTACGCGAGCATGGTGATGAATCATATGTGCACGCACGGCGACTACCAGTACGCGCGCTTTGGTTCGAACGACTTCCACCGAAACGGCGGGATCTCGGACTTCAACAATCAGTATCAGCTCGAGAATAACGATCTCGTAGGGCTGAACGACTTGGCGCAAGAGTCGGGTTACGTTCGCGGAGAGCTGTTCAATTATCTCGTGAAAACGAACAATATGGGTTTCGACGGCTACCGTTGGGACGCCGCAAAACACGTGCCCCTTTGGTTTTGGCGAGATCACGTGCTGAATAACGTGAACGCGTGGGGCAAATATAGCTTCGGAGAGGTATTTAATGGAAATCCAGATTATCTCCAAGGTTACGTAAATACGGGAATGGCTGTAACTGACTTTAGCCTGTACTTCGCGATGAAAAACGCGTTCACGTTCGGCGGTGACCTGACGACGCTCGACGGTGCGGGGTTTGCCGCGCGCAACGGCGCCAGAGCCCTGACGTTCGTGGAGAACCAAGACGTCGATGCACCGAGCAATCGCTATCTGGCCTACGCGTTCATTGCCGGCTACCCGGGTTACCCCATGTTTGCCAATGTCGACACGCGCGATTCAAATCTGAATAACCTCGCGTTCATTCACAACAGTAAGGCCTTTGGTTCTTATCTGAGTCGCTGGAAAGAGCGCGACGTTCTAATCTTCGAGCGACAAGGCAACCTCGTGGTCGGCATCAACCAGAGCGGTTCTTGGCAGAGCCGTTGGATTGACACCTCGTGGAGCGGTACCAAGCTGCACGACTACACGGGGCACACCAGCGACGTCTACACGTCCCAGGACCGACGCGTTCTCGTCTCGATACCGCCGACCGGTTGGGTGATGCTCTCGCCCTGATCCGAAGCCCGAGCCGCGAGCCCGACGCTTTGAAGTGTTTCGAGGCGTTTCTAGGCCTCGAACCGGCTGCAACGCTTGACACTCTCGCAGGCCCCTCGTAGTTTCCGCGCGCTACAGACCGCTACGTTCTGCCCCGCACCAAGGTTTACAGGTTTATTCTATGGCCGTTTCGATCCGACTTTCTCGCCAGGGTACCAAGAAAAGGCCCTTCTACCGCGTCGTCGTCACTGACTCACGCAGCCCCCGCGGCGGAAAGTTCCTCGAAAACATTGGAACGTTCGACCCGGCCAAAGAGATCAAGGACGCCTCGCTATCGATTGACCACGAGCGTCTCGCTTACTGGCGCGGCACCGGCGCGCAGCCTTCCGATACCCTCATCAAGCTTTTGAAGGAGCAAGGAAAGCACCTTGCGTCCTCCCCAGCCGCGACGGCCAAGTAGACTTCGATGAAAGAGCTCATCAAGGCGATCGCCGTCGAGCTAGTCGACCATCCCGAAGAAGTTTCGGTCGTCGAGGTTCCTGGCGACAACAGTTGCGTGATCGAGCTGCGCGTAGCAAAAGAGGACGTCGGGAAGGTCATCGGGAAAGAGGGGCGCACCGCTCAGTCGATGCGCACGCTGCTGTCCGCGATGTCCACAAAGCTCGGAATCCGAGCTCACCTCGATATCGTCGACTGAATCGACGAGTGTTTACAGCTCGGAAGAAGGCAATGACGATAAGTTCTGATCGCTTCGATGTCGGAGGCGCCTCTTCTGCTACCCCTACGATGACCCGCGGTGCGACCGTCGTGACCGTCGATGAGCCAGTGAAGGACCTCGACGGCTGGGTGCCGCTTGCCGAGGTCGCCCGACCCCACGGCGTGAAAGGCGAAGTCCGTCTTAGGCTCTTCAACGCCAGCAGCGACCTTTTGCTCAGCAAAGACGAAGTGCTGGTGAGGACCGCGGCAGGCGAGGAGCACGAGGTTTCTGTCGAGCGTGCGCGACGCGCGGACGACGCCATCTTGATGAAGCTCTACTCGGTCGATGACCGTGACCGCGCCGAGGAGCTCCGCGGGGCCCATATTTGCGCTCGCCGAAGCGATTTTCCCGCTGTCGACCCGGGCGAGTTTTACGCCGTCGATGTGGTCGGCTCCGAAGTACGCCTCGCGGGCGCGCGGATCGGAGTCGTCGCTGAGCTCGTCTCGTACCCGAGTATCGAGGTGTTTCTCGTGCACGCTGATGACGAGAAGGGTGACTGGGAAGTGCCACTCACCGAGATGTTCATCGGGCGCGTCGACGTGGAGGCAAAGGTTGTCGAACTCAACACGCTCGATGACGTGGAACGTCAGCCACGACGCCGTGCGAAGGTACTGGATGCCTTGGTCGAGCCAGCGGACCCAGGGGGGCGCGAGACCGACGAGCGTGACACTTCCGGCACCCTTCGCGCGACTGAACCACGTGGGTTGACCGACGGCGGAGTCTGAGTGCGGGTCGACATTGTCACGCTGTTTCCTGAGCTTTTCGACACGTTTCTCAAGACGAGTTTCGTCGGGCGCGGGGTAAGCACGGGGCGGCTCGACGTTCGGCTTCGCTCGCCGCGTGACTTCGGCCTCGGGAATCACAAGAGCGTGGATGACACGCCCTACGGCGGCGGGAGCGGAATGCTCATGCGAGTCGACGTCATGGTCGCCTGCATGGAGGCCCTCGATCTCGACGCCGAGTCGGCGAAAGAAGAGAAGCCAAGGGCGCGACGTATTTTGCTTACTCCGCAGGGCCAGCCTTTCGCCCAAGCCGCGGCCGCGCGGTTCGCGGGGCTGCCCGCCATCATGCTCGTTTGTGGTCGTTACGAGGGATTTGACGAGCGTATTCGTGGATTCATCGACGAGGAGCTGTCGCTTGGCGACTTCGTGATGACAGGGGGTGAAGTCGCGGCGATGGCCGTGGTCGAAGCCGTCGTGCGTCTCTTGCCTGGCGTACTTGGCAATGCGGAATCGACACACGAGGAATCGCACGCCGAAGGCGGGCTCCTCGAATACCCGCAATACACGCGTCCCGCCGAGTTTCGCGGGCAAGCCGTCCCGGAGGTCCTCGCGAAAGGGAATCACGCGCACATCAAAGAGTGGCGTAAGGGGCAATCCTTGGCGCGAACGCTTTCGCGCCGCCCTGATCTCGTGACGGCGGCTCACGTCGCAGCGGACACCGCCGGAAAGCGAAAGAGTGCGTCGTGAGGTCGCTCGCTATTGCGCTCGTGCACCGCCCGGTCATCGATAAAGAAGGGCTTGTCGTCACGTCGGCACTGACCAACATCGACGTGCACGATCTCGCGAGAAGCGCGCGTACGTATGGGTGCACAGATTACTTCGTGGTGCATCCTGTGGAGGCTCAGCGCGGGCTTGCGACGAAGATCGTCGACCATTGGACCGAGGGGTCGAGTGCGAAACGCATTCCCGATCGAAAAGACGCGTTGGCTTTGGTTCGCGCGGTTCCGACGCTCGCTGACGCCGTGGCGTCGCTCGGCGGTGACGTGGAGGTTTGGGTGACTGCGGCGCGGGCGCTCGCGGGCAAGCCTCTGGTCTCGTTCGAGGCTGCGCGCGCGTCGCTCGCCGCGTCCGGGCGCCCCGTGCTCCTCGTGTTTGGTACCGCCTGGGGGCTCGCTCCGGAGCTTCTCGAGAGTGCCGATGCGCTGCTCGAGCCTATTTCGGGCTTCGGCCCGTGGAACCACCTGAGCGTTCGCTCGGCTTGCGCTATCGCTCTCGATAGGTTGCGCGCGCCGCGCTAGGAGCCGCGTTTGACGTCCGCGGCGAAGCCGTTTGCCTTGGCGCTCGTTCTCGTTTCCGTGTCCGCTTCGGCTTGGACCTCGACAAAAGGAGGCTCGATGGAGAGGCCGCCCGGTCGACCCGCAAGGCACTCGACGAGCACAACGCGGGCATGGCTCGCCTGCTTGCCGTGTACCGCGCGAAGACGCTTCGGCTCGAGGCCGCGCGCACGAAGCTCCGTGAGAAGCGAGACCGCTTCGTTTGCAGGATACACGAAGCAGACGCGCGCTCGGCGTCCTGCAAGCCTCCGGGCGGCGTCGAGAAACACGTCGAGCCGGCCGGTTCTTGCTCGCGCGCGATCAGGCGCGGGCGGCCGCCCTCGGCCCAGCTCTACGTATGGCGGATTGCACACGACGAGATCGGCCGCGCCCGCGGGAAGGCTCGCCAAATCGGACGCGTCGGTCGTGCGCACGTCGACACGGTCGGTCCATCCATTTGACGTCGCGTTGTCTTTCGCAAGCTGCGCGAGCGCGCCGTCAACTTCGACCATCGTGACGTGCTCGGTCGCGTCGAGATGCAGAAGGGAAAGGCCCACCGCGCCGACTCCCGAGCCCAGATCGAAGGCGGAGTGCGCGCGTCGCACGCCGCGAGGGGCTACGGGATCGATAGACGCCCAGCCGAGCGCACCCGCCGCGAAGGCCGCGAGCAGCAAGGCGTCGACATTGACGCGGTACCCGGAACCTCGCGCGGGCTGCGCGAGAAGGACGGCCCCGCCGAAAAGCGTATCCCGTGTGGGGGGCAGAGGTTCGTTCGTATCCATTGCAGACGGGTCCGTGAACGCGACGTCGCCAGGAGTCAACTCGTTCCGAGGTTGTGGCGCTTGGCCTTTTGCGCACGAAAGGCGCACGAGCGCCATGACCGCGCCGCTCGGTTCTTGGAAATCTCCGCCGGGTTCGGTCGCGCGATGACTCTCAAGCAGCAGGTCGTCGCCGAGGCTCGGCGACTCGGCTTCGAGACGGTGGGCGTGGCCCGTGCCGATGTTCCGCTCCAGGCCGACTTCGAGCGCTACGAGGCGTTCATTGAGGATGGCAAGCACGGCGGGATGGCGTGGCTCGCCGCGGCGCGTAACGCGAGGCAGCGCTTGGACGGCGATGAAATCCTCCGCGGCGCAAAAAGCGTCGTTTGCCTTGCGAGGCGTTACGGGCGAAGCACGGAGGAAGAGTCGAAAGATCCCGAGCTCGCCAGGGCGATAGCTCGGTATGCGCGTGGACGTGACTACCATAACGGTCTGCGAAAGAAGCTGCGCAAGCTCGCGCGCTTTATCCGCACCCTCGGCTCGCCCGAGTCGCCCGCGGAGGCGCGTCCGATGTGTGACGATGCTCCCGTGCTCGAGCGTGCGTGGGCGGCTCGTGCGGGGCTCGGATTCGTGGGGAAAAATGGCCTTCTTATTGTGCCAGGTGTGGGCTCGTTGGTGCTTCTCGGCGAGGTCGTCACGACGCTCGAACTCGAGGCTGACGCGCCCATCCCCGAGCGCTGCGGTGCGTGTACGCGCTGCCTCGACGCGTGCCCTACGCAAGCGTTCGAGCGGCCCTTCGTGCTCGACCCGCGGAAATGCATAGCTTATCTCACCATTGAGCATCGCGGCGTCATCGCTCCCGAACTTCGTCAGGGTGTCGGTGAGCATTTGTTCGGATGCGATGATTGCCAATTGGTGTGTCCCTTCAATGCGAGTACGAGGAACACGTCCGGTCGTGTGAAGGACCCACTATTCGAGCCCGATGTGCGTTGGGCAGGGACATCGCTTCCGGATCTCGTGAACCTCGATGAACCGGGATTTGAGCGACTACGCGAAGGAAGTCCGGTGGGTCGCGCGACCCGCGTAGGGCTTTCTCGAAATGCCGCGATCGTGATGGGGAATACGTATGACGGGGGCCGCGCAGGGCATGTCGCCGCGCTGGAAAGGGCGCGCGCAGATCATGATTCGGAGGTCGTTCGAGACGCCGCTTCGTGGTCGCTCGCCCGAATCAGTGCACGCGCGTAGTCGGTGGCACGGGCGCTGCAACTCGCGGAGACGGCTCCGCAAGTGAAGGGAAATTTCATGCAATCCAAAGCGTTAAAGACCGCCGTTACCCTTGTCCTGGGGGTCGCTTTCTCCATGGTGGCGACCACTGCGAGCGCGGACGAGTCGGCGGTCGAAAGCGCGCGCGCCGTGGTGAAGGCCGCGCCAGGGAGCAGCGAAGCCTCTTTCGCTTATGGAAAGGCGCTGCGCCGCGCCGGCCGCGAAGGCGACGCCCTCGCGGAGCTGCGACGCGCGTTCGGCCTGACCGGCGGAAAGTCTGAGATGGCCACGCGCGTGCAGTGGGAACTCGCGCGCACGCAAATCGCCCGGCGGGCGTTCGAACAAGCCCTCGCCACCTGCAAGGCGATGCCCGCATCGGCGGAAGCTTCAAGCCATGTTTGTGCGGCAGAGGCTCATCTTCTCTGGCGTCGCGGTACGCAGGCGGAGGCGGAGCTTGCCTCGGTAAACCCGGCAAAGGCTTCGGCTGAGGTGCAGTACGCCGCGAAGGTCGCGGCCGGTCGCGTGCACGAGCTCGCGTCGAAAGACGTCGAAGCCGAGGCGGCCTATCGAGAGGCGATTCGGCTCTCGGAACGAAGCGCCGACGCTTACCTGTCGCTCGGCACGTTGCTCAGGCGTACCGGACGCGACGGCGCGCCTTCGCTGCGAAAAGCCGTCGAACTCGATCCGCATGACCCGTTCGCACTGCTTGAACTCGGGCGATCGTTGCCGCAAGGAAGCGCGGAGGCGCTGGCGACGTTCAAGCGCGCGGTCATAGAGCGCCCGGCCGGACTTGAGGCGTTGCGCGATCTTGCCGACGGGCTGTTGGTTGCCCAACAGCTGTCGGATGCGAAAGAGATCGTCGCGACGATCCTCAAGCTCGCTCCGAACGATGTGAGCGCGCGGGTGATAGCCGGCCGACTCGCGCTCGCGGACGGGCGTCCCGACGACGCGATTAAACAAGGTGAGGCCGCCGCGAAGCTGATGCCGAACGTACAGGCGGCGCGCTTGCTCGTCGCCGACGCGTGGTCGAAGAAGGGCGAGATCGACCTCGCCGTCGAGGCCTACCAGGCCGCGTTTTGGCTGGATAACTCTGATCTCACGCCGCTCGTGAGCGCGGCTGCCGCCTGCCTCGCCGCCGGACGCGTCACGAGCGCGAAAGCCTTCGGCGCGCGCGCGACGAAGGACTTTGGGCATTCCACCCTCGCGTGGACGGCGCTCGGCGATGCGCTCGCCGCCGACCGTGACGTGCCCGGCGCGCGCGCGGCATACGAAACCGCGAAGAAGGCGGGCGGCGGTGACGTCGCCATGCTCGACAAGAAGCTCGCGCGCTTGATGTAGCTCGACGCGCCTTCACTCTCGTGTGTCGGCGAACGGGATGCGCGCGAGTTACGCTTCCGCGTTCGCGAAGAAGGCTTACGCGTTGACGCAACGACCCTCCAGCCTGCCACGGCTTGGGCGCGCTTCGCTATCTCCAGTGGAGTACGCGGATGTAGCGCTTTCCTAAGTGGCTCGTTTCGAAAACCACCTGCCATGCACTTTGCTTCAGGCGAAAGAGCTCGTCCGACGGCGGAGAGCCGTCAATACTTACGATAATATCTCCTACTTCGAAGCCCGTAATCGCGCGAAGTTGTGAGGATATCTCAGTGACGAGGTAGCCGGTCGATGACCAGTCGCTAACGATTGCGCTCTCGCGAGGATTGAAGCCGCCCGCGAGTTGAAATTCGACCCATGCAACTTCGTTATGCTCGGCAAGCGCGCTGAGTCGCAATGTGCCGCCGGCGGTCTTCGCCAAGGTCCAGCGATCGCGGTAGCCTTGCGTTTTCGCAACGCCTTCACGGCGTGAGCGGCACGGCTCCGAGGTGCCCTACTTCCACACACAGGTCACCGACATTGACGTTAAATGCGTCTCTGGCCGTGCGTGACGCATGAACGTTCGCACGCTTGTGACGGCCCTGCCGTTCGTAGTCCGGCTTCTCCTTGCGCGGCGTCGCTCCCGCTGTCCGCCTGTCGCGGCGTGACCTCCGCACGACCTCGCGTAACACGTCACGTCCTGGCCATGTCTTGTCCGACGCTCGAGCTGACCTGTCGCTCCGTTCAGCGATCGCGGAATCTCGGCCCGAAACGCTTCCCGCGCGGCCTCGGCGCCGCTCCTTGGCGAGCCCTAGGCCTCTAGGTTGCCCGTTTCTTCGCCCGTGGGTGCCGTAGCTCCGACGCACGGAGAAGGTCGATAGTTGTCACGTAGCGTCCGGACACGGCGCGGCTCTGCGCGACTATCATGCTGTATGGCTCGAAAAGAACTTTCCTCCGAGCTTTTAGGCGTGTAGGTCCGGCAGTCCATGCAGGTCGAGAGTCGTCAGACGCTCAACTCTGTGCAAGCTTTGCGCGGAGTCGCAGCGTCGCTTGTTTTGCTCTATCACCTCGCGACGACCGATGAGAAATTCGGTCTTTCGAGTTTTCATCCTCTCGACATTTTTCGGTATGTCGGAGCGCAAGGCGTCGACCTCTTTTTCGTTATTAGCGGGTTCATCATCGTGTGGACCAACCTTGATTCATTAGGTCATCCTGAGCGCGTCCCTCGCTATCTTGTGCGACGTATCCTTCGTATTTTTCCACTCTATTGGTTATTTTTTGCGTTTGCTTTCGTAATGGCGCGAGTGGGGCTGAGTCACGCACTCGACGACGGAACGGCAGCCGACCCGTGGAACATTCTCGGCATTTTCTTCCTGTTGCCAATCAAGTGCGTGCATGTCGTTCCCGTTTCGTGGACGCTGACGTTCGAGTTCTTTTTTTACTGCCTCTTTGGGGTGATGCTTTGCTTCCGCCCCCGCCGGTTGCCATGGCTCCTGCTCACGTGGTTTTTGCTCGTAGTGTTGTTCAACGGCTTTGCTCCGCCGATAGATGAGCCCACCTCCGTTCTGAGTCGCGTCTCGTATGTCGCTCTAGGGTTGCGGACGATTCAGTTTATGTTTGGTGCGGCCATCGCTCTTTTCCTGAAAGGCCGCACGCTCCCCATGCCAGCGCTTTGGTGTGGCGCTGGGGGGCTTCTTTACGCGGTGGGGGGAGCCCGCGTTGCGATGCTCGAGCGCCTCGCGCACGTCAGCGATTTATGGCGCCCCGAGCTCATTGTGGTGTTCGGCCTAGGGTCCGCGGGCATGCTCGCCGGTGCGGTATCCTACGAGCGCCGGTACGGGGGTGCGTTCGTGCCCCGCTGGCTCATCAGCCTCGGTGATGCTTCGTATGCTTTGTACTTGAGTCACCTCTTCGTGTTCGCCATACTTCGGCGTGTCTTTTCACCCTTGAACCGCCCATCGATGCCTGCACACGCAGCGTGGCTTATCGCGCTGGGGGCTTGTGGATTCGCGGTCGGACTTTTTTGCTACCGCTTTCTCGAGCGGCCCGTCATGCAAAGGCTGATGGGAATCGTTGCTCCTCGTCGGGAGCTCGCCAAAGCTCGATGAAACGTAGGTGCATCGGCACGCGCGTGAGCGCGACCTCCGCCATCGGGGAAGGTGCGTCTTGTCGGCGAGCTCTTGGAGACAAACCTGCGCTACAACGCCTTCAAGGTGGTGATCCAAACGGCGAGTGGCTCGGTTACCGAGTGATGCGAGGAGGCGACCGATACCCGACTCTGCTGGCGGTTCCTTGACGCCCTCAACATCCCGATCACCGCCGCGTTCACGCCCACTTTCATGCCTCGTGTTTTCGAGCCCATATGGGTCGGGTGGCGTTAAGTGTGTGGGATAGCGGGATACCTTCAACTTGGGTCGACGGGCGAGTCTCTCGAGCCGACCGTTCGCCGCATGACCGGGCGCATCGAACATCGAGGACCCGACGGCGAAGGGTTTTGGTTCGACGAAAACGCTCGTGTCGGACTCGGACATCGTCGGCTCGCCATCCTCGACCTGTCGGAAGGGGGCGTGCAGCCGCGGCGCTCTCAATCAGGCCGCTGGATCATTTCCTACAATGGAGAGATCTACAACGCCGGCGAGCTTCGGGAGGACCTCGAAAAACACGGCACAGTGTTTCAGTCGCGCTCCGACACGGAGGTCCTCGTCGAAGCCATTTCGGAGTGGGGCGTGCTCGCGACGCTCGGACGGGTCGAAGGCATGTTCGCGTTCGCGGCCTGGGACCGCGACGAACGCCTGCTCTGGCTGTCGCGCGACAGGTTTGGAGAGAAGCCGCTCTACTACACGGCCGACTCCTATCGTCACTTCGCGTTCTCGTCCGAAATGCGTCCGCTCGAGACCCTTCAGGATCTTGATCGCACGCCCGATCCGGAGGCGCTTTCCGAGTACCTCCGCTTCACGACAGTTCCGGCTCCATTCAGCATTTACCGCTCGGTTCGCAAGCTCGAGCCGGGCGAGTGGATGTCCATCTCGACATCCGCAGAGCGACGGTCCGGCTTCTACTTTCACACGCATGAAGCGGTCGCGGCCGCGCTGCAAAAGCCTTCACTGGAGGGCCAAGCGGCGCTCGACGCCGTCGATGCGGCGCTCCGAACGTCGTTGCGCGCGCGGCTCGTCGCGGATGTACCCGTCGGGGCGTTTCTCTCCGCAGGCATTGATTCCTCGCTCATCGTCGCAATGATGCGGCAAGAGGGGCTCTCGTCCGTCAAGACCTTCACCGTAGGCATTGAGGGGTATGCGAACAACGAAGCACCGCTCGCGAAACGTACCGCCGCTCTCCTCGAGACGGATCACACCGAGCTCTACGTTGGCGCCAAAGACGCGCTCGACCTCGTCGATCGCTTACCGACGATCTACGACGAGCCCTACGCGAGCCCCGGTCAGATTCCGTCGTGTTTCGTCGCGCGCCTCGCAAGCAACCATGTGAAGGTGGTCCTTTCCGGAGACGGGGGCGACGAACTGTTCGGCGGGTACTCGCGCTACCTGACGGCGCGTCGCAACCACGCCATCCTCTCGCGGATGCCGCGGATCGTGCGTCGCGTGGGCGGGTTCGCTTCGTCCCTCCTGTCATCGCAGCTCGTGGCGCCGCGGTTTTCGCGTCACGCGCGTCGCCATGCCATGCGGATGCTGGCGGCTAGTGAGCTCCTCAACGGACCGGGGCTCGACGCGGAGTACCGCACGCTGATTTCGGCTTGGCTGAAGCCCTCCATGGCTCTCCAAGATAAGCGGGAATTTCCCACGCGCGCGTGGCCGCAGGTGACGACATTCCCGCCGGCCCAAGCCTCGTACATCGATATGATGACGGATATGCCCGAGCTCCTTACCAATGTCGATCGTTCGACGATGGCGGTCGGCCTCGAAGCGCGTGTGCCTTTCCTCGATCGAAATCTCTTCGACGTCGCCTGGCGCGTGAAGAACGAAGCGAAGTGGCAAGGCAAGCAGGGAAAGGTAATCCTGCGAGAACTCGCAAAGCGATACCTGCCCGAAGAGATCTGGGGCCGAAAGAAAACGGGCTTCAGCGTCCCCGTCGATCAGTGGATGCGTGCCGACCTCCGAGACTGGGTCGAGTCGCTCATCTCCGAGGACGCAATCGCCCGTGTGGGCGTGTTCGACAGCACGCTCGTTCGCGCGTTGTGGCGAGATCATCTCGAGGGGGCCCAATGCGAAACGCTGCTGTGGCCCGTACTGGCCTATCAGAGCTGGGCTCGGAGCCGCGGGCTGAGTGCATAGCGGACGAATGCGGTTCGTCGTCGGCAAACGAGTTCGTCGGCAAACGAGTACTGGGGCGAGAAACGAGGGAGGGCCATCGTCAAAATCTAAGGTCTTCTTTCTGGACGTCTGAAGGTTCGGGCGGGGTTGTATGCGGTCTCGCGTCGCGCTCTCTTCCGCACTAGGCTCACGCGCCTGATGTCGGATCTTGGAACGCGTATCGAGGCGGGAGACCCACGTGCCGCGGCGCGCGCGATGCGCAACGTCGACGATCGGATGCCTGGGTATCTCGAATTGTTGAAAGAGATCTTCCCTCGCACGGGGCGCGCGTTCGTGGTCGGAGTGACGGGCAACCCGGGGGCAGGGAAGAGCACGCTCACGGACCGCCTCATCGAGCGTTATCGAGCCGGTGGGCGCTCGGTGGGGGTTATCTGTGTCGACCCGTCGAGTCCTTATACGGGGGGCGCAATCTTGGGCGATCGAATCCGCATGACGCGCCACGCGACGGATCCGGGCGTGTTCATTCGGTCTGTGGCGACCCGGGGACACTTGGGCGGGTTGTCGCGTTCGGCGCGCGATATGGTTCGTGTGCTTGACGCTTATGGCTGCGACGTCGTGATTGTCGAGACGGTGGGCGTCGGCCAAGACGAGCTCGAGATCACGCGCACGGCGCACTCGACGCTCGTGGTGATGGCCCCGGGGATGGGCGACGAAGTGCAGGCCATCAAAGCGGGGATTCTTGAGACAGCCGACGTCTTTGCCGTCAACAAGGCCGATCGTGACGGCGCGGACAGCGCGATGCGCGATCTCGAATTGATGATCGCGCTCGGGACCGAGACGATGGTAGCGGTAGGGAAAACCAAGGGCCACGTGATGCATGGCGCGGTGAAGGTCGATATCCTTCCCTCCTGCCCTGAGACCACAGAGGCGAGGTGGACGCCGCCTATCGTGAAATGCGTCTCGACGAGAGGTGAGGGGATCGCCGACATTCTCGAGGCGCTTGACCGCCACAAGGCGTGGATTGACGGAACAGAAGCCGGCCGTGCCCGCCGCCGCCTTCGCCTTGCCGAGGAGCTCCGCGAATCACTCCGCGAGACGCTCATCGAAGCCGCGACAGGTGCACTCGGCCGCGAGATTGAACGCGCCGTCTCCGACGTCGAGGCGAAGTCGATCGACCCGTATACGGCGACCGAGCAGCTGCTCGCGGCATTCCGAGCGCGTTAGGGAACGCGGCGCACGCGAATAGGCTTACGGCCGACGGCCTCGGCCTCGAAGGCACTCGGGCAGGTATCGTTCACGCTGCAAGTCGCGCACGCGGGCTTCTTCGCGAGACACGTGCGCCTTCCGTGGAAAATTAAGATATGGCTCGCGAGGTCCCAGCGATCACGCGGCAAGAGATTGCACAGATCGGCTTCGATTTTTACCGGCTCCGTTTCGCGCGTCCAGCCGAGCCGCTGCGCTAACCGTTGGACGTGCGTATCGACGACGACGCCGTCTGGCGCGTGCCAGATGACGCCCATCACCACGTTGGCGGTCTTTCGCCCTACGCCCGCCAGCTCCGTGAGCTCGTTCATCGTGCGCGGAACTTCGCCGCCGTGTTTTTCGATCAACGCACGCGCGAGGTTCACGAGACTCTTCGACTTTTGCCTGAAAAAGCCGAGCGTCGAGACATACGGCTCGAGGTCGATAGGTTCGGCCTTGGCCATGGCGGCGGCATCAGGGTAAGCCGCGAAGAGCCGCGGCGTCGCCTTGTTGACGTTCACATCGGTGGTCTGCGCGCTTAGAACCGTGGCGCAAAGAAGCTGAAACGCGTTCGCGTGAACGAGCTCGCAGTGCGCGTCCGGATGCGCCGCGTGCAGTCGCGTGAGCATCTCCGCCGGCAATATTTTCGAGATCTGCGGCTTCAAAGCAGCCTTCGCGACCTTCGCCCGCGTGACCTTTTTCGGAACGCGCGCCTGGCCACCCACCAAGTGTTTCGCCGAGCGCGCCTTCGGCTTCGCGTGCGCGCTCAGCTCGGCTCTCCCTCGCCCGGACCCGATGGTTCGTCGAGAGAAGGAGCCACGTCCACGCTGGCGTCGGACTCGACGCCTGCGTCATCGGTGGCTTGCGGCATCTCGCTCCCAGCCCCGGCGAGGTCGTCGGTTGGGCTCTCCGCGAGGCGCTCGAGCGCCACGATATGTTCGTCGGCGTCGACGCTCATGATCTTCACGCCTTGGGCGTTACGGCCTGTTTCCCGAATCTCCAAAACACCGGTTCGGATCGTTTGACCCTTGTCGGTAATCAGCATGATCTCGTCGCCGTCTTTGACCAGCTTGATGTCGACCACGGGACCATTCCGATCGCTCGCATCAATGAGAATAATACCTTTGCCGCCGCGGTTTTGCTGACGGAACTCCTCAAGCAGCGTGCGCTTTCCGTAGCCCTTTTCGCAGACGGCGAGGACGTGCTGACGCGTCTCCTCCGTGACCGCCATGCCGACGACTTGGTCGCCCTCGGCGACGTCGATAGCTTTGACGCCGACCGTGCCTCGGCCCATCGGGCGGACTTGGTCTTCCGAGAAGCGAATCGACTGACCCATTTTGGTAGCGATGAGAAACTCGCGTTGCCCATCGGTGAGCGCGGCCGACAGGAGGTCGTCGTCGTCTTCAATCTTGACGCCGATGATTCCTTTTTGCCTGAAGTTTTCGTACTCCGTCACTTCGGTCTTCTTGATTTGACCGCGCCGCGTGACGGTGACCACGAATTTTCCGTCCTCGATCTTGGGGACTTCGACAATCGCCGCGACCTTCTCGCCGGGCTCCATGCCGACGAAGTTCACGATGGCTCGCCCTTTGGAGGTCCGCGTCGCGATAGGAATCTCGAAGACCTTCTTCACATAGACCTTGCCGCGGTCTGAGAAGAAGAAGACATACGAGTGGGTGGACGACACGAAGAGCTGGGTTACCCAGTCCTCCTCACGTGCCTCCATGCCAATTTTGCCCTTACCGCCGCGTTTCTGCGCGCGGTAGGCGGAGGGGTGAGTACGCTTGATGTACCCGGCGTGAGACACGGTGACGACCATGTCTTCGACTTGGATCATGTCCTCGTCGGCGATGTCCGCATCGTTCGTGACGATCTCGGTCTTCCGCTTGTCGCCGAACTTTGCTCGAATTTCCTCGAGCTCGGCGATGATGAGGTCGAAGAGAACCTGCTCGTTCGCGAGAATGTTTCGAAGGCGCGCGATCTCGACGCACAGCTCGCCGTACTCCGCCGCGAGCTTCTCCTGCTCGAGGCCGGTGAGTTTCGCGAGGCGCATATCGAGAATGGCTTTCGCCTGACGCTCGGAGAGGAAGTAGTCGCCCCGCGCCTTCGCCTCTGCGACCTCTGACTCCGGCCTGCCTGCCCGGAGGACGAATGCCTCGAGGCCCTTGAGCGGCAACGCCATGAGCGCGAGCCGTGCGGTTTCGCTGTCGCGGGATTGACGAATGGTGCGAACGACGAGATCAATCTCGGTCGTGGCCATGCCGAGGCCCTCGACGATTTCGCGCTGCGCCTCGGCCTGACGAAGCTCGTAGCGCGTTCGACGCGTGACGACGTCACGACGGTGCTCGACGAACACCTCGAGCGTTTGCTTCAAATCCATCACCGCGGGGCGGCCGCGGACGATCGATAGGTTGATGACGCCAAACGAGGTCTGAAGATCTGTCAGCCGATAGAGCTGATTAATGATGACCTGCGGAACGACGTCTTTCTTGAGCTCGATGACGAGCCGCATCCCGTCGCGGTCGGACTCGTCGCGGCATTCGGCAATGCCTTCGATCTTCTTTTCGCGCATCAGCTCGCCAATGCGAGCGTGAATCTTCGCCTTGTTTTGCTGATACGGAATTTCGGTAACGACGACTTGCTCTTTTTCGCCGCGGCCGGGAGACTTTTCGACCTCCATGCGCGCGCGCATGACAATGTTGCCTCGTCCGGTCCGCTGCGCAGACTCGATACCGCCACGCCCAAAAATGAGCCCGCCCGTCGGAAAGTCCGGCCCGGCGACGAACTTCATGAGGTCGTCAATGGGGCACTGCGGATGGTGAATGAGGTGCACCGTCGCGTCGATAATCTCGCTCAGGTTGTGCGGCGGGATGTTGGTCGCCATGCCGACCGCGATACCGCCCGAGCCGTTGACGAGCAGGTTCGGCACCCGCGACGGAAGGACCGTCGGCTCCACCTTCGAGTCGTCGAAGTTCGGGACGAAGTCGACGCAGTCTTTGTCGATGTCGCCAAGTAGCTCGACGGCGAGCTTCGAGAGCCGTGCTTCGGTATACCGGTAGGCTGCGGCCGGGTCGCCGTCGACCGAGCCGTAGTTCCCTTGGCCGTCGATGAGCGGGTAGCGCATCGAGAAGCTCTGCGCGAGGCGGACCATCGCGTCGTAGACGCTCGAGTCCCCGTGCGGGTGATAGTTACCGAGAACGTCGCCTACGATGGTCGCGCTCTTGCGGTAAGCAGCAGTAGGAACGAGTCCCTTCTCATAGGCGGAGTAAAGAATCCGGCGGTGTACGGGCTTGAGGCCGTCACGCGCGTCGGGGATCGCCCGCCCCACGATGACGCTCATCGCGTAATCCAGGTAGCTCGTGCGCATCTCGTCTTGAATCGAGATTGGAATGCGCTGACCTCCCCCGGTACCCATCGGCCCAGCCGGAGGAGCTGGCGGTGCGGGAGGAGCTGGCGGTGCGGCCCCTGATACAGGCGATGCAGACGGTCCAGCCGATGCAGGAGCTGCAAGCGAAGAGCCAGAAGGACCGGCGGGCGGCGGCGGGTCTGCCGGCGGATTCACGTTCGACATCAGCCCGGATCTCTAACCCGTCCCGCCCCTCGCGGCCAGTAGAAACGGTGCCAAAAAGCCCTGTAATTGCGGGCAAATACGCGTATTCGCAGCGTACGAAGCGTCGTGCTTAGAAGAAGTTACCGATGGTGAACTCGAAGACGCTCGATTCTTCGTAAGACAGCTTATTGAGCGGGAACCCCCACTCAAAGCGCAGCGGGCCGAGCGGCGAAAACCAACGGATGCCGAAACCCGTCGAGAGCCGCAGGTTCGCAAGGCTGCTCGGCTCGAAGCAGGGGCTTACCAGCGGCGAAAATTGAGGCGCAGGCGTCGTCTTGCAAAATTGTTGCTCGAGATTGAACGTATTTCCGGCGTCGAAGAACGTGACGCCGCGAATCCCGACTTTGTCGATGATCGGGAACTCCAACTCAAGATTCGAGTAGTACTGGAGGTTCCCATAGATACCGGCGCCGTTGGGTACGGGTGGTGAGTTCACGTCGAGTCCGGCGTTGAGCGGAAGGCGCGGCCCGAGTGTCCGCAAGCGATAGCCGCGCACGTCGAGAATTCCGCCGAGTGTGTAGCGCGCGAAGATGGGTACGCCCTCGCTACGGGGGCTCGTGATGAGGCCTATCTTGTTGTTCATCTTCAAGACAACGCCCGAACTCTGCTGGTCGCTCTGCCCGAAGAGCGGGTAGTAGAACCGGCCGACGAGCTCGTGCCGCAGGAACTCGAGCTCCGAGCCGAGGACACCCGAGGCAAGCTCGGTCGAGGCCTGAACGTAGATGCCGGCGGACGGGAACAGGCGATTGTTCCGCGTGTCATACGTGAGCGTCGGACGCAGCGAGATCGTCCTGCCGGCGCTGAAAAGATTGGCGAGTGGCAATCTCTGGAAAGCGCTCGCGAAGCCGGACGTCGACCCGAAGACCGTATTGGCTTGCTGGGTGTCGATCGAATCGTGCTGGACAGTCGCGGTAACCCCAAGTCGAAGCCACGGCTGGACGAGCGCGTAGCCGAAGGTGAGGGCGCCTCCGAGCGTTTGCCGCGAGAAATCTTGGTAGACCAAGAGATTGTCGTAAAGTTCGACGCTTGCCGACCAGTCAGAGTCGAGGAAGTAAGGCTCGAAGAACCGAATCGAAACGAGTTGCCGGAGGCTCGAGAGCTGCGCTTGGAGCGCGAGTGATTGGCCGTTCCCGAAGAGGTTTGCCTGCTGAATCTGCGCGGTCGCGATAAAGTTTTCGATGCTCGAAAAGCCTGCTCCGACTTGGAAGGTGCCCGTAGGCCGCTCAGTCACCTCGAAGTTGATATGAATCGTCTCGGGCGACGAGCCTTGCTCGGTCGACACGTCGACACGCTCAAAGTACCCGAGGGCGACGATGCGCCGTTTGCTCTCTTCGAGTTTCGTTTCGGAAAAGAGCTGGCCCTCTTCGAGTTCCATCTCTCGGCGCAACACCTTATCGCGGGTCTTGGTGTTGCCTTTGACTTCGATGCGCTCGACGTGGACTAGCGGGCCTCTCCGAATCGGAATGACAATGTCGACTTCGCGCTTCACGGGGTCGAGCTCTGTTTCGGGATCGGCCTCCATGTTGGCGTACCCGGCGTCTCGGTAGAGCGTGCGAACCGCTTGGAGATCTTTTACGAGTTCCGCACGGTTGAAGAAATCGCCGCTCTTAGCGTGCACCAGCTGCCGGAGCTCGCGGCGACCACCGAGAGGCTCGATTTCTTTGCCGTCGATGTCGCGTTCGTAGACTTTGAGTTGCCGAATTTTAAAGCGAGGACCCTCGCGGACAACGAGCGTGAGCTCGATGCCTTCGCGGTCGGGCGTGAGCATGACGCGCGGCGTACCGACCTGCACGTTCATGTAGCCCTTGTCGTAATAAAGGGCATTAATCAGCAGTACGTCGCGTTCAAAGACGTCTTGACGGTAGGGCCCGCCGGAGCCGAACGAAAATACCGAGCCCTGACCCGTCTGCATGACTGCGCGCAGTTCGTCGTCGGGGACGCCGTAATTCCCAATGAACGTCATGCGGCGAACCGTGACGGGCGTGTGCTCGGTCACTTTGAACTTGACGTTGACTTCGTTGTCACGTTGCGGCTCGACGGAGCTTTCGACGTCGGCGAGGAAAAAGCCCTTTTCGGCGTACGCGTCTTTGATCTTCTGAACGCTGCGGCGGACGGCTTGCACGCTGAGGATCGTGTTCGCTTTGACCTCAATGGCCTCCTGCAGCTTGTCGTTCTCGATTTCGCCGTTGCCCTCGAACTCGATGCCCTTGATGTTCGGCCGTTCACGCACGAGGAAACGGAGAACGACGCCTCGATCTTCACGGGTCATGTCGACTTCGACGTCGTCGAAAAAGCCCGAATCCCAAAGCGCGCGCACGTCGCTCGCAAGGTTGTCGGGTTTGAAGCCGTTGCCGGGCTTCTCGCGCATGTAGCTGACGATGTCGTCTTTTGCGACGCGACGATTGCCGCTGATGTCGAGCCGAAGAATCGGCTGCCCGTCTGCTTTTTCGGCTTCGGTTGGGGGGATGTTGATGACCGGCCCGGCAGCTTGCACGTTCGGTTGGCCTCGCGAAGCGCCACCCGCGTCACCCGCGTCACCCGCGTTCGCTTCGTCGCCGTCCGGTGGACCGCCGCCGGTCCGTACAGCTCCCGCGTCAGCTGCGACCGCGGTTGGAGTGCCCCCGTCTGCGCGTTGGTCCGTGACTTGAGGAGCGGCCGTGCTTCGTGCTCCCGGGCCGCGCGTTCCCGCGTCTAAGCCTTGGGCTTCTACGTCACGAGGAAGGCCGGCGAGAGCCAAAAACGCGGCGAGAACGATCGTCCCGAAGGCGACAAACTGGAGCGGCGGGCGAGGCAAAAGACGCATTGTGGGCGGCGGATCGAGGTGTTCAGTAACCGACTCACGCCTCGTAGGTCAACCGACCTTCCGCTCCAAGCACGAAAGAAGAGGAGTTCGACTCGTCCGCGGCCGTTTCCGAGGCTCAGCCGGCGCTCGGGGAGGTCGGCGAATACCTCTCACGCTCTCTTCAGGTCGCGACGGGACGGGTCTTTCTTGGTGCCCAGCACGCGGTGGCGACGGCGAGGGCTGCGGGCAACGTCAGCATCGCCAGCTCGACGGGCACGGCGTCAATGAGCGCGCCGACCGCGGGTTTCGACCATAAATCGCCGAACAAGTGAATGGCGAAAATAGAACCCGCCATGGCGCTGGCCCGCAGCTCGGGCGGGACGCCGCGCAAAATCACTGCGTTAATAGGTGCAGTTCCGAGGAACAAAGCCAGGATGCTGAAGAAGACAAGGACGAAAAACACGGTGGATGACGGACTCAAGAAGCACGCGACCGTCAGCGGGACACCAAGAGCGCTTCCCGTGGCACAAATGCGGAAAAGACCGCGCACTGTCTCGCGTTCGAGCGCCTCCTTCGAGGGGTGTTCGCGTTCGACCCGCGCGCGAATGGCATCCGCCCATTTCCCGCCTAGCCCGGTCGCGAGGGCGCCAGCGAGCACCGTGATGATGCCGAAGCGAAAGTTCGCGACGGCGAGCGAGAGGCCGTAGCGGCGATAGAGGAACGTCGGGGCCCAGTACGAAAACGCGCCAATCGCCGCCGTGTACGCGCAGAATCCGACGACAGCCTTGCGGTAGAGGTCGACGTTCCACAGGCGGCGGAGATCGCGGGTCAGCGCGGGCTTTTCGGTGAGAAGTTGCCGCGTCGGCTCTTTGATGGCGAGGCACGCGAGCGCAAACAGGAGACCTGGCCCCCCTGCGACGAAAAATGCGCTGCGCCAACCCCAACGCGCTTCGGCAAAGCCGCCGACGAGATAGCCGAGGGCGCCGCCGATGGGCGTTGCCGCGTAGAAATAGGCGAGCGCGCGACCGCGTTTGGCCGGTTCGGTGAGGTCGTCGATGATGGTGGGCGCGAGCGTGGCGTAACTTGCCTCACCGATTCCGACGAAAATCCTCGCGACCACGAGACCCGCCGCGGTCGTGGCAAGGCCCGACGCGCACGTTGCCGCGCTCCAAACGATGACACCCCCAGTAATCAGCCACTTTCGAGCCACGCGATCCCCGAGCGCGCCAAAAATAGGGGCCGTCGCGAAGTAGCCGACAAGGAAGACGGTTTCGAGGAGCCCGCCGACGAAGTTCGAGAGTCCGAGTTCGGCCTGGATTTTCGGTAGAACGGCCGCGAGGACCAAACGGTCGAGGTAGTTGAAGAGGTTCAGTCCCGTGAGAAGCGCAAGAATGACTCGGGGACGAACGATCATCGTTCGCGCATTGAGCTACACGGATTCGGCTAGCGCAAGCCTTGCCGCGCACTCCTCAAGCAAAGCGATGTAAGCGTCAAAATTGACATCCGACGTTCGACCTGGTGAGTTCGCCCCGGGGCAACCTTGCCCGGCGTACGGAAGTAACTCTTGGCAACCAAGAAAATATCGAACTCGCGCAGTAGCAACGGGCGCAACGCGGGAAAGCTGGACGACGCTCCGGCGAACCCCGAGGAGCTCGCGTCGCTCCACGAGATCGCCCAGACGCGCTACCTCAATTACGCGCTCTCCGTGATCACGAGCCGGGCTCTCCCGGACGTCCGCGATGGTTTGAAGCCTGTTCAAAGGCGCATTCTCTACACGATGTGGCGGCAGCGACTCTTCGCTGACGCGAAACATCGCAAGTGCGCCACCGTCGTCGGTGAGGTGATGGGCAGCTACCACCCGCATGGCGACTCGTCGATTTACGAAGCGCTCGTCCGCATGGCTCAGAGTTTTGCGCTGCGCGTGCCGCTGGTCGAAGGGTCGGGCAACTTTGGCTCGCTCGACGGCGATCCGGCCGCTGCGATGCGTTACACGGAGTGTCGCCTTGCCCCACTCTCGAGTGAGCTGCTTGACGGACTCGACCAAGCGACGGTCCCGTTTCGACCGAACTACGACGGCACGAAATCGGAGCCGGTGGTTCTGCCCGGGAACCTGCCAAACCTTCTCATCAACGGTGCGACGGGAATCGCCGTCGGGATGGCCACCAACATCCCGCCCCACAATCCAGAGGAGGTGTGCGCCGCCGCGATTCGACTTCTCGACGCACTTACCGACGGGAAAGACCTGTCTTCGCGCGAGCTGTGTCGCACCGTAAAAGGGCCTGATTTTCCGACGGGCGGGCAGATCGTGTCGACGCCTGAGGAGATCAAAGCCATCTACGATACGGGACACGGCAGTCTGAAGGTGCGCGCGACCTGGGAGGCCGGAACTTCGCAGGGGCGTGGGACGAAGACAATTCTCATCACGAGCATTCCGTACGCGACCAACAAGTCCGTGCTTGTCGAGCGCATTGCAGACGTTGTCCTCGCGCGGAAGATGCCGCTCCTTCTCGATGTAAAAGACATTTCGACCGACGATGTTCGTATCGAATTGGAACTAAAGAAAGAAGCGGATGAGCAAAAAGTGCTCGCGTATCTCTTTAAACATACGCCGCTTCAAAATACGTTCGCGGTCAATCTCACGTGCCTTGTACCGACTGAGAACCCCGATGTAGGTAGGCCGGAGCGCCTCGACCTGCGGGCCATGCTTTGGCACTTCCTCCAGTTTCGACTCGACGTCGTCACCAAGCGCTTGCAGTACGAGCTTGCCGAGCTCGCGCGCCGCATGCACATCCTGGACGGGCTCGCGCTCGTGTTCGACGCGCTCGATGAAATCCTGAAAATCATTCGCGCCTCCGAAGGGAAAAAAGACGCCGCGAAGAAGATCATGGTGCGCTTCAAACTCGATGAAGAGCAAACGGACGCGATCTTGGAGCTTCGTCTCTACCGCCTTGCGCGCCTCGAGATTCTTGTTATCCAACAGGAGCTCGACGCGAAGAAGAAGCGCGCTTCGGCGATAAAAAGGCTACTTGGCGAGAGCGGATCAAAAGGTATCTGGAACATTGTGCGTCAGGAGTTGAGCACGCTCGCGTCGGGCTTCGGGCCGGCGGGGAAGCGGCGAACGATTATCGAGGCCGTGGGCGAGGAGCGGATGTTCTCGGAAGACGAGCTCATTGTCGCCGAGGACAACCATGTGCTCCTGACGCGCGATGGGTGGGTGAAGCGTCAGCGCGAGATTAAAGATCCGGCGGCGACGCGCCTTCGCGAGGGCGACCACGTGCTTGGCTTGGTCGCAGGTTCGACCAAGGCGAGCGTCGTCTTCTTCTCGAATTACGGTACGGCGTATACCAGTCGAATCGTCGATATCCCCGCAACGACGGGCTACGGTGAGCCGATTCAAAAGCTCTTCAAGTTGAAAGACGGCGAATCCATCCTCGCCGTGGCGTCGCTTGACGCGCGTGTCGTCGGACAGCTTTCGGGAGACGAGAAGCGCTACCCGGAGACTTTTGCGCTCGCGGCGAGCTCGGACGGCAATGCGCTCACGTTCAGTCTCGAGGGGTTTGTCGAGCCGAGTACGCGGTCGGGCAGGCGCTTTGCGCGAACCTCGGAGGGCGCTTCAATTATCGGGATTCAACTCGTAAGCGGCGACGAGACTGTCATTACGGTCTCAAAGCAGCGCCGAGCGCTCCTATGTAGCCTGAACGAAATCAACTTTCTTGCGGCCGCGGGCAAGGGAGTGCTCCTTATGAGACTTGGCGAGGATGACGCATTGCTTGGCATTCTTGCCGCTCGGTCAGACCGCGAAACCCTTGTCGTCAAGACGAGCATGGGCGGAGAGCAACGGATCAACACGGCGCGCTACAAGAAAACGGCTCGAGGCGGAAAGGGCAACGAGGTCATTTCCCGAGGTAGCTTTACGGAGCTCGTCACCGAAGCACCCTCGGTGCCTACGCCGTTCACGAACGACACCTGAGGTCGCGCAAAGTCATGCCCCGCGAAAACGACAGCGAAGCGAAACGAGCCAAAGGCGGCGAGTATACGGCCGCGAACATTCAGGTGCTCGAGGGCCTGGAGCCGGTGCGCAAACGCCCGGGAATGTACATCGGAGGTGTAAGCAGCGCCGGTCTTCACCACCTTGTGTGGGAGATTCTCGATAACTCGATTGACGAGGCCATGAACGGCCACGCAAAAGACATCACCGTGACGCTACACAAGGACGGCTCGAGCCTGACGGTGAGCGACGACGGGCGCGGCATTCCCGTCGACAAGCATCCGACCCACAAGAAAAGCGCGTTGGAGATTATTTTCACGACGCTGCACGCAGGCGGCAAATTCGAGGGCGAAAACTACAAGACGTCGGGCGGCCTGCACGGCGTTGGCGCTTCGGTCGTCAACGCACTGTCGACGAAGCTCATCGCGACGGTGAAGCGCGACGGCGCCGAGTGGCAAATGGAGTTTCGGCGTGGCTTGGCCCAAGGTGGTTTGAAGAAGGTAGGAGCTGCGCGCGGCTCCGGCACAACCGTGTTTTTTCAGCCTGATCCGAGCATTTTCCCGCGCACGGAGTTCGAGGCCTCGATCATTCGTGAGCGGCTCGAGGTCGCGAGCTTCTTGCACCGCGGCGTGAAGATTCGCTTTGTCGACGAGCCCCATCGCAAAGACGAAGTCTTTAAAGCCGAGCAGGGCATTGTCGACTACCTCAAGAAGATCATCGAATCTCGCGGTCACAAGCCGATCCACGACGCACCCTTTACGCTCGTGAAAGAAAACGGCGCCAAGGTCGAAGTCA
Organism: Polyangiaceae bacterium; assembly: GCA_025353725.1. Taxonomy (GTDB): domain Bacteria; phylum Myxococcota_A; class Polyangia; order Polyangiales; family Polyangiaceae; genus Labilithrix. The sequence goes on along the minus strand of JANXOF010000092.1, from coordinate 84,852 downwards.
CGTTCCAGTGGACAGAGTCGACGGACGAGCATGTACGAAGCTACGTAAACGGGATCCCGACCGGCTCGGGGGGCACCCACGAAATGGGGCTCCGAAGCGCGATCGGGAAGGCCGTACGAAACTATGTCGAGACACACGAACTCGCGCCGCGCGGGGTAACGTTGACGGCGGAAGACATCCGCGAGGGCTTCGTTTCGGTCCTCAGCGTCTATCTTGCCGAGCCTCAGTTCCAAGGGCAAACGAAGGATCGCCTGAATAACCCGGAGATTCAGGCGTACGTGGATAGCGCCGTGCGACCGGCGCTCGAGCAATGGCTTAACTCGAACCGAAGCGTGGCGGAGCAGATCGTCGCGCGAATCGTACTCGCGGCGCGTGCGCGCGAGGCGTCGCGCGCGGCCTCTGCGGCCATCTCGCGGAAGACTGCAACGAGCGGAAGGCTCACGCTCCCTGGCAAGTTAAGCGACTGCTCGAGCAATCTGCGCGAAAAGACCGAACTCTTTATCGTCGAAGGCGATTCCGCGGGTGGGTCTGCGAAGCAAGGGCGCGACCGCGAGCATCAGGCCGTTCTACCGTTGCGCGGTAAAGTACTGAATACTGAGTCTGTTGTGCTCGCTAAGGTGCTCGAGAACAAAGAGCTCGCGGACTTGGTCGTCGCGCTCGGGTGCGGCATCGGTAAAGACTTCGATATCTCTCGCCTCCGTTACGCGCGCGTGATTCTGCTCGCCGACGCCGACTCCGATGGCCACCACATCACGACGCTGCTTTTGACGTTCTTTTACCGTCATCTCCACGAGCTGGTGAAGCAAGGCAAAGTGTACGTCGGAGTACCGCCGCTCTACCGTATTGACGTCGCGAAAGAGACGTTTTGGGCGGTCGATGAAGACGACAAAGCGCGTATCCTGAAGAAGCTTGGAAAAGACGAAACGAAAGTCGATATCACGCGCTTCAAAGGTCTCGGCGAGATGATGCCGAAAGTCCTTTGGGAGACGACGCTTTCGCCGAAGTCACGAAGGCTCCTTCGCGTCGAGATAGCCGACGCTCTCCAGACCGACAAGATTATCAATCAGCTGATGGGTAAAGATCCGTCGGAGCGCTTCCAGTTCATCATGGAGCACGCGGAAGACGCGGTGGATATCGACGTCTAGCGGGCGTCGAGCCTTCCTCTGTATAGGTGGGCGCGTGCTTCTTTCGTATAAGGGGAGGTGGGGCACCGCCCAGCGCGTCCGATGCGGTCTGCGCAAGGCAAAGGCGTCTTCGTACCTCACGCAGAGGGGCCTGGCTCGGCGCCAAGCTCGCGCCTTTTTCGCGTGTCGCGTGCGTAAGTCGAGCCGAGCTTAGCGCGGTGGGGCGCCGTCGGCTGTCTGCCAGCGGGCTGTTTGGCCCGCGAACGCGCGACTACACATGACATGTAAACCCGAAAAAAAGGCGTCAACTCATCGCGGTATGTTTTATGCTTTGGCGACATTATGGCGCGTCACGTGACGCTCCACCTTGGGAGTACGTCCATGAAATATTCACTGTCGTCCGTGTTCCTCGTTTCGGTGCTTGCTCTCGTTGGCGGCTGCGCGGCTACCGCGCTGAACCCCATGGCTGCGCGCGTGATGGTGACGAAGACTGCGGCCCCTCCTGGCTGCCAGTACCTCGGTAGCGTGATTGGCGAACAAGGCGGCTCGCTCACGGGGAAGTACACGAGCAATGCGAAGCTCGCGGAAGGCGCCTTCAATGATATGAAGAACAAGGCCTTTGCCCTCGGCGCAAACTACGTAGTGCTCGAGGACACGCACGCAGGGAATTCGGTATCTGACGGCTCGGGTGGCCAAACCGACGTTACCCACGCGGGGAACGCATTCAAGTGTCCGGATACGCAACCAGGTGTTGCGGGTGGCCCCGCTGCCCCCGCCGCGAAGGATCCGGCAAGCGGTACGGCTCCCGCGAGTACAGGTGGCGCGACGAACGACGTCGTGGTCGTTCGCGCGAACGGCACGGCCGTCAACGACGCTGCCGGCGTAGCTCGTTCCTCCGCGGGCATGTGAACGTGGCTCGCGCGCGATTGTGGCGGTGGTTTGAAAGCCAACCTTTCGCAGGCCACGCGCGCGCGCTACCCTTTTTGGATGACCGTCGCGCACAAGCTTGCAACCTACGAGGATCTCCTCGCGGTTCCTGAACACTTGGTGGCGCAGGTGGTCGATGGTGAGCTACGAGTCCAGCCTCGGCCTGCATCCGCGCACGCACAAGCGGTGAGTACGTTCGGCGAAGAGCTCGGGCCACCCCTTAAGCGTGGCCGAGGCGGGCCCGGAGGTTGGATTCTTTTGGACAAGCCCGAGCTTCATCTCGGTGCGTATGCCCATCAGGTTTTGGTTCCGAACTTGGCGGGTGGGCGGCGCAGCACGATGCCATAAATGCCGCACGCAGCATTCTTCACGCAGCCACCCGATTGGGTTTGCGAGGCGCTTTCACCTTCAACCGCGCGTTTCGATCGGGGTCGTAAACTCGAGGTCTATGCTGAAGCGAGCGTAAGCCACGTCTGGCTCGTGGACCCGCTCGCGCGCACGTTGGAAGTCCTTGCACTCATCACCCCTAGGGGTAGCCCGCGCTACGTGAACGAAGCTTAGTACGCAGATGACGCCACGGTCGCCGCGTCGCCTTTTGAAGCTTTGACCTGGCAACTCGGGGTGCTCTGGCTACGTTGAGGCAGCCATGGGCCGTTGTTGGCTCCGCGCGCACGGCCCTATCGCTCTCAACAGCTGGAGTGCAGCGTCGCTTCGGCTGGTGTCCGAAGGCCTCCCGACCCATGTCCATAGCCCCTGCGGCGTGGTTTTGCGGCTGCGGCTTGTGGCGGCGCAGGCCTAAGGGCCTGTTCGAGTCGGTCGCGACCGGCTCGTCAGATGCCCGCGGGCCTACTTTTGGCGGTTCGGGTCGCCTTGAACTCGAAAACCGGCGCGGCCGAAACCATGCTGACTCGCGATCCCGCGGTCAGCTGTTGTACGCGCCGCGTCGCGCTACATAGGTCATCGGCTTTCGGCTCGAGAGCTTTGGTACCCTGCTTAGGGCAGACGCCTTGAAGCGCGCGAAGCCCAAACCGACGAGAAGCGGTGCAAGTGACATCGGGGCTTCAAAATCGCGCGAAGGAAAAGAAGTTTGCCCAAATCACTGAGCTCACGTTCCTCCGTTGCACCCACATCGTGGACGACGGCGCCTGTGTGCCAAATGGGAAGAGTCATCGTTATGAAATCATTATTTTTAGTGTGTGCGCTATCCAGCCTCCTGACGTCAGCCTGCGGGGCGAAGGAAGTCTCAACGTTCGGCCTCACGGTGGACTACGCCGATGCCCGACCTGGAGCGGGCCTCTGCGTGCCTGCGGGGAGCAACAAGTCCACCAGCTCGCTGACACTCGACGTGCAGAAACCTTCTGGGGCGAATGTCTGGCTCGAGGTCGAACAGAATTTCGAGAAGGAGAGCGCTTATTTCGTTCGAGTTGGCGTCGGACCGTCTTACGTCGAGACCGTACCCGGAGAGTTCACGGCGGTAGGGCCGGCTCGTAAGGTGCTTGTCGAACGTCGCTACGACGAGGGGTTCGCCACCTCGGGGAACATCGACACCTTTGATGTTTCAATCGAAGGTAAGACGTTGCCAGTCGCCGTAAAAGGTCTGCCTGCGCAGGCATCGTGCCCGAAGTTTCCCATCGGGACTCCCGATGGCGGTCTTCGTGAGTAAGCTAAACTTGATGCAATTAAGTAGGCGTGTCGCGCTATTTGCGCTCGTCGCGGGCGGATGCGCCGCGCAAGCGGATCCCGATTACGAAGGCGAGTCTCTGGCCATCGTGCGCGGGAAGGTGAGCGGTGAGCTGCCGACGAATGCCGGAAGGCCAGTCGCCGCGCTCGTGTGGGGCAACTTCCGTGGGGAGCTGCTCCCGAGTTCGCTGCGCGCTTCGGTATCCGGTTCGTTTCCCAGTCGATTTACGATGTACGTCCGTGATGTACCGCCCGAAGCGGTGCTTACGCCGGGTGGTGCAGGCGAGAGTCGCCTCGGATTCGGTTACATCGCGGCGCTCTCCGAGAACGCGTCCCCTTCCACCCAAGCCGAGATGACAAAAGCGATTGTTGGAGGATGCGCAGACCACTTCGTGCTTTACGCCGATCGTGACATCAATCCTACGTCGATCACGGCGGAGTTTTTTCACGGTCCGCTGAAAGCGGGTTATCACCTTATGTCGGCACGTCCTTATACGTCCGGAGAAAAAGAGGCGATAGCCTCCTGTCGGGCGCGCGCCGAGGCCGACGGCGCGAACGGACGGGCATCTTGTCTTGCTTTCAAAATGTACGTTTCGGAGGTGGATTCTGGATTCGCGTTCGACGTTACGCTAAAGCTCGCGTTTTATCTAAACGTGGACTTTCCCGACTTGAGCTAACCTCGGTGGCGTGATCCGCGGACTCGACAATAAGGCGCTCGACGACGCCTATCGTGCGTTTGCTCCGATGGTCTTTCGTCGCGCTCGCGCTCTTTTACGCGACGAGAGCGAGGCACGAGAGATCGTCCAAGAGATGTTCCTTACCATGGTCGATGATCCGTCAGGGTTTCGTGCCGCAACTTCGCTGGCAAGTTGGCTGTACACCGCAACGACGCACCGGTGCTTGAATCGCCTCCGCGACGTGAAAAATCGCACGCGCCTTCTCGAATCTGAAGTAGCGCCTCCGGCTGCGGAGGCCTATTCGGCAAGCGCAGAGACGATCGCTGTCCTTCGGCAGGTGCTTGCTCAGCTGCCCGAGGAACTTGCTCAAGTGGCCGTCTATTTTTACATGGACGAGATGACGCACGAAGAGATCGCCGAGATCGTCGGATGCTCGCGCCGGCACGTCGCCAACCTGCTCGCGCGCCTGGACGATCGCATGCGTCGAGAGGAGGCCGCACGGTGACGACACTTAGCCAGACACGTAGCCGTCAGTGCCTTTCGGACCTGCAGATGGATAAGCTTATGGTTGGCGAGTTCACCGCGGCGTCGCGAGCGAGCGCGCATGCACATCTCGCCACCTGTTCTCGTTGCACGGCTCGGTTCAACGATCTGGACGCCGCGAGGACAACTTACTTGCAAAGTGCACCACCGCTGACGAGACGAACCGCCGTCGCGTCGCCCAACGCAACCGCCATCGCCTCGTCAAGCTCACGCTCAGGCCTTCGCATGCGCCTCCCGGCTTCCGCGAAGGCCGTGGCGTTCGGAGGGGCGCTCGCCATCGCCGCGATGACCACGCTTTTTCTCCAAAGTCGGCCTGACGTGCCCGACGGCGTTCGCCTGAAAGGAAGCGAGCGCATGACGTTCTTCGTCAAGCGAGGGCCGCACGTGACCGAGGGAGTGACGGGCATGCGCGTCTACCCGGGCGACTTGCTTCGCTTTGCTTACACCGCGCGCGCGCCGCGTTATCTTGCCATTTTCAGCCTCGACGGCGCGGGCAAGGCGAGCGTCTACTCTCCAGAGGCGGGCGAGACGTCGGCGTTTGTGGCGGCTGGTGACAGCGTGGCGTTGCCGACGAGCACCCTCCTCGACGACACACTGGGCGAGGAAGTGCTCTTCGGAATTTTCTGTGATGCGCCGCTTCCGCTTGAGGCGGTCCGCCGCGGAATCGAGGCGGATCCTTCGCGTACTCCGGCCCCCGTCGGGTGTTCCGTCGGCCGTCAAACGCTAGACAAGCGTGCTCGTCCGTGATGCCACGCGGATGCGTGCGATGGCTTTCGTGGCTTGTGGCCTTCACCGCTCTCCTCACTTCGTCACACGCGCTCGCGAGTGTCGAGCGATTTGCCGTCATTCTTGGCAATAACGTAGGCGCACGCGGCGACACCGAACTCCGTTACGCGGAGGCTGAGGCATCCCGTGTGCAGGAGGTGTTGAAGGACCTTGGTGGGTTTTCACCGGCAAACTCCGTGCTGCTTCGCGGAGAGAACGCGGAATCCGTGCGGCACACGCTCGCCAATGTCAATGATCGCATACGGCGGATGAACGGCGCGGCCGAAACCATGCTCTTCGTTTTTTATTCGGGCCACGCCGACGCCGGCGCGCTGCATCTTGGCGAATCGACGCTCGCGCTCGCCGAAATCGAACAAACCGTACGGGAGTCAGGCGCGACGCTGCGCTTACTCGTGATCGACGCGTGTCGTTCAGGCACGATAACGCGCACAAAAGGCGGGCGTTCGACGGCCCCGTTCGCGATCGAAATGGACGACCGGTTGGCCGGACAAGGCATGGTTGTGCTTACGTCGACGGCCGCGAACGAAGACGCGCAGGAGTCCGACACGCTCAAAGGTTCATTCTTCACGCACGCGTTCGTGAGCGGACTCCTCGGCGCGGCGGATTCAAATGGAGACGGGTTGGTCGTCCTCGAAGAGGCCTATCGCCACGCCTACGACGCGACCCTTCGCGCGACGAGTCAGTCGTGGGTGGGGCCGCAGCATCCGTCGTTCCGCTTTGATTTACGCGGTCAGGGCAACGTGGTGCTCACGGATCTTACCGCTCACGGCGCGTCGCGGTCGTCTCTCCTCTTTCCTCAAGCGCTTTCGTACCTCGTGATGGCAGCGTCCAGTGACGGATCGGTCGTCGGCGAGGTCGGTGAACGGGACGTTAGCCGGCGCCTCACGGTGAAGCCCGGTCGCTACTTTGTCCGCGGCCGCGGCGCTTCTTTTCTCCTCGAGGGTGAGCTCCGTGTCGACGCCGGCGAAAACCGGATTGTGGCCGACGCACTTCTTCACCGTGTCGCGTACGCGCGACTCGTTCGCAAAGGCGGGAGCGACGTATCCATAGTGCACGGGCCTCAAGTCGGTTATCGCGTCCGAACTCCACTTGCGAATGCGGCCTCGCTATGTCACGGGGTCTTCTTTGGGTATCCAATTGACTTTCGTGCTCTCAGTCTCGTGCCACGCGCTGGTGTGTGCCGGAGCACGTTCGACAATGCGACGCTTGGCGCACGGAGTGACGAGGTGGAGCTTGGGCTCAACGTCGTTCGGTCGTGGGATACGCCGTTTGTAACCCTCGACGTTGGCGTGGGTCTTGCCATGGCGACTCTTCACCAATCGTTTACGACGCGCGGCGTCGCCCCAGATCGCATGTCGCTCGCAGGCGAGGGCAGCGCCGGAATAGGCGTTACGCGAGATCTCGTGGGCGGGGTCTACGTTTTCGGCGAAGTCGAGGCTCAGGTTTATGTCTTTTCTCTTTCACGCACCGGCGGAGACCGTACGGAGGTTGTCGCGTCATTTGCTCTTCGTCCGGGCGTGGGACTCGGCAAGCGCTGGTAACACCTTCCGACCCTTTGTTTACCGGTGCGCGATCGCACGCGAAGACGTGCCTCGCTAGAACTCGAGGCGCGACGCCAGCGCGGAGCTCCACATGCGGGCGCACGGCAAGCTATTGTCCCCGCGTTCACGGTGCAGCATCGTTCCTGTCTGCTCGACGCCTAAGGCCCATGCGCTGCTGACTCGGATCTCGACCCCGAGCGCGACTTGAGCTGCGATCTCTTCATACCGCGCGGTGTGTGGCATGAGCGCGGGATCGGTGCGCCATTGGCCAAGCCCGATCTGCGCGAACGGCGCGACACGGGCGTTCGTTACGCGCACCCGAGTGAGCACCATGCGCGTCGAAGTCGTGAGGCGCATGACGTCGACAAGTGCCAGACGGTCGCCTGCGACACGAAAAGACCCGGCCCAATCGCGTGCCACGAGCGTGAGTCGTGGCTGGATGCCGAACCAAGCTTTCGACGTTTCTTCGACGTCAAAACGAATCGCGCGTTCCGGACGAGCGGCCGTCACGTTCGTCTCCGTCTGGCAACCTGCACGACTACAGCGTGGGCTATCGAGAACATCCGCGCCGCGACGCGCAAGAGCGTCGAACTCGACAAGTACCCGCGACCAGTCGACGCCAGCGCCCTCGGTCGCTGTCGTGTCGGCGAATGCCGAGCTTGTGCCGAACAGAGAAGCGATGAGCGCGCCTCGGGCCGCGATGGCAGCTCCGCGGCTCATGTCGATCGTGTCTTCCTGCCAGGCGCACTTCTGTTGGGCATCGCTTCTCGGGATGCGCAGCAACATACGCGCCGAAGGCCTGCGCAGAACGTAGGCTACCGGCTCTAAGCTTCTTTTTTCGGCCTTCTTTCCTCGGCGACGCGGCGCATGGGCGAGATTCAACTCACCGCCGATGAGGACAAACGACATCGACTGGTTCGGCTATGTCCCAGTCACCGGCTGTCACGGCTGTGGCATTCGTGAGCCGCGAGCCGTCGAAACTTCTTGCCCAATGCGGCGTAATGCTCCGTGAGCCCCACGCCATGTTCGCCTTTTCCGCCTTGTCGCTGTCGGTGGATGTAGCTTCCTCCATGGGCTGGCTCCTCCGTGATACGACGCACGTGGTGTTGAGTCCGCAAACTCATGTGGCAGACCCTTCAAACGCGCCTCGCACACCGTGCGCGTCGGAGTCGGAAGCGGAGACGCATGGTGCGTCGCGGTCGTCGTCAGCCTCGCACCTTAACGCCGCAATGGATCGCTATGCGACGGGTGACGACAGCGCGTTTGCCGAACTCTATGACGGTCTCGCACCTCGCCTCTACGGATTTCTTGCACGTTACACGCGTGACAGAGCGCGCGCTGAAGACGTCGTTCAGCAGACCATGCTCCAGATTCACCGTGCTCGCGGTCGGTTTCTTGTAGGAGCGCAAGTCGTGCCGTGGGCCTTCGCCATTGCGCGGCGCTTACTCATTGATTCTCATCGACGCGGCAGTCGGGAAGTGCTTGCTCCCGTCGACTTCGATGACGCGATTCGCCCGCTCGCTTCCACGGACGATCGCGCGGACGATGTCGTCGTCGCGAAAGAGGTTGCAGCTCGTCTCACGCAGGAATTGGCGCGACTTCCCGAAAACCAGCGCATGGCGTTTGAGCTCATTAAGCAGGACGGTCTGACGGTAAAGGAGGCGGCTCAAGTGCTCGGAACGACCGTGGCTGCCGTGAAGCTTCGCGCACACCGTGCGTACGAGGCGATGCGCGAAGTGCTCGGCGAGCTCGCGGCGGACCACCTCAGGGACGCGCCATGACGAGCGACGATACCGCCGGGCGATCTTCCTCCGTTGATGCTGGCGCTCGAGCTCGCGTGCTCGAAGCGATAGCGGGGACGCCGTCTCCAGCCCGTGCTGTTTACACGCGTCGCGCCGCCTGGCTCGCCGGCGTTGGCGCGCTGGCGACGTGCGGGCTGTTCCTCGGCATGGGCGGGCCGACACAAGGCGCCCGCCCGTTCGAGATGGTCGCGTTCCTCCTCGGTTTCGCTCTTGTTGCGTCGGCCGCCATGACGCGTCTTTCTTCCGGTCAGCCGGGTTCGATGCTTGGGCGACCGCGCGTGGTTCTGGTGTCGGCCCTTGCGCTGACTGCGCTGCTGCTGGCGATGGCCATCTGGGGAGCCTCTATGGCGTGGCCCGATCTCGGAGGCGAGCACGTAAGTCGTGCGACGGACCTCGCTTGCGGGTTGATGAGCGTGATTCAGGGATCGCTTCCCCTCGTGGTGTGGCTGCTTCTAAAACGCGGGACCGACCCCGTCCACCCCACGGTGACGGGGGCTGCGTTAGGAATGACAGCGGGGGCTTACACGGTGGCTCTCGCGACGCTGCGGTGTGCGCACGCCGCCGCGCTCCACGGCATGCTCGCCCATGTTTTACCGGCGCTCCTTCTCTCGATGATCGGCGGGGTGCTCGGCCGGTTTGTGCTCCGCCTACAACCCCTGCGGTAGGTCTCGCGACGGGCTTCACCCTTCCGTGATCGTAGACGTCGATTTTTGCGCAAGACGCTCTCTCCGCCGTCTCTCTCCGGCGGCTTGGGATGCCCGGACCTCGTCCGTATCGAGCGTGAGTTGAGGGATGAGCGTGGGCTTTCGCAGGTCATCGATAGCGACAAACGTGAGGCGTGCGTCGACGCAAGGCCACCTTCTCCCCGTGGTCGACTCTTCACCCTCCACGATGACCTCGATTTCCATCGACGTTCGAAAGACGGCGCTCACCGTCGCCTGAAGCCGGACAACCTCGCCGACACGCACGGGTTGCTCGAACTTCAGGTCGTCGACGAACGCGGTGACGGCCATTCGGCCCGAGTGTCGCTGCGCGCAGATAGCTCCGCACAGGTCGACCCACGCCATAATTTGTCCGCCGAAAACGCTTCCGAGCGCGTTGGCGTGTTGCGGGAGTACGTATTCGGTCATTTGGGTACGGCTACGAAGCTGCGGTCGAGGCTCGAGGGACATCCTTCGCCCTTAGCAGACGCGTGAGGCCGTTGTGCACTCCTCGATTCGGACGTCGAGGAAAGTTGCTCACGGAGGCAGGACGCGTACGTCGAGACTCCACGGGCCGAATTCGCCGGCATAACCGTCGATTTGAAGCCAGTACGTGCCCGCGCCGAGGGTGAGGTCGAGGAAGCTTTTTCCGGATCCCTTTCCTACGAAGCACGCGCCTGGGACCTCGATGGCCGACCCGCACACGGCGCCCTTTCGGACATCGAGGACCGTCGTGAAGGCCGACCCTGTCATGTCCATCACGACTCGCCGCGACGCCGCGAGATCGAGCCTGAGAATCTGATCTTTGGCGCCGCTTAGTGGCTGCCCCGGAGCGTCACACCCGGCGCTGTAGTCCGCCGCGGCGTTCGACGTATCTCCCGTAAAAAAGCCGCCCGCGGCGGGAAGCACGAAGGCTGCGGCGCACGTGTCGGACGCGCCTACGGTCGTCGGCGGGACGGCGTCGCGCGCGAGCACCGAGAGTTGAGCGGTCTGGCCTAGCTCGTCGGCCACAACGACGCGGTAGTCTCCGGCGGGAACGCTCCGGCCGCTCACGCGCTGCGGCGACACACCGACCGCGCAGCCGTCCCCCAGGACACCGCCCGGCGCGCACGACGGCCCGTGAAGGGCCAACGAGCCAGATTCGTTGGCGGGAAATCGGCCGATCAGCAGCACGTCACTCGCGCGTGCAAGTGTGAGTGCGTAGGCGGCGGCTAAGCCTCCTGCAAAACAGCCGCTTTTGAGGGCGGCCTCATGGCCCGAAAGGTCGACGGCGAGGGTCGTGTTTGGCTCGATAGCGGGCGCCGTTGTGCAACTCTGGTTCGCCGGCGCCGCCGTCGGCGGATACGCTGTTACGAGCACGCTCGCGTCGATGGGCTGCGTGGCCGCCACGCTGAAAACGTGCCTTCCAGCGTCGAGCCCGCGCGCGAAAAGTGGGCGTGAGGGCGACTCCGTACAGCGAACCTCGCGCGTGCAGTCCGCGTCGCGCAGCGTCACCACGGGGACGCCGGCGCCCACGAGCGTCGACGCAAAAATTCGTACGTCGCGTGGCTCGGCCAGCATAAACGAATAGGCAAGTTCGCCTGTTTTCGCCTTTTCGCAGTCGGTTTCAAGGTCCCTTTCCGCGTCGACGAGGCGCACGACGGTCGGGGCATCGAGCGCGACAGCCTCCGGCGCCGCGCAGCCTTCGTTGGAGGACTTCGGGCTCGACGCACGAAAGTCGACGTTTACGGTGGCAAAGCCTTCCGTCTGCGTGGTCACGACGGCGTAAAGTACGGTACCCGGCTGCACGGCGCGCGCGATCGTCCTCGCGGAGGGAGATCGGTCGACGTGCCCGCACCCGAGTTCGCTCGCGGCATCGCCGCAGGTGCGTTGGAGCGCCACGGCGACCTCGTTCGTCGCGACGTCCGCGGTCACCCAGACCTCGACGTCCCGAGCGGGGTCTCCCACGCCGCCGGGAACGCGCATCGCGACGACGACATCCTTGGCGCTGCTTGGCGTCGCCACGGAGCAGGTCGCGCCATAGTCTTTCTTCGTTGCCCGTGTCGAGAGTGCGTAGGTACCGGAAGCTGAGATCGCGAGGGCTGTCGCGCACACGTCGTTTGCAGGTTGCACGCATCCGGCTTCGTCGACGAGCCCGTTGCAATTGTCGTCGCGAAGATTGCCGCAAATCTCAGCACGTTGGCTGCCTACATTCGGATCAAGGTCGTCGCAATCGCGCTTTCGCACGCAGTGGTCATCAGGGTCGCCGTCGCCGTCGACGTCGCGTGGGGCGTGCTCGCAAGCCTTGGTCGACTCGACGCATCGGTCGAGTGTGCAGGAATCGTCGTCCTGACACGTGACCACGGCGGAGGCGGTGCACCCGACGCGCAGCACGCACGTTTCACGACCGTTGCAAAACGAGCTGTCGGCGCAGAGCGAGTCGTCGGGAATTGTTCGACAGCGCCTGAGTTCGCGGTCGCAGCTATCGAACGTGCACGCGAGAGCGTCGTTACACTGCGAATCCTCCGTGCACGGGCCGCCGAGCGTTGGGTCGACCTTTGGAGGCTTGGAGCGCGGATCGGCGGTGCCCGCGTCGGGCGCGACGGTGCGCGAGAAAAGGTCACGCGGGTCATCGGCGCACCCTGGTTCGGCCACCCCGAGAGTTAGCAGTGCCGCGAGGCTGAGCGTCCCCGCCATGAGAACAGAAGCGTGCCGCACACCTCAGCCCAAGGCCTTGGCCAGCGGCACCGTGTGACCGTTACGGCAGGTCGCTTGATGCGTACGCTCGGCCTCTTCCGTCGTGATTCGCACGGTGACGCCGCAGTCCGGGCAACGGACCTCGATTTCTTCCTTGTCCTTGCTCGCCATAGGCAGAGCGTAGCACCGGTGCGAGTCAACCCGTGATCCTCGGCGCGGGTGTGATAAGTCACGGAAGGATTGAAGAGGCTGCTTTCGCTGCGTGCCGTGCTCGTGACAGGGAAGGGCGGTGTCGGGAAGACGACCGTAACGGCGTCGCTCGCGCGCTTCGCAGCGTCCCAAGGCAAGCGCGTGCTCTGCGCTGAAATCGTCGGTGACCCGCTTGCAAGCTCGGCGCTCGCGGCCGCCCTCGGGGTGCCGCAGCTCGGGATCGAGCCCGTGACCGTGGCCCCAAACCTTGCCGCCGTGCTCCTCGCGCCACACCTTGGCCACGCGCGCTTTTTGCGTGACGTACTGCCGATGAAGCTCCTTGCCGATGCCGCCATGCGCTCCGCCGCGATCCGGAGGTTTCTGTCGGCCGCTCCGACCTTTCCCGAGATGGGTGTACTCTACAGGCTTTTGGATCTGGTTCGTGCGAAGCGGAGAGACGGGTCGGACGAGTACGAGTTGATTGTCGTCGATCTCCCGGCGACGGGCCACGCGCTCGCGCTTGCGCAAATTCCTGCGTCCTTGTTGAGGGTCATCCCCTCGGGCCCTATTGCTGCGGCGGTCCGCGAGGGGCTCAATCTACTGACGGATCGCGCGCGCACGGGGGCCCTTGTCGTTACCCTCCCTGAGACCCTTCCCGTGAGCGAGGCCCTCGAACTTATCAACGGCATCGAGAGCCATGAGATTCCGCTGGCGCAAGTGTTCGTCAACCGGGTGCCGTTTGACCCGTTCAACGACGCGGAGCGCGAAGCGGTTCGCGCGCTGCTCTCGGGCCGCGGGCCTACGCTTGGGGAGCGGTCCATGGAGCGAATCGACCGTGCCCGCGTCTCCCTCGCCCGCCTCGAGCGTGAGGTGAAGGTTCCGATTACCGCGCTTCAAGAAGTTTGGACCGATGGCCCTCGGCTTGTCGAAGAGATGGCGTCGCGTATGGCAGCGTCAGGAAGCTCGGGTGCGCCGTGACGTCGCGAGCCGCCGACGTGCTCCCGAACGTGCGCGATGAAGCCACGTTTCTCGAACCGCTGATTCGCACAAAAAAGGTGATTGTGTGCTGTGGTGCGGGAGGGGTCGGCAAAACGACGACGGCGGCGGCGATCGGCGTGGCGAGTGCGATTCACGGACGACGGGTTCTCGTGCTCACGATCGACCCGGCTCGGCGCCTGGCGGAAGCTATGGGGCTTCCTGCGGCCGCGCGCACACCTTCACAGGTACCGCGCGCGAAGCTCGACGCGTTGGGCGTGCCGCCCGAGGGTGACCTCTCGGCGTGGATGTTGAGCCCAGAAGTGGTGTTCGAGTCGATGGTCCGCCGCCTCGCGGGCGACGAGGTGCGTGTCCAGGAGATCTTGGGCAATCGCCTCTACCAGCACTTATCGAAGATCGTCGCCGGAATGCAGGAGTACACCGCGGCCGAGGCCCTCTACACGCTTTCGACCGAGGGCAAGTACGACCTTGTGGTGCTCGACACGCCGCCCTCGCGAAACGCGCTCGAGTTCCTCGAAGCTCCGCGCAAACTTTCGATGTTCCTCGACGAGCGGGTGATCGGGGTTTTTCTGCCGAAGAGAAACGCGTTCTTTCGGGCGGCCTCCGACTTGACTGAGCGGGTCTTCAAGCGCGCGTTCGGCGAAGGGTTCTTTACGGACCTTCAGTCGTTCCTCGGTGCGTTTTCGGGAATGTTTGGTGGAATGCGTGCTCACGCCGAGGCGGTGCGGACGCTCCTCTCTTCTCCAGACGCGGCGTTTCTCCTCGTGACAAGCCCCGAGCCCGCAGCCCTCGCGGAGGCCTCGTACTTTCAGAAAAAAATCAACGAACTCGGCTTGCCCTTTGCCGGATACATCCTCAACCGTAGCGGAGCCTACACAAGGGGTTTTGTAGGTCCGGAAACGATTGAGTTGCCGCTTCACGCGAGCGACATGCAGCGCGGCGTGCTCGCGAAACTCGTGAAGCTCGCGGAGGCCGAGCGCTGGCGCGCGCAGCGTGATCGAGATTTGCTCGCGCGCTTGCGAATGGAAACGGAGCCCGGGGCGGCGATAGCGACGCCGCATCTCGGCGGCGCTGTCGAGGACCTCGTCGGGCTCGGAACCCTTGCACGGAACCTCGTACGCTTTGAAACCGCCTGATAGGGTAACCTCACGGGTGATGACCGCGCCTGCGGCTTGCGCGTGGTCCCCATGAAAGCCGTCGACTTCTACAAACTCCCTCGCGCGATTCAAGACCGTTTCGTCGGTTCAGTGATGAGCGGTTTCCCGCCGGCCGCGCTCCTCGCGACGAAAGGCGCCATGCCGACCAAGCGCCTATGGCTCGGAGTGACGGGCGGGTGTTTCGTGGTCCTCGTGGTGGTTACCCGTTTGGGCTACGGCTCGCTTGAAAGCGGACTCGCGATTCATTCGTGGAAGGCGCTTCTGCTCTACGCGGCGCTGGCATTCGGATTTGTCTTCGGACTGCTTCAGGCGTTTGCGTTTCGCGTGCGTGAGCGTGCCCTGCCTTACGCGCCAGGCATCTACCTCTTTCCGGCGTGTCTCATTGATGCCCGCCGTGAGCAGTTCAAAGTCTACGCAACCCAAGATATCCAGAGTGTCGACGCCGTGGGGGGAGCTGTACGCGTCGCGTTTTCCGGCGGTTCCGAGTTTCTGTTCGTCGGCTCATCCACCGACAGAGCAAACGTGAGCGCGCAGGTAGCTCTCGTTCAGGCGTCGCGCGACCGAGCCATGCACGCGAAAGCAAGCGACGACCCCAAGGAGCTGGTTGCCGTCGACCCACTGCACAATCCGCGCTTTTCTAGCCCTGTCGGACCTCGTGAGGCCTACACGATGCGCCTCCCACCGTGGAAGAAGCTGGGCTCGCTCGTCGCGTTAGCCGTCGGATCTGTGGTCGCGGTGACCGTGTGGGCAGTTCGCAATCGTCACAGCGACAAGACGCTCTACGCCCGGGCTACGCAAGCGAACGATTCGCCCTCGTATCGTGCGTACCTCGAGCGAGGGTCCACGTTTCGTTCGGACGTGCGCGACACGCTTTTGCCACGCGCCGAGCTCCGCGACGCCGAACGCGTCGGCACCGTCGATGCTCTCCTTGCGTACAGTGCCTCTCATCCGGCATCGAAGATTGCAGGAGAGATCAGCGTATCGATTCGAACGATGATGCTCGCCGAACTTGAAAAAGCGAAGTCGGTGGGCTCACTCGCCGCGCTCGTTGATTTTGCGAAGCGTTATCCGAATCACGGCGTCGAGCCGGAGTTGAAGCAGTCTATCCACGCCGTGTACGTGCGCGAGCTCGATTCGTTCAAGCGCGCCGCACCCTCGAAAGACAAGAACATCGTCTCCTTCGTCGAGCGCCTTTTTGCTTGGGCCGAACTTCACGGAGGGGCATTCGACGTGCGCTTCCGCAGGAAGAAGTCGGAATCCATCGGCCGCGCCGACCAGATGATTGCAAAGACCCCTTCGTTTATGGGCGAGGTGTCCTATCCGTCACGCTACTTTGATGAGAAACACGCGACAAAGCGTGAAGCCGCCCTCGG
Source organism: Polyangiaceae bacterium (assembly GCA_025353725.1). Lineage (GTDB taxonomy): Bacteria > Myxococcota_A > Polyangia > Polyangiales > Polyangiaceae > Labilithrix. The sequence continues at coordinate 68,680 of JANXOF010000092.1, read as the reverse complement.
GAAGACCTTCGTGGCGCGCTTCGACTCGGGGCTGGGGCCGGAACTCTTTGACTTCTCCTTAGGCGCGCAAGTTCCGTTCGACGCGGAGACGCTCCCGGACGTCAAGGTTCCAACGCTCTTCGTGACGCACACCGCGGAGTGGTCGGGCCACAGCTACGCGAGCCAAAAGCCACGCGGGAGCTACATCGGTATCGTGTTTCCGATCGACGCGGTCTTCGTGCTCCCCGGCGAGGCGAAGCCGCTCAAGCTCCGTGCAGACATTACGAAGCACCCGTCACTTGGGAAGCTCAAAGAGCAAGACCTGTCGCCTGGCCCCGCGGAGGACTGGACGTACGACGCGATGGCGACCGAAGCGTTCGATGCTTTTGCTACGAGGGTCCTCGCACACTTCTTCCCCTCGGTCGTGAAGGATCCCTAGCGCGCCCATCGCTCATCTAGCTTGTTAGGTCATCGAGGGGCTCGCTGGCATCTTCTGAGGCTGTCGTGCGGACGTGAAGGCTCGTGTGTGCGCTTGCGAGCTTACCGGAAGACCCCTTGACCGGCGGGGCCAAGGAGTGATTCGGTAAAACTCCGTCGGGGTCGTTTTGTTTGCCTGTTGAAGGGAAGGTCGCGATGGCGAAGAGCCAGCTCGGTTCGAAGTCGCCGGAGAGCGAGCCGCCTTCGGAAGCTGCCGTTGCAGACGTCTCGGACTCTAGGAAACAGACTCTCGCGCGCGTGCCGCTTACGGCTGGCGCGCGTCCTGGACGTACGGTTAATGGCAAGTACCTCATCGAGCGCGTGATCGGTGAGGGCGGCGTCGCTATCGTGGTCGCCGCGCGCAACATCGAACTCGACGAGCGCGTTGCGCTCAAGTTTTTGCGACCCGAGATGCTTGCCGTACCAGAGGTTGTGTCCCGCTTTGCGCGTGAGGCAAAGGCTGCTTGCAGCATTCGGAGCGAGTACGTCTGCAGTGTTTACGATGTCGGTTCGACACCTGACGGCGAACCCTTCCTCGTCATGGAGTACCTCGAAGGTGATGACCTCGACGCCGTGATCGTGGAGCGAGGGCGCCTCCGGCCGAGGGAGGCTGTCGAGTACGTCATGCAGACGTGTGAGGCACTCGCCGTGGCCCACGCGAAAGGAATTATCCATCGAGACATCAAGCCGGCAAATCTCTTTCTCACGACCCAAGCGGGAATGCAGATCGTCAAAGTGCTTGACTTCGGAATCTCGAAGCGAGCGCTCACGGGTTCTACGTTAGCGGGTGAAGCGCCGTTGGCTTCGACGATGAGCCTTGTCGGTACTCCCTGCTACATGGCACCGGAACAGCTCCGTGCGTCGGCTAAAGTCGATGCGCGTTCGGACATTTGGGCGCTCGGGATGAGCTTTTTTGAGATGCTCGCGGGAAGGCTCCCGTTCAAGGCTGCGTCCATCGCCGAGGTCTGCGCGGCGATCCTTGAGCAGCCGTTGGCGTCGATCCTCGATCATTGCCCGGACTTGCCACTCGGTCTGGCCGAGATTCTTCACAAATGCCTCGAAAAGGATGTGAGCAAGCGATTCCAAAATATCGCAGAGGTGGCTACCGCGCTCATGCCGTTTGCGCCTCGCCGGTCTCTGCTTTGCGCCGAGCGGGCAAGCCAGGCTTTGTGTGCGGCGGGACTTATCGACGCGAGTCAGGTGCGCTTTGCCAGTGAAGTGCCTTCGGCGTTGCCTGCTGACGCGGTTGAGCCGGTCCGGTCCGAGACGGTCACTGCGAAGCGTCCCATCGCGGCGATGGCCGTTCGGGATGCGAGCCGAGCCCAAAGGACGGCGCCACCGACTCTCGAGGCTTCGGCGGTCGCATCGACTGTGCCCACTCTGCCCGCGCCGAGGCCAAACGCCAGGGCTTCGCGCCTCGCCCTGGTGGCATGTGTGCTCATCGGCGTTCCGCTCGCGCTGGCGGTCCGGTTTGGGCTTGAGCATCCCACCGCGTCGGAGAAGCCTGCCGCGGCGCGCACCGCGACACCGCTCGTGCTCTCGGCCGCCTCCGACGTGCCGGCCGCGCCCACCCTTGATGCCGCGACTCGAGCAGCGGTGGGGCTGGCGGCCTCTCCTGTGACGCCGCCGCCGGTTCCGAGCGTGCGACCCTCTTTCATGCCGCCCACCCGGGGCTCTGCGCCTTCCCTCGTCGCCGCCTCGGCGACGGCGCCTTCGCTCGGGTCAGCCACAAAGCCGAACGCGAAAGCCTCCGAGGAAGCCGATCTCGGATATTGATTTCGGATATTGCTTGAGGAGGATGATCCATCGACGACTACGACCCCGGCTGCGCGGCGCTTTTTGGCTCTTCGGCGTCGCGGGTGTGGGCCTTCTTCCTTGCCGTGCGTTCGGTCAAGACGAGCCTGCTTCGGCGACCATTTCGGCCGCGCGAGCGCTCGGGCGTGAGGGGGTCAAACTCGCAGAGATGGGCAATTGCGCGGAAGCGGTCGAGAAGTTTCAGCGCTCCGAAAAGCTTTTTCATGCGCCTTCCACACTTGCACGGCTTGGCGAATGTCAAGTTCAGCTCGGCAGAATCGTTGACGGGACGGAAAACCTAAATCGTGTGGCGCGTGAAGTGCTCCCGCAGGGGGCGCCTCCGGCGTTCGTTCAAGCGCAAGAGCGAGCCAAAGTCGTCCTCGCAGAGGCACGACAGCGGCTCGCTCAACTGAAGATCGCCGTGGCGGCTCCCTTGGACAGCCGTGTGCTCGTGAAGGTCGACGGTGACGTTGTCCCTGCCGCAAACCTCAACGCGAACCGCCCTATGGACCCCGGCGAGCACGTGATCGAGGCGACTGCCCCGGGCTTTAAAATGAGTGTGACGAAGATCCGCCTCGCGGAAGGGAGCGTCGACTCGATAGCCGTGACGCTTGAACTCGATCCGAACGCCCAGCCCGTGGTGACGCCGCACGCGGAGCCTCCGTTGGCCTCTGAGTCGCGAGGCGACGCGCCCGGGCGCGCGAGCCACGTACCAGCCTATCTCGCGCTCGGTGTGGGAGTCCTTGGCGTCGGCGTGGGCGCGTTGTTCGGTTTGATGGCAAGTTCGAAGGAGAGCGACCTCGACGCCGCGTGCGCCAACAAGATTTGCCCCTCGAACCAGCAGAGCACCCTCGACTCCGCAAAGTCTGCGGGTACCGTCTCCACCGTCGGATTTGTCGTCGGCGGTCTAGGACTCGTCTCCGGAACGTATCTCTATTTGGCATCCCGCGTGGCTGCCAAGACGCCGAGCGTAAACGCGAAGACGGCGAGGTCAGCGACGTTTACGGCATCTTTTGCACCTTATCTCGGCCTCGATCGAGCAGGAATTACGGGTCGCTTTTGAGGTCGCTTGTCCGCGTCGGAACGGTTGTGATGTCGTAAGAAAAGGCCGTACCATCGACGTCGATGCGCTGTCGCTCTTTCTCCTTTGCTTCACTGCTCGCGCTCGTGGGCTGCACGTCACTGCTCGACCTCAACGCGTACAGTGTGAGCTCCAATGCGGGCGCGGCCGATGCGGGTGAGGCCGCGACGTGCTCGACCAACGCTGATTGCGTCAAAAAGCTCGGTGATTTCTCTATCTGTCGAAAAGCGGACCTCACGTGCACGAAACTCCTTTCGCCCGACTGCCCACAAGTTATCGGTGATTGGAAAAATGATAACGCCGTGATTTTGGGATCGATTCTCCCCATTGTCGGTGCCGATAAGCCGGGTGGAATTCCGCTTCTCAATTCGATAGCCCTTGCGGTCGACGACTTCACGTCGGGAGCGAACGGCCTGCCTCCGGCCGTAGGTTCGTCGAGCCGACGTCCTATCGTTGTCGTGGCCTGTTCTGAAGAGTCTGACGAACTGAACGACGCCGAAGCGCCCGTGCGTTCGGCCAGGCATCTGGTCGACGACGTGAGGGTGCCTGCGATCCTCGGAGCTTCGTTCAGCGGCGACACGCAAGCGGTTGCCCAAATCACAATCCCGAAGGGCGTTTTGCTCATGTCGCCCACGGCTACGAGCGTGGCACTCACCGATCTTCAGGACAATGGCCTCGTCTGGCGCACGGCACCGTCGGACGTGATTCAGGCGAAGGCACTCGTCGGACTCATGCCGCAGATTGAATCGAGCACGCGCGCGCGGCTAAGTCTCGGTCCGGACGCCGTCTCGATGCCACTGCGGGTTCTCATTCTCAACAAGGGTGATTCTTACGGTCAGGGACTCGCCGCCGCGTTGCAGGCGCAGCTTGAGTTCAACGGAAAAACGGCCTTTGATAATCTTAGTCTATCAACGCTCACAGTGATTGACTACGGCGACCCGAGCTCCGGCAAAGCCATCGACTACAGTGCGGCGCGTCAGAAAGTTTTCGATTCTCTCGCGACCGCCACGCCTCACGTCGTGTTTTTGCTCGGAACCAACGAAATAGTACCAGAATTTCTCAATAAACTCGAAGCCTCGAAAGCTTGGCCCTCGGGGAAAAAGCCCACGTATCTTTTCCCGGACGGTGGGCTCGTTCCCGAACTTTGGGCCGAAATCGGTACAAATACCGATTTGCGCAAACGCGTGTTTGGTACGACTCCCGGCACAGACAATGCGATTTATAAGCTTTTCCGTAGTCGGTACTCTTCGTCGACGAAAGACGGCACAGGTCCCGACGTTGGTGGGACCGCAGCCGCCTACGATGCGCTCTATCTTTTGGCGTACGCGATAGCGGCTGTTTCGGACAAGCCGCTCAACGGATCAAGTATCAATGTCGGGTTGAAGCGACTCGTGCCCCCAGGGCAAGACTCTCAGCCCGGGACCACGAATATCAATACCGCATTCAGCGTTTTGTCATCCGGCAAAAACATCGATTATACAGGCGCATCGGGCCCGCTAGACTTCGACGTTGCGAAAGGCGAAGCGAGCTCCGATATCCAGATTTGGTGCATACCGACGGAAGATAGGAAAGTGGATGGCAAAGCTGGGCCCGGCATCAATTCCGGGCTCTTTTACGATGCGACCAAGCGTACGCTTACGGGACCCAGGCTCGACCCCATCGACGCGAAGCTTTTGGCAACCTGTAACTATTGACGCTCTGGATTCCGAGCGAGCGCAGTCTCTTTGCCGAGGCTAGTCCAGGAGGAAGCTCTTGTAGGCGACGTCGCTCGGTGGGCGGCCCAGGAATGTCGCCACAAGCTGGGCTTCTTCGTCACGAGAGCCTGCTGCCAGCACGGAGGCTCGATACGCCGACGCTGTCCGTGGATTGAGCAAGCCTTCGGTTTTAAATCTCGTAAACAGATCTTGAGCAATCGAAAGCGCCCACTGGTAGCCGTAGTAGCCGGCGTCGTAGCCAATGAGGTGGCCGAAGCTCGCTTGGAAATGCGTGCCTTCGACGTACTTGAACGGCGTGTACGCCTCGCCCACTTCCTGCAAGACTTTGGTCGTGTCGAGGGGTAGCGGGCGCGTGTGGTACGCCTGATCGAGCGCGGCGAGAAAGAGCTGACGCTGCGTGCTGAGGGCTCGCCCCAGGCCACGTGAGCGGAGCATAGCCGCGTGCAACGTCTTAGGCATTGGTTTGCCCGTCTGGTGATGAAGCGCAAACAGGTCGAGCGTCTCTTTGGCCCACGCCCATTCTTCGAACATTTGCGAGGGTGCTTCGACAAAGTCGCGCGCAACGGTTGTGCCGGCAAAAGAGGAAAGTTCCGCCTCGCTGAGCAAGTGGTGCAAGACATGTCCAAACTCGTGAAAGAACGTCACCGTATCGGAGTGGCTCATGAGCGCGGGGCCGCTGGCACCCGGGCGCGGAAAGTTGCACTCGATAGCGGCCATCGGCATGAGGCGGGAGCCGTCCGGCATGTGCCGCGTGTCGCGCACGCTGAAAACGGCCGCGTGCTTGTACTTCCCCTCGCGGGGGTAGAGGTCGAAGAAGAAGCGCCCAAGAACCTGGCCGTTTGCGGCGACGATCTCCATCGGCTCGACGTCGGCATGCCACGTCGGCATGTTCGCCGCGCGGTAGGTAATCCCGTACATCTTCGACGTGATAGCGAGAATCCCCTGCTTTACTTTGCGAACCTCGAGGTACTGACTCACCTCTTTTGAATCGAGTCCGTAGGTGGCTTTGCGCACTTGGTCTTCGAGGTAAGGCCTGTCGGAGGGCGGAATGGGGTCGTTCGCCTTGCCCCCTTGGGCGACATGAACGGCACGAAATTCGGCGAATTCAGTCTGCGCTTTCTTCGCAATGTGACGTTTGAGCCCATCGAGAAAATGAGCTACCTGTTTGGCATTTTTTGCCATTCTTGGCTCGGTGACGTAATCGGCCCACGTCGCATAACCGAGGAGTTTGGCTTTCTCGGCGCGGAGCGCGAGAATCTTATCAAGAACTTCTACGTTCGTATTCGCCGCGCGGTTTTCAAATTGCTTGTAGAGCTCCAGCGCGAGCTTTCGATTCGTGGCATACGTGAGGACTGGGAAGTAGTCGGGATAGTCGGTGGTGATCGTGATCTTGCCGTTCGCACCCGGACTGTGGGACGCGAGCCATTCTTTCGGTAGGCCCTGAAGCTGGGATGGAGTTGCCTCCACTTCGAGGTGAGACGCAGCGAGGTTCGAGTCGAAGTCCTGACCAAGCTTGGTGACGGCTTCGTTGATCGCTCGAATGCGCCTTTGGCCGTTCGCATCAAGGTCGAGACCATTACGACGGAAATCTCGGACCACCTCTGCGAGGAGCTTCGCGCGTGGCCCGCTGAGCGGTTCGTTCTTCGCGGCGTAGCGTTTGATGACGCGCGCGATGGCGGCGTCGAGCCACAGGCTGGTCTCGAGCTTGTCGACCTTCGGCTCGCACCCTTTTGCTTGTTCTCGCACGCCCTCGTCAGGGTGTGCGACGGCGAGAAGAGACGGAAAATCCGCCGCGTTACGAAGCGCGCCCCTGGCGAGGTCTAAGCTTCCGACGGTCGTGTCCCATGTGAGTTCGCCGTTAGGCTTGCCGTCCCTGCCGCGGAGTTCGTCGAGCGTGAGCGAAGCACGTGCAAGGCTGCCGTCACAGAGCGCCACGACGCCCTCACGAGCACGTGCGATGTCCTCGGCTCCGCCGGCGCCTGGGGTGGTTCGCCCGAGCGCAACCGTGACGGGATCGACGTCAAACGGCAAGGCCGGCACGGCCGGCGACGTCGTCGCCTCGGGCGCTTTGACCGTCGGCGCGGCGGAAGTCGCCGACAACGGACCGCGGTTGCCGGGCGCGAGGGGTGTCGGGGAATCACCGCCGCACGCCCCAAGCCATAGCGTTGACACAAGCGACGTCGAAGCCAGGACGACGCGTACCTGCGCGACCCCACGCCTGAGGGGACGCACGCGCACGGAAGAAAGAACGCTTACCTTCATGAGTGCGGAACCATGCTTCAGACCGCGCGGGGCGCCAAGCGCCTCCCTCGAATCAGAGGGCGAAGAGCACACCCTTGGCGGGCTGGCCTGTCGCAGCCGCGATAGCTCGGGCGTAGGCGTCGACTTGGCGGATGTGGTCGTTTTGTCGGCTCGCCATTTCTACGTCGGTCTTGAAGTCGACCACCGTCCAGCCTGCTTCAGCCTCGAAGAACGCAAGGTCGACCACTCCTTCGACGAGCGCGCCGTTGCTTGCACATATCATGACGGCCGTTTTGCGCTCCACGCGAAGCGCGGCGCGTGCGCGTTCGAGCAGCGGGTGAGAAAGCGCACGTAGAACGGCGTCGCGCGCGTACGTCGCCTCGTCGCTCGCCGCGCCGAGAAGGCGGGCCTCAAGCTGCGCGACGCGGTCGACAGCGCTGGCATCGCCGTCGAGAGGTACGGCCGCGAGGACGGCGTGCACCAGGATGCCGAAGCGCTTTTCGTCGGCCTTGGCCGTGGCGATGACCACATCAAAGGCGCCGTCTGACGTAACGTCCGCGCGCGTCGTTTTTCCCTCCGTAAACGTTCGAACCACGAGCGTCGGCAGCGAACCCTTTGCCAAGAGATCGCCTCGTTCTCGCTGCCAGCGGGCGTGTTCCTCGATGCTCGCGTTCGCGACGGCGCTTTTTTCGTCGACCGCCAAGGCCTTTTGTTGCCGCTGCCCGGCGTCGTCTTCACGATCGAGGTCGAGCGCGCTCGGGTCCCAAAAAACGACGCTATGCGTGCCGACCGCGGGCCGATGCAGTCCTGGTCGCACGGATGAACCCGTCGTTCGCGACGCTTGCGGTCCGCGCTCGAGCACGCTGTCTTCGCCAAACATCGGACAGCCGTTCGCGGCCTTTGAACCCCGCCTATCCGAAGGATAGAGAACCGGGTCGAGAGCGTCGAGCCAGCCCAAAGATAGTGCACGTGCCGTGCCACTTGCGGACGCGGGGCTTTCGTCACGCTCGTCACCGACGACGGGCACAACGAGGAGCTCGCGCGCCCGAGTGGTCGCCACGTAAAGAAGGCGAAGGGCTTCTTCGCGATCCTGTTCGAGGACCTCTTGGCGCCTTTCGAGCAGCTCGATCGGGCTCGCGCCGCAGAGCGGTACGGCAAACAGCCCTCGCTGCGGGTCTACGTACCGCGAGGGTTCGCGAGACGTCGCGCTCGCCGTCGGGTCGACAAGAATCACGATCGGAAATTCCAGTCCTTTGGCCTCGTGGACGGTCATGAATCGTACGCCGCCCGTGCCCTCCTCGATCACGGGCGTTTCGTTCCTGCCGCCACGCTCGGCGCCCTCTTCGAGGTGTGACACGAACCCACGGAACGACGTCACCGGACCTTGCTCAAACCTGCGTGCCTTATCGAGCACCCGGGAAAGGTTGGCTAGGCCTTGCTCCCCGCCGGGCCAAAGCGCGACGCCGGCGTAAGCGCGGGTCGCTTCGAGGAGCTGCGTGACCGTGTCCGCGAAAGGTCGCAGGTTACGCTCACGATGAAGCCGCGCGAGAATCTCGAGCGCGTCACCGACCGGCCTCGTCAGGTCGGTCAGCTTCGCCTCGTCGCGTTTGCGGAGAGAATGCAAGTGACGCTGCGAGTGGCGGAAAGCGAGGAGCGCGTCGTCGCCAAGCGCGAAAAACGGACCGTGGAGCGCCGCGTACGTGCTCATGGCGTCGTCCGGCCATTCAATCGCTGAGAGCGCGCCGCGGACGGCAACGATCTCCTCACGCTCGTAAAAGCTCTTTCCGCCCACCATGACGTGTGGAACGCGGCGCACTTCGAGGGCGCGCACGTAGGGAAGCGTCAGGTCGTTTCCAAAACTTTGGAAGCGCTTAAACAAGAGGCAAACGTGGCGTGTCCCGACCTTGACGGGCTCGCTCGCGCCAGGCTCCGTGACGGTCCAACCGCTCTCGCGCACCAGCCAATCAACAAACGCGCCGACCGCGTCCGGGAACGATTCTTCAATCTTCCACGTCGTTACGCGGCCGTATTCTGAATAGGGGCGCGGAACGGGTAACGCAATCACGGTAGGTCTGCCGACAGGTTCGGGGCGATGCGGCGCGAGTGGAACGTACACGGCTTGCGACATGCGCCCGCTGGCTCGCATGTTCGTCTCGAACGCCGAGTTCACGAACGCTTGAAGTGACGGCGCGCTCCGAAAACTTGTGCGAAGCAGGACCAAGCCCGCGCCCTGCGCGAGAAGGCGCGCCTTGATTGTCTCGTAAAGCGACAGCTCCGCGCGCCGAAAGCGGTTGATCGATTGCTTTGGATCGCCCACCAAAAAAAGCTTTCCCGGGACCACGCGCGCGGACTCGAGAGAGCTTGCGTGCGGATCGTCCGAGGCGAGGAGGAGCACGATCTCGGCTTGGAGCGGATCCGTATCCTGAAACTCATCGACGAGGACGTGACTAAATCGCTGTTGGAGTTCCACGCGCACGGCGTCGCCCTCCTGCAGGAGATCGCGCGTAAGAATCCGAAGGTCGAGAAAGTCTAGCTTTCCCGAACGTGCCTTTAACGCGTTGTAGAGGCGGATAAGCCCAGGGCGCGCCGCGTCCGGAGCGCCCTTTGCGTCCAGGCCCCACAGCTCACGGAAGAGCAGCGCCGCCAGGTCCGCGTCGGCGGCGTCAAGAAACCGATCGAGCGATTCCTTCGCGGCTGCACGCTCTTCACGCACCGCCTGCATCGTGAGGCCGCCGGCGCGGTTGAACCACTGACCGCGCCCGCCGGTGTAATTCCACCCCTTGTAACCCGCGAGCGTTCGGAGCTGCGCCTCGATGCCATCATAGTCGCGCGCGGAGGCGTGTATTTCCTCGCGGCGGTCGACCTCGTAGGCCACGCGCCCGAGTGCCTGGAGACTCTTTGTCAGCCAGTTATCTTGATATCCGCCGGGTGCATAGGCTGCGAGCGCGCGGAGCCTGCTGAGCAGGTCGTCAATCGCCGACGCACGGCTTTCGGCTGGGCGCGCGTACGGCGTCGAAAAGTCTCTATAGTCAACGAGTGTGCGCCCTGCTTTGCGAAGCGCTTCACGGGGACCGTCCTGGTCGCGCGCACGCGGCGTGCGTCTCAAGACACGCGCGACGCCTTCGCCCGGGGCTTCCAGCGTTTGCTCGAACCAGAGCGTGAACGCCTCATCGTAGAGGCGCGCAGCCTCGTCATCGGCGGCTATCTCGAACAGCGGGTCGATCGCCGCATCGACGGCTCGCTCACGCAGCAAATCGGCGCAAAACGCGTGGATCGTGCCGATGTGGGCGGCTTCAAGATGGCAAAGCGCCTCGCCCAGTCGCGCCTGTTCCGTCGCGCTTTCTGCGCGCGTGCGTGCCCGTTCGATCTCGCTTCGCAGGCAACGCCTCATCTCGCCCGCAGCACGGTCCGTGAACGTGACCACGACCAGGGTTTGCATGGTCGCTTTCCCAGACCGTAGAAGCGAAAGAATGCGCCCTATGAGTGCGGTGGTCTTGCCGGTTCCCGCCGCCGCTTCGACGACGAGCGTAGCGTCAAGGTCGTGCGCGATGCGGTCACGCCCCTCCTGGTCGACGAGGGAGTCTACGTGCCCATATTCGGACGTCCGGCGGGACGTCGAGGGCGAGAGTGAGGAGTCGAGCGTCACGTGTGATTCCTCAACGCGAGAAGACCTTTCAGGCGGTCGGGCGACTTTCGTTTCGTCCGAATCTCTTCGTACGGCCCGCAGACGCTTCTGTAATCGCAATAGCGACACGCGTCTTTCGCGGGCGCGGCTGGCAAAAATCCTTGGTTCAGCGCCCCGCCGATGGTCGTCGCGACAAGCTGCGCGGCGTCGCGGGCGCGTTGGTCGAGTGGCATATCGACTTTCGAAAAATCTCCCGCGGTCGTGCAGTAATAGAGGCGACCCTCTTTCACCTGCCTACCGGGGAATAGTTTTTCGACGGTGAGCGCGTAAAGGACTGGTTGGAGAATCTCTCCCTTTTTGATGACGTCACCCCGCTGCGCGCGCGGCTTGCCCGTCTTATGGTCGGTCGCGCGAAGGGCTCCGGTGGTGCTTTCCTCGACAAGGTCAATCGACCCGCGGAGTTGGATTCCCGCGTCGAGAAGGACCGCGTTGTCCTTGCTCAGGCTGTCTTGCTTGCGCGTATCCTTGAGTCCGAACGAGAGCTCGAAATACGCAGGAGTCCAATCCGGCTCGTCCGCCATCCGCCGAAGCCACTCGCGCAGATCGGCCGCGATGCTCTCCATCGCGTCCTGCCAAACGCGTTCGATGGCCGGGTGAAGTCTGTCGCGCTCTTCGGCAGAGACCTCGGCCAGAACGCTGTCGAGCATCGAGCGAGCGGCTTCTAAGCTGCCTCGCGTGACAGGCAGGAGCTTCGCGTTACGGAGCTGCGTAAGAAGCTCGAACTGCACTTCGTGGACGAGTGAGCCGCGTGTAAGGGGATCCAGTTCCTCGATGGCGGCCGGGTCTCGGCGCTTCGCCAGGCGGTGCACCGCGGATAGGAGAAACCGATACGGACACGAAGCGAAATTCTGTAGCGCGGTCGGCGAGAACGAACGTTTCTCGATTGCGTGTTCTCGGATGGCGACGAGCGCCTCCTCAGGGGGGTCGACCAACCCATCCGAAGCTTTCCACGTCCGCAGCCAACGACGCCCGCGAAAGCGAAGGGCGCGCGCGAGGTGGGCGTTCGACGACAGCAAGTAGTGCGCCTTGCCGACCGCCTCAGTTTCGCTTTTGTCGAGTACGGATTGAAGCAAGGCGAGATCGTACTCGGCCTCGTCGATGGCGTGCGTTCGATCCGCCGGCGCATGCCAACCGAGACGTGCCTCGACCTTCAAAGCGTCGCGCGTCGCGAGGTCGTGGGAGTCCCGAAGCTCGCCTTCGGCGACGCGCAGGAGCTCGAGTCCGTAAAACGACGGCGTGCGCGGGCGGCCTTGCCCGACCTCGACGCGCGGGTAGCAGAACACGACGCGCCGGGAGGCTGCGCCCACGGCGATACGCAGCGCGAGTTGCTCGTCGGCCATCCGGTCGCTTTGTAGGGGGAGCGCCGTGCCTAGACTCGAGCGCACCCGGTCGAGGAGAAGTGGATCTTCGCGTACTTTTTGAGGAAAGATTCCGTTCGCAAGACCCGGCACGAAGACCACGTCGAAGGCGAGTCCGCGCGCCTCTTCGATGTTTGCAATGTACACTTTTCCGTACCGTCGCCCGACTGACTGTTCAGGGAGACGTCCGAGGCGTCGTCCAAGGACAAGCCTCACTTCGCGGAGGTCAACCGGGCCGACGTCCGCCATCGGCCGAAGCTCGTCGAGGACTTCGAGCACGCGCTGCGGATAGCGAAGCGCGCGCGTGGCGAGGGCGGTGAGGGCGGCTTGCCACGCACCCCATGTAGATTCGCACGGTGCGCGGCTGCTCGAGGCCGCCGAGCTCGCTTCGGGGCCGCCCGGGAGTGCGGCCAGGTCTGCAATGAGCGGAAGCGCAAACGTGCGCAACGCTTCGAGTGCGCTTCGGTCGCGGCGCGCGGCGTCTGCGAGGGCGTCATCCGCCTTCTTCATGTACGCCTCGAGGTCTTCGCTGAGCTTTGCGTGAAGGCCGTCGAGCCGCGAGCGCCATCGCTCATGGCCGCTCAGGACCGCCGCGTCGACGAGCAAGCGCTCCCAATAACGCGGCGTACGGAGTGATCCGAACACGTCTGCGCGGTCCTCCTCGACGACGGAAGCACCTGGCGCTGCCTCGGGCGAGCTGTCCGCGGATTCTCCGGGAGCCTCCTCGATCGTAAGGTATTCGGCGAAACGACGCGCCGAGAGTCCTTCTGCGGCGCACGCAAGGAGCGCCATCATCGCGCGGCCCGAAGCCTCAGGCGCTTCCGTTCCGTGGGCAACGTGGGCGGGCACGCCCGCGCGACGGAACGCTTCTCCGAGGTGCGTCGCATAGCCAGGGGCGCGAAGCAGCACGGCGATGCGGTCGAACTTCGTTCCGCGCGCGGCCTCCGCGAGGATGGCACGTACGATTTCGACGCTCTCGCGACTCTCGAAAGGAGCCGACAGAAATTCGATCTTCTCCTCTTCAAGTTTAGCTTCAGCATCCGCGCGCTCGGCCGCGAGAAGGGGAACGGCGTCCGCTGCGTCTGCGAAAAGGTGTGAGTGTAGGCGACCAAGCGCGCCCGGCGCGGCGGACGCGAGACGCTCGATCGTGGCGTGAGAGCCGACGCTCGCGAGCGCGTCGCGGGTGAAGGCGAGCGAGCGGTCATCGCCCGCCGGCAGCGTAGCGAAGACGCACGAGGCCCGCTCGGCTAGGGCCGCGACGAAGTCCTGCTCCGCGCGCGAGCGAAGCGGTACGTCGACGAGGAGAATGGCGGCCCTGGACGTGGCTTCGCGCTTCGTATCGAGCTTCGCGACGAGGTCCGTGGCGAGCCGAAGTGTTCGCGCGCGGTCCGCAAGGCCTGCGGCGTCAAGTTCGGTCTCGAACGCTTTTAAGAGGCGCGAGAGGTCGGCATCGAGCCCATCGAGGCGCGACGCGACGTCATCGCCCGCGAGGCGCAGCTCCGCGACAGAGCGCGCGAGGGCGCGTGGAAAACCAGGCCGATCCGCGAGCGGCGCGAACCTGCCGAGAAGGCGTTCGTGCGTGCCGCGACTCGCTGCGTCTCCTCCAGGTGTTGCGCGGTCACGAAGCGTGTGAACGACGCGCGCGCATACCGCCTCGAGCGCGAACGTCGAAGCGGTCGCTATCGTTCGGTTTGCGAATTCACTCCGCGCGAGCGTCACGGCGAGAGCGTCGAGCGTCGTGCGTTGCCAGCCGAACGACGCACGCGCCTCGGTCAGGGCGAGCCTCGCGACCTCGGATGCCGCGTCCGGCGAGGCGCCGACGATGGTGACGTGATCTTCGCTTCGCGCGGAAAGCCATGCGGCTGCGGCGGCGAGCCGACCGGCGGACGAAGGACTGACGAGGATTTCCCGGCTCATCTGACTCGGTCTTACACGCACCGCCCGGCGTAGGCTACGCCGTGACGACGCGTGGGCCGCGCTGGCGTTTCGCCTTGGCGTCCGAATCGCCGCTTGTCATCGCCAGCAATTCGCTTTCCTTTCGTGCGAGCAGCGACTTAACGAGCGGATGCTGGAATTGGCGGTCGACGGTAATGGCGTAGAATGTCTCGAAGAGGCCTGGCACAACGCAGAGCTCGCTTAGCGCGCCGCTGCGAAGCTCGTCGCGGACGACGACGGTAGGAACAAGCGCGACGGCGTCAAGACCGATATCGCGTGCGAGCAGGCGCATCGTGGCCATGTCGTCCACCTCCGCGACGACCGCCACCCCGACGCCAAGCTGTTCGCAGAGGGCATCGAACTCGGTACGCATTTCGCTATCCGGACCGGGGAGAATCATCGGAACCACGCCGAGATCTTCTGGGAATCGAAACGCTTTTACGCGGCGACGTCCGACGAGGCTCACCCCCTGCTTCGCGACACGTCGACTCCGCCAAACGCGGCCAGCCTCCTTCCGCGCCGGTTGATTCGCGAGCACGAGATCCAGCTCGTGATTGGCAAGCCTCGCGAGAAGGTCCGAGGCCGCCCCCGAAACAAGGCGAAGCTTCACGTTGGGCTCGCTGAGAAGTGGCTTGACGAACGACTCCTGGAAGTTTCGCGAAAGCGTTGCGACGGCCCCGAGGCGAAGAATTTCTTCGCGACGCCGACCTGAGTTCACGGTCGCTAAGAGCTCGCTTCCCGTGGTGAAAATCTCCTCGGCGTAGCTCAGCACCACGCGACCCGCTTCGGTCAAGGCCAGCCGCCGAGCTTCGCGTCGAAAGAGCGCCTGCCCGAGCTGGCCTTCAAGCTGTTTTATCTGCGCGGACAGTGCCGATTGGGAAACGCGGAGGCGCGCCGCGGTCCTCGTGAGATTGCCGTCTTTCGCCACGGCCCAAAAGTAGTGCAGGTGGTGAAAGTTTAGGCGTTCGGGCGTCATGTTGTCGTTCTTTATAGGCGAACGATACATGCGTAATTATATCTTTTTCAAGAACCGTTGTTCCGGGGTACGTGCACGACGATGAACGTGCTGACTTACCAGGCGCTCGGACTCCGTCTCCTCGCGATGGGCATTCCTCTCGGGTTTGGGCTGAGCGCTATGGTTGTCTCGACGAAACGGCCGTTTCAACGCGCGACTCAGGCCGCTGGCCTCGGACTTGCGCTCGCGCTGGTCGTAGCGGCGCTTGATTTCGCGACGCCCGAACGCGGCGAGCTCACCTGCGTCTCCCCAACGGCGGAGGCTTTCGCGCGCTTCGTTCGTCTCGATGTGGTGACGCACGTGATGTCGCTTCTCGTTACCTTCGTGGCGTTTGTCGTTGTGCGCTACTCGCGAACCTATCTCCAAGGCGAAGCGGGCCAAGTGCGCTACGCGCGCGCACTCTCAGCCACCCTTTCGGCGGTGACGGTGTTGATCTTGTCGAACCACCTTCTCGTGGTCGCCGTCGCCTGGATGGCCACGAGCGTCGCGGTTCACCAGCTCCTCACGTTTTATCAAACGCGACCGCAGGCGCTCGTCGCGGCACACAAAAAATTTATCCTGAGCCGCTTCGCCGACGCGTGCATGGTGGTCGCGCTGGTGCTTCTCCGCGTAAGAGTGGGGAGCCTTGACCTCGACGCCGTGAATGAGTGGGCAAGCGCACGCGAATCGTTGCCGTTGTCTCTCCACGTGGCGGCCGTTTTTTTGGCCGCCGGAGTCGCGCTAAAGTCCGCGCAACTCCCGTTTCACGGATGGCTCATTCAGGTCATGGAGGCTCCTACGCCGGTCTCCGCGTTGCTTCACGCCGGCATCGTGAACATCGGTGGGTTCGTGATGATCCGGCTTGCGCCGTTCATGGGGCACGCGGTGCTCGCGCAGTCCTTCCTTGTCGTCGTCGGAATGGTCACGACCGTTGTGGCCGCCTTGGTGATGACCACACGAGTCAGCGTTAAAGTGGCGCTCGCGTGGTCGACCTGTGCCCAAATGGGCTTCATGCTCGTCGAGTGTGGTGTTGGCGCGTGGGATCTCGCGCTTCTTCATCTCGTCGCGCATTCTCTCTACAAGGCTCATGCTTTCCTGAGCTCGGGAATGGCGGTCGATGTCTGGCGTGTCGAAGCCATAACAGAGCCACACGAGCCCGTTGCTGCCTCGCGGGGGGTTGCCGCAGCGGCGCTCGCGATGGCGGTCGTTGTCGCAAGCGTGGCGGGGGTGACGGCACTCGTCATCGGGAGCTCTACGCCGACCGCAACGTTCGCGCCCTTAGCGATCCTGCTCATGTTGTCGCTATCGGTGTTCGTCGTCCGTGCCGTCGCCCTCGACGGGGGCCTTCGAGCCGTCCCGGGCATCGTCTTCCGCTGCGCCTTCGTGAGCGCGCTCTACGTTGCCGGGCATATGGCTGCGGCTCGACTGTTGCGGTTTCCAGAGCCCGCGAGCAGGCCTTTTATGTGGGTCTTCGTCAGCGCGGGATTCGCGGCTCTATGTGGAGTCCAGGTCGCTGTCGTGTTCCGGCCGAATGGCAAATTTGCGAGTGCTATCCAGCCGCGTCTGTTCGCGGGGCTCTACCTCGACGAGGTTTTTACACGCATGACATTTTGGATATGGCCGCCAAAACTCCGGCCGTCCGAGGCCACCTTTTCCGCCTCGTATGTCGAGGAGGCGCTCGAGGCCCGATGATAGCTTCAGTCGTCACCGCTGCGGAAACATCAAAACTACGGCTCACGTCCGTTGATCCTGCGATTCGCCAGGCATGCGCGCGCATTGCGCCCACGTGGCCACTCGACCGCTTTATCGCGGTAAATCCGTTTTGGGAAATGGTGGAGGAGCCATTCTCCGTCGTGTCGGCGAAGCTCGTCGCGCTCTCAGGTGCTCGTCTGCTCATGCCGCGGGCGTGGTTTCGAAACGAGTCGCAGGCGGGGCGTCTCTCTGCGGCCGACTTGGAAGACGCGATCTCGGAGAGTGGTTCTTCCGCGACGGTCGGCGAGCTCGAGTCTCTCATGAAGAGTGAGCAACCTTTGATCGCCCCGTTTGCAAGGGTGATGGATATCGCGGACGCGTCGCGCGACCTCGCGCGCGAGATGTCCTGGCGGGATTTCGTCACTCACAGTTCGAGTCAGTTTTGTGCCGCGTATTTCGATGACGGCCAGGCACGGCTACGCCCGGATCACTCGGGAGGCTTGTACGCGAGCTGGCGCCGGCAGGCGCTTGTCGACCGCAGTCCGGCCTTTCTTATGGGCTTTGACGATTACCTCACGATCGCCCGTGAGCTGCCGGAGACGGCGCACGAGATGGTGAGCTTTGCGCTTCGAGAACTGAACATTCCCGTGCACGAGCACGAGTTTTACTTCACAGGCCTGCTCCTCGATCTGAACGGCTGGGCGGCTTGGTGCTCTTACCGGCGCTGGACGGCTCGCCTCTCGGGTGGAGACGACGATTCGATCGTCGAGTTGCTTGCCATTCGCCTCGCGTGGGAGTGGATGCTTCTTCGACGCGGGGGCAGTAGCCTCGTGGCTAGGTGGCCGATGGCGATGGCCACGTGGACCGCGAAACGCGCCTCTGCGGCGCGCTCGCAGACGAACGACTGGCTCCTCCAAAAGGCCTTAGAGATCGCTTGGCAACGCGAGGCTTGCCGGCAGCTTCCGTCGGGCTTTGCCGCAACGCAGGCCGCGGAGACACCCGCGCTTCAAGTTGCATTCTGCATTGATGTTCGCTCCGAAGTGTTCCGGCGGGCTCTGGAGGCGCAAAGCCCCAGCGTGCAGACGATAGGCTTTGCAGGGTTTTTCGGCATGCCCATCGACTACCAGGAAATCGCCTCGACGACCGCTCGTCCCCAGCTTCCGGGTCTTCTCGCACCACGACTGCGTGCCACCGATGCCTGCCTGCCTAACGACGTGGCGGAGCGACGGGCGGCACGACTCGACGTGCGCTCCGCGTGGAAGGCGTTCAAGACCAGCGCCGTTTCGAGCTTTGGGTTCGTCGAATCGATGGGCTTGTTTTTCGGCGGACAGCTCCTGGCGGAGACCTTGGGCAGCGGCGGTGGCGGCTCGCCGAAGAGTGCCGGACTCACGCGGGCCGAGGATGCGAAACGCAAGCCGAGGCTCACGGCGCGCGCGGACGGGGAGAGCGTTTCTCTCGAAGACCGGTGCGCCCTTGCCGAGGGCATGCTCCGCGCGATGAGCCTCACGCGAAGGTTCGCGCGCGTCGTCGCGCTACTGGGTCACGGCAGCCAGACGCGCAATAACCCCCACGGTGCGGGGCTCGACTGCGGCGCGTGCTGCGGACAAACGGGCGAGGTCAACGCGCGTGTAGCGGCGGCGCTCCTCAATGAGCCCGACGTGCGTGTGGGCCTTGCCGCACGCGGCATCGACATTCCGTTGACGACGCGGTTCGTCTCTGGACTGCACAATACAATGACCGACAACGTAACGCTCTACGAACTCGACGAATTGCCTGCCTCGCACCTGCCCGACGTGGCCACGCTGCACGAATGGCTTACCGCGGCGTCACACCAAGCTCGCCGCGAACGTTCGCCGAACCTGGGACTCGCGCATTTGTCACCCGACGCTTTGCTGAACGCCGTCGACGATCGCGCCCGCGATTGGGCGCAGGTGCGGCCCGAATGGGGCCTCGCCAACAATGCGGCGTTCGTGATTGCGCCACGCGAGCGCACGCGACACATCAACTTCGGAGGCCGTTCGTTTCTGCATGATTATCGGTTCGAAGAAGATAAAGACTGTTCGGTCCTCGAACTCATTATGACGGCCCCCATGGTCGTCGCGCATTGGATAAACCTTCAATACTACGCCTCTACCGTCGACAACGTGCGTTACGGCAGCGGCAATAAGGTGTTGCACAACGTAGTCGGTGGTCATCTCGGCGTGTTCGAGGGCAACGGCGGCGATCTCCGCATCGGCCTTCCGATGCAGTCGCTCCACGACGGCGAACGCTGGATACATACGCCCTTGCGGCTCAGCGTGTTCATCGAGGCGCCGTGCTCGGCTGTCGACGCTGTCGTCGAAAAGCACGCGAAGGTTCGAGCGCTCGTCGAAAACGAGTGGCTGTCCCTTTTCCAGCTCGACGCCGAAGCGGGCGTTGTGCGCGCGTATCGCGACGGCGCGTGGACGGTACATACGGCTTCGGGTCTGTTCCGAAGATAGCCCCCATGCGGAACCCTTTCGCGCGGTCGAATCCCCGCCGGCTGGGGCACGACGAAAAGAGCCAGATTTGTGTCGGCTTTCGCAGGGGTCGGGTCTTATAGCGACACGGGGGCATGTCTTCAGAGAGAGACAAAGAGCATACCTCTGCCCACTCATCTCTCGTTGAGACGCACTTTGTGTGCGCCGGTTGGCGTTCAATGTCGGGAAGATGCCGCGATGAAAATCTCCGCAAGCTTGATGTCGGTCTTGGTGTCTATGAGTGTTGCGACGGCGGCCCACGCGTTTCCGCTCGGCACGTCGGACGACGGCGCTGCACTTCGCTGGGCCCCGCTCGCGCCCGAAGAAGAACTCGCCGCGGACGTCGACTTCACGGGTATTGTGTCGCTGTCGAATTGCTCCGGGTCGCTCGTTCGGTTTCGAACCTCACTACCGACGGACCAAGCGATGGTGCTCTCGAACGGGCACTGCCTCGAAGGAGGTCTTCCGGCTCCCGAGGCTGTCTTCGCCGACGTGGCGTCTCGGCGGCGCTTTCGTCTCCTCACGACCTCGGGGACGGGCAATCTAGGCTCGGTTTACGCCGACAGGCTTCTCTACGGCACGATGAAATCGACGGATGTGTCGCTTTATCGATTGGCTTCGACGTATGCCGCCATCGAAACGAAGTTCGGAGCTAAAGCGCTTACTATCGCGGAAAATCATCCGGTGGGCGGAACGTCGATTCGGGTTGTTTCGGGGTATTGGCGACGGACTTACTCGTGCGCTTTGGACGGATTTGTGAACGAGCTGCGCGAAGGCGGCTACCGAAGCTTTGATTCGATTCGTTACTCGAAGCCGGGCTGCGAAGTCATCGGAGGCACCTCAGGCTCACCCATCATTGATGCGGTGAGCAAAGAGGTTATCGGTGTGAACAACACGGGCAACGAAGACGGCGCGCGTTGCACGATAAACAATCCCTGCGAGGTCGACGCGGCGGGAGGCGTAACCGTCGACAAAGGGCGCGGATACGGCCAAGAGACGTATTGGATTTACAGCTGCCTCGTGGGCAATACGCTTGACTTCAACAAGGCTGGATGTCTCCTACCGAAGCCCAACCAAAGCGCGGCGGGGTTCGCTGTCGAGCAGGACTTCACGGATGCCGAAGCCGCAGAGTAGGGGGCTGACGCCGTAGCCGCGTCCGTTCGTCGCGCGCGTGTGCACTAAGCGACTAAGCTGGTGTCATGATCCGTGACCGCGTGCTTATTT
Organism: Polyangiaceae bacterium; assembly: GCA_025353725.1. GTDB lineage: Bacteria > Myxococcota_A > Polyangia > Polyangiales > Polyangiaceae > Labilithrix. The sequence goes on along the minus strand of JANXOF010000092.1, from coordinate 48,007 downwards.
TTGGTGCGACCTCTGCCGTGGCAGCGCAGGTTGCAAAACGATACGCACGCCGCGGAGCGCGGCTTCACTTGGTCGGTCGTAATCCCGACAAGCTTGCAACGGCCGCGAGGCTTTGCACGGATGTCGGTCGCGTCGAAGCGCACGTTTCGACGCAAGTGGCCGACTTCGATGATCTCGAGGCGAACGAAGCGGTGGTCGCGGCGGCCATCACCGCGCTCGGGGCGGTAGACGCCGTGCTCATCGCGCACGGCTACCTCGGCGACCAAATCGACACCGAACGCAGCTTCGAGGCGGCTTCGAAGACGTTTCGCACCAACTTTCTCAGCGTGGTGTCGTTGCTTGTGCCTCTCGCGAATTATCTTGAGACCGCGCGGGCTGGCCGGCTGGGGGTGATTACGTCCGTCGCCGGCGATCGCGGAAGGCCGCGGAACTATACGTACGGAGCCGCCAAAGGGGCGCTCAACATTTACCTTCAAGGACTTCGCACGCGCCTCTACCCGTCGCGCGTGACGGTAACCACTCTCAAGCTCGGGCCGGTCGATACACCGATGACGCGTGATCACGCGAAGCACGTGCTTTTCGGGCAGCCCGAGCAGGTCGCGCGCGGAATTATGCGCGCGGTCGACTCCGGCACGGCGGAGGCTTACGTGCCGTCGTTTTGGGGGGCGATTATGCCCGTCGTCAAGAACATGCCCGAGAGCGTCATTCAACGCCTCGCCTTCCTTTCGGGTCGCTGAGTCGCTTTGCGCGCGGCCTAAAACCCGATCTTGCGCATCACGAAGCGCGGGAGCATGCGGATCACGAGCATGACCAGAGCCCAGATCTTCGGCGCGTAGATTAGAGGCTTGCCCTCATCCATCGCACGCACGACGTCCTTCGCGACGCCCTCGGCGGTTCCGGCGAAAGGCGGTGGCTTGAGCCCCGCGGTCATCCCGGTTTTCACGAAGCCAGGTTTGACGCAAAGTACCCGTAGGTTCTCCGCGTGATACTTGTGGTCGAGCGCCTCGAGGTAGACCGAGAGACCAGCTTTGCTCGATCCGTAGATGCCCACGGGCTTTCGCCCGCGATCGCCGGCGACCGAAGAAAACACGGTAAGTCGCCCGCCACCGCGAGCGAGTAGGAGCTTTCGGGCGTGCTCGCAGAACACCACGGTGTTGGCGTAGTTGACCGTCACGAGCCGGCGCGCGAGTTCGACATCCGCCTCAAGGGCCTCTTGCGAGGCGAACATGGCCGCGGTCACAATGACCGTGTCGAATTCGCCGAGCGCTTCATCGGCGGAGACCAGCGCAGCGGCGAACCCTGCCGGGTACTCAAGGTCGCACACGGCGAACCCACATTTCGCGTGCGACGGATGACGCGCCTCGAGGTCGGCGGCGCTCCGCGCAAGATCGCTCGATTCCATCCCCATGAGAAAAACGGAATCCCCGCGTTCGACGAGACGCTGCGCAATCGCACGACCCATTCCGCTCGTTCCACCCAAGATCACTGCTTTCATACCTGGTCTCCGAACAGCCTTACCGATTGCGCACTTCTCAACCTGCGTTGAGGGTCCCACTTTTGCCGCAGTTCTAGAAAAGAGGGAAGCCGCGGTTCCATTGCACGGAAGTGTTCCGGCCTCGTGAAGCTGTCCTTCGTGAGATAGATTCGACCGCCTGTTTTGATAACGAATTCGTTGAGGCGGTCGACAATCGCTTGGGTGTCGGCAGACACGGCCATGTCGACCGCGACGGAAGTGCCTTCGAGCGGGAAGGAGAGCACGCCCTTTCCTTCGGGCCCGCAGTCTTTGATCACGCAGAGCGGTGAGGCGCCGCCGAGCTTCGTCAAAAGAAGCATAAACTCGCGCACGGCAGGCGCGCCGGCGGCTCGTGGGATGACGCACTGGTATTGCGTGAAGCCGCGCGAACCGTAGCCCTTGTTCCAATCAAGGAGCGCATCGAGTGGGTAGAAAAAAGGCTCAGGCCCGACTACGGCGGTCTTGTATTGCTGGAAGTGCGACCAGTAATAGAGATTATTGAAAGCGCCGGCCGTAAACGAGTTGACAGCCCAATTCGGGAGCTCGAGGGGAAGCGTTTTGTCGAACGGTACGGCGGGCGGAACCGGACTCGCCTCTTCGCGTTTCGCCCAACGGCCTGCCATGAGGATTCCGCGGCCGAGCGAGCTTCCTTGGCTAAGGCAATCGATCCATCCCATCGTCATGGGCCACTCGACGGCGTATCGTCCGAGTTCCGAAAGAAACTCATCGATACCGCGGACGCGCTGACTCTCCATGTACACCCACGCCGACGGGATGCGCCGAACCACGAACTCGACTTCGAGAATGTGGCCAAGCAACCCCATGCCGCCGATGCTGCCGTAAAAGAGGTCTGCGTGCTCGGTAGGCGAACAGTCGAGGATTGTGTCGTCGGCGAGGCGAAGGCGCAGCGCGCGGACGTGGGAACCAAAACAGCCTTCGACGTGGTGGTTTTTTCCGTGGACATCGCTCGCAACCATTCCACCGAACGTCACGAACTTCGTGCCCGGTGTGACGGGCGAGAAGTATCCGCGCGGCACGAAAATGCGATTGAACTCGGCGAGACTCAGCCCTGCCTCGACCCGAAGGACGCATCGCTCCGGGTCGAACGCGAGAATGCGGGTCGCGAGCCGTGTCGCCACGACCTTGTCTGTCGCGAACGCGGGGAGTGACGAGTCACCATACGAGCGACCGAGCCCACGCGACAACACCGCGCCGCGCGTGATGGTCTCGAGGTTTTCCGACGCGAGCTCACGCCCCGGCATGGGTAGGCGGCCCCAGCCATTGAGCGTGGGCGCGGTCGCCGCGTTCTGAGCGTCGACGCCGCTCGCTTCGTGTTCGTTCCGTGTTTTTGCGGATTGCGTAACCATCATCGCCCCATTTCCAACGTTGCGGAGGCTAGCACGAGTGGGGCATTGGCTTGCGTGCTCCCCTAACGGCCATCACGCCAGGCTCAGCCGCGCCCGCGTCCCTTGGCCTCGCGAGGTATCCCACAGCAGCCAAGCTCGACCTTGTCGCCGCGCCTGCCCGCGATTTTTTCGTGTTTCGCGGGCGCCTTCTACCCGTGTGGAACGCGCGGCGTTCGATCTTCAAAAACCATCGCCTGAATGACAGCCTCTCCTTCACTCGCTCGAAAGACGCACTCGTTGATTCCCGAATCAAACGCTTCAGGCGGTAAAGCGAATTCAATTTAATCGTCGCGATTCACTTCGATAACGGCGTTGGTCGACCTTCGAGGCTTCTTGCCCTAGCGGTGCGATGTCGGTATAGCCAAACCACTCATGGTACGGGCCACTCCTGCTGCAGCCGGCCGTCTTTTTGATGGGCTGGACGCGCAGAATCCGCAGCGGCGCGCGTTGTGCGTTTCCGGAACGATCCCCGGCCACGAAGGGGAGCGCCTTCTCCGATGAAGTCGGCCTTTTGGCGGCGCCTTGCGCTCTCGGTCGCCTCCCTTCCGTTCGGGCTGAAGGTGGCGTTGCTCGTTGCGGCGATCCTCCACGGCGTCGGGCTCTCCTGGGGGATGCCCGCTTCGGACGCGTGGGACAACGACGGCGTGGCGCCGAGGGACTTTTTGCCGGGACTTGCGGACACGTTTACCCCCGGAAAGTTTTTTACTTACCCGCCGCTTCACCTCGCCTTGCTCGCACTGGTGACCGTACCCGTCACGGTGGCGGCCGTACTTCGTGCGGGGAGCACTTTGATAGGCGCCGTCATGCCGGTGATTCTCTCGGCGCCGTACATGACGCTCATGACGATGGCCGCGCGCATCGTGAGCCTTCTCATGTCGCTCGCGATCGTCCTGACGCTCGCGAAAATCGGTGAGGAGCTCGTGGCGCCGGAACGTCGTCGCGGCGTCGCGGCTGGCGTTGCGGCCTTCGCGAGTGTGAACGTTTCCTTTTCTTACTACGCGCACATGTCGAATCTCGACGTGCCGTATCTCTTCTGGGCGCTGCTCGCGGTACTCGCACTCGTACGCGGTATCGCGCGCCGTGAGCCACGGCGACTGCGTTCGGTCGCTCTGTTCGGTGCGCTCGCGATCACCACCAAGGACCAAGCGTACGCGCTCTTTTTGTTCGGCGTACCGGCGTCGGTCGCCTTGTGGTTTGCATTCGACGAATGGGCGCGCGCCCACGCCAAACGCGTGCTGTTTGAGTGTGGCATTAGTGCCGCGCTCGCGCCCGTGATCGTGGCCTTCGTCGACGGCGCCGTGACCAACCCTCGTGGGTTCGCCGCGCGCGTTGCGTTTCTCACGGGTTCGGCGAGCCAAGATTATGCGACGTATTCGCGCGACGGCGTCGGGCGATGGTTCGTGCTGGTCGATGTCGCGCGCGCTTGGGAGTACCACTATCCTTGGTTTCTTGCGGTTTTCCTGGTCGTCGGTCTGATCGATACGCTCACCTCGGTCTTCGCGCCTCCTGTGCGAGCGCGGCAAGCGCGCGGGCTCGCGGTTGCCGCGCTCGTCCCGCTAGCCATCGCACTATCGTTTACGCTTTGTTTCAATCTTATCGCGCGGCGGGTCGAAGAGCGCTTCACGTTGCCGCAGATGCTTCTTGCTTCGGTCTATGCCGGGGTAGGCGTCGATCGTATTTGCCTGCGCGTACGTGCCGGAGGTGGGGTCATTCGTTGGGCCTTGCGCGGACTGTGCGCCGTTGGTCTGGCCCTTGGGGCGTGGCGATGCCTTACGATCGATGCGAATTTGCTCCTCGACCCGCGCTACGAAGTCGAGGACTTTTTGGCCGCCCACGTCCAGCCGGTGGACACGATCGAGACGTATGGTCTTAACGTGTACCTTCCCCGTTTTCGACCGGGCATGAAGGTGGTTCGCGTGGGTCCGAGCGCCCCAGAGCATCGAAGCCCGCTCCCGGAAGTCGTCGAAGTCCGCGCGTTGCTCGGAGACATCGAGGAGCGCGCGCCGCGATGGATTGTCGTGAGCGATTGCTACGCGTGGCGTTACCTCGAAAGAAACGTTGAGGGCGACGTCGGGCGCGTCGTGCCGACGGTACAGAGAGGTGATGCGCAAGATGCCGACGCGACGAAGTTTTTTCAATCGATGTGGCGCGGAACACTCGGTTACCACATGGCCCTCGACGCGCGGATTCACAGTCGTATTTTCCCGACGGCGGCGATCCATGGGAGCGTGGGCTGTCCCGTCTTTGTCTTGGAGCGCAACGTCTCGGCCCGTTGACGCTCCGTCGTCAAGTCGCCAAGACTCATTAAAAAAGGCGATCGGCGCTACGCGAAGAGAACACGCGCTCGAGGCTTGCTCGCGTAGGCCAGCCTGCGGTAAACCTTCGCCTCCCAGACCGCGTCCGCGCCATGTCTCCGTAGCTCAGCTGGATAGAGCAACCGTTTCCTAAACGGTAGGTCGCAGGTCCGAATCCTGCCGGAGACGCCACCCTTTGCTCGGGTCGCACTCGCTTCGGATCGGGTTCGCATCCCGCTCGCCTCGGGTTCGACTCACCTTCGCATTATCCTCTTGTCAGAGAAGCGCTAGATTCGGCCATTCCCGATGCCAAAGCCCCCGACCTCGCTGCTGCTCGCTCACTACTGGCGCTCGTCGTGCTCTTACCGCGTGAGGATTGCGCTCGGCTACAAGCGCCTCGCGTACGAATCGACGTTCGTCAATATCTTGGATGGTGAGCAACTTTTACCTCAAAATACGGCACGAAATGCCATCGGTCACGTGCCCACGCTGACCATCGACGGCGTGCCCTACGGCGAATCGGTCGCGATCATGGAACTCCTCGAGGACCTCTATCCCGACCCCGCGCTGCTCCCGAAAGCCCCGCGAGCGCGTGCGCGTGTGCGCGAGCTCGTCGAGACGATCAACGCGGGTATCCAGCCGCTCCAAAACCTGAGCGTTCTTGACCGCGTCGGAGACAGTAAGACGGAACAGGAGAAGCGGACGGCGTGGATGAAGCACTTCATCGCGCGTGGCCTGAAAGCGTTTGAGGCTCTCGTCGTGCGGGCCGATGCGGAGCCTGCGGGTGAGCCTGACGCGGGCGGTTTGGCCGGCCCGTTTGCGTTCGGCGGTACCTTTTCGATGGCCGACGCGTGCCTCGTTCCTCAGGTCTATGCAGCACGTAGGGTAGGGGTGGACCTGACGCCGTTCCCTCGGCTCGTTCGCGCCGATGGCGCCGCGTGCGCGCTTCCGTTCGTCGCCGCGGCCAAGCCTGAAGCGCAAGCCGACGCGAAAGCGTGATCGTGCGAGGTTGATTCGAGACTTTCGTGCGTCGCTCCTCCTTCCTGTCGTTGCTCACCGCGCTTGGCTTTTGCCTGGCGTCGGCGAGCGTCCGCGCGCAAGCGCTAAAGACGTGGGGTGAGGGGGACGCCGAGCCCGCTCCCCGTCTACAACCCACGGATGGCGCGCGGCCGTTAGAGGTGATTCCGCCTCCTCTCACGGACACCGCGCGAGCGGCCGAGGCCGTGTCCGAAGGCGACGTGGCCGTCATTTCGCAAGGCACCAAAAGTGAATCAAGGCCGACTCGCCTGCGCTACGTGCTCGAGGGAATCGCGATTCGAGGAAACACTTCGACGCTCGCGCGCGTCATCCGGCGGCTTCTCCCTTTCCGAGAAGGCGACACCCTCGACGTCGACGACAGAGAGCTTCCGCTCACGCGCTTTCGCCTTCTCGGCACGGGATTCTTTCGCGACGTGCAACTCTCGCTGAGGCGCGGCACGAAGCGCGGCAGCGTCATCTTGCAGGTCGACGTTACCGAGCGCAATACGATTGTCGTCAACGACGTTTGGCTCGGCCTCGCGACGGACGCGGAACCGAGCGGGCGAGCGCGCCCGCTCACGGCCTACGGCGGGATTGACGTGTCCGAAACGAACGTGGCAGGCACGGGAATGGCGCTCGGCGGAGCTATAGCCATCGCCGATAGGCAACTTGCGCTCCGCACGAAAATTAGCGACCCGGACTTCTTGCGCTCCGCGTGGTCGGCCGAAGCGCAACTGCTCTATTCCAACGCGAAAGACTTTTTTGGCAACCGCGACGTGCTTGTCGACGACCCCTCGCAGCTCGTGACCCAGGATTACGCGGTAGTCGGGTATCAACGATTCGGCGGTGTCGTGGGGGTCGGTCACGACGCGGGGAGCGTCGCTAGCCGGTTGTTCTTCGACTACCGCCTAGAAAAGATCGACGCGGCTCTGCCGCGCGTGGCAAGCCACCGTCGCGGACTCGATATCGAGCCTATCGATTTCGACCTGCACGTCGGCTCCAGTGTGCTTTCGACGGTGAGCGCTACGTTTGTGCATGATACACGAGATGACGCGTTTCTCACTACGCGCGGCTGGTATGTGCTTGGTCTTGCCGAAGCGTCGTTGACGCCTATTGGAACTGACTACCCGTACGCCAAGCTCGTTCTTCGTGCGTCTCGCTGGACGCCCTTGCCCTGGGATCACGTGATCCGCGTCGAAGGAATCCTCGGCAGCGTTTTCGGTGACGCTCCGCTCTTCGAGAAATTTTACGTAGGCGACTATACGGACCTCAGGCCCCATCGCGCCCTCGACTTGGCGTTCGATAGGCGGGCCGCGCCGAACTTCTTCGCGACGACGATTGGCGAGGTGCGGTATGGCGATTACGCTGCACGACTGAATGCCGAATACCGCATCCCCGTCTATCGCGGGCGTAAAAGCGTGTACGGCGTCGACTTTTTTGGCTCTCTGGGGCTCTACCTCGTGGCGAACGAGCGCGATTTCAAGGCGGTCGCGCGGGGCTACGCGGGCCTCTCGAAAGTTCCCTTCGACCTGACGTTCAACGTCGGACTTCGTGTCGATACGGTCGCGGGAGGGTTTTCGTTTGGCCTTGCGAACTTCCTTGGCTTCGTCCCGATTCGGTCGGCTTCCCAATGACGGCGCGTCGCTTCTTTCTTCCGTTCGTGCTGTTCGTCGTCTTCGGATTGCCCATGCCGGCTTTGGGTCAAAGTGTGTCCGTTCCGAGCCATCCGGCGGACCTTCCGCAACGTCAAGCCACGTTCGCGTGGGAGAAAAACGAGTCAAACGCGGACCAACTCGTGGCGAGCTTTAGCTATGTCGACGTTCTCGACGCGGGTTTTCGTGCAAAGCTCTCGAATGGGCTTCCCCACGTGGTTCTCATGCGCGCGTACTTTCTGCGTGAAGGCGAGTCGAATCCCGTGGCTCTCGCAGCACGCACCTGCCGCATTACCTTCGACCTTTGGGAGGAAGTATACCGCCTAAAAATCTCTGGCCCGGGCACCGAGCGCGACACGGCCGCGTTGACGATCGAAGGCGTGCAGCGCCTTTGCTTCGAGGCTCGACGGATTCCGGTGACGGATCGTGCGCTCGCGCAGGTCGGCAAGCCTCACTTTCTCGGCGTGATCGTGGAGATCAATCCGGTGAACGCACAAATGGTGGAGCCGATGCGAAAGTGGGTCACGCGTCCGGCAGGGTCCACCGGAATCGGCCCGGGAGACGCGCTTTTCGGCTCGTTTGTAGGTCTTTTCGTCCGTGCTCCGGGGCGAGCCGAACGGTCGCTCCTGTTCCGTACGCAGTCGTTCAGCCCTTGAGCGTGGCGCGTCGCGACTGGCCAGAAGGACGCGATTGCCGTACGTTCCCTTGATGCGGCTGAAGGGTCACGTAAGCCGTTTTCTCTTCGCCATCGCGAGTCTCAGCTTGGTGGGAGCTTCGGCCCCACCTACCGCGAGTACCAAAGCCTCGAGCCACGAAAAGACCGTCACTCGCGTCCGTGTGAACAAGAGCGCGCGGACCATGCAGCTCTTTGACGGCGAGTCGCTCGTGGCAAATTACGCCGTCGCCGTCGGGCGCGGCGGTGCGGGGCCGAAAACGAAGGAGGGAGACAACGTCACGCCTGTCGGCCAATACAAGGTCGTCAAGCACTTGCCGTCTCACCTTCGAATCTTCCTTCAGCTCGATTACCCAAATGCCGACGACCGTGCGCGCTTCGAGGCGCTAAAGAAAAACGGTAGCCTCCCTCCGACTGCGACCATTGGCGGTGAAATTGGTATCCACGGCGAGCCACCGGAGGCCAAGCCGTTCAAAAAATCCGCCTACCAAAGCCACGGATGCGTCGTGTTGGAGGACGCCGAAATCGACCAAGTCGCGCGCATGGTCCCCGACGGTACGTGGGTCGACATCGAGGACTAACACCTTCCGCTCACGCCTCGCGCCGTCATGCGCTCGACCAAGCGAAGCGCGTGCCACTTCCAAGAGCCGAGGTCACGTCTTCCGTCGAAAACGGCGAGCACTTCGACATCACCGCGAACGGGAAGGTAGATTACGCTTTGCGAGAATTTGCGGAACGGAGCGCTGCGGATGTCCGGTGGGTCAAATACCTGGAACGCAAGTGGCGAAAACTCAATAGCGGGCCAGAGTATCGCGAAGCGCATTTTGAAAGCGGACATCGCGGCCAGGATAGTCTGCGCGGTACCACGCTAGTACCGCTGGCCGGAAGTTCGTGAGGGGTTTGAATTAACGCGATCGGGGACCGTCCGACCCCGGGACGTGCCTGGTCCTCGTGTTCCCCGCCTGAAGCTGCACCCGAGCAAGCCCCGCAGGCTCGAGGCGATGGTGCGATCGTGGCGGTCGAGCAGTGGCTGCGTCCAGCGTGCGCGGACCGTTCTGCTGGCGGCTCGAGGGGTGGAGTTCCCCCGCTTGCCTCTGGGCATTGGTGTTAAGTCAATATTTGACGGCAATTTTCTTGTTAACCGGTGGTTCTGCTCGCATGGGTCCGACGACAAGGGCAGAAGCGAGGACATGGGCCTACGAGGAATTTGGGCATGCGAATTTAGGCGACCCCCGCCGAACTGCGCGTTTTATACGAATGGCGACGTCGCTTGCGGAGCACCCTGGAGGAAAAGTCCTCGATGTCTCTCGAAGTGACGCGGAACCGCAAGGCGCCTACGATTTCCTCAGTAACCAAAGGGTGCTCAGTGCGGCGATCCTTGAGTCAGTACAGGTCGCGACTGCGCGTCGTTGCAAAGGCGAATCCTGGGTCCACGTGATTGTAGACGGCACGAGCCTTCGGCTCACCGACCTTCGGCGAGCCAAGGGATTTGGAGCAGCTGTTCTTCACAAGGCCGTCGGGAAGCCCGGAGAAGGCCGGCGTTCAGACAGGTCCACCGTTGCTTCCGTCGAATTCGCGAGTCCGACAAGCGGGTAGCGGGTTCTGCGCACCGGCAACGAACGGTCCATTCCGCGACCGAAGGTCCGCGGTACACCCACGCCCGCGTCGTGGATCGAACTTTCCATGCGGGTCGCGCGACTCACTGCGACGTCGGGGCACACGAGACGTTGTGACGCCGCGAAATGGCCCAATCGAACCGTCGCCTAGATCGGAACGAACCTTGCTGCTGGCCCAGTGGAGAGTACTGGATGAAGCAAAGAGTAACGCGGGGAGCACTCGCCCTCACCCTCACCGTACTGGCGCCACTCGCGGCGTGCGCCAACGAGTCTCGTGAGATCGAGGTGTCAAGCCGCAGCCTTGTCGCCGATGTCATTACGCCCCCAGGGAGCATGCCATCCGCCACCACGCCGGTCGCGAGCGACACGTATGACTTTCTCGTACAGGACGTTTGCCTCGACGACGCGGACCGTGTGCTACCCGACGACCCGGCGGCGTGCAAAAAGCGTAGAAATCTTCGTATTGGCGAGTCGCTTCCGTACGTGAAGATCGACATGGGCGACGGCTTTCAGCTTGCACCAAAGCCTGGGTGGCAACGGTCCGACTCGATTCCCATGCTCACCCGATCAGGCCGTTCGTTGGTCATCAGCTCGAACTCTCTTTCAGCGCGGCGCAACGGTCACGCGGCCGTCGGCGGCGCTCCGTTACAAATCGATACGAATTTGGATGACGTCAGAAACCTTCGCGACAGTCGTCCCGCTCACCATTCCGAATAATTTTATGAAACGCGAGCTCGAGATCGTCTTCATCTGTTCTCCGATGACATAGCTCAGTGTCAATGCCGCCCGTCGCGAGCGCGGGAGCAGCGGAGCGGACCGCGTACGCTGTCCATGACGTAGACCTGCATCCGGCCAGTCGCCGCCGTGGAAGTGACCGATGGCACCGACGGTACGTGGGGCGAAGTCGAGGACTGAGCGCTTAGCGGAGCATCACGCGCATCGCGTCGGTCGTGCGCTTTACCTCGCGTGTCGGGCACCCGAGCCATGTCGCAATTTCGCTTTCGGGCGGCGCGTTCGAAGGCGTCGATTGGCTGAGTATCGCGTACACGCGTGCGGCGACATCCGCTCGAATGGCTCGATGGCCAAAGACGGGAAAGCCAATGGCGGTGTAGGCCGACGCGTCGAGACCGCGTCCCGCCAAAAACGAAACCGCCCCGCCCTGGGGAGGACGGAGCGCGCGCCCCGCGCCGAACCACGTCGAAGCGAGCGCGATTCGCGCGTTGATGGCCGTCTCGGTGAGCGATACGGGCACATAAATGACGAGTTCGCCGAGGGAGAGTCCTCCGCGTTCGAAGGCTTGGCGCGTTTCGTTGCTTAGTCCGTAGGCGATGTCCGCGCTATCACGGGCAACGATCGTTCCGAGACCCTGCTCGAGCCGATGGACGAGCCCGCGCACGGCCGCAGACGCTTCGACCGAACGATTCGACTCCGCGTGCGAGACCGCGACGTCACGCGCGCCGCCGAGTAGCTCCGTCACGACATCTCTCAGGAACGCGAGCATTCGACGGTGAAGCCGGCGCTGTACTCCGCCACTGAGTGAGTCGCCGTCGGTCACCCGCACTCCAGGAAGCGCAATGCCCGAGCCGCGCGTCAGCGTTGCGAGATGCCTGCCCGACAGTTTGTGCGTGACGAGACCCTCCGCATCGAGCGAAAAGTCGACGTGCGCGCCCTCGATAACGCTCTCGATCCAAGGCGCTGTCCCGGCGGAAGACGTCGGGGCCAGTGGCGTTAGCTGCGCGCGCATGGCGGCGAGCTTGGCGAAAGGGTGAGCCGCGTCGACGGGCTCGGTCGCTGACGTGTCGCCCAGGTCAGAGCGACTGCGCGAGCGCGACGGGCGCATTCGCGAGGGTACCGTTCCGTGCCCCTTTTTGACGTCGACGAAGCGCATGACGAGGCGCTCGTGAAGCGCATCGCTCAGGCGATCCTCGAGAGCATGCGTCCTTTCCTGCCACTCGTCGGGTGACTCGAGCCACGTGCCGCGGTTGGCGATGTAGGTCCAGGTTCGTACGGCTGCGATGCGCGCGACGAGCGTATCGACGTCGCCCTCCGCGCTCGAAAGCTCACGTACCCGCTCGTCGATCCAGTCGTCCCCCAAGCGACCGCGTCGCCTAAGTTCGATGAAAAGGTGCGCGAGAAAGTCGACGTGCACCTCGAGAAGCAACTTTCGAAAATCAGGTACTGTACACACATCCCACAAGAGCTTGACGGCCTCCTCGCGCTCGCGGGCCGTACCTGCATGCAGCGCTCGCGCGACGTCGGGGCGTAGCGAGAGCGCGCGCAACGCAAGGGCGTCTTCGGCCTCACGCGCGGGCGCGAGTACCTTCCGTGTAGAGGGCACGTGAAGCGAGGCAAGAAGCGATTCGACAGCGTCGAACGCGAGGACGTCGTTTCGAAAGCGCACGCGGCGAATAGGCGCGAAGGCGTGGGTCTCGATGGCCGCGACGACGCTGCTTGGAACCGTGAGCGGCGTGATCGCGCCGAAGGTTCCGTCCTGCACCCAGCGTCCTGCGCGCCCGGCGATTTGCGCGAGCTCGGCCTCGTCGACGTCACGCACCTCGCGTCCGTCGAACTTGCGCAGCGCGGCGAACGCGACGTGGTCAACGCCAAGATTCAACCCCATTCCGACGGCGTCGGTGGCGACGAGCCAGTCCACCTCGCCCGATTGAAACATCGCGACCTGGGCGTTGCGCGTGCGCGGTGAGAGCGCCCCGAGCACGACGGCGGCGCCGCCCTTCCGTGCGCGAATCCGCTCTGCCATTTCGTAGACGTGTGGCATCGAAAACGCGACCACGGCACTTCTCGGAGGGACGCGTGCGAGGGGCACACTCCCGGCATACGCGAGGCGCGAAAGTCGAGGGTGCTCGATCTGTACGGCGGTGGGCACGAGCTCGCGGAGGACCGCGCGCATGGTTGCCGCCCCCATGAACCAGGTCTCCTTCGTCCCGCGCGCGGAGAGGATTCGAGACGTGAACGTATGGCCGCGCTGATCGTGAGCGGCGAGTTGGACTTCATCGACGGCAAGAAACTCAACCGCGCGATCGACGGGCATCGCCTCCACAGTCGCCACCCAGTACGAGGGCCGCGGTGGAATCCGCTGCTCTTCTCCGGTCACGAGCGCCACACGGCTCTCGCCGATGCGCGCGGAAATACGGTCGTAGACCTCGCGCGCGAGCAAGCGCAACGGCAAGCCAATCATGCCGCTGTTGTGCTCGAGCATGCGCTCGACGGCGCGGTGCGTTTTGCCCGTGTTGGTCGGGCCGAGCAGCGCCGTGATAGCGCTCGCGTCGGTCATGCGATGAGACTTAGCGCACTGAGCGGCGGCGGACTAGGATTCGTGAGCCAAGTCCGATGTTGCCCGAGGTCGTCACAGAAAAGCTCGCCGCATTGCCGATTTCGCCCGGCGTCTACCTCTTCCGTGACGAGAAGGGCGAGGTGGTCTACGTCGGCAAGGCCAAGAGCCTGCGTTCGCGCGTTCGCTCCTACTTTCAAGAGGGGTCGAGCGATAATCGCTATTTCATTCCGATTCTTCAAAAGACGATTGGCGATTTCGACACCATTGTCACCGGCTCCGAGAAAGAGGCGGCGATCCTTGAAAATAACCTCATCAAGGAGCATCGACCTCGCTACAACATCAAGCTCCGTGACGACAAGGAGTACATCTCCCTACGGCTCGATTTGAAGGAGGAGTGGCCTCGCCTTTGGGTGGTCAGGCGCCCTGCGGTCGATCCCGAAGGGCGCACCCGGTACTTCGGCCCTTACCACTCCGCCACTGCCGCGCGCCGCACGCTTCACCTCGTGAACAAGCACTTTCAGCTTCGGACGTGCACCGACGTCGAGATGAGGCGTAGGAAGCGTCCGTGTTTGCAATATCAAATCAAGCGCTGCCCCGCGCCGTGCGTCTTGGAAACGGACAAAGCTTGGTACGACGAGCAGGTCCGTGCCGTCGTCATGTTCCTCGACGGCCGCCACGATGAGCTCTCCGCGGACCTCGAGACCCGCATGCGCGACGCCGCGTGGCACATGCACTTCGAGCTCGCCGCCGTCTATCGGGACCAGCTCTCGGCCATTGCGAAGGTCCGCGAGGAGCAGCGCGTCGTCGCGAACGACGACGTCAACCGCGACGTGCTGGGTCTTCATCGCGAGGGCGATCTCGTCGAACTCGCTCTGCTTCACATTCGGCGCGGCAAGCTCGCGGACGTCGCAACGTTCGCGGTAAAGCACGCAGAAATCCCCGACGAAGAGGTTGTCTCTGCTTTTCTCGCCCAGTTCTATGGGCCCATGGCACTGCCGGAGAACGAGGCGCCGGAGGGCTCGCCCCGAAGCTCCACGATGGACACGGATCTGATGCCGCCGATTCCGGACGAGGTGATTGTGCCGCTCCTGCCCGAAGCGTGTGCCGGCATCGCGGAGTGGTTGACGACGCTTGCCAAGCACAAGGTGGCGGTCCTCTTTCCGCAACGGGGTCAGCGCGTCGAGTTACTTGCACTCGCGAACGATAATGCCAAGCACTCCTTTAGCGAAAAGCGCCGCGCGAGCGATGATGTGAGCGAGCGGCTCACGCAACTCCAAGAGCGTTTGCGTCTTCCGACGGTTCCGCGTCGTATCGAATGTTGCGATATCTCGCATTTAGGCGGGCGCGATACGGTCGGCGCGATCGTCGCGATGCTCGACGGAGAGGCCGATAAAAAGCGTTACCGCACGTTTCATGTCCGCGGCGAGACGGCGAACTCGAAACCCGCCCGGCGCCGGCCTTCGGGCCGACCGGAAGGTGAAGGTGAAAGCGAGCGCGCTCAAGGCGAGGGCGGTATCTCGCTCGACGGTGATGACTACCGTGCGATGTACGAGGTGCTCGCGCGGCGCTTTCGTCGAGGCCTAAAAGAGCGCGCAGATGTGCCGACGGAAGGGGGCGCCGCAGCGCCTAAGCAAGCGAGCGCGGAGTGGGATTTGCCGGACCTCTTCGTGGTCGACGGCGGCAAAGGTCAGCTCGCAGTCGCGCTCGCGGCGGCGCGCGATCTCGGGCTCCACGATCTCTCGATTGTCGCGCTCGCGAAAGAAAAAGAGAACGTCCTCGGCGAGACCCTCGTCGACCGCGTGTACCTGCCAGGTCAGAAAAATCCGATACCGCTGAAGAGCCATTCGGCGTCGATGTTTTTTCTCGCCCGTGTTCGCGACGAGGCGCACCGCTTCTCGAATCGCGCGCGCGAGCGCTTGGGAAAGAAGGTCCGATTCGCATCCGCCCTTGACCAAGTCGCAGGCCTTGGCCCCGCCACGTGCAAGGCGCTTCTCAAACACCTCGGCAGCCTCAAAGGCATTATGGCCGCCGCCGACGAGGCGATCCTGGCCGTTCCCGGCGTGACCGCGCGCCATCTCAAGGCTCTACGCACAGTGTATCCCTCACCGTCGAGCGATCATTGCGGGCCGCCCTTGGCGGAAGGCTCGTCGGTGCTACTCTCCGAGTAGTGGGCAAGGCGTTTTCCATGATGCGTGAACGGGTTCAGGGTTCCGTTTCGCGCTTCGCTTGGGGGGTGGCGTTGTCGATCGCAGGGCTCGGACTCGCGTGCGGCAACGGTGGCGCCTCGAGCGCGGCCGAAGACGCCAATGGCGGTTCGGCGAGTTTTCAGTCGACGGCCTGCGAGAGGGACGGAAGGAAAGACATTTACACGGCC
Organism: Polyangiaceae bacterium; assembly: GCA_025353725.1. Classification (GTDB taxonomy): domain Bacteria; phylum Myxococcota_A; class Polyangia; order Polyangiales; family Polyangiaceae; genus Labilithrix. Next base: position 32,170 of record JANXOF010000092.1, on the reverse strand, counting down.
GGCCTCGCGAAGCAGAACGCAGGCGTCCGCGTGGCCGTCGTCGAGGCCAATCCTTCGCCTCCCCGGAAGGGAGCGAACACGATGACGCTCGAAGTGACCGACGCTTCGGGAAAGCCTCTCGATGGCGCTTCCGTGGTCGTCACGCCGTGGATGCCCGACCATGCCCACGGGAGCGCTCTCGCTCCGTTAGCGACGTCCGTGGGCGCCGGGCGATACGCCGTCTCCAAGCTCTACTTTCCCATGGCCGGACTATGGCAAATAACGGTGTCTGTCCAACCGCCAGGTTTAGCCACGGAAGACGTCACCTTTAACTTTTGCTTCGACGGCTGAACGGCGACTCTCATCTTTCGAAACGTGTGCGCTTGTGCGCCTACTCGATACAGCGGTATCCGCCAGCGAGTGACCACTCCTTGACGGTGCTTGCCAGGTCGAACGTAGGAATGCGGTCGAGCACGGAAGCGCTCAGATCACCGGTCGCGACGAGGTCGTCGAGGACATCGAAATCGATCGGCCGCATGCGGACGCGCATCGTGACTCGGTCGGGGGCGGGGAGCGGAAGCGGATAGCTCTTGGTCACGGAGTGAAGAAACGCAGGATCGCTTCGGTCGGCGGTCACGGCCGCCGGGAGCTGCTCCGAGCTCACGCGCGTGGCTTGCCAAAACATGTGCACCTCTTTGTCCCCTTCGCCGAAAAGCGAGTCGCGGAGAAGCCACAGACTTGCGTCTCTAAGACTCGCTGCGGCTACCTTGTCGGGCACGCTACCGCTCGAAAAAACCTGGGCACCAGCGCGGTAAGCGATGAGTTCCACCCATGCGCGCCTGTCGTGGGCGGCGCCGCTCGGGAACTTGTGGCCCGCGAACGCGTTGTCGAGCGTGACTTCCGCGACAAGGCCCGTGGTCGGGGTCTGCTTGACGCAAAGCTTGGCGAGCAGCGTGGTGTCGAGCTGCTTCTGCACTCCCTTCCGCTGCGCAGCCTCGTCGTTGAATGGCGTGAGAGCGATGTCGACCGCCGGCATCGAGTGATCGTGCACGGTTCGCTTCGGCGCGGCTTCGACCTGCGCGGCGAAGCCATCGCGACCCTCCATATGGCATTTCCCGCACGAGAGCTGCCCGGGCTTCGAATAGAGCGAAGCTGACCACTCCTTGAATGTCCTTTCCACGGGCGCGCCGAGGGGTGTCACGACGTCATGACATGTGCCGCACATAGCAGAGGACGCCGCTTGCTCGCGATCGTGAAGCGCGGAGTAGTAAACCTTGTGGGGCGCCTTCGCAGGACCCTGAAGCCCGCCACGGAGATGGTCGTCACCTGCGAGTCGAAGTGGGTTATTGTGCGTTCCCTCCACGGCGTCGGTCGTATGGCAAAAAAAGCACGTCACGCCGCGCATGGTGCGCGGCAACGTCTCGAGGTTCAGTCCGTCCGTGGTTTGGCCGAGGCGGACGGCGAGCGGAGCATGGCACCCGACGCAGAATGACCCGGCTTGGCCGTTTGTCTCGCGCTGCATGCGCTTGTTCATCGCGACAAAGACGGGGTCTTCGCTCGCATACGCATGCATACTGCCTGACCATTCACGAACTTGCTCCGCGTGGCAGGGAAGGCAGTTGTTGGAATCCATCAGTGCGTCACCCGTGAGCGTCGGGGCGTCGTCGCTTTTCGTTGACGCGCACGACGCGAGCGCGACCATTCCGGCTGTGACGGCAACGACAGGAAAAGCCAGAGCCGTTCGATTCGAAGCGATGCGCGCTCTCATCGCTTGGCACCGTTTTGAATCCACCGAAGGACCGCGCACTGCTCCGACCTCACGAGAGAGCGCCCCGGTGGCATCCGCACTTTTCCGTCTGTCGCGCGGATGCGCCCGACGAGCGCGCTGCACGCCGCGTCTCCCGCGCGCACGACCTGCGTCGACTCGAGTAGCTGACGATAGGCTTCGTCCGCATTTTCGAACGCGAGGCCGCCCTGGTGACCGGTAGACGCGTGACAACTGACACCTGACTTTGCGCAAGTCGGCTTGAGGGTAATGGCGAAAACGTTGTCATAGCTAGGCTCATAAAGTGGTTCACATTCGAGAGACGCCTTATCTAGAGCTACGTCCGCGCAGGCTCGTGTGGGAAGGGGAGTGCCGTCCTCGCGGGCGCCGCAAGCCCAGGCAAGTACGGTCAAGCTGAGAACGGTCGATAGGGCCATCTTGCGCATTTCGGAGCCCTCCCGTCACTCGTCGTCACTCGTCGTTTGCGATGGGGACTTGAAAGCCGACTCAGTCTTCCACCTCGCCAGTGAGCGTTTCGAGAAATGGGACGAGCTCGCGCGCGGCATTGGCATCGAATTCTGGAACCCATGCCTCGGTAGCGCCCACGGCACGCGTGTCGTTCTCGCGCAAACCCCGCCCGCCGTAGTGTTTCGTGACGTCCGCGAGCGTAAAGAACGTGCCGCCGTGTCCGTACGGCCCTGAGGCTGGGAGTGCTCGCAGCGTAGGGGTTTTGAATGCGCCCACCGTAGTCTGCACGGGCAATTCCATCCCTAAGAACGATCGGGCCGAGGCCGGCGCGTCGCTCCACTCCTTGCCCGCGGTGAACTCCGAGGCCAGCAGAAGCGGAACGCCTGCCGCTCGCCCGAGGTCCGCGATTCCACCACGCGCTCCTGTAGGAAAGCGAAGGACATGAAAGGCATCGTCCGTGAGTCTCGGTCCGTGGTGGCATTGTACGCATCCGGTCGTGAGAAACACTTTCAGTCCGCGCTTCTGCTCAGGCGTAAACGCGCTGTGATCTCCGCCCGCGTACTTATCAAGGGCATTGGGCGTAGCGCGAAAGGTGCGTTCGAACGCGGCAATGGCTTTGCCGACGTCCACGAACACGCGGGTGACGGCGGCTCGGTCCTCCGCGCGCATCGCGTCCCATGAGGGGGATCCGGGTGTCCCCGAAGGCGGAAAGCGTGCCGCGTCGGACATGTCGGGCATCGGATAACGCGCGAAGACGGCGCTGTACTCTGTCGCGTAGCGTCGCTGGATTTCGTGGGCGACGAAGAGCCTGCTCGAAGCAAACTCCTTCGTATTCTCGAAGGGTCCGAGCGCCTGCATCCAAAGCGTGTCCGCACGGCCGTCCCAAAATTGCCATCGCGCGTGCGAGGCGAGGGCAATGCCCGGCGAATTTCGGTCGGTCGTAGCTATGCCTTCCGATTGTGGTAGCCCGTCGGAGAGGCCTTTTCGCGCGTCGTGGCACGTGGCGCAAGAAATGCGGCCAGAAGGCGAAAGAGCGGCGTCGAAAAAGAGCTTCTTCCCGAGGGCCGCCGCGGCAGGAACGTCCGCATAGGCATTCGTTGGGTCGGCGGGTGGGGCGCCAGGCAGTCCCATATCGCGGATGAGATCCAGCTCGTTGGCCGTGAACCCGTCGGTCGTTTTCGCTTCAGGAAAGTCTGGGCGCGCATGGCCGTCGAGCTGAGCGAGGGCGATACCCAACTTCGCGCGGAGAGCCTCCGCACTCGGGTTTGTATCCGTGGTGATGACACGCATCGTCTTCGTATCGACGATGACGTAAGCAGGAAGCGGAACGTGCGCGGCGGATACGCTTGCAAACGTAAAACTCGGGTCGATCGCGAGCTTACCGACTGCGCTAAGTGTTTTCCGAAAGCGCAGAAGGGCGGGCATGGTGGCCGGCAGGTTGTCTTCGTCGGCCACGACCAAGTCGAGGAGCGTGATGCGTTCGGCAAGGGCCACGTCACCGAGCCACGCGTTCGTATGCGCGGCATGCCACCCGCACGTCCCACACCAGAGCGCACTCGTTCGGATCACGAGGAGTCGCGACCGCGGCGCGCACGGCTCAAAGTACTCTTTGAGAGCGACGTTGCCGTGTTCGCCCTCGAACGAGAGGTTGGGAAGTGTCTCGCCAAGGGCTATCGCGCGCGCTTCGGGCGGGTAGGCGAACGTAGGGCGGTTGTCAGTGCACAATGCAACGGACGGGGTCGGCTGGAGGATGGGGCCGCCCGCATCCTCGAATGCCGCGTTCAATTCTCTTGAAGGCGACTCGCTCAGCGACGTACATGCGAGTCCGAGCGCGCACATGGAGACTACGAATGTTCCTACGCCTATCAAGCTGACGCCGCTCTGCATCTGTTCGAGAGTAGCAGTATGCCAGCTCGTGGTCCGGGTGTCGGGGCGAATGCCGAGATGTTCTTGTCGGCTAACTACCTATCGCTCGAGGGCTTACGTTTCGAACCAAGAGGAATGTGACCGCGACCAAGCCGCTCGACAGGTTCTTAAGGGAACGCGTAGCCTCGATAGCCATGAGCAGGAGTCGAAGAGGCACGTGGCGCGGATGCGTGGCGCTGACGGTGGCGATGGCCTCCGTTACAGGGGCCTCCCTTGCGCGCGCCGACGACACCGCGAAGTGCGTCGAGGCGGCTGAAAAAGCTGAAGAACTTCGCGGCGCGGGTAAGCTCTTTGATGCGAAAGCGCAGCTCGATATTTGCGGCAGCGTCGGTTGCCCGGCGCTCGTCCATCGTGACTGCACGAACTGGCTTGTCGAGGTGATGTCGGTTTTGCCGACCGTCGTTCTCGGTGCCCGCGACGCGAAAGGGCGCGACGTGAGTGACGTCCGCGTGACCGTTGACGGTCGCGCGCTGAGCGAGCGCCTCGACGGCAACCCGCTGCCGCTCGACCCGGGGCGGCACACGTTCCGCTTTGAAACCAAAGGCTTCGCCGCCGTCGACGAACCCGTGGTGCTCAGGCAGGGTGAAAAGAATCGCATCGTGATCGTTACGTTTGCGGATTCGAAGGCCGATGCGCGCGTCGCGAGTGCGCCTACGCCCGCGGACCTACTGCTGCCCGCGCCCGATGCGCCTTCGTACTGGACGGGTCGGCGGATAGGCGGCATCGCGGTCGGCGCTGTCGGCCTCGTCGCGTTGGGTGTAGGCGGTGCCATGGCCCTGTCGGCGCGTTCGCAATTCGACTCCGCGCAAGGCGCAAGCGGTCCCACGCGTCGTGATGAATCAATGAATGCCGCAAACAAGGCGGACCTCGCCACGGTCTTCGTTGTCGGCGGCGCGGCCGTCGCGGCGGCGGGAGTGGTTGTCTGGCTCACGGCTCCGTCAAGGAAAGAGCGCGCAGGAAGCGCACTCGCTGTCGGCACGAATGGCCGCGAACTGCTCCTTCACGGCCTCTTCTAATGCGCTATCGGGCATTCGCCATTTCATCGCTCATGGCGGTTGCAGGAGCCCTCGCATCCGTCGCGTGCCGCGGACTACTCGGCGCTGCCAGCGAGTGTTCTCCTACGCGCTTCCGACCCAGACGTAGGTCTGTTGCCACGCGTCGAATCTTTGTAACGCCGACGGCCGGGGACTGAACGGAGGACGTGGGTAGTCGTCGCACACGTTCGACGCACGACACTACCCAGTTGCGAATGCGCCCAAGCGTACAAATGTTACGAAGGCGAGAAGAATCACCACGAGCGTGGTCCCTATCGCGCCGAGCAACGCGTGACTTTTCATCCTCGCGGCAATTTCTACGTCGACCTCCGCGCCATCGGCGCCTGCGCGCAACTTCACGATGGCCCGCGCGTTGAACATCTCGAGGTGGCTAAGGGCCGCGAGGAGAAGCACGCACGTAAGCTTTCCGTGGAGCCAGCCTTGCTTCATGAGCGCCGGACTCTGCGTGACGAACACGATGCCGCTCACGATTGAGCCGTAGACGGCAGGGAGCTCGATGCGTGTGAGCACCGTGGCCGCGAGACGCTCGAACGAATCGCGGACGCTCGGAAGGGTGCCAGACGCGGCCGCGAGCTTCATCAAGCGCTGCTGGGCGAAACCGGCACCGATGTAAGCGGCGAACGAGACGAGATGCACGAGGAGCGTCGCGGCGTGAAGCACGCGCGGACTGTAGTCGAAGTGAGGGTAACGCTGCGCCAATCGCGCCATTCCTAGAGAAAAGCCGCCGTTTTCAGGAAACAGCTTCAGCCCATCACGTCCTTGTTGAAAGTGATGTTCGTTTTCATTATACCAGAGGCATGACGCTGATTCAGCGCTTTGCTTCGGTCGTGGCACTCGGGATGCTCGCGTGCGGAACGTCGTCGACGAGCGTGGCTACGCCGGGCGTCGTACCGACGAGACGTGCTGTCGTGAAGACGTATGCGACCCTCGTGCACGCGAACTACGACGATGCGCTCATGCAAATGAGAAACCTCAAGGCTGCCGTCGACGCGTTCGTTGCGCTTCCCACGCAAGCCCGATTCGACGCGGCAAGGGTGGCTTGGGTAACGGCGCGGCCGTCCTATCTCCAAACCGAAGGCTTTCGCTTTTACAACGGCCCCATCGACAACGCCGAAACGGGTCACGAGGGAATGATTAACGGCTGGCCGATGGACGAGAATTTCGTCGATTACACAGTAGATGCGCCCGAGGCGGGCCTTATCAATCTAAAAAAAGCCGACGGGACTTTTTTCGCGCCGCAGATCACGAAGGCCGTGATCGCCGACGAAAACGAAAAGGGCGGACAAAAAAACCTTTCTACCGGCTGGCACACGATCGAGTTTTTGCTCTGGGGGCAAGACTTTAATAAAGCCGGCCCGGGCAATCGCCCGTTCACGGACTTCGTGGATGGCGGAACGGCGAAAAATCAGTCCCGTCGCCGCGCATACCTCGCGGCCTGCGCTGATTTGATGGTCGAACAGTTCGCGGAGGTCGCGGCCGCATGGGAACTCGCAAAGGCAGATACGTTCGGCGCAAAGATGCTCGTCGGCGACGCTGACGAAGCGCTAGGGAAAATCCTAAAGGGCATCGGCAGCCTCGCCGGAACTGAACTCGCGAAGCAGCGGATGAACAACGCGTACCAGACCAAAGACCAAGAAGAAGAGCATTCCTGCTTCAGTGACACGACGAACCAAGATCTTGTCTTCAATGGCGTTGGCATCGAAAACGTCTATCTCGGGCGATACAGTACGTCTCTTGGGGTGAGCCTCTCAGACCTCGTGAGGTCGACCGACGCCTCGCTCGATGACAAGACCAAGCGAGACCTCTCCGCGGCCATCGAGTCTACCCGCCGCATTCCGCAACCGTTCGACCAAGCCATTCTCGGCGCTGACGATTCCGACGGTCGCGTGAAAATCAAGTCCGCTATCGACGCATGGGCCGTCGTAACGTCTGACATTGTCGCGGTATCTGCGAATCTTGGCGTGACCATCAATCTGGTCGAATGAGACGTTCAATGCCAAGTAAGTCAAACCACGAGGGGCGCGCGATCGTCCGCATCTGCGAAAGTGTGTCGGCGAGTTGCCTTGGTCCTTTGCTTGTAGCCGTGCTCTCGGGGTCCGCCGCCGCGGCCTGCGCGTCGCGTGGTGAGACCGACGTTGAGCCAAGTCTCGAAGCGGGTCGCGAGCTTCTTGGCGGAGCAACGACGGTGTTCGACGTGTCCGGCGAAGCGTTCTCGTTCCCCGCGCGAAACTTGACTACCGAGCTGAGCAACAGCTTTTCGCTTGGTAACCACTTTTTTCGTCGTAATTGGGTGAGTGCGCCCGCATCGATTGCTGGCAACGACGGACTCGGACCGACGTTCAATGCGACGTCGTGTGATGCGTGTCACTTTAAAGACGGCCGCGGCGCGCCGCCTACAGCGCCAGGCGAACGGTTCGTTGGTTTGCTTGTACGTCTGAGCGTGCCGGGTGAAGACCCTCATGGGGGGCCTCTCGGTGAGCCGAACTACGGTGGGCAGTTCAACCAAAACGCAATCTTAGGAGTGAAAGCCGAAGGCAACGTCGCTGTCACTTACGAGGAGATCGCAGGAAGCTACGCGGACGGTGAAGCGTATTCACTGCGTCGGCCGTCGTACGCGTTTTCGGACCTCGCCTTCGGCCCCCTCGCAAGCAACGTCATGACCTCACCGCGCGTGGCGCAGGCGATTATTGGCCTCGGCCTTCTCGCGGCGATTCCGGAAGAAACGCTCCGCGCGCTGTCCGATGAGGATGATCGCAACGGCGACGGCATTTCGGGCCGCATGAACTTCGTTTGGAATCAACGTGAGGGTCGGCGCACGGTGGGTCGGTTCGGCTGGAAAGCCAATCAACCAACGGTGGAGCAACAGGTCGCGGGCGCGTTTTTAGGCGATATCGGGATTACCAGCGCTCTTAATCCGGCGGAAAATTGTCCCGCCGCGCAAGCCGAATGCGCTTCGGCGAGGTCTGGAGGAGAAACCGGAGCGCCCGAACTCTCCGAACAAAAGCTCGTCGCCGTTACGCGCTACAATACCACGCTCGCTGTGCCTTCGCGTCGCGACTGGAACCGCGCGGACGTCCGCCGCGGCGAGCAACTCTTCGGCGAAGCGGGTTGTGCGGCGTGTCACCTACCAAAAGTTGAGACTGGGGAGCTCGCAGGCTTTCCCGCGCTATCGAACCAACTTATTCGACCTTATACAGACTTGCTGCTCCACGATATGGGGCCGGACCTTGCGGACGGTCGGCCGGATTTTTTGGCGACCGGAACGGAGTGGCGAACGGCGCCTTTGTGGGGAATCGGTCTCCAAAAAGTCGTTAATCGGCATGAGTTTCTGCTTCACGACGGCCGGGCGCGCGGGCTTGCTGAGGCGATCCTCTGGCACGGTGGCGAGGCCACTCTGTCGCGTGACGCGTTTCGCGCGATGGGGAATGTGGATCGTGCGGCTGTTCTCGCGTTTCTCAAGGACCTATGAGGACTCATCAAATGCAACCACGCCGCCCGGTGCCAAGCATGCTGTCCATTTCACGAGCGAAGGCGTCTTTCGTTGTGTTCGCTTGCGCGACAGCACTCGCTTCGCTCACTCCGCTTCTCGGGAGTTGTAGCGACGGCACCGCAAGTTCCTCGTCGGACGCAAAGCCTGTCCTTGCTGATGTGACGGGCAGCGTCATCCTGCCTGCCTATCGCTTGGCGGATGCGGCGGCGGGCGAACTCGTCGCCAAGACGAACGCGTTTGCGGCGACGCCGTCGGCGCAGACGCTGCTTGGCGCGCAAAACGCTTGGCGCTCGTCACGAAAGGCCTGGCATGCGACCGAGGCATTCCGTTTCGGGCCGGTAAAGACCAAAAATATCACGAGCGCCATTGATTTCTGGCCTGCGCGACTTGAGGGCATCGAAGCGTTTGTCGGCGGCGTCGAGACCATTGACGCGTCCACCGTCGATGCGCTTGGGGCGAACGCGAAAGGGTTTATGGCGCTCGAGGCGCTCTTTTTCGATAGCGCAGCGGGCGACGCCGCGGTGCTGACAAGGTTTGTTTCGGCGCCGCATGCGGATAGGCGACGACGTTACGCCGGCATTGTCGCGGCCCTCGTGCAAGCCAAGACCTCGGAGCTCGCGACCGCGTGGGAACCGACGGGCGGTAACTTCGCGCGAGAGCTAACCGAAGCCGGATCAGGCTCGGCGCTCTTTCCGTCAGGCAAATCTGCGATCGATCAGCTCGTCAATAGCGTCATTTTTGCGACGGATCTCGTGACGGGCACGAAGCTAGGAAAGCCGTACGGGACGAAGAGCGGCGGCGAACCACGCCCGGCGGACGAAGAGAGCGCGCGCAGCGATAACTCACTTGTCGACATGGTAAGCACCCTCGACGGCGTCCGAGTGATGTACGCAGGCGCTGGCGGAAAAGGACTTAGCGATCTCGTGCGCGCTAAAAATCCGTCCCTCGACGCTCGCGTTCTTGCGGCGATGGAAGACGTGCTCCGCAAAGTTGCCGCTATTCCTCCGCCGTTTCGTACCGCAATTACCTCTCAGCGACCGGCTGTTGAGAATGCTTATCAGGCGGCACGAACGTTGAAGAATCTCCTTTCGACCGAGGTGGCAACGGCCCTGGCTACAACGTTGGCGTTCAACGATAGCGATGGCGACTGAGTCCGCTCGGCGCATCGTTTCGTTCGTCGTCGCGGGCCTTGCGCTTACGACACCCTTGCCTTCGCGCGCCGATGACGACGTCAACGTTCGCGGTACATCCGCTGAAAATCTCGAGAGGAGTTCCGGCTCTGGGTCGCAAGTCTCACGAACCGAGATTGCGCGCGCGCAGCCACTTAGTTTGACGGAAGTGTTTCGCCGCGTCCCCGGTCTGAACGTTCGCCAGGAAGACGGAATGGGATTGCGGCTAAATCTTGGCGTTCGCGGGCTCAACCCGTCGCGCGGCCGACTCGTCCTTGTCCAGGAGGACGGAGTACCGGTCGTCGTGAGTCCGTACGGTGAACCCGAATTGTATTATTCGACGCCCATCGAGCGCGTCGAACGTGTGGATTTGGTCAAGGGCCATGAGATGGTCCTGTTCGGTCCGCAAACCGTCGGCGGCGTCGTAAACCTGTACACGTGGGCGCCGCCGGCGCGCGAGGCGTGGTCGGTCGAGGCGGACTACGGGCAGCGGGCGTACGCCCGAGGACTTGCCCGCTACGGAAACGCAGTAGGCGACGTTCGCTACCTAGTGCAGGTTTCGCACAAGCAGGGCGACGGGTTTCGCGCCATGCCCTTTGACGCGACGGACCTTATGGCAAAGGTCACCTTTCCGACCGGTCGAGACGGAGAAGCGACCGCGAAGCTCACGGTCTACGACGAGAGCTCACACACGACGTACGTAGGCCTCACGCAAGGCATGTTTCAGTCCGACCCGCGTAGGGATTCGATTGCTCCGAGCGATGTCTTTGGCATTCGGCGTTATGAGGTATCGCTTCGCCACGAGCAGCGGCTTGGGGCGAACACGACGCTGCGGTCGACCCTTTTCGGGACGCTGCTCGATCTAAAGATATACCAGCAAGACTTCGATCGGGATCGCGCTGAGGGCGCGGACTACGAACGCGTGGTCGGCACGGAAGGCGTTGTGGGTTCGGCTATTTACTTCCGGCCGACGCGCGCGCTTCGAGACCGAGGCTATCAGGTGGCAGGCGTCGAACCGCAAGTTGAACATCGTTTCGCAACGGGCAGCGTCGACCATCGCCTCGTGGTCGGTGCGCGCGCCATCGCGGACGTGGCTCGGCGCACGTTGAGTCGAGGTGCACGCCCCGATGCCGAGGCGGGCGACCTCCTCTCCGATGACACGACCTCGATTTTGGGTCTCGCCGGCTACGTCCAAGACCGAATTTCCTTCGGGGGTAAGCTCTTGGTCACGCCCGGCATGCGACTGGAGCGCGCGTATGCTCGGCGCCATGCCCGCCGCGTGTTCACCGCAAGTTCTTCGAATGTCGACGCCGCCGCAAACGATGGGCTGCGTGGCGTGCCGAGAGATGTCGACCTGCAAGGCCGTTCGGCGTCCACGGGGTTAATGCCTGGGCTTGGCTTCGCCGCCGGCAAGCCCGCGCTGAATATCTTTTGGGGAATTCATAGTGGTTATTCCCCGCCGCGTGTGAGTCAGTCGATTACTCCCACGGGACAAGACACGGGGCTCTCTGCGGAGCGAAGCATGAACTACGAAATCGGCGCCCGCGCGAGGCCGCTGCGTGCGGTACGTCTCGAAGCCACGGGCTTCGTCATCGCGTTCGACAACCAGCTCGTCTCGAACAATACGCTCAGCGGATCGTCCGCAGAGTTCAAAAATGGCGGAAAGACTCGGCATATCGGCGCGGAGGTGACGGCGCTCGCTCATCTGCCGCGCGCGCTTTCCGTTCCAGTCGACGTTGATGTGTCTGCTCAATACACGTATGTTCGCTCGACGTTTGCAGGCGGGGCCTACGAGGGCAACTTCGTGCCGTACTCGCCCAGCCACGCGGTGACTGCCACGCTCGATGCCGAACACGCGAGTGGCTTTGGGGCTCAAGCCTCGTACAGTCACGTGAGCGCACAATTCGCTGACGAATCAAACACCGTCGACCCCGATGTCTCGGGCCGCTCCGGACTCATCGCTGGTTACGGCGTTCTGGACCTTGGGGTGCGGTACAAGCACGCACCCACGGGGCTCTCGTTCCACTTCACTGTAAAGAACGCACTTGACGAAGTGTATCTCTCGGGAAGGCTACCGAACGGGATCTTTACGTCGGGGTTCCGACAAATCGGAGCAGGGATTAAGTGGTCGGGGTCCTGAAGGCGCTTAGCCTCGCGCTGCGCAAACCCGTCGACGTTGCCTCGCTCATAGCCTTCCGAATCGGGTTCGGACTTCTGATGGTGGCCGCGAGCGTAAGGTTCGTGGCCAAGGGCTTTCTGCACGACGAGTACGACGTCCCGCGTCACTTTTTTCACTACTGGGGATTCGAGTGGGTACGCCCGTGGCCATTCCCGGGCATGTACGTGCACTACGCATTGATGACTCTTACGGCCATGTCTGTCGCCTTAGGCTACCGCTACCGCGCGAGCGTCATCCTGTTCGGGCTCCTCTTTACGTACGCTCACTTTATCGATAAAACCAACTACCTTAATCATTATTATCTCGTAACTTGCGTAAGTCTCGTGATGGCTTTTTTGCCGCTCGACCACGAGCGTGTGAAGCACGCGCGCATCGCGTCCGTGCCCTCGTGGTGCCTTTGGATCGTCCGCTTTCAAGTCGGATGCGTTTACTTCTTCGGTGGCGTCGCGAAGCTCAAGAGCGATTGGATTTGCCACGCTCAGCCGCTGACAATATGGCTTAGTGCGAATTCTGATTTCCCCGGGATCGGCCGTTGGTTTCACGAAAAGTGGTTTGCGTACGCGTTTAGCTGGGCGGGTGCCGCCTTCGATCTGACCATTGTTGGGTGGCTACTTTGGTCGCGCTCGCGTTCGTTCGCTTACGTCGCGCTCGTCGCGTTTCATGTGGTGACGGGGCGGCTCTTTCAGCTCGGAATGTTTCCGTGGATCATGTCCGGTCTGGCGATCATCTTCTTCGACCCGTCTTGGCCGCGCGCGCTTCTCGAGCGCCTTCGTTTCCTGTCACCTTCACGGCCGTCGCCCTTGAGCGAGACGGACTCGAAACCGCTTCCCTGCTGGGGCTTAGGGCTCGCGTTGGCGTATATCGTGGTTCAATTGCTAACGCCGCTTCGACATTGGCTTTATCCGGGCGACGTTCTTTGGACCGAGCAAGGCTTTCGCTTCGCCTGGAACGTGATGCTTATCGAAAAAAACGGCGCGCTGGAAATGAGCGTGACGGACCCGGCGACCCACGCGTCGTCGCTTATCGATCTCGGCGCCTACCTCACTCCGTACCAAGTTAAAATGGCATCGACACAGCCCGACATGATCCTCGAGCTGGCACACATCGTAGCAAAAGACTACGCGCGTCGCGGACTCGGCCGCGTCGAAGTGCACGTCGACGCGCAGGTCGCGCTAAACGGCCGGCGGTCGAAATCCTTCATTGCCCCGACCCTTGATCTCGCCGCCGTTCAGGAGAGCCTCGGTCCGAAGTCTTGGCTTCTCCCAGGCCCCCTCGAAGCCCCCGAATTCTGACCGAACGAGGTGGTCATCCGGCCAAGCGTTGTAACGTTACGCGACTGCCGCCGTCGGCTGGGAGGCCCCATTCGCGGCGACCCGCCCGCCCTTCGCCGTTTCGCTCACGTTGACGCTTACAAGGCGCGAGACGCCGGGCTCACCCATGGTCACGCCGTGCAGAACGTCGACCATCTGCATCGTCTTTTTAATGTGCGTTATCAGAATGAACTGCGACTTGTCGGTCATCTCGCGAATCATATCGCAATAACGGCCTACGTTCGCTTCGTCGAGTGGCGCGTCGACCTCGTCGAGAATGCAAAACGGCGACGGTTTGATCTGAAAAATAGCGAAGATGAGGGACACGGCGGTAAGCGCTTTCTCGCCGCCGCTCATCAACTCGATGCTCGAAATCTTCTTGCCCGGTGGCTGCGCGATAATGTCGATGCCGGTTTCGAGCATGTCGTTGGGGTTCGTCAGACGCAACTCCGCGCGACCCCCGCGAAACATCTTCGGGAAGATCGTTTGAAACCGTTCGTTGACCGCCCGGAACGTGTCCTCGAAGAGTCGTTTGCTCTCGCGATTCATTTGCTGGATCGCGCGCTCGAGATCGGCGAGGGCCTTATCGAGGTCGGCCTTCTGCGTCGAGTAGAAGACAAATCGCTTTTCGGCGTCGTCATGCTCTCGCGTGGCGTCGAGATTCACGCTCCCCATGCGATCAAGGAGGCCGGAGAGCTCCTGGATCCGGTCGCGTAACTCAAAGTCCGGCGGCGGTCGCATGTGGTAGTCGCCGACCACGCGAGGCAAGTGCAACCCGCGGAACTTTTCGCGTACACCCGTCAGCAAATGGTCCATGGAGATTTGGCGCTCCCGAAGTGCCATTTCATGGTGGCTAAGCGCGCCGCGCGCCGCGTCCGTTCGCGTGCGTAAATCCTTTAATCCGCCCTCTCGCTCGCCGAGAGCAACGCGCAGGGCGTCGAACGCGGTTCGAGCCTCGGCGAAAAGCTCCTGAGCCGCGCGCGCCATGCTCTGTGCTTCGCCGAGTCGTTCCTTTTGACGCACGAGCATCGCCGCAGTCTCGCCGTATTCCACCGCTCCGCGTTCCAGCTCTTCGTCGAGGCGTCGCGAACGCTCGGTGAGCTCGGCCTCGCTGCGTGCCACGCGTTGAAGCGTCCCGCGTGCGGCGGCAAGCTTTTCGCGTGCGGCGGCGAGCGCCACTTTTCTCTCCAACACCCGTTGTTGCTGCTCCGCGACCTGCTCGCGCCATTCTAGAGCTCGCGCTTCGGCTTCTGCGATGCTCGCGGTGACTACGTTTACGCTCGCTCGCGCCGTAGCAAGGACGTTTTGCGCCGCCGCGCGCTCCACCTCGGCTTCCCGAATGGCCTCGCGGAGTTCCTCGAGATCGACGCCTATGGCCGTGAGGCGCTGAGCGTGACTTTCGAGTTCGGCCTCCGCCGCTCGTAAGTCTTTCTCGGCATGCACGAGCGCGAGCTCGCTCTGATGCGCCTGCTGACGCGCGCGCTCGAGAGCGCCAATGCATTCGCCGATCTGCGATCGCAGCGCCTGGTGCCGTGCGAGACGCTCGATGACCAACGCCTCGAGACGCGTGACGTCAATCTGAAGCTCGCGCATCTCGCGAGCGACATCGAGCATGTGTGCGGCGGCCTCTTCGCCGGTTCCACCCGAGACGCGACCGTCCGTGTGAAAGACGGTGCCGTCGCGGGTCACGAGAACAGAATCCGCCAGGTTCGTTCCGCGCGTGCCGGCATCTACGCCTCGTCCGAGTGCGCGAATACGCATCGCCGTCGCCACGTCGGCAACCACGAGAGCATCACCGATCACGATACGAACGAGTGCTTCGTCTTCGGAGGCGTAACGAAGATGGTCCGCGAGGCGCCCGACGATTCCGCCGTGCGCGATTCCGTCTTCGTCGGCGCGGTCGGGGTTCCATGGCGGACATCGCTCGGCCACATGCGATGGGCGGCACGGAACGATCGTCGCTCGGCCCTTGCGCGACGTAGCCAGGTCGGCCAGCAGCTCGACGCCACGAGCAACGTCGTCCACCACGACATCTTCGAGGTGCGAGCCGAGCAATCCTGCGAGTGCGGCGGTGAGATCTGCCGGCGCCTCGATCCGGTCGGCAAGCAAGCCCCGGAGGCTCGCGTCGTTCGTTTCGACGAGGGCTTTTGCGCCCGCGCCAATGCCTTCCCGTCGCGCGTGCATTTCGGTGAGCGCATGAAGCCGCGAGCGCTTCTTCGAAGCCTCCGCCTTCGCCTCATCGAGCGCGACCTCGCTTTCACCAATCTCGATGCGAAGCGCCGCAAGCTGCTGCTCGAGCGCGGCCTTGTCTTCGACCGACGTGACATTGCCGGTTCTCAAGTCGTCGATGGCTAGCGCCAACTGCGCCGTGCGCGCCGTGAGCTCGAGCACATTTCCCTCACGTTGTTCGCGCTCGGTGGCTTGCTTTTCCTCCCGCGTACCCATCTCTTGTGTCCGTCGGTCGAGTCCCTCGAGCTTTGCCTCGGAGCTTGCGATCTCCGCTTGGGCACGGCTGACCGCTTGCCGCAGCTCGACGACGTCACGGTCGGCGCTTTGCTGCTCGTCGCTGAGTTCGGCAAGGCGCATCTCGTCCGAGTCCGCGGCCGTCGCCTCTCCGCTTTCACCCTCTTCGAGCGAGAGAACTTCAGTCGCGACCGCCTCGCGTTCGGAACCTTGTACGGCGGCCTGCTCGGCTATCTCTTTGAGCTCGAGTTCTGCTTGGGCCTCGCGGCGACGCAGGGCTTCAATTCGGTCTTTGGCGCGCTCGATGGCGGCCTCTTCGGCGCGCACCTCGTTTCCTTGGGCGAAGGCCGCGGCGTTCGTCAGCTCGACCTTCTCTTCGGCCGCGTGGGCTTCGGCGTGTGCCGACTCGAGATCGACCTCGCGCGCCGCAAGGCTCGCTTTGGCATTCTCGGCCTCCAGGACAAAGCGGTCGACCTCGCTCTGCTCGAGTGTGATCCAGCCGTGAAGTTCGAGGAACCTGTGAGCCGCGTCGTGCAGTTGCAGGTCTTCGTGTTCATTCCGATAGGCGATGAACCGCTCCGCCTTTGCAGCCTGTCGCTTTAGAGAGCCGAGATTGCGGTCGATCTCCGACACGATATCACCGACGCGCAGCAGGTTTTGCTGCGTCATCTCCATCTTGCGTTCGGCTTGTTTTTTCCGGCTCTTGAACTTCGTAATGCCTGCAGCCTCCTCGATAAGGAGCCGCCGGTCTTCGGGCTTCGCGCTTACGATGAGCCCAATTTTACCTTGCTCGATGATCGAATAGGCTTTCGTCCCTATTCCCGTGCCGAGGAAGAGGTCGGTGATGTCTTTCAGTCGGACTGGCGTCTTGTTGACGAGATATTCGCTGTCGCCGCTCCGGTGTAACCGTCTCGTGACGGCGATATCCGTGTAATCTTTGTATTCGAGCGGTACATCAGAAGGGTCGTCGTTCTCGAAGGTGAGCGTGACCTCGGCGAAGTCGGCCGGTGAGCGCGACTCGGAGCCGCTAAAGATCACGTCGTCCATGCTCCGGCCGCGGAGGTGCTTCGCGCTCTGCTCGCCCATCGACCACCGGATCGCGTCGACGATGTTCGACTTGCCGCAGCCGTTCGGCCCGACAATACCCATAATTTCGTGGTCAAAGTGAACCACGGTGCGGTCGACGAACGACTTGAAGCCTTGGAGCTCGAGGCGCTTGATTTTCATGGTTTTCCGAGCGACTTCCAGAAGGGCTGAGGCTGACAACACGGCTGAGGCGGATAACGAAAACGGAAACGAGAACGAGGAGACCCCCTGACGCGGCACGTCGCCCCCAAAAAACGAAACGTACCGACCGTGACGCTACGCCGAGCATAGTGTCACGTCACATACGGTCAGTGTTCACCTGTAGTGGCTGAACACCCGGGCACGCAAGCAGTTCTTTATGTTCAGCGTTTTCAGCCCTTGCTGAGCTGCGAGACACGGGCATCTCGTGGACCGGCCCTTGACACCGCGCGCCAATGACGCACTGTGGGCGAAGCTTTATGCCTACATACGAGTACGTTTGCACCGCCTGCGGCAACCTTTGGGAGGAGATCCAGAAGATCTCGGCAGACCCGCTCGACGTCTGTCCGAAGTGCGAGAAAAGCACGGCGAAACGCCAAATCTCGGGCGGGAGCTTCATTCTCAAGGGCGGCGGTTGGTACGCCGATCTCTATGCGTCTCCGTCGTCGAAGGCCAAAAGCGCGGAGTCGGGTTCGAGTGACGCCTCCGCGTCGGGCTCCGCGGCCGGAGGTGGAAAGAGCGACAGCGTGACCCCGGCGTCTACGAGTCCAAGCCCTGCCGCCGCGCAATCCCCCGCAGCATCCTCGAGCGGCTCGAGCTCGAGCTCGAGCGGAAGTTCAACGCCGTCTACGTCCAAGTAGACGACCTCGCGAAGACGAGGTCGCGTGCCAAGGCGAGGTTCACCGTGGGGTCGGCGTTCGTGCCGAGCTCGGACGCGAGCTTGGCGTAAACGACGTCCATCAGCCGTCCCCGGGGGGGCGAGGCAAGGCTCTCGAGCTCAAAAGCCCAAATCCGCGCGTCGTTACCGCTGGGCATCTCGTCGAGCGCGCACAAAAACGCGCATTTCAGGTCAACTGATAAGGGGCGTCCGCGCAGCCATTGCTTGGCCGCGAGAGCGCCGCGCGCAAGCGCATGAAATCGTGCCTGAGCGCTCATCCAGGCCTGCCGTTTCATGGGATTTTCTTGCGCGCTGCGTAGCTCGTCGATCCGAGTGCGGATGACCTCAACAGGCAAGCGATCGAGCTCCCGAAGCGCGCCAGGGAAACGGCGAGCGAGCTCCCTCATCGCGTCTTGAGGCGAAGGTGACTCCGCGAAGGCGTCCCGCGAGTCACGCGCTAGGTCATGCGCGAGGCGCAGCGCGAGGATGCGTTCGTACTTGTCGCAAAGGCCTCGGAGGTCGACGTCGCACAAGGGTGATAGCCTCGGCGTAGTCATGACCGAAAAGCGTCGCGAAGTGGAAGAACTCCGACATGAAATCAGCAGGGTAGACGCCCAACTTCTCGTCGCGCTCGAGCGCCGCGCGAAGCTTTCGAAGCGAGTAGGGGAGGCACGAAAGTCGCTCGCCACGCCTATCTCGCTTCCCGAGCGAGCTCAAATCGAGGCCATCGTTTCGGGTGCGCCCGCGGGAGACCTGCCCCCTGAGGCGCTCCGCGAGATCTTCCGTGAGATCGTCGCGACGTGCTTTTCGCTCGAGGCGCCGGTGGTCGTTTCGTTTTCCGGACTCGAAGGCGCGTTCGCGCATGCCGCCGCGCGGACCCGGTTTGGCGTCGCAGCGGAGTACACACCGTGCGAGACGGTGGCCGCAGCCGTCGACGAGGTGACGCGGCAGCGCGCGAGCTATGCCGTCGTCCCCTACGAAACACGTACCGATGGTCTCATGCAGGCGACGATCGCCGCGCTGACTCCAAGCGATCTGAAGATTGTCGCGTGCTTCGAAACCCACATCAACCTTCAGCTCGCGAGCAAAGCAGGAGCTATCGCCGAGGTCGAAAAAGTCTACGCAACCGCGAAAGATCGCTCGCACAGTCAACGCTTTTTGGCGTTCGACTTGCCCGGGGCGCAAGTCGTCGAAGTAAAGACGCCTTTGAGCGCGTGCCAACTTGCCGCGGCCGACCCGCGCGTCGCGGCTCTCGCCCACGAGTCGATCGCGGCCGAGTACGGCCTCGAGGTTCTCAAGCGCAACGTCCGCGACGAAGGGGATGAGGGCGTGCGCTACGCCATCGTCGGAACGCGGCCGTCGAGTCGAACGGGCGGAGACCTAACGGCTCTCGTATTCGCGCTCAGCAACTCGCCCGGCGCGCTTCACGAGGTGTTGAAGCAGTTTGCCGAGCGCGGCGTGAACCTCACCAAGATTCAGTCGAGCCCGACTCCCGGCGAAACCTGGCAGTACCTTTTTTACCTCGAAGTGCAGGGCCACGCGACGGATCGCCCGATCGTTGGAGCTCTCGAAGAGGTGCGCCGCCAGTCGAAGTTCTTCAAGTTGCTCGGCTCGTACACGACCACGCCGTGACGTTCTGATAGGCTCTCGGGCCTAAGCATGAATGCCTTGCATCGATTCGAGTCTGGCGTCCTCCCTCTCGTCCGTCGTTTACGTCTCAGCGGTCGCGTCGGGTCGGCGCTCTCGCGCGTCGTTTTCGTTTTCGCCGTGTCCGCCTTATCGACGTCATCGCTCTTTCTGGCGGGCTGTCCGAGCAAGGACAAGGGCGACGTAAAGTCGCCTGAAGCCGAGGTAGGGATGGAAGACGCGCTCGCGCTGCTTCCGGGTAACGCTATCGCGCTTGCCACGGTGGACGGCCGAGCCTTCTTCGGAAGCCAAACGTTCGGCGCGGACCTCGCAAAGCTTGTCGAGAAGTATATCCCCCTTGGCGCTGAGGCAGGTTTTCAGGCGTCGCGGGACATCGACCGCGTGACGCTCGGGAGCTATTCTTACCAAGGCATTGACGTGGCGGCTGTGGTGGTCGGGCGCTTCGACAGCGCGAAGATCAAGCAACTTGCGGCGACCCAAACGCCTACCAAAGGCGGCGCGCCGTTGGTGGCGTCGCAGTACGCGGGCCGTGACGTCTACACACTAAACAATGTCGGGTTTTCGCTGCTGTCGGACACGCGCGCCATCGTGGGTACAGAACAAGGCATTCGCCGAGTCCTTGAACGGATCAAGGACAAGCGAGTTAAACGCGACGTCGCGGCATGGATGATAGCGACGATCGAGACCTCCGGGGCGGCGCTGGCGCTCGCAGGTGACTTCACCGCGCAACCGATGCCGCCCGAGTCCACGCGCCAGATTCCACCCGCACTGGTCAACGGGCTCAAAGCGACGCGTGTTGTCGCGACCTTCAGAGAGGGAGTGCAAGTCGCCGGAAGCCTGACCTACGCGGACGCGCAGAGCGCCGAGGCGGCTTCGAGCGTGGTGAAGCAGGGAGCGAGTTACTCGAAGCTACTCGCCATGTTCGGTATCAAGATTCAAAATTTCGATACCAAAGTAGACAAGAGCGACGTTCAGGTGACGGTCGGCGTTGACGATAAGTCACTCCGGCAACTCCTCGCGAGTGCGCCTCAATGGCTTGGCCTTGGGCAATAGTCGAATCTCTATCGCAATCGCAACGTTGTAAGCGGAAATTCCCATGACCGATATCGTCGTTCATCCCCTCGACCGTGCACTCGTCGGTAGTGTGCCCGTGCCTTCCGACAAGAGCATCGGCCACCGAGCTCTCCTTCTCGCCACGCTCTGCGAGGGCGTTTCCTCCCTCCGCGGATTTTCCTACGGCGAAGACAACGTCTCGACCGCCAACGCGATGCGCGCGATGGGGGCGCAGATTGAGGATCTGGGAGAGGGGAGGCTGAGCGTCACCGGGAAGGGCCTTTTCGGCCTTACGGCCCCGCAAAAAGAGCTCGATTGCGGTAACTCCGGCACGACGATGCGCCTTTTGACGGGCATTTTGGCAGGGCAGCCCTTCGCGTCGACGCTCACGGGCGACGCGTCGCTCATGCGAAGGCCGATGATGCGGGTCGTGGCACCGCTACGGTTACGCGGAGCGTCTATCGAGGGAGCTCCCCATCCGACGAAGCTAAGTGATGTGTTGCCGCCGCTTGTCGTAAGCCCGCTGCCCGAAGGCACGCAGCTCGGCGCGCTCGGGTACGCGAGTCCGGTGTCGAGCGCGCAAGTCAAAAGCGCACTCTTGCTTTCGGGTTTGTACGCTCACGGGACGACACACTTCAAGGAGCCAACGCTTTCGCGCGATCACACGGAGCGCATGCTTCACGCGCTTGGCGTCCCGCTACGAACCGTGGGGACGATGATTGAGCTCGACCCCGCAGGGTGGAGCGGGAAGATGCCTGCGTTCGACATCGAGATTCCGGGAGACGCTTCGGCTGCGGCGTTTCTCGTTGTGGCCGCGCACATCTGTCCCGGTTCGCGCGTCACCGTTCGCGGTGTGGGCACGAACCCGACGCGCACGGGGATCTTCGAGATCGCGCGGCATATGGGCGCGGGTATTGAAATCGTGCCGCAAGGCGAACAGGGGGGAGAGCCCATCGCTCAAATTACGGCGTGGCACCAAGGTTTGCGCGGGATCACGATTAGCGGCGAAATCGTGCCGCGCGCGATCGACGAAATCCCTATTGCGTGCGCCCTCGCGGCGCGAGCTCACGGCACGACGTTGATTCGAGACGCCGAAGAGCTACGCGTCAAAGAGAGCGACCGCATTACCACGATGGCGACGGTCCTTCGCGCGTTTGGAATTACGTGCGAAGAGCTGCCGGACGGCCTTGCTATCGAAGGAAAGCAAGGCGCGCTGGAACCCGCCCGCATCGACAGCAAAGGCGACCATCGCATCGCGATGGCGGCGGCCGTGCTCGCGTTGGGTGCCCGAGGTCCTACGACCATCGTCGACTGCGACTGCATCGCAACAAGTTTTCCTCGCTTCGTCGGCACGCTTCGAGCGCTCGGTGCCCGCATCGACGCCACTGGCTGACGCAACACGTGAAGGAAGCGAGGTCACCTGACATGCCTGCGGGTGCGTGGTAACACCTACGTGGTGAGCGCGCGGCGACGTCCTATCGTAGCGATTGATGGCCCCGCGGGTGCGGGGAAGAGCACAGTGGCGCGTCGCCTTGCGGATGCTCTCGCGTTTATCCTCGTGGATACCGGAGCGATGTATCGCGCCGTCGCGCTCGCGACCGGGCGGGCGGGCATTCTGTGGAGCGACGCGCCTCGGCTCGCTGCGTTTGCTGAAGAACTGGTGGCTGAGCGAGCGCTCTCTTTCGAGCGCGATCCGGATCCGTTGGTCGGCGTTCGCGTACGGGTCCGTGGCGAAGACGTTTCCGAAGCGATTCGAACGCCCCATATGGCGCAAGGTGCGAGCACGGTTTCGGCGCACGGTGCGGTGAGGGCCGTTCTCCTCGAACTGCAGCGGGTCGCGGGTCGCGCGGGCGGCGTGGTGCTCGAGGGGCGCGACATCGGCACGGTCGTTTTCCCTGACGCCGAAGTGAAGTTTTTCCTGACGGCGAGCGCCGAGATCCGAGCGACACGTCGGCACGCCGAGCTCGCGGCGAAGGGCGAAACCGCGACGCTCTCCGAAACGCTTCGCGACGTTCAGCGCCGGGACGCCCAGGACGAGGGCCGCGCCATAGCCCCGCTCAAGCGTGCGGAGAGCGCAGTCCTGATTGACTCGACGGATCTTTCTTTCGAGCAAACCGTCGCGTGCATGCTCGAACACGTAAGGGCTGCCGAATCCGCGCGATGACCTCTCGATTGGCTTGCCTTGCGCTCGCCGCGATGCTGAGCACGTCTCCCGTTTCCTGTGGCTCGCCGCCTTCGCGTGATCCGGTATCGCGCAAAGAGCTCGAGCCAGCATGGGAGGATGCGTTTGCCGCGGCGCCGGACCTCTACCTCGTGGTTCGGCCGCAAGCGATACGCCGCGATGCGGTTTACGGAGGTCTCTTTCGAACCGCGCTTCGGATGGCGCAGGCGCAGCGCGCGATGCGAGGGCCGACTACGCTCGAGGCCATCGAAGGTGCCGACGAGCTCGTGGTTGGCGTAAGCTTGGCGACCGACGCGTCGACGGAAGACATGGCCGTCGTCGTTCGCGGTGTCCCCGGCCACCTCGATCCCGCGAAGGTGGTCGACGAGCGTGGGCGCCCACTTTTACGCCGTATCGACGCTCCTACGCGGGTCGTCGAGTACGGCATCGAAAACTCGGAGAGCGGCATCTCGGGAGGTCTATTTCTCCTGCCCGACCGCACGTGGGTCGCAGCCCTCGGCGCGGCACGCGCCCGGGCGCGTCAGCGATTCGCGTCGCCTTCTGGGCGCGTTCTCGGTGTCACCCGCGACACCGATAGGCAAGCGCTCGCGTCCATGCGGGTCGACGCGCGCTCGTCTGTCATTCGGAAGGTCGTGGGAACGAACCGAATCTTCGGGCCGCTCACCACAAAACTCGACGCGTTGACCGTCAGGCTCATGCCGGGCAAAGCCGGTGTGGTCATCCAGCTGCAGTACGAGGACAATGACGCGAGCGCGTGGGCACACATGCAGGTGTTGCGTATTGTCGAAGAATACGCGCAGGCGGACCCGACCGAGGGCGCCTTGTCTAGCGCGTGGCTTAAATCAGCTGTGATTCGAGTTGACGGCTCATCGATCGTCGCGCGCGTGGCTGTGCCGGCGCGCTTGCTCGAGGACCTTCCAGACGTGACGTTCCGCGACCTAGATTTTTGATTTTCGCCGTCAAAACGCTCAAGTGTACGTATCCACGCGGCAGTCGACGCGTGTGTGTCGAGTCGGGTATGGTGGAGCGCTCGCTATGTTTCCGTTTTTCCCAGTCCCTATGGAAATCGCGCAGCAAGCGCACGTGGCGGTTCGCGCTGAGGAGCGCATTCGTACGAGCAATGACGTGTCCGCGGCTGAATCGGAGCTCAATCCGCGCCTGCGCTACGACCTGATTTGGAGAGGCGGGCAGGACCACTTTGTCCTTTCCTACAACCCGCGTTTTATCTACACGCGGACGTTCAGCCGTCCCTCGATTGACGAACGCGTCATCAATCCCGCGACGCTCAACACAAGCGACCCGAACGACACACCGACTTCTGCGCTCCACAACGCGGGATTCGGCGTCGAGATGGTGCGGCCTCGGTATCGAATCTCGCTCTATCAATTCGGCGCTTACGGCCCGATCACGACGACGGCACTTCTTGTCCAAGCGCCCTGGGGAGGGGAGGGAGCACCGCCCGATCCGACGCCGATCATCCCGTCGACGATCGCCGCGCGGTTTACGCTCCTCTTCCTTCAGACGCAGTTTTTCGCCCCGATTCGCCTTACGCGCCGCGTGTCCCTCACGCCCGGCGTATTTTACAATGCCTTCGGCGGTGCCGACAGCAAGTCTCGCGGAGCACTCGCGCTATCTGCCGGTCCAAGTGCAAGCCTGACCCTCGAGGTCGCCGCAACCCGCGACGATAGACTCACCACCACCGTAGGCGCAGGTCGTATCACCACGCGCTTCGAGGGCGACCGCCAGGGTGCCGTCATTTACCGCGCCGAGGGCACGCAATCGTGGCGGCACTGGTACAGCAGGCACCTATCGACGGAGGTGGTTGGCGGCGGGTCTGTCGGTGGCGATAGCATCAGCGGCTTTTCGTTGTTCTCTATGGCCTCTGTGGGGCTGCTTTACGACAGCTATCCGTTCTTCCGGCTACCGCCTGGCGCCGCAGCCCAAGCCGGTGCGGACGGTCATGGGCACAGAGTTCAATTGGGGCTCATCGCAAAGACGGCTCCTTGGATTGACCTCTTCTCGGGTGAGCTCGAGCAGCGTGCCGTCGGCATTGCAGCGCTGAACTACACGATGGACCGTGTGCTTTTACGCCTTCAATTCTCAAACGCTCGCGTGTTCAACACGCCGCGCTCCGTGGCTCGTTATCAAATTCTCCAAGCCGAGGCTGGCGTTCGCTACGCGTTTGCCGAGACGTTCTCTGCGGACGGAGGGGTCCGCTACGGCTTCCAAACGTTCGACAACGCGATTCGCTTCAATACGCTCACCCAGGCGACCGTCTTCGCTGGCCTCACCTGGGAACCGCGTCACGCGCGCTTTTAAGGCGTTACGGCGTCGCTAACTCCAGAACCGTAATCGAGTAAGGCGCGAGTTTCGCCTTCAGCATGTTGCCTTCGAGTCGTGCGTCGCCGGCCACGAAACCCTGGTTGCCGCCCGCGTAGACGTACGATTTGAGGGCGCCGGGAGCGGCGCAGCCTTTGAGCTCGATGCTCGCGTCGTGAGGCCTGTCTGCGCTGAAGTTCAGGGCGATGAGGACCCACTTCTTTCCCATCGCGTCCTTGGACGCGTACAGCGAGATACCGCTTGGGGCGCTCGAAGGGACGATTTGCTCTTGGAAGTGACCGCCGCTTCCGTCGTAGTTTCGATAGGCCCGAAAGGCCCAATAGGCGGGCTTCGGCTTTTGCGGGTACGTCCAATAGAACGCGTGACTCACGCCGTTGAGCGCGAAGCGCCCAAGAACTTCAGCAAGTGCGACGCCGCCCGCGGGGTGACCCTCGGCCCCGAAGTTGTATTCACCGATCTGCAACGCGCGCCCGGGATAGTTTTGGGCAATCAGCGCCTTCATGCGCGGGAGGAGGTACACGGCCTCTTTGATCCACGACTCGTCGACATAGTCGCGGTCCCAGAGTGAGCGCGTCGTTCGGAACCGCAGGTCGTTCGTTTTTCGGTCCGTCTCGCCGCCGCCCGCGCTGTCAGCGCCGTCCGGCTGCTGGACTTTGTCGGCCTGCGGGTAGACGTGCACGTCGAGGACGTCGAGGATACGAACGCCGGTTTTCTTCTCGTGCTCGGCAAGTTTTTGCAAATACCACGCGAGGAGAGGCACATCCCCATGGGCCTTGCGGTCAGGCTTGTTTCGTAGGCCCGCGGCGTGGTCTTTCGCGCTGTAAAAGTACTCCCACCACCCGTACGACGTCGGACCCGCAATGAGCGCCGTGGGGTCCGCCTTTCGTATGGCCGTACCGAACGCGATCGTCTTCTCGAGAAGCTCGTCGTACGACAAGGGGTCGGGGTGAACGTCGCGATGTGTCGAACTCCACAGCCCCGGCTCGTTGTCGAGAATCCACTCGAAGACGACTTTTTTGCCGAGCTTCTTTTCAAACGTGCGGACGTCCGTGACAAACCGTGCGACGTCCTCCGGCGTTATCTTTACGCTTGTGCGCGTGGGGTCGCCGGGGGGCACGAGCGACGTACCGTCAGGCTTTAGACCATTGCCAAAGCTCGGGTGATCGGGGTCCGTTTTGCTCTGAGGCCCGAACACGGAGACGGGAAACGACGCGCTCGTCGAGTCCTTCGCGACCCACCCCATCATCGGAACCGTAATTGCGGCAAGCCCGCCTTTTTCAGCGGCTTTGGTGAGAAAAACCTCGTGGGAATCGATTTTCAGATTCTGCCAGAACCAGTCGAGTCCCGTGTTCCACGTGGCGAGTTTGGGGTTGTAACGCGAGGTCGTGTTACCGCCCCATCGATGAGCGGTCGCGCCAATGTCTTTATCGGTATCTGCCCAAGCAATGCCAAAGATCGTCGGACTAACTTGCTGTCCTGGGCTCTTGCACTCTACAGCCATCGGCGTGGTGGCGCCCGATATCTTTCCGCCGCTGGGCGTCGGTCCCGCGACCTTGTTGGCGAGCGCTTCGGTGATGAACGCCTGCGACGTGACGGCGCCTGCCTCGGTCATCATGACGATCGGTGCGCTCGCGCTCGAGGTGCCCTCGGCGTTCGGAGCGATGGCCGGCTCCTTCCGCGAACATCGGTCGCAGCCCGTTGCCCCGAACGCGACGAGGGTCAAAGTTACCCCCAGCCTTGCGAGAGAACGGACGCGAAAGACTCGGTTTTGACAGTTCTTCATGCTTGCTCCGTCCATCGCGTCCATCGCGTCCATCGCGTCCATCGCATCCATCGCGGTATTCCGTGATCGCCGCGTGCCCCGCGACTTCGCCATACGCTAAAAGATTCTAAGAGGAGTCGCCGACGGCAACCCGCTCGGCGTATCACGCTGCGGACTGAATCGCTCTTGAAGCGCGTGTTGCGACGGTCAAGAGTGTCTCTGCGCATGGCATGTCTGAATGAGAAGCTCCGGCGGAGGTACCCGGACAGCAGCATCGCCTCGACATCGGTCGGCGCGAGTATCGGCCTCTACCGCACACACGGTCAAGAGGATCTCACGGCGCTCGGCCAAGCCCAACCAGTCACCTAAGGCGCTTTTCGGGCTTTGACAGGCTTTCGGCCATGAGCTAAGCCGTTCACTCCCCTAAAAAAGGGGAGAAAGGCGCCCACGCTTCAACAAGAGCGAGGGCGAAACGAGGCTGATTTACTGAAACATGGCGACTGAAACCGTAACTACGCATTCTGACCAAGACGCCGGAGGAATGGATTCCTTCGCGGCCCTTTTCGAGGCGAGCATCTCCGACCCAGGTCGTGGAGAGTTCGGCAAAGAGGGAGAAATCGTCAAGGGCATCGTCGTGGTCGTACTCCGCGACAACGTGATCATCGATATCGGCGGCAAGAGCGAGGGGATGATCTCCCTCAGCGAGTTCCACGATGCGGCCGGCCAAGTCACCGTCAAGGCGGGCGACGAGATCGACGTTTACATCGAGAGCCGCGAAAACGACGACGGCTTGGTCACGCTTTCTAAGGAGAAAGCGGACAAGATGAAGGTCTGGGATGACATCTCGGGCGCGTGCGAACGCGACGAGCTCATCGAAGGCACCATCTCTCAGCGCGTGAAGGGCGGACTGTCGGTCACCATCAAGGGTGGCGTGAAGGCGTTCTTGCCCGGGTCGCAGGTCGACCTTCGACCGATCCGCAACTTGGACAAGTTGATCGGCCAGACCTACGCCTTCAAGGTCATCAAGTTCAACAAGAAGCGCGGGAATATCGTTCTGTCGCGCCGCGTGCTCCTCGAGAAAGAGCGCGACGAGCAGAAGACCAAGACCCTCGAAACCCTCGAAGAGGGCAAGATTGTGCGCGGCGTCATCAAGAACATCACCGAGTACGGTGCGTTCGTGGACCTCGGCGGCATCGACGGCCTGCTCCACATCACGGACATGTCTTGGGGCCGCGTCAACCACCCCGAAGAACTCTTCAAGGTGGGCGACGAGGTGACCGTCAAGGTCCTCAAGTACAACCCCGAAACCGAGCGCGTCAGCCTCGGCTTGAAGCAGACCCAGGAAGATCCCTGGAGTCACGCCGAAGAGGCGTTCCCGCCGGCCAAAAAGGTGCACGGCAAGGTCATGTCGATCACCGACTACGGCGCGTTCGTCGAGTTGGAGCCGGGCGTCGAAGGCCTCATTCACGTCAGCGAGATGAGCTGGACGAAGAAGGTCAAGCACCCGTCCAAACTCCTCGAGGTCGGTCAAGAGATCGATTGTCAGGTTCTCGAAGTCGACGCGAAAGCCAAGCGCATTTCGCTCGGTCTCAAGCAGCTCGAGCCCGATCCTTGGACACTCTTCACCGAGAAGTACTCGCCCGGTGACAAGATCGGCGGCAAGGTCCGCAGCATCACCGACTACGGCGTCTTCATCGGCATCGAGGAAGGTGTCGACGGCATGGTTCACAAGAGCGACTTGTCGTGGACGGCGAAGGTCAACAACCCCGCCGACCTCCATCACAAGGGCGACGACGTCGAGGCCATCATTCTCTCGATCAACCACGACGAGAAGAAGGTTTCCCTAGGGATCAAGCAGCTCTTCGACGACCCGTGGCCGAGCATCTTCAACGAGTTCCCGCCCGGTAAGATTGTCGACACCAAGGTGGTTTCGATCGTCGACTACGGCGTGTTCGTTCGCATCCGCGATGGTGTCGAGGGGCAGATCTCCTCGAACGAGCTTGTCGAGAAGAAGGACGAGGCTGGTGAGCCGAAAGCCTTCGAGATCGGCGACGAGATCAAAGCGGAAATCGCCAACATCGACTCGCAAGACAGGCGCCTCACGCTGTCGATGCGCATCGGCGAAGCAAACACCGCACCAAAGGCCGAGAAGCGCACCAGCGTTGCCCCCAAGGGTAAGTCCGTGGGCGGAGACGAAGGCGCCGGTAAAGCGACGTCGATCGGCGAACTCATCAAGCAAAAGCTTGGCGAGAAGCTCATCGCGAAGAGCAAAAAGGCCGCCAAAGACGAGGCGAAGGCTGAAAAGGCTGAGGCCCCCGTCGCCGAAGCTGAAGCGACGATTGAAGCGGGCGGAGACGCCTGAGGCTCTCTTCGCCACCTGAACAGAGCCATGGCTAGCCTCTAGCCCGAGCCCTGCATTGCGCCGTCGGCGGTCGCCCTCGAAAGAGAGCGCCGCCGCCGTCGTTTTGTGGGTCCTGAGACGACGTGACGACGTGGCTTGACGGTCCGAGGTGCCGCTGCATGGAGCCACTCCGGTCCGGGCTTCGGTTTGTGATTTTCGTGAGCGTCGCGCAGACGCGCGGCGGAGGCATTCGCTGCTAACGTCGGGTGGATCATGCGGACGTTTCGCCCTGCGTTTTCTCTTTGCGTGCAGCGCTCATGACCTTCGACCCTGTCGACACGGGTCGCGCGAAAGAGGCGCGGCAGCGACACACGCGGTTTTTGCTTGCGAGCTCGGGGCTCGCGCTCGCGGTGATCGTGGTGTCGCGCGCGGTGCTCCTGCCGTTCGTCTTAGCGCTCGTCATTGCCTACGTGCTCACGCCGCTCGTCGCGTGGGTTGAGGCGCGTCGCGTCTCCCGAGCGCTCGCCGTGGTGCTCGTCTACGTGGTCGTGCTCGGTGCGATGGGCGTTTTTCTGCGTTTCGCGGCGCCGCGCGTCGGTCAGGAACTCGCCAACTTGCGGCGCGAGCTCCCCGCACTCGCGCAAGCCGTGCGCACGCAGTGGGTGCCAGCCGTGCAGCAGCGCCTTCGAAACGCGGGCTTTGGCCCGGAGGCAAAGCTCGCTGAGACGGCGCCGGAACCACGCGTGGGCCGCGAACACGATAGGCCTTCGGGGGACGAAGGCGAACCCGCAGGCACGGTCGTCGCGCGACCGCGCTCGGACGGGTCGTTCGGCATCGAGCTCATGGGGCCGCTCGCAGTCACGCCTTCAAAGGGAGGCGGCTACGTCATCGAGCCGCTGCGCGAAAGCCGTGAAGCGGCGTTCGACCTCGATAAAATGGTCGCCGACTTCGCGGGCAAAAGCTTGCTCTATGCGCAGCACAACGCGCTCGAGATCGTGAAAGTGGGTCGAGACATTCTCGCAGGGGTGAGTCGGTTTTTCTTTGTCTTCGGACTTACGCTCATGCTCGCGGCCTACATGATGCTGACACGCGAGCGCATCGTCGGGTTCTTCGTTTCTCTGGCACGCCCGAGCGATCGCGCGTCGCTTTACGAGTTGCTCGCGCGTATCGACCGCGGCCTTTCAGGGGTCGTGCGGGGGCAGTTGATCATTTGCCTCGTCAACGGCGTTCTTTCGGCGGTCGGTTTTGGGCTGATAGGCCTCAAGTACTGGCCTGTCCTCGCGCTTCTCGCGACCGTGTTTAGTTTGATTCCGATCTTCGGGTCGATTGTGAGCGCCATCCCGGCCGTCGCGCTCGGATTGACGCAATCGGTCGGGACCGCCGTGTTTGCGCTCGGGTGGATTCTCGGCATCCACCAGCTCGAGGCAAACCTCCTGAATCCAAAAATTATGGGAGACGCGGCCAAGCTCCACCCGGTGCTCGTTGTTTTTTCGCTCCTGGTCGGCGAGCACTTTTTTCATACCGTCGGGGCGCTTCTCGCGGTGCCGTCGATGTCGATTGCGCAGAGCGTGTTTACGCACGTTCGGAGCCGCATTCAGGCGGCTGATCCGGAAATGTCGCACGAACTGGTGGGGAGTCTTCCCCCGCCACCGAGCGATACCGCGTAGCTCGACGCCAGGCTTTTCGAGGCCATTTGCGCGTGGGCTCGACACGCGGTAGGAGCACGCCGTGTCCACGAACGACCTCGAGACTTCACCGCTCCGAAGCACAAACGCCCGCGACGCTGAGCCCGCGAAGATCGGTGGTGCGGCGCTTACGCGGTCGCGGCCACCCGCGCCGTCGCTCAACGATCGAGTTCCAGCCAAGAAAAAGAAGTCAAATGCCGAGGCTCAGCAGGAGCTTCGCGACCTGTCGACACGCGAGGCCCCCGATCGCCCGCCGGTCGACCTGTCCAAGGTGTACCTACGCGGCGGCGCGGTGGTCGGCGTGGTTTGGGTGGTCGCCCTCATTGTCGGTCACTGGGCGGGTTTTTTGGCCGCGGGTTCGTTGACCGTGGCGGGAATCATCGCCGTCCTTTGGCTCAAACGGTATGTAAAGAAGACGCAGGCGCTCGGGGCCATTCTCAAGTCCGCGGGCAGCGAGGAGGGGCGCAAGGTCGCCCTCGCGCGTATCGATAGCGAGTTCAAGAAGGGCGACACTCAAGCGGTCATCGCCAAAGCGCAGCTTCAAATGCAAGACAACCCGCGGGCAGCGCTTGCGACGCTCGAAGCGGTCAACCTCGACAAAGAGCTTGGCCCCATCGCGGGGCAGGTGCGCGCGATGCGAGCGATGATCCACCTGACGCTCGGCGAGACTCAGGAGGCCCGCGCACTGGCCGACAAGCTAGACCTCGGCAAGCAGCAAGATGCGAGCACGCGAGTGATGTTCGCCGCGGTGGCGAGCGAAGCCTGGGCGCGCACCGGAGCAGGGCGCCGCGCGGTCGATACGATCGAGCTCTTCAACCCTGAGGCTGACGACATGGGGGAGCTTCGTGCTCAGCTATGGCGTTCGCGCGCGTTTGCCTACGCGGCGGTCAACGACACGAAAGGTATCGCACGAGCGGTGAAGAAGCTTGCGGACATCAACCCGCAGCTTCTCGGCATGTTCCTCGGGCAAAAGCGTATCCACCCGCTGCTCGAACGCGAAGCAAAGGCGGTCGTCATGCGCATGGGAATTGCCCCTCGAAGGACCATTCGCCAAAAAGCGTGAAGACCTCCGAGCCCGAATAGCGGGATCACGTGGCTCGCGATGTCAGGCCTCGATGTCGCGAAGCTCCTCAGGCGTGTGGCATCGACGTTCCGTCTCGTCGCACGCGTTGCAGTTCATTCTTAAGGGCGCCACCCTCTTCACGCTCTGAACGGGCCGCCCCCACCGGGCCACCCGCGACACATCTTTCGCACGAATGTGGGCCACGACAGCGTAACCGTCCGGAAGTCGACGCCGTGCGCGATTCGTCGCGCGATGGTGAAGTGAGCCGATGAAAAAGCATGCGGCGGAGTGGTGGGCGAAGCGGGTCGAGGAGCTCGCGGATGGCGTCGACGCGGACACGATCGTTAGGCG